>NZ_LJZS01000029.1 GCF_001314875.1 Halomonas sp. HL-48
ACAACGAAGAACGGCCACATCAGTCACTAGGCTATGTGGCGCCCCGAGCACACCCTGCAATAGCTGCGTAGGGTGTGCAAAAACCAGGGGGTCATTACAGGACTTAAACGGGAAAATGCTCAATGCTAGACAACCTAAGCCACAGTGCTCTGGCGGGTCAGTTCTTTGGCTTGGTGGCGCTTGTGATATGTGTGATCGCCTTTGCCAGTAAGAGTGACGATCGGTTATTGATGTTGCTGATTTCCGCCAATGTCGCCTTCGCGCTGCAGTTTGTGTTCTTCGAGAGCTGGACCGCCGCTACGCTTACCATGCTGGTGATCGTACGTATCGTGCTGGCCCGCCGCTATCTGGGCAGCAAACCGGTCATGGCGGGCGTGCTGGCGGTCAGCGGTATCGCGGCATGGCTGACCTGGCAGAGCTGGGTCGACGTATTGCCCCTGACCGCCATGGTGCTTGGCACGCTGGGCATGTTCCTGCTGCGCGGCATCAGTATGCGCGTATTCCTGGGGCTGGCTGCCCTGGCGTGGATGCTCAACAATTTATTGATCGGCACCATAGGTGGGACGTTGGCGGAGGGATTGATTGTGATCACCAACATTATCACCATCATTCGTTTGCTACGGGCCAAGCGCAAATACCCCGAGGCGTACCAAGAACCGGAAGTGCTTGAAAACCCAACACAGCGCAATCCTCTCGACTAGCTGGAGGTGTCTTAACGCTATCTCAAGTGCTGTGGCTGCTATGCTAAAAAGATGGTGTGACGTTAAGCGAGGAAGACGACGATGGCCGGTGGATGGGCAAAAGACGGTGCCGAACAAGAACAGATGGAGAGCACGCTGAACGATGCGGTCCAGCGCGCCCGCAGCCAGCTTCCCCGTGGCGAGAGCCTTGAGCTATGCGAAGAGTGCGGTGACCCTATTCCCGACGCGCGCCGTAACGCCATTCCAGGCGTTCGGCTGTGTGTCGTTTGTCAGGCTGAGCTGGACAAAAAGCAGTCGGCCTTTAGCGGCTACAATCGGCGTGGCAGCAAAGACAGCCAACTGCGTTGAACGTGGCTGGTTAGGCGTCGTGGTCGGTGTCCGGCAACCGCTTGAAATAGACATAGCGGTGAAGACGAATCGTCGGGCGAATCAGTAGCTGCAGGCTACCAATCACAAATAACCACACGCCGACGGTTTGAACCGCGCCTTGGTAAAAGAAACATACGCTCCCGATCGTGAACCATATTCCCAGCAGGAAATCGTTGATCATGCTCAGCACCTCATAGCGCTGATGCACAATTAATTCACGATGCCCTATTGTGAAAATCCAGTCGCTGGTTTTTGCATCCTGCTCTCTTTGCATGGCGTTCCTCCTGGCATGGTGATCAAGCTCAATCTCCTGGGATATTACCATTCATGAAACTTGGTCAGAGCATATGGGTGTGTCTCGCACTATTTATTGAATGATCAATTAATTAACAATAGGGAACTTTTCGTTTAAGCAATAATGAAAAAGTCATTCCACTAAACGGTTTTTTGCCACATTATTCAGGTGTCGGGTCCGTAAGATTAATTTAAAGATGGGATTATAAATATAAGAAATATAGGTCAATGTCAGACATATAGGGTGGCTTATGGTTAATGACGTGTTGTTAAAAGCCGTCGAGGATGAGTTGGAAAGTCGCTCTTGGCGTTTGCGTTTTGCTGAAGAAGTAGAAACACGTTTTGAAGCAGATACCCAGCAAGAGCGCAGCCATAATATGGTGATGGCAGGGCTGGTATCGGCCACTATCTATTGCCTGTTTCTGATCAATGACTACAGTTTTCGCCCTGATGCGTTTGCTATGGCTTTGTTCTTGCGCGCAGGTGTCATGCTTCCCGTTGGATTGCTGATCCTGTGGCGGGTCTACCGAGGTGTTTCACCGCCGTTACGTGAGACATTAATGGCAAGTACTGTCCTTTTTGCCACAGTGATTTCTTGCTTGATATTTGTGAATTCCATCGCTCCTTATTCCTACCTGGACGTTTTCTCCTTTGGCCTTATCCTGCTTGTCGGCAATATTGTTTATTCACTACGCTTTAACTATGCCGTGGTGTCATCCGCTATTAGCATTGTGATTATTCTGGTTTTTGTCCTGCCATACGAAGCTATGCCGCCCGAGGTGAAACGGCTGGCCATATTTACCATTATGGCGACGGGCTTCTTCACCCTGGCGGCGAACTATCGCCTGGAACGCAGCGAGCGTGCTGCCTATCTGCATGTATTAAGAGAAAAAATTCGCTCTGGCTACTACCTGCAAGACAATCAGGAGCTGTCTCGGCTCTCGGTGACGGATCCACTGACTAATCTGGCCAACCGACGTCAGTTCGATGCCATCATGCCTGTCCGGTGGAAAGAGGCCATGGAGAAGAACACCTGCCTTGGGCTTATGGTAATCGATATCGACAATTTTAAAGCCTATAACGACTACTACGGTCATCAGGCCGGTGATCAGTGCTTATGTCGGGTGGCGGCATCCCTGCAAGCGACTAGCCGAGATGCTGACTTGGTGGTGCGCTTTGGGGGTGAAGAGTTTGTGGTATTGATGGCCAATGCGTCACCTGAGGCCATTCAGCCCGCGGCAGAACGGATCCGATGCAGCGTGGAAGCCTTGCAGATTCCCAATCATGGCGTCTCGAATCAGGGCATTGTGACCATCAGTGTCGGTATTGCGGTGCAGTCGCCAACAGTCGGCGCATCGCCCGCCGAGCTTTTATCCCAAGCCGATGCCGCCCTTTATGAAGCCAAGCGAAAGGGCCGCAACCGCATCTGGGGAATTAGTCTGCCTGATTTACCAAACGGCGATGACGCTGTTGATGGCTTAAGTAGATCAGCCCAATAGCGCCTACCAATAGTGCCATGGCGATATAGCGGGCGCCATCCAGCGGGCGTACGGCGTTGTCTAGCCAACCGAAGTGGTCGATTAAAAGGCTCATCAATAGCTGGCCTGAAATGACCGCAACGGTCGCGGCGGCGGTACCTACCCGCGGTACCGCAAAGACAATCGCCAGCATGTACACCACGCCAAATAGCGCACCGGTCAATTGCCATTTGGGTACGCTGAACAGCGTTGCCTCGTGCGCGGGTTCAAAAAAGAACACCAGCAAGAACGTCAGTACCGCCCCCATCACGAAGGTGAGCCAGGCGCTTTCGATAACGCCGGTTTTGGCCCCCAAACGTCCGTTTATAGAGGATTGCGCCGCCAGCACCGCGCCGCCGACCAGTAATAGTACAAAGATAAATGAAAGTAGCATGGTTGAGCTCCTTGATAGCCTTGATCGTTACATTAGCCACAGGGCGACAAGAATCATCACCAGGGCGCCCACCCGGTAGCCGTCGACTTTGCGTCGTTCGCTGCCCAGCCAGCCGAAATGGTCGATGACCAGACTGGCTCCCACCTGGCCGCATAAAATGCCCACCATGGTCATACCAATACCCACCAGCGGCGCGGCAAGGGTCAGGACAATGACGTAAATCGGGCCTAGAATGCCGCCGGTCAGCAACCAGCGTGGCTGACGGAACAGGGTGCCCAGTTTGGGGTTAGGCGAAAACACCAGTGCCAGCGAGAGCAGCAGCGCCCCCACCAAAAAAATCGACAGGGTGGCGGATAAATGCCCCACCTGCTCGCCGAGTGGCCCCAGCAAACCCGCTTCAACTGATAACCCCATGCCGGCAACAAGCACGCCGAGTAGGATAAGTGCGTGTTTCATACGTCACTCCGCAGAGAAAGAAGAGGCTGCACTTTAGTGAGTCCGAGTTATTGCTACAATGCGTTAAAACAGCAAAGGACTATTGCGCTTTGGACAACTCGATTCGCTTGATGGCGCTTCGCCTGTTCGTACGGGTTGCCTCAAGCGGCAGCTTCGCGGAGGCTGCGCGCTACTTTGATTTACCGGCATCGTCCGTCTCGCGGCATATCGCAGGGCTTGAGCGTTCGCTCGGCCAGCGGTTGCTCTACCGCCATACACGAGCGGTAAAGCTGACCGATGCCGGTGAGCGCTACTATCAGGATATTCGCCAGGTATTGGAGAGTTTGGATTTAGCCACCGAGCAGGTGATTGGCGGGGCGACGCATCCGCAGGGGGTATTGCGTATTAACGCGCCGGTGGCGTTTGGGCGTCGGCACATCGCGCCTCTATTAGCTCGCTTTCAGGACGAACACCCGGCGGTTGAAGTCGAACTTACGCTGAGCGATGCGTTTATCGATCCGGTGCAGGAGGGGGCCGACGTCGTGATACGCGTCGGCGCGCTTAACGACTCGAGCCTGGTGGCGCGCCAACTGGCAACCCAGCGCTTTGTGGCCTGCGCCGCGCCTGCCTATCTCGCTCGGCACGGCGAACCCCGTCACCCTGACGCATTAAGCGCTCATAACTGCCTGGTCTATAAGGGCACTCGGGGCGTGCAGCCGTGGTATTTCCGTGATTCAGCCGACGCCCCGGCGCAGCGCTATGCGGTCAAGGGAAATCTCCACAGCAATAATGCAGAAAGCCTGGTCGAGGCGGCGTTACAGGGCCAGGGCATCGTGCTGTTTCCTACCTGGCTGTTATTCGATGCCCTGCGCGAGGAAGCGCTGGTTCCCATATTGAAAAATCACGAAGCGTTGGGTGAAGCGACCCGAGAGGGCATCCATGCGATATATCCGGAAAACCGTTTGCGCTCATCCAAAGTCGCCACCTTTCTGGAGTATTTGTTCGCGCGAATTGGTGACCCGCCGTACTGGGATGGTTAGCGCAATACCGTCAGCTGATCAACATGTGGATACTGCCTCCGCACTCTTTTCAGCTGCCTTGCTCGGTTGTCTGATGCGCCAGAATGACGTTCAGAAAGCCCTCTCCGTAATCCGCCAGCTTGCGCGCGCCGATGCCGGAGATGGCGCCTAATGCCTCCAGACTTTGTGGGTTCTGCTCGACCAGTTCGGCCAGGGTAGCGTCGTGGAAAATCACATAGGCGGGTACGCCCTGAGCCTCGGCCAGTTCCCGGCGATGCTGGCGCAGGGCTTCCCACAGCGGGCCGTGGCCCTGGGGCGCTGAGGCGCTTTTGCTGCCCCGTCGAGCGGTTTTAGCCTTGCTTGGTTTGTTGCTTGGCTTGCGCAGCGTGAGGCTCTGTTCGCCGCGCAGTACCGGCTTGGCATTGGCAGTGAGCTTGATGCCGCCGTGGCCCTCCATGTCCACGCTCAAAAAGCCGCTGGCAATCAGCTGGCGAAAGAGCGCTTTCCATTCGTTAGCCGCGAGTTCTTTGCCGATGCCGAATGTGCTTAGGCGGTCGTGGCCAAAGCGGGTGATGCGCTCGTTGCTTTTGCCGAGCAGCACATCCACGAGGTAGGTCACGCCGAAGCGCTGTTCGGTGCGGTAGACACAGGAGAGCGCCTTTTGCGCCGCCACGGTGGCCTCCCAGGTCTCGGGCGGGGTCAGGCAGTTGTCGCAGTTGCCGCAGGGGGCGTCCAGGTGATCGCCAAAGTAGTGGAGCAGTGCCTGGCGGCGGCAACTGATGATCTCGCACAGCCCCAGCATGGCGTCGAGCTTCTGCTGTTCGATGCGCTTTTGCTGGTCGGCGGCGCTGGAGTCCTGCTGCATCTGGCGCAGGGTGATCACGTCCTGAAGCCCGTAGGCCATCCAGGCGTTGGCAGGCAGGCCGTCGCGCCCGGCGCGGCCGGTCTCTTGGTAATACGCCTCGATGCTCTTGGGCAGATTGAGGTGGGCCACAAAGCGCACGTCGGGCTTGTCGATGCCCATGCCGAAGGCGATGGTGGCCACCACGACCACGCCATCTTCACGCAGAAAACGGGTCTGGTGGTGCTGGCGCTGCTCGGCGGGGAGTCCTGCGTGGTAGGGCAGTGCGGTTAGCCCCTGGCGTTCCAGCCAGGCGGCGGTCTCCTCCACCTTGCGCCGGGAGAGGCAGTAGACGATACCTGCCTCGCCGTCGTGGTGTTCGCGAATAAAGCGCAGCAGCTGTTCTTTGGCGTTGCCCTGATTCTCGGCGATATGGTAGCGGATGTTGGGCCGGTCAAAGCCGCTGTTATAAAGCGCCGCCTCCTGGAGCTGCAGATGCTCCATGATATCGCCACGGGTGGGTACATCGGCGGTGGCGGTCAGCGCGATGCGCGGCACCTGGGGGAAGCGCTGATGAAGCTGGGAGAGCTGGCGATACTCGGGGCGAAAGTCGTGCCCCCACTGGGAAACGCAGTGGGCTTCATCAATGGCGAATAGCGCGATCTGAGCCTGTTCCAGCAGCGTCTGCATACGCGGTGTGGCCAGCCGCTCGGGCGCGACGTACAACAGATCCAGCTCACCCGCCCGCAGGCGGTTTTCCACCTCGACCGCCTCATGGTAATCAAGGCTGGAGTTGAGGTAGGCCGCCTTGACCCCGTTCTGCTGAAGTGCCGCCACCTGATCCTGCATCAGCGCGATCAGCGGCGAGATCACAATCGCGGTGCCGTCGCGCAGCAACGCCGGAATCTGATAGCACAGCGACTTGCCGCCGCCGGTAGGCATCAGCACCAGCGCATCGCCGCCAGCCATTACATGTTCGATGATTGCCTGCTGCGGGCCGCGAAAGCTGTCGTAGCCAAATACCGACCGCAGCACCTTGAGGGCTGCCGGGTGAGGGTCGCCGTGCATCAATGCTCTCCTTGTCTCGTGCCTGAGGGAGGATTGTCGCACGAAAAACCCGAGGGGCGTCTGCCTAGCGAATCCCCGCCCGTAAAAACGACTGCACGAACTGGCGCTGGAAGAGCAGAAACGCCACCAGCAGTGGAGCGATACTGAGCAGCGTAGCAGCGCTGACTGTCGCCCAGTTGACGCCGGTTTCCGGCGCCGAGAAGACCCCCAGCCCGACGGTCAGAGGGCGGCTTTCCACTGAGTTGGTCACCACCAGCGGCCACAGGAAGTTATTCCAGTGGTGGCTGATCGACACCAGCCCGTAGGCCAGGTAGGTGGGCTTGGCCAGCGGTACATAGACCTTCCAGAGAATGGCAAGCCAGCCGCAGCCTTCGATACGCGCGGCGTCCTCAAGCTCCCGGGGAATGGTCTTGAACGTTTGGCGCAGCAGAAAAATCCCAAAGGCGCTGGCCACGTAGGGCAGGCCAATCCCGGTGATGGTGTCGATCAATCCCAGCCCGCTGGCGATGCGGTAGTTTTCGACAATCAGCACTTCGGGGAACACGAACAGCTGAATCAGCACCAGCATGAACAGTACGTTTTTGCCGGGTACCGGAAAGCGCGCAAAGGCAAACGCCGCCAGGGTACACACCACAAACTGGGCCAATACCACGCCGGTGACCAGCGCAAAGGTATTGAGGTAGTAGCGGGCAAAGGGCGCCTGGGTCCAGGCGTTGACGAAGTTCTCAAGCGTCAGCGGCGCCAGGAACTCAAAATTGACCATGAACTCGCTGGCATGAAAGGCGGCCCAGAAGGCGTACAGCAACGGAAACACCCAGATGATCGCCAGCAGCCATGCCGCGACCGTGTCGAGCGACGGCACTGAAAGGTAACGAGAGCGAGGCGCATAAGTCGTTGTTTGATTCATCATTGATAATGCGTCCTGCGGTCGAGAATCGTGAACTTCAGTGTGGCCACCACCGCCAGCACCAGCAGAATGACCACCGTGATGGTCGCCGCCGTGGTGCGATCAAAGAACGAAAACGCATTCTCGTAGACGTAGTAGAGCAGCAGGTTGGTGGCGTTGTTGGGTCCGCCCTTGGTCAGGATGAACAGGTGATCCACCACCCGGACCGCGTTGATCAGCGCGTTGATCAGCACGAACAGCGTCGTCGGCATCAGCAGCGGAAAGGTGACCCGCCTGAAGAAGCTCCAGCGGCTGGTGCCTTCCAGGTCGGAGGCCTCCTTGAGTTCCGGCGGAATGCTTTGCAGCGCCGCCAGGTAGAAGATCATGAAAAAGCCGGCTTCCTTCCACACCGACATGACGATCACCGAGCCGAGCGCCACGCCCGGGTCACCCAGCCAGTTGACGCCGGAAAACCCCAGCGCGCCGAGCAGCTTGTTAAACAGACCGATTTGCGGCGCGTAGAAAAACATCCAGATATTGGCGGCGGCGATCATCGGCAGGATGGTCGGTGTGAAATACGCCATGCGCACGAAGCCGCGCCCCGGCAGCTTGCCGTTGACGAACAGCGCCATGCCCAGCGCCAAGGCGATGGAGGTAGGAATGGTGCCCAGCGCATAGAGCAGATTATTACGCGCCACCTTCCAGAACGTCGGGTCGTCAAACAGCACCTGATAGTTCTCGACCCCGACAAACGCGGCGGGCTCGCCGCGAAAGCCTGGAAGAAAAAGGCTGTTGATGACGGTCATGATCGTGGGCAGATAGGCGAAAGCAGCCAGCAGGACGGCGGCAGGCAGTAACAACAGCGCACCGTAAAGCTGCATTTTGCCGTGGGCGGTCAAGGTCATGGTGGATCACCGCGAGTTGGAAAAAGCCGGGGCGTCCCCCGGCGAACATGTTGATGCGCCTTAGCGGGCGTAGCGGCGAAGCACTGCCTCGGCCTCCTGCTGTGCCTGGGTGAGCGCTTCTTCGGGCGTCATCTGTCCGGTCAGGGCGGCCTGCACGGCGTTGTCCAGAGCGCGGCGCACGCGGCCACCCTGGTAGGTGGATAGCTCTGCCGTGCTGTGTTCCAACTGATCGCGGGCCACCGCTGCGGGCGCAAAATCTTCAACGTAATCGCGCAGTGTCTCGGTCTCGTAGGCAGCGGGGCTGACGCCCATATAGCCGGTCTCGATCGACCAGTCGGCGGCGCGTTCCGGCGCGGTCATCCAGCGGATGAAGGTCATGGCCGCGCGCTGCTCTTCTTCGCTGGCGTCCTTAAAGACGTAGAAGTTGCCACCGCCGGTGGGGCTGCCGCGCTGGGTTTTCATGGGCAGCATGGCGACGCCAAAGTCGAAATCCGCTTCGCTACGCACGGCGCTCAGGTTGCCGGTGGTGTGCCACATCATGGCCGTTGATTCTTCGATAAAGTTCTGGCGCAGCGTGCCCCACTCGATGGTGTCTTCAGGCATGGCATCGTGCTCGCTGGCCAGCGACACCCAGTATTCAAGCGCTTCGACGGCGGCGGTATCGTCGAAATAGACCTCGGTACCGTCGTCGCTCATCAGCCGATGGCCGTTCTGAAACGCGAAGGCCTGGAACATCCAGTAGGGGTAGCCGGTGGAGGGCACCATGACACCCCATTGCTCCTCGTCGGAGGCTTCGCGAACGGTGGCGGCCATCTCGGCCATTTCTTCCCAGTTCTCGGGGGGTGTTTCAGGGTCGAGTCCGGCGGCTTCAAAGGCGTCCTTGTTCCAGAACAGCACAATGGTCGAGCGCTGGAAGGGAATGCCGTAGGTCTTGCCATCCACCTGGCCGTTTTCCATCAGGCCGGGGTAGAAGCTGTCGAGCCATTCGCGTTCTTCGTCGCTTTCCACCAGATCGTCGAAGGCCACAACTGCGTCCTGCTCAAGCAGTTCATACAGGTCGATGGAGAACATCACTGACAGCTGCGGCGTGTCGTCGGCTTCCATCGCCGACATCGCGCGCACGCGGGTGTCGTCGTAGTTGCCGGCGTAGATCGCTTCCACGTCGATGTCGGGGTGTTCGCTTTCAAACTCATCGACCAGGTCGTCGACCACGTCGGTGAGCGCGCCGCCTACTGCGACCGGGTAGTACATGGTCAATTCGACAGGGTCGTTGGCAGCGGCCTGGCCAGCGCTTAGCAAGCCGGCGGCGAGGGCGGAAAGAGCAAACGGAATACGAGCACGCATGGGGTGGTTCCTCAACGTTGGGGATTGAGCTGGGAATGGCGGGTGTCGGCGTGTGATGCATCGACGGATGAATTGCTTTGCGGGGCAGTCGTGGGGGGTAAATCGTAAGCGGCCAGGTCGTCCCGGCGCAGGCCGTCGGCAGCGAAGAGGTGCGCGGCCCCCGGCGACCATCCGATTCGGCATGGCTGGCCGGTAATCGCGTGGCGACCGCTCAGGCGGACCCTCAAGGTATGATCGCCGACCGCCAGGTGGGCAATGGTATCGGCGCCCAGGTATTCATCGCTGAGCACCGTGGCCGGTACGCCGGGGGCGTCTGCCGGGCGCAGGTCGATATCCTCCGGGCGAATGCCCAGTTGGCCACCGGCGGCGTCGCGCGGGGCGACCGGGGTGCTCGGCTCGCTTTCAATCACGGCGCCGTGTTCGCCGGCCACCAGCGGCAGCAGATTCATGGCCGGGCTGCCGATAAAGCTGGCAGCGAAGGCGCTGGCGGGGCGGTTGTAAAGCTCGTCGGGCGTGCCGTCCTGCACGATCTGGCCGTGCTGCATCAGAATCACACGGTCGCCCATGCTCATGGCTTCGACCTGGTCGTGGGTGACGTAGATCACCGTCATGTTCAGGCGGCTTTGCAGCGCCTTGATCTCCCGGCGCATATCGCTGCGCAGTCGGGCGTCCAGGTTGGAAAGCGGCTCGTCCATCAGGCAGATGGGGTGTTCGGAGATCACCGAGCGGGCCAGCGCCACCCGCTGGCGCTGGCCGCCGGAAAGTTGCGCGGGTTTGCGGTGTAGGTAGGCGGTGAGGTCGACGAGCTCGGCCACCTTGGCCAGCCGTTCACGCTGCTCGGCTTTGGGCACCTTGCGGCTGCGCAGGCCAAACACGATATTGTCGGCCACGCTGAGATGCGGGAACAGCGCGTAGGACTGGAACACCATGCTCAGCCCGCGATCCCCGGGCGGCAGGCGGGTGACGTCGCGATCACCGATATGGATGCGTCCGTCGCTGGCCTCTTCGAGACCCGCGATCATGCGCAGCGTGGTGGATTTACCGCAGCCCGACGGGCCCAGCAGAATGACAAACTGCCCCGGGGTAACGTCGAAGGAAATATTATCGACAGCGGCGGTCGCGTCCCAGCGCTTGGTGACGCGATCCAGGCGGATTCGCGATTGATTTGGCATAGCACACACATCACCGGCTGTTGGTTGTTATTGATCCAGCTTGTGTTGAAGGTGTTGCAACTGCGTGACACTTACATGGATGGTTGATGACAGCAGTTGTGTCAAGCGAAAATCACTTGGCGACTTTGATGCCGTAGCGCTGCAGACGCCGGACGACGCTGGACTGGCTGATGCCGAGTCGTTCGGCGATGGCGTAGGTGCTGGGCAGCGTGGAGCTGAGCTGTAACAGTGCTTCGCGTTCCAGCCGTTCCAGATACTGCTTGAGGGTTTCCTGAGGAGCGATCGGTGAGCTTGCCGGTGACGGGTGAACGCTCGGCATGCGGGTGGCGTCCTGTTCGGCATGAGGCTGGAAGGCGGGCACCTCGATCTGGTCGGTGGGACTCGACAGCCAGGCCCTTTCCAGCCAGTTTTCCAGCTCGCGCACGTTGCCGGGCCATTCGCTGCCCATCAGCGTCGACCATACCTGGTTGCCCAAAATCTTATGGCGCCCGTAGCGCTGGTTCAGCCGTGCCAGACAGGCATCGACCAGGTCAGGAATGTCTTCGCGGCGGTCTCTCAACGGCGGTAACGTAATGGGGATGACGTTCAAGCGGTAATAAAGATCCAGACGAAACCGACCGGCTTCCACCTGTTTGCCGAGATCCTGATTGGTGGCCACCACCAGGCGGAAATCGACGCGGCGCGAGCGCGTATCGCCCAGCCGGGTCAAGCTGCCATCCTGGATCACCTTGAGCAGTTTGGTCTGCATCAACAGCGGCAGCTCGCCAACTTCATCCAGAAACAGCGTCCCCCCTTCGGCCTGCTCCAAAAGCCCCGCCTTGCCCTGCCGCGCGGCGCCGCTGAAGGCACCGGGTTGGTAGCCAAACATCTCGGACTCAAACAGGTTTTCGGGAATCGCCCCACAGTTGACGTCGATAAAGGGGCCGTCACAGCGCTGGCTCCAGCGGTGCAGCTGTTTGGCAAAGGCGGTTTTCCCCACGCCTGATTCGCCGAGCATCAGGACGTTGGCGTCCGAGGGCGCGACGCGTTTGAGCAGCAAGGCCACTTCGCGCATCACATGGCTTCTAACCTGCAGGTCATCCAGTGCGTCGTCCAGTGCCTGTTCCTCGGCATCCGGCGCAGCCTGACTGCGCTTCAAGTGGTCGCTGAAGCGTTTCTGCAGCAGCGCATATTCGTCCTGAAGCAGTTGCAGGTCGGTTAAATCCCGTGACCGACTGATGACGCGTTCAAGCTTGCCCTTAACAAAGACGGGATAGGCTTCGGCAATCACCCGTCGACCCGTTCCGGTCACCTGCATCAACTGGGCCGGGCGACGGGTACGCATCACTTCCAGCGTGATCGATGGCTTGAGCACGCCGGCCGCTTGGAGCTGTTGGACGCTGCTCGATAGCAACTCGTCACGAGACACCCCATAAACGGCCTCGGCACCCGGGCTGACATCCAGCACCTGACCGTCGCCGCCGACGATGAAAAAGTGGTCGTTGGCGGTTTCCACAATGGTTTCCAGTACGCGCCTGTCTATTTCGCTCATTGCCTGTCACTCAGCGCCGGCGGCGATCGGTCAGTGATTCATAAATGAATCGATGATTCATTTATGAATTGATTGCGGGGTCGTTTGAGTCATTTTTGCATCAAATGGTCGGCATGCACAGCGCTTTGTCGGCATCGGTGACTTGGCATGGTCTATGCAACACCGTTACGAGATGAGTAAGAAAACAATTCCAGGGAGATGACGATGTCGCAGTTTAACCAGCCGTTGGGCGGCAATACCATGCCGCGTTTTGCAGGCCCTGCCACCATGATGCGCCTGCCCACCCAAGACACCGCCGAGGGTTTGGATGCGGCGTTTATCGGTATTCCCATGGACATCGGCACCTCGAATCGGCCCGGCACGAGGCTTGGGCCGCGCCAGATCCGTGACGAGTCGCGCATGCTGCGCCCTTACAACATGGCGACCCGCGCCGCGCCCTTTGAAAGCCTGCAGGTGGCTGATATCGGCGACGTGCCGATCAACACATTTCATCTGCCGAAAAGCGTCGACATCATCACCGCCTTCTATGACGACGTGCTGAAACACGACTGCATTCCGCTGACCCTGGGCGGCGAACATACCCTGACGTTGCCGGTGCTGCGCGCCATCGCCAAAAAGCACGGCCCGGTCGGGCTGATCCATATCGACGCCCATGCGGATGTGAATGAGCACATGTTCGGCGAGCCGATTGCCCATGGCACGCCATTTCGCCGTGCGCAGGAAGAGGGCCTATTGGCTCACGGCAAGGTGGTGCAGATCGGCCTGCGCGGCACCGGCTACGCCGCCGAGGATTTTGACTGGTGTCGCGACCAGGGCTTTCGCGTCGTGCCCGCCGAAGAGTGCTGGTATCGCTCACTGGCGCCACTGATGAAAGAGGTGCGCGAGCAGATGGGCGATATGCCGGTGTATATCAGTTTCGATATTGACGGTTTGGATCCTTCTGTTGCACCCGGCACCGGCACGGTGGAAATGGGTGGACTGACCTCGACCCAGGGGCTGGAGATCGTGCGGGGCGCCACGGGCTTGAATATTGTCGGTTGCGACCTGGTGGAAGTGTCGCCGCCCTACGATGCCAGCGGCAACACCGCGCTGATGGGCGCTACGCTGCTGTACGAAATGCTCTGCGTACTGCCGGGCGTAAAGCGCAGCGATTAAAGCGTTTATCAGTCAGCTTTGAGTGACAAGCGCCGACCTAACAAGGCGCAGTGGATAAATAAGGTAAGAAGTGGTGCGCGTCACCGCTTCAGGAATCGCCAGCTCACCTCCAATAAACCTCAATACAGGTGAACCTATGTCCTCGCATGTGCAGCTAGACGAGCCAAGCGCCGATGCACCTATCCAACGGCGTCATCTCATTAAGTTTTTAATCCCCTCCTTGATCGGGGTGCTGTTGTTTTTGGTGCCCTTTCAAGTAGGTGACACCATTAACATCGGCATGGGGCTCATGGCCGATAGTTTGCAGAGCCTACTGGGCTCGGCACTGCCGGCGATTGCGGTAGTGGTGCTCTGCCTATCGGTGGTGGCGACGCTTTACGCCAAGGTGGCGCGCCCTGGCTGGGCAGAGAAAGGCGTGTTGCACGAGATGTTTCACGTCGGGCCGTTATGGCTTGCGATGCGCATCCTCGGTGCGATTTTTGCCGTGATGACCTATTTCCAGTTCGGGCCTGAGTTCGTCACCGCTTCCTTTACCGGTGGCGTGATGCTCAATGACCTGGCGCCGGTGCTGCTCACCTTCTTTTTCTTTGCCGCGCTGCTGCTGCCGTTTCTGGTCGAGTTCGGCTTTATGGAATTCATCGGCAGCCTGGTACGTAAGCCATTTCGGATAATTTTTAACCTGCCGGGACGCAGCGCCATCGACGCCACCGCCTCCTGGATGGGGTCGGGTACCGTCGGCGTACTGATCACCACGCAGCAGTACGAGCAGGGCTTCTACAACCGCCGTGAAGCCTCGGTCATTGCCACCAACTTTTCCGTGGTGTCGATTGCGTTTGCGCTGCTCGTCACCAGCTTTGTGGATATCAACCACCTGTTTGTGCAGTTCTACTTCACGGTGGTGGTCTCCGGCTTGATCGCGGCGGTGATTGTGCCCCGCTTGCCGCCGCTGTCGCGCAAATCCAATGACTATTACGAGCCCGTGGGCTGCCAGTTGAGGGAAGAACCCACGGAAAAAGTGGGCCTGTTTCGTTACAGCTTGATTCAGGCCACCAATCGCGCCGCCGGCGCTCCTGGGCCCCGTAAACTGGCGCGCCTGGCATTGATCAACGTGATGGATATTTTCCTGGCGCTGCTTCCCCTGGTGTTTGCCATTGGCACGGTGGCACTGATCCTTGCTGAGTTTACCCCGCTGTTTACCTGGCTTTCCTACCCCATGGTGCCGGTGCTCGAGCTGCTGCGAATTCCCGAGGCAGAAGCTGCGGCACCCGCCACCCTGGTGGGCTTTGCCGATATGTTCCTGCCCGCGGTGCTGGCGACCAATATTGAAAGCGAACTCACCCGCTTTGTGATTGCCTGCCTGTCGCTCACCCAGTTGATCTACATGTCGGAAATCGGTGCGCTGCTGCTTAAGTCGAAAATCCCCATCAAGCTCTGGGAGCTGGTGGCGATCTTCCTGCTGCGTACCGCTATTACGCTGCCGATCATTGCCTTCATGGCCCATGCGTTTTTCTTTTAAGGGGCCTGCAATGAGCAATGCCAATGAGAGAACGGCAACGACCCTGACCTGCGCCGAGCTACTGATCCGTCTGCTGCGCGATACCTACGGCGTGAGGACATTGTTCGGCATTCCCGGTGTGCATACGGTGGAGCTTTACCGTGGGCTGGAAGGCAGCGATGTACAGCATGTCACCCCGCGCCATGAGCAGGGCGCGGGGTTTATGGCCGATGGCTATGCCAGGGCCAGTGGCCAGCCGGGGGTATGTCTGATTATCACCGGGCCGGGAATGACCAATATCGCCACCGCCATGGGCCAGGCCCTGGCGGACTCGGTCCCCATGCTGGTGATCTCAAGCGTGAATCGTCGCGATACGCTGGGCATGGGCCAAGGGCGGCTGCACGAGCTGCCCAGCCAGCAGCAGATGATCAGCGGCGTGGCGCGGTTCAGCCACACCCTGCTGGACGCCACTACGCTACCCGAAGTGCTGGCCCGCGCTTTTGCGGTGTTCAACGGCGCTCGCCCGGGCCCGGTGCATATCGAAATCCCCATCGATCTGTTCAACGCGCCGGTAAAAGCACCGGCTTCCTGGCAGGCGCCAACGCTTTACCGGGCCGCGCCCGACCCAGAAGGGCTTGCCGAGGCCGCTCGCTTGTTACATGCGGCGAAGCAGCCTTTAGTGCTATTAGGCGGTGGCTGCGTGGCTGCACCGGAAGCGGCGCGGGCATTCGTTGACAGGCTTGATGCCCCCACGGTGACTACCATCAACGCCAAAGGCCTGCTGGGCCGTGATCACCCGCTGGATTTGGGGGCCAATGCAGCGTTGCCTGCGGTACGCGAGCTGGCGGCCAATGCCGATGTGATTCTGGCGGTGGGCACCGAGCTTGGCGAGACCGATTACGACGTGGTGTTTGACGGTGGCTTTCACCTCAATGGCACGCTGATCCGTATCGATCTCGATCCTGAACAACTGGTGCGCAACCAGCGCGTAACGCTTGGACTGGTGGGTGATGCAGGCCGCAGCTTGGAGCTGCTACTTAACCACTTCCCTGAGCGCCTGAATCACCAGGGTTCTCAGCGAACCGCTGCCGTATTGAGCGCGCTGAATTTATCCAACGACCCGTCCTTCAGCGGCTTTGTGCCGCTGTTTGCAACGCTTGCCGAGTATCTGCCTGAGGCCATTCTGGTGGGCGATTCCACCGCACCCGTGTATGCCGGCAATCATCTGGTCAGCCAGCCGGCGCCCAGGCGCTACTTCAATGCCTCAACCGGCTACGGCACCTTGGGCTATGGGCTGCCAGCGGCGCTGGGCGCACAGCTGGGTCGCCCCGATCTACCGGTGGTGGCTTTGGTAGGCGATGGCGGAGTGATGTTTACCCTCTCCGAGCTTGCAACGGCCGTAGAAGAGCGTCTGCCAATCGTCATCGTGCTCTGGCACAACGCAGGCTATGAGGAGATTCGTCGCTATATGGATGCCAATGGCGTGGCGCGCCTGGGCGTGGATATTCAGGCACCCAACTTCCTCACCCTGGCCGAAAGCGTTGGCTGCCCTGGCGCCTTGGTGGAAAGCCCCGCCGAACTCGCCAGCGCGCTCGCCAACCGCGAAACGAACGGACCCATACTGATCGAAATAGATGCCGCTGCCTGGCAGAAAAGCTTGATATCAACTGGAGATAACAATGAAGAATAATCATGTGCTCGGCCAGGACACCCTGTCTGCCGACGACGTTGAACACAGCCTTGGGCTGCCGGGAACCTTTGCGCTGTGGCTCGGCGCCAATGTGGTGGTCACCACCATCCTGACCGGCATGTTTTTAGTCCCTGACCTGACTTTTCAGCATGCCATGCTGCTGATCTTGATCGGTTCGGCAATCGGCATCATACCGCTGGTGTTGATCGGGGTGATGGGCCAGCGGACCGGTATGACCACCATGGTGCTCGCGCGCGGTACCTTCGGTAGAAAAGGAGCTTTTTTTCCCGCCTGGGTGAACCTGCTGGCGCTGATTGCCTGGAGCTGGATCCAGGCGCTGCTCGCCGGCATGAGCCTGGATTACGCCGTGGAAAGCCTGACAGGCTACTCCAATGTGGCTCTATTTACGGTGCTATGTGAATCGCTGGTGGTGCTTATCGCGCTTCGTGGCCACTTGGGTATTGAAAAGGTCGAAAAAATCGCGGCGTTGTTAATGGTCGGGCTATCGGCGGTGGTACTGTTCGCGCTCAACCGTCATTACGACCTGCCGAGCATTACCCGGCTGGAGCCGGAAGGCGTGCTGGGCGGCGGTGTGATTTTCGATATTGTGGTGGCCACCGCGTTTTCCTGGATCCCCCTTGCGGCAGACTACAATCGCCACTGCCGTACGTTGAAGGCAGCGGTCGTCGGCACCTGGGGCGGCTATGTCACCGCCACCTTGATTGCCATGGGGCTGGGCGCAACGGTCTCGGCGCTTTCCATCGCCGAAGGCATGGAGCAGACCTACGATCCCACGGCCCTGCTGAGCGGTTTTGGGTTTGGGCTGCCGGCGGCGCTGGTGATTTTCTTCTCGGTGCTGACCACCAACGTGATGTGTGTCTACAGCGCGACGCTTTCGTTCATGAGCGTGCGGCCCAAGGTGCCGTTCTGGAAGCCTGCGCTGATCATTGGCGTTGTGTCGGTGGTGGGTGCGTTGATCCCTGGTATTCTCGATCAGTTTCAGAATTTTCTGCTGATTATTGGCAGCGTCTTTATTCCTGCCTTTTCACTGATGATCGTGGACTACTTCCTGTTGGGTCGCCATCGCTACACATCGGCTCAGTTGATTCATGGCGCTGAGAGCCTCCCCGCCTTTAACTGGTTCGCCCTGGGCAGCTATGCGGTCGGGGCCATGTTGGCTTACTACTGGAACTGGGTGGCACCGTTGGACTTCGGGGCCTCGCTACCGGTGTTTGTGATTACCGGCGTGCTTTATTACGTTGTCAGTAAAGTGGCCATTACCCAGCGAGCAACGGCATGAGGCTGACACGTATTAACGAACAGCAGTGGTACCGTACCGCCTCCAAGGCGGACGGTATCACCCTGATTGACGAGCCGTGGATCAAGCCGTTCTATCGCTGCAATATCTGGCATGTTCAGGGTAGCAAGCGGGGCATGGTCGTGGACTTTGGTTTGGGTGCGGTGCCGCTACGCCAGCACGTGGCGCAGCTTGCCGAGCGTGACCTGTTGGCGGTGGCCAGCCACACGCACTTTGACCATATTGGCGCCGCCCACGAGTTTGGCTGTTGTCATGTGCATGCCGCCGAGGCGGACATCCTGGCCTCACCCGACAACACGCGCACCCTGGCTGACCAGTTTCTCAACGATGATATGTTTGAGGCGCTGCCTGCCAAGCCTTATTCGCACAGCCGCTACCGCATCACGGCACCGCAACAGGTGTGCCCGCTGGCGGATGGCGACATGCTGGACCTGGGCAATCGTCAGTGGGAGGTGGTCCATACCCCGGGTCACTCCCCCGGCGGTATCGCACTTTGGGAGGCAGCCACCCAGACGCTGATTTCGGGCGATCTGATTTACGATGGACCGCTCATTGAAGACCTTTGGCACAGCGATCTTATCGACTACGCCGCCAGCATGCGGCGGCTGCACAAGCTGCCTGTTCGCACCGTACATGGCGGCCATTTCCCCAGCTTTAGCGGCCAGCATCTCAAAAAGCTCATCGATGACTGGCTTCGCCAACACGACCTTTAAAGGAGTCACCCAGGTGCCTACTTCCTCAAGCGCAGACCATCCAGCACTGTTAGATAAACAGTTTGTTAACAATCAATGGGTTGCCTCCAAAGGCACGCGTCTGCTCGACGTGATGAATCCCTATCGTGAAGAGCGCATTGCTCAGGTCACTGCCGGGGATGCTGCGGATGTAGACGCTGCCGTTCAAGCCGCGCAAAGGGCGCAGCCCACCTGGCAGGCGCTGGGCGGAGCCGCACGGGCGAACTACCTTGAGGGGTTTGCCGATGCGCTGGAAGCCCGTCGGGAAGCGCTCATGGTGCTTTCGGCCACCAACAACGGCAAGCCGCTGGCAGAAGCGGGCATCGACCTCGACGATGCCATTGCCTGCTACCGCTACTACGCCGGGCAGGCGAGGGCGCTGGATGCCCGCCAGGGCGAATTGGTCAGCGTGGAAATGGAGGGCGTTGAGGCACGTACCTATCACGATCCGGTCGGCGTGGTAGGGCTGATTGCGCCCTGGAATTTCCCGCTGGTGACCAGTGCCTGGAAGCTGGCGCCCGCCCTGGCGGCCGGCTGTACCGCGGTGCTCAAACCGTCCGAAGTCACGCCGCTTCCCGAGCGGGTGCTTGCAGAAATAGCCTTGGAGATTGGCCTGCCTGCTGGGGTGCTCAACCTTCTAAACGGTGACGGTGAGGGCATTGGTGCACCGCTGACCCATCATGCTGACGTGGATAAAATTTCCTTTACCGGCAGCAATCGCGTCGGTGAAGCAGTCATGCAGGCGGCAAGCGCCCGTACCGCCAGCGTCTCCCTGGAACTGGGCGGAAAGTCGCCGATTCTGGTGATGGAAGACGCCGACCCTGAACAGGCCGCCGACTGGGTCATGGCGGGCATTTATTTCAACGCCGGCCAGATCTGTTCGGCGACCTCGCGGTTGTTGGTCCACGAAGATGTAGCCGAAGCGCTCTACGCGGCGCTTGCCGAGCGCATGGATGCGCTGACGCTGGGTGATCCGCTGGCGGAAGGTATCGACCTGGGCCCGATGACCAGCGCCAAGCAGCGCGACGTTGTTCAAGGCTATGTTGACCTGGCTAAACAGGAAGGCCTAACGGTCGTGCGCGACGGCAAGCATCGTACGCTGCCCGCGCAAGGCTACTTCCTGGCGCCCACGCTTTACCGCGACGTACCGCTGAAAAGCCGCCTGTGGCAGGAGGAGATTTTTGGCCCCGTGCTCTGTGGGCACAGCGTGGCAAGCGAAGCCGAAGCCATCCAGCTTGCCAACGACAGCGACTTTGGGCTGGCCGCTACGGTGATCAGCGGCGATCCGGAGCGGGCAAAACGCATTGGCCGCCAGCTAAAAGCGGGCAGCATCTGGTACAACAGCGAGCAGCTGGTACTCCCCGAAACCGGCTGGGGCGGGTTCAAGCGCAGCGGCATTGGCCGTGAACTGGGCCCCTGGGGATTGAGTGCCTACCTGGAAGTGAAGCATGTGGTGGGGCCCAAAGAAGGGTAATGGTTCACCAGAAACAGGAAGAAGACTAAAAGCGCCCTTGAAATAGGTTATTTGTAAGCCATTTCCTATACCGTGTAAGAGATCGCTGTGACTTACCCTTAAAAGGTTGTGCTTCGCCCCTGGCTCGCTATTCTGATCGCTTGTATTAGCAGTTGACGATCCAGGGAGCGGGGTTATGTCTGAAAGGCTGGGGGCGGATAAGACAGGTTTGCAATTCATCCTGACACTTCCGGGGGTGGATGACGTGGCGGTGATCGACTTCACCCACCGCGAAGCGCTCTCCCAACCTTTCGAGCTGGCGCTTAACCTGGCCAGCCGCGACGGCAGCCTGGACGCCGCCGAACTGCTGGATCGCGAGGCGTCACTGACGATCTGGCAGGACGGCGAACCTCTACGCCGGGTGCACGGCATCGTCAGCGAATTTGGCCGGGGCGACCGCGGCCACCGCCGCACCTTCTACTCGTTGGTGCTGCGCCCGGGGCTGTGGCGGCTTTCCCTGCGCCACAATTCGCGCATCTTCCAGAAAGTCGACCCGCTCACCATCATCAATACGCTGTGCGACGAGCGCGGCATCCGCGACGTGGCTTTTGCGGTCACCCGCGAGCTTGCCGAGCGCGAGTACTGCGTGCAGTACCGCGAGACCGACCTCGCCTTTATCGAGCGCCTGGCCGCCGAAGAGGGGCTGTTTTATTTCCATGAATTTGAAGAACGCGACGGCGGCGCCCATCGGCTGGTGTTTGCCGACGACCCGCAGCTACTCACTAGCCTAGGCGAGCGCAGCTATCACAGCCGCGCAGGCGGTACCGCGCCCATGCGCCATGTGCGCAAATTCAGCCATACCGCGAGGGTGGCAAGCTCGTCCGCCACGCTCAAGGATTACAGCTTCAAGAACCCCGCCTACGCGCAGTTGCATGACCATCTGGGCCGGGACGTCGAGCAGCACGGCCAGCAGGTGGATTACGAACACTACGACTACCCCGGCCGCTACAAGCAGGACGCCTCCGGCGAGCCGTTTACGCGTATTCGCCTGGAACAGCTGCGTCGTGAAGCCATCACTGCCAGTGCCGAAAGCGATCTCCCCGAACTGGCCCCCGGCCTGCGCTTTAGCCTGACCGACCACGACACCGACAGCCTCAACCGCGACTGGCAGGCCATTGAAGTACGCCACGTCGGCGAGCAGCCCCAGGCGCTGGAAGAAGACGGCATAACGCAAAGTGATTCAGCCGGTATGACCCGCTACCACAACCAGGTCACGCTGATTCCCGGCGATGCCCCCTGGCGGGCCACGCCCAACCCTAAACCCCGCGTCGATGGCCCCCAGGTCGCCTTTGTGGTCGGCCCCGACGGCGAAGAAATTCACTGCGACGAGCACGGCCGGGTCAAAGTACAGTTCCCCTGGGATCGCTACGCCGAACCCAACGACACGGCAAGTTGCTGGGTTCGCGTCGCCCAGGGCTGGGCTGGCGGCGGCTATGGCAGTATTGCCATTCCGCGCATTGGCCACGAAGTCATCGTCTCGTTTTTGGAAGGCGACCCGGATCAGCCGCTGGTTACCGGGCGTACCTACCACGCGGTGAATACCGCGCCCTACCCGCTGCCGGAACACAAAACCCGCACGGTGCTGCGCACCCAAAGCCACAAGGCCGAGGGCTTCAACGAGCTGCGCTTTGAAGACGAAGCGGGCGAAGAACAGATATGGCTCCACGCCCAGAAAGACCTGGAGTTATTAACCCTCAACGACCGCACTGAAGAAATCCGCCGCGACAGCCACCTCAAGGTGCATAACGACCGCATCAGCGAGATCGATAGCGACGATCACCACACGGTGCATAACAACCGCCATACGAAGGTAGACGGCGACGACCACCTGATCATCGACGGCACCCGCCACGAAAAGATCGGCCGAGCGCACCTGCTGGAAGCAGGACGGGAAGTGCATCAAAAATCTGGCGGCAAAACGGTGATTGATGCCGGGGCAGAAATCACCCTCAAGGCTGGGGGAAGCTTCGTCAAACTTGATCCTAGCGGGATTACCATCGTTGGTGCTCAGGTCAAGATCAACTCTGGGGGTAGCCCCGGTGTGGGAAGTGGGCAGGCGGTAATTGATGCCCTATTGCCAGGGCATGTAGCAACCGAGCGCCATGAGCGCATTGCCCCCTTGCAGCAAGACCAACTGATGACGGCTGCCTTGCAAGGTGCCGCGGTGGTTGAGGTATGCCAACGGCTGAAGGACGGCAGCAGCGATAATGTTCATCAATGCGCCTTGGGGGATCAGTGCCCATGTCGCTAAGCACGCTCCCGTTATCGGTTTTCTATTTGATCGACTTGGCACTCTATCCACAGCTGCTGCGGCAAATGTTCGAAATAGACGAACGCCCCGCCTACGAGCAGCTGTATTTGCAAACGGCCTACGCCCAGCATGCGCAACAAGGGCCAATCCTGATGAGCTTTTCAACGGCTAGCGCCCATGAAACTGCATCACGTTGGGTACAGCAGGGTGCCGCGATTGCGCTGCATAGCGATGCAACCCTTTCGCAAGTCGCTGCGCATTACCGGCAATTAACCCATGTCGAGCGGCCAACAGGGCCTCCTGCCCTGTTTCGTTATGCTGATTCACGGCTATATGCCGGGTTGCCCAGTGTATTGACCGAGGGTGAAACTCACGCACTGCTGGGCCCGGTCATCGCCATGAAGGGCGTTGCCAACGGTGAGGCATGGCGGCTTGACTCACCAGCGCCTGGTGATGAACCGCTGGGCAAGTTCATCTTGACAGCTGACCACGAACAGGCCCTGCAACGGACCCGGGATCAAGCGTTCTGCCAGCAGCTGGCCAGTGATCATGGCCTTTCAACTTCGCTCGTGCAGCAATGGCTCCAGCAAATGGAAGCGCTGCCTTTTACGACGGAATCTGCGCGCTGGGAAGGGTGCAGCCTCCTTGCCGCGTCAGACTATCTTGCGCTGCTCTCGCCAAGTCATATGCAGCAACTGAAGGCACATAAGGGTTCCCGGCAGGCACTGCTGGATGAGTTGCAAACGCTGGTCAATGAGCAAGCTCCTTTAGCAGAAACTGATGGTGACCCCCGATGACCGAAACCCTCTCGCCCCCGCGATTACAGCCCAGCCGAACAAGCCTGTCGGGCGTCACGATGCCTGCCCACTGTAGCGTGGGCGTTACCGTCTTGATTGTGCATCGCGATACGCTGGGGCGTTATCTACCGGAAGGCACAAGCGTCAGGTTAGTTGATTCTGCCGGAAAGACCGTCGACGCTACCATTGATGCCGAGGGCGTAAGTCGTCATGAAGGGGCAGCGCCTAACAAGGTCGCTTGGCAACTAATGGATGCCCATGGTCAGCATTTGGTGGCAGTCAACGATGAGCCGCTGGATCCATGCCGAGCAGCGGCGGCGCCTCCGGAAGTCGATATTGCTATGGATGAAACGACGATCCAGGCCACCTACTTGCCTCCGCCTATCAGCCTCAATCTGCGCGATGAAATGACCTCACCCGAGGCCGACTTACTGAGTGATGAACAACTGGAACAGCTGCGTTTGGCGGGCAACAACGCCACGCTGTTCTTGCATGGCTACAATGTGCCGCTGGGTCAGTATGGCGCGTTTGCCTCCTGGGAGAAACGCAGCGATATCAGTGCGAAACCGATATTAACCACTGCCCATACGGCCAGTGGCGCCACCATTTTTCAAGATATCGACAAGGTGGATATCCAAGTACCTGTCACTAGAGGAAAGATAGCGAACAATCTCTATCATACGCCGACCGAAAATAGGCCGGATGAATACCGTGAGGAATATTGCAACGGCAGCGGCGCCTATAACTGGTTCGTTCACATGGAACATCAGCTCAACCGTGCGGCGGGGATGACCGAAGAAGACTGGCGACCCTACACCCGCATGGTAGGCATCGCCTGGTTTGGCGATACGGGCAGCGTCGACTTCTTCCAGGCCGAACTCAATGCGATGGCAGCAGGGCGGCGGTTGGTCGCTTTGCTTGAACAGCTTGATGAAGCAGGCATTGCCATCAATATCATCAGCCACTCGCTGGGCGCGCGCGTGGTACTCACGGCCCTCAATATTCTCGGTGAGCAGGAGCGCCACCAATGGATCGACAACGTTTATTTATGGGAACCGGCGGTTGCCGATAATGCGCTGATCAACGATGCCTCGCAGGACAGCCACCCGTTGGGCATGGGCGTCTTCCCCGACGCCCACAAGGCAGCGCGCAAGGTGGTGGTGTTGCACTCCGAGGAAGATGGCATCCTCGGGCCGCCGCCTGAGGACGAACGTTCCTTCTGGCAACAGGTAGCTGAAGTCACCAGTCCCGCTTTGCGGGGCGCACGTTGGGTGCAAGATATCTTCAGCGCCGACGATATGCTGGATGAACTCATCGGTTCGGCGGGAGGCGCCTACGGCAAAAAGTGGTGGATTTTCCCCGCCGGTCTATCAACGCCCCTCATCCGTTACTACAGCGATAAAGCCCCGGCCGATACGGTGAGTCCGCCAGCGTCTCAGCCCATGCCGGTCGGCCCTGACCCTTATGGTGAGGACCGCGCTGCACGGGCTTGGCAGACATTCAGAGAGATTGCGATTGAGGAAGCCCGAGCGGCACTCGCCAGCGGCGATCCCTTGCCCACTTATGACCTGTTGGCACCGCTCGCCCAACACGCCGTGGTGAGCGAAGAGCAAGCCGCCAACTATATCGATACCCTGGAGTGGCTGGTGGGCAGGAATTGGCGAGCGGGGAAAGCGCCGCGCGCAGCGCTGGGGAGTATTGGGTTTGCCGGGGTCAGAATCGAGAATAGCTTCGTAAGAAACAGGCTTGATAGAAAGGTTTTTGATTTCGTCAACCAGACTCTCTGGTTATTTGATCACTCGGGAATGAAAATCCCTAGCGATGAGGTGTTTGAGAAAAGCTATCAGGAAGGGATTGTTGATCGGATCAAGGAGGAATCGCGTTTTGGTCGCTATGAATAAACAAAAAATTATCGCTCTTGTAATAGTTGTTGGCACTGTATTGGCCTTGGCCTATTACGGCGTACTTATGCTAACAAGGCTTGAACCGGTTACTTCAATAAGCGTGTCTAGCGATGGTCGCTATGTGATCTCTGCCCACGAAGACGGCGCGCTGGTGCTATGGGATATAGACGCCCAGAAGAGAGAGCAACTGTCTGATAATGCGAACCTTT
>NZ_LJZS01000030.1 GCF_001314875.1 Halomonas sp. HL-48
GTGACGCCCTTGCCAATTGGATTGTCTTCCCCTCAGTCGGGGTGACGCCACCTTCTTTCAGATGGCCGGGTTTGCCGGCTTCGCCGGGCAAACAAAAAAAGCACCACCGCCGGGCGATGGTGCTGAGAAGATGTCCTAGTTACCTCAGGACGTCAACTCTGATTGGCCGGGAACGAGAACTCGGCCTGGGTCGCTTCACTGACCGACGGCCAGCGCTGGGACACCGCCTTGCGGCGGGTATAGAAGCGCACCGAGTCAGGCCCGTAGGCGTGCAGGTCGCCAAACAGCGAGCGCTTCCAGCCGCCAAAGCTGTGGTAGGCCACAGGCACCGGCAGCGGTACGTTGACCCCGACCATGCCCACTTCAATACCGTCGGTAAACCGGCGTGCCGCTTCGCCATCGCGGGTGAACAGGCAGGTGCCGTTGCCGTACTCGTGGTCGTTGATCAGCTGCATGGCGTCGTCCAGGCTGCCCACCCGAACAACGCAGAGTACCGGCCCGAAAATCTCTTCCTGGTAGATACGCATCTCGGCGGTGACGTTATCGAACAGGCAGCCGCCGACAAAGTAACCCTCTTCATGGCCTGGCACTGTCAGCTTACGCCCATCGGCGACCAGCGTTGCCCCGGCACTCACGCCGTCCTCGATAAAGCTAAGCACTTTATCGCGGTGCTCGGCGGTGACCAGCGGCCCCATATCCAGGCCTTTCTCGGTGCCCGGGCCCACTTTGAGGTGGGCGATTTTAGGCAGCATGGTTTCCACCAGTCGATTGGCGGTCTCATCGCCCACGCATACGGCGACCGAGATCGCCATGCAGCGCTCACCGCAGCTGCCATATGCCGCGCCCATCAGGGTGTTGGCGGCGTTTTCTAGGTCGGCGTCCGGCAGCACCACGGCGTGGTTTTTAGCGCCGCCCAGGGCCTGCACACGCTTACCGGCGGCAGAGCCACGGGTATAGATCGCCTCGGCAACCGGTGTGGAGCCGACAAACGAAATGGCTTTGACAGCCTGGGCATCGAGCAGCGTTTCCACCGCTTCGCGCCCGCCGTGCACCACGTTCATCACGCCGTTGGGGAGCCCGGCTTCCTGGAGCAGTTCCGCCACCGCCATGGCTGCGGAGGGATCTTTTTCCGACGGCTTGAGGATAAAGGTGTTACCGCAGGCAATCGCCATGGGGTACATCCAAAGCGGCACCATGGCGGGGAAGTTGAACGGGGTAATGCCCGCCACTACGCCCAGGGGCTGAAAGTTGGACCAGGCATCGATGCCCGGCCCCACGTTGTGGGAGTACTCGCCCTTCAGCAGCTCCGGCACGCCGCAGGCGTACTCGACGTTCTCGATGCCCCGTTTGAGCTCGCCCATGGCGTCTTCAGGGGTTTTGCCGTGTTCTTCGCTGACCAGCTGCACCAGGCGGTCGGCGTTATCTTCGAGCAGCTGCTTGAAACGATACATCACCTGGGCGCGCTTGGCGGGCGGCGTATCGCGCCAGGCAGGGAACGCGGCCTGGGCAGCAGCTATCGCTTGCTCGACGTCGGCAGCGCTCGCGTCTGCCACTTGGCGGATCACTTTGCCCGTAGAGGGGTTGGTGACATCCAGCGTGCGCTGATTTTCGATCAACTCACCGTTAATCAGGTGGGAAACAACACTCATGTTTTACTCTCCGAAATAACTTATGCCAGCGAATCCAGGGTGGTCGCCACCGCGTCGAACAGGCGCTCGAGCTCGGCCTCGGTGGTGCCAAACGGAGGGCCGAACTGCAGCGTGTCGCCGCCGTAGCGCACGTAGAAGCCCGCCTCCCAAAGCGCCATGTGCGCGTCGCGGGGACGAATCGTGGGATCGCCATCGCGGGGGGCCAACTGAATCGCCCCGGCCAGACCGTAGTTGCGAATATCGACAATATGGTTGCGGCCTTTCAGGGCGTGCAGCTTCTGCTCAAAGGTAGGCGCGATGGCCTTCACCTGGGCGGGGAAATTGTCACGCTCCATCATGTCAAGCGCAGCGAGCCCCGCCGCACAGGCCACCGGGTGGGCGCTATAGGTGTAGCCGTGGGGGAATTCAACCGCGTGCTGGGGGCCGCCCGCGTGCATAAAGGTATCGAAAATCTCGCTGGAGGCGATCACCGCGCCCATGGGGATGGCGCCGTTGGTGATCTGCTTGGCAACGTTCATGATATCCGGCGTCACGCCAAAGGCCTCGGCACCTGTGGTGGCACCACTGCGCCCGAAGGCAGTGATCACCTCGTCGAAGATCAGCAGGATATCGTGGGCGGTACATATCTCACGCAGCCGATCCAGATAGCCTTTGGGGGGCACGATCACTCCCGCCGAGCCGGACATGGGTTCGACGATGACCGCGGCGATCGTCGAGGCGTCGTGGAGCGCGATCTGATCGAGCAGCGCGTCGGCGAGTTCAGCGCCGCTGTCCGCCTGGCCTTTCGTGAAGGCATGGCCCGCCTGGAGCGTATGCGGCAGGTGCGTCACGTCCATCAACGGGCCGTAATGCTTACGATTGGGGCCGATGCCGCCGAGGCTGGTGCCGCCGATGTTCACCCCGTGATAACCCTTGGCGCGGCCGATCATGCGGGTTTTTTCAGGCTTGCCCTTCAACCGCCAGTAGGCCTTGGCCATCTTGACCGAGGTGTCCGCTGCTTCCGAACCGGAGTTGGTAAAGAAGACATGATCTAGACCGGCCGGCGTCAGGCTTGCCACCTTTTCCGCCAGCTTGAAGGCCAGCAGGTGGCCAATCTGGAAGCCGGGCGCAAAGTCGAGGCTGCCGAGCTGCGCTGCCACGGCTTTCTGGATTTCTTCGCGGTTGTGGCCCGCGCCGCAGGTCCACAGGCCAGACAACGAATCAAACAGCTTGCGGCCCTGATCATCAATGTAATAGCGGCCTTCCGCCCCGGTAATCACGCGGGGGTTGGCGCGGAAATCGCGATTCGAGCTGAACGGCATCCAGTAATGCTGGTTAAGCTCGGTAGTGGAGGAGCGCTCGTGTGTCGCGTCCTCCGAGGCTTGCGGGGGTGTTTTGCTTTTTAGTCCAAACATGTGTCCAGCTCCATCGCTATGCGGCATTACCTCAGCATGCGCGACTGAACACGTTTATAAAATTATGCTTTTCTTTTGTTTACGTTAGAAAATCTATACGTAACCACTCTCCCTTAAGCGCCTTCGTCGCTTGACGAGGTATAAAAAAACACCTAATCATTATATTTATACTAATAAATACAACAAAAGACATGGGACACGCCTAAGCAGCTTCAGAGCCGAGAGTGTTGCTTTTAAAGCATCGTTATCGGCAACCGTTGGTTTGAAGCTGCATGCTGAAAAGAACGCTCACTCATTAAACATAAATTCACTATAAACATAGGGCTAACGCGTGATGAAGTACTTAACCCCGCTCAAGCTGTCGATCTACGGCGGCATGCTATTCATTTTTGTAATGCTCGAAAGTCCCGTCATTTTGCTGGCGAATCGTATCGAGCCCATGTTGATGGGCATACCATTTCTGCTGGTCTGGAATTTGTTCTGGTGGTTTGCCTTAACAGCACTTTTCCTGGTGGCGTATCTAACCAACTGGGGCAGTCCAACACCTCAGATCAATCACTCAGCTAAACAACCATCAGAGGGGGACACCGCATGACCGGCAGCTTATTGATTATCGCAGCGTTTATGATCATCCCCTTGTTGGTGGGGGTGCTATCAGCCCGTCACTCGCAAACCACCAGCGAGGATTTTTTCGTTCAGGGGCGCGCCATGGGGAGCATCGCGGTGTTTTTCACCGTGGCGGCCACCTGGTGGAGCGCCTTTGCTTTTCTGGGCTCCAACGCCACGTTCTATACCAACGGACCGGTGTTTCTCACCGCACTGGCCTGGAACCTGCTGTTCGGCTTTATGTATTACTGGGTTGGCAAGCGGGTCTGGTTTTTAGGCAAGCGTTTCAATTATTTAACGCCTTCGGATTTAATTGGCGATTTTTATAACAGCGAAGCGCTGCGCCTGAGTGTTGCCGCGATTACGCTGATTTTCACCGTGCCCTATCTACAGATTCAGCTAACCGGGGGAGCATATTTGATTGAAGTGGCCTCCGGCGGCTTAATCCCTTTCTGGCTAGCGGCACTGTTGTTCTACTTCATTATTATCATTTATGTATGGATCGGCGGGATTCGCGCGATTGCCTGGACCGATGTCATTTACGGGGCTCTGCTGTTCTTTGGCATGATGTACGCGGGTTACTACATTTCCTCGCAGGTAGGCGGCCCTGCAGCGCTCTTTAGCCAACTTCAGCAGTCTTCCCCTGAGCACCTCACCATGCCCGGCCCGAACGGCAATATGGGTTACCCCATGTGGTTCTCGCTCTTTGTGGTCACCGCGATTGGTGCCTTCATGGGTCCGCAAATCTGGCTGCGCATGTACTCGGTCAAGCACGGTAAGCTGTTCAACATGATGCCGTTTCTGCTGGGTCTCGCGGCCTTTGCCTACGTGGGTTCGGTGCTTTCTGGCTATTCCGGCGTCATTCTCGAGCCCGACGTCGACAACCCCGACCAAATCCTGCCCATCATGCTGATGGAGTACGCACCTTACCTGCTGGCGTCGCTGATCATGGCGGCGGGTGCTTCAGCCGCCATGTCGACGGCAAACTCGCAGATCCACGCGGTGTCTACCGTAGTGACCATGGATATCTACAAGCGCTATATCAACCGAGGGGCGAGCCAGGCTCGTATCGTCACGATAGGTCGCTTCTCGCTGGTGGGCTTTTCTCTCGCCGCTTATATCATGGCGCTTACCGTCCCCGGGGTACTGGTGACGATCGGTATTGCCGCGCTGGCGGGAACCGCTCAGTTGCTCATTCCCACTATTGGTGCGATTGCTTGGCGAAAAGCCCACCCGACCGCAGCGCTTGTCAGCTTATGGAGCGGTGTGGCCTGCGTGTTGCTGATGACCTTTGGCCCGCTTAGCGCCCCCTTCGGCTTCCACGCGGGCGTATGGGGATTATTGATCAACACAGTTCTGTTTGTCGGGTTAAGCCACGCCTTACAGCGCCAAGATACCGCGGTGGTGGAACGTTTTGATCAAGCGCGCTACGACTACGATGCTGAGTACCATCCCGAGCGTTTGCCTGCGCACGGTCAAGAATCAACCCGCACCGCTATTCACTAACAGGAGCGAATTGATGCCCCAAGCCCCTCTGCCAACTGCTAAGCGTCGCCCCAAACTCGCCGAACTGATCAGCGATGACATCAAACGCTGGATTGCCGCCGAGTCATTGGGGGAAGGTGACCGCCTGCCCAATGAAAAAGCTCTGATGGAGCTTTACGGCAGCGCTAAAGCCACGGTACGTGAAGCGTTGAAGATTCTGGAAGTTGAGGGGCTCATCACCTTGAAAACCGGGCCCAAAGGGGGCGCGGTCATCAACCAGCCAGGCATGGAACCGGCCAGCCGTATGCTGCGCAACTTTCTGCATTTCCAACAGTTGGACGGCAGGCAGGTCTATCAGTTACGCAAGCTACTGGAGGTCGAACTGGCGGCGTCTGTGGTAGGCCGGCTGACCGAAGACGATTACCGACAGCTTGAAGCCAACATGACGGCTTGTACCTGCTGCGGTGGGGAAGAAGATCATCGCCGCCAGCGCTTTTTGGAACTCGAGTTTCACCAGTTGCTGGCCCGCGCCTGTCCTAACCCTCTGCTGGCGTTTATGTGCCAGTTTTTAAACGACATGCTGCGCGATCTGGTGGTGATCAAAAAGGCCTATGTCCCTGAGCGCAAGCAGTTTGACCACGCCAACCAGGACTACCACCGACAGCTAGTGGAGGCTTACCGCGCCGACGATACTCAGCGCGTACGCCGGATCATGGCTGAGCATATGGCGGATGCAGAAAGTCATATGAGCGCCCTGGAAGCCGAAATGGCCGCCCAGATGCTTATCCAAAGCGACGTTCTGCATAGCCATCATCGCTCCAAGCTGCACAACTTCTTAACGGACAACACCGCCGTTTAACTTCACGAGGACATCTGGATGAACACCTTCGTCAATCCAAACAACGATATCAATGCGTTACGCACCGACAGCGACCGCCTCTGGGGAGCCTTAATGGAGATGGCAACGTTGGGGGCCACCGCCAAGGGCGGCGTTAATCGTCAAGCACTCACCGACCTTGAACGCCAAGGGCGCGACCTGTTTATTCAATGGTGCCGAGCGGAAGGCTGCACCATTCGCATCGATAATATCGGCAATATTTTTGCCCGTCGGGAAGGTAGCGACCCCGACGCCAAAACCGTTATGGCGGGCAGCCATCTGGATAGCCAGCCCACCGGCGGCAAATACGACGGCTGCTTTGGTGTGCTATCTGGCCTTGAAGTGATTCGTACCCTGAATCACCACAACATCACTACGCTTGCGCCTATCGAAGTGGTGGCATGGACTAACGAAGAGGGTTGTCGCTTTCCGCCTTGCATGATGGGTTCCGGCGTCTTTGCAGGCGAGCTTGAATTTGACGCCATGATGGCGCGCACCGACGCCGATGGTGTCACAGTCAGCGAGGCCCTGGATGCCATTGATTACCGGGGCAGCGATCGCGTCTCACCAAGCGAGATCAGCGCCTATTTCGAGCCGCACATCGAGCAGGGCCCTATTCTGGAAGATACCGACACCACGATTGGCGTGGTAATCGGCGGGCTCGGGCAGAAATGGTTCGACCTCACGCTGACCGGACTGGAAGCCCACGCGGGCCCAACCCCCATGCACTTACGCCGGGATGCCATGATGGGCGCGGCGGAAGTCACCCAGGCGCTCAACCGTATTGCCTTTGAACATCAGCCCCATGGGCGCGGCACGGTCGGCTGTTTGGCGCTGCACCCTGGTTCGCGTAACGTGATTCCCGGCCAGGTCAAAATGACCCTCGACATGCGCCACTGGGAGCCAGAAGCGCTTGAGACAATGGGCCAGGCGGTTAGCGCCGCTGTCGAGGAAATTTGTCAGCGCCATGGCCTCGACTACCAGTTGGAGCCTACCGCCAATTTCGCGCCCGAATACTTCAATAAAGCCTGCGTTGACGCAGTGCGCCAAAGTGCAGAAAAACTCGCACTTTCCCACATGGATATCATCAGCGGCGCGGGGCACGATGCCATGTTTGTCGGCCGTGTCGCCCCCGCCGCGATGATTTTCATTCCCTGCAAAGATGGCATTAGCCACAACGAGATCGAAAGCGCCAAGCCGGAGCACGTTCACGCAGGTGCCAATGTGCTTTTACACGCTGTACTCGAAGCCGCCGGTGTTGAGGGTGATCGATGAGCACGCAGGAGACATTCGAAACACTTACCGCCGTTGCCGCACTGGCCGGTTTTCGCGAAGGGTCACTCTCCCCCGAGGCGTTGGTAGATGAATGCCTAGCAAGAAGTGAACGCAACAATCCCCGGGTAAACGCCTTTACCTGCATGAACGACGAAGAGGCACGTCGGCTGGCCGCCGCATCCACCAGGCGCTGGCAGGCCGGCGCGCCCTGTGGCCCGCTGGACGGCATCCCCGTTACGATCAAGGATCTAACCTTAACTAAAGGACTGCCAACGCGTTTGGGTTCAACAACCACCACGCCGGATGGCCCTTGGGAGGTGGATGCGCCGATCAGCCGTCATCTGCGTAATGCCGGGGCTATCGTGATTGGCAAGACCACTTCGCCGGAGTTCGGCTGGAAAGGCGTCACCGATAACCCACTGCACGGCATTACCCGTAACCCCTGGGATACGGCGCTAACGCCAGGAGGATCATCAGGGGGCGCGGGGGCTGCCGCCGCGCTTAATCTGGGGCTGCTTCACCAAGGTAGCGACGCAGGTGGCTCCATTCGCATACCTTGCAGTTTTACCGGCACTTTTGGTATTAAACCGACCTTTGGCTGGGTGCCCCAATGGCCCGCCAGCACTATGAGCACGCTTTCTCACTTGGGCCCCATGACCCGTACCGCTGCCGACAGCGCGCTTATGCTGAGCGTGATGGCCAAGCCCGATACTCGGGATGGCTATTCCGGTAATCCGCTTGGGCCAGACTGGCTAACGCCACCCCCTGCTGACCTACGCGGCTGGCGAATCGCTTTTAGCGCCAATCTTGGCTATGTAGAGGTAGCCCCCGATATTGCCCAGCGGGTCGAGGAGGCCGTGGCCTATCTCGAAGCGCTGGGCGCTGTGGTCGAGCGAGTGGATCCAGGCTTTAGCGATCCGCTCAAAACATTTAATACGCTGTGGTTTGCAGGCGCTACTCAAGCACTCGAAAAACTCAACGAGCAGCAGCAGACGGCACTCGACCCAGGCTTTCTGGATATCGCACGCCGCGGGCAGGATGTACCGCTTTCCGCCTACCTTGCCGCGCGGCGTGAGCGTAGCGAGCTGACGGCCCAAATGGCGGCGTTTCATGAGCGCTATGATTTGCTAGTCACACCCACCATGCCGATTGCCCCCTTTGCGGCAGGACACAATGTACCGCCTGGCGGGCCCTATCGTGACTGGATGGACTGGACGCCGTTCAGCTATCCTTTTAATCTCACTCAGCAGCCCGCCGCATCGCTACCTTGCGGACTGGATAACCAAGGACTACCGGTAGGACTGCACCTGGTGGCAGGCAAATACCAGGATCTAAAGGTGCTGCATGCCGCCCAATTGCTAGAGCGTTATTTGCCGCCGCTAACACCGCCGGCCATGGATTAAAAAACCTGTGAAGGTGTCTCACAACACCACTTCGTAACCCTCGAACTTGGGCGGCCCCAGGTAGATGCCTTCCGGCGCCTTGGCGTTGGCGTGGGCCTTGCGGAACGCGTCTGACTTGGTCCAGTCGCGGAAGGCCTCTTCGGATTCCCAGACGCTGTGGGAGATAAACACAGTGTGGTCTTCCTGGCTTTCGCCCTGGAGCATCTGGAACTGCTTGAACCCCGGCACTTCATCCAGGTGAGAGTCGCGGTTGCGCCACACCTCAAGGAAGTCCTCTTCTCGGCCTGGGGCAATCCGAAAACGGTTCATCGCGATATACATCAATACTCTCCCGTTGATAAATCCGCCTGTTGATAAGGAACAGCGCGCTTACGCCTGCCGTGGCTTGATGGTAACGTCATGGCGTAACGGCGGATAGCCCTTTCCCACTCGGCGAGCTATGGCGAATACCCACCTTCACGTTGTCTGGTTCAAGCGCGACCTGCGCGTTCATGACCATGAACCGCTGGCGAATGCCGCGGCGGCGGGCCCCGTGCTGCCGGTTTTCGCGATTGAGCCCGGCCAATGGCAGGCGCCGGACAGCGCGCTGCGCCACTGGCAGTTTGCCGCTGACTCGCTTGTCGACCTTTCCAACGCCCTGGAGACACTCGGCCTGCCTCTGTGTCTCTGGCAGGGCGATATGGTCGATCTGCTAGACGCTCTGAAAGCCCACTACGGCCTTATCACTCTGCACTCCCACCAGGAAACCGGCAACGCCTGGAGCTTCGAGCGCGACAAAGAGGTTCATCGCTGGTGCCGCCAGCACAACGTTGCCTGGCAGGAAGCCCGCCAGCAGGGCGTCATTCGCGGGCTTAACAGCCGCACAGGCCACCAGACCCGATGGGAGTCGCATTGGGAAGCGCTAATGACGGCACCGACCTTCCCTGCCCCGCAAAACGCTCAGGCGGCTCCGGATTGGCAGGCTTTCCACCATATTGACGTTGCACAGCTACACGGCCTAACGCTGGGATTTGACACCACGCCCTGCCCCGAGCGTCAGCCCGGCGGTCGCCGTGAAGGGCGTGCACTATGGCGCAGCTTTGTCAGCCAGCGCGGGCGGCGCTACCGCGGCTCGCTCTCGAAGCCATTGCTGGCCTGGGAATTCGGTTCACGGCTCTCGCCGCATCTAGCCTGGGGCACGCTTTCCATGCGCGAAGTGGTCCAGTCCCTGCGCCGCCAACGGGCAAAACATGCCGAAGACTCCCAATGGTCACGTTCGCTGCGCGCCTTTACCTCGCGGCTTTACTGGCACTGCCACTTTATCCAAAAGCTGGAAAGCGCGCCGAGCATGGAGCATCAGACGCTACACCCCGCACTGCGCGGCCTGCGCGAACGCGACCCCGACCACCCCAACCTGATCGCATGGAAGCGCGGCCAAACCGGGGTCCCGCTGGTGGATGCCTGCATGCGCAGCCTGATCGCCACCGGCTGGATCAACTTTCGCATGCGCGCCATGCTGATCTCCCACGCCACCTTTGGCCTGGGGCTGCACTGGTACGAGCCTGCCCTGCACCTCGCGCGGCTATTTACCGACTTCGAGCCGGGCATTCACTACCCCCAGGTGCAGATGCAGGCAGGCGCCACCGGCACCAATGCGCTGCGGGTGTATAACCCCATCAAGCAAGCGGAGGATAACGACCCCACCGGCGAGTTCATCGCCCGCTGGGTGCCGGAGTTAACTGCCCTCCCGCTGGAGTGGCGCGCCAAGCCCTGGGCCTTGCCCGAAAGCCTGCGCCAGCGATTCGGCTTTCAGCCCGGCGAGCACTACCCGCTGCCCCACGACTTTGAAAATGAGGCGCGACACTGGAAGAAAATGCTGTATGAGCTTCGCCGTACTCCAGAAGCCAGGGAATCAAGCCAAGCGATTGTGGACAAGCTCGCCAGCCAGCGCCGACCTTCAAAGCAGCGCGCTAAAAAAGCAAAACCCGCCAATCGTCAGCAGCTTTCGCTGTTTGACGATGGCGGGGTGGGGAATAAGTAGCGGTTGCACTTGGATATGGCTAATTCACCTCTTCACCAGAGGATGTGACCGCATCGGAGAACAATTGGCATAGCATCTGCACTGTGAGAAGGAGCCTGCCGTTCGCTACGCAGCGGATATTTGTTGAATGACTGCAGAAAGCAGCGGCACGCGTTAGCGCGTCCCCTGGCCTGACTTGTTGGCAGAGATGTCCTTGAGGCCGCCGGAGACATATTTGTGTAGGACACTGGAGACGAGGGACTGGTAAGGAAGTCCCTCTTCCAGTGCCCGACGTTGAAGTGCCTCCAGGTCACGACTGGAGATGCGTATATTGATCCGCTTGTCCTTCTTGAACGTTTCTTCCGCTACCTTCGTCAAGTACTCCCGACGATCGGCACCCAGATCGGATTCGAACTCTCCGGATTCGTAAGCCTCCAGCAGCTCTTGCTCTTCGGGATCAAATTTCGTCTTGGCCATGCTACCTCCCTAGAAATTTCTTGGTGGCCTTGCGACTGGGGATGACCGTCTTGAGAAAGATTTCGCTATCATTTTCAACGTACGGTGCCAGCCAGGCGTAATCGTCAATCCGAACCACAAGCAGGCGTTGAGTCGGATACTTGTCCCTGTTGGGGTGAGGTCCATCATCAAGTAAACCACCAGACTGAAGAGCAAACAGGACATCTTCGAAGGAAACTCCGCGCTCGCTCATCAACTGCTGATTCTTTTCAGCATTCCAGTTAATTTGCTTCATGGGAGGAGTCTAGCAGAGTGTGTGCCTATTGGCATCTTGCTAGCGCTGAGTACAGCGGCGCCCTTTAAGTGGCGACGAAGGAGCCACGTAAAGGGCGTCCGGCGGCTATCGGCCGCGTACTGCTGCGACTTTTTATAAATCAGTGACTTTGGTGCTCATGAGAGCACTTTTTTCAGAGAAGCCGAACTTCTCGTACAATCCCTGAGCATCACGGGTTTGCAACACCATTTGAGTTCCGTTTACAGCCGGGTGCGTAACCAAACATTCCATGATCCACTGCCCCAAGCCGGTACCCCGATACTCGGGCTCAACCACAATATCCGCTACCCAGGTAAACGTAGCACTATCGGTGACTGCCCGCCCAAAACCAACCTGTGTGGGACCATGGTAAAGACTGAAACAGATAGAACCCGCAACCATGCGCTCTACGATTTCTATAGGGCGGCGGCCACCCCAGTAGGTTGCGGCAAGCAAACGGTGGACGACATCCAGTTGCACCTTGGATGGGTCAGCAGTGATTAGGTAATCGCCCTTGCGCCATTCCATCGATGGCTACTCCCTGATTTATAACAGGCATTAGACAACGCGTCCTATGATCGGATGAACGCGACGACATGATTTTCCGAAAATGCAGCCTGCCAGATTCTTCCAAGCCTATGCCTCTTTTAATTATTATTAGGCAAAATGTTAAGAATTTGCGCTTCTTCTGCATTTCCCAGCACTTCCGCCTTGGGCGGTTACCATACCAAATAAAGCTTAGCACAGGGCGCTTAGAGCGCCTGACCATCTCAGCTTTGGGCTTTCAACGCCCATAAAAAAACCCGCCCTCGCCAGCAATTTGCGCTGCTTGACGAGGGCGGGCTAGGTGGAACTTAGAAGCGTATTAGCCAAGCGCTTCCAGCGACTGCTCGATAATACTCAACCCCTCTTCCAGCACGGCGACGGACACCGTCAGCGGTACCAGAATGCGGATGCTGTTGCCGTAGAAACCACAGGAAAGCAGGATTAGGCCTTTCTCGCGGGCTTTGGCGCATAGCGCGCCGGTCATCTGCGCGTCCGGCTTGCCGTCGCTGTTAAGCAGTTCAAACGCGGCCATGGCACCGAGCTGGCGGCCGTGGGCAACGGCGGGGAAGCGTTCTTCCCATACCGCGAAACGCTCGGCGAGCATCTTGCCCATCTGCTCGCTGCGCTCAAGGATGTTCTCTTCCTCGATCGCCTCGATGACCGCCAGCGCCGCGGCACAGGAGAGCGGGTTGCCGCTGTAGGTGCCGCCTAGCGAGTTGGGGCCGGAGGCGTCCATTACCTTGGCGGAGCCGACCACCGCCGAAAGCGGCATGCCGTTGGCCAGGCTCTTGGCGGTGGTCAGAATATCCGCCTCGATGCCGCTATGCTCGAGCGCAAACAGCTTGCCGGTGCGGGCAAAGCCGGACTGCACTTCGTCGGCGATCAGCAGAATGCCGTGCTCGTCGCACAGCGCGCGCAGCGCTTTCAGGTAGTCCGGTGAGGCGATGTAGAAGCCGCCTTCACCCTGTACCGGTTCAATCACGATGGCTGCCGTGCGGTGCGGGGCGATATCGGTCTTGAACAGCGTGCGAATCGCATCCAAAGACGCTTCTTCGCTAATGCCATGCAAAGGGTTCGGGAACGGCGCGCGGAAGACGTCGCCCGGCATCGGGCCGAAGTCGTTCTTGTAGGGCAGCACTTTACCGGTCATCGCCAGGGTCATCATGGTGCGGCCGTGGAAGGCGCCGTCGAAGGTGATAATGCCGGTGCGGCCCGTGGCGGCACGGGCGATCTTCACCGCGTTTTCCAGCGCTTCGGCACCGGTGTTGACCAGCATCGCTTTGCGCTCGGGGCCGCGCACCGGGGTGAGTTCACAGAGCTTTTGGCACAGCTGCACATAGGGCGCGTAGGAGATCACCGCTGCACTCGTGTGCATGACTTTTTTCAGTTGCGCTTCCACGGCAGCAACGATTTTCGGGTGGCGATGGCCCAGGTTCAGCACGCCAATGCCGCCCGCAAAGTCGATCCAGCGGTTGCCGTCGGCGTCCCACAGCTCGGCGTTTTCCGCGCGTTCGGCAAACTGGGTGGTGGGCGTCGCGGCACCGTTGGCAACAAAGCGGTTTTTTAGCTCGTTCAGTTCTTGGTTGGTCATCATCGTTCTCTTTACAGGCCGCCAACGCAAACATATTTGAGTTCAGTAAACTCATCGAGGCCGTGGTGGGAGCCTTCACGGCCCAGCCCGGACTCTTTCACGCCGCCAAAGGGCGCAAGCTCGGTGGAGATCAGCCCTTCGTTGACGCCGACCATGCCGTACTCAAGCGCTTCCATGGTGCGCCAGATGCGACGGTAGTCGGTGGCGTAGAAGTAAGCGGCCAGGCCGAACGGCGTGTCGTTGGCCATCTGAATGGCCTCTTCCTCGTGCTGAAAGCGGAACACCGGCGCTACCGGGCCGAAGGTCTCCTCGTCGGCCACCGCCATCTTGGTGGTGACGTCCGCCAGGACCGACGGAGTGAAGAAACGCTCGCCGGCGGCATGGGGCTTGCCGCCGCACATCAGCGTTGCCCCGTGACTAACCGCGTCATCGATATGGCGCTGCACCTTATCCACCGCCGCCTGGTTGATCAGCGGGCCGATTACGCTGCCTTCGGTCAGGCCGTCGCCGACGTTCAGCGCGTTCACGCGCTCGGTCAGCTTGGCGACGAAGGTGTCGTAGATGCCGTCCTGCACCAGAAAACGGTTGGTGCATACGCAGGTCTGCCCGGCGTTGCGGAATTTGGAGGCCATGGCACCGTCTACGGCGGCATCCACATCGGCGTCGTCAAAAACGATGAACGGCGCGTTGCCGCCCAGCTCCATGGCGGTTTTCTTCACCGTGCTGGCGCACTGGGCGAGCAAGTGCTTACCCACCGGGGTAGAGCCGGTAAACGAGACTTTGCGCACCCGCGAATCCGTGGTCAGCACATCGCCCACCTCGGCCGGTTTTGAGGCGGTAATCACGTTGATGGTGCCCGCGGGCAGGCCCGCTTCCAGCGCCAGGTACGCCGCGGCAAGGGCGGTAAGCGGCGTGGCTTCGGCGGGTTTGATCACCACGGTGCAGCCCGCCGCCAGGGCCGGGGCGCACTTGCGGGTGATCATCGCCAGCGGGAAGTTCCACGGGGTAATCGCCGCGACCACACCGACCGGCTCGCGCAGCACCAGCAGGCGCTTGTCGGCGCCGTGGCTGGGCAGGGTTTCCCCGGCCATGCGTTTGGCTTCTTCGGCGAAGAACTCGATAAAGGAGGCGCCGTAGGCGACTTCGCCCTTGGCTTCCGCCAGCGGCTTGCCTTGTTCCAGCGTCATTAGACGGGCCAGATCGTCGGCGTGCGCATTGATCAGATCAAACCAGCGACGCAGCAGTGCCGCGCGCTGCTTGACCGGCGTGGCACGCCAGGCAGGGCCAGCTTCATAGGCCGCTGCCACGGCATCGCGGGCATCGTCAGCGCCCATATCGGGCACCCGGGCAATGCTTTCGCCGGTAGCGGGATTATCCACCGCAAAGGTCGTCTGGCCCGTGCGCCACTCACCGCCCACCAGGGCGGGAACGGCGTCGTGCAACCACTGTTCGATAAAGCTCATGACATTCTCCAGATAGTAGGCGACGCGGCTTACAGGTCCGCTTTCATGTGGCGGTCGCTATAGTCGCGGCCATAGGTACGCAGCGCGTGGATGTAAAGGCCGATCCCCAGCAGTACCCAAATGGCAAAGATGGTCCATTCGGCCATGCCCAGCGCCGCCGGGCTTCCCGGCAGATAGAGACACGTCATGGCGAACGACAGAATGATCGCAAGCGAACCGCATAGCTTGCCGTAGCTGACACGGAACGGACGCGGCATATCCGGCTCGCGCACCCGCAGCACCATGAAAGACACGGCGACAAACAGGTAGGCCAGCACGATGCCCAGACCACCGGCGTTGACGATCCATACCAGCGCCGGGCGACCAAATAACGGTGCCAGACAGGATAGAAAGCCCATCAGGAAAATCGCGTTGGTGGGGGTTTTGTAGCGCGGGTGCAGCTTGGCAAATACCGACGGCAGCATGCCCGCGTTGGCCAGCGCGTAGATCGCCCGCGAGCCGCCGATGTAGAAGGCATTCCAACTGGTGATGATCCCGGCGATCCCGGCGATGACCATCAGGTTGCCCGCCCAGGAGGCATTGAACAGGCTTTCCATGGCGTCCGGCACGCTCAATGAACTGGCGGCGATGGCCTCGCTATCCAGCGCCAGGCTGGTAGCCAGAATAATCAGAGAATACCACACCACGGCGAGGATCACCGACACCATCAGCACTTTGCCGATCGCCTTGTAGGGCAGGTTGATCTCTTCGGCCGCCTGGGGGATGACATCAAACCCGACAAACAGAAACGGCACCATGACGATGACGGCAATGATCCCGGCCATCGTGCTGCCCTCGGACTGCGAGAACAGCGGCATCATGTTGGCCGTGCTGCCCTCGAACAACGACCCGGTCACAAACATCACCCCGACCAGCAGAATCACCCCGGTCACCACCTTCTGCAGCAGCGCGGCAGTGCTCACCCCGAAGTAGTTGATGATCATCATGGCAAGCGAGCCGCCCACGCCTACCGCCACCCAGGTGGCTTTAACTTCCCAGCCAGCAATGGTCCACATGTGGCCGATGGCGTAGTTGGGCGCAAGATGCTCGACCACCGTGGGTAAGGCGACGGCCTCGAACGCGACCACGCTCAAATAGCCTAGAATGATCGCCCAGGTGCAGAAGAAAGAGGGCCAATGACCCAGTGCGCGGTAGCTGTAGACATGCTCGCCCCCTACCTTGGGCATGGCGGCGGCGAGTTCGGCATAGGTCAAGCCGACTAATACAATCGCTAAGCCGCCGATAATAAAGGCTAGAATGGCCCCCAGGCTGCCGGCGGATTGAATCGCGGTGCCGGTGAGGACGATCCATCCCCACCCGATCATGGCGCCAAATGCCAGGGCGAGTACGTCGCCACGGGCCAGCACCCGGACGAGCTTGGCTTGTTCTGAAGAAGACGTTGTCATAGCACTGAATCCTGCAGGTTATTGGATATTGTCATGGGCGCGCTGAGGCGCCGTACTGGATCTCGTTTTAAACGGAACCACATCACGCTAGCAGGCGGCGCGCTTAACGCGAATGCACCACTTTGCCGTTCGACTGGACCACTTTTTAAACGCACCACATAGGTGCAGTGTTTCAACGAGGCCTGCGTCTTTAAACCTAGTGAAAATCGGGCTGACGCGCGACAGGAGACGTTAACGATGGACCGCGAAGCGGTGTTGCACCACTTTGTCGATCTTTATGCCCATCAGCCTGAACGGCTGAGTAAACAGGTGCGTATCGAAATGGCGCTGCGTCAGGCGATTACCCGCCAATGGCCGTCCGGGCTGCGGCTGCCTTCTCACCGCGCCCTTGCCGACAGTATCGGTGTGGCGCGTCAAACGCTGGCGCTGGCCATGCGCACCATGCAAGAAGAACAGCTGCTCACGACCGCCCACGGCCAAGGTACCTGGACCCGCAAGCCCTTGTCGCCGGCGCCAGCCGCGCCGCCCGAGACCGCTATTTCCAAGCGTGCCCAGCGGGTGCTTGAGGGGCCGGGGGCCAGCACGATCCAAAGCGGTGCATTCGTGCCGGGGATTCCCGACATCGCCCAGTTCCCGATGCGCAAATGGCGCCAACTGTATGCCAGCGTCACGGTGCCGCAAAATGCCCTGCTGCTGTCTTACTCGACCGGCGGCTACGGGCCGCTGAAGCGCGCCATCAGGGAGTTTCTGGAACGCTGGCGAAACATTCGCTGCGATACCGAACAGATCATCATCACCGACGGCACCCATAACGGCATTGAACTCTGCGCCATGGCGCTGGCGGATGTGGGCGACACCGTCGCCATGGAATCGCCCTGCTACTGGGGGGCGCGCAACGTGTTTACCGCCGCAGGGCTCGAGATCGACATGGTGCCCTGGCACCCCGGCCAGGGGCATGTATTACCCGAGGCTCCCAGGAAAACCGCGCTTGCCTACCTGACCGGCTCGCAGCACTACCCGCTCAGCGTGGCCACCAGCGCGGCCGACAAGCAGCGCCTGTGCGATGCCCTGTCGCCGGACTACATCGTGGAAGACGACTACGAATTCGACCGCGACGACCACGCCAACCTGCTGTTCGACCCGCAATCAACCCGCCACTTGCTGGCCGGCTCGTTTTCCAAGATGATGTTTCCAGGACTGCGGCTGGGGTATCTGGTGGTACCGCACCATCTGGCGGGGCCGATGAATCGCCTGCGCAGCGAGCTGTTTCGTGAAGGCCGCATGCTCGACCAGGCGGTGCTGGCGCAGTTTATTTTCGACGGTGACCTCGACGCCTGGTGTCGGCGCATTCAGCGCGATTACCTGGGCCGCCAGCAGGTCCTTCACGACCAGCTGTGTTCGCTGCCGTCGGTGCGCCGGGTCTCGCCACCGAGTAACGCCATCAGCCTGTGCGTTGAGTTTGAGCCGCCCGTCGATGACGTGCAGATCGCCCAGGCGCTGCTCAAAGAACACTTGATCGTGCGCCCGCTGAGCCCGGTGTGTGCCCGCCACGACCCGCGCGTTGGCCTGGTGTTGGGGGTGGGCATGCTGTCCGGCGAAACGCTATCGCGGGAGGCCCAGCGCCTGCGCCGCTGCCTGGAAGCACTGCTGCGCTAGGCCCGGGCCATAACGCTTACCACGCTGCTGTCGTTATCAGCACTTATCCACAAGGACTTGTCATGCGTCGCCCTGTTGATTGTTTTTCCGTTAGCGCTTCTTCTGCTTTCGCTCCCCTTCGCCGCTGGGCAACGCTGGGTGTCGTGCTGCTACTTTCCGGCTGCGCCACGTTCGCGCCCAACCCGCCCGAGGATCAAAGCAATATCTGCGAAATTTTCCGCGAGCAGCCGAGTTGGTACGACTACGCGCTCGAATCAGAGGACACCTGGGGCACGCCGATCGCCACGCAGATGTCGTTTATTCAGCAGGAATCATCGTTTCGCAGCCACATTCGACCAGACCGAAAGTATTACCTGGGCTTCATTCCCGGCCCGCGGCCTTCTTCCGCCAAGGGTTACGCCCAGGCCCAGGACCCTGTGTGGAGTGAATACGAGGATGACGTAGGTGGGCTGTTTTCCCGCCGTACCCACATGAAACACGCCACCGATTTTATTGGCTGGTACAACCAGCGCACGCGTAAACAGACCGGCATTTCACTCAATAACCCCGAGCATCTTTATTACGCCTACCACGAGGGCGCAGGCGGCTACCAACGTGGCACCTACCGAGGTAAGTCCCACGTCTTGCAGGCCAGCAGGCAAGTAGCAGCCCGCGCCAACCGTTACCAGTCGCAGCTCAACAGCTGCGAGGCGGAGTTCCAGTGCCGCAAGTTTTATCAGGTATGGCCGTTCTGTCGTACCGGTTAACGGGCGTCATGCGGTAGCGGGCACCTATACTGACCCAAGCCACCCCGGGAGAATGTCATGGACTACCACCACTACCGCGAAACCCTGGCCGAAACGCTTGCCCAAAGCGAGCTGCCCTTTGCCCCCTCGGAATACCGCGCGCGCCTGGACAAGGTGCGCCACGCCATGGTCCTGCATGGGTATGACGCCCTGCTGCTCACCGACCCGGCCGATATCAATTACCTGACCGGCTACCACACCTTCGAAGTCTCGGTGCATGCCTGCCTCGTCTGCACGCCGGAGCGGCTAGTCCTTCAGGTCGCATCGATTGAAACGGGGGCTGCCGTGGTGACCGCACTGGTGGATGAGATCATCGGCTACCGCTGGGAAAACCTGGATGAAATCATCACGCCGCTGGCGGACCTGCTAGCGCCCTGCCAGCAGATCGGCATCGATGGCTGGGGTAGCGGGATGCGCGTCGGTGTCATGGAGGCGCTGGCGCAAACCATCGGCCGCCAGCGGTTTAGCGAGGCTGGCGGCGTACTGGACGCCATCCGGATCGTCAAACGGCCCGCCGAACTCGAAATGCTGAAAGAAAGCGCACGCATTACCGCCGCCGGGCTGGAGGCGGCCATCCAGGTGATTCGCCCCGGCATGACCGATAACGATATCGCCTCCGCCGGCGCCCAGGCCTTGCTCGCCAAAGGCAGCGAGTTCATGAGCCTGCAGCCCATTGTCACCAGCGGGCCGCGCATCGGGGTGATTCACGTCAACCACAAGCGCCATATCATTCAGCCCAATGAACCGGTCTTTCTGGAATTCGGCGCGGCGTATCAGCGCTATACCGCTCCCATGATGCGCACTGCCATTACGGGTACCCCCAGCCAGGCCCAGGCGGCGACCCGCGACCTATGTCGCGCGCTGTTTGAAACGCTGTGCGACGCCATGCGACCGGGCAACACCTTCGACGACGCCGCCCGTGCCGCCGATGCGCTGCTCGACCCGCAGCGCGACCGGCTGTTCTTTTCAGGCGTGTTTGGCTACGCCGTGGGTGCGCAGTTCCCGCCCAGTTGGGTGGAAGGCACCGGCTATATCGCCAAAGGGCAGATGCGCCCGTTTGAAGCCAACATAGTCTTTCATCTCCCCCTTTGCCTGCGCGTGCCGGGGCAGTGGGGCGTTGGCTTGAGCGACACCGTCGTGGTGACCGAACAGGGCGGTCAACCGATCACCACTAACGACTGGCAGCTGTATCAGGCGCCGGACGCGCCCTGACAGGCGTACTCATAGCCGACACATTGACAGTTCGATTGTCTGGCGCTATCGTCACAAAAATGAAAATGAGAAATACTCTCTTTTGTATTTGACCCTTTGTGACGACGTCAGGTTAGCCACATGAACAGTGAGCAGCGGCAGCTTCGCCAGACCATCGTGTTTCTTCGCACCTCATTCGAAGCCATCCAGCACTCGATCGCCGGACGCCTGGACGACCCGCTGCCCTGCTGGCTGGATACCGGCATGCTGACCATGCTCTCCCGCGAACTGAACCGCTGCTGCCAGCAGGCCAAGGCCGTGTTCCCACCCTCCGCCACCGCACAGCTTCGTATCGCCGCGCAGCACTGCGAACTGCTGCTCAAACAGTGCCCCGGCGTGCTCAGCAGCGCCACCTGCCACCGCCAGCTCGCCGCGATCATGCTGCCGCTGACCGCCGCGCTCCAGCACATCGACACCCCTGTTAAACGCCGCTGGCCTTGGACGAGGTGGATTTGAGCGAGCATCGGTTCAATGTTTATTGATGCGTATCCTTGGTGGCGAGCACTTGCCTACCTAGGTCTGTTAGTCGATATTTTTGGGTTGGACTACGCGGCGAGTCAGGCTGCGTCATTTCAATCAATCTTAAATCAAGCAGTGGATTGAGCACTGCCTCACGGAACTTTGTTCTGTTGGAACGCCCCGTTGCTTGCATCAAATGCATTACAGGGGTTTCTTCAACGCAAAGTTGAAGCAGACTTACTTGCTCCTTACTTAGTCCCGACTTGGTCCCTACTTGTTCAGGGACTTCGGGGGTGGCGTTGACCACTGCCTCCGTATCAACCGAAAACCCCTCGTGAACAGGCAAGCGAATTAAAAAGTAACTGCGCTCATCGTCGGTTTCGAACACCGGTTCTGGGGAGCCATTCGATTTCATCACTCGAAGGATTTTGGGCACGCCCGTTGAACGGCCTTCGGTTAAATCCAACTCTTTGAGAAACTCGCCAATACGCCGGTTGCGATAGCGGCGGCTAACGGCTTTGCCTGCCTGCAGATCTTGCAAGCGAATGGAGCGGTCTGGCCCTGGGAAGCTGAGCACCACAAGTTCCTGGTCATCGATACGTATTTCAATGGGTTCACGAATTTCATAGGAACGGTGGTACACCGCATTCACCACGGCCTCTTCAATGGCAGATAGCGGAAAATTCCAGAAACGCTCGGCCTGTGGGCGATCAGAATGTTTTGTTACACCCTCTTTTAGATAGTTGCGATTAAGGTAGTCCAATGCATCGCGGGTGATACGCCCTAACGGTCCCTTGAAAACCTTCTCTTCAAAGTGGTCGCCCCCGACACCGTCTGGAAAATACACCATATCTATCTGAGTGGCTGGAAAAAAAACTGTTCGGGTTGTTCGTTAAAAAACAACAAACCCACATTTTTTGGGAAGGCCATTTCGCTGGGCCCACCGACCACGTTCATTCGGCGGCCCAAGGTTTCAATATCCAGTTCGCGGGCTTCAGTCGCCAATTCACTATCAACCTCGTGGAGAAAGTCTCGCATCAAGTAGGGTGAAAGATCACTTAAATCTGCGGTTTGGCGATAGCGATCATCAAAGGGCACGGTTGCCGCCAAACTTAACAGCTCGCGCTCATCCTGACCCGATGCTTTTACCGTGCTGGTATGTTTACGCAGGTAATAGGCCCAATCACTCTTCTTGCTCAAGCTGCTTTTGGCTTTATAAGGGCGCGTTTCTCCGCCTGGGGCCCACAGCACCAGGATAGTTTTGCCTTGAATCTCATAGGTAGCGGTTAGTGGATGATACTGCGGTGCAATGGCCGAATGCCCTAAATTCAGCAGCTCTTTTTGGATGGCATCGATGTGCTCTGGTAATAGACCGGCAGGCGGTAGTTGCGGTTGGCCGTTCTTTTCGGCGACGCCAACCAGTACATAGCCGCCACCCAAATTATGGAAGTCATTAGCGAACGCGCAGAGGGTATGCAGGATGGCTTCAGGGTTCCAACCGTCCTTGTATTCAATGCGTTCACTTTCCACCGTTCGGTGGTGAAGTAAGTCATCTATGTTAATGGGGAGTTTAGGTGACATGCTGCTTCCATTTCTTCGCGTTCAGCATCTGCACGCGCGAGCCCTTCTTCGCCTGAACACGCGCCAGCAGCCAACCGGCGGGCTTATCCATAGGGGCTTGCGACACCGACTGACCAGAAAACGCCTTTATCATGAGTCTATTAGCTGGCCGTGTTTTTCTGAATTTAGCGCAGGGAACACAGCAACCCCTGAGCGAAAGGAATGCGATGTTTCTAGCCCGGTATTGTCATGAACGCGCAAACCGCACGCCCGTAGACGTTTATAAATCTGGTCTCGAGCGGCTTGCTCAGGCGTTTGGTTGGCGTCATAGCGCACGAGGTAAGGCCTTATCGCGTTTAAGTTAACCTCATAATCTCGAACGGGCCTTGTAAATGCAATTTTCCTCCGTCTGATTTCATCAGCGGGGTTTTGTTTATGTCTTCACATCCCCACTAACTAGGCCACGAATAGTAGCTGGCACTTACTAGTAAACTGGTCTATTCTGTCCGCCACTACTTAATCACAGAGTTCAAAAGGAGCTTGTTTGATGGCTTACGAAACGCTTTTCACTGCCACGCAGCTTGGCAGCCTGTCGATCCCCAATCGCGTGATTATGGCGCCGCTCACCCGTGCACGCACCCCGGACAGCGTGCCGGGCAAGATGCAGGAAGCTTACTACGGCCAGCGCGCCGGGGCCGGGCTGATTATCAGCGAAGCCACCAATATTTCCCCCACCGCCCGTGGCTATGTGTATACCCCCGGCATCTGGACCGACGAGCAGGAAGCTGGCTGGAAAAACGTGGTCGATGCCGTGCACGCCAAAGGCGGGCGTATGGCGTTGCAGCTATGGCACGTTGGGCGTGTTTCTCACGAAATGGTTCAACCCAACGGCCAGCAGCCGGTTGCGCCCAGCGCGCTCAAAGGCGAAGGTGCCCAGTGCTTTGTCGAGTTTGAAGACGGCACTGCCGGTCAGCACCCCACCAGCACGCCCCGCGCGTTGGAAACCGACGAGATTCCCGGCATCGTTGACGACTACCGCCAGGCAGCTGTTCGCGCCAAGCGGGCAGGCTTTGATATGGTCGAGGTCCACGCGGCCAACGCCTACCTGCTCAACCAGTTCCTGGCCACCGGCACCAATAAGCGGACCGACCAGTACGGCGGCTCGCTGGAAAACCGGGCGCGCTTCCCGCTGGAAGTGGTCGACGCCGTCATTGACGTTTACGGCGCCGACCGGGTCGGCATTCGTATGACGCCGTTTATCGAGTTGTTTGGCCTGACCGACGATGAACCGGAAGCCATGGCGTTTTACATGGCCGAACAGCTTTCCAAGCGCGGCCTTGCCTACCTGCACCTCAATGAGCCCAACTGGGCCGGCGGCGACATTCAGTTTCCAGCAGGCTTCCGCAAGCAGATGCGTGAGCGCTTTAGCGGTAGCCTGATGTACTGCGGCAACTATGACGCCGACCATGCGGAAACACGCATCCGCGAAAACACCACCGACACGGTGGCCTTTGGGCGCCCTTACATTGCCAACCCGGACTTGCCCGAGCGTTTCCGGGTCAATGCGACGCTCACCGAGCCCGACCACGAGACGTTCTACGGCGGCGACGAGAAAGGCTACACCGACTATCCGTTTATGGATAACGGTTACGACCGCATCGGCTAAGCGCCACCCCCTCGGGTGACCCTTAACGACGAAAAGCATCACTTCGGTGGTAATGCCAGTCAGTTAAGGGTTTTATCAATTAGCTGACAATGAGATATTCCGGTATCAGTGATCTTCTGATGCCGGATTTTTTTATGCACTTTAGCC
>NZ_LJZS01000031.1 GCF_001314875.1 Halomonas sp. HL-48
CTCAGCAGTGAAACCGCTTCGCGCCGATGGTAGTGTGGGGTCTCCCCATGCGAGAGTAGGTCATCGTCAGGCACCTATACCGCAGAAAACCCAGCCAATTGGCTGGGTTTTTTGTTGGGCGGAAGGAAAGCAGAGGTCTCCTCATGAACTCTTTTGTCGGGAATCAATGAGCGGGACTAAGGGCGAGTCTAAGAGTGAGATAGGGTATGATGGCGGCGTTTGGCGGGATATTTTTCAGGCATGTTCAACCGGTTAAATAGGAAGGTCCAGTGACGGAAGTCGTCCCCACGTCGTGGTTAGTTTACTGTCGCCCAGGTTTCGAGAGCGACACGCTTGCGGAGATGCAGCACCACGCGGATCAGCAGGGCGTATCCTGCGAGCCATCTTATGGCGATGGCTGGGCGTGTCTTACCCGCTTGGACGGCGAGCCGGTGAATACGTTGCATCGCCAAGCCGCGTTTCAAAGGCTTATTTTTGCGCGGCAGAGCCTTGCGGCGTTACCGGCGCTGAGCCTATCCCGCGATGATCGTATTTCCAGTATGGTTGAACAAGTGAAGGCCAGTGGCTGGAGCTTTGAGGACATCTGGCACGAAACGCCTGATACCAACGACGGTAAAGCGCTTTCAGGCTTGATTAAGGCGCTCACAAAACCGCTTGAGAGTATTCTGAAGAAGCGTGGCGCGCTGAGGCGAAAGGCTGGGGGGCGTCGGCTGCATATCTTCTGGACCGAAGGTGATCGTGTACAGCTGGGAATCAGCTTTCCTGGTAACAGAAGCGAGCTGATCAACGGCATCCGGCGTCTGCGCTCTCCGACAAGAGCGCCCAGCCGCTCCACCCTCAAGCTTGAGGAGGCGTGGCACGAGTTCATACCCCGCGAGCAATGGGATGTTCGTCTGGCTGATCATATGCAGGCAGCCGATCTGGGGGCCGCGCCAGGGGGGTGGACGTGGCAACTCGTCCAGCGAGGCATGTATGTCTATGCCATCGATAATGGGCCTATGGATGCAGAGCTGATGCGAACAGGGCAAATCGACCATTTAAAAGAGGATGGCTTTACCTGGTCGCCCCCGCAGCGTTTAGACTGGTTGGTGTGTGATATTGTTGATAAGCCGGTGCGAGTGCTGGCCATGGTTGAGCGATGGCTAACGCAGAAGTGGTGTCGAGAAGCCATCTTCAACCTGAAACTTCCCATGAAAAAGCGCTGGGAAGAAGTATCACGCTGTTTAGCAATGTTAACTAACGCATTATCTGACGCCAACGTTTCGGCAGATATTGCCTGCCGGCATCTTTACCATGATCGTGAAGAGGTCACGGTGCATGTAAGATTGAAGCATTGACGTTTAGTAGCTGGCTTCATAGATTCGAATGGTTTCGTCTTCTGTCAGAAGCGGTAAAATTCGTTGCATTGCGCTGGCCCGTGCTTCGCTGCCGTGCCATTCATTCCAGGCGCGTAAATCACGCCATTTGGTAATCATTAAACGACGATCAGTATGGCCCAGTTCGACCAGGCTTTCGCCGGCAACAAACCCACGTGCACCCAGGGAAACACGCATGGCTTCACGAGCGGCTTGTTCATACTCTTCTTCAAGACCGGGCATAATACGCCGTTCAATGATGATTTTGATCATAGATTAAGTCTCAGCTTTGAGGATATCGATGTCTGACGTTATAAGTGATGTGCCACACCATGATGCGGTATTGGATACCAGCGGCCTTTATTGTCCTGAGCCCATTATGCTGATGCATAATAAGGTACGTGATATGGCGTCTGGTGACATATTAAAAGTCATTGCAACAGACCCTGCAACCACGCGTGATGTACCTAAATTCTGCCAATTCCTGGGTCATGAGCTGGTTAAGCAAACGTCAGACGCAGAGCAGTATCATTATTTTATACGCTTGGCATAACCGTCATGCAGGCAGCACGGGTTAAGGCGCTAACCCGTGTTGGCCTTATTCCTGCGGCAGAATGACCATGGCCAGTGCATCGAGCGTCGCCGGGTCTTCTGCCAGAATACGGTTGGCAATGTGACGCTGAAAGAAGTAGACGCTTTGATGCATGGTCTTAGCGCTATACAAACAGTCGTCTCCCAGCAGGATTGGCGTCATTTTGGCTTTATCTTCATCAGCAAGCAGGGCATCGACGCTGCCATCGCTGTAAAGTCGCCAGCCGTAAACGGGCTTCATATGCCATGGGGAATCGGGGTGGTTCATGCAAAGTGCGTGGGTGCCCAAGGTGTCGGGTAATTGCTGAATAAGCGTGACTTCGCCAGAGGGTTCATACTCAAAATACTCGGCGGCAGAGGCAAGCTCATCGGCTTTATGGTCGGGAGGGGTGTCGAAAATTTCTTCCGTTTCAGGATCGCGATAGCCAATAAAGCGTCCATTCTCATGGCTGTGGAGCGTGTGGCAATCGGTCAGCTGTTCCATCCAGGGGACCAGCCCAACGATGTGGCCATCTTCTCTAAGCCCCCAAGCAAGCAACGGCATACCGTAATAGCTGTCCGGGTCGGACGCCAACTGGTACACCATTTCCAATCCATCCAACTCTGGCGCCAGACGGACAAGCGTTTTACGCGCCTGTTGACGCTGACGGACAGTTTCCAGGTCGATGACCTGGGCAGAGCGGGGTGACAGGGGTGCGCCCATAATGTCCCTCCTAGTGCTGCGTGGCCACGACATTGGCAAAACAGGTGAATCGATGCTTGCCGCATAGCTCACCAATAGCACAGGTTGGCCCGAAGGTTAAGGGGAAAACGACGTTTTAATTAGACGCACAATGGGAAATTCGTGATCTGGCGCGTTCGTGCGCAGTTCTAGCGGATCGAAATTGCTGCCAGGGCGCGTCGGAAGCGTCCAGCGACAGCCATCTTGACCGGTACGCCTGGATCGGTTCAGGCGGCGTAACGGGCTGCTGGGTAATTAAACGATTGACGGCCGTTAACCAGCGTTCGGCAGTCTCTGACAGCGCCTCCAGGCGCTGTTGATTTCCGTCTGGCAGGCAAGTTTCACCCGACGAGTGCTGGTTGAGGTAATCGCTGGCGTCGTTCAACCGCTGAGTCGCGAGCATGAGGGTACGCAGGATTTCGGCGGTCAGGGGACGCGCCCGGAGTGTGTCCAGGTGTTGCTCGAGGGTCGCAGAATCCTGATGCCACGCGAGGCTGAACTGATGGTCCACCATACGCTGCAGGTAGCGCAGTGCCTCCAACTGAGGCTCGATATTCGGCAGGGCGTCGATATTCAGTGAGTGACTGGCGCGTGCAAAACTGCCCTCCCACTCGTCGGAGTCAAAGATGGCATTCCAACTGACATAAGGTAGCTGCGCCGTCTTGGTCGCCGTTAAGCGTTGCAGTCGTTCACGGTTTTCCGCGCTTAGCTCGTCAGGTACATCACTTGTCCAGCAAAGCGTCAGGCGTTGCCACAGTGTTCGTTCATAGAGCCATTGCTGACTGGGCGGTGCGACCTTGCCCAGTTGGTTGTTGCGCGCGGCCACTAACGAGGTGATTTTACATTCGCGCAGTGCATAAACGTTGAGCAGCGAGTCGCGGGTTTCGTCGATCTTGAACAGGCGCGCTCCCTGCTCGGGAAAAGCCGCAATGTTGGGCGGCGAGGATGACGCGATCGGCCCATTGTCCAGGGCGTCTGCCAGTTGTTGATGGTAGGCCTCCCAGGGCTCTTCCGCTTGGTGGCCGCCGCAACCTAACAGCGTCAATGGCAACAGCCATTGAACCGCTGCCCGAGAATAATGTTTCATGCTGATTCCTGATCGCTGATATATCGACGGCTAATGGCGTGTAGGCGCCAGGCCAGCAGAACGGCCGCCGTACTCAAGCCGGCAATGAGGCCTATCCAGTAGCCGTGGACCCCTAAAGGCGCAAAGGCGCTGCCCAGCCCTTTGGCACCCAGCCAGTGGCCACCACCCAAACCTACCAGCCAATAAGAAAGTACCGTAATCGCCATCACCACGCGGGTATCTTTATAGCCTCTCAGAGCACCCGCCAGATTTACCTGAAGCGAGTCGGAAAGTTGAAAAATCGCCGCCAGCGCGATGATAGACAGTGCCAGCGACTGTATGGCCGGATTGGCGGTATACAGCGCAATCACCGGGGCTGCGGTTATCCAGAGTACCAGGCTATTGAGGGCAGCCACCGCAACGCTAATCCCGATGCCGTTCCAGGCGACGAGACGAGCATGGCGCATGCGCTGTTGACCGAGCGTATTGCCGACACGCACCGTCAGCGCCATGCTAAGCGACATGGGCAACATGAACAGAATGGTGGTGTAACTCAGCGCGACCTGGTGAGCGCCGACCGTGACCTCACCAAAGCTGGCGATGAATAACGCAATCAGCGTGAACAAGGTGACTTCAACGAAGATGGCCACGCCAATGGGAACGCCGACCACCAGTAATTCGCGAATGCCGCGCCACTTGGGAAGCGCCAGTCGTTGCCACAGCCGGATACCTTGATAGTGACGGGTGCGGTGCGTATAGATCGCCATGGCGATGGCCATGGTCCACATAGAGAGTGCCGTGGCGATACCGCACCCCAGCGCTCCCAATGCCGGCAGCTGTTGCAACCCATCGGGTAGCCATGGACCCAGCAGGCTCACCAGTCCATCGCCACCGTAGATCAACACATAGTTGGCAGGAATGTTGACCATTAAGCCGATCAGACTGATCCACAGCGCGGGGCGGGTGTGGTTCATGCCGTCTGAGAACGCCCTGAGCGCCTGGAAGAGCGCAATGCCGGGCATGCCAAATGCCACCGCGGCAAGATAGCCGGCGGACGAGTGGGTGACCTGATCAGGCACGTCCATCAGGCCAAAGATGGGCCTCACCATTAGCCAGAGCAGCAGGGCGGAAAGCAGGCCGAGCCCAAGGGCGACCCAGAGCGCCTGGTGGACCGCCGGGCGAATCGCGCCGTGACGTTGCCCGCCCAGTAGTTGAGCAACGATCGGCGTCAGCCCCATGAGCGTGCCCGTCATGAACAGCATCAACGGCACCCACAGGCTGGAGCCGACCGATACCGCCGCCAGCGAAGTAGCGTTATAGCGGCCCGTCATCATCACATCGACCACGCTCATTCCCGCCTGGGCGAGCTGGGCGCCGCAGATAGGCAGCGCGAGCCGCACCAGTTGCCGCGTTTCAAGCCAGGAAACAGAACTGAATTTATCCAACACATGACCCACGCGATGACTCCTGCGCAATGTGGTCCTCAAAGCAGGTTAGATTAGCAGGTATAATGAACGGAATTATGCTGTTAATGAGGTAAATGTGAGTATTACCCAACCACAATGGACGCTCGACGAGGTGACCGCCTTATTCGACGGCGTTTTTTTCGAGCGTTATCACACCCGACTGGTGAGGGGCGGCGACGAGCCGCTATACCGCCCTGCGGATGAGCAGACGCCTTACCATCAAATTATCTTTGCGCATGGCTTTTTCGCCAGCGCATTGCACGAAATCAGCCATTGGTGCATTGCCGGCGCCAAGCGGCGCCAACAGGAAGACTATGGTTACTGGTATCTGCCGGACGGGCGTAACGCCGAGCAGCAGCTGGCGTTTGAGCAGGCCGAAATCGCGCCCCAAGCCCTGGAGTTACTGTTTGCCGAAGCGAGCGGCCGCGAGTTTCATGTCAGCGTCGATAACCTCGGTGGCGATGCTGCGGTCGATCGTGAGGCGTTCGCCGCAAAAGTGAACGCGCGCGCCGCCAACTATAGGGAGCAGGGGTTGCCGACAAGGGCCAAGGCCTTCTGCTGCGCGTTGGCGCGTTACTATCGCCACCAGGATTCCCTCGAGACGGCGATTAGACAGGGTAAAGCGATGCTCGCTAACAGCCTGTAAGCCGCCGCCCTTAATCTTCTTCCGTCAGTTGTTGGTGCAGCGACAGCATGACTTCTATTTCATGTTCCGGCCGCATGGGCTCCAACCCGAGGTCACTAAAGGTATCGCTGCGCAGACGATGCCATTCGCCTGCGCTGAGGCGCTCGTAGAGCACCGGGGCGGGGGCCAGCTCGACAAAAGGGTCAAGCCCGTAGGTGTCGAACAGCCGTGCAAGGGCCGCCTCATCATCGCCATTGTCGCTGGTATACAGCGTCTCGGAGAAGTGATCGTTCTCCAGCTCGCGGATCACATCCAGCGGGCTAACGCCAAGGCTTTCCAGCTCCTCAATACTGTAGGCGCCCATCACGTTGGTATCTTCATCGATCCAGCTATCGTCCGGCTGGATCAAGGTTTGCTTGATACGTCCGTCTGGCAGCGACCAGGCAATAGCCAGCGGCAAGCCATTATCCTCGCCCGTCTCAATGGCAATGAATCCTGGGTAATCGGCCACGCGGTAACTCCTTTTAACGTTCTGTATCGAGTCGGAAGAATTGCTGGGCGGTTGTGGTGGTTGCCATCCCCATCTCAGCGTCGCTAATGCCACGGCATTCGGCAAGTTCTCTCACAATCCATGGCAGCAGGGCGGGCTCGTGCCGACGACCTTTCAACTTGGCCGGTAGGTTCCGCGGCAGCAGGTAGGGGCAGTCGGTTTCCACCATCAGCCGATTCAGCGGGATCTCGCTGACCAGCGGGCGTAAATGGTGGCCGCGCCGTTCGTCACAGATCCAGCCCGTCAAACCTATATGCAAGTCTAGATCGAGATAGCCAAATAGCGTATCCCGATCAGCGGTAAAGCAATGCACGACCGCCTGACTGATATCGTCTCGCCATGCATGCAATATGTCGCGCATGCGTTGCCCGGCATCGCGCTCGTGGAGAAACAGCGGTAAACCGTTTTCCGCCGCCAGGGCGAGCTGGGCTTCAAAGGCCTTTTCCTGCTCATTGGGCGTCGAGAAGTTGCGGTTGAAATCCAGACCGCATTCGCCGACGGCAACGACCTCGGGCAAGGCATGCAGCGAGGCCATGCGGCGGAATACCTCGTCACTCCACTGGCTCGCATCGTGGGGATGTATCCCGGCGGTGGCGTAGAGGCCAGCATAACGCTTGGCCAGCTCAACGGCCTGTTCCGCGTGCTCAATATCGGTGCCGGTCACGATCATGGTACTCACCTGTGCCGCCTGAGCCCGCTGAACAACGGCGTCAAGGTCGCGACCAAAGCTGTCGTGCGTCAGGTTCGCTCCGATGTCGACCAGCGGTACGCTGGGGCGAAACTGCAATGCCTCGGGTAAAAAATCGTCCACGTAAGCGCTAGCCAAGGGGTACCCCCGTCCACAACTGTAAAGCGGTATTGTAACGTCCTGCGATGATATCGACTAATGAGGCAGAGATCGTAAAGCGCGACCACCGGACTATTGCGTCGATGAATGGCATTCCCTGCGGCCGACGCGGCGATGGTTCCCCCACCCACCCTGTGCATGCGTTACACTGTGCGCCTCATTGAGAAGGAGGACACTGCGTGACCCTGTTACGACTCGAACAGCTGCAACTTGCCTACGGCACCCAGGTATTGCTCGACCGCGCCGATCTCACGGTTGAGAGAGGCGAGCGGCTGGCGTTAGTCGGGCGCAATGGCACCGGTAAGTCCACTTTGTTGAAACTGGTTGCCGGCGATATTCAGGCCGATGATGGCTCGATCTGGCGCGCCCCTGGCTTGAAGATTGGCGTGCTTGCCCAGGAGCTGCCCGACTCTTCTGGTATGACGATTTTCGACATGGTCGCCCAAGGGTTGCCGGAGGCGGGGGAGCTGCTTTCCGAATATCAGCACCTGATCAATGACCCTGACCCCGACATGAATCGCATGGCGACCCTGCAAACCCGCCTGGAAGCCATTGACGGCTGGTCGTTTCATCAGCGCATCGATGTCGTGCTGACCCGCCTGGGGCTGCCCCCGGAGGCCGAGATGAGCGCGCTTTCCGGCGGCTGGCGGCGTCGCGTGGCGTTGGCTCGTGCGTTGGTTGCCGAGCCCGACCTGCTGCTCCTCGACGAGCCGACCAACCACCTGGATCTGGACACCATCGCCTGGCTGGAAGAACAGCTCCTCGCCTTTAACGGCGCAGTGTTGCTGATTACCCACGACCGGGCGTTTCTTTCCAAGCTGGCGACCCATATTCTGGAGCTGGATCGCGGCAAGTTGGGACGCTATCCCGGCAGTTACGCCGAGTATCAGGCGCGTAAACAGCACGAACTGGAAGTCGAAGCCCGGGAAAACGCCGAGTTCGATAAAAAGCTGGCCCAGGAAGAAGTCTGGATTCGCCAGGGCATCAAAGCCCGCCGGACGCGTAACGAAGGCCGGGTGAGGGCGCTCGAGACGATGCGCAATGAGCGCAGTCAGCGTCGTGAGCGGCAAGGCACCGCCAATCTGTCGGTGGATAGCGGCGAGCGAACCGGCAAGCGCGTCGTCAAACTGAAAGGCGTCAGCCAGCGGTTCGGCGATGAGACCATTATCCGCGATCTGAATCTTGAAGTGATGCGCGGCGACCGGATTGGCTTTCTGGGGCGTAACGGGGCGGGCAAGACCACGCTGCTCAAGATCCTGCTTGGCGAGATCGAGCCGACCGAAGGCACAGTGCAGCTGGGGACCAATCTCAAAGTGGCCTATTTTGACCAGCTGCGCGCGGGGCTCGAGCTGGAGAAAACCGTCTACGATAACGTGGCCCAGGGCAGCGACCGGGTCAGCGTGGGGGGCAAGGACCGCCACGTGATGAGCTATCTACAGGATTTCCTGTTCACGCCCGACCGAGTACGCCAGCCGGTAAAAGCGCTATCAGGGGGCGAGTCCAATCGCCTGCTGCTGGCCAAGCTGTTTACCCAGCCGGCCAACGTACTGGTGCTTGACGAGCCCACTAACGACCTGGATATGGAGACCCTGGAACTCCTCGAGGAACTGCTGCTCAACTTCGAGGGCACGCTACTGTTGGTGTCTCACGACCGGACCTTCATGGACAACGTCGTGACCAGTATGTTGGCGTTTGAGGGCGACGGCGTGGTGCGAGAATACGTGGGTGGCTATACCGACTGGATCCGCCAGGGAGGTAAGCTGCCGCCCGCGCCCTGGGAAGGGGCGGCCCGGCAAAACACCGAGCCCACCTCGAGCGTGGCGAAAGACAAGCCCAGCACGCCGGCCGCGCCGGCGAATAAGCCCGTCAAGCTTTCCTACAAGCTGCAGCGGGAGCTGGATGGGCTGCCTGCAGAGATCGAGCGCCTGGAAAGCGACGTGGAAGCGCTCGAGAAAGAAGCCGGTGACCCGGCGTTCTATCAGCAGGCGTCGACGGTCGTGACCGCCAGGCTGCAGGCGCTGGAGCAGGCACAGGAAGCGTTGGAAACCGCGATGGAGCGCTGGATGGCGCTCGAAGCCATGGCCAACGGCGAGCAGGGCTGACCACTAAAAAGGCGCCGCTGGGGCGCCTTTTGGTTAAGCGATAGAAGGCGCTGGATCACTCGTCGCTTTTTTCGCCTTTCTTGCCGACGCGTACCGCCAGCACGTCGCACTGCGCGCCGTGCAGCACGCCGGTCGAGGTGGAGCCCAGCAGTAGCGCAAACCCATGGCGGCCGTGGGAGCCGACGACAATCAAATCGACCCCATGCTCTTCGGCAAAGCGGTGAATCTCGGTGTCCGGCATGCCCACCACCACGTGCTGATCCGCTTCGGCGATGTGGGGCGCGGCAATGTCCGCCAGCCGTTTCTTGGCATGGTCGTCGAGCTGGTCCTGGATGCTGGTCAAATCCATCGGGATATCGCCGCCGTAGGCAAAGCCAAGCGGCTCAAGGGTATGCATGATGGAGATCTTGGCTTGATCGTTGCGCTCGGCAATCGCCACGGCACGCTCCAGGATCTTATGCGAGTCCTTGGTCAAGTCGACGGCAACCAATATATGGTGATAGCTCATGGCGTATCTCCTCAGTGAGTAACAAGCAGTGTTCTATCTCTAATGTTCTCTACTTTAGGTGGCATGCCCTGTCTTAACAACGACCTGGATCATGGTTTTTATGATCTCGCCATCTTAGTGTGGTTCAGTTTGAAGGAAATGTAGAAATGGAATGGTTAATTATCGTCTTTATCATGCTGTTCGTGTTTGCCCCGGTGATGTGGCTCAAGCCCAGTCCCCGCCAGAAACGGACCATGGCCATGCGCCAGCACTTAAGTCGTAAAGGGGTGACGGTCAAGGAAGAGAAGCCGCCGATGCATGCCTTCAAAGGCACTATGCCGGCGTATCGCTGGCATTTCCCCCAACAGCAGCCAGGGCCGGACTTCGTGCTGGTGCGTGACGAGCATGCCAGCGAAGCATTGGAACTCTATCACGCCGGCTGGCGTTGGCGTGTGGCGCCATTGAGGCCGATTCCACCTGGCGCAGAAGCACCGCTCAAAGCATTGCTTGAACGCCTGCCACTGGATGCCATGGTGCTCGAATCATCGCCCAACGCACTAACGCTATGGTGGTGGGAATCACAGAATGCGACGCGCTTCGATACGTACTTGGATGACTTTAATCAGCTACGCGACCAGCTCACAGGGCAGGTGGATCGCGCGTCGCAAGCCTCTGATCTGTCAGGAAGCCGCCTCCTGTAGATCCCGTGCCTGAATGGCAAGGCCATTCTGTTCAATACGCTCGAGCCATTCGCCCAACTGGTCCAGATCGGCTTCTGAAAGACCTTCGAACATCTCTTTCCTGGCCTCTTTGGCAACGCTGTCGATTTGCTCGAGCAGCGGCATGGCGGCGGCCGTCAAATAGATGCGCTTACTGCGACGATCGCTATCGCAAGCGCGGCGTTCCACCAGGCCCTGTTCTTCCAGCTGGCTGAGCGTGCGCACCAGAGAAGGCGCTTCAACGCCTATGGCACGGGCCAAATCGCATTGAGGCTGACCATCGCCCAGGCGCCAAAGATGGTACAGCGTCACCCAACGCGTCTGCGTGAGGCCAAGCGGCGCCAAGCGTCGGTCCAATATCGAACGCCACAGATGGGGCAGGCGAGCAATGCGAAAACCAATTGATGATGCCATGATCAGCTAGTTACCAGTCAAAATGAATAATGCGATTGTCATAATCTCGGGCGCTTAATGCAAGGCGCGATCAGTCTTCCCCGTCGTCTGGGTCGGCATCGCGGTCAGGGCCGGCAATAAAACGCTGAAGTTTGAGCTTACTAAGCCCCGCCGCACGAATCGTGCTATCGGCCAGCGTCGCCTCACTTACATCATCGCTGACGGTAAACCGAATCAGCCCCAGGCGCTGACCACTGTCGGTCATGATGTCCACCCGCCAGCGGCCGCTGGGGTCTTCGGGAAAGTTCAGCTTGTGGCTCCATGCGCGGTAGCCCTGCTCGCGCCCGCCGTTGATATCCAAATCGACGACGTCCAGGCGCTCCCCGTTGTGATGCCAAACGTGAGAAATCGTTTCACTCAGCCCGCGTGGTGCGCGAATTGCCGTGTAAACATACAGACCGTCCTGTTTGACCGCCTGTGGGGTCAAGTGCGTTGAACCATGTGGCTCGCGCTGCTGTATGTTCAATGCCGGTGACAGCGCGGTCCCGGTCATCCACAGGCTGGCGGGAGGCACCCACGCACGGCCAAACCAGGCAAGGCCTGCCAGCAACGCCACCATTGCCAGCAATGATAACCAACCGCCCAGCGAGCGTTGTTTCAGAAGGTGCCAGAAACTCGGCAGCGCCACCACCATGGTGATGACAATGGCCAGCAAAAGGCTCTCTCCGGTGGTCAGGTGCAGCATGATGGGAAGCGTCACCAGCACCACCAGAAACACGCACATCGCATGAAACAGGAAGTAAAGGCTGCGCCATTTGTCGGCAATCTTGTAGTAGAGCGGATCGATGATCGACAGCACAGCCATCGCCATCACGCTCACGGCAAAGAAACTCTGTCCGCTGTTCCAGACGGTGGTGATCAGTATGAACGGCAGGGTAAAAAATAGCGTCTCCTGATGGATCATCTGCGCGATAAAGGCGGCAACCCCTTTGGGGAGCGTTGGATACCCGCGGTTGGCGAGCCAGCGCCCGACCAGGCTTTCCGAGAGCAGTAACAGCCAGGCAAACAACAATCCCAGCGCCAGGGCGGCACCCAGCCACTGCTGCCGATCGACCAGAAAGAAGCTGCCCAACCCCGCCGCAAACGCCAGGGGCGGCCAGAGCCAGGTCCAGGGTTTTAGACGAATAACCAGGCGTTCAACAAACGATTGCAGCGAGGCGATGCGCGCCTGAGTGAGCAGAGTGCCCATAACAACATAATCCAGGTGATCAAGGAGCCACGATCCTATCAGCCTGAACGCATGGCGGGGAGCGCTGGTCGAAGAAGATTAGTGAATTAGCCGAAAGTCAGGGCTTGACGTTCTTGGGCAACTCAACCAAGCTTACACAATCAAACGACCGTATGAAATGCGCGGCGCGTCCCCCTGCGGGAGCCGCCCGAATTTGTGGAGAGAGCGCGGATGATCTATCAAGGCAATGCCATCACGGTGGAGCGTCGTGACACCCAAGGTGGCAATGACATCGCAATGCTCACTTTCGATCTGAAAGATGAGTCCGTCAACAAGCTGTCCAGCGCCGTGGTGACAGAGCTGGGAGAGGCAGTAAAAGCCCTTCAGGCAGAGACCGGGTTGCAGGGGCTGGTGATTGGCAGTGCCAAAGAGGCCTTCATTGTCGGTGCCGACATCACCGAGTTTCACGGCATGTTCTCCAAGGGCGAGGAACAGATCGCCGAGATGCTTGAGCAGGTGCATGGCATCTTCAACGCCATCGAAGACCTGCCTTTCCCCACGGTCGCGGCGATCAACGGGCTGGCGCTTGGTGGCGGCTGTGAAGTGCTGCTGACCACCGATTTCCGGGTGATGAGCGAAAAGGCCAAGATTGGCCTGCCGGAAACCAAGCTGGGCATTCTGCCGGGCTGGGGCGGCTGCGTGCGTCTGCCGCGGCTGATCGGCGCCGACAACGCGATCGAATGGATCGCCGGCGGTACGGAAAACCGCGCCGACGCTGCGCTCAAGATGGGGGCAGTCGATGCTGTCGTCGCCCACGAGCTACTCGAAAGCGCCGCGCTGGATATCCTCGACCGCGCCAATGCCGGCGAGCTCGACTATCAGGCGCGCCGCGAAGAAAAGACCAGCCCGCTCAAGCTCAACGCCATCGAGCAGATGATGGCGTTTGAAACCGCCAAGGGCTATGTGGCAGGCAAGGCGGGACCGCACTATCCGGCGCCGATCGAAGCCATCAAGGTGATCCAGAAGGGCGCAGGTGAAACCCGCGGCCGGGCACAGGCAATCGAGGCCAAGGCCTTTGCCAAGCTGGCGCTGAGCAGCGTAGCGTTTAACCTGGTGGGCCTGTTCCTCAATGACCAGGTGGTCAAGAAGAAAGGCAGCAAGTACGAAAAGCAGGCGCAGCCGGTCAACCAGACCGCGGTGCTGGGTGCGGGCATCATGGGCGGCGGTATCGCCTATCAGAGTGCTTCCAAAGGCACGCCCATCCTGATGAAAGATATCAAGGATGACGCCATCGAGCTGGGCCTCAAAGAAGCCCGCAAGCTGTTTGCCAAGCAGGTCGAACGTAACAAGCTGACCACTGAGCAAATGGCCGAGAAGCTTAGCAATATTCGTCCGACGCTCTCCTACGGTGATTTCGGCAATGTCGACCTGGTGGTCGAGGCCGTGGTCGAAAACCCCAAGGTCAAAGACGCCGTGTTGACCGAAGTGGAAGGGATGGTAAGCGAGAACACGATTCTTACCTCCAACACGTCGACCATTTCGATCAACCGCCTGGCCAAGAACCTGAAGCGTCCGGAAAACTTCTGCGGTATGCACTTCTTCAACCCGGTGCACCGTATGCCGCTGGTGGAAGTGATCCGCGGTGAGAAAACCTCGGATGCCGCGGTGGCTGCCACGGTTGCCTACGCGCGGGCCATGGGCAAGACGCCGATCGTGGTCAACGACTGCCCTGGGTTCCTGGTCAACCGAGTGCTGTTCCCGTACTTCGGTGGCTTTAGCTTCCTGGTCGAGCAGGGCGCCGACTTCCAGCACGTCGACAAGGTGATGGAGAAGTTTGGCTGGCCGATGGGCCCTGCGTACCTGCTGGACGTGGTCGGCATGGATACGGCGGTTCACGCCAATGAGGTCATGGCCGAAGGCTTCCCTGATCGTATGGCCCGGGATGGCAAGACCGCCATCCAGGTCATGTACGACAACGAGCGACTCGGCCAGAAGAATGACAAGGGCTTTTACGCCTACGAAGAAGATAAAAAGGGTAAGCCCAAGAAAGTCAGCGACGATCAGGCTTACGCATTGATCAAAGACGTTGTCAAAGAGCAGAAGGAGTTTTCCGACGAGGACATCATTGCCCGCATGATGGTGCCGTTGTGCCTGGAGACCGTTCGCTGCCTGGAAGACGGGATTGTTGAGACGCCCGCTGAAGCCGACATGGCGCTGATTTACGGTATCGGGTTCCCGCCGTTCCGCGGTGGCGCACTGCGCTATATCGATGCCATGGGCGTGGCCGAATTCGTCAAACTGGCCGAGGGCTTGGCCGAGGAGCTGGGGCCGCTCTACGCGCCTACCGACAAGCTGCGTCAAATGGCTGAAAAAAATGAGTCTTTCTATGCCGCTGGCGCCCAGTCCTAAGTCACCACGTACAGGAGAAATATGATGAGTTTGAATCCGAGAGATATCGTGGTGGTCGACGCCGTACGCACCGCCATGGCAAAAGCCAAGAACGGCGCGTTTCGTCACGTGCGGGCAGAAAATCTATCAGCGGCCGCCATGCAGGCGTTGTTTCAGCGCAACGTCAACCTGGATGCCTCAGAAGTTGACGATGTGATCTGGGGCTGTGTTAACCAGACCCTCGAACAGTCGATGAACATTGCGCGCAACGCCGCCATCATGACCGGCATTCCACGCTCGGTACCGGCGCAGACCGTTAACCGCCTGTGCGGCTCTTCCATGAGCGCGCTGCATATCGCCTCGGCCAATATCAAGGCCGGTATGGGGGATTTCTACATCATCGGCGGCGTCGAGCACATGGAACACGTGCCCATGACCCACGGCGTTGACGTTAACCCCGCCGCCAGCAAGCACGCCGCCAAAGCCGCCATGATGATGGGCCTGACCGCTGAGCTGCTGGGCAAGATGCATGGTGTCTCCCGCGAAGACCAGGACAGGTTCGGTGTCCGTTCGCACCAGCGTGCCCAAGCCGCGATGGAAAAAGGCTACTTTGACAACGAAATCATCGGCGTCGAAGGTCACGATCAGCAAGGCTTTAAAGTCATGGTCAAGAACGACGAAGTGATTCGTCCTGATGCCAGCCTGGAATCGATGGCCAGCCTCAAGCCGGTGTTTGATCCACGCAACGGCACCGTGACCGCAGGTACCTCCTCGGCGCTGTCGGTAGGCGCTTCCGCCATGGCGGTGATGAGCTACGAGCGTGCCCAGGCATTGGGCCTTGAGCCGATCGCCAAGGTGGTTTCCACCGGCGTGGCGGGCTGCGATGCGTCCATCATGGGCTATGGGCCGGTGCCAGCTTCCAAGAAAGCGCTGAAAGCCGCCGGTCTGTCGGCGGCGGATATCCAGACCGTCGAGCTCAACGAAGCCTTTGCCGCCCAAGGCATTCCTGTCCTGAAAGACCTCGGCTTCCTGGATGCCATGGACGAGAAGGTCAACCTGCACGGCGGCGCCATTGCGCTGGGCCACCCCCTTGGTTGTTCCGGGTCGCGCATCTGTACAACGCTGCTTAACGTCATGCAGCAGCGCGACACCACCCTCGGCCTCGCCACCATGTGTATCGGCATGGGGCAGGGGGTTGCCACGGTATTTGAGCGCCTCAGATAACCATGGCGTTAGCCAGAGCGTAAAACGGCACCCCTCGGGGTAATGCCAGTCAGTTAAGGGTTTTATCAATTAGCTGACAATGAGATATTCCGGTATCAGTGATCTTCTGATGCCGGATTTTTTTATGCACTTTAGCC
>NZ_LJZS01000032.1 GCF_001314875.1 Halomonas sp. HL-48
TAGTTTAGACAGCATTCACCCGAATCAGCTGAGCTTTCATCAGGCAGCTCACTGGATAATCAAGGAGTTATCCATGCTACCAGCTGTGTCGCCTGGACGAGTCCCGGAAGTTATGAAGTCGATGTTGGAGATGGCCCCTTCATTTGTACTGCCCGATAGACGAGAAAGGTCTTATCCCCGAGCCGTTCGAGCGCACCCACAAAAGTATTCGATCAGAAAAAAGCCAGTCAGCCTTAACTGACTGGCATTACACCCCTCGGGGTGCCTTTTTTTTGCTTGTGAGCGAGTGGGGAGACCGGCTATTCGGCCTGAAATGCGCTGCGATGAAAATTGGCTGCTGCCTCGACTTCTGCAACGCCGCAGCTGTCGGGGACAGGAATCGTCTGACCGGCAAGGACGGCAAGTACGGCGCGGGTGCCGTTGGCCAGCGATTCGAGGTTATAGCCGCCTTCAAGCACGAAGACCAGACGGCCGTCGCAGTGTTTTTCAGCCAGCTGCTGTAAAAAACCGGTTAGCGCGCCAAATCCTTCATAGGAAACATTCAGCGCTAAATCGTGCCAGTGCGGGTCGAAGCCGGCGGAAACTAAAATGATATCGGGCTTAAACCACGCCGCAGCCGGGGCGAGAATATCGCGAAATGCCTTTAGAAATGCTTCATCGCCAGCGCCCGCAGGAAGCGGCACGTTGACAGTGGTCCCTTCGGCCAGGCCCGCGCCGACGTCTTCCAGATGGCCGGAGCCCGGGTAGAAGGGTGCTGCGCGGTGAATATCAAAAAACATCACGTCGGGCTCGGCCCAGAAAATATCCTGGGTGCCGTTGCCGTGGTGGGCGTCCCAATCGACGATCAAGACCCTTTCGCACCCCAGGGCGCTACGCGCATGCGCCGCCGCGACCGCTACATTGTTGAACAGACAAAAGCCCCGCGCGCGTACGGGCTCAGCGTGGTGACCCGGGGGGCGAACGAGCGCAAAGGCGCTTTGAGTGCGTTTTTCCATGACCGCCTCAACGGCGGCAATGGCGGTCCCTGCAGCGACTTCGGCGGCGTCCACGCTGCCTGGAGAAACGGCGGTGGTGTCCACATCCAGCCAGGCATTCTTGCCCCGCAAATTGAAGATGTCGCTGAGATAGGAGGTGGTATGCACCCGGGCCAGCTGTTCATGGGTGGCGGCCTTGCCACCTTCGAAGATCAACCCCTCGATCGGCGCTTTGTTGAGTAGCTGCTGAATAGCTTTTAGCCGACCGGGATGTTCCGGGTATTTCCAGGGCACAGAGAGCCCCGAAAGCAGCTGTCGAATCCGTTTATCAATACGATCAGGTAAAAATTCGGCATCAATATTGGGTTCGTGTGTAAGTACACGATCGTCATAAAAAGCGATGACTTTGTGCATAAATGGCTACCTGACATGTTGGCAATGGCGAAGGGCACGCGCACGCCTCGTGTTGACAGGTGTTTGTTCGACACGACCGGCGCGACGTGCTTTCTTACAGTAAGGCAGGCTTGGCGGCGTTATACAATGCCGCTTTCCATGCTAAACGCTAAATATAGCCCCAGTTCTTCCACCTGGGGCGCAAAATCATCCTGCCAGTCGCCGCGCAGGATAAGCGGCGGCTGAACCCACCGCCAACGTAGCCCGGTGACAATACTTTCAACCGCTCGTTGTGTGCCGGTGCCGTCGAGCCCCGCGCGAATGTACAGCGCACAGGGCAGTCCCTGCTGTGCTTCAATGACCCCATAGTAGCTGCGATCAAAGAAATCCTTGAGGGCACCGCTCATGTAGCCCAGGTTTTCCGTTGTGCCGAGCAGGATGCCATCGCAGGCCAGTACATCGTCCGGGCCGGCCTCGAAGGGCGTTTTGACCACGCAGCGAACGTTTTCAAGCTCGGGATAGGTCGCGCCCCGGTGCGCGGCGTCGCAAAGCGCCTGGGTGTTGGGGGAGGGGGTGTGCGCCACAATCAGCAGTTGTTTCATAAGGGGTAACCTGGGCTGTTGAAGTTTGCGTCGTTGACGGGTCGTGTCACACTGGGAACTTGTCTACTTCGCAGAATCTATAGGTCGACGACTGCCATGATCAATGTGTATTACGATGCAATTTGCCCCGGCTGTCGTAAGGACCGGCGGCGCTTCGAGCGCTGGGCTGGCAAGCGCGCAGCGGATATTGCCTGGCTTGATGTGACCGAGCATCAGCGTCAGCTACGCGAAAAAGGCGTCTCCCCGGAGGCTGCCTTGCGTTCGCTGCACATCGAGCTTAGCGATGGCACGATGATCGAAGGGATCGATGCCTACCGGATGCTCATGCAGCGCATACCGCTCTTCTATCCTGGCGCCTGGCTGATCGGCTTGCCGGGTATCAAACAGGCTCTGCGTCGTTATTACGATCACTGGGTGAAAAAGCGTTTGCAGCGCGAGGGGCGGTGGCCACCTCAGTAATGCGCTCGACGGCCCGGACAGATTGACAGCGCCGCGCTTTTCGACAAGGCTTGCCACACACTTTCACTGGATGCTTTAAGGAGAAGACAATGGCTTTTGCCCTATCCTCTATGCTCGTCACCAGTAGCGCCTTCGCCAACCATCAGGCGATTCCCGATAAGCATGCTGCCGACAACGAAGACGTCTCCCCAGCGCTTGCCTGGCAGGGAGCGCCAGAAGGCACCAAAGGCTTCGCCGTGGTGTGCCACGACCCGGATGCGCCGCTGGTCAAGGAAGGCACCTACGGGTTTGTCCATTGGGTGCTGTATAATTTACCTGGCGACATCAGCAGCCTGGAAGAAAATACCGCCATCGGGACGGTGGGTGCCAACGACTTCGGCAATCACGGCTATGGGGGTCCTATGCCGCCGGAAGGCCACGGCACGCATCATTACTATTTCTGGGTGCTGGCGCTCGACCATCAAACGGCCCTGCCCGAGGGGTTGACGCTGGATGAACTGCTGCGTGAGGTCGAACCCAACCTGCTCGGCATGAATCGCCTGATCGGCACTTACCAGCGCCACTGATGGGGTTCAGGCGGCTGGAGCCTCGGGCTTTAGCCGTCAATGAGTAACCTGCCTGCTTGCCCCGCCAGCGCCTCCTCCGTCAAAAAAGCCTGACGGCGATGCATAGGCGCTACACGCGACAGCCTGCGAAACGTTCGCAGGCTGTTTGCGTTAGGGTGTTTCATAGTTTTCGCAAATGATAATGATTGGCTTTTTTGATGTTATCAGCCGCGAACGTGCTACGAAATCGCGCTATTTGATAAGGATTTTGCGTAAGGGCTTCACATCAAATTTATACAGGACTAAAATGGTCCCCAATTAACGGTCAAGCCAAATGCAACGGCGAATAGGAGTCGGCATGCTCAAGCTTTCTCGACTGACGGACTATGCCGCCGTGGTCATGGCGCAAATTGCCCGGCAGCCTCAGGTGTCGCACGCGGCGGCTGACCTGGCGGACGCAGTCCAGTTGCCTCATCCCACGGTGAGTAAAACGCTCAAGATGCTGGTTAAAGCAGGTCTGCTCGAGTCCCAGCGCGGCGTCCAGGGAGGTTATCGGCTTGCCCGACCCGCCTCGCATATCACCGCCGCCGACATCATCGCCGCGATTGAAGGCCCTGTGGCCATGACCGAGTGCAGTCAGGCGGAAGGCGACTGCGAGCTGGTTGCCACCTGCGGAGTTGCCGATAACTGGCAGCGCGTGTCGCTGGCGATTCGCACGTTGCTTGAAAGCGTCACGCTTGCTCATCTGGCGGATACCACGCCGATCAAGCTGCCCGTTCAACTGCCTATTCAAAGTATTAGCCTGTCGGCGGTCACCGCGTGATGGCGATGACCGATACAGGCCTCTATCCCCTATTGACGGCGAGCTAACCTCGCCACCCAACTGCCCGGAGGGTAATGACCATGGCAAGCGAAGAAATGGAACAGTTGGTTCGTCGCGATTACAAAGAAGGCTTTGTAACAGATATTGAAAGCGACACCCTGCCACCTGGCCTGGATGAAAACACCATTGCCTTTATTTCCAAAAAGAAAGGCGAGCCGGAGTGGATGCTGGAGTGGCGTTTGGAGGCGTTCCACAAGTGGCAGGAAATGAAAGAGCCGTCCTGGGCGCATCTCGATTATCCGCCGATCGATTACCAGTCGATCTCCTACTTCAGTGCGCCCAAGCGTCCTGAAGACCGTCCCCAGAGCCTTGATGAGGTCGACCCCAAGCTGCTTGAAACCTACGAAAAGCTGGGTATTCCCTTGCATGAGCGCGCCGCCCTGGCAGGGGTTGCGGTGGACGCGGTCTTCGACTCGGTGTCGGTGGCCACCACCTTCAAGAAGCAGCTCGGCGAGGCTGGCGTCATCTTCTGTTCGATCTCCGAAGCGATCCGTGACTACCCGGAACTGGTCAAACAGTATTTGGGTACCGTGGTGCCACAGAACGATAACTATTTTGCGGCGTTGAACTCTGCGGTGTTTACCGATGGGTCTTTTGTCTTCGTGCCGGAAGGCGTGACCTGCCCGATGGAGCTTTCGACCTACTTCCGGATCAACGCTGCCAATACCGGCCAGTTCGAGCGCACCTTGATCATCTGTGAGAGCCGTGCCCAGGTGTCCTACCTGGAAGGCTGCACCGCGCCCATGCGCGATGAGAACCAGCTCCACGCAGCAGTGGTCGAGCTGGTCGCGCTGGACGATGCTTATATCAAGTATTCCACAGTGCAGAACTGGTACCCGGGTGACGAAAACGGCAAGGGCGGTATCTACAACTTCGTGACCAAGCGTGGCGAGTGCCGCGGTGCGCGTTCGCGGATCAGCTGGACCCAGGTGGAGACCGGCTCGGCGATTACCTGGAAATATCCGTCCTGCATCCTGCGCGGCAAGGACAGTATCGGCGAGTTCTACTCGGTCGCCGTTACCAATGGTCGCCAGCAGGCCGACACCGGCACCAAGATGATTCACGTCGGTGAGGGCACGCGCTCGTACATCGTGGCCAAAGGCATCTCCGCCGGCAGGAGCGACCAGTCTTACCGCGGCTTGGTGAAGATCGGCCCCCGCGCCAAGGGCGCCCGCAATTTCACCCAGTGTGATTCGTTGCTGATCGGCGATACGTGCGGCGCGCATACCTTCCCGTACCAGGAAATTGGCAACAGCACCGCCAAGATCGAACACGAGGCGACGACCTCGAAAATTGGCGAAGACCAGCTGTTCTACTGCCAGAGCCGGGGTATTACCGAGGAAGACGCGGTCAGCATGATCGTTAACGGCTTCTGTAAGGACGTGTTCCAGGAGCTGCCGATGGAGTTCGCGGTGGAAGCCGAAGCACTCCTGAACGTGACCTTGGAAGGGGCGGTGGGCTGATCGGCCCTGTCCCACCAAACAACTTTTTATAAGCGTCGCGCGAGCGATCGATTAGCATTTGAAGGGTTATTACCATGTTGGAAGTTAACGATTTACACGTCACCGTCGAAGGCAACGAAATCCTCAAAGGACTCTCGTTGACGATTAACGCAGGCGAAGTCCACGCATTGATGGGACCCAACGGCGCGGGTAAATCCACCCTGTCGGCGGTCATTGCCGGTAAGGACGGTTACGAAGTCACCCAGGGCAGCATTACCTTTCAGGGCCAGGACGTGCTTGAAATGGAAATCGAGGAGCGTGCTCAGGCCGGTCTGCTGCTGGGCTTCCAGTACCCGGTTGAAATCCCCGGGGTGAAAAACATCTACCTGCTCAAGTCAGCACTCAACGCCCAGCGTGCCGCGCGCGGTGAAAGCGAGCTGCCGGCGCCCGAGTTCATGAAGCTGGTGAAAGAGAAGCTGGGTTACATGAAGATGGATGCCAGCTTCCTGCAGCGTGCCGTTAACGAAGGCTTTTCCGGCGGCGAGAAAAAGCGTAACGAAATCCTGCAAATGCTGGTCCTGCAGCCTAAGCTCGCCATGCTGGACGAAATCGACTCAGGTCTCGATATCGACGCCATGAAAGTTGTGGCCGACGGGGTCAACAGCCTGCGCGCCGAAGACCGCGCAATCCTGCTGGTGACTCACTACCAGCGCCTGCTCGATTACATCGTGCCGGACAAGGTGCACGTGTTGGTCGATGGCCGTATCGTCAAGTCCGGCGATGCAGAGCTTGCCAAAGAACTGGAAGCCAACGGATACGAAGGTATTGAGGAGTCTGCGGCATGAGCGACACGCAAACGTTCTTGGACACGCTGCAAGCGCGTAGCCAGACGCGCGACGCAGAGCCCACCTGGATCGCGGCGCGCCGCCAGGCAGGCGCGGCACGCTTCGAGGCGGTCGGCTTTCCCACACGCCGCGATGAAGAGTGGAAATATACCGATGTGCGCACCATTGCCCAGGGTAACTTTGCCCTGGCGGAAAGCGCCGAGTTTTCCCAGGCCCAGGCCGCGGCGCTGACGCTGCCCCTGGACGCCTACCGCCTGACGTTCGTCGACGGCGTGTTTTCCTCAGCGCTGTCCGACCTGGAGTCGCTGCCTAACGGCGTGCAGGTACTGCCGCTCTCCAAGGCGCTGACCGACAACCATGAAGCCGTCGGTGGACCGCTTGGCCGTCTGACAGGCGTCGACTTTTCCGCCTTCGCCGCGCTCAATACGGCCTTTATGGAAGAAGGGGCAGTGGTGCGCATCGCCTCGGGCACAGTGGTTGAAAAGCCGATCTTGCTGCAGTTTTTGTCGCGTGCGGGTTCGCCGGTGATGTGTCACCCGCGTATCCTGGTGGAAGCGGGCGGTCGTAGTGAAGCCACCGTGATTGAGCATTACGCGGGTGAAAGCGACGCCACGAACTTCACCAACGTGGTGGCTGAGCTGATGCTGGATCGCGGCGCTATTCTGAATCACTACAAGCTTCAGGAAGCCCCGCTGGGTGACATGCACGTGGCCAGTATCCATGTCGAGCAGAGTCGCGACAGCCGCTACAGCTCTTACAACCTGAATCTGGGCGGCGCGCTGGTGCGCAACGACCTGATCAGCGATCTGAACGGCCAGGGCGCGGAAACCAATTTCCTCGGTCTGTTCTTCGGTCAGGGTCGCCAGCACGTGGATAACCACACCAAGGTGAACCACAATGCGCCGCTGACGTTTTCCAACGAAAACTACAAGGGCATTCTGGATGACCGTGCCCACGGCGTGTTCAACGGCAAGGTTTACGTCAAGCGCGACAGCCAGAAGATCGAAGGCTTCCAGAGCAACCAGAACCTGCTGCTTTCCGACCGTGCGCATATCGATGCCAAGCCCGAGCTTGAAATCTACGCAGATGATGTCAAATGCTCGCACGGCACCACCACCGGTCAGTTGGATGAAGAAGCCATTTACGCACTGCGTACGCGCGGCATCGACGAAGCCACCGCCCGGGGTCTTCTGACCCTGGCGTTTGCCGGTGAAGTGCTGGAGCAGGTGGCGCTGGACGCCGTTGCCGAGCGTGTGGAGCTGGCTGTTGCCGGTAAACTGCCCGAGCGCTTCAACCTTGCCGGGCTCGTCGAGGCAGCGGTTGCGCTCAACGACTAATCAAGGAGCTATCGATGCCCCATACCGTGATTGAGATGCCCTTGGAGCAAGACCGTGCACGTTTTGACGTGGCCGCCCTGCGCCGGGAGTTCCCGGTACTTGAACGGCAGGTCAATGGTAAGCCGCTGATCTATCTGGATAACGCGGCCACCAGCCAGACGCCACAGTCGGTGATTGATGTGTTCAGCGATTATTACTCGCGCTACAACGCCAACATTCACCGTGGCCTGCACACGTTGGCAGATGAAGCGACCGCCGCGTTCGAAGGCACCCGCCAGCGTGCCAAGGCGTTTCTCAATGCGGAAGATGCCCGTCAGATCATCTTTACCCGGGGCACCACCGAGGCCATCAACCTGGTGGCGCAAAGCTGGGGCCGTACCCAGCTGTATCCTGGCGATGAGGTATTGATCTCGATGTTGGAGCATCATTCCAACATCGTGCCCTGGCAGCTGCTGGCGGCGGAGCGGGGATTCACCATCAAGGTGATTCCCGTTGACGAGCGGGGCGCGTTGGATATGGCGGCCTACCAAGCGCTGCTCAGCGAGCGTACCAAGCTGGTGGCCGTCAATCATGTGTCCAACGCCTTGGGGACGATCAATCCCGTCAAGGAAATGGCGGCGCTGGCGCACCAGCATGGCGCGTTGATCATGGTCGACGGGGCTCAGGCGACACCGCACCAGCGGGTCGACGTCCAGGCGATCGACGCTGACTTCTACGCCTTCTCCGGGCACAAGGTCTACGGGCCTACCGGTGTCGGCGTGTTGTACGGCAAGAAAGCTTTGCTCGAAGCCATGCCCCCTTGGCAAGGCGGCGGAGAGATGATCGATACCGTTTCCTTTGATGTGGGGACGACCTACGCCGACATTCCGCACAAGTTCGAGGCCGGAACTCCGGCGATCGCTGAGGTAATTGCCCTGGGGCGTGCCCTGGAGTGGCTGGAAGGGGTCGGGGTCGACGCCATTGGCGCCTGGGAAGCCGTGTTGCTCGAGCATGCGACCCAGGCTCTCGGCCAGGTGGACGGACTGCGTATCCTGGGCACCGCTGCGCACAAGGCCGGCGTGCTGTCCTTTGTGGTTGACGGTGTGCATGCCCAGGACATCGGCCTGCTCATCGACCAGTTGGGCGTGGCGATCCGCACCGGGCACCATTGCGCCCAGCCGCTGCTGCATCATTTCGGGGTGGATGCCACGTGCCGGGCGTCGTTTGCTGCGTATAATACGCTTGAAGAGGTCGATACGTTTGTGGCGGCGTTAAACCGTGTCATTGGTATGGTGCGTTAAGGGAGCTTATGGATATCGAGCAAGTAGCCAACCTGCAGCGCGGGCAGAGTTTGCCTCTTCAGCGCGATGTAGAGGCCATCGCAATACCGTTCGGAAGCACCGAGCAGCTTGCGGAAGATAGCGTTGTCAGCGTCATGCAGGCAAAAGGCAGCACGGTCAGCGTCGGCTTTGAAGGTCGGTTGTTCCTGATCGAGGGCAGTAATCTGGATGCCTTGGGGCTGCCGCCGCTGCCGCGTCCCACCCTGCATGAAGACGCCACGGAAGAGGAAATCGAGCAGTTTGTCTGGGATCAGTTGCGGACCTGCTTTGACCCTGAGATACCGGTCAATATTGTCGATCTTGGGCTGGTTTACGGCTGCCGGATTGAGCGGTTGATCAGCGGTGAGCGAATGGTGACCATTAAGATGACGCTGACCGCCCCGGGGTGTGGCATGGGTGATGTGATTGCCGCTGATGCGCGCAACAAGATCCTGGGCGCGCCACAAATTAGCAAGGTGCATACCGAGATTGTCTTCAGCCCGCCCTGGAGCCGTGACATGATGAGCGAAGAGGCGAAGCTTGAGCTGGGTATGTTCTGACGACGGCTTGGTACGCTAGATGCGCCGACCGCTGATTACATGGCTATCCCGCCTGTTAATGTCGCTAGGAGCGTTATTGCTGCTGGCGACATTGCTATTTGTGGGCGGTAATCTCTGGATAGTGGCGCGCACCGCGCCTTACATCCACGAGCCGGTCGCCCAATGCACCCCCGCCGACGTTGGCGTGGTATTCGGCACCTCCCACTGGACACGCAGTGGCATGCGCAACCCGCATTTTCACGCCCGCATGCAGACAGCGGCGCAGCTGGTCGACCAGCAGAAAGTACAGCACCTGCTATTGTCGGGCGATAATCGTACCCAGGCCTATAACGAACCGCGTGCGATGTGGCGTGATCTATCGCGTCGTGGCGTGGCGTCTGAGCAGTTGACCATGGACTTCGCCGGTTTCAGTACCTATGACACGCTGGCGAGAGCGCGCGACGTCTTTCAGCTTGATGAAGCGGTATTGATTACCCAGAACTGGCATTTGCCCCGCGCCGTATTCATCGCTCGCTCATTGGGCATGCAGGTTACCGGCTGTGTGGCGGAAGAGCGCGAAGGGGCCGGTGGCTGGCACGTGCTGCTACGGGAGTGGGCCGCCAGGGTGGCAACGCTGGGGGACTTGTATGTCTGGGGGCGTGACCCCTACTTTCTCGGCCCACCGGAGCCTATTCACCACTTGCCCCCGCGTGCGGACTAGCGATGAGCCTTGCGTTTTTGCAGATCGTAAAGTTCGCGAATCAGCTGGCGGCAGCCTTTCATGCACTGGTCGACGATCGGCTCAATGGGGTCGGGTAGCGGATGGGTATAGAGCGTCGACAGCGCTTGCATCAAGACGCGCTCCTGCTCGAGTAGTTCGTTGATCAACACCTGACTGTCGTTGCCGACAAAACTTTTCAGGCGACTCCATAGCCATAGGAAATCGTCCCGCTCGACGTCCGCGTCCCGGGGCAGCATTTTCAGATGGGTACGTGCCAGGTCTTGCAGCTGGTGCATGGTGTCCAGGCGTGCGGTGTAATGCGGCTTCAATGCTTCGCGCAGGGAAGGGCGCAGGCGTTCGATATTGTCCTGAAAATAGTCAATGCTGTCGGCCAGCGCTTCCAGTGCGCTATCCATCGCCACTTGGCGATTATCGAGAAACATGAGCGTCTACCTCCTTCGGTGACGCAGATTGTGGCGGGGGTGCGTTGGATTTGCCACCCCCTTGACGAATTATTTTTGCTGCAGGTGGTTAGCCTTTGGGCTTAGGCGGTGCCTTGCGGGCGGGCATGGCATTTTTTTCGATATGCTCGATGATCATGCTGGCAATATCCTTGCCCGTGGCGCTCTCGATTCCCTGCAAGCCGGGGGAGGAGTTGACCTCCATGATCACCGGCCCGTGGTTGGAACGCAACAGATCCACCCCGGCCACCCTCAACCCCATGGCTTTGGCGGCGCGGATAGCCGTCGAACGCTCTTCCGGAGTAATGCGAATGAGGCTGGCGGTGCCGCCGCGATGCAGGTTCGAGCGAAACTCGCCGTCAGCTGCCTGGCGTTTCATGGAGGCCACGACCTTGTCGCCGATTACGAAACAGCGAATATCGGCTCCGCGGGCTTCCTTGATGTACTCCTGCACCATGATGTTGGCTTTCATGCCCATAAAGGCCTGAATGACCGATTCAGCGGCCTGATTGGTCTCGGCCAATACCACGCCGATTCCCTGGGTACCTTCCAGCAGTTTGATCACCAGCGGCGCGCCTTTGACCATGGTAATCAGATCGGGAATATCGTCCGGGGAGTGCGCAAAGCCCGTAATCGGCAGGCCCAGTCCTTTGCGCGACAGTAGCTGCAGCGAGCGAAGCTTGTCCCGTGAGCGCGTAATCGAGACGTTGTCGTTGATCACGTAGGTGCCCATCATTTCGAACTGGCGGAGCACCGCGCAGCCATAGAAGGTCACCGAAGAACCAATGCGGGGGATAACCGCATCGAAAGGCTCGATTTCTTCACCCTTGTAGTGAATCGAAGGGTGATGAGAGGCGATGCTCATGTAGCAGCGCAGGGTGTCGACCACCCGCGCCGTATGTCCACGACCTTCTGCCGCTTCCACAAGGCGGCGCGTGGAGTAGAGGTTGCGATTACGGGAAAGCAAAGCGATGTGCATGCGAAACTCCAAGCCTAGTCGAAGGGCGTCGTGGAAAAAATAGCGTGGAACGTTAGGGTTCGCCGTGTAAAAACGCAGCGCCTGGTGCCACCAGCAAACGACGCATGGCGCGGCGCCCAAGCAGCATGGGGTGGCGCATATTACTGCGGTCGGTCAGGGACAGTTCAACCGGAAAGCTGAGATCGCCCATGCGCATCGGGGTGCGGATCACATAACGCCATTCGGCATGCCCGTTAGAACTGGTCACGCGGCGACGATCATGCAAATGCACCTTGAGCCGATGGGCGGGGGTTTCCGGCCCGCCACTATGGGTAATAAAACTGACCCATAGCTGACCATGCTCGTCTTCGTGAGTTTCAATTTCCTCGGCGTGCAGGGCCGAGGTACGCGCGCCGGTGTCCGCTTTGCAGCAAAGATGCAGCGCCAGATCAGGCAAAAAGACCATTTCACGACGGCCAATCACTGCTTTGGCCTGGTAAGGGAGTTCCTTCAAAACCACTCCTTAGGAAGCCGGTGATCAACGAGCATGTGCCTTACGTCAATCGGGCTTTCCTTCAGCATCATGAGTTCAACCCAAGGGGGGCCGCTATTTTGCCGTCAGGCCTGCCAGGCGCTCGCGCATGGTGGACCCCTCGGGCGCGTCACGCAACGCCATCAGTATAGGTAAGCGCAGCCGTGGAATCAGCGCCAGATCTTTCACCACGGCAACAAAATCAGTCCGCGTGTCATCCGCCAGGCGCGTCAGGAATAGCGGCAGTCGTTCGCCGTCTTCCAGATGCGGCCAGCCTCTTCCTGCCATGGCGGCCAGAACGTCGGGGCCACAGGTCGTTTCGTCGCGCAGCAGTTGGCTGTACCAATCGCCAGCGATAGCGCCAGGGGAGGCGCCTACCGCCCGCACGCAGGCGCAAAGCGTTTCCAGGTCGCCTTCGTCTTTTGCCTGCTCCCCACGATAGCGTAACGCATTGACCAGATGCTCCGGCAGCGTCTGGTGTTCAAGGCAGTAGCAAAACGCCTGGACCACGTCAGGGGGCATAAAGGCCACTTGCGCTCCAAGCGGCGCTGCGAGGTCGTCGTCAAGGCGCACTGTCGCGTCGGCAACCCCTTGCAAACCCAACTGCTGCCAGTCAATAGCGTCGGGGGTACGAAGGTAGGTCTCAACGGCGGCAAGGTGCCGGCTTGCGGGCAGCCCCATATCATGGCTGGCACGGGCGTTGAGAATCGCCTGGAAGTAAGCGCTCGGAGTGAAAGCGAGCGGATTGTCCTTCATCAGGTTGTCGACGTCTGACGCGTTGTCCTGGCCCAACTGATTGACGTTGCGGCCAAGGGTCTCGAGCAGGCGGTTCAGAAACGCATCGCGCTGGGCGGGCACCAGGTGGCCTTCTTCATCCAGCGGCAGGGCCAGGAACCAGATCGCTGGCTCCGGCATATCCCCAAGGCGAAACACGATGGCTACGCGTGCCTGGCCTTGCCAGGGGGCGGGCCACGGGCTTTGTGCATTCTCCAACTGGCGAAGCGCATCCTCCGGACACGCCGTTACGCGACGCCCCATATGATAGAGCGACACGCTGGCGCCGCTGCGCTGAAAAAACTCGTCAAGGGTGCGAATCGGTTGCATAACGTCCTTTCCCATTGCAAGCCTGCACTCTACCTTGCGGATAGCAGCCTGTCAGCCGTAGGCATCGATAATATCACGCCTTTTTTACGATCTGGTTAAAAATTAAACAGCCATCGGTAACCCGCATGTGGAACGCGGATGCGACACCTTTCCATAGCTTATCCACAGTCTCTTGCAGGTTTTCTGTGAATCTGTGAATAACGGATGCATGTCGATGGACGTGTGGCAACCTGTCGATAGAGTTGGGATAATAGATTTCCATATCTAAGCATTAACGTAGGGGGTTTATGAGCGTCCATCAACAGCTTCATACCGCGCTTCTTGAGCTTGAAGCGACGCTAAAGGCCGCTGACCTATGGCGTATGCCAACCCCAGAGGCAGCGGCTTTTTCCAGCCAGCAGCCGTTCTGTGTCGATACCATGTCGCTGCTCCAGTGGCTTCGCTTTGTATTTATCGCGCGCCTGGAATCGCTGGCTGAAGCCGGTGGGCCGATGCCGGTCAAGTGCGAGGTGGCGCCCGCCGTGGCCGCCTATTTGCAGCAGGAGCAAACACCTGCCCACCACAAGCTGCTCGTTGTGCGGGCTGTGGAGAGGGTGGATAAGGTTGTCACTGAAAACTGAAGGCTGTTGTAACAATAAAGCCCGCCGCAAGGCAGGCTTTGTGGATAACGTCTGAAGGGGTGTTGACCGGCAGCCTAGAAGCGATAGCTGAGGCCACCCATGACCACGACAGGGTCGATCTCAACGGTACCTGCCGCAGCACCGTCAACGCTGGCATCGGTATCGATGTCGATGTACCAGGCCGCGGCGTTCAACGCCCAGTGGTCATCAATCAGCAGGTCGATGCCTACTTGCCCCGCTGCACCCCAGGAGTCATCTAGATCTAAATTGCCATTCGCGAGCTCTTCATCGGAGAAGTGGGTGTAGTTAATACCCGCACCAACATAAGGCTGTATCCGGGACTGCGTGCCGCCCAGCGGGTAGTACTGCATTGTCAGGGTTGGCGGCAAGTGCTTGGTGGAGGCGATATTACCGCCGTTCAGATGGATATCATGCTCGAACGGCAGCGCGGCTAGCAGCTCCACGCCGACTTTATCGAGGAAGCGATAGCCCAGGGTGAACGCAAAATCGGTTTCATCCTGTACATCCACGGCCAGCTCACCGTTGGCCAGTGAGCCGTTGTCACTTTTAGGGGCGACTTTGGCAACACCAACGCGGGTAAAGAAATCACCTGCGCCGTAAGCGAATGCCTGGCTGCTGGTCATCAACGCCGCAGCGGCAACGGAGGATACAAGTAGGGTAGGCAGGGCGGCTTTACGCATGAGGGCACTCCTGATGTTAAAACAGACAGTTTCAAACGACTCGTGGCAACGCTGGACGGCTATTCGATAGCCGCTTAACGATGTGGCCAGTGTAACGAGATCCAGGGAGTGGATTATTGATCCAGGGCAAGGGTTATTAGACAGGCGTTATTTAGGAGGAGGGATACCCGGAGTGGCCTGATTCAAGGACGGGCTACCGGTCCATTGGCTAATCCAGAAAAACGTTGTTGCCAATTAAAAAGGTTCATCGCACTTTACCGGGAAATGCTGCTTTTATCTTTAGGAAGAAGTAGGCATTGTCCCGGTAGCCATAAGCCATTCGCTTGATAACCTTGATCTTGTTGTTCATTCCTTCCAGTACGCTTGTGCTCATGTGATAGGTCGCACTGGCGATAATTCCTTCGA
>NZ_LJZS01000004.1 GCF_001314875.1 Halomonas sp. HL-48
GGCTGACACCGTCAGCCTATGCCAAGCAACTGGTGGTAAAACACGATAAAGTTATTTCTGACTCTAAACCCGGGTGCTACTGAAGATGGGGTGACGTCGTCTACGCCCCACTACAAAACCTCAATAAACGCGACGGCGCATTGATTGAGGTTTTGCAGCCGACCATTTTGACTCTACCCCATTGATTCTTCAGAGAGCAAAACCAATTTTAGTAGCATAGCCAGAATTCGCTCGCCTGCCCGTTTCAGTCATACTCTACGCAACACATCACCCAGCAATGCGGATCAAGTCGACGAGGGCCCATCACACCAGCGCCACGCGCTCCGGTTTTTCACTCAACCACTGCTGCCTTAACCCGCGCTGCTGGTCGAGTAGCAGCGTTAGATACGGCTGTAGCGGATGTGTAGTAGGTAGCTGGTCGCGGTGGTGTTGCAGGCGGGGGCGGTGTTCGAGTTGCTTGGCGGGGTCGTGGAAAGTGGTGGCTTGTTCGGTGAGCCATGTTAGCGGCGGGAGTAATAGGTGCGAAGCGCCGCTGGAAAGCGCGATGCTTAGGCCTTTGACATCGAAGTCGCCTGCGTAAAGGTGCGGCTTTTGGGTGTCGTTCCAGGCGCTGGCGAGTTGTTTGAAGCCACCCCCGTAGTGGCTGTCGCCGCGGTAGACGACCAGTGGGTTTGCGTAGTCGCTCAGCACGGGCTGTTGCGGTGAAAAGGCGTAAAAGCTGTCCAGGTTTTCGACCTGGATGAGTACGTCGCACGCTTCCAGGTTGATCTCTCGCCAGTCGACATCTTGCATTGAGCGTTGTTGGGTCGAGAGCCAAGCGGGGGAGCTGGCGGGAATGTTAACCAGCACCCGCTGGGCGCGCGGGCCTTCGCGGTTGGTTTTATCTTCATTGACGCCCTGCTCCGCTTGCGCCGTGCTGGTCAAGCCGCTTTGCCATTGCTCAATGGTGACCAGTCGTTGGCTTTCAAGTGCTTCGTTTACCTGCTGAATAAGGGCACGGTCAAAGCGCAGGGATTGATGACTTAGCCGAGGGCCAAGCTCAATTTCATGCGCATCGCACCAGCGGATGAAGGTTGCGACCCATTGCTGGCTGCGCTTCTTGTCGACCCGCGTCTGCTTGCGCAGCTGGCGCTCTATTTCGCTTAGCTTTTTGTAAGCCTGGGCAGTGAGCGTCTGGTCATCCATCGTTACACCGCCAGACCTAACGAAACGTCGCGGATCAGCTTCACATCGTTGTAGGCGCTCGCCCGCTCCTCCTGCTGATGAAGATGAAACGCGCGCTGTTCGCTGTGCGGCAGGCCCTGGTGCTCGGCGATGACCTGGAACAGCCAGATTTCTGGAGGCCACTGCAGCTCGCTTTGGTTCAGGTAGTCCAGGGCGCTGATGGGCGTTTGCTCGGCGCGGTCCACCACATTGAGGTAGAAGGTTTCGACGTCATCCTTGAGGGCCTGCTGGCGGGCGGCGATGAGCGTGTCTTCGACGTGTTCCGCCGGGCGTGCCGCGGTGACCGACTGGGCGGCACGTAACGGCGTGGGCACATTTTCCAGCAGTGCGCTGAGGGTGGGCATGTCCTGGGCGCGATCAAGCGCGACGGCCCCGGCGGCGGTGAGGGGGGCGGCGTGATTGAACAGCGCGGGCACCTCGCTGCGGCGGGCGTAGTTGCCGGGGGTAAAGCCGGGGTGTTCGCGCAGGAAGGCGGCCATGCCTGAGACCAGGCGGCTGCGTGCCTGCATGCGGCGAAAACGCGCCATCAACTCGATCAGGCGGTGCTGCACTTCACGCAGGCTGGTGTAGTGCTGGCTGAGCTGCTGTTGCAGCTGGCTGATCAACACCTTGCGCAGCGTGCCGTCGCTGCCTACCAGTTCGATCAACTCGTCAAAGTCGATCAGCGCCAGCCCATCGAGCAGGCGGACCACCTGCTTTTGCGCGCGGTCGTTTTCGCGCACCTTGTCGTTGAGCTGGCTGACAAAGCCAAAATCGCTGTTGAGCCGCTGCCACAGGCTGTCGATGGCGTCGGCAAAGCGGCCGTTCATGTCATCCACCGCCTGGCGCAGGCGCAACAGTTGCTGCTCCTGCTGCCAGTAGTCGCCGCGGCTGCTCGAATCGCGATAGCTCTGGATCAGGCTGCGAATCAGCTCCAGTGCCTCGGCCACATCGGCGTTGACGTGGCGCCGGGCTTCATCGGACACCATTTCGGCGATCAGCTCGCGCACCTTGGGGGTCAGCTTGAGGCCGCCCTGCTCGTCGGGCCGCCAGACAATCCGCGCGCTTAAAAGCTTGCGCAGCGCAGTGTGGCTTAGCCCTTCCAGGGGCACTTGATCGTTGGCGTAGCCCTGCATCAGCGCCTCGGCGTGGCGGCCCAGCAGGGCCAGGCGCTCCACCCCGGTGGTGATCAGGCGGCTTTCCAGTCCTGACGTTTCCGCGTCGTTCACAGCAGCGCCTCCTGGGTATCCTCGCCCTCGTCGTCCACCGGCAGGTGTTCTTCATCGCGAATAAAGCGCACCAGTTCGAGCAGGTAGTCGACCTTGCCGGTGACCAGAAACACCTGGCGGTCGGCGTGGGGTTGCAGCAGGTAGCCGTGCTCTCTTAACCGCTTGAACACCTGCTTGACCTGAGCGTCCAGCTGATCGCTTTGGGAACCGAAGAAGCTGTCGGTTGCCAATCGTTCAATGCGTTCGCGCAGGCTGGGGTTGTCTTCGCTTTTGGCCTGCAGCTCGCCGGGTTTGAGTACATCGCCGGGGGACAGCACGCTGTCGCGGCCCAGGGCTTCCTGCACCAGTTGGAGCCATTCCAGCAGCGGCAGCAGGCTGTTGACGGTGTCGCCCAGTTGGCGGGCGAGCTGGTCCCGCGCGCTGTCATCCAGCTGACGCCAGGCGAGAAAATACACGCCTTCCTCCTGGTTGCTGGCCACGCGGCGGTTAAGCGGGCGCAGGTAGCTGTCGATTGCCTCGCGGGTGGCGTCATCCTGCAGGCGCTTGAAGGCGCTTTCGTCGCTCACCGCGCAGATAAACTCGCCCGCCAGCAGCCGTTCCAGCAGCGGTCCATGCGGCAACAGACTCATATCGCTCATACCGGCACCTCCTCATGGCGGGCTTTAAGGCGCTCGGCCAGGCGGCTCTGACGGGGTTCGATGCGTTTTAGCCGTCGTTTGGCGGGGTCGTCGGCGTCGCGGTCGATCAGGTAGCGGTTATGGAACAGCAGCAGCACGTCGGATTCCGGGTTGGGGAAGGCGCCGACAATATGAATCTGGTTGCTGTCGCAGGCGTCGAACAGCTTTTCGACGTTGTGGTAGGCAAGCGTACCGATCTCGTCGATGGGCCAGTGGATGGCGATCGCCGCCCGGCCGCGCAGCAGGCGGGTAAAGGCAAGCAGGAACTTGCACAGAATCAGATACGCCATGCCGTGGCTGGACGATTCGAGCAGTTGGCGGTCGTTCTTGATGATCAGGTCGGTGCCGCCTTCGTTGAGGTGCAGCTCCAGGCGTAGCAGGCTTTCAAAGCTGTACTGCTGATCGCTGCGCAGCAAATCGACCACGTCCGCCAGGGCGTTGAGGTAGTCGTCGCTGGGCAGGGTCTGCTCGGAGTCGCGCCAGGCCTTGTAGCGCTGGGCGAACAGCTTGAGCGGCTCCCAGAAGCCGAGTTCGTCGATGGTCGACTGGATACGTACCTCGGCCTTGCTGATGCCATCCAGGCGCAGGTCGTCGGCCACTTCATCCGAGAGGCGCTTGCTCTGGGCGCTGATGCGGCGGTTGAGGTCGCGGAACACGGTGAAGAACTTGTCCAGATCGTCGCTGAGGTTGCGCCCCTGCTGAATCAGCTGTTGTTGCTGGTCTTCCAGCAGTTTGAGCATGCCGCCGAGCAGCGGCAGCAATGCGCGGGGGTCGTCGGGATCGCTGAGCTTGGCGCGCTCGCTTTCCAGGGCGTCGACAAAGCTGGTGCTCGCCCCTTTAATCAGCTGACTTTCGACCTCCTGACAGCCTTTGCGCAGCGCGTCGCGTTCCTGGGCGCGGCGTTTGAGAGCCTCGCGGCTGCGCGCCAGTCGCTCGCCCACATCGCCGGGGGCTTCCTGCTGGGGCGTGGCGTCCGAGGTCAGGGTGAGTTCATCGAGCTGCTTGAGCAGCGGCTTGAGGTCGTTGAGTACCTCGTGGCTCTCGCGGCGCTTGGTTTCAAACGCGGCGACGTGCTGCTGGTGGGCGGCCTTGGTGGCTTTGAAGGCCTGCTGGTGTTCCTCGCGCTTACGCTGGGCGGCGTCTATCTCACGGCTTAAACGCCCTTCCTGCTCGACCAGTTCGGGTTTGCGCTGCCCCCAGCTTACGCGCATAAAGCGCTTGTAGGCGTCCAGCTCGTCCTGGCGGGCGGCGGTGTGACGGATGTGCTCGTCCAATTGCTGCAGCCGAGCTTTGGTATCCCTCATTTTTTTCGGATCGAAGCCCTGGGCTTTCAATTCCTGGTCGAATGCCTCTTCCAGCTCGGCGCACTGGCGCTTGTGTTCGGCCTTCTGTTCGGTGAGCTGGGTTTTGTACTGCTGAATCTGCCGGTCGATGGAATCCAGCTGGCTTTGCGCGTCGGCTTTTAGCTCCAGCAGTTCGGCCTGATGGGCGGCGTTTAGCTTGTCCAGCGCGGTCTGGCGTTCGTCGCGCAGGGCTTGCTGCTGCGCTTCCTGTTCTGCCAGGGCAGCCTCTTGCTCGGCCTTGCGCTGGCGTTGCGCCTCGGCATGGCGTGCCTGGCACTGGCGGCGGGCCTCCTGGGCGTATTCGACTTCTTCATCGGCACGCTTCACCGCCAACTGGGCCTGGCTTAGCGCTTCATCGGCGGCCTGGACGCGCTCATTATGCCGTTTGAGCTGCTTTTCGCTGTTGGTAAGCTCGGCCTCGGCGCGCACCACGGCGTCGTCCGCCGCTTCAATGGCGGCCAGCAGGCTGGCTTCATCCTGGGCGTAGTCCGGCGGCTCGATCAGATGGGTATCCAGCACCAGGCCGTAAAGGTCGTCGCTGGGTTGCTCGGTCAAGGTCGGCGACAGGTCACGGCGCTCCAACAGCTCGGGGGCGATCACCTTGCCCAGCCGCTGCTCCCATTCGGGCAGGTGGTAGCGCAGGAAATGGCGCAGCGAGCCTTGGGCGGGGTCGCGCTGGCGGTGCAGCGCCTGGCTGGTTTGCTGGGCGCGGGTCAGCGTCCGGCGGGCATCCGCGTGGGCCTGTTCGGCGCTGTCGCGTTCGCGCTTGAGGCTATCCAGCTCGCGGCGCTGGCTTTCCCGCTGGCTGCTGGCGGCGTTGTGGTCGCTTTGCGCCTGGTCGATCCGCGCCTGAATCAGGGCGGCCTCTTCGCTTTCCTCCGCCGTGGGGCCGCTGTGGCTCAGCGCGGCTTTCAGCGCTGCCAGCCGTTCAACCCCCTGGTTGAGGCGTTCCTGAAAGTCGGCTTCTGTCTCTTCGCGCTGGGTCTGGTAGCGGGCATCGAGATTGCGCTGGGCCTCCCAGTGGGCTTCCTGATGCGCGGCCTTTTCTTCGTTGAGGGCATCGACCAGCCCCTGGATCTCTTCGCTTTGGCGGGCCAGCGCTTCGCCCAGCTCGCGTAGCCGCTCTTCCTTGCGGGCCTGGCTTGCCTGCACGGCCTCTTGCAGGGCGGTCAGGTGGCTTTTCAGTTGCTCGAACTGCTCACGTTTTTGGGGCAGCGCGTTGAGGTCGCGCTCAAGGGCGGGCATGTCTGCCGCCTCATAGGCTTCGTACTGGTCCTGCAGGTCGCTCAGGTCGCGCTGGGTTTGTTTGAGACCGCTTTCCAGCTCGCTGAGCTGCTCGTTCAGCTCATCCCGGACCGCCTCGTAGGCGTTTTTCTCGGCGTCGAATGCCTCTTGCCGTGTCCCCATCTCGGCTTCGGCATCGGCCAGGGTGCGCTCGATGTGGTGGCGGTCGGCTTCCAGCTGTGGTTTCAGCTGCCACAGTGAGGCCTCCACATCCGCCAACTCGCGGTCAACGTCGTGCAGCTTGGCAAGCGAGCGCTGCAGCGGCTCCAGGCGCATGGATTGGCGCATCTGGTCAATCCACTCCCGCGCCTTGGCGCTGCGGATGCGTGTCACCGGCAGTTCGACGCCGTCCTCTTCAAAGATCGCCGCCAGCATGGTCTTGAGGGTATCCATCTTGCCTTCTTTGGCATGCACCGCCGAGACCAGCTTTTCGATATGGCGAATGCGATGCTCAGGCTTGACCAGGCTAAACTGCGCGGCCATCTGGCGCAGCTTGAGGGCATCCTTGCGATTGCCGTGGGGCATGATGCCGGGCGTGGGGGTAAAGTCGTTCTGGATCACCGCGCGGTATTCGGAGGTGGCGGTAAGCTTGGACGAGACGTTGATGCTCTCCCGGCGCAGGCCGTTGGCCCACTGGGCGTACTCCAGTGCCACGGCGCCGTCTTCTCCCTCCACCAGATAATCTTCTGGCCGGTAAGGGGCGGCGACAAAACGATACTCCACCCCGCCTTCCGATTTGCGGGTCAGCACCACCTGGCAGATATTGCCCGCTTCGCGGCGGTATTCGTAGACCAGATAACTGTTGCGGTGGGGCAGGTAAAACGCGTCGAACTTCATGCGCGTCTTGGGCACTACCTTATTAGGTAGCTCGCCGTAAAACACCGGCACCAGGCGCTGGAGGGTGGTTTTACCCGAGGCGTTGGTGCCGCAAATATTGGTGTGGCCATCCACACTCAGTTCGACCACGCCTTCCAGGTGGCCGTGAATCATCACGATGCGTAGCAGGTGGGCCATGCCGTATCCTTGGACAGGTTTTTTTCGTTGCAGTGTTAGGCTACATTCTACGCTATCTCATTTGGAGACGTTATGCCCCGCTACCCCGAACACTTAACCGGCGAAGGCCCGCATAACCCTTTCCCTGGTATCAAGGTGCTGGAGCGCAAGCTTGGTCATGCGATTCCCCACCAGTTGGGCTCCAACGAGGGGCTGGACATGCCCCACCGCGCCCTGCGCGAACACTTTGGCGATGCCCTGGCCGCGCACGTTTACAGCTACGGCGATGCCGAGGCGTTGGGTATACGCAAGCGCTTGAGCGCTCAGCAGGGCATTCCGCTTGAGACGCTGCTGGTGGATGCCGGCGCCGACAGCCTGATGGCGCTGGCCCTGCGTACCACCTGCGAACCCGGCGAGACGGTGGTGAGCACCGCGGGCACCTACCCCACCTTTGGCTATTTCGCCAGGGGGCAGGGCTGCCAACTGGTCGAGCCCAGCTATTTTGAGGCCCCGGGCGTGCTGGCCCCGGACCTCGACGCCCTGGCAACGGCAGCGCAAGACGCCGATGCGCGGGTGGTATATCTGGCCAATCCGGACAACCCCAGCGGTCACTTGCACAGCGACAGCGACATTCTCAAGCTGCGCGACGAACTGCCAGATACCTGCTGGCTATTGTTGGACGAGGCCTATGGGGACTTCCGCGACGATGCAGGCAGCGAATTCACCACCCGGGCGATTCCAGGCGTGATCCGCCTGCGCACGCTGTCCAAGGCCCACGGCCTGGCCGGGCTGCGCATTGGCTACGCGATTGCCGAGCCAGACGTGCTGGCGATGATGATGAAGGTGCGTATTCACTATGCGGTCTCCACCTTCACCCAGACCGCCGCCGAAGTGGTGCTCGACCATCCTGACGAGGTGAACCAGCACGTTGCCGAGGTAAAAGCCCGCCGTGAGCAGTTGGCAGAACACTTCCGTGCCCTCGGGGCCGACGTGCTGCCCAGCGCCACCAACTTTATCGGCATTCGCCTGCCCAGCGCCGAGCTGGCCGCCGAGGTGCACCAACAGCTGCTCGCCGAAGGCGTGTTGGTCGCTCGCCTGGCGCACCCGGAGCTTGCAAACGTGATACGCATTACCGCCGTGCAGGCCGCGTTGGAGCCGGGAAGATTAGCGATTCTTGAGCAGGCTATCCAGCGCAATGCGTGAGGGAGGCTACCCACTCAAGAAGGTAATGCCTCCCACACTTCAATGGCCGCAGCGAGATCCTCGAGCGAGGCGCCGACGGATTTGAACAGGGTGATCGCCTGGGGCGACGAGCGGCCCGGCTTGGCTGCCGTCAGCACCTCGGCGAGCTCGGCCTGAATCTGGTCGAACTGGAACTCCCCTTCGTCAATCGCCTGAAGAATATCCCCCGCTTCACCTTTGGCACCGGCGTAGGTGTCCACAAACACCTCGGCGCGGCGCAAACATAGGGCATCGGTTTCGCGCATTTGCGGGCGGAACGCGCCAATCAAGTCCAGGTGTGTGCCGGGGGTCAGCCACTCGCCCTTGATCAGCGGCTCGGTGGAGAGGGTCACGCAGCTGACGATATCCGCCTCGGCCACGGCATACGCCAGGCTTTCCACCACCTGGGTCTCGAAGCGCTCGGCGTACTCGTCGGCAAGGGCTTGTGCCTTGCGGGGGTTGCGGCCCCAGATCAGCACACGTTTGATGGGGCGCACGCTGGCGTGGGCTTCGATCACCATGGGGGCGAGCTTGCCGGTACCGACGACCAGCAGGGTATCTGCGGCGTCGTTGGCAAGCGCCTGTGCAGCCAGCGCTGAGGCGGCTGCCGTGCGACGTCGGGTGAGCTCGCTGCCGTCGATACACGCCAGCGGCCGGCCATGCTGGCCCTCGCTGAGCAGGTAAAGCCCTGAGATCGCCGGGATACCGTGGTCGGCGTTTTGCGGAAACACATTGACCATTTTGACGCCGATATAGCCCGCCGCTTCCCAGGCGGGCATCAGCAGCATGGTAGCTTCGCCATCCGGGCGGTGCATGGCGTGGTGGTGACGCGGCGGCGACTCCACGCCCTTCACAAAGGTGGTCTCCAGCCGCTTGATCAGGCCGTCCCAACCGAGCGTGGCGGCGACGTCTTCAGCAGAAACAACCCGCATCTCAGGCCTCCGGCAGCGCGGCGATGACCATGATTTCCACCTTCCACTCGGGCTTGGCAAGCTTTGCCTCAACCGCAGCGCGAACCGGCGGACGCCCCGGCACAACCCAGGCGTCCCAGGCGGCGTTCATCTGGTCAAACTCGCCCATACTGGTGACCCAGATTTGCGCTGAAATCAAATGTTCTTTGCTGGTGCCCGCCTGGGCAAGCAGCTGATCGATGCGCGCCAGCACCTGCTCGGTTTGGCCGCGCATATCGGCCGAGGCGTCCGTCGGCACCTGGCCGGCGAGATAAACGGTGGCGTTATGAACCGCCACCTGGCTCATACGTGCATTGCTGTCTTGGTAGGTAACGCTCATCGGGTCTCTCCATGAATAAAGTGGCGGCTGATCAAGCACTATAAAACGGCCAGGCAGGGGAAAGCGAGGCAGCCGTGCGCTTGGAGAAAAGCGTTAAGCAAGCGATCAATTCAATTAGGGGATAAGCGCCGCAACCTCAGAAATTCCTGGCTACCTCAGGTTTACGACGCATGGCGCGTTAAGTCATGAAAGTGCACACCAGTGGCTTTGATGACTGCGGTCATCGTGCGCAAGGTAGGGTTACCCTTAGGTGATAACGCACGATACAAGCTTTCTCTTGATAACTTGGCACGTTCAGCGACGACGGCCATTCCACCCTGGGCTTCCACCACATGGCGAAGTGCCATAAGAAAGGCCGTTTCCCCACCTTCCTCGTCCAGCTCATCAAAAGCGGTGCGTAGATAATCGACAGCCATGTCGGGATCTTCACGAAGCATGGTAATCACAGCATCGTCATGGCTTTTCATTTCTTCACCCTCTTTCGGTAGTCCACCAAAAATGCCTTTGCCTGTTCAATATCGGCCTGCTGACGTTTTTTGGTGCCTCCGGTCAATAGAAGAACCAACCGTCTTCCCACTTTAGCGTAATAGACGCGATAGCCTGGACCATAGTCGATACGAAGCTCCATCACACCGTCGCCCACGCTTTTAGCATCGCCCGCATTACCGGCGACAAGTCGGTTAAGGCGCGTTAATACGCGCATAGCAGCCTGCCGATCTTTCGCCTTGGTAGCATCTAACCAAGCCTGGAAGGGATCATGACCATCAGCAGTCAAGTAATGCGATAAGGACGTCATGAAAACAATGTAGCCTAAAAGCTACAGCTTTGCAGGCGCCAACGCTTATATTTGTCCTGGTGCGACCAGACGCACATTGGACGAGAATGCGTCAACTCTATTCAGGACTAGTCAGGCATAAAAAAAGAGCCCAGCGATGAACGCTGGGCCCTTAATAAACTTGGTGCCGGTGGCCAGACTCGAACTGGCACGCCTGTTACAGCGGCGGATTTTGAATCCGCTGCGTCTACCAATTCCGCCACACCGGCAATGGCTGCGCATTATACGTAGATCGCCTTCTAGGTCAATCACATTGACTGACTTTATCCGCACAAAGCGCTATCCTATGCCGCCCGTTTGACTACCGGAATAGAGCTTTCACATGCAGCGCGCGGATTTTCACTTTGAGCTACCCGACGAGCTTATCGCCCGTTACCCGTCCGAGCAGCGAAGCGACTGCCGTCTGCTGTGCGCGGACGGACGGAGCGGCGCGCTTGAACACCGCCGGTTCACGGATTTGCTCGAGCTACTCGAGCCCGGCGACCTGCTGGTGTTCAACGATACCCGGGTGATCCCGGCGCGCCTGCACGGCCAGAAGGCCAGCGGCGGCAAGGTGGAAATGCTGCTGGAACGCCCGCTGGATACGCACCGCGGGCTGGCCCACATCCGCTCGAGCAAGTCGCCCAAGCCCGGCACCGAGCTGATCTTTGAAGGCGATATTCACGCCGTGGTGGAAGGCCGCCGTGATGCGCTGTTCGAGCTGCGCTTTCTGGGCGAGACACCAATGATCGCGCTGCTCGAAGCCCACGGCCATATGCCTCTGCCTCCCTACATTACCCGCGAAGACGAGCTCAGCGACCGTGAGCGCTATCAGACCGTGTATGCCCGGCGCGACGGCGCGGTGGCCGCGCCTACCGCAGGCCTGCACTTTGACCAGCCGCTGCTCGATGCGCTGGCGGATAAAGGCATCAACAGCGCCTTCGTCACGCTGCACGTGGGCGCTGGCACTTTCCAGCCGGTGCGCGTCGACAACATCCTCGAGCACCACATGCATAGCGAGTGGATCGAGGTGTCTGAGGCGACCTGCCAGCAGGTACGCGAGACGCAGGCGGCGGGCAAGCGCGTGATTGCCGTGGGCACCACCAGCGTGCGCTGCCTGGAAAGCGCCTGCCTGAAAAGCGCGGACGGCCGTATTGCCCCGTTTAGCGGCGACACTGATATCTTCATCTACCCGGGCTATGAGTGGCGCTGTGTGGACGCGCTGATCACCAACTTCCACCTTCCGGAATCGACGCTCTTGATGCTGGTCTCCGCCTTTGCCGGCTACGACACCATTATGCACGCTTATCAAACGGCGGTTGACGAGCGCTATGCGTTTTTCAGCTATGGCGATGCCATGCTGCTGACCCGCTAACCTTTTTTGCGTTTCAACCGCTTCCAGAACGAGTAACCACCATGCGAAACGAATGCTTTATGCGCTTTGAGCGCCTCGCCGACGATGGTCGCGCGCGCCGGGGCCGCCTCCACTTCCCCCGTGGCACGGTGGAAACACCGGCGTTTATGCCGGTGGGCACGTACGGCACGGTCAAAGGCATGACGCCCCAGTCGGTCAAAGACATCGGCGCCGAGATCATCCTCGGCAACACCTTTCACCTCTGGCTACGCCCCGGCACCGACGTCATCGAAGCCCACGGCGATCTGCACGACTTCGCCCAATGGGACAAGCCGATCCTCACCGACTCCGGCGGCTTCCAGGTATTTTCACTGGGCGAGATGCGCAAGATCACCGAGCAGGGCGTGCATTTCCGCTCGCCGGTGGACGGTAGCAAAGTGTTTATGGGCCCGGAAGAGTCGATGGCAGTGCAACGTTCGCTGGGCTCCGACGTGGTCATGATCTTTGACGAGTGCACGCCCTACCCGGCCACCTTTGACGAAGCCGAAAAGTCGATGGAGCTATCGCTGCGCTGGGCCAAGCGCTCGCGGGAGGCCCACGGTGATTCCCCCTCGGCTCTGTTCGGCATCATTCAGGGCGGCATGCACCCCGCGCTGCGCGAGCGCTCGCTGAAGGGGTTGCTGGACATCGGCTTTGACGGACTGGCGATTGGCGGCTTATCGGTAGGCGAGCCCAAGGAAGAAATGATCAAGGTGCTCGACTATTTGCCCAGTTGGATGCCCGACGATACGCCCCGCTATCTGATGGGCGTCGGCAAGCCCGAAGACCTGGTCGAAGGCGTGCGCCGCGGCGTGGACATGTTCGACTGCGTGATGCCTACGCGCAACGCACGTAACGGCCACTTGTTTACCGCCCAAGGTACCGTCAAAATTCGTAATGCTGTGCATCGCTTTGATACCCGGCCACTTGAAGAAGGCTGCGATTGCCATACCTGCCAGCACTTCTCTCGCGGCTACTTGCATCATCTTGATCGCTGCAACGAGATGCTGGGCTCCATGCTCAATACCATCCATAATCTGCGTTACTATCAAAGGGTGATGGCTGATTTGCGCGCAGCAATCGAAGCGGGTACATTGACGACCTTTGTGGAAGGCTTCTATGTGCAACGCGGACTGTCGGTGCCTCCCCTCGCAAATTAATCAGCGTTCGTCTTAGCGAGCGTTTTAACTTGCTCAATCATTGAGTTTATAACCCAGGAGTTCTCTGCAATGCTGGATTTCTTCATTTCTCCCGCCCACGCCCAAGCAGGCGGTGCTGGCGGTGGTATTGCGCAAATCGTGATGCTGGTCGGTTTTGTGCTGATTTTCTACTTCCTGCTCTGGCGCCCCCAGGCCAAGCGCGCGAAGCAGCACAAGCAGCTGATCAGCAATCTGGACAAGGGCGATGAAATCGTCATTGGCGGTGGCATGCTCGGCCGCATCACCAAGGTGAGCGACGAATTCCTCACCATGGAAATCGCCGAAGGCACTGAAGTCAACGTGCAGAAAAACGCCGTTGCCGCCGTGCTGCCCAAGGGCACCATCAAGTCCATCTAATGTAATGTAATACCCCTGCCTGAATGCCAGCCATCCCGGCAGGGGTGACATGGTATCAACGATGGTGAACCTTGCCGTGCATAGTCGGTCTGTGCACGGCATTCCGTTTGTAATTGAAGGCAGGGCTTGCATGCTCAACCGTTACCCCCTGTGGAAGTATCTGTTGATACTGGTCGTTTTAGTGGCCGGCCTAATCTACGCGCTTCCCAACTTATTCCCTGAAGATCCCGCCGTCCAAATCAGCAGCGCCCAAACCGGCGAAACGCTGGATGAAAGCGAAATTGAGCGTATTGAAGACGCCCTCAATGACGCCGACATCGACATCAAGGCCATCGAACAAACCAATCAGCAGTGGCTGATTCGCCTGACCAATTCCGACGATCAGCTGCGCGCCCAGGAAATCGCCAGCGACCTGGTGGACGACGATGCCACGGTCGCACTTAACCTTGCCGAGGCCACACCCGGCTGGCTGAAGGCCTTTTCTGCCTCGCCCATGACGCTTGGCTTAGACCTGCGCGGCGGCGTTCACTTCCTGCTGGAAGTGGATATGGAAGCGGCCTTGACCCAGCGGCTCGAGGTCAACGGCAGCGCGATGCGTGAATTGCTGCGCGACGAAGGCATTCGCTATCGCAATACCGAGGTAGAAGAACGCAGCCTGTCAATTGATTTCGCTGGCGAAGAAGACCGCGATGAAGCGCGCAGCCTGATCAGCCGCGAATTCCCCGAGTTCGAATACAGCAGCGAAGAAGAAGGCCGTGCAGCACGTTTGGTGATGACGCTGACCGATGAATCGGTTAACGAGATTCAGGATTACGCGATTAACCAAAACCTGACCACACTGCGTAACCGGGTTAACGAACTAGGCGTTGCCGAGCCCATGGTCCAGCGCCAGGGTCCCGACCGCATTGTCGTGGAGCTTCCCGGCGTTCAGGATACCGTGGAGGCCAAGCGCGTGGTGGGCGCGACGGCGAACCTGGAATTCCGTCTCGAAGCCCGCTCCGATGCGCCGGATAGCGAAACCGAGGAGTTCAGCTTCCGTAACGACGAATCGCGCTCCGCCGAGCTGATGCGCGACGTCATCGTTACCGGCGATAGCGTTTCGGATGCCAGCCGCAACTTCGATGAAAACGGTCGACCACAGGTCAATATCGACCTGGACGGCACCGGCGGTACCTTGATGAACCGCGCCACACGCAGCAACATTGGCCGCAACATGGCGGTGCTGTTCATCGAGCACAAAACCGAGGAACGCACGGTCATTGAGGATGGCGAGGAAGTCACCGAGCGCGAACCCTACGTGGAGCGTGGCCTGATCAGTCTGGCGACGATCCAGAGTGCGCTGGGTAACAGCTTCCGCATTACCGGTCTTGATTCGCCTACCGAAGCCGAAGAGCTTGCGCTGTTGCTGCGCTCGGGCTCACTCGCAGCGCCGATCTACTTCGTTCAGGAACGCACCATCGGGCCAAGCCTGGGTGCCGACAATATCGAACGCGGCCTGCTTTCGGTGCAAGTTGGCTTGCTGCTGGTCGCGCTGTTCATGCTGATCCGCTACAAGGTATTTGGCATCTTCGCCAATATTGCCCTGGCGTTAAACCTGGCCCTACTAACCGCTGCCATGTCGCTACTGGGCGCCACGCTGACGCTTCCGGGCATTGCCGGTATCGTGCTGACGCTGGGCATGGCGGTGGACGCCAACGTGCTGATATTCGAGCGAATACGTGAAGAGTTGCGCAACGGCATGTCGATCCAGCAGGCGATCTACTCCGGCTACGAACGCGCGTTCACGTCGATCGTCGACGCCAACATCACCACGCTGCTGGTCGCCATCATCCTGTTCTCGATTGGTACCGGGCCGGTCAAAGGCTTCGCCGTCACCCTGTCTATCGGTATTTTGACCTCGCTGTTTACCGCACTATTGGTGACCCGCGCCATGGTCAATCTTGCGTATGGCGGCAAGCCCGTCAAAAAGCTGTGGATCTAACGCCAACGCTCAGCCCAGACTTTACGAGGTGGTAATGAAACCTTTAACACAACGGCAAATCGACTTCATGGGGCGCCGCAAGCTGGCGTTCATCGTCGCTGCCGTCCTGCTGATCGTGTCGATTGGCGCGATTTTTTTCCAGCAACTTAATCTAGGCCTGGACTTTACCGGCGGCACGCTCATCGAGGTACGCTACGCCGAGGCGCCGTCCCTCGACTCGGTGCGCCAGCTGCTTCAGGACAATGACTTTGAAGACGTTGCGGTGCAGACCTTTGGCACCTCCAGCGAAGTATTGATCCGCCTGCGTCAGGCCTTTGATCCTGATATCGGCAACCAGATCGTCAATTTGCTGGAAGACGACGGCGCCAGCGTCGAGCTGGTACGCGCCGAGTTCGTCGGCGCCCAGGTGGGCGACCAACTGCGCGACCAGAGCGGCATGGGGCTGCTGGTCGCCCTGGGCGTGGTCATGCTGTATGTGGCGTTTCGCTTTCAGTACAAGTTCGCGATCGGCGCGCTCCTGGCGCTGATGCACGACGTGATCATCGTGGTGGGCTTTTTCGCGGTGTTCCAGCTCGACTTCGACCTGACCGTACTGGCCGCGATTCTGGCCGTCATCGGCTACTCGCTGAACGATACCATTGTGGTCTACGACCGCATGCGCGAAGAAATCCGCATGTCACGCATCGATGACATGCCGCAGATCTTCAACGATGCAATCAACGCCACGCTGTCGCGGACATTGGCCACCTCGGGCACCACCCTGCTGGTGCTGGTCGCCCTGCTACTGCTGGGCGGCGACATGATCCAGAACTTCGCCATCGCCCTGCTGGTCGGCATCGTGGTGGGTACGTTCTCGTCCATCTATATTTCCGGGGCCCTGCTGCTTCCGCTCAAGCTGTCGCGCGAAGACCTGATCCCCACCAAGAAAGACCCGGACGAAGAAGAGGAAGAGCTGCCCTAACCCCGCACGCTCGACCGCGCACAAAAAAACCCCTGCCGGCATTCATTCCGGCAGGGGTTTTTGTTTGGCTGGGGGGTTGTCTAGATATGCGGCGCCAGCTGCTTGATGATCGCTTTATACAGGCGCGGCCCTGCCGCCAGCAGTTGGCCTTCGGCTTTCACGTTGGGCTGACCGTCGGGGCTGCCCATCAGCGCGCCGGCCTCTTTCAGCATCAGGCTGCCCACCTGCATATCCTGCTCTTCAAGGCCCAGCACGAAGGCGCTGTCGACGCGTCCGGTGGCCAGCTCGAGGATATCCAACAGCCCGCTGCCCGTGGCGATCAGGGTATCGACCTGGGGGGCAAGCTGCTGGGTAATGGTCAGATAAGCGGGCAGATGACGGGGGCGCAGCCACGATTCGGGAAGGCTCATCGCCAGTCGCGTGGCGCTGATGGCCTTGGCCTGACTGACGCGCATACGCTTGTCGTTATGCTGTGCGCCACGGCCACGGCTGGCAATGTACTCGTCGTCACCGAACGGCGAGATCACCACGGCATGCTCGGGGCGACCTTTGACGAGACACACCACTGAGAGTGCAAAGCCCTTGCCCGCGACGGCCAGGTTGGAATAGCCGTGCATGGGCTCAATCTTCCAGACGATATCGTCGCTTTCATCCTGGCCGGGCCGGAAAGGGGTGTAGCGCCCCATCACCCCGTGCTGGGGATAGCCACGCTCAAGCTGCTGAACAATGGTTGCCTCGGCTTTACGCGCCGTGTCTTCAAGCAGTTTGTCGAGGTTGAACTCATCGTGCGCGTTTTCAATGCGCTCGCGCACCTTCAGGAAGTGTTCAACAGCGCCGCGCGCCGCGCGCAGCGTAAATTGGACCATCGGATTCATGGTTGGGCCTTGTCACAGTGATGTTAAAGAACGGTAGGCGGTCGCTTCGCCTTTGGCGCGCAATTCTAGCAGACCGCTATCGGGCATGCTATCGACTCATGGTAGACTGCCGCTTTTCCGCTTCCTGTGACCGGGTTTTATCATGCTTGAGCGCATTCGCATCGTCCTAATCGGCACCAGCCACCCTGGCAATATCGGCGGCGTTGCCCGTGCCATGCATAACATGGGGCTTGCCGACCTGGCGCTGGTGGCGCCGCGTTGCGAGGTCATCACCCAGGACAGCATCTCCCGCGCCTCGGGGGCCGATCACCTGCTTCACAGCGCTCAGGTATTTGCGACCATTGAAGACGCTGTAGCGGACTGCACCCTCGCGGTGGGTGCCAGCGCCCGCTCGCGCACCCTGCCGTGGCCGATGCTCTCGCCCCGCGAGCTTGCCGACCGCTTACCTGGTGAATGCCAGGCGGACACGGCCCGAGTCGCGCTGGTCTTCGGCCGCGAGGATAGCGGCCTGACCAACGCCGAGCTGCAGCGCTGCCATGCTCACGTACACATTCCCACCAATGCCGACTTCAGCTCGCTCAACCTGGCGGCGGCGGTTCAGGTACTCGCCTACGAATGCCGCATGGCGTGGCTGAGTCAAGCCGACAGCCCAGCGCCTGCCAGCCAACGCGCCGATACCGCACAGCCCGTTCCGGTGGCAGACGCGGACGATGCGCTGGCCTCTCACGCCGACCTCGAGCGTTACTTCGAGCACCTGGAACGTACGCTGGTGACCATCGAGTTCCACGACCCCGACAAGCCCCGCCAGCTGATGGCGCGCCTGCGGCGTCTCTTCCTGCGCGCCCGCCCCGAGCAAATGGAAATGAACATTCTGCGCGGCATTTTATCGGCCACCGAGAAGGCGGCGCAGCCCGGGCATCACCGGAAGTGAGCCGCTAGACTTGAAGACATCGGCGCGCGCCCCCACCATCATGTGTCCACCGCGCACAATAATTCGGCGATGATGGTCAGCACCCGCCCGGTGATGAACCGCACTGCTACCGCCCAAGGGATTCCCATGTTTCAACGCCTGCGTGAAGATATAAACAGCGTCTTTGACCGCGACCCCGCCGCCCGCAACTTTCTCGAGGTGCTGACCAACTACCCCGGCCTGCACGCGTTGCTGTTGCATCGCTGCAGCCACTGGCTATGGCAAAAGAACCTCAAGTGGCTGTCGCGTTCGCTATCGACGTTTGGCCGCTGGCTGACCGGCATTGAAATTCACCCGGGGGCCACCATCGGCCGGCGCTTTTTCATCGACCATGGCATGGGCGTGGTGATTGGCGAAACCGCCCGGGTGGGCAACGACGTGACGCTCTACCAGGGCGTCACCCTGGGCGGCACCAGCTGGCACAAGGGCAAGCGCCACCCGACCCTGGGCGATGGCGTGATTGTCGGCGCCGGCGCCAAAATCCTCGGCCCCTTTACCGTCGGTGCCGGCGCCAAGATCGGCTCCAATGCCGTGGTGACCAAAGAGGTGCCCGCCGGCGCAACAGTGGTCGGGATTCCCGGCAAGATCGTCAAGCGCGCCGACCCCGACGTTGAAGAGGCGCTGGACGTGGATCCCGCGCGCCGCGAAGCCATCTGCCAGAAATTCGGCTTTGACGCCTATGGCGTCAGCGAAGACATGCCCGACCCGGTGGCACGCTCCATGCAGGCCATGCTGGATCATATGCACGCCGTGGACGAGCGCATCGAACGCATGTGCTCGACCCTGCGTAAGCTGGATGCCAGCTACCGTGACGGCCAGCTACCGGCGCTGCGCGATGAGGATTTCGCCGACATCCTGGAAGAGGCGGAGAGCGCCTGTTCAGGACTGGGCACGCGTCCGACGTCCACGGCGTCCTCCGATCAGGACACCCCATCGGGTAATGGTTGACCAAAGCACTCGGGTTTTCCCATAATGGCAGCACATTTGCCGTTAGCGCTGAGCCATCGGCGTCGAGGTACCTGTCATGCGTTTGACCACCAAAGGGCGTTACGCCGTAACCGCCATGCTGGACCTGGCTCTCCATGCCCAGCACGGGCCGACCAGCCTTAGCGATATTTCCCAGCGCCAGGAAATCTCGCTGTCGTATCTCGAGCAGCTGTTTGCCCGGCTGCGCCGCTACGGGCTGGTCAATAGCGTGCGCGGCCCCGGGGGCGGCTACCTGCTCGCCCATGCGCCGGACAGTATCAGCGTTTCCCAGGTAATCGACGCGGTCAACGAAACCGTCGACGCCACGCGCTGCCAGGGGCTTTCCGATTGCCAGCAGGGCGATACCTGTCTGACGCATCATTTATGGTGCGATCTATCGGCGCAGATTCGTCATTTTCTGGATGACGTCACCCTCGCCCAGCTGATGCAGCGACCGGATGTCATGCGGGTGGCGGAGCGTCAGCAACAGCGCGCCGCGGCGGGCATTCTGGCGTCATCCCCATAACCCGGGCCGCGCGCCTCGTTTTTCAACACAGGTAACATGACCACGATGACGGCTACTTCGCTTCCCATTTATCTCGATTACGCCGCCACCACACCGGTGGATCAACGCGTGGCCGAGGTAATGCAGCGCTACCTGACCGTCGATCAGCTGTTTGCCAATCCCGCCTCGCGCAGCCATATGCTCGGCTGGCAGGCGGAACAGGCCGTGGAGCAGGCGCGCCGTCAGGTGGCCGACACCATCGGCGCCGACCCGCGCGAAATCGTCTGGACCAGCGGCGCCACCGAGGCCGACAACCTGGCCTTGATCGGCTACATGCGCGCCAATCGCGAACGCGGCATGCACCTGGTCACCTCGACCATCGAGCACAAGGCGATCGTCGATACCGCCCGGGCGCTGGAGCATGAAGGGTTCGAGGTCAGTTGGCTCGCCCCCGGCGCAGACGGCTGCATTCAGCCCGAGCAGCTGCGCAACGCCATGCGCGATGACACTGCGCTGGTCTCGCTGATGGCGGTCAACAACGAACTGGGCAGCATCAACGACATCGCCGCCCTGGCCGCCGTGACCCATGAATTTGGCGCGGTCTTCCATTGCGACGCCGCCCAGGCCGTAGGCCGCATCGAGCTGTCGGTGGTCGCCCAGCAGGTGGATCTGATGTCGCTGTCGGGCCACAAGGCCTACGGCCCGAAAGGCGTGGGGGCGCTTTACGTTAAGCGTCACCCGGACATGCGCATCGAGCCGTTGATTCATGGCGGCGGCCACGAACGCGGCATGCGCTCGGGCACGCTGCCCACGCACCAGATCGCCGGCATGGGCGAAGCCTTCAACCTGATTCAGCAGCAGCATGTTGAGGATCAGGCACGCATTGCCCAGCTGCAGCAGCGCTTTCTCGCCGGGCTCGAGGGGCTCGACGGCGTTTACGCCAACACCCCGCTCGGGCAGTCGGTACCCAACATATTGAACCTCGCCTTCGAAGGCGTGGACGGTGAATCATTACTGATGGGGCTGCGCGATGTCGCGGTCTCCACGGGGTCCGCCTGCAACTCGGCAAGCGTTGACCCGTCTTATGTATTACTGGGCATCGGCGTACCGCGCCGTCTTGCCCTCTCGTCGATTCGGTTTAGCTTCGGGCGCTTTACCACCGAGGCCGATATCGACCACGCGATCACGCTCATCCGCCACGCGGTGAGCGGGCTGCGCGCTTAGCAGCGCTAAGCGGCTGACCACTCAACAGGAGGACGCCTCTATGGCCACACTCAACATTACGCCAGCTGCCGCCCAGCAGATCCAGCACGTGCTGGACGAACGCGGACAAGGCCTGGGCCTGCGCGTTTCCGTCAAGCCCAGCGGCTGCTCCGGCTATAGCTATGTACTGGATTTCGCCGACCAGGTGTCGGATGACGATGTCCACTTTGAAGCCAACGGGGCGAGCGTTTATGTTGCGCCGGATGCGCTTGAAATGCTCGACGGCAGCGAAGTCGATTACGTCAACGAAGGGCTGAACCGCTTTTTCCGTTTCAACAACCCGAACGTAAAAGACCAGTGCGGCTGCGGTGAAAGCTTTACCGTCTAGCACACCGCCCTCTCATGGCGTGACGGTATTCATCCCCCGGCTTAAGCGCTATAATCGCGCCTCGCGACAGTCGAACCGGCTGCCGACACCCTTATTTGTGCCGCCCCGGCCCACCGGGGCGGCAGTATTTGTTTATCCTTCAAGGAGTCTGTGACATGGCAACTGAACGTACGCTGTCTATTATCAAGCCCGATGCCGTCGCCAAAAACGCCATTGGTGACATCATTGCCCGCTTTGAGCACGCCGGGCTACGCGTTGTCGCCGCCAAGATGCTGCACCTGTCCGAAGACAAGGCCGGTGGCTTCTACGCGGAACACAAAGAGCGTCCGTTCTTTAACGACCTGGTCGGTTTCATGACCTCAGGCCCGGTTGTCGTGCAGGTTCTGGAAGGCGAAAATGCCATCGCCAAAAACCGCGACCTGATGGGCGCGACCAATCCGAAAGAAGCCGCTGCGGGCACCATCCGCGCTGACTTTGCGGAAACAATCGACGCCAACGCTGTCCATGGCTCTGACTCTGCGGAAAGCGCCGAGCGTGAAATTAGCTATTTCTTCGGTAATGACGAAATCTGCCCGCGCTAAGCTCGCCTCTCCAGGCAGCGCCGCCGTTTCAACGTCTGTTGCCGGCCATTTACGCGGGGGCAACCGCCCCCGCCACTTCCTAAAACGCTGACCGCCATGACCACCACCGTAGCCCAACATACGCCTAGCTCTGCCCCTCAACACGCGCCCACTGCCCAGGCAACGCCCGAGCGTCAAAACCTGCTGGGCATGTCGCGTGAACAAATGGCGGCCTTTTTCGTCTCCATTGGCGAAAAGAAATTCCGTGCCGCCCAGGTGATGAAGTGGATTCACATCGAAGGGTGCGACGACTTCTCGGTGATGACCAACCTGTCCAAGCCGCTGCGGGAAAAGCTCGCTCAGGTGGCGGAGATTCGTGGTCCCGGGGTGGTCTACGAAGGCACGTCAAGCGATGGCACGCGCAAGTGGGTGCTGGAAGTGGAAGATGGCAGCTACGTCGAAACCGTGCTGATCCCCGCAGAAAACGGCAAGCGGCGCACGCTGTGTGTCTCTTCCCAGGTGGGTTGCTCGCTGGATTGCAGCTTCTGCTCCACCGGCAAGCAGGGTTTCCAGCGTAACCTCACCGCCGCCGAGATCATCGGCCAGGTGTGGGTGGCCCAGCGTAGCGTGGGGCCGCGTCGGGACACCGCCAATCGGCCAGTGACCAACGTGGTGATGATGGGCATGGGCGAGCCGTTGCTCAACTATGACAACGTCGTTCCCGCCATGAAACTGATGCTCGACGACGACGGCTACGGCCTGTCGAAGCGTCGGGTGACGCTGTCCACCTCCGGCGTCGTGCCCATGCTGGACAAGCTTGGCGACGAGCTCGACGTAAGCCTGGCGGTGTCGCTGCACGCCGCCAACGACGAGCTGCGCAACGAACTCGTGCCGCTCAACCGCAAGTACAATATTCGTGCGCTGATGGACGCCTGCCACCGGTACCTGGCCAAGTGCCCGGAAAACCGTCTGGTGACCATCGAATATACCTTGATCAAGGACGTCAATGATCAGCAGGAGCACGCCGAACAGCTCGCAGCGCTGCTTGACGAACTGCCCTGTAAGATCAATCTGATTCCGTTTAACCCGTTTCCCAATTCGGGGTATGAGACACCGTCGCGCAACCAGACCATGCGTTTTCAACAGTGGTTGCACGACTTGGGCTACACTGCACCCATTCGTTCTACCCGTGGCGATGACATTGATGCCGCCTGCGGACAGCTTGTCGGCCGGGTGAAGGATCGCACCAAGCGAAGCGCACGTTATATTCAGTCGATTCAGTTAGATGCCGACTAATGGGTCGCCACCTTGACTTCCGGCGAACACGGCGCTTTGATGGACACGGTTTAGTTTAGCGATCCATCTTTTACGTTACCTTGCGAGGATTTACATGATGTGTCACCGCAGGCTTTATCACCCATCTCGGGTGCCTTTGCTCGCCGCGCTGGTCGGCAGCATATGGCTAGCCGGCTGTGCCTCCACGTCCAATGTATCTCCCTCGTCGTCAACGCCCGAGGCCGCCTCCGCCTATACACAGCTCGGCGTTGCCTATCTGGAACGCGACAACCTGCCCCGGGCGCTCAACGCCCTGGACCGGGCACTAGAGATCGCCCCCGACAACGCCGAAGCCCTGCAGGCCATCGCCCTGGTCTACCAGCGTCAGGGCGAAAGCGACTTGGCCGACCAGCACTTCCGGCGTGCCATTGATACGGCGCCTGACTTTACCCGCGCGCGTAACAACTACGCCGCATTTCTTTACCAGGAAGACCGTGTGGAAGCCGCCTGCGACCAGCTCGAGAGCGCTTCCCAGGACGCCCAGTACGATAACCGCACCCAACTGTTTGCCAACCTGGGGCAGTGCTACATGTCCCTGGGCGAGACCGACCTGGCACGCGAGCGCTTTAAGCGTGCACAACGAATCGATCCGCGCAATCCGCGCGGCTATTTTATGTTAGCTGAACTCGAATATTCACAGGGCAATTACGCCGAGGCATGGTCACCGCTGCAAACGTATCTGCAGCTTGCCGGGCCGAGCCAAGACGCGCTTTCACTGGCCGTTGACATTGCTAAGGCCCGCGGCGACCACGCCGCTGCGGCCGAGTACCAACGTCAACTTGGTAGCAACTGAGCGATGGACGCCCTGATCACCGATTATTTAATGAAGGATGCTCAGCCATGAGCGAGACACCGTCACAAGCTAGCGACACCCCAAGCGTCAATGACTCTCCAGGCGAGCTGCTGGCGCGCCGCCGTGAACAACTTGGCATTGCACTGAACGACGCCGCCCGCGCACTCAATCTGCGCCCTGCGGTGGTGGACGGCCTGGAGCGGGATGATTACAGTGAAATCCCGGTGGCCACCTATCGCCGCGGCTACCTGCGCGCCTATGCCAAGTATTTAACCATTGACGAACGGCTTATCCTGGATGCCTACCGGGACCGCTTTGGCGAAGCCGACGCGGAACGCAAGGTGACCCCCGTCGCGGTCACCAAGCCACCCTCTCGTCTGGGCGCCTGGTTGTTCAAGCTGGTCACGCTGCTGATCATCGTCGCGCTGATTGCCGTCACGGTAATGTGGTGGCAAAGCCGCGGCGGCAGCGAACCGCCCAATCTTGATTCGTCCTCATCAATGGAGGCGCCTGCCGAGCAGGATGCCGCCGGTGAGGACGAGCTGTCCAATGAGTCCGCCCAGGACGAGCCGACGGGCATATCCAATAGTGATAGCGCTGACAACAGCGATTCAGCGCTGGACGATATGGACGGTGCCGACGACGTCGGCTCAGCGGACACGGATGATACCGCCGGCGACACCGCTTCCGACGACGAAACCACCGCCGATGCAGCGCCTTCCAGCACGCCGGAGTCGGCCCCGCTGATCGACGAAGACAGCGCCGCTCAGTCGGCCAACCTGGCGGCCAACGACGACGAAGATGACGCGGACAGCAGCGACGCGACCGAAGACACTGCCGAGGAAGCGTCGAACAGCAACGACAGCAACCCCAACGAGTTGGCACTCACCTTTAACGAGCAGTCGTGGACTGAAATTATCGATGCTGACAATCAGCGTGTGCTGGTAGGGCTTCAAGAACCCGGCACGTCCACCAATGTCGAAGGTCAGCCACCGTTTCGGCTCACCGTGGGCAACGTCTCCGGCGTCGAGCTTCGCTATCAGGGCGAAGACGTCGACCTGACGTCCCGCGCGGGCGCCAACAACGTGGCTCGATTCACTCTGGGAGAGTAACCGACTTATGCACGCTCAATCGCCCATCAAGCGCAGAGCTTCGCGCCAGATCCATGTGGGTAACGTCCCGGTCGGGGGCGATGCCCCCATTGCCGTACAGAGCATGACCAACACGGACACCCTGGACGTGGCCGCCACCGTGGCGCAGATTCAGCAGTTGGAAAAAGCGGGGGCTGACATCGTGCGCGTATCGGTCCCCGATATGGACGCCGCGGAAGCGTTTGGCAAGATCAAGCGTCTGTCGAACGTCCCGCTGGTCGCCGACATCCACTTCGACTACAAGATCGCCCTGCGCGTCGCCGAACTGGGCGTCGACTGTCTGCGCATCAATCCCGGCAATATCGGCCGTGAAGATCGCGTCAAGGCGGTAGTCAACGCCGCCCGCGAGCACGGTATTCCTATCCGTATCGGCGTCAACGCCGGCTCGCTCGAGAAAGACCTGCAGAAGAAGTACGGCGAGCCCACACCGGCAGCGCTGGTCGAGTCGGCGATGCGCCATATCGACTACCTGGAACGCCTGGACTTCCCCGACTTCAAGGTCAGCGTAAAAGCCTCGGACGTGTTCATGGCGGTCGCCGCCTACCGCGACCTGGCCACGCGCATCGAACAGCCGCTACACCTGGGGATTACCGAAGCCGGCGGCCTGCGTTCGGGCACGGTCAAATCCTCCATCGGCCTTGGCATGCTGCTGATGGACGGTATCGGCGACACCATCCGCGTGTCGCTGGCCGCCGACCCGGTGGAAGAAATCAAGGTCGGCTACGACATGCTCAAGAGCCTCAAGCTACGTGCCAAAGGCATCAACTTCATTGCCTGCCCGAGCTGCTCACGGCAGAATTTCGACGTCATCGATACCATGAACCAGCTCGAAGAGCGGCTGGAAGACGTCATGACCCCGCTAAACGTCTCGGTGATCGGCTGCGTGGTGAACGGCCCCGGCGAAGCCAAGGAAACCGATATCGGCCTGACCGGCGGCAGCCCGGCCAACCTGGTGTATATCGATGGCAAACCGGCCAGCAAACTGCGTAACGACCACCTCGTCGATGACTTGGAGCGGCTGATCCGCGACAAAGTACGCGAAAAGCAGCAGCAGGAAGACAACACGATCGCCCGCAGCGTCTAATCGCGTTGCGCGACCGCCGACCCAGGGAGTTTGCCTTGAGCAAGTCTGACGTTAAAAAGATTCAAGCCATTCGAGGCATGAACGATCTACTGCCCAGCGACAGCCCACGCTGGCAATTTTTTGAAGGCAAGGTACGCCAGTTGATGCAGCGCTACGGCTTTGCGGAAATCCGCATGCCGATCGTCGAACAGACCGCGCTGTTTGCGCGCTCGATTGGCGAAGTGACCGACATCGTCGAAAAAGAGATGTACACCTTCGAGGACCGCAACGGCGACAGCCTGACCCTGCGTCCGGAAGGCACCGCCAGCTGCGTGCGCGCCGCCATGGAGCATGGTCTGCTGTACAACCAGACCCAGCGATTGTGGTATCAGGGGCCGATGTTTCGCCATGAGCGCCCGCAAAAAGGCCGCTATCGCCAGTTTCATCAGGTGGGCGTCGAGGCGTATGGCTTCGAGGGTCCCGACATCGACGCCGAGGTGATTCTGCTTTCCGCCCGGCTGTGGCGGGAACTGGGCCTGATGGAGCATGTCACGCTCGAAATCAACTCGCTGGGTTCCAGCGAGGCTCGCGCCGCCTACCGCGACAAGCTGGTCGCCTACTTCGAACAGCATCGCGACGTGCTCGACGAAGACTCCCTGCGGCGACTGACCAGTAATCCGCTGCGCATTCTCGACTCCAAGAACCCGGCCATGGCCGAGATGCTGGACGCAGCGCCACGCCTGATGGATAACCTGGACGACACCTCGCGGGTCCATTTCGAGCAGCTCAAAGCGCTGCTCGACGCGGCCAACATTCCCTTCGTGGTCAATCCGCGTCTGGTACGCGGGCTGGATTACTATTCGCGCACGGTCTTCGAGTGGACGACCACCGCGCTTGGCAGCCAGGGCACGGTATGCGCCGGCGGACGTTACGACGGCCTGGTCGAGCAGTTGGGGGGCAAACCCACCCCAGCGGTCGGCTTTGCCATGGGGATCGAGCGGCTGATCCTGCTGCTCGAGACCCTCGAGCTCGTCCCGGAGGAAGCCCTGGGCGGCAGCGATGTCTACCTGCTCGCCATGGACGACGGCGCGACCACTGCGGCCATGACCCTGGCCGAGCAGCTGCGCAGTGAGCTTCCCTGGCTGCGCCTGCAGCTGCACTGCGGCGGCGGCAGTTTTAAAAGCCGCATGAAAAAGGCCGACAAAAGCGGAGCCGCCTTCGCCCTGCTACTGGGCGAGGACGAAGTCGCCGAGCAGGCCGTCACGCTCAAGGCGCTACGCGACGACCAGGCGCAGCAGCGCGTCCCACAGATGGCGCTGGCCGATACGCTCAGTAAACAGCTAGCGCACACACCTTAAACGGCTGGCGGGGCTACCTGCCGCCCAATCCCTTATAACCGTGGCCCGAAGCGGCGGTTATTGTTGAATAGGAGGCCGCCCGTGGCGGATAGAAGCGAAGACGAACAGCTGGACGTGATCAAGCGTTGGTGGAAGGAAAACGGCATGTCACTGATAGCTGGCGCTGCGCTGGCGGCAGCTGGCGTGTTCGGCTGGAACGCCTGGCAGGACTACCAGGCTGACAAATCCCAGGCCGCATCGGTGCGTTATCAGGAGCTGGTCAGCATGGTGACGGGGGACGAGCTCGAAGGCGACCAGCTCAGCGACGCCCGCGAGATGGTCGACGAGATTGTCACCGAGCACGACGACAGCCTTTATGCCGAACTGGCCTTGCTGCTTGATGCACGCCTCGCCGTCCAGCAGGACGACCTGGAAAGCGCCACCGAATCGCTGACCCAGGTGGCGGAATCGTCATCGCGACGCTATGTGCAAAGCCTGGCGTGGCTGCGTCTAGCGCGCATCGCCGTTGCCAACGACGACCCCGAGCGCGCACTCGAATTACTCGACGAACCGATTACCGAGGCCCTGGCCGCACAGCAGGCTAACGTCCGGGGCGATGCACACAGGGCGCTGGGCGACAACGATGCCGCTCGCGACGCCTGGCAAAATGCTCTTGAACTGGCTCAACAGCAAGACCAGCCGCTCTACGGCGTGCAGTTCAAGCTAGACGATCTCGGCGCCAAGGAGACAGCGCAATGAAACCGATGCTACCCACCCCGATGATGCGCGCCGCCCTGGGGGCTGCCGCCCTTGCCCTGCTGGCTGGCTGCGCGAGCAAGAGCGATTCAGCCAACACGCCCAAGGAGCTCACCAGCTTCGAGGAAAGCTCGACCCTGGAAAGCCTCTGGCAGCACGACGTGGGCGACGGCCTTGGCCGTGCCCGCTACCCTATTGCTCCGGCCCGCGAAGGCGATAACCTCTTTGCCGCCGACGCCAACGGCGTGGTGATGTCTTTCGCCGCCGACGACGGCGAGGAACGCTGGGAAGTCGACCTCGATACGCCGATTTCCAGCGCCTTGACCGCCGTCGCCGGGCAGGTCTACCTGGGCACCCGCGACGGCGAAGTCATCGCCCTGGACCAGCGTGACGGCAGCGTCAACTGGCGTTCGCGGGTCTCCAGCGAAGTACTGGCAGCGCCGCAGGCCAACCCAGAACTGCTGGTTGTGCAAAGCATCGACGGTCAAGTGACCGCTCTGGACCGCCAAAGCGGTGACGAGCGCTGGGTGTATACCAGCTCGCAGCCCTCTTTGACCCTGCGCGGCACCGGCACGCCGCTGGTGATCGAGCCGGTCAGCTTTGTCGGCCTCGCCAACGGTCGCTTAGCCACGATTGACAACCGCAACGGTCAGCCGCTGTGGGACATGCAGATTGCAACGCCACAGGGCCGCAGCGAAGTCGAGCGCCTGGTCGACCTCACCGGTCAGCCCGTGCTCAGCCAGGACGGACGCCTGTTCGTGACCAGCTATAACGGTCAACTGGTTGCCCTTGAGGCAACGCGCGGCAACGTCATCTGGGAACGCGAGCTGTCCAGCCGTCACGCCCCGGTACTGGTCGGCGACTTGCTGTTCGTGGTCACCGATGACAGCCAGGTGGTAGGCATCGACTCCAACAACGGCCAGGAAGTATGGCGTAACGACGCGCTGGAAGACCGTCGACTCACCGCCCCGGCGTTTGCCGACGGCCACCTGGTGGTTGGCGACTATGCAGGCTATGTGCACCTCATCGATGCCCGCGAAGGCGAGCTTGTAGGCCGCACCGAGGTCGATGGTTCGGGCATTAGCGTTCCGGCCGTCACCGACGGCGACGTAATTCACGTGCTGGCCAATGACGGACACCTGGAAACGTTGGAAATCTCTCCATGAACCCCGTCATTGCGCTAGTGGGCCGCCCCAATGTGGGCAAGTCGACGCTGTTTAACCGCCTTACCCGCTCGCGGGACGCGCTGGTGGCCGATTTCCCCGGTCTGACCCGCGACCGTAAGTACGGCAACGGCATGCTGGGCAATAAAGCCTATACGGTAATCGACACGGGCGGCATCAGCGGCGACGAGGAAGGCATCGACGCGGCCATGGCGGAACAGTCGCTGGCCGCCATTGACGAAGCGGATATCGTGCTGTTCATGGTCGACGCGCGGGCCGGATTGAACGTGGCCGACGAAGCCATTGCCAACCACCTGCGGGTCAACCAGAAGAAAACCTGGCTGGTGGTCAACAAGACCGACGGCCTGGAAGAACACTCGGCGATGGGTGACTTCTGGTCGCTGGGCCTCGGCGACCCATGGGCGATTGCCGCGGCGCATGGGCGCAACGTGTCCACCCTGATGGATACCGTGCTCGAGCCGTTTCCCGAGCGCGACCCCGACATCCCCGCCGACACCGGCACCAAGGGGATTCGCATCGGCGTCATCGGGCGCCCCAACGTGGGCAAATCGACGCTGGTCAACCGCCTGCTGGGCGAAGAACGCGTGGTGGTCTTCGATGAAGCCGGGACCACCCGAGACGCCATCGAGATTCCCTTCGAGCGGCGCGGCAAGCCCTATGTACTGATCGATACCGCAGGCGTTAGGCGGCGCAAGAACGTCAGCGAAATCGCCGAGAAATTCTCGATCATCAAGACCCTCGACGCGATCAAGGAATGCCACGTCGCGATCATGGTGCTTGATGCGCGCAGCGGGCTGGTCGAGCAGGACCTGCACCTGCTCGACTACGTGCTCACTACCGGTCGCGCGCTGGTGCTGGCGGTGAACAAGTGGGACGGCTTGGAAAACGACGCCAAGGACAAGATGCGCAACGAAATCAAGCGCCGCCTGGGGTTTGCCGACTACGCCGAGATGCACTTTATCTCGGCACTGCATGGCACCGCGGTGGGCGATCTCTATCCGTCCATCCAGCGTGCCTTCGATGCCGCCAACGCCCACTGGTCGACCAACCGTCTGACCACGCTGCTGCAAGATGCCGTCAGCCAGCATCCGCCGCCGATGATCCATGGGCGACGCATCAAGCTGCGCATGGCCCACCAGGGCGGCAGCAACCCACCGATCATCGTCGTGCATGGCAACCAGACGGCCTCCCTGCCCGAGGCCTACCGTCGCTACCTGACCAACACCTTCCGCAAGGTGTTGAAAGTGCGCGGCACGCCAATGCGCTTCGAGTTTCGCTCCGGCGACAACCCCTTTGATCACATGGCCGGCGCCAGCGACAAGGAGAAAGCCAAAAAGCGCGAGCTCAACCGCACCAAAGAGGCACGCAAAAGCCGCCGTTGAGCGTGTCCCTGCTCGTCGAAAAACCGTTCACGGTATAGCGCCTGCGAGGCAAAGCCCGCAGGCGTTTTTTGTTGCCCGAAGGTTAACAAATTCGCTTGACAGAACGTCGTCCCAAGCCTCAAATAGCGGCGCTTTTCAGCCCCACCTTCCTCTCACTTTGGTACCTTCTCAGGAGGGACTTATGGCCCGTATCATGCGCCGCTGGCGCTGGCTGAGCCTGTTTGGCCTGGCCAGCCTGCTTGCCGGCTGTCTTGCCCTGCCCCAAACCGGCCTGTTTGCGTTTCGTCTGGCGGTAACCTCCCTGGGGGTCGAGGATGTGCGTATCGGCCCATACACCGTCAAGGCGGGCCTGGACACCAGCGATCTCACCAGCCTGATTGCGTCAAGCCTTGGCGCCGGCAGCCTGCCCGTTCAGGCGACCATTGCCATGGGGCTTGGCCTGCCTGCGGGCATGCCGCCGGTGGAGATGTCGGGCTTTCGCTGGGCGTTGGATATGCCAGGCGTCGAGCCTGTGCAGGGTAACTATGAGCAGGACGTCACGCTCACTTCCGGCGACGATGCCAATTTACGCCTGCCGGTCGCCTTTGATGTACTGACTACCGATACCCAACGCATGGCGCCCATGCTGGAACTTGCCAGCCAGCTTGCGTCACAGGGTGAGCTGCCGCCCGGCAGTCAACTGGCCATCACGCCAGGCGATCTGCGCGGATTAGGCATGCGCCTTCCGGCAGGATTATTAACGCCGACCATTCGCCTAAATGTCGGTGCCGATGGGCAGTTGGTACCGCAAGGTTAAGCGTTCAACTGGCTTCAATGCTTTGCCTCAAAGTAGTAGGGTATTTTGAGATGCATCGCATGAGGGCGCCTTATGGCTATTCCCGAAGAAGTTATTGGAACAGAAGCTCTTTTTCTTTCTAGAGAGGAGAAGACTCGTTTGGTAATGCATCTGTTAGAGAGCATTGAGGAGAGACCCAGCTCGGATCCTCGACAAGTGGAGAGTGCTTGGGTGACCGAGGCGGATCGTAGATATCAAGCCTATCTTCGTGGCGAAGAACACTCAATCACCGCTGAAGAGGTGTTTGCGGATCTAAGGGCAGACGATCGTTGAAGCCTGTTCGTTTTCTTGAATCTGCCCGTGAGGATGTTCGCCGGGGAAAAAGCTATTACCACACTATCAGCCCTGAGTTAGCCCGAAGTTTTCAAAAGGCGGTGGAGGTCGCGGTTAAAGCTGCCTCGCACATAGTGATGCATACGACGCACATTTCTAAATGTGCCAAAGCATGTTCATATTAAGTGCTCACACTAGATAAACATAACCCGGCAGCCGGTCGTCGACATACGCCAACCAGCGCATTTAACGGCAGATCGATTCAGCATCCATACTCATCCTCTAAGTGGGTTATGATGGGGGATTGATTTACTGCTATCAGCGGTTATCTTGTGTCCAGGAAACCTATTCGTCTATAAGGAAACCGTCTCATGCGCTGGCTTCGCCCTCTTGCCATTACCGCCCTTTGTGCCACCGTCGCGGCCTGTTCCACGTCGCCGACCGGCCGTTCGCAGCTGCTGTTGTTATCCGATGAGGAACTCAACAACATGGGCGGTCAGGCCTTTAACAAATATCAACAGGATCTGCCCGCCGCCGGGCAGGACAGCCAGCGCTACGTGCAATGTATCGCGGATGCCATCATCGCCGAACTCCCCCAGGAGCAGCAACAGCTTGACTGGCAGATCCGCGTCTTTGAAGAAGACTCCCCCAATGCCTTTGCCCTGCCCGGGGGCTACATGGGCGTGCATACCGGCATGCTGGATATCGCCAGCACCCAGGATCAACTCGCCTCGGTCGTCGCCCATGAAATCGGCCACGTGCTGGCCAAGCATTCCAACGAGCGGGCGTCTACCGAAAGCGCGACGCAATTGGGTCTATCCGCCATCTCAAGCGCAGCAGGCCTTCAAGGCGGCAGCGGAGAGCAACTGATGGGGGTGCTTGGCATGGGCGCTCAATACGGCATCATGCTGCCCTTCTCGCGCCGCCACGAAAGCGAAGCGGATACCATTGGTCTTGACCTGATGGCCCGCGCCGGCTTCGACCCGCGCGAAAGCGTGACCCTGTGGCAGAATATGCAGCAAGCCTCCAGCGGCGGCCAACCGCCGGCCTGGATGTCGACCCACCCAAGCCAGGGCCAGCGGATTGAAGGGCTGGAAGCCGGCATGAGCGATGCCATGACCGCCTATGAACAGGCTAGCAACAACGGGCGTACGCCCAACTGCCCACGCCCCTGACGCAAAACCGCCGTTGCCTCACGGCAACTGCGGTTGCATGGCGCGACCTGTGATAGCCGCGCATAACATTGATGGCGCGAGTCACTAGCGGTAGTTCAACGACTGGCGCAGCCGCGAGCGGACCGGCGCGGTGTCGGGGCGTACATTACGCCACATGAAAAACGACTCGGCCGCCTGCTCGACCAGCATGCCCAACCCATCCAGAAGCTTCGCCCCGCGCGGGCCGGCCCATTGCAGAAACACCGTGGGTTCGACGCCGTACATCATGTCGTAAGCCCAGGCGCCAGGGGAAAACAGCGTCTCGGGTAGCGGTGGCAGCTCGCCTTCAAGGCTTGCGCTGGTGCCATTGATCACCAGGTCGAACGTGCCGTCCAGAGTGTCAAAACCACCCCCTTCTATGTTGCCCAGGTCGTCAAAATCGTGCGCCAACTGCGCGGCTTTGGCGGCCGTGCGGTTGACCACCACCAGCGCGGCGGGCTGCTCGGCCAACAGTGGCTCGATGATACCGCGCACCGCGCCGCCGGCGCCCACCACTAGCACGCGCTTCTGACGAAGCGACACGCGATGGTAGGCCAGATCGCGCACCAGGCCGATCCCATCGGTGGTATCGCCATAGGTCAAACCGTTGCCGCCCAGCATCAGGGTATTCACGGCGCCCGCCCGGCGGGCACGGTGGCTAAGCGTGTCGCATAGCGCAAACGCATCGGCTTTGAACGGCACGGTCACGTTGGCGCCCCGCCCACCGTCTGCGCAGAACTGGCGCCATGCGTCCGCCAGCGCATCGACCGGCGGCTCAATGGCGGTGTAATCGATATCCTGCCCGGTTTGCCGGGCAAAATCGGCATGGATCATGGGCGACTTGGAGTGGCCGACGGGATGGCCAAAGACGCAGTAGCGATCAGTCATGGGTCACCTCGGCTTGCTTACGGGCGGCTTCGTTGAGCCAGTCACGCGGCACCAAATAATCGTGCAGCCGCGCTTCGGGCGTGCCTGCCTCGGGGGTGAAGGCGTATTCCCAGCGGGCAAGCGGCGGCATCGACATCAAGATGGACTCGGTACGCCCGCCGCTTTGCAGGCCGAACAGCGTGCCCCGATCCCACACCAGGTTGAACTCCACGTAACGACCGCGCCGGTAAAGCTGAAAGTCGCGCTCGCGCTCCCCCCAGGCAGCGTGCCGACGGCGCTCGACGATCGGCACATAAGCATCGAGAAAACTATCGCCAACGGCGCGCTGAAACGCAAAGCACTCCTCGAAGCTGCCTTCGTTGAGGTCATCGAAAAACAGCCCGCCGACGCCACGGGTCTCCTCACGGTGCTTGAGGTAGAAATATTCGTCGCACCAGGCCTTGTAGCGTGAATAAACGTCGTCGCCAAACGGTGCGCAGGCCGCCTTTGCCACCTTGTGCCAATGGACGACGTCGTCAAATACCGGGTAGTAAGGGGTCAGGTCATATCCGCCGCCAAACCACCAGACTGGTGGCTCCCCCGCCTTCTCGGCGATGAAGAAACGCACGTTGCCGTGGCTGGTGGGAATATGCGGGTTTTCAGGGTGCAAGACCCAGGAGACGCCGACCGCGTGAAAGCTGCGCCCGGCCAGCTCCGGCCGGGCGGCGGTGGCCGAGGGCGGCAGGGTGGTGCCGAAGACGTGCGAGAAGTTCACGCCGCCCTTTTCAAACACGCCGCCCTGCTCGATAACCCGGGAACGGCCTCCGCCTCCCTCTTCGCGGTCCCACTCGTCCTGCCTGAAGCTTGCCTGACCATCAGCGCGTGCCAGGCCGTCGCAAAGGCGCTCCTGTAGATCCAGCAGATAGGTTTTGACGGTATCCAGATGTTCGTGCGCCACATCGTCTCCTGAAGGTCGGTTAGCTGCGTATCACGTGGCCGCTGGCGAGATCACGGATCGTGCTGGGGCGCGAATTGCCGCCCAGCTCGCCGGAAACGATCGCGGCCAGCTGGTCGCCGAAGACCGCCCTGACCTCGTCCTCGCTGGTTGCTGGCGGGTCGCCGGCGACGTTGGCGGAGGTCGACACCAGCGGACCGCCGAACGCCTCGCAAAGGGCCTGCATCAGCGGATGATCGGTCACCCGCAGGGCCACTTTTGAATGCGCGCCGCGCACCATGCCGTGGCTGCGGCCGTTATCCGGCACCAGCCAGGTATTGGGCCCAGGCCAGCTGGCGACCAGCGGCGCATGCAGGGCCAGCGGCAGCTGTGTCAGCCAGGGCTGAAACTGGTTGATCGAAGCCGCCACAAGGATCACCCCTTTGGCGGGATCGCGGTCTTTGAGGCGCATGAGCTGCGCCAGCGCTTCGTCATTATCGGGGTCGCAGCTCAGCCCCCACACGGCTTCCGTCGGGCAGGCAATGACGCCGCCCTCGCGCAGCGCGCGAACCGCAGTGTCCACTTCAGCAGCCGTTGTCATGAATTCTCCACCGGTGATGACAAAGGAAACCTTATCCTATCATGGGCGTGGTAAACGCACCCAGCCTCCTGCCCGCGACGCCACCCAGCCGTCGATCTCGAGCATCAGCAGGCGCTGCTGGCACTCGCTGACGGTACTGCCGATTTGTTGCACCAAGGCGTCAATCGGCGTGGGCGAGGCACTCAAAAAGCCAAGCAGCGCATCCGGCAAAGGTTCGTCTACCGGCCGCTCAGGCGCAGCCGACGACGCCTGGGCTTCATTCAAGGCTGGCGGCAGAAACTCGCTCGCCCAGTGATGCAGTTCATTGACGATGTCTTCGGGATCGCAGGCCATCGCCGCGCCCTGGCGCAACAACTGCAGGCAGCCGCGAGCCTGCTGATTGTGCAACGAGCTGGGCAGCGCAAAGACATCGCGGCCCTGCTCCATGGCCAGGCGCGCGCTGACCAGTGAGCCGCTTTTCTCGGCGGCTTCCACCACCAGCGTGCCCAGCGACAGACCGGTCACGATGCGGTTGCGGCGTGGGAAAAACGCCGGATGGGCCACCGTGCCCGGGGGATGCTCAGCCAGCACCAGGCCGCCCGGCGCATCGCTGAGCTGCTGGTATAGCGCGCGATGACGGGCGGGGTAAATCACATCGATTCCGCAGCCGAGGACCGCCACGCTGCTGCCGCCGGCATCCAGGGCGGCCTGCTGGGCCACCCCGTCGATGCCCAGCGCCATGCCGCTGACGATACACCAGCCGCGGCGGGCCAGTTCGCGGGCGAAGGTTTGGGCGTTATGCGCGCCTTCGGCGGTGGGGCGGCGCGTGCCCACCATGGCAAGCGTGGGCCGCTCGAGCGCGCCGAGATCGCCCTGCGCCCACAGCACCGGCGGCGGATCGGGCAGCTCGTTGAGCAGTGCCGGCCAGGCCGGATGGTCGCGGTGCAGGATAGTCCGTCCCGGCGCGCCCGACTGCCAGTCAAGGCTGGCCTGCACTACCTGCTGCAGGGGGCTTTTGAACGGGTGGTCGCACCACAGCCGCAGCGCACTGGCCGCCTTGCTCGGCAGCTCTGCCAGCCAGCCGTGCGGCCACACGGGTTGCTGCGCCACCAACTGGGCGATGCGCTGCGGCCCCACGCCGGGTAATGCATTGACCGCCAACCACTCCCTGGTATCCATTCAACCTCCTTGCTTCCTGCATCAATACTTCCTACATCAATGTCTGCACGCCTGCTTCAGCGCGGCGGTGAGCGCACGAGGTCGCCCACTTCCAGCACCGTTGACGCTTCCATCACCAACGCATAGCTGACGCGATCATAAGGCCTGAACACCATTAAGGTGCCGGCGGCCTCGCTGGGTAGCGTGAGCGCCTCCTGGTTGCGCGGGTCGCTGACCACCTCGCCCTGCTGGGCAATCTGGAAAACATGCCCGCGCTGTACGCCATCAAGCGTACCCAGACCGATCGTCACCACCTGCAGTCGGCCGACAAACCGCACGCCGCCCGGCACGCCAACAATCGCCCCGGAAAGCGCATTGCGGGGCGCACGCGGCACCATATTATCGCGCTGTTGCGACGATTCCAGCGGCAACACCAGATCGTTATTGCGTATTTCCTGATCGGCGCTGAGCACCTGAAGCTGCACGATGTCGTCCTCGGCGCGCAGGGCGCGGGCCTCACCGATCTTGATCAGCTCGGTGCCCAGCGGCGTACCATCGCCACCGACATAGCGCTCGGCAGGGCGATAAATGCCGACGCGGGTGTCCCGTGGCACCTGTCCCCTGACGTACAGAGAGTCCCCCGCGCCGCTGATCAGACGGCCCTGATGGCCCGCCACCACGTACGCCAGGGCGTCATCCGCCGGGTCGCCGTCGACGATCCGGTGGCCGCGCAGGAAGGGTCCGATAACGTCCGGGTCGATCGGCGAAATCGCTTCACGGTGCGGCACCTTGCGCATTTCGGGAGACAGCTTAACCACGCGCTGGGCCCGCTCAAGCGACAGACACGGCGCGCCCTGGCAATCGCCGAGCGTGAGCACATCGCCGGGATAGATCAGATTGGGGTTATCGATCGCGGGATTGGTCTGCCAGAGTTCGGGCCACTGCCAGGGAGCGTGCAGGAAGCGCGCGGCAATATCCCAGAGTGTATCTCCCGCTACCACGGTGTAGCGCTCGGGCGCCGACTCGCGTACGCGCTCCCAGGCCGCCGCATCCAGCGCGGCCAAAAGCGTCACCACGCCGATCAGCCAGCCCCTGATTCCGGCTCGCCAGCTGTATTGTCTTGCTGCCATTCTGCCTCCCTGTTGTGTATCGCGCCTGCCAGCGTGGCGATCCACGCTGCGCCGCCGGGCAGGCATGCCCAGGAGCATTGACAGCATGATATAGTGGTTGATCATAAACTATATTGATCACTTCGTACGGCGCCAGCCACGCACGGCGATCATAAAGCACTTGGGCAGGCGACCCTACCGGCGCGTGGCCCAAGCGATTACTCAGCTCAGCATAACGGTGGTAGTAACGCCATGGCCAAACTCGCCATTCTCGAATTTCCTGACGAGCGCCTGCGCACCAAGGCCAAACCAGTTCAGACCGTCGACGATGAGGTGCGCCAACTCGTCGACGACATGCTCGACACCATGTACGACGCCAAGGGGATTGGCCTTGCCGCCACCCAGGTGGACGTCCATCGGCGCGTCGTGGTGATGGACGTCAGCGACGATCAGTCGCAACCGCTGGTGATGATCAACCCTAAGTACACACCGCTGGGCGATACCCAGGAACCGCTTTCCGAAGGCTGCCTGTCGATCCCGGAGCATTACGCCGAGGTGCCCCGCTACCTGAGCGTGGAGCTGAAAGCGCTGGACCGCAACGGCGAACCCTTTACGCTCGAAGCCGAGGGTTTGCTTGCGCACTGCATTCAGCACGAATACGACCACCTGGAAGGCGTGCTGTTTGTCGACTACCTATCGCCGCTCAAGCGTGACCGGATTCGCAAGAAAATGGAAAAGCGCCATAAGCTGATGCAGGACGCCTGAGCGCTACTGTATTGCCCGAGATTACTGCAACATTTACTTTTGCCGCCAGGTCGCTGTCTCCATGTCATCATTGCGCGTTGTTTTCGCGGGTACGCCTGAATTTGCTGCCTCAAGCCTGGCCGCCCTGCTGGAAAGCCAGCATCAGGTCGTCGCCGTGTATACCCAGCCCGACCGTCCCGCCGGGCGTGGTCGCAAGCTTACCCCGAGCCCGGTCAAGCAGTTGGCGCTCGACCATGCGCTGCCGGTTTATCAGCCCGAAAGCCTGAAAACGACCGAGGCCCAGGCGACGCTTGCCGCGCTCGATGCCGATGTCATGGTGGTGGTGGCCTACGGGCTACTGTTACCTCAGGCGGTGCTGGATATCCCTCGCCTGGGCTGCCTCAACGTGCACGCGTCGCTGCTGCCCCGCTGGCGGGGCGCCGCGCCGATTCAGCGCGCCATCGAGGCGGGCGACCGCGTGTCGGGCGTCACCATCATGCAGATGGATGCGGGGCTGGACACCGGCGACATGCTCCATGAGGTCCGCACCCCGATCACCGCCCAGACCACCGGGGGCGAGCTCCACGACCGGCTCGCTATTCAAGGGGCCAATGCCCTGATCAACACCCTCGATGAACTCGCCACGGGCGCCGTCAGCGCGACGCCCCAGCCCGACGAAGGCGTGACCTACGCCGCCAAGCTCAGCAAGGCCGAGGCAGAGGTGGACTTTCATCGGCCCGCCGACCAGCTGGTGCGCACCATTCACGCCTTCAACCCCTGGCCGGTTGCCTGGTGCGCCCTGGGCGATGACCGGCTGCGCCTGCTGATGGCCAGCGTCGAGCCCGGCGAACAGCCCCCTTCGTCTCCCGGAACGCTTCTGCCCCACGGAGAGGACCACCTGCGTATCGCCTGCGGCCAGGACGGCCGCGAGGTACTCTGCGTCAGCCGTGCTCAACTGCCGGGGGGCAAGGCCCTGCCGGTTCGCGAACTGCTCAACGCCCGCCAGACACGCCTCACCCCGGGTACCCGCCTGGGGCCTAGCCCGCAACAAGGAGCACCGTCATGAATCAGCCTCGTGCAGCCAAAGAAGGCAGCGGCCTGGAAGTTCGCGCCGCCGCCGCCAGAGGGCTCGTACCGGTGCTTACCGACAAGGGGTCGCTGGCCGGGCTGGATGAGCATAGCGTGATTGCCCGGGATCGCAGCCTGCTCAAAGAACTCTGCTACGGCACCTGCCGCCGCTTGCCGCGCCTGGAAGCGCTGGCCGACCAGCTCCTCAAGCAGCCGCTCAAAAAGCGCGACAGCGACGTTCAGGCCCTGCTGCTGCTGGGTATTTACCAGCTGTTGTATATGCGTATTCCTGCCCACGCGGCGGTGGGCGAAACTGCCGGCGCCGCGCGGTTACTCGGCAAGGACTGGGCGACCCGGGTACTCAACGGCTGCCTGCGTCGTTTGCAGCGTGACGCTGACGCCCTGCAGGCGACGGTCGACCGCGATGCCCACGTCGCGCTCGAGCACCCCGCCTGGCTTTTGAAAGCGCTCCGTCAGGCATGGCCGGAGCAGTGGCAGGCCATCGCCGAAGCCAATAACCAGCCCGGGCCCATGACGCTGCGCGTGAACCAGCGCCACCAGGATCGCGAAACCTACCTGTCGCTGCTCACTGAAACCGGCCTCGGCGGCCAGCTCTGCGTTCACGCGCCGGATGGCATCACCCTGGAGCAGCCCTGCGACGTCACCACGCTGCCCGGCTTCGAGCGCGGCCTGGTCAGCGTTCAGGATGAGGCCGCCCAGCTAAGCGCGGCGCTGCTCGGCCCGGCGCTTGCGCCGCGCCCGGGCGCTCACGTGCTGGACGCCTGCTGCGCCCCCGGCGGCAAAACCGCCCATCTGCTTGAGCAGTTCGATATCGCGCTCACCGCTATCGATAGCGACAACCAGCGCCTGGGGCGGGTCGATGACAGCCTCAACCGGCTGGGCCTGACCGCCGACCTGCAGCACGCCGACGCGACCCAGCGCGACTGGTGGAACGGCACGCCGTTTGATGCCATCCTGCTGGATGCGCCCTGCTCCGGCACCGGTGTCATTCGCCGCCACCCGGATATCAAGAAGCTGCGACGCCCCGACGACATTGGCAAGCTCGCCACCCTGCAGCGCCAGCTGCTGGATAATCTCTGGGCGATGCTGCGCCCCGGCGGCACGCTGCTGTACGCGACCTGCTCGGTACTGCCGGAGGAAAATGCCGATCAAATCGAGGCATTTCTGGCCCGAACACCCGACGCCATCGTCACCACGCCGAACGACGTCGCTTGGGGCATGCCCAGCGGCCAGGGGCGCCAACTGTTCCCCGAAGCGAGCAGTCACGACGGCTTTTTTTATGCCAGACTAGAAAAGCAGGCTGCCTGAGATCGGCAGTGCATTCATGACACGGAGGGAGGTAGCATGAGTCACCATACCTACAAGCACATCGAGCTAACCGGTTCTTCTGAAAAAGGCATTGAAGACGCCGTGCAGAGCGCGCTGGCCAAGGCGTCTGAAACCGTCAAGCATATGCGCTGGATGCAGGTAACCGACACCCGCGGCCATATCGAAGACGGCCGCGTGGCGCACTGGCAGGTCACGATCAAGGTCGGCTTCACCCTGGAATAATCCCTACCTGCTTTTCGGCGGCGGCTGGTTTACACTGGCCGCCGTCTTTATTGCAGCGCACGATAGGCCGCCTCGTGCAGTTGGCGAGGAACCCCCGGCGCTCTTAATGGAACCGATGCTCAGCAATGAAAATTATCATTCTCGGCGCCGGCCAGGTCGGCGGCACCCTTGCGGAATATCTCGCCCGTGAGGAAAACGACATCACCGTCGTCGATACCGATGCCAAGAAACTGCGCGAGCTGCACACCAAGCTCGACATCCGCACGGTCACCGGCGCGGGCTCTTACCCCATCGTGCTGCGCCAGGCGGGTGGGGAAGACGCCGACATGCTGATTGCCGTGACCAGCAGCGATGAAATCAACATGATCGCCTGCCAGGTCGCGCACACCCTGTTTCGCACCCCGACCAAGATCGCCCGGGTGCGCTCCTCGGCGTACCTGACCCGCAAGGGGCTGTTCGCCCACGAGGCGATTCCCATCGACGTGCTGATCAGCCCCGAGCAGGTGGTCACCGACCACGTGCGCCGGCTGATCGAACACCCCGGCGCGCTGCAGGTGCTGGAGTTCGCCGGCGGGCTCGTCCAGCTGGTGGCGGTAAAAGCGTTTTACGGCGGCCCGCTGGTCGGCCAGGACCTGGCCTTTCTGCGCCGCCACATGCCCAACGTGGACACCCGGGTGGCGGCGATCTACCGCCGCAACCGGCCGATCATTCCGCGCGGTGATACCGTCATCGAAGCCGACGACGAGGTGTTTTTCCTCGCTGCCCGGCGCGATATCCGCGCGGTGATGAGCGAGCTGCGCCGGGTCGAGCGGGATTTCCGCCGGGTGGTGATCGCCGGGGGCGGCAACATCGGTGAGCGGCTGGCCGAGCACCTGGAACACAGCCACCAGGTCAAGATCATCGAGCACAGCCTGGAGCGTTGCACCACGCTGTCCGAGCGGCTCGATCGCACCGTGGTGCTCCACGGCAGCGCCACCAGCAAGCGGCTGCTGGAAGAAGAGAACATCGAGGACTGCGATATCTTCTGCGCGCTGACCAACGACGACGAGGTCAACATCATGTCGTCGCTGCTGGCCAAGCGCCTGGGCGCCAAGAAGGTGCTGACGCTGATCAACAACGCCGCCTACGTGGACCTGGTTCAGGGCGGCGAGATCGACATCGCCATTTCGCCCCAGCAGGCGACCATCGGCAGCCTGCTGACCCACGTGCGGCGTGGCGATATCGTCAACGTCCACTCGCTGCGCCGGGGCGCGGCGGAGGCCATCGAGGCCATCGCCCACGGCGACAAGCAGTCGTCCAAGGTGGTCGGCCGCACCATTCGCGAGATCGACCTGCCCGACGGCACTACCATTGGGGCGATCGTGCGCGGCAAGGAGGTCATGATCGCCCACGATCACATCGTCATCGAAAGCGGCGACCACGTGATTCTGTTCGTCATCGACAAGCGGCGCATCCGCGATGTGGAGCGCCTCTTCCAGGTGGGGCTGACGTTCTTCTGATGATATTGCACCGCGAGCGACTTACCGACCAGGGGAGCACACGACAGCCATGAGCCTGCGGGTCATTTTGCGCATTTTGGGGCTGCTGCTGATGCTGTTCAGCCTCACCATGCTCCCCCCCATGCTGATCTCGGCGTGGTTTCGCGACGGCGTATGGGAAGCGTTCGTGCTCGCCATGGCGATTTCCGTGGCGACCGGTCTGGTGCTTTACCTGCCTAACCGCCGCGCCCAGAAAGAGCTGCGCGTGCGCGACGGCTTCATCATCGCCGCGATGTTCTGGACGGTACTGGCACTGTTTGGCTCGCTGCCGTTGATGCTGTTTGGCGAAGACTCGCTGAGCCTCACCGATGCGGTATTCGAGTCGTTCTCGGGACTGACCACCACCGGCGCCACCGTGATTACCGGCATCGATTTCCTGCCCGAATCCATCCTCTACTATCGCCAGCAGCTGCAGTGGCTGGGCGGCATGGGGATCGTGGTACTGGCGGTGGCTATTCTGCCGACCCTAGGCGTGGGCGGCATGGCGCTCTACCGCACCGAAATTCCCGGGCCGCTGAAAGACTCCAAGCTGACGCCGCGGATCACCGAAACCGCCAAGGCACTGTGGTACATCTACGCCACGCTGACGGTGGCCTGCATGCTGGCTTACATGGCCGCCGGCATGAACTGGTTCGATGCGCTCGGGCATAGCTTTTCCACCGTGGCGATTGGCGGTTTTTCCACCTATGACGCCAGCATCGGCTATTTCGATAGCGCCGCTATCGAAATGATCTGCGTGGGCTTCATGCTGATTTCCGCGTTCAGTTTCAGTCTGCACTTCATTGCCTGGCGCGAAAAGCGCCTGACGCACTACTTCCAGGACCCTGAAGCGCGCTTTCTGATGCTGTTCCTGCTCGGGCTGTCTGTGGTCGCCGTGCTTTCGCTCTGGCTCACCGATACCTACGACACCCTGCGCGGGCTGCGCCACGGTGTTTTCCAGGTGGTCTCGGTGGCGACCACTGCCGGGTTTAGCGTTGCGGACTTTTCCACGTGGCCCGGCGCCCTGCCCTTCCTGCTGTTTATGGCCGCGTTCGTGGGTGGCTGTTCGGGGTCGACCGGCGGCGGCATGAAGGTCATCCGCATCATCCTGATCATGAAACAGGGCATGCGCGAGATCATGCGCCTGATTCACCCCAACGCGGTCATCGCCGTCAAGGTGGGCAAGGTGAGCGTTCCAGACAGCATCGCCCAGGCGGTCTGGGGCTTCTTCTCGGTGTATGTGCTGCTGTTCTTCCTGATGCTGGTCGGGGTGATGGCCACGGGCGTCGATCAGGTCACCGCCTGGTCGACGGTCGGCTCGGCCTTGAACAACCTGGGCCCGGCGCTCGGCGAAGCCAGCAGCCACTACGGCGACGTGCCGGAAGTGGCCAAATGGATTCTGGTGGTGGCCATGTTGCTCGGCCGCTTGGAGATTTTCACCGTGCTGGTGCTGTTCACACCTGCCTTCTGGCGGCGTTGACCCGACCGGCGCGGCCTATTTATTTGTTGAGTTGAGACGTTTTCATGACCCAGGAAGATGTGACACCGACAGTGTCCGATAGCGACGCACCGCCCGCCACAAGCGGCCCGATCAAGGTTATCACGGTGGGTGATACCCGCTATACGCTGCTCGGTACCGCGCACGTGTCGGTGGAGAGCGCCGATGACGTGCGCCAGCTGATCGACAGCGGTGGCTTCGATGCCGTCGCCATCGAGCTTTGCGATGCGCGCCATCACAGCATGGCCAACCCCGACGCCATGGGCGAACAGGACCTCTTCCAGGTCTTCAAGCAGGGCAAGGCCGGCATGGTCGCCGCCAGCCTCGCGCTGGGGGCCTTTCAGCAGCGCATTGCCGAGCAGTCGGGCATTCAGCCCGGGGCCGAAATGCGTGCGGCGGTGGAAAGCTGCCAGACACACCGGCTGCCACTGCTGCTGGTTGACCGCGACGTGGGCATCACCCTGCGGCGCATCTACCGCAATGTCCCCTGGTGGCAGCGCTTTTCGCTGTTTACTGGGCTTATTGGTAGCGTGCTGTCCCGGGAGGATGTTTCCAAAGAAGACATCGAGAAGCTCAAGGAAGGCGACATGCTGGAGGCCACGTTCAGCGAATTTGCCGCCCAGTCGGAAGCGCTGTACAGCCCGCTGATCCGCGAGCGCGACCGCTATATGGCGCTGCGCCTTGCCGAAGACGCCCCCCCGGGGCGCTACCGCAACGTGCTGGTGGTGCTGGGTGCGGGGCACCTGAAAGGCACCGGCGAGCATCTGGATGCCCCGCTGCCCGACAACCCCCGCGAGGAAATCGCTACGCTGGAAGCCACGCCGCCGCCTTCCAAGCTGTGGAAGCTGGCTCCCTGGCTGATTACCGCCCTGGTGCTGGTGGGGTTTGCCATTGGCTTCTCACGCAATAGCGATCTGGGCTGGCAACTGGTCACCGAGTGGTTTTTGATCAACGGCATCCTGTCCGCCGGTGCCACTATTGCCGCGCTGGCGCATCCGGTCACGGTGATTGCCACCTTCTTCGCCGCTCCGCTAACCTCGCTTAACCCCACCATTGGCGCGGGCTTTGTGGCTGCCGGCGTTGAGCTTTACATGCGCAAACCCAAGGTGCGCGACTTCGCCACCCTGCGTCACGATGTCGTGCATCTCAAAGGCTGGTGGCGAAATCGCGTGTCGCGCACGCTGTTGGTCTTCATTCTCGCCACACTGGGCTCGGCGGTGGGCACCTGGGTCGCCGGCTTCAGGATCGCCGGCGCCCTGTTTGGCAGCAGTGCATGATCGCCGCGCAACGCCCGCCCCTGCGGGCGTTGCTTTTATCTGCCGGTAAAAACGTTAACGATGGCCGGGTGCCTGGCGGTCCAGCAGCCGTTGCATGGCGGGCGTGGGTTCGTCAATCCGATGGTAAAAACGGCTGGCGGCGTAGCTGTCGTTGAACACCTCGAAGTAGTCGTCCAGCACGGCGGCGGCGGTCACGTCGCCGCCCTGGCGCAACAGCTCAACGGCCACCTCGGCGGTGCACAGATGCGCACTGGAGGCTGGCTTGCGCAGCCGATAGCGGGTTTCCCGCTCGGTGCGCAGCGGCAGGACGGGTAGCGCGTCCAGGTAAGGGCTTTTGCGGAAAATACGCCGCGCCTGACGCCAGGTGCCGTCGAGCAGAATATACACCGGTATTTTAGCGTGCTTCTTGGCCTCGCTGACCGCCTCCATCGAGACCACGCGGTCGGCGTAGTCCGGCTGGTCATCGGGAAAGATCACAAAGGGCGCGTAGCGCGGGTCCTCGAGCAGCGCCATCAACTGCGCATCCGGCGCGGTGCGGTACCAGGTAAACACTCGGGTCTGCGCCAGCACATCGCCAATCAAGCGCCCGGTATTGGTCGGCTTGAAGTGCTCAAGCGGGTGCGTCAACAGCCAGACCTGGGCGTGGCTCTCGGCGGTCACCCGGTACGGGCACAGGCAGTTCAGCTCGGGCAGGTTGCAGCCCTCACAGCGCGTGACAAAGCTGCCCCTCGCCTTGAACTCGCGCCGGGGCCGGCGCGGGTGAACGGTGGCCGGGTCGCGGCCAACGCCTTCCGGATCGACGTTGGCCGTGTGCTGGCAGGACTCCGAAGCAGACATCTGCGCTCCAAGGTTGGCGAGGGGCGCCGAGTATAAAGCAGGGTAGCGCCGATCAGCTAGGCGCTTAACCATGAGATCAGCGCTATGAGGAGATGATTATGAGATAGAAGAAAGCGCAAGCTTTTGGTCAATCCGCTCCAGAATAGACGTCAAACTAGCTACTGACTCAATTGCCAGCGTCAAGATCGCCGCATTTTTATCGGGATCATCCGGATATTCATGGGCGAAGCGATTGCGCAGTATTCTAAGCGCTTGCCATTGATCACTGTCTTCGATGTAACCCAGCTTTTCCAGACGGTGTAGCTTGTCCAGCATGGGGCGATCCTCATAAGGCTCCTGTAAATACAGCAGCACAGAAGGTAGCAATCGCGCGCCAATAGCGTCCTGCAATTTGCCAAACCGAAGCACGAATTGATCCAGACTTTGGATCTCCGCATCATTCAGTCGCGTAAGTCGCTCGCCGGTAATGGGTAGCGACGCTTCTAAAGATGACAACGCATATTCAATGAAATGCCGATGACGCTGACACTCGCGCCAGGCATCAAGTAAACGCTGTTGCATAATATCTTGCGTCATAACGCGATACCGGATTGTTCGGCGATGCGGAAAATAGCGGGATAATTACCTCGACCTGGATAATCAATCAGTATATCGATTTTTTGTTCGCCAAGCGCTTGCTGCAGCTGTACTTGGCAGCGCATTTCGGCTCGTACAATATCGTTAACGTCCTGCATGTCGGTGGTGATCAGCAGATCAATATCACCACCACGGCGACCATCATTGGTACGGGAGCCGAACAGTTTTACACACGCCTGGGCGCCAAAGCAGTTTTTCACTGACTGGACGATCATTTGGCGCTGATAGTCGCTCAAACGCATAGCCGCTCTCCTTGCCTACTTTTTCAACACCCTAATTTTGTAAAGGCTAGCATATTTCCTCGCCACCTCAGTAAACCTGAAAACCTTCCAACGTTGACACCAAAAGCGCAACGCCGATAAAGTCTCGTCAACTTTCAAAAGAATATAGGTTTACCCGTGACCGCCACTGCTGCCAATACCCAGACTGCCGCCCCGCGCCACGACTGGACGCTCGACGAGATCGACGCGCTTTTCGCGCTGCCGTTCAACGATCTGCTGTTTCAGGCCCAGCAGGTCCATCGGGCGCATTTCGATGCCAACGCGGTACAGGTCTCCACGCTGCTTTCCATCAAGACCGGCGCCTGCCCGGAAGACTGCAAGTACTGCCCCCAGTCGGGTCACTACAATACCCAGTTGGAAAAAGAAAAGCTGCTGGAGATCGAGAAAGTCGTCGAGCAGGCCAAGGCCGCCAAGGAGGCCGGGGCCAGCCGTTTCTGCATGGGCGCGGCGTGGCGCAGTCCGCGGGACAAAGACCTGGTATTGGTGGAAGAGATGGTTCGCCAGGTCAAAGCCCTGGGGCTTGAAACCTGCATGACGCTGGGCATGGTCGACGGCGACCAGGCCAGCCGACTGGCGTCGGCTGGGCTCGATTACTACAACCATAACCTGGATACCTCGCCGGATTTTTACGGCGAGATCATCACCACCCGCACCTTCAGCGATCGCCTGGACACGCTTGCAACGGTGCGCGAGGCGGGCATGAAGGTCTGCTCCGGCGGAATTCTGGGCATGGGCGAAGAGGCCAAGGACCGTAGCGCGCTTTTGCAGCAGCTGGCCAAGCTGTCGCCGCACCCGGAATCCGTGCCGATCAACATGCTGGTGAAAGTGCCCGGTACGCCGCTGGAAAATGTCGAGGACCTGGACCCCATCGAATTTATCCGCGCCATTGCCGTGGCCCGCATCATGATGCCGCAAAGCCACGTGCGGCTTTCCGCCGGGCGCGAGCAGATGAGCGACTCGACCCAGGCGCTGGCGTTTCTGGCCGGGGCCAACTCGATCTTCTACGGCGACAAGCTGCTGACCACCGGCAACCCTCAAGCTGATCGCGACCGCGCGCTGTTCACCAAGCTGGGGCTGCACCCCGAGCGCCGTGAGACCTGCGAAGACGAGGCCAGCCAGGCCCAGCGTCTGGCACAACAGGCCGAGCAGCATGCCCGCGCCGAGCGCGTGGCGGACCTGGCGGTGGATGCCAGTGTCTGACGCCTGGCATGAACGACTGGCCAGCGCACGGGATGAACGCCAGCACCAACACCGTTGGCGAAATCGCCGCGTCATGCCGTCAGCAACGCTGGACTTCGCTGGCAACGACTATCTCGGCCTGGCCCAGGAACCTCGTGTTCAGAATGCCCAGGCCGAAGGGGCCCGGCGTTTCGGCGCCGGGGCTGGCGCCTCGCACCTGGTCAGCGGGCACCTGGGGATCCACGAGGCCCTGGAAGCGGCGTTAGCCGAGTGGACCGGGCGCGAGCGTGCCCTGCTGTTCTCGACCGGCTATATGGCCAACCTTGGCGTGCTGCAGTCCCTTGCGGACGCCCACACGGCCATCTTTCAGGACCGTCTCAACCACGCCTCGTTACTCGACGGCGCGACGCTCAGCGGCGCCCGCTCCCGGCGCTATCACCACCGCGATGGCGACGACCTGCAGCGCCTGATGGCCCGTAGCACGGCCACCCATAAGCTGGTGGTCAGCGACGGGGTCTTCAGCATGGATGGCGACGTGGCCGATATCGCCACGCTTGCCCGGGTCAGCCGTCAGCATGGCGCCTGGCTGATGATCGACGACGCCCACGGGCTGGGCGTGCTGGGCGGAAACGGTCGCGGCTGCGTGGAGGGCGTCACAAGCGAGGACGTGCCGATTCTGGTGGGTACCCTGGGCAAGGCGCTAGGCACCGCGGGGGCCTTTGTCGCCGGCGATGCCGCGCTGATCGAGCATATCACCCAGTTTGCCCGCAGCTATGTGTACACCACCGCCCAGCCGCCCGGCATTGCCGCCGCCACGTTGGAAGCGCTGAGTATCGTTCGCCGGGAGCCCCAGCGGCGCCAGCAGCTTTTCCAGCATATCGATACGTTCCGACGCGAAGCGCAGTTGCTTGACCTGCCGCTGGCCCACTCGGCGACCCCCATCCAACCGCTGATGCTGGGCAGCGAGGCGCGGGTGATGGCGTGGGCGGCCACGCTCGAACAGCGCGGCATCAGCGTCGGCGCCATTCGCCCGCCCACCGTGCCAAAGGGCGAGGCCCGCCTGCGCATCACGCTCAGCGCGCGGCACACTGAGGCTGACCTTGATCGCCTGCTGGAAGGACTGCGCGCCTGCCAACGCGAGGAGGCCGCATGCCACGCCTAGTGCTGCTATCGGGCTGGGGGGTTGACCGGCGTATCTGGGAGCCGCTTGAGGCCCACTGGCCTGCCGACATTGACGTGCTCAGCGTCGACTGGCCGGGCTACGGCCACCAGCCCGCACTGCCGGAAAACGCTTCGCTGGATCAACTGGCCGACGCCATGGCTGACCGCCTTTCCGAGGATGCCGTCTGGGTCGGCTGGTCGCTGGGCGGGCTGTTGGCCACTGCGCTGCTGGACACGCTGCCCGCGCCGCATGGCCTCGTCCTGTTGGGCGCAGGCGAGCGCTTTTGCGCGGATGACGGCGTCAGCCACGACGAGCTTGCCAGCTTTCGGCGCGCTTTCGCCCGCGATCCCAGGGCGACCTGGCAGCACTTTCTGCGCTGGCAGGCCCAGGGCGAACCCAATCCCCGCCACGCCCATCGCCAGCTGCGCGCGCTACTCGGCGACCAGCTGAGCGCCGATCATGCCACCCTGGCTACCGGCCTTGACTGGCTGGCCACCCTCGACAACACCCAGCGTTTGAACCCGCCTGTCTGCCCGGTGATCCGCCTGGTCGGCGAGCATGATCCGCTGGTCGGTCAGCGCGCCCGTGGCCGCGCTCGTCGCCTCGCCCATGCCGGGCACTGCCCCATGCTCTCGCAGCCGGCGACGCTTGCCACCGTGCTGGCCGAGCAGGCATCAGCGCTGGCCGTCAAGGACACCGTATGAGCATCGCAGCGCCAACGCACGACGCTCCCAGGACGCCTGACTGGCAGGCGAAAGTCGCCCGGGCCTTTTCCCGGGCGGCCCCGCGTTACGACGCCCTAGCCAGCGCCCAGCGGCATATCGGTGAATCGCTGTGGGCGCGCCTGCCGGCAGGCGCCGGGCCACACGTGCTGGACCTGGGCTGCGGCACCGGCTACTGGACCCAGCGACTGGCGCTGCGCTATCCCGATGCCGAGGTGGCCGGGCTGGATATCGCTCCCGGCATGCTGGCCCACGCCGAGGCGTGTTACGGCACAACGATTGCCTGGCATCAGGGCGACGCCACCGCGCCGCCGTTTGCCGACGGTGCCTTTGACCTGGTGTTCTCCAACCTGGCGATTCAATGGTGCCGCCACAGCGACGCGGTCATGCAGTCGCTGCATCGGGTGCTTGCTCCCGGCGGTCAGGCCCATATCACAACGCTATTGCCGGGCACGCTGTGTGAAGTCGCCGACGCCTGGCAGCGCCCAGAGGCGCTGCTGACCACACCCAGCGCCGCCGAACTCGAGTGCGCCGTGGTTGATAACGGGCTTAGGCTGGCGGAGCAGTCGACGGCATGGCGGACGTTTCACTACCCAGACCTGAACGCCGTGATGGCCTCCATCAAGGGCGTTGGCGCCCAGGTGGCGCGCGCCAACGCCCGGCTGACCCGTGGCGAGGTTGCCGACGCCCGGGCGCGCTATGACGCCCTGCGCGAGCCCGAGGGGCTACCGGTGAGCTATCACTGTTTGACCCTGCATCTGGAAAAGACCCCATGAGCACCTACTTCGTCACCGGCACCGATACCGACGCGGGCAAGACCCTGGCCACCAGTGCTCTGCTTTATGCCGCCCGCGCGCAAGGCCTGAGCACGCTGGGGCTGAAGCCCGTGGCCTCGGGCAGCGACGCCACCCCTGACGGGCTGCGCAACCGCGACGCCCTGGCCCTTCAGGCGCAAAGCGCCCCGTTGGTCAGCTACGCCACGATCAATCCCTGGGCGTTTGAACCGGCCATCGCGCCGCACCTGGCGGCCAGCGAGGCCGGTGATCCGCTGAGCCTCGACGCCATCGTCAACACGCTATCGGCCACGCTTGGGCAGCACCCGCGCGAACTGACGTTGATCGAGGGCGCGGGAGGCTGGCGGGTACCGCTTAACGCGCAGGAGGATTTTTGCGACCTTCCCCGCGCCATGAACCTGCCGGTGATCCTGGTGGTGGGCCTTAAGCTTGGCTGCCTGAATCACGCCCGGCTCACCGCCGAAGCGATAGTGGCCGACGGCCTGCCCCTCGCCGGCTGGGTCGGCAGCGTTGTGGACCCGGCATTTGCCGATGATCCGACTCGCTATGCGGCCAACCTGGCCGTCCTTGAGCACCGCTTACCGGCCCCCTGCCTGGGCATCCTCCCGTTTCTCGATACGCCATCGGCAGATACTGCGCATCGCTACCTTTCCCTGGCACCGCTACTCACCCTGGAGCCGCAATGAATTCGCCCGTTTGGCACCCTTACGCGCACCTTAAAACCCAAGCGCCCGCCCCCAAGGTTGTGGGCGGCAGCGGCGCTCATTTCACCCTGGAAAGCGGCGAGCGCCTGCTGGACGCCACCTGCTCCTGGTGGTGCATGATCCACGGCTACGGTCATCCACGCCTTGTCGCGGCCATTCGCGAGCAGGCCGGCGAGCTGTGCCATGTGATGCTCGGCGGCCTGACCCACGAACCCGCCAACGCGTTAGCCCGTGAACTGGTACGCATCACCCCCGCCGGGCTGAACCACGTGTTCTACTCGGACAGCGGCTCGGTGGGCATGGAAGTGGCGATGAAAATGGCCCTGCAGTATCAGGTACTCACCGGCCACCCCGGCAAGCGCAAGATGCTCTCACTGATGAAGGCCTATCACGGCGACACCGCTGGCTGCATGGCGGTGTGCGACCCGGAAGAAGGCATGCACAGCCTGTTTGCCGGACTGCTGCCCCAGCACCATTTCGCCCCGGCCCCCACGGCGCCCTTCGAGGCGACCGCCGCACAGGTCGAGCACGACCTTGGCGCCCTGCGCGAGGTGCTTGAGCGCCATCACCATGAGATCGCAGCGCTGCTGATGGAGCCGCTGCTGCAAGCCGCGGGCGGGCTGAACATGACCTCGCCAGACTATCTGCGCGGGGCGCGGGCGTTGTGCGATGAATTCGGGGTACTGCTGATTTTTGACGAGGTCGCCACCGGCTTTGGCCGCACCGGCGAGCTGTTTGCCGCCGACCACGCGGGCGTCACGCCGGACATGATGGTGCTCTCCAAGGGGCTCACCGGCGGCTATCTGGGCCATGCAGCGACGCTGGCCACGGACCGCGTTCACGATGCCTTTATCGGCGACAGCGCGCATCACGCCTTCATGCATGGCCCCACCTTCATGGGCAATCCGCTGGCCTGCCGGGTGGCGTTGGAAAGTCTGCGCGTGTTCGAGGAAGAGGGCTATCTGGACAAGATCGCCGCGCTCAGCCAGGTGCTGCGCCGCGAACTGTTGGAGGACCCCGCGCTCAATGCCCACCCAGCGGTGGCCGATGTACGCGTGCTGGGTGCCACGGCGGTGATTGAAGCCCACGCCGCCGAGACGCTGAAAGGCGTGGGCGACTTCGCCCGGAAGCGCGGCGTGTGGCTGCGCCCGATCGGCCGCTGGCTGTACACCATGCCCGCCTACATCACCTCAGAGGACGAGATGACCCGGATTACCGACGTGATGAAGGCATGGTTTCTGGAAAAATAGGCGGTTCAAGGCAGCACTAAATTACCTTGTTTACGCCACTGATTGACCAGCGCAGGGACGCCCTCACCGGCGGTGGTGTTGATTGCCAGCACCCCCGGCGGCGTTAACGTATCCGCCTCGGGGTCGACCAGCGCGCAGGGGGTATCGAGTTCGATGTACGAAAGCAGCGAGGCGGCGGGCATCACCGCCAGTGACGTGCCCACGACCAGGAAAAAGTCCGCTTGGCTTGCGATCTCGCAGGCATCCTCGAACAGCGGCACCGACTCGCCGAACCACACCACGTCGGGACGCAGCTGGCTGCCCTTGTCGCACACGTCGCCAAGCGCAATGCCGCCTTTGGGCAGCGGGTAGCGCAGCCGTGGGTCCACTGAGGAACGCGCCTTGAGGATTTCACCGTGCAGATGCACCACGTGGCGGGAACCGGCCCGTTCGTGCAGGTCATCGATATTCTGGGTAATGACACTGACCTTGAACCCATCCTGCTCCAGGGCGGCGAGCGCCTTGTGGGCAGCGTTGGGCTTGGCGCGGCGGATCTGGTCGCGGCGCTGGTTGTAAAAGGTCAGCACCCGTTCCGGGTCGTGTCGCCAGCCTTCGGGCGTTGCCACCTCTTCCACCGGGTGCTCTTCCCAGAGGCCGTCGCTGGCCCGAAACGTCTTGATACCGCTCTCGACGCTGATACCCGAACCGGTAAATACCACCAGGTGGGGGGCTGATGTCATGATGTGCTCACCGTTATTGCCGACTGTCTCGCCTAATATACCAGTTGGCCGACGGTTCCCGCGAAACGCTGTTTGTTGCGGTAAGGGTAAACGTCGATCACCCGACCATCGACAATCGCCCGCTGCAGCTCTTTCCAGTAGTCAGGGTCGAACAACTCCGGGTGCTGCTCCATGAACACGCGGCGTAGCGCTGCATTGGCGAACATGAAGGGGCCAAACTCCTCGGGGAAGATATCGTTGGGGCCGATCGATAAACTAGAGGCATCCATCCCCTGGTTTTTCGGCATGTGCCGAAAGCGGCATTCGGTGATGTAGCAGACTTCGTCGTAGTCGTAAAAGATCACCCGCCCATGGCGCGTCACGCCGAAATTTTTCAGCAGCATATCGCCGGGAAAGATATTGGCCGCCGCCATCTGCTTGATGGCGTTGCCGTAATCCTTCAGCACCGTCACCTGCTCGGCCTCGCTGCACTGCTCCAGGTAGATATTCAGCGGGGTCATCATGCGCTCGGTGTAGCAGTGCTTGATGATCACCTTGTCATCCTTGAGCGAGACCGTTGAGGGTGCCACCTCCAGCAGATGCTCAAGGCACTCTGGGGCGAAGTGGTCCTTGCGCACGATAAAGTTGGAGAATTCCTGGGTATCCGCCATACGGCCGACCCGGTCGTGGCGTTTGACCAGCCGGTACTTCTCGCGCACCACGGCGTGGGTCACGTCTTTCGCCGGGTCGAACTTGTCCTTGATGATCTTGAACACCGTGCGGAAGGTGGGCAGCACGAACACCGCCATCACCATGCCGCGCACCCCGGGGGCGATGATGAACTGATCCTCGCGCTTGGCCACCTGCTGATTGAGCGCCCGAAAAAACTCGGTCTTGCCGTGCTTGAAGAAACCAATGGCGGCGTAGAGCTCGCCCGCCGGCTTGTGGGGCATCAGCTGTTTAAGGTAGCGGACGAATTCCCCCGGCACCGGCACATCCACCTGAAAATAGGCGCGGGTAAACGAGAAGATGATCGAGACTTCATCGGTTTCGGTCAGTACCGTATCCAAATGAAGGCAAGGATCGCCGCCCTGCTGATCGCCAAAGCCCTCGCCATGGAGGATCGGCAACACCAGCGGCACCTGCTCACCGCCGCCTAGGATGCGACCCACCAGATAAGCCCCTTTGTTGCGATAGAACACGCTTTTCAAAAGTTCGATCTGGGCATCGTCAGCCTGCAGTATCGCCGCGGGTAGCTGCGCTTCCAGTAGCTCGCTGCCAAGCCGGGTATCGCGCTCAAGGTCGGCAAACCGGTTATCGAACGGAGCATCGCTAAGCGCCCAGGCCAGAGCCCCGGGCCAGTCACCGTCCACCGGGTGACGACGGCAAAGATCAATCCCAGAGTGATGAGCGGCATCCTCCCGAGAGCTGTAAACAAACATCCAGTCGTTGCGAATGTGACGGTGCTGGAAAATCGAGCAGAACAGCGAATTAAAAAACGTTTCGGCAAGCTCATAGTCGAGCCGCTGGCTGATCATGTCGGCATAGTGGGTGCGCGCTTCGCGCCAGGTCTCGCAGTGGGCCAGCACCTCGTGGGCAAAGGTGCGCTGCAGCCGGCCCAGAGTATCATCGACTTTCTCCCCGTAAAGATTGATGCGCGCCGCCGAGGCCTGCTGGGCATCGCGCCAGGCCGCCTCGCGAAAACGACGGCTGGCATCGGCGGTAATCTGCTTAAAGCGGGCGCGGTACTCGTCAAAGCCGTGCAGCACGGTGGCCGCCAGGCGATACGCGGGAGAAAGTTTCACGGGCTGGACTCCTGGTCGTTTTGACCAGCTTGGCGTAACCGGACACGAGATGCGAGGCGACCTTGGTGGTGCGGCTTACCAATCGGCTGGCTTGCCCATTTGGTTGGTAGGCAAGGCATCACCATAGGTAACGGCCACGGGGCGCTCGGCGGCGGGCCATTGGCTGATGGCCTGGGCAATCTCGGAGGCGGCGTGTTGCTCGCTTTCCAGCGGCACCACGAAGGCTTTCAAACGCCGTTTTGCCGCCGGTCCCGTAGTGCGTACGGCGCAGTCAGCCACGCTTTCCAGCCCGCGCAGACGCTCAGCCACGTGGCCGGGGCTGACATTGACGCCGCCAATCGTCACGACATCGTCATGGCGCCCCTGAAGCGTGAAGGTGTCGTCATCAAGCCAGTGAGTGTGATCCAGCAGCGGCGTAACGGTGCGGTCACCCAGGCGCTGAATGTGGTTCGCATCAAGGCGCTGCCAATGGGCGAGCAGCTGGTAGGCGGCGTCCGGGTGCCAGCGCGTCGCCACTCCGCCGGTTTCGGTACTGCCGTAGATATCCAGCAGCTCACTTAGCCCGCTTTCGCGTAACGCCTGCGACGTCTTGGCAGCCAGCGGCGCGGTGGACGAGACGCCGACCACCCTGTCCGGCCAAGCGCGGCGCGAGACGGCCAGGTAGTCCCAGCGAGGTGGAACCGTGACCAACAGGTCGCCGGGCAATAGCGGCGGCAAGGCGGCAGCGTCAACGCTGATGCGCGGCATACCCGCCACCCCCGGCAGCGCCACCCCGAACATGAAGCCGTAGAGATGATGCAAGGGCAGCCAGCGAATCACGCGGTTGACCGTCTCCCGAGAGGCAAGCCGTTGCGCCAGGGCATGCGCCTCGGCCTCGAGGGTTTCCCAGCGATGCAGGTGGGCGGTAGGCGCGCCTGTACTGCCCGAGGTTCTGAACGTCAGTCCCGACGTATCGGAAGCAGCATTAGCTACCAAAGAGGCCCAATCATCGACGTGCTGGGTCATCAGCAGGCGATCTTCGACGCCCGTTTCATGCAGACAGAAGAACTCGTTGACGCAGGCCGCCAGGTGCAGTCGTTCAAGGGAATCAATCGCGGGAGGTGCCTGCCAATCCGGTGCGGGGGTGCCTCGATAGGCAGCCAGTTCCGCGCTCAGCAATGATTGCAGCACGGCTTTGCAATCGGCTTCGCTCAGCCACTGAGGCATCTTAAAAAATCCTTAACAACGCCAATAGCGTAAGGTTTGTTTGTTGAAAGCCGCCTGCGCGCTTGGCGACGTCAAGACGGCTTTCAGAAGGGTTACAGGCGCTTGACGAAGATCCAGTAAGTGTCACCTGAAATGGCTTTCTTCATATGCACTTTTACTTTGGTGGGCGTCATCTGGTAATCAAACACGTATTCGAACATGGTATTCAGATCGCCGCTTTTAACCCCTTCCTTGAAGCGACCCTGGAACTCTTTGCTTTGCGTACAGGGAGCGACTTCGGTAAAGAAGTTCTTGCCGATCACGCTTTTGGGGTCACGGCCGGTAATACCGCCTTCCGCTGCGTTGTATTGGATAATTTTGCCGTTGGCATCCAACTGGATCGCTCCAAAGGCTAATTCGTCGAGTTTTTTGTCATCCATCTTTGCCAGCGAATTCTCGATATCATCGCCGCCAAATCGAACCGTTTCCATTGCCATTACCGCACCTCCGGGTTGAACGCTTTAAGGGTGTTTCAATTCACCACGCGCTCTACAAATCATATACAAAACTTGTAAAGCACGGTCCAAGCTAGCAGCATCGGTAACCTAAGGCAATCGCCTAATACTATTGAATGAAGCCGATATCATCTTTTAGGGCGAGTGTTGTAATGCCGTCATGTGAGCCACCTGCAAGCAGAAAGGCCCCGCGGTTCGGTCGGCGATCAGAAAACCCACCTGGGTAATATCCGCCGGTTGGATAGGCGGTGCCTCGGTCAGCAGCGTGCCCCGGCGGACGGCCTCGAAAGCCGACCATGAAAAGGACAGGGTTTCCCAGCTATCCGTGGCGGGTGTGAATTTCACCCGGTAAGCGGATGCATCGCCCAGCGACCTGCTTTTCAAGCGCAGCTGATAGGTACGTCCATCGCCGCGCACGGTTAGCGCTATACCCTGGGCATCCACCAGCGTTGATTCAAAATCGTGGGGCTCGCGGCGAACGGACGCAAAGCCTCCGCCGTTTTCCAGTGACACCTCGCCATGAAAGCGCCCTTCACCGTCGACAACACTGAACTGACTCCGGGATTGACCGCCCATGACGCCATCATCGACGGCGTACCAGCGTTGCTGTTCGCTGGGTTCATTAAAGGTCAGCGTCATAAGACCACCTCGCAACGGCTCGTAAGTAAGAAAAAGCCCCTAGCGTCATACCGCCAGGGGCTTGTCACAGTAGCCTAATCGTTGGCTTGCTTACAGTTTGGCAGCCGCTACCGGTGCAGGGTCGTTTTCGTCTATTTCGTCAGGTGATGCCACCACCAGCGCAAATTCTTCTTCAGCGGTTTTGGCAACCAGCTTGTTCTTGCTGTAGAGGAAGTAATAAGCCGCCCCGGCAATGAAGAGCACGATAGTGTAATTGAAGGCGCGGGGATCAAAAGCGTATACCCCGGTAAGCGCGACCAATGACAGCACCAGTGCGATACCCGAGGTCACCACCCCACCAGGGGTCTTATACGGACGCGGCAGGTCGGGCTGCTGGACGCGCAGCATGATATGGCTCAGCGCCATCAGCGCGTAGGAAATCGTGGCGCCGACCACGGCCATGCCCAGGATAAGGTCGCCCTCGCCGCTCAGCGACACCAGAAAGCCGAACACCCCAGGCACGATCAGCGCCAGATGGGGCACCTTGCGCCCGCTGGCCAAGGAGAGCGGCTTGGGGAGATACCCCGCCCGGGAAAGCGCAAACACTAGGCGGCTATAGCCATAGATGATCGAAAAGAAGGAGGCAATCAGACCGGCCAGGCCCAATACGTTAACCAGGGTGGCAAGCATGGGGTTACCCGCTGTATTCAGCGCATCCACCAATGGCACGCCGCTTTGGCCGATCATCTCGGCGCCCGCGGCACCGGCCAGCAGCACCACGACCAACAAGGCGGTGAACAGCAGAAACAACATCGCGCCGATAATGCCCTTGGGCATGTCGCGTGCCGGGTCCTTGGCTTCTTCGGCGGCCAGCGGCACGCCCTCCACCGCCAGGAACAGCCACATGCCGAACGGCAGCGCCGCCCAGATGCCGTACCAGCCAAACGGCATGAAGGTGCTCGCGCCCGCGGCATCGGTGGGCGCAATATCAAACAGATTGGCGGCGTCAAAATCCCCGATCAGCGCCACCGCCGTGGCGAGAATGGCAAACACCGCCAGGCCGCTGATCACCATCATGACCTTGAGTGCTTCGCCCACCCCCGCCAGGTGAATACCGATAAACACGGCATAAAACAGCAGATACACCAGCGGTCCGTTAATGCCCAGTAATGACTCCACCGCAGCGCCGATAAAGATCACGATCGCCGCCGGTGCCAGGGCGTATTCGATCAATACCGCAAGCCCGGTGAGGTAACCCCCGGCCGGCCCCATGGCCTGGCGGGCAAAGCTGTAGCCGCCGCCCGCCGCAGGTATCGCGGCGGACATTTCCGCAAGCGATAGCACCAGCGCCAGATACATCAGCGCCATCAGGCAGGCGGCAATCGCAAAGCCGCCCCAGCCCGCTTCGGCAATACCAAAGTTCCAGCCGGCGAAGTCACCGGAAATCACATAGGAAACCCCAAGCCCCGCCAGCAGTATCCAGCCGGCGGTGCCTTTGCGCAGTTGGCGCTTGGCCAGATACGCTTTATCAACAGATGGTTGTGTCATCGTTATGCCCTTTTCAGTGTGGAACGCAATCGTTGTCAGCCGCTTGCTGTTGGTTACTACGTTGTTCCATCTTGTTGTGTGATCATTGTTTTTTGCTGTCTCGGTTTTAGAGACCCTCAATCCGCTACCAGGAAGTTACGCGTTGAGCCCGATGGCGAACCGCCTTCAAGTACGTCGTCTTCGCTGCGGTCCTTGAGCTGCACGCCCGACAGCTTTCGCTGGCGGGCTTCTCTCAGCAGCAGGCAGAAGCGCCTTGCGGCTTCCTCGACCGCCAGCCCCGCCGGGCGCACGTTGGAAATACAGTTGCGCCGGTCATCCCTGAGGCCTGGTTCCGGTGCCCAGGTCATATACAGCCCGAGGCTGTCCGGCGAGCTGAGCCCCGGCCGCTCGCCGATCATCACCAGCACGGCGTCGGCGTTGAGCAGTGCGCCTATCTCATCACCGATCGCTACCCGCCCTTGTTCAACAATGGTCAGCGGAGCTAGCCGCCAGTCGCTGGATTCGTCGTTAAGCGCCTGATGGAGCGCGTTGAGAAACGGCGCGCTGTTCTGCTGCACCGCCAGCGCGGACAGCCCATCGACAATCACCACGGCCAGGTCATGGCGTTGCTGAGATGTAGAAGCCTGCTGGAGATGCTCGCGACTGCCATCGTTGAGACGCCGGCCGTAGTCGGGCCGCTGCAGATAGGTGGCGCGGTCCTGGGCCTGGCTATGCAGACCAATCGGTGCGGTGGTTAACCCCAGCGCGCCGTTTAATTCGGCGCTAAGCGCTTCGACATCCAGCGGGCAGTGCACGGCGTCCTGGGCCTGGGCGTGGGCCAGCTGAAAGGCCAACAGCTTGCTGGTCGGCAGGCTGATGCCCGCGCGCCCCAGACCAATCCGCGCGTCGGTGAAGGCGTTAAGCCGCGCCCAGGGGTTGTCAACGACGATGGGCGACAAGGGTTTATCGGTCATGCTGCGGCTCCTCAGGCAGGTGACGCAGGCTATTGGCAAAAGCAGCGGGCAGCTGGTCGTTTAGCCGGTGGGTGCTGACATCCTGGAAAATCTGCATGTCTTCCAGCCAACGCTCGAACTCCGGTGCCGCCTTGAGACCCAGCACCCGCCGCGCATAGAGCGCGTCATGAAAGGAAGTGGTCTGGTAATTGAGCATGATGTCGTCGGAGCCAGGGATGCCCATGATGAAGTTACAGCCCGCCACGCCGAGCAGCGTCAGCAGGTTATCCATATCGTTCTGATCGGCTTCGGCGTGGTTGGTATAGCAGACGTCGCAGCCCATGGGCACGCCCAGCAGCTTGCCGCAGAAGTGGTCTTCGAGCCCGGCGCGGGTGATCTCCTTGCCATCGAACAGGTACTCGGGGCCGATAAACCCCACCACGGTATTGACCAACAGCGGGTTGAACTTGCGCGCCACCGCGTAGGCGCGCGCTTCGCAGGTTTGCTGGTCGAGCCCATGGTGGGCGTCGGCGGACAGCGAGCTCCCCTGGCCGGTTTCGAAATACATCACGTTGCGCCCTACCGTGCCGCGATTCAGCGACTGCGCCGCCGCTTCGGCTTCGGCGAGCGTGCTCAAGTCGAAACCGAAGCTGCGGTTGGTCGCCTCGGTGCCGCCGATCGACTGGAAGACCAGGTCTACCGGCGCGCCCTGCTCGATCGCCTCCAGCGTGTTCGTCACATGGGTAAGCACGCAGGACTGGGTGGGGATCTGATACTTCTGGATCACCTCGTCCATCAGGCGCATCAGCTTGACGCTCTGGGTGACATTATCGGTGGCCGGATTGATGCCAATCACCGCGTCGCCGCTGCCGTACAACAGCCCGTCGAGAATACTCGCGGCAATGCCGGTGACGTCGTCGGTGGGGTGATTGGGCTGCAGACGCGTCGACAGCCGACCGGGCAGGCCGATGGTGTTGCGAAACGCCGTGGTTACCCGGCACTTCTTGGCCACCAGAATCAGATCCTGGTTGCGCATCAGCTTGCTGACCGCCGCGGCCATTTCGGGGGTAATGCCCGGCCGTACCTGGGTGAGCACGTCGCTGGTGGCGTGGTCAGACAGCAACCAGTTGCGAAAGTCGCCGACGGTGAGGTGACGAATGGGCTCGAAGGCCCCGGCATCGTGGTCGTCGATGATCAGCCGGGTGATTTCGTCCTCTTCGTAAGGAACCAACGCCTCGTTTAAAAAGGTGGTCAGCGGGAGTTCCGCCAGGACCATCTGGGCGACCACCCGCTCTTCGGCGCTGTCGGCCATCACCCCCGCCAGACGGTCACCGGCACGGGCCGGCGTGGCTTTGGCCATCAGCTCGGCCAGACCCGCGAAGCGGTAGCGTCGGTTCCCCACCGTGGTGTGATAGGTTTTCGCCATAGCGCTTTCCTTTGGAATTGCCTCGGTTTCAAACGCGCCGGAGGCGCATTGAGGTATAAAACTTGCTTGTTATCACCATAGCGCTATCACTAGAGAGGGAGTATCGAGTTTCGGCAAACCGCTCAACTCTCTACTAACCTCATAAGAAACAATAAGTTGAATGCAAAAAAGGACAAAAAGGGTCTGCCTAGGACTCTTTGGGGGTGGGTCATGACCGTGCCGGACAGCGCACATGCACCAAAAAGATACATCCAGGAGGCGTATGACGCCGATGAGCACGCCAATAATCTGACGCGCTGGCAGCAGGAATACGATCAGCTCAGCGCCGGACGTTTTTACGGCCGACTGGATGAGATCGAGCTGGCGACAATGCAGGTATTCAAGGAGCACACCGGCCAGGCACTGCGTCAGGATTGTCGGGTATGGCCCGATGCTCTGTGGCTTGGCATCCCGCCGGTGCCCGCGGGGTCGCGCATCAACGGCCAGTCGCTGGATGACGATGAGGTAATGTGCCGACCGGGGGGCCGCGATTTTGAGCTGATCACCCCGAAGGCGTTTGATATCTACGGCCTGGTGGTCCACCTGCCCACCCTGAACGCGGCGGCGGCCCAGCAGGGCATTGTGCTGGATGAGCGCTGGCAGCAGGCGCCGCGCCGCCACGTCGATCATGGCACCCTGGGTGCGGTGACGTTCCTGCTTGAAAGGCTACTGATGCGCCAGCCGGGGGCGATTGCCGAGCAGCTCCACCAGGAGATTTTACTGACGGCCCTGCTGGAACTGCTGCAGGCAGAGCAGCCCAGCCGCGAACCACCGCCAAGCTACACGCACCGCAAGGAGGTGGTCGATCGGGTCAAGCGCTACGTGGATGAACATCAGGAAGGGCCGGTGACCATGGAAGCGCTGTGCCAGCTTACCCACGTGAGTCGTCGCACGCTGCAGTACAGCTTTACCAGCATTCTCGGCATCAGCCCGCTGCAGTTCCTGCGCCTGACGCGGCTGAACCGCGTGCGTCGTGCATTGCGCGCCGCGTCACCCAGCCAGTCGGTTACCGAGATTGCCACCTACTGGGGGTTTTGGCATCTCGGCCAGTTCGCCCACGATTACAAGCAGCAGTTTGGTGAATGCCCGTCGCACACGCTGAGCACCCCCACGCACTAGCCCAGCCAGCGCTCGGCAAAGTCGGCGGCGGCCAACGGCCGATCAAAATAGTAGCCCTGCGCCTGGCGACATCCCATTGCCAGCAATGCCTCTGCCTGGCCGGCATGCTCGATGCCCTCGGCAATCGTTTCGAGTCCCAGGGTGTTAGCCATGGCAATGATGGTCGCCACAATCACGCGATCGTTATCGCTGGTCAGCATGTCGCGGACGAACGAGATATCGATCTTGATCTTGTCGGCGGCGAAGCGCTTCAAATACGCCAGTGATGAATAGCCGGTGCCGAAATCGTCGATGGCAAGGCCTAGCCCATGCCCTTTCAGCGTTTCGGTCATGGCAATGGCTTTTTCAGGATTCACCATGATGCCGCTTTCGGTAATTTCCAGGCTGAGCCTGGAGGCCGCCACCTGATACCGCTGGCAGCAGGCCAGCAGCTCGCTTTCCAGGTCGTCGTCCTCGAACTGATCGGCGGCAATATTGATCGCCAGTTGACCCGGTAACTGCAGGCCCTGCTGCTGCCACTGGGCCAGCTGTCGACAGGCTTCCTCGATCACCCAGTTGCCCAGTGCCACCATCATGCCGCGCTCTTCGGCGATGGGGATAAATTTACCCGGAGAAACACGCCCCAGCTCTTCATCGTGCCAGCGGCAAAGCGCTTCGGCGCCGATTAACTGCCCGGTACGCAGGTCTACCTGGGGCTGAAAGTGCAGTTGCAACTGATGCTCGGCAATGGCCACCGCCAGCCGCTTGGCAATATGCAGCTTTTCGGAGACCAGCTCGCCCATCCAGGACTCAAAGTTGAGCACCGCCAGTTTCTGACGTTTGGCCTGATACATGGCGATATCGGCAAATTTGAGCAGTTCCAGGGGCGATGTTGCATGGTGCGGATAGAGCGTTACGCCGATACTCACGGACAGCTCAAACGACTGCGGGTCAATGTCCACCGGCTGGTCAATGCTTTCGCACAGCCGGTGCGCCCTTTCCAGGGCAATAGCGGCGTCGGCGCCATGGCAGATCACCACGAACTCATCGCCTCCCAGTCGTGCCAGATAGTCGCCGGGCGCCAGGCAGGCGGCGAACCGCTCGGCGACCACTTTCAGGACCATATCGCCGGTGTCGTGCCCGGCGGTGTCGTTAATCTCTTTGAAATGATTGAGGTCAAGCAGCAGCAGGGCCAAGGGGGACGCCAAGGGGGACGATAGCCGGCTTGCGAGGTAGCGCATGAAATCCATGCGGTTGGGCAGCTGAGTGCCGATATCGCGGTAGGCTAGCTGACGGATCTTGGCTTCATCGCGTTGGCGCTCGAGCTCCGAGGCGGCTCGCGCTGCAAAGATCTGCAGCACACTGCTTACCAGTTCCACCTCGGTCAGCGGTGCTTTAAACATCACACCGATAATGCCGATAGGCTTACCCCGACTGTCGCTCAGTCGTCGGCCGACATAGGCGCTCACCCAGTCCAGGGCGCCATTGCTTTCGCCCGGCAACATGATGGCGGCCCCTTCGGTCACAATGCATTCCTCTTCCAGCAGCACCGTCTTGCACGGCACACCGGGGAGGTAGTAAGCGAAATTATCTTCCCGCTGCCCGTTGATGTAGAGCGTCAGCGTATTGGCGAAATCTGCATCGTGCTTATCCAGCAGCGAGATAAAGCCTACCTCGGCGGATAGCGACTCGGCCATGTGGGCGGTCAACTGATTCAGAAAGGCATCGCCGTGCTCGGCGGACACGGCCTTGGCTACCTGCGCGACCGCCTGCTGAATGCGCTGTTCGGTTTGTGCTCGCCGGCGACTTTCGATACCCAGCGACACTTCGCCCACCAGATCCTGCAAAAGCGGCAGCTCATCATCGCATAGCGCCCCACCCTGGCGATGGTAAAGCGTTAACACCCCATAGCACTTGTCCGCGCACTTCAAGGGCAGTGCAACAACCTGTTCCACGCCCATCGCCATCAGCGCTTGGCAGACCCCTGGGGGCATGTTCTCATCCATCAGGTGCTCGATGACGACGGGCTGTTGACGGCGGAATGCGCGCTCGGTGATCTCAGCGCTATAGCGGGTAATGAACAGCTGCATAGGACTCAGCCAGGTGGCCACCTCACCATCGGCATCTGCCATGGCCATTACCTTCAGGGCCGCATGGGGGCTGGCGCCAGGCGCTGACTGACTGATCCAGGCGGCTGTATAGCCGCCTACGCCCACCGCCAGGCAGCACGCTGCCTGCAGTAATTGGTGTTCACTGCCGGTTTGCATCAGCAAATCCTGACTGCGACTCATCAGCCTGAGCGCGCGGTTCTTGCCGTGCAGGCGCGAATGAACATTGGACTGGGTGGCCTGGCGAGCAAGTTCCACACCGCTCAAAGCCGCCGTGATACGCAGAACATCGTCGGTGAAGCAGGGCAGCTCCAACGGCGAGCAGTGCATGATGGCCAGTACGCCGATGCAGGTGCCATCGGGAGCTTGCATGGCCACGCCCCGGTAACCCTCGATCGATAGCGCGTCAAGGCGAGCATCGCCCGGGAAGCGATCTACCGCATCGGCCAGGGTGTGCCAGCTGGACCGCGCGATGACCTGCTCGCAGGGAGTGCCTTTAACCGGGTAAGAGGCCATCTCGGCTGGCGCTCCATGGCGCCAGAAGGCCACAGGCGTAGCAACACCCGAGGCAGGATCGAACTCCGCCAGGAGTACGTGATCGACGCGAAGAATGTCCGCTAACGCTTTGACAAGGTGATAAAAAAAACCGTTTTCACTGACAGTGGTCAAACTATCCGCCAGTTGCCTAAAAACCACTGGTGCCCTAGTAGAAGACATGATATTAACGCCCCTGGATGTTGTCAGGTACGCCACGTCCGCTAGCCACAGGTCCCGGCCGAAGCCATATAAAGCCGCTGAGTGCCATCCCTGAACCCTACGCTCGTAATAGAGTAAATAACTGCATGTTGCACGTTTTCGTAACCCGACCAGCCATTCCCTATCGCATGGCCTGTACCCGTCGCGTGTCTGTCGCTTTCTTAAAAGTTGCCACTATCCAATGCTTTTTCTTATTAGCGCCACTTATCTAAAGCCAGAAGCTAGCTTTACTTTTCTTAATATTAACCACCCCTAAATAACCCACATTATTGTTGTTTAAATGATCAAAAAAATTAAATTAACTACTTTTTTATTTTGCTCGACACCGCGTGGCAAAAAATCCACTTATCGTACTAATTATCAACCTATTAAGTTGATATTCAACCTAAACAGTCCTTCATGTCAATAGGTTGATCCTCAACCATTCAGGTCTAGATGGAGGACACTGTGAATAAAACTGAACAGAAACGGCTAGCTAGCAACATTGGGAGAGCGATTGCCAAACAGCGAATTCGCAGTCACCTGACCCAGGAAGAAGTGGCCGAACGCCTTGGCATTGGCAATGAAGCTGTCTCGCGGATTGAGCGCGGGAGAGTGATCCCCAATATCGTGAGGCTTTTACAACTGGCTGAGATATTTAACTGTGAAACCGCCGTCCTATTAGGGGAAGCCAGCGTTCATCTGGACGATCAGACGAGTCGAGTCAAACACCTCCTAGCGCCTCTGGACACCAGTGATCGGCAATTACTACTTGATATCATCGAGCGTCTTAGCAGTCGATTAAAAAAAAATAAAAAGGATGAAAACTTAATTAAATAACATAAGTTAAAAACCGATTAACGTTAAACATTTATTCCCAAAGCGCTGCCCGTCACATTTTACGTTGTCTGCCTGTTTAACGCGCCTGTCAAAACGGGCGATGCCTCGCCCATGGCCACGTCGATGGTGGCATTTGCGCATTCATGCTATAGGTTACTGATCGACGCCGCGCACTACCGGGGCTTATTAGGTATGCTCAACACGACCGCATGGAACCGCCTGCGCTACACCGCTTATGCGCCCATCTACGATGCCATTGCGAACCGTGCTTTTCGCCGGCCTCGGCGAGTGGCGCTGGGCCAGGTGGACTGGGAGCCCGGCATGCGGGTATTGCTGGTTGGCGCTGGCACCGGGCTTGACCTTCCGTTTATCCCCCATGAGCTGGAGATTCATTTAACCGACCTAACACCCGCCATGGTCAAACGCGCCGCAGAGCGTGCCCGTCGCCATCAGCGCGATGTGACCTGCCAGACGATGGATGCCGAGGCGCTGGCCTACCCAGCGGCTCATTTCGATGTCGTGGTCATGCACCTGATACTGGCTGTCATGCCCGACCCTCAAAAGGGGCTGGCCGAGGCCTATCGGGTACTCAAGCCCGGCGGCCAGCTTTGCGTGCTGGATAAATTTCAGCCCGACGCACAGCCCGCCGGCGTGGCCCGACGGGCGCTGAACAGTATCACCTCGCTGGTGGCGACCGATATCACCCGTCAGGCGCACCCACTGCTGGATCAAGCCGGCTTTATCATCCGTCACGACGAACCCGTCATGATGAACGGTTTGTTTCGTGCCTTGCTGGCCGCCAAACCGCCCTAGCCTGCCGACCGCCTGGCGAAGCCCGTCCCACTCGCTTAAACTGAGCGCCTTTTATCGATCAGGTCTGCCATGTCTCGCCCCCTGTCGCGCTCTTCCCCGCTGATACAGCTGGTCAGCCGCCTGCACGTCTATATCGGCTTATTGGTCGGTCCGTTTATTTTGGTCGCTGCGCTGTCGGGCCTCGCCTACGTCGCAAGCCCTGCGCTTGAAGGCTGGGTCTATCAGGACATGCTGCAAGGCACCGAACACGGCGACGCGCAGCAGCTCAGCGCACAGATCGCCGCGGCCCAACAGCATCTCGACACCACTGCGTCCCCCGACGCGGTGCGCCCGGCACCCGCTCCCGGCGACACCACCCGGGTCATGTTCAGCGCCCCCAGGCTCGGCCCTTCGCAGCATAACGCCGTGTTTGTCGACCCTGTCACGCTCGACGTGACCGGCCAGACAACCGTTTATGGCACCAGCGGTGTGCTGCCGCTACGTACCCAGCTAGACCTGCTGCATCGCCAGCTACTGCTCGGCGACGTCGGTCGGCTGTATAGCGAGCTGGCCGCTTCGTGGCTTTGGGTGATGGCGCTGGGCGGCGTGGCGCTATGGCTGACCCGCCGCCGGGCCTTGCGCCAAACCCGCGGTCCCAGACGACTCGCCCACCGTCATGCGCTACTGGGCAGCGTACTGACGCTAGGCCTCTTGTTGTTTTCCGCGACGGGACTGACCTGGTCGCAGTGGGCGGGCAGCAATATCGCCGAACTGCGCCATGCCTGGGGCTGGGGTACGCCCGGCGTAACGACGGCCTTGAATGCCTCGGGTTACACCCATCACGACGAGCACGCCGACCACCAGGGATCGAGCACGCCATCAGGCGCGCCGACGTTGCCGCTTGCCGACTATGACCGCGCCCTGCAAAGCGCTCGACACGCAGGCCTGGAAGCTGGACACCTGGAGCTTACTCCGCCCAGTGCCCCGCAACAGGCCTGGCGGGTGGCGGAAATAGACCGCCGCTGGCCAACACAGGTAGATCAGGTGGCACTGGATCCACACAGCATGGCGGTCGTCGACCAAACCGATTTCGCCACCTTCCCCCTCGCCGCCAAACTGACCCGCTGGGGCATCGACCTGCATATGGGCGTGCTGTTTGGCGTGGTCAATCAGCTTGTTCTCGGTTTGATCGCCTCGGGCATTATTGTGCTGATCGTTTGGGGATATACACTGTGGTGGCGACGTATACGATCGACCAGCGCGCAACCCTTTCCCCTGCTCGCCGAGCCCTGGCGCCTGTTACCGCTGCGGTCCAAGTGTGGAGTGGCGGTCATCGCGGTCGCCTTAGGCGTAGCCCTGCCCGTGCTGGGAGTGAGCCTGGCGGCGCTGGTCGTAGTCGACGCCCTGCGCTGGTATGTTAAGCAGCGCCGCACGGCCCGCCACCTGGATTCCCATCCACCGATACAGTGAGGTCATTGATGCCCAAAGCCCCCGTGAAACGCTTTCGCCGCTTACCCGACGATGAACAGTCGCGCGTTATTGAGATGGCCTGGGAAGACCGCACCCCCTTCGAGGCCATTGAAACCCTGTTCGGGCTGGCCGAATCGGATGTGATCGAGATCATGCGGCATCAGCTAAAGCCCGCCTCGTTTCGGCTCTGGCGCAGGCGCGTCACCGGCCGCGCCACCAAGCACCGCGCCTTGCGCTCCCCGGACGTGCAGCGCGGCTACTGCCCTACGCAATACAAGCGCTAAACGCTTATCGACTATCAGACTCATGACAAGTGGCTTTCTAAATGGGCACTTATTGTTATATTATCACATAACATTAAATGGCCGCTTAGAGGTGCTTGCAATGACTGCGTTTTCTCCCCTGCCCGTCACCGTGCTGTCAGGCTTCCTGGGTGCCGGTAAAACTACCGTGCTCAACCATATTCTCGCCAACCGCGAAGGCCGCCGCGTCGCAGTGATCGTCAACGACATGAGCGAAGTCAATATCGACGGCGCGCTGGTACGCGGCGCTCCTGGCGAAACGGCGGATGGCGAGGTAGCGCTGAACCGCTCCGAGGAACGTTTGGTGGAGATGAGCAACGGCTGCATCTGCTGCACCCTGCGCGAAGACCTGCTGGAAGAGGTCAGCCAGTTGGCCCGTGAGGGTCGGTTCGATTACCTGGTGATCGAGTCCACCGGGATTTCCGAGCCATTGCCCGTGGCGGAAACCTTTACCTTTGAAGACGAAAGCGGCCAGAGCCTGTCCCATGTTGCGCGGTTGGATACGCTGGTCACCGTGGTCGACGGCGCCAATTTTCTAGACCAGTACCGCGAAGCGCTAAGCCTGGCCGAGGCGGGCGAGAGCCTGGGTGACGACGACGAGCGCAACGTCGCCGATCTGCTGGTCGACCAAATCGAGTTTTGTGATGTGCTGCTGATCAGCAAGACCGACCTGATCGACGCAAAAGAATTGGAGACACTCAAGGCGATTCTGCACTCACTGAATCCCGATGCCGAGCTGGTACCCATCACCCAGGGCGGCGTGCCGCTGAACAAGGTGCTGGATACCGGCAGGTTCAGTTTTGAACGCGCCCAACTGGCACCGGGCTGGCTGAAAGAAATGCGTGGCGAGCACGTCCCGGAAACTGAGGAGTACGGCATCGGCAGCTTCGCCTACCACGCCCGCCGGCCTTTTCATCCACAGAAGTTTCACGACCTGCTCAACGCCGAATGGTTTGGAGAAGGCCTGCTACGCTCGAAGGGCTTCTTCTGGCTCGCTACGCGCCCGCGCTATGCTGGCCAGTGGAGCCAGGCGGGCGGTATCGCTCACCACGGCCCTGCAGGGGTGTTCTGGAAAGCAATCCCCGAAGAGCGCTGGCCCACCGACCCCGAAACGCGGCAGTTTATTATGGAGAAGTGGCAGGAACCGTTTGGCGACATGCGCCAGGAATTGGTCTTTATCGGCCAACACCTGGATCAAGCCAGGATGCGCGACGCGTTGGATGCGTGCCTTTTGAGCGAAGCAGAGCTGCTGAACGGCATGGAGGCGTGGCAGCAACTGCCCGATCCTTTCCCTGCCTGGGAGTAATCAGCGCTAAGGGCGGACTGAATGGCCCAGGTGACTTTCCACCCACTCGCGCACTTGTGGATAGGCGCGCTGTTCAAAGACCGCGAAGCCATTCAGACTTCGCGCCTTGAGCGGGGTAAACACCGGCATGGCCAAGCCGCACAGAAAATGCGCCAGCCGCTGGGCACTGAGCGGCTCGCCGAACTGCTCGGTGTGGCGCTCGATCAGCGGTGTGGCGTAGCGCTGAAAATCGGCCACCGTTAGCGGTGGCTCGGGTGGCGCTTCCGGTAACCGCACGGGGTGGCCGTAGCACACCGAGCAGTGACCACAGCGGCCCGGCTCGGCATTAGATGGGGTATCAAAGGTGTTGTCACCAAAATATTCGGCCAGCCGACGAGTGAGGCAGCTCTGCGACTCAAACAGCGCCAGCATGGCCTGTAGCCGCTCGATCTCGGCGCGCTCTCGGGTGAGGCAGTCATCGTAGAGCTGACTCGCCAGCGTCTCGAGGGGAAAATCAGGCTGGCATACCTCATAGACATCGGTCATCCGCTTGCCTTCCAAGGTCAGCCAGCCTTTGTCCTGGAAGTACTCAAGGGCGGTGATCACTCGGGCGCGTGAGGCATCAATTTGCTGGGCCTGCCCCGCGCTGTGCAGGCGGTCAAAATCTACCGTGCCCCAGGTGCGGGCGATGGGGATGTTGTCGACGATCAGGCGCACAAAGGCCGCCCGCTCGCCTTCAAAGCGGCCCACTAATTCATCTGGTTCGATGTGATAACGCAGCCGATACTCGGCGAGAAACGCAAAGCGCGGCGCAATCACGCCGTGCATTTCCAGCCGCACCAGCAGCGTTTTCAGTGGCAGTAGGCGGATATTGGTGTCGCGGGAAAGGGTGTTGAGCAGCACCTCCCACTGGCGATCCGGTGCCTGGCCTGCTACCGCGATCTCTTCCAGCAAGCGATAGATGCCCGCGTATTCGGGGGTATCGCCGTAAACGAAGTTTTCCAGCACCCGCAAGCCATCCCGACCGGCCAGGGTCAGGCAGGTGGAAGGCAGGCCGTCGCGTCCCGCCCGACCAATTTCCTGGCTGTAGTTCTCGATGGATTTGGGCAGGTCATAGTGCACCACGTTGCGGATATCGCCCTTATCGATGCCCATCCCAAAGGCGATGGTGGCTACGATGCAGGGCGACTCACCGCTCATGAACTGGCGCTGGATCTCATCCCGTCGGCTTGAATCCAGCCCCGCGTGGTAGGCCTGGGCGGCAATGCCCTGAGCTGTCAGCGCGTTCGCCACCCGCTCGGCAGTTTGCTGGAGGGTCACGTAAATAATCGTAGGCGCTTCACAGCCAGACTGCATCTGCGGGGTCAGCCAGCTGATCAGCTGCTGCTGGCGATCTTCCATGGCCGGCGACACCAGCAGCTCAAGGTTGGCACGGTAAAAACCGGTGGTAATGACGTTTTCCGGCGCGATGGCAAACTTCTCGCCCATATCATCAATCACCGCGGGCGTTGCCGTGGCGGTGAGCAGCAGCACCTGGGGAATGGCAAAGTCGCGCTGGTAGTCCGGAAGCTTCAAATAATCGGGGCGGAAGTTATGCCCCCACTCGGACAGGCAGTGGGCTTCGTCGACCACCAGCAGCGAGATGGCCACCTGACGGAGAAAATTCCGGAAGCGCTCGTTCTTGAGCCGCTCCACCGAGACCATGAGGATTTTCAGCTCGCCGCGCTTGGCGCGCTCCATGACTGCCCGGGTCGTCTCGCGATCCTGGGTGGAATCGATACTCGCCGCGGCCACGCCGTGGCGAGTCAGAAACGCCAGTTGGTCCTGCATCAGCGCCAGCAACGGCGACACCACCAGGGTCAGATGCGGTAGGTGCAGCGCCGGTAGCTGATAGCAGAGCGACTTGCCCGCGCCGGTGGCGAAAATCGCCGCCGTGGAGTGGCCGTCAAGCACCCGCGACACCACGGCCTGCTGCCCGCCGCGAAAATCGTCAAAGCCAAATACGTCTTTCAGTGTCTGCTGCGGCGACGTCGGGGGCATAATCGTTCCTTGGATGAGCAATTTGTCTGCCACACGCTACCGCGTTCGGGGCATTTTCTCCAATACGCGGTTCTCCCCGAGTTCAAGGGCCTTGTCACCTACTCCCAGGCGGCACCTGCCAGGGCATCCAGGGGAATCTTGAGATAGCGCTTGCCGTTGGCTTCGGGCTCGGGCAGGCGCCCGCCGCGGGTATTCACCTGCAGGGCGTGAAGAATCAGCTTGGGCATCGGCAGTTCGCTATCGCGCTGGTGGCGAAGCGTCACGTAGTCGTCTTCGCTGTTACCCACCAGGTGGGGGTTGTGCGCCCGCTGCTCGGCAACGCTGCTTTGCCACTGGGGCTCGCGGCCATCGGGCATATAATCGTGGCCGGTGAACAGGCGCGTGTCGTCGGGCAGCGTGAGGATCTGCTGGATGGAGTGCCATAAGGCCTTGGCATCGCCGCCGGGAAAGTCCGCCCGTGCGGTACCGAAGTCGGGCTGGAACAGGGTGTCGTGCACGAAGGCGGCGTCGCCGATCACGTAGGTAATTGAGGCCAGCGTGTGGCCCGGCGAGAACATGACACGACCGCTCAGCTCACCGATATGAAAGGTATCGCCTTCGGCAAACAGCCTGTCCCACTGGCGGCCGTCGGTAGGCATGTCCGGCCAGTGGTAGATCTCTTTCCACAGCGCCTGCACCTGGGTGACCTGCTGGCCAATCGCCGTTGGCGCACCGGTTTTCTCTTTCAGGTACTGCGCCGCCGAGAAATGATCGGCATGGGGATGGGTGTCCAAAACCCAGGCCACCGACAGCCCTTGCTGCTCGATATAAGCCAGCAGGGTGTCAGCGTTAAAGGTGGCCGTCGCGCCGGATTTCTCATCGAAATCCAGCACCGGGTCGATAATCGCGCATTGCTTGGTGGCGGGGTCGCTGACCACGTATTGAATACTAAAGGTGCGCAGATCAAAAAAACCCGCCACATCGGGCAAGCCTGCACCTGTGCTTGGGGAAAGCGCAAAGGTCTTCATGCTTATATCCTCAACATTGACGCTATAAAATAATGGTTATAAGCATAGCTGATTAAAGAATATAAGCAACAGCCGCTTATTAAAAGGCCTTTTCCAGCGCAAAACGCGGCTGACTGTGGCCCTCTCGGGTCACCGTTTCGGTAAACATCTCAAGCGGGCGCACCCAAAGGCCGTAGTCGCCGTAGAGGGCTCGGTAGACCACCAGAGGCTCCTCAGTCTCGCTGTGCTGGGCGGTACCCAGTACTTCGTAAAGGCTACCTTTGTAATGGCGGTAAATACCGGGGACAGGAGCGGTCATAGAGCTTCCTTTGGCGTGGCGGGCGGGGCGGCTTTTTTAGCCAGTCGTTCAAGCACTTTTGAGGCGGCGACAAAGCCGAAGGTGCCGGTGACAAAGGTGGCCGCGCCAAAGCCCGAGGCACAGTCCAACCGGGTGGCGTCACCGCTGCCGGGTTTCTGCAGACAGACTTCGCCGTCGCCGCTGGGGTAAACCAGCTGCTCATCAGAATAGACGCACTCGACCGAGAAGCGACGCTTGGGGTTGCGCGAGAAGCCGTAGTCCCGGCGCAACCGGGAGCGCACCTTGGCCAGAAGCGGGTCGTGCTCGGTGCGGGTTAAATCCGCCACCTGAATGCGGGTGGGGTCGGTCTGCCCGCCCGCCGCACCGGTCACGGTGATGGGCAGCTTGCGCCGCTTGCACCAGGCGATCAGCGCGGCCTTGGCGATCACGCTGTCAATGGCATCCACCACGTGGTCGGCGTCGGCGGGGATTCGCTCGGCAAGATTGGTGGGTGTCACAAAGGCGGTATCGGCGACGACGTTTATCGCCGGGGCAATCAAGCGGCAACGCTCGGCCAACACCTCGACCTTGGGCTTGCCGATGCTGCCATCCAGCGCGTGGAGCTGGCGATTGACGTTGGATACGCAGACGTCGTCCAGGTCGATTAGCGTCAATTTGCCGATGCCCGAGCGCGCCAGCGCCTCGACCGTCCAGCTACCCACACCCCCGACGCCGACCACTACCACATGGGCATGGCGAAACGTATCAAAAGCCCGCTGCCCGTAGAGGCGGCGAATCCCGCCAAAGCGAAAATCGTAATCTGACGCGGCTGGCGCCATATCAGTGGTGGGCGCAGGCGCTGTTGATAGGGTGCTTGACGGCATCACAGAGTCATTCATAGCGTTTCCAGGGCCGAAGGCGTGCTGGGTGGTGGGGTGCGAACGCTATCCAGCGGCAAATGACCGGCCCAGCCGAGGTGATCGAACAGCGCCACCATGGTGTCGTCCAGGGCGCAGCTCAATTGTACGCGCTTGTCGAACAGCGGATGGTCAAAGGCGAGATGGGTGGCGGCCAGCAACAAGCGTGGCGCGGCGAGCTGATCGGCAAAGAAACGGTTATGCACACTCTTGCCGTGTTTGGCATCGCCAATAATCGGATAGCCACGCCGCGACAGGTGGCGGCGAATCTGGTGGCGCCGCCCGGTCAAAGGGCGCGCTTCTACCAGCGAGTAGCGGGCCACCGGGTAGCGGTCGACCTGCACGGGCAGCTCCACGCTATCCAGTCGGCGGATATCGGTCATCGCCGGCATGGCGGGCATTTCCGCCTTGGGGCGCGTACCGTCCTCTTCGCGTAGTGGGTAGTCCAGGCGCTCGCTTTCCGGGGCTTTCCCGCGCACCACGGCAAGGTAGCGCTTGTCCACCTGACGCTCGCTGAAGGCGTCGCTGAGCATACCGGCCACCGCTGAAGACAGCGCCAACACCATGACCCCAGAGGTAGGCCGGTCCAGCCGGTGAACGGGATAGACCCGCCTACCAAGCTGGTTTCGCAGCCGCTGAAGGAGAAACTCGGTTTCACCACGCGCCAGCGCCGAGCGGTGCACCAAAAGCCCCGACGGCTTGTGCACCGCAACGAGGTGTTCATCCTGATAAATGACGTTGAGTGGCGTCATATGGCTCCCGGTTAAAAGCTGGCACCCGCACCGCCTAAACAAAAACAGGCCGCCATTGTCGCGGCTTACCAGGCCGTTGTCATCAATACAGGGGGAAAACGCCTGCTTGTCAGATTGGCGGGTTGATCGCTCGCCAACTACTTTGAAGAGGGTATTATCAAACAATTTCCACGGATCAGGAAAAAGGAGTCACGACCATGCGCTATGTTTCATTACTGAGTGGCATTACCGCTTCACTGTTGCTTGCCTCTGCAGCTCAGGCCAGTGACAGCATGGAAATAGACATACACGCGGTCAGCGCCGATGGCGCTGGGGAAACGATCGGCAGCATCACGCTGGAAGATACTGACCACGGTTTGCTGTTAACGCCAGACCTCAGCGGACTGGAACCCGGCGTCCATGGCTTCCATGTGCATAAAAACCCAAGCTGCGAAGCACAGGAAAACGATAGCGGCCACATGACCGCCGCCCTTTACGCCGGCGGTCACTATGATCCCGAGGAAACGGAAAGCCATGATGGACCATACGGCGATGGCCACCTGGGGGACTTGCCCGTACTCAACGTGGATGAAGACGGCAACGCCACCCTTCCCGTCCTCGCGCCGCGCCTGAGCGTCGAGGAAGTACAGAGCCGCAGCATCATGATTCATGAGGGCGGTGACAACTACTCGGATGACCCCGAAGCGCTAGGCGGTGGCGGCAGCCGCGTTGCCTGCGGCATCGTCAAATCTTCCGAAGAATCGGAAGAGGAAGACGAGGAGTAACACCTCAGGCAATGACGAAGACGTAAAACGGGCAGCCAAGTGGCTGCCCGTTTTACGTTGCAAAGTAACCCAACTAAGACGTTTACTCGTCGCCAGCCATTTGCATCTGGCGCTGCATGTAGTTCTGGATACCGACCTGGTCGATCAAGTGCAGTTCGGTTTCAATGTGGTCAATATGGCCTTCCTCATCGGCGAGCAGGTCACGCAGCATATCGCGGGTCACGTAGTCTTTGACGCTTTCGCAATAGGTGATGGCTTCGATGTAGTCATTACGGCCGTCGTGCTCGATCTTCAGGTCACACTCGAGCATTTCCTTGACGTTCTCGCCAATGTGCAGCTTGCCAAGGTCCTGCAGATTGGGAATGCCTTCGAGAAACAGGATGCGTTCAATAATCTTGTCGGCATGCTGCATTTCTTCGATGGACTCGTCGTATTCCCACTTGGCCAGCGCCTGCAGGCCCCAGTCCTTGTACATTTTGGCATGCAAAAAGTACTGATTGATCGCGACCAGTTCGTTGCCAAGGGCAATGTTGAGATGCTCGATTACTTTCGGATCACCTTTCATGACGACACCTTTTCCCTGTAATGCTGATGGTTTAACAAGCCGATCAAGCAGTTACGTTAATGGAGGAGCATGAACCACGAAAGGCACACTCCCACTGATAATGGGAGTATAGAGCGGGGCATTAAAAATTCAAGTAAATCATATATTTGCTAACGATAATTCTAACAAGAAAGATTCGCGTCACACGGCGTAGGCAAGGTCCATATTGGCTTCCAGACGCGCTTCGTGAACCGCTTCGCGGGTGAGCGATTTTGCAAAGCAGGCACACTTGCCGCATTGAGTGGCACAGCCAGTGGCTTCACGCACTTCTCGCCAGCTGCGCGCTCCGTCGCTAACCTGCTGGCGAATCTGATGATCGGTTACTCCCTTGCACACACATACGTACATGGCTGCACCTCATAAAGTTCATGAGATGAATGTAAATGATTCGCATACATCTTTGCAAGTAGAAATATATAGCCTTTAGTAGCGATTTACCTTGCACGCCTTTCAGCGCTCAATAAGTCGTTGGTATGCGAGCAATTTTCTAGGTGATGCCGCAACAAAAAAATCACCCCTTGGGGAGGCGAACCGTTTGCGTGTTGGACGCTATATCCGGCCAGCTGCGGCGCTGTCCATCCACCAATACCCACCAATAGCCGATGCCCAGCGCCGCCAGCGACAGCCAGGCTGTCAGACAACGCAGCAGGCATTGTTTGAACGAGATGGCGTCGCCCTCGCAGGTCTGTACCCGCAGCCGCCACGCCTGCATGCCCAGCGTCATGCCGCCTCGCCGCCAGAAAAAGGCAAAGAACAGCGTGGTAAACAGCACTAGCAGTAGCCGAAGGCTCCAGATATCAACGATGGAGATACCGATATCAGCAGCTTGCTGGCCCAGTACGAACCGGAAGAATGCCAGATGGGCGACGGTCACGGCGATCCAGATCGCCGCCAGCAACAAGCCGTCGTAGAGCATGGCGCCCAGGCGCGAGGCCAATCCAGCAGGACGTAGGTTCGTCGGCTGGGCAAAGTGTCGCATGGCGTTGGAGCTCCTTGCCCGCCAGGGCTAGCCGTTACGGCGCAGGAAATAGACGCCCACCACCGCGCAGGCAAGCGTCGGCACCAGAACGGCCCACACGGGGGAAAAACCAAACAGGGTCGACGCCGGGGCCAGCAGGTCCTGGACGTACTTGAATACCAGCCCGGTCACCACGCCGTAAAACACCCGGGTGCCCGCCGCCACGGTGCGCAACGGGCCGAACACGAACGACGCGGCAATCAACACCAGCGAGCCCATGGTCAGCGGCATGAGCATTTTTTGCCAGAAATACAGCAGCGGTTGGTCTGTCTGCATGCCCTGATCTTCCAGGAAACGGGCGTATTCCCATAGTTCACTGGGTGCCTGGCTTTCCACCGAACGCAGCAGGCGCTCCAGCTGCAGCGGGGTAAAGTCGGTTTCCCAATGCTGAGTGTCGGCTCGCTCGGACTCGGTGCGATCATCAAAGATCCGCGTCGTGGCGACATCCTCAAGCTGCCAGGCGCCATCGTTCCAGTTGGCGCGGCGCGCGTAGGTGGCCTCGACCAGTCGCTCCTCGTCAAAGCGATAGCGGGTCAGGTCGAGGACCACGTTATCCGCCCGGATGGCCCCAAAGCGGTAGACGCTGTCGTCCTCGACCTGCCAGCCACTGCGGCTTGTCACCATGGCCCCCTCACCCTGCATTTTTTCGAGCTGCCAGGCTTCGGCGTATTGCTCCGTACGCGGGCTGACATACTCCGCCACCATCAGCACCACCACGACCACCAGCAGTACGGGCTTCATCACGCTCCAGACGATCCGCGCAAGAGAGCGGCCCGCGGCGCGCATCACGGTCAACTCATTGCTGGACGCCATGCTGCCCAGACCAATCAGCGCCCCGATCAGCACCGCAACCGGGGCGTATTGATAAAACCGCCAGGGCGTGCGCATAAGCAGATAAAGCAGCGCGTCGAGAGCGCTGTAGCCTTCCTGAACATCGCCCAGGTCATCGATGTAGGCAATGGTGATATCCAGCCCCAAGAGGACAAACTGCACCACGACAATTGCCGCCAGCACGTTGCGCGCGATGTAGCGATCGAGGCGATCGGTGACGGTGAGCGCATTCAGCATCAGCGCATCCCCTTGCGTTGCGAGTGCCAGATCAGCGATAGACCCAGCACCAGAAAGAAACCATGAACGGGCCAAAGACCCAGCGTGGTCGACCATGTCCCGCTACCCACCGCATCGACAGCGGCCAGCAACAGGCTCAGGTAGGCGACATACAGGAAGACGGCGGGAAGCAGCTTGGCAAAACGGCCCTGGCGGGGATTTACCCGGGACAGCGGCTGCGCCATGATCGCCAGAATAAAGACCATCAGCGGCAAGCCCGCGCGCCACTGCCACTGGGCCTGGGCGCGATCATTGTCGTCGCGCCACAGCGCCGCCGTGGTGGCGTATTCCATCGAATCCAGTTCCTGGCGGTCGCGACTCAACCCCAGGCGGAGCGTGTAGCTTTCAAAGGTCAAGCGTTCGGCGTTTCGCTGGCCAGGTGTCACCCCGTAACGCTCGCCGTCATTGAGCACCAGGAAGCGGCTGCCGGTTTCCATGCGCGTCTCCTGGTAGCCCGATACCGCCCGCGTCACATAGTCGTGGGTACCGTCGTCACCCGGCTGGCGATGCTCATGAATCAGCACATCGCGCATTTCGCTGCCGTCGTCATTAAACCCGCTGATGTAAGCGGTACGTCCGCCGCCAAACTCCTGGAAACGGCCGGGCGCCAGCACCGAAACGTCCAGGCGGCTTTCCTGCTCTTCGATAATTGCAGCGGTCTGCAACGCCCCCGCCGGCGTCAGCCAAAGACTGCAGACGCCGACCACCACGGCCACCGCCGAGGCGGGCAGCAGGGTGACTTTCAAAAGCCGCGTAGGACTCATGCCGCAGGCCACCATGACGGTGATTTCGCTGTTCATGTACAGCTGCCCGTAGGCCAGCAGGATGCCCAGAAAAAACGCCAGCGGCAGGATCAACTCCATGAAGCCGGGCAGGTGATACAGCATCAGACTGCCCAGGATGTTGACCGGAAAGTCACCCTCGGCGGCGTCCGAAAAATAGCGGATGAAGCGGCTGCCCATGATCACCAACAGCAAAATGCCCGCCACGGCGGACATGGTGAGCAATACTTCTCGGGTTAAATAGCGAAATAAGATCAACGCGCTCTCCGGCTGGTCGTGCAGGATGTCATGCAATGACGGCAGTGCTTGGTTACACTGGGGCCATTATCCTGAATACCTCGATGCTTGTCTTGTTGGAGACGTCATGGAATTTTCCGTTCAAACGGCCAATCCGGCCAAAATAGAAACGGCCTGCCTCGTAGTACCCGTCTATAAAGATAGCGATTTACTGCCTGCCGTGGCGAAACTCGACGACGCCAGCGAGCAGTTGATTGGCCAACTCGTCAGTCGTGGCGACATTGACGCCAGCCTGGCCAACGTCCAGCTACTCCCCTACGCCCCGGGCCTGGGCGCGCAACGTTTGCTGCTCGTCGGCCTCGGCGAGCGCGAAAAATGTCAGGAAGCAGCGTATCTGAAGGCGCTGGATGCTGCCATGGCCGCGCTGGTAAAACTGCCCATCGATGACGCCAGCGTGATGCTCACCGAAGTCCCGCTGGCCGATCGCGATACCGCCTGGAAAGCACGCAAGGTGCTCGAAAGCATTGAACGCGCAAGCTACCGATTCGATCAGTTTAAGCGCAGCCCTGCGCCCGCCCAGAGCCTCGTGCAGCTTAACCTGATGATCAGTAGCGCCGGCGAAGCGGACGCCGCCCAACGGGGCGCCCACCAGGGTAGCGCCATCGGTCAGGGCATCAACTATACGCGCACCCTGGGCAACCTGCCGGGCAATATCTGCACGCCGCGCTATTTAGCCGAGCAGGCCGAACAGCTAGGCCGCGAATCGAAAGGCGCGCTTGAGGTCGAGATTCTGGACGAAGAGGCGCTGGCCGAGCTGGGCGCAGGCGCCCTGCTGTCGGTAGGCCGCGGCAGCCGCGAGCCTTCGCGCCTGATCGTCATGCGCTACCAGGGCGCTGAAAGCGCCGACGAAGCCCCCCACGTCCTGATCGGCAAAGGTATTACCTTCGATACCGGCGGCATCTCGCTCAAACCCGGCGAAGGCATGGACGAGATGAAGTTTGATATGGGCGGGGCGGCCAGCGTGTTCGGCACGGTGAAAGCGCTTCTCACGATCAAACCCAAGCTCAACCTGGTATTCATCGTCGCCGCGGCGGAAAACATGCCGGACGGCGCCGCCACCAAACCCGGCGATATCATCACCACGCTCAAGGGGCTGACCGTCGAGGTGCTCAATACCGACGCCGAAGGCCGTCTGGTGCTGTGCGATGCGCTGACCTACGCCGAGCGCTTCACGCCGGCAAGCGTGGTCGATATTGCCACGCTCACCGGGGCGGCCATCGTTGCGCTGGGCCATCACGCCACCGGCTTGCTGTCCAACGATGACGACCTGGCGCTGGATCTGCTCGATGCCGGCGATACCGCCTGGGATCGCGCCTGGCACCTGCCGCTATGGGACGAGTACCAGGAGCAGCTGGACTCCAACTTCGCCGACCTGGCCAATATCGGCGGCCGCCCGGCGGGCACGATTACCGCGGCGTGTTTCCTGTCGCGCTTTGCCGACCGTTTCCCTTGGGCACACCTGGACATTGCCGGCACCGCCTGGCATTCCGGCAAGCAGAAAGGCGCCACCGGGCGCCCTGTCGGCCTGCTTACCCAATATCTGCTGGACCGGGAAAACGACGCCCAGGTTGAAAATGGCGACGACTAGACAACCAGCGGTTGCCTTTAGGCGCTACAACCGTTAAACCTGAACCTATCAAGGCGTACGGAGGACGACTCAGTGCGCCTGTTTTCATCTTATTCCAAGTATTCGCCCCGAGAGGCGTGTTGCCAGCGGAGACCAACAGCCGTGCCCACTGCAAGTTCTGATACGCACTTCGAAGCCCTGCCGTCCAACCAGCCGACGGCCGACGAGATTCGTGACAACATTCTGAAAAACCCCGGCTTCGGGCAATATTTCACCGATCACATGGCGCACGTCCGCTGGACGGTCGACGCCGAGTGGCATGGTCATCAGGTTCGCCCTTATGGCCCCTTGACCCTCGATCCTGCCGCCTCGGTGCTGCACTACGGTCAGGAGATTTTTGAAGGCATCAAGGCCTACCGCCATGCCGACGGCTCGGTCTGGACCTTCCGGCCGGAGAAAAACGCCGAGCGCTTTCGGCGCAGCGCCCGCCGCCTGGCGCTGCCCGAGCTTTCCGATGAGGACTTCATCGGCTCGCTGAAAGCCCTGCTCGCCCAGGACCACGCCTGGGTGCCGACGCCGTCGAGCGACGCCGACGAGTGCAGCCTGTACCTGCGCCCGTTCATGATCGCCTCGGAAGCCTTTCTCGGCGTACGCCCGGCCCACGAAGTGGATTACTACGTGATTGCCTCGCCGGCGGCGGCGTATTTCAAGGGCGGCATCGAGCCGGTGTCGATCTGGCTGTCGTCGCATTACAAGCGCGCCGCCCCTGGCGGTACCGGCTTCGCCAAATGCGGCGGCAACTACGCAGCGTCGCTTGCCGCGCAAAAAGAAGCCGCCGCCCACGACTGCAGCCAGGTGGCGTTTTTAGATGCGGCCGAGAATAAGTGGATCGAAGAGCTGGGCGGCATGAATCTGTTCTTTGTCTTCAAGGATGGCCGCTTGGTCACCCCGCGCCTGACCGACACCATTCTCGAAGGCGTTACCCGCAACTCCGTGCTGACGCTTGCCAAAGACGAGGGCTTGAGCCCGGAAGAGCGCCCCATCAGCATCGACGAGTGGCGTGAAGGCGCGGCGTCCGGTGAGATTACCGAAGTGTTCGCCTGCGGCACCGCGGCGGTGATCACCCCGGTGGGCGAGCTGGTCAGCGAGGACGAGCGTATTCGTCTCACGGCGGGGGGCAATAACGACGTGGCCAAGCGCCTGCGCACCAAGCTGCTCGACCTGCAATACGGACGCAGCGACGATACATACGGCTGGCTGACCCAGCTGGCCTAGTCATCCGTCACCGTTTGCGTCGCCGCCGGCCTCAGCGGCGACGCGCCTCAAGACGCCCAGCCAGGACCTAGCAATGGCGCGCATCGACTTTTATATCCTGCCGGACACCACGCTGGAGGCACGCCTGCAGTTTGCCTGCAAGCTGGCCGAAACCATCTACCGCAAGGGCTATCGGTTGCATCTCCACTGCGAAGATAAACCCCTCGCCGAGCAGGCCGACGAGGCGCTGTGGGGCTTTCGCGGTGACGCCTACCTGCCCCACGCGCTGGAAGACAGCGACATGGCCGAGAGCGTACCGATTACGCTCGGCTGGCAGCAGTTACCAATGCCCACTGAGGAGACCGCGTTGCTTAACCTGCACTCAGATATTCCCGAGGGCGTTGAACGCTTTGCGCGCATTGCCGAAATCATTAATCAGCACCAGCAGGTGCTGGTTGCCAAACGCGCCTGCTGGCAGCGCTATAAAGAACTCGGCCATGAGGTCGTGCCGCATAAGCTGGGGTGAGCGGCCGAGCAGAGGGCCTCCAACACAAACGCGTGACCCCGCACTTGGCGGGGTCATCAACAGCGAAAAGCTATCGTTTTAAGAGCGGCCAGGCAATCTGCCTGGCCATTTTCCATCACTGCAGTGCGTCTTCACCTTGGCCTTGACCCTGGCCTTGGCCTTGTTGGCCTCCCTGTTCCTGCATTTGCTCCTGCATCTGTTGCATTTGCTCCTGCTGCTGAGCCATGGCCTCTTCCAGTTCATCGCGCTGTTCTGGAGTGAACACGCCTTCGATCTGGGACTGCATGATGACGCTATTCGCGGTCATCTCAGCCGTTAGCTCACCAAGACGCTCCGCATCCGCGCGAATGGACGCTTCATCATAATCGGGCTGAACCTTCTCGCCGAGTTGCTGCTGCAGCTCTCGGGCTTCCTCTTCCTTGGCACTGTTTTCATCTTGCATCTGGGTCATAAGGCTGCTGAGTTCCTCTTTCTGCCCATCATCCAGATCCAACATTTCGTCAAGTTGGCTCACCTGGTCATCGACACTGGGGGTGCCGCCGCCCATACCGCCTCCACCCATTTGTTGCTGGGCCATGGCGGGAACACTGAACGCCATTGCGGCGACTGCCGGAACGAAAAGCTTGGTTAATTGCATGAAAACTCCAATTGCGTACAAATTGTATTTGCTACCCGACACAATCATGACGGGCCTTGCGATACCCCATATGACCCTAACAGACCACCTACACAGCGAAAACCACAAGGCTCATCAAGGTAGCGACTGATCTTGGCCCTGGGCTCCCAAGGTGGCTAATCAATACGGCCACAATCGGGTTATCTGTCGATACCCACGCCATCTGACAATGCTGTTTTCAAAAAATTCGTCTTAACGACAAATTATTGATTACCAGGGTGGCGATACCCCATGATGCCTAGCAATAGAACGCCCACTCATCCCGAAGTTATTCTTCTTAAACAATTTCTGGAGCCGTAAACGTGCTCACCCGCTACCCTCTCGCCGTTATTGTTATCGCTCAACTGTTCGGCACCTCGCTGTGGTTCAGCGTCAACGGTGTGGGTTTGGCGCTTCAAGACGCGGTGGGCCTGAGTGAGAGCGACCTTGGGCTGCTCACCATTGCCGTGCAGGCCGGGTTCATTACCGGCACCCTGGCGATTGCCACCACGGGGCTTGCCGACCGCGTGCGCGCCAGCCACCTATTTGCAGTTTCTGCCGTGCTCGGGGCGCTGGTGAACGCCACCTTTATTGGCATGGCGGATAACGTCACGCTGGCCGCGATCGCTCGCTTTGCCACGGGGCTTTGCCTGGCAGGGATCTATCCGCTGGGCATGAAACTGGTGGTCAGTTGGACGCCCAGCCACGCCGGGGCGGCGCTGGGCTGGCTGGTGGGCATGCTGACCCTGGGCATCGCCTCGCCGCACCTGCTGCGCGGGCTCACCCTGAACCTTCCCTGGCAATGGCCGCTGCTGCTTGCCTCGCTGCTCGCGCTGGCCGCCGCGCTGATGATTTATAAGCTGGGCGTTGGCCCGCACCTGCCCGCCAAAGCCAGCGGCGGGCGGCCCTGGGCGGGGTTGGCGGCGTTTAAACACAAGGATTTTCGGGCAGCGGCGCTTGGCTACTTCGGCCATTGCTGGGAGCTTTATGCCCTATGGGCCCTGGTGCCGTTTTTGGTGACGCGGGAGCTTACGCGTCTCGGTGCCAGCAGCAGCGTCCAGCCGTGGCTGAGCTTTGCGATCATCGCCATTGGCCTGCCCGGCTGCGTACTCGCCGGGCGCTGGAGCCGCCGGGTGGGCAGTGCCCGCGTGGCGTTTGTGGCGCTGGCCACCTCGGGCGCCCTATGCCTGATCTACCCGCTGATAGGCGCTGCCCCACCCCTGCTGCTGATCGCGCTATTACTGGTCTGGGGGCTGAGCGTGATTGCCGATTCGGCGCAGTTTTCGGCGCTGGCCTCGGCCACCGCCCCCGCCGAGCGACTGGGGGCGGCACTCGCCATGATGAACGCCATTGGCTTTGGCCTGACCATCCCGTCGATCGCCCTGGTCACATCGCTATGGAGCAGCCAGGAACTGGCCGTCATCTGGTGGCTGCTGCCCGGGCCGGTGCTTGGGCTGATCGCCATGCGCGGGCTGAATCGCCGCCCGGTAAGGGCCTGACGCCCTGCCCCTTATCGCGCTATACTTGTCGCCATTTTTTCGACCCCTTATGAATTCCATGCTTCCCTGCGGGGAGCATCGTTGCGGTGAGCCAATCCATGGAAAAGACCTACCAACCTGAGCAGATCGAAACCCGCTGGTACGAGCGCTGGGAAGCCGACAACCGTTTCGCCCCGTCAGGCCGCGGCGAGCCGTTCTCGATCATGATCCCGCCGCCCAACGTGACCGGCAGTCTGCACATGGGCCACGCCTTCCAGGACACCATCATGGATACCCTGACCCGCTGGAAGCGGATGCAGGGCAACAACACCCTGTGGCAGGTAGGCACCGACCACGCCGGTATCGCCACGCAGATGCTGGTGGAGCGCAAGATCGCCGCTGAAGAGGGCAAAACCCGCCACGACCTGGGTCGCGATGCGTTCATCGACAAGGTATGGGAGTGGAAAGAAGAATCCGGCGACCATATTACCCGCCAGCTGCGCCGCATGGGCGCCAGCGTCGACTGGTCCCGCGAGCGCTTCACCATGGACGACGGCTTCTACAAGGCCGTCCAGGAAGTGTTCGTGCGCCTGCACGAAGAAAACCTGATCTATCGCGGCAAGCGCCTGGTCAACTGGGATCCGACGCTGCACACCGCCATTTCCGACCTAGAAGTAGAGAACAAGGAGCAGCAGGGAAGCTTCTGGCACTTCCGCTACCCGCTGGCGGATGGCGTTAAAACCGACGACGGCAAAGATTACCTGGTGGTCGCCACGACGCGTCCGGAAACCCTGCTGGGCGATACCGGCGTGGCGGTCAATCCCGAAGACGAACGCTACGCCTCCCTGGTCGGCACGTTTATCGAGCTGCCCCTGGTCGGCCGTCGGATTCCCATCGTCGCCGACGAGCATGCCGACATGGACAAGGGCTCGGGCTGCGTAAAAATCACCCCGGCCCACGACTTCAACGACTACGAGGTCGGCAAGCGCCAGAACCACCTGCTGATCAACGTCTTTTCCAAGGACGCGGCGATTCTTGAGCAGGCCGAGATTTACGACCTGAAAGGCACTCCCCAGCCAGATGAAGACGCCACGCTACCGGCCAAGTACGTCGGGCTCGACCGCTTCGAGGCGCGCAAGCTGATCGTCGCCGACATGGACGCCCTGGGCCTGCTCGAGCAGGTGGAAGCCGTCAACAACACCATGCCCTACGGCGACCGCTCGGGTGACGTGATCGAGCCGCTGCTCACCGACCAGTGGTTTGTCGCCGTGGAGTCGCTTGCCAAGCCCGCCATCGAAGCGGTGGAAAAAGGCGACATCCAGTTCGTGCCCAAGAACTACGAAAACATGTACTTCGCCTGGATGCGCGACCTCCAGGACTGGTGCATTTCCCGCCAGCTGTGGTGGGGCCACCGCATCCCCGCCTGGTACGACGCCGAAGGCAATGTCTACGTTGCCCGCACGGAAGCCGAAGCTCGCGAGAAGCACGGCCTCGGCGTCGATATCGAGCTGACCCAGGACGAAGACGTGCTGGATACCTGGTTCAGCTCGGGCCTGTGGACCTTCGGGACCCTCGGCTGGCCGGAACAAACCCCGGAGCTTGAGGCCTTCCACCCCACCAGCGTGCTGGTCACCGGCTTTGACATCATCTTCTTCTGGGTGGCCCGGATGATCATGATGACGCTCAAGTTCACCGACGAAGTCCCGTTCAAGACGGTCTATGTACACGGTCTGGTGCGCGACGGCCAGGGCCAGAAGATGTCCAAGTCCAAGGGCAATGTACTCGACCCCATCGACCTGATCGACGGTATCAGCCTGGACGCGCTGCTCGAAAAACGCACCGGCAACATGATGCAGCCGCAAAAGGCCAAGGCGATTGCCAAAGCCACCAAAGAAGAGTTTAAAGACGGCATTGAAGCCCACGGCACCGATGCGCTGCGCTTTACGTTTCTCTCCCAGGCGACGACCGGGCGCGATATCAAGTTCGATATGAACCGTCTGGACGGCTATCGCAACTTCTGCAACAAGCTGTGGAACGCCTCTCGCTACGTGCTGATGAACGCCGAAGGCGAGGATTGCGGCACCGACGGTGGCGAGGTGGCACTGTCGCTGGCCGACCGCTGGATTATCTCCCAACTGCAGAAAACCGAGGCCCAGGTCACCAAGGCAATGGACGAGTATCGCTTCGACCACGCCTCCCAGGCGCTCTACGAATTCGTCTGGAACGAGTACTGCGACTGGTACCTGGAGCTTTCCAAGCCTGTTTTATGGGATGAAAATGCCACGGCGGAAGCCAAGCGCGGCACACGCCGCACGCTGGTACGCGTGCTCGAAGCCATTCTGCGCCTCGCCCACCCGATGATGCCCTATATCACCGAAGAGATCTGGCAACGCGTCGCACCGCTGGCGGGGACCTATGTAGGCGACGGCGCGTCCATCATGCTGCAGGCGTGGCCAGAAGCCGACAACAGCAAGATCGACGAGCAGGCGACCCGCGATATCGAATGGCTGAAGGGCGTGATTATCGCCGTGCGTAATATCCGCGCCGAGATGAATATTGCCCCCGGCAAGCCGCTGGACGTGTTGCTGACCAAGGGCAAGGCCGAGGACGCCGAGCGTCTGGAAAGCTACCGCCACTTCCTGGCCAAGCTCGCCAAGCTGGAAAGCGCCCAATGGCTCGCCAACCCCGACGACGCCCCACTTTCGGCCACGCAGCTGGTCGGCGATATGGAAGTACTGGTGCCCATGGCCGACCTGATCGACAAGGACGCCGAGCTCAAGCGCCTAGCGAAGGAGATCGACAAGCAGGACAAGCTGATTGGCGGCATCGAGAAAAAGCTCGGCAACGAAGGCTTCATCGCCAAAGCCCCCGAAGCCGTGGTGGAAAAAGAGCGCGGCAAGCTGGCCGAGTTCCAGGCCGCCAAAAAGCTGCTGGAAGAGCAAAAGGCGAAGATTGCGGCGCTTTAGCGTCCGTCCATAGCGCGCACCAAGACGGCACCTGGGCGGTGCCGTCTTGCGTATTGTGCCCCGCCCTGCCGACGCCTGAGGAACAAAACCGCTGATGACCTGCCCATAAGATCTGGACCCTTTGATCCTGATGGTCCGAGGCGGGTCACACCCTCTATCGAGTGACGCTGCCCAGCATTCACCCATTGAGGTCGCTTCCTATGGCAACACCCTCCGATAAGTTCCTGAACACGCCACCCACCCTACCGCCGCTCGACCCTGACCACATGTCGCTGTTCGAGCAAGCGGGACTGACGGTCAAGCCTCTGGAACCGCTGGGCGTTGAAATATACGGCGCCGATGTTCGCACCCGGCTCCCCCAGCCCGTCATCGACGCTCTGGAAGTGGAAATGGCCCATCGCGGGTTCATCGTCTTCAAGCACCAGACGGAGCTTTCGGCGGATGAACTGGTCGAGGCCAGCACGTGGTGGGGCGCGGGCGAAATCCATTCGACCCACGGCGTTCACCCGGCAACGCCGGGCATGAACCGGGATGTCTTCCGCTGCTCTAACGACAATCGCTACGGCATTCTGGGCGTGGGGCCACAGTGGCACAACGACGGCAGCTTCGAAGCCGCCATCTTCTCACACTCCGCCTATTACATGGCGCGAGCGCCCGAACAGGGCGGTGGCACGCACTTCGCCCACCAGGGCGCCGCCTTCGACGCGCTCCCCGAAGCAAAGCAGGCTTTCTGGGAGCGCCTTGTCTCGGTCAATTCCGCCTCAGGAGTGAGCCACCCCGTCGTCCACACCCACCCCATCTCGGGGCGCAAGAGCGTATGGCTGCACCTGGGCATGACCGGCGCGGTCATCGAACGGCTGCCGGAAGACGGACGCCCCATCGCCGAACTGCAACAGACCCCTGCCGCTACCGACCAGCTTCGCCTGCTCAACGAAGACGAGATGAAACAGCTTTTGAGCGACTACAACGATCTGTTGAATGCGTCGTTCGAGAAAGGCTTCGGGATACGTTACCACTACGACACTGGCGACCTGCTTTACATCGACAACTGGGCACTGGCGCACCGGGCGGCGCCGGAGGCGCACATGTCCGCCGAAGAGCAGGGCCTGCGGATCATGGACAGGGTGACGGTCAAAGCCAGGCAGAACCTGGCGCCCCACTTTGGCTTGCCCCAGCACATCAACCTTGCCGGCCCGCATCCCTTCAACAGCGACGGCGTCTGGAAAGCCGGGGGCGTAGGCTTTCGCTGGAAAGATGACATCCCCATGCAAAACTAGGCGGTACGCCCGATGCGTTGATCATTCCCCATCGTGTCCTGACTACTTTTTCTTCTCAACCGTGTAAGGTTGGTACAACAACGACCACTGAGTGGCATTGAAGGTTGCCTTTACACGGATTGTGCTATGCCGACACTCTCAGAGACGCGAATACAGACGCTGGCGGGCGAATTACAGCGGGCGGGGATTGGCTACCGCGCGCTTTCGCCCATGGCGGATACCGGGCTTGCCCACGACCACGTGTGGTTACACCGCGACGGCGACGACTGGGTGGCGCGGTTGCCCAAACAGAGCCAGATGAACCTGGGGCCGGAGGACAACCTGGCCTACGAGGCGGCGTGCTACGCCCGCGCCAGCCAGGGCGTGCATGTACCGCGCCTGCATGGCCTGCTGGACGTCAGCGACGCCCTGCCCCGAGGCGGCCTGCTGGTGGAGGCTATCGACGGCCGATTGGCGCGACTGCCGGAGGATCTGCCGCGCATCGCCGAGACGCTTGCCAGCCTGCATCGCTTGCCGCTGCCGGATAAGCCCGCCCCACTGCTGTCGCCGGCTGATCCATGGCGGGCCATGCGTGAGGAAGTCGCCCGTCAGTCTGAGTGGCTCGCAGAGGCGGACTTGGGCACTAACGTCATCGACCGCATCCACGCTGAGCTGGACGCCCTTCCAACGGTGCTTGCCGATGCCAAACGCTGCCTGATCAGCTTTGACACCCACCCCGGCAACTTCCTGATCGATGCCCAGGGGCGCGCGGTGCTGGTCGACCTGGAAAAGGGCCGCTATGGCCTGCCGGGCATCGACCTGGCCCATACCAGTCTCTATACCTCCACCACCTGGGACCTCAACAGCCAGGCGATACTCTCGCTGGACGAGGTGGTCGATTTTTACCGCGGCTGGCAGGCCGCCATGGGCGACTCCCCCAGCGCCGAAACGATGGTCGCCTGCCGCCGCGCCACCTGGCTGTGGTCGCTGACCTGGTGCGCCAAGTGGCGCGCCCAGCACCTGCGCGCCAGGGATGCCCGGCAGCGCGGCGAGGACTGGTCGGCGGAGCTTACCGATCCCACCGTGATTGCCCACGTGCGCGACCGGGTGGAGCACTACCTGTCAGCGCCGGTCATTGACCGTGTTCAGGACGAACTGCAGCGCCTGCGCGCCACACTATGATGCCGAGCGTTGGATAGACGCCGGCCAGCCACCTATTGTTCGATTGAGAGGTATGCGATGTTGAATGCCCGCCGTTTTACCCTGATGGCCCCTCTTTTGGCACTGGCGCTGCCCGCCGCGGCAGCCCCCGACCCCGGTAACTGGCAAGCGGTGTTAGCCGAGGCCGAGGGCCAAACCGTTTACTGGAACGCCTGGGGCGGGGATTCGCGCACCAATCGCTATATCGACTGGGTGGCCGAGCAAATGCAGGCGCAGCACAACATTGACGTTGAGCACGTAAAACTGGACGACACCAGCAGTGCGGTGTCCCGGGTACTGGCCGAGAAGCAGGCGGGCAACGACGACGAAGGCAGCATCGACCTGATCTGGATCAACGGCGAAAACTTTGCCGCCATGCGTGACCGCGACCTGCTGTTTGGCCCATTCGCCGAATCGCTGCCCAACTTTGCGCTGACCAACGCTGCTGAGAACCCCGAAGTGGTAACCGACTTCACGCTGCCCACCGACGGCTACGAGTCCCCCTGGGGAAAGGCGCAGATCACCTTCTATTACGACGCTGACCAGGTCGAAACGCCGCCCCAGGACATGCAGGCACTGCTTGACTGGGCGCGCGCCAACCCCGGCCAATTCAGCTACCCGAAAATCCCCGATTTCACCGGCAGCACCTTTTTAAAGCAGGCGCTGATCGAGCTGACCGACCAGGATGAGGCACTTTATCAGCCCGTTGAGGAGAGCGATTTCGAGGCGGTCACCGAACCACTATGGGCCTATCTGGATGCGCTCCACCCGCACCTATGGCGCAGCGGGCGCAGCTTCCCCGATTCAGGCCCCAACCTGCGCACGCTGATGAGCGATGGCGAGCTGAGCCTGGCGTTTTCGTTCTACCCCACCGATGCCGCCGTGGCGGTAAGGGAATACGAACTACCCGAGAGCGTTCGCAGCTATGTCCTGGACGGCGGCACCCTAGGTAACGTTCACTTCGTGGCGATTCCCTACAACGCGCCCCACAAGGCCGGCGCCATGGTGCTGGCCGACTTTCTGATGTCACCGGAAGCCCAGACCCAAAAGCAGTCGCTCGAAATGTGGGGCGACCGCAGCGTGCTGGACATCGAGCAGCTCGACGCCGGGGACCAGGCGCTGTTCGAGCAAGGTGATCGCCACCCGTCCGAACTACCGGCGGACGCCCTGTCCAAGACGCTCCCCGAGCCGCACCCGAGCTGGATGACGGCGCTACAGGATGCCTGGCTCGAGCGTTACGGCGTTAACTGAGCATGCTGCAACTCGCGCCGGCGCTGCTTGTTTCCCTGCTGGTCCTGCCGGTGGGGGCCGGCCTGCTGATGGTGCTGCTGCCGGCGTTTGGCTACCTGCCGGCGCTCGGCGGCGACGCGGTCAGCCTTGCGCCCTGGCGAATGCTGCTCGACCACCCCGGGCTTGGTCGCTCGGTGGCGGTGAGCTATGCCAGCGGCCTGGTGAGCACCGTGCTGGCGCTGGCCATCGTCGTGCTGTTTCTGGCCGCCAGCCGCGGCACCTGGCTGGACCGGAGCATCCGCCGCCTGGTATCACCGCTGCTGGCAATCCCCCACGCGGCCGTAGCCTTTGGGCTGGCGTTCTTGATGGCGCCCTCGGGACTTCTGGCACGCTGGGTATCGCCGGGCCTTACCGGCTGGGAGCGCCCGCCCGACTGGCTCATCGTCAACGACCCCCTGGGGCTTGCGCTGATGGCCGGGCTGGTGCTCAAGGAAGCGCCGTTTCTGCTCCTCATGTGCCTGGCCGCCCTGCCTCAGCTGCGTCCCGAGCAGCGCGTAACCCTGGCGCGCTCGCTGGGTTACTCGCCGAGTATCGCCTGGTTGAAAGGCGTGTTTCCGGCGCTATACCCGCTGATTCGCCTGCCGATTTACGCAGTGATTGCCTACGCCACCTCGGTGGTCGACATGGCCATGATCCTGGGCCCGACATTGCCGCCCACGCTGAGTGTGTCGATACTGACCTGGTTCAACGACCCCGACCTGGAGCGGCGCTTCATGGCCTCCGCCGGGGCCGTGCTGCAGCTTGGCGTGACGCTGGCGGCGCTGCTGACCTGGTGGCTGGGAGAGCAGTGTATCAAGCGGCTCGGCTATCGATGGCTGGTCAACGGCGCGCGACGGCAGGGCTCGTTCGCCATCGCGCTGGGCGGACGCGGGCTGCTGGGCATGACCACCCTGCTGGCGCTGAGCGCCATTGGCGGGCTGGCGGTATTTTCGGTGGCCGGTTTCTGGCGCTTTCCTGACGCCTTGCCCGGAACGTTCACCCTGGACCATTGGCAGCGCGTGTTGCCCAGCGTCGCTACACCGCTACTCAATACGCTGAGCGTCGGGCTTGCCGCGACGCTGATCGCTGCGGTGCTGGTCGTGGCCACGCTTGAAAACGCAGCGCGGCACCGGCTCCCGCCTCAAGCAGGCCAGTGGCTACTGTACCTGCCGCTGATTATCCCTCAGGTGGCGTTCCTGTTTGGCCTGGTGGTCGCGGCGGAAAGCCTCAACCTTCGCCCGCAGTGGGCGCTGGTAATGGCGGCGCATTTACTGTTTGTGGTGCCCTATCTTTATCTGTCGCTTTCTGAGGCGTATCGGCGGCTGGACCCGCGCTGGCTGCAGGTCGCGCATTCGTTGGGGTCCTCTTCCAGGAGAGCCTTCTGGCAGATACGGCTGCCGCTGCTGCTGGCGCCGCTGCTGACCGCCTGCGCGGTCAGCCTTGCGGTGAGTATCGGCCAGTATCTCCCCACGCTGTTGCTCGGCGGCGGCCGCGTGCCCACCATTACCACCGAAGCGGTGGCCATGGCCTCGGGCGGCAGTCGGCGCCTGATTGCGGTGCTCGCGCTGCTCCAGGCGCTACTGCCGTTCATCGGTTTTAGTCTGGCGCTGCTGATACCGCGCCTAATATGGGCCAGACGACGCAATATGCGAGGCGTTGCATGACCGCGAATCCCACGCTGCACCTCAGGCAAGTCCAGATCTCGCTGAACAGCGACCCACTGCTTGCAATCGACAGATCGATTACCCCCGGCGAAGTATTGACCGTCATGGGCCCTTCGGGGTCGGGCAAGTCTACGCTGCTGGCCTATCTCGCCGGGTTTCTGTCGCCTACCTTCAACGCCCAGGGGCAGGTCTTTCTGGGCAAGATAAGACTCGACACGCTGCCCGCTGAGCAACGCGGTCTGGGGCTGTTGTTCCAGGATCCGCTACTTTTTCCCCATTTAAGCGTGGCGGGCAACCTGCGTTTTGCGCTCCCCCGCCATGCGCGGCATAAACAATCCCAGATCCGGGAGGCCCTGGAGCAGGTCGGCATGGCGGGCTTTGACACCCGTGACCCGGCGACGCTTTCGGGTGGCCAGCAGGCCCGCGTCGCTTTGATGCGCCTGCTGCTGTCGACGCCCAGCGCGGTGCTGCTGGACGAGCCGTTTTCCAAGCTGGACACCGCGCTACGCCAGGAGATGCGCGCGCTGGTATTCAGCCAGCTGCGCAGCGCCGGCCTGCCGGCGCTGCTGGTCACCCACGACCATGCAGATGCCGAGGCGGCTGGAGGGCCGATCATTGAGCTTGGCTAGTCCACGACCACCTGCGGCACTAAGCATTGTCATGCCGGTGCTCAACGAAGCCGCTGGCCTTGAAGCCACCCTAGAGGCACTTCAGCCGCTGCGCGCCCAGGGCGCTGAAGTCATCGTTGTGGATGGCGGCAGCGTTGATGAGAGCGTGGCGCTGGCGACGCCGTTGGTGGATAGAGTCATCAGCGGTGTGCCGGGCCGCGCGCGGCAAATGAACCTGGGCGCGCAGCAGGCCAGTGCCCAGGCGCTGGTGTTTCTGCATGCCGACACCCAACTACCCGCCAATGCCGTGCGCCAGATCACCACGGCGCTGGCCCGCCACGCCTGGGGGCGATTCTCGATTGAGCTGACAGGCCGCAGTCGCTGGCTGCCCGTGGTCGGGTGGATGATGAACCAGCGCTCGAGGCTCACCGGCATCGCCACCGGCGACCAGGCGATCTTCGTGCGTACCACTACGTTTCGCCACCTCGGCGGGTTTGCCGACCAGCCGCTGATGGAAGACGTGGAACTGACGAAACGCCTCAGACGCGTATCGCGCCCCGCCTGCCTGGCGGCGAAAGTGATAAGCTCGGGCAGGCGTTGGGATCAACACGGCGCCTGGGCCACCATCCGCCTGATGTGGCGGCTGCGCTTCCGTTACTGGCGCGGCGTTAGCCCCACTCAACTCGCCAAGGAGTACCGCGATGCCCGCTGAGCAGCCCCATCTACACCTGTTGGCCAAGGCCCCGCTGCCCGGACAGGCGAAAACGCGCCTGATGCCGCTGCTCGGCGCCGAGGGCGCCGCCCAGGCCCACGCCGAGCTGGTACGCCACTGTGTGGCCAATGCCTGCCGGGCGCTGCCCGCCGAGCGCATCACGCTGTGGACCGCCCTCGACCATGCCCACCCGCTGTTTGGTGAGCTGGGCACCCATTTCGGCATTACCCTGCGCGCCCAGCCTGGGGGCGATCTGGGTGCGCGTATCCGCCACGCGCTGGCGAGCACACCAGGGCCCGGCATGGTCATGGGCAGCGACTGCCCAAGCGTCACCAGTGACTTGATCACAGCCTGCGCGCAACGCCTGACCAGCCACGAGGTCGTCCTGCTGCCCGCCGAAGACGGTGGCTACGGGTTGATCGGCACCCGGCACGATTACCCCGGGCTGTTTGAGCTGATTCCCTGGGGGAGCGACCGGGTCATGGCCGCCACCCGCCAGCGTATCGAGGCGCTCGGCCTGCGTGCCAGCTATCCCGCAACGGTGTGGGACGTCGACCGCCCCGCCGACTGGCAGCGCTGGAAAGGCATTCAGGCGCCGGTGTAAGGAAACACGCCGCTCGCCCACTGAACCGTACTTTTAAATGGCTTTCGCTGGAGATGACCGTGAACCGACAACGCTTACTGATTGCCGCGCTACTCATCGTTGCTATCGGTGCATTTTTCCTGAGTGGCGCCCACCAGTGGTTCACGCTCGACACCCTGAAAGCCTACCAGAATGATTTTCAGGCGGCGTTCAGCCAGTCGCCCTGGCAGGTCGCGGGGATTTTCTTTGCCGTCTACGTGGTGATGACCGCGCTGTCGCTGCCCGGCGCCACCCTGCTCACCCTGCTCGGCGGCACCCTGTTCGGGCTGGGCTGGGGGCTTTTGATCATTTCCTTTGCCAGCACAATAGGTGCGACGCTGGCGTTTCTGCTGTCGCGCTTCCTGTTCCGCCGCCCCATCGAAAAGCGCTTTCCGCGCCAGTTTGCCTCGGTTAACCGCGGCGTCGAGCGCGACGGCGCTTTGTATCTGTTCACCATGCGGCTGGTGCCAGTGTTCCCGTTTTTCATGATCAACCTGGTCATGGGCCTGACGCGCATCAAGACCGTCACGTTTTACTGGGTCAGTCAGGTGGCCATGCTTCCCGGCACCGCCATCTACGTCAACGCAGGAGGACAGCTGGGCGAGCTGGAAACGCTCAGCGGTATCCTGTCGCCGACGCTGATCGGCTCCTTCCTGCTGTTGGCCATCTTCCCCTGGATCGCCCGCCGCCTCGTGCGGCTGGTCCAGACGCGCAAGGCTTATCAGGGCTTTACCCGGCCCGCGCATTTCGACTACGACATTCTGGTCATCGGCGGCGGCTCGGCGGGGCTGGTCACCAGCTATATCGCCAGCGCCGTCAATGCAAAGGTGGCGCTGGTCGAAAAGCACAAGATGGGCGGCGACTGCCTGAATACCGGCTGCGTGCCTTCCAAAGCGCTGATCCGCGCCGCCCGCGCTGCCCACGAGATTCGCACGGCCTCCCGCTTCGGGATCACCACGAGCGAGCCGCAGATCGATTTTCAGCGCGTCATGGGCCACGTCCATCAGGCCATCCGCGATATCGAGCCCCACGACAGCGTCGAGCGCTACCGCGGGCTGGGCGTCGAGGTCTATCAGGACCACGCCACGCTGACCTCGCCGTGGCACGTCCAGGTCGGCGAACAGACCCTGAGCGCCCGGCATATCGTGCTGGCCACCGGGGCGCGCCCCAAGGTGCCGGCAATTCCCGGCATCGAAAGCGCGCCGGTGCTGACCTCTGAAAACCTGTGGTCGCTGACCGAACTGCCCAAACGTCTGGTGGTACTGGGCGGGGGCGCCATCGGCTGCGAACTGAGCCAGAGCTTTGCCCGTCTGGGCAGCCAGGTCACGCTGGTAGAAGGCATGCCCCAGCTGCTGGGCCGCGAGGATCAGGAGGTCGGCGAGGCCGTCGAAGCCACCCTGGCCCGCGAAGGTGTGACGGTGATGACCGAGGCCAAGGCGTTTGAGGTGGTCAGCGATGACGCCGGGCATCAGCTGGTGGTCGAGCAACACGGCGAGCGCACGACGCTGGCCTTTGATTACCTGCTGGCAAGCGTCGGTCGCCAGGCCAACATCGAAGGGCTGGGGCTCGAGGCCCTGGGCGTTACCGCCGGCGCTACCGGCACGCTGGAACTCAACGAGCGGCTGCAAACGCGGCTGCCCAACCTCTGGGCCTGCGGGGATCTCGCTGGGCCCTATCAATTGACCCATGCAGCGGCCCACCAGGCCTGGCATGCGGCGGTGAACGCGCTGTTTGGCGAGCTGAAGAGCTTTGCGGTGGACTACCGTTTCATGCCCGCGGTTACCTACGTCCAGCCGGAGGTCGCCCGGGTCGGTCTCAACGAGAAAGAGGCAATCGACAAGGGCATTGACTATGAAGTGACCCGCTACGCCATGAGCGAAAGCGACCGCGCGATTGCCGAAGGCGCCACCGAGGGCTTTATCAAGGTGCTCACCGTACCGGGCAGAGACAAGATTCTCGGCGCAACCATCGTCGCCGAGAACGCCGGCGAATGGCTAGGCGAATTCACCATCGCCATGAAACACGGCCTGGGCCTGAACAAACTGCTGGGCACCATTCACCCTTACCCGACCCTGGGCGAGGCGGCCAAGGCGACGGCGGGCGTATGGAAAAATGCTCACAAACCCGAGCGGGTGCTGAGACTGTTGAAGCGCTACTTCGCCTGGCGGCGCGGTGTCGCTAAATGATCCAGCTGTTACTCATCGGCGCGGGCCATGCCCACGCCTTCGTATTGGAAGCCTTTGCCCGACACCCCGATGCCAGCGTAGCCATCACCGTGGTCAGCGACAGTCCCATGGCCGCGTATTCAGGCAGTGTCCCGGCCTGGCTATCGGGCGAATGTTCGCTGCGTGACACCCAGATCGACGTTGCGGCACTCTGCCAGCGGGCAGGCGCGCAGTTTGTGTCTTCACCGGCGGTGGCCATTGACAGCAAAGCGCGCCACGTCACCTTGGCCAACGGCGAGACGCTGCACTTTGACGTGGCCTCGCTCAATGTCGGCTCGACCCTGGCGTTGCCCACGCAGCATGGCGACCACCTTCCGCATCTGCTGGCCATGCGTCCGCTCAGCTCGTTGCATCATCGCTGGCAGGCGCTGTGCGATGATATCGAACGGCTCCCCCAGGGCGGCCACCAGCGCGTGGTGAGCGTCGGGGGCGGGGCAGCAGGCTGTGAAACCTTGCTGAGCGTACTGGCCCAGGTGCGCCACCAACGCCCGGATATCCACTGGTCGGGGCATGTGCTCAGCGCCTCGCAGACGCTGCTGCCCGACGCCGGTCGGCTGCCCCGCTGGCTGACCCGGCGCGCGTTAGCCAGGGCAGGCATTCAGCTGCATCTCCGGCAGCGCGGGGCCTCACTGTTGGAGGGCGGTGTCGCCACCACCCAGGGCGGCTTCATCGCCGCCGACATCGTGCTGTGGGCTACCGGGGCGGTCGGCCACGACTGGCTTTCCAACACCCAACTGCCGCTGGACGCTCAGGGGTTTATCCGCGTAGAAAAGACGCTGGAAGTCGCGGGACAGCCGGGGATCTTTGCCGCTGGCGACTGCGCCGCCTGCGACCCACCCCTGCCCAACGCCGGGGTATATGCGGTACGCATGGGACCCCATCTGGCCGACAGCCTGCGCCGCGCTTGCCACGGCGAGTCACTCACCGAATGGCAGCCCCCAGCACGCGTCCTCGCGCTGATCGGCACCGGCGACGGTCGCGCCATCGCCAGTCGAGGCGCCCTGGGCGTTTCGGGCAGGTGGGTGTGGAAATGGAAAAAGCGGATCGATGCGCGCTTTCTAGCCCGCTTCAATCCGCCTTTTGAAGACCAATGACTGCCGTGGAAGGCTAACTGAAAAGCCGCCACGCCATCGAGGCTAGTTCGATTCTCGCCAGCCACCCAGTACCCGGCTATCCGGGCCAAAAATCACCAGCCGGTCATGGTCGATCAAGTAGCGATAGGCGTTCTCGAGCATGTCCGTTATCCGCTGCGCGTCTTCCTGGTTGGGGCACGCTTTACGCGTGGTGGATAGCTCACTTATTTCGATACGCTGGCTATCGCCCAGCCGAGCCTTACCGGTAAACCGATTACAGCCGTCGTGGCCGCTAACCCGACCGTCCCGGTCGATTTCAAAAAAGGGCGTCTCCGGCATCGACAGCCGTTCATTGGTACCCACCAGCAGTAGATCCCAGCGCTGCTCGACGACCGGCCCGGAAAGCGAGTCGCTGCTCGTCGCGTCCTCTGGCGATGAGCTTGGGCCTGGCGCACTGCTGCAGGCGCTGAGCAGCAGTGCGACCGGGGCCAGCCAAAGGCATAATCGCCCGCCTTTCATGGTCATGATGAACCTTCCTTGTGTGATGATTACCAGCTACCGGTATTTTCCATCGACGCCCAGGGCTCCTGGGGCGCCAGCGCGTCGCCTTTTTGTAACAGCTCGACGGAGATGCCATCCGGCGACTTGACGAAGGCCATGTGACCGTCCCGCGGCGGGCGGTTGATGGTGACGCCATTGTCCGCAAGCTTCTGGCACAGCGCGTAGATGTCATCGACACGGTAGGCCAGGTGACCGAAATTGCGCCCGCCGGTATATTCTTCCGGGTCCCAGTTGTAGGTCAGCTCAAGCTCCGGGGCCGTCAGCCGCGCTGAGCGTTCCTCGTCGTCGGGGGCGGCGAGAAACACCAGCGTAAAGCGGCCTTTGTCGTTTTCCTTGCGACGCACTTCCTTGAGGCCCAGCAGCTCGCAGTAAAAGTGCAGCGAAGCGTCTAGATCGCTGACGCGAACCATGGTGTGTAGGTATTGCATGCATCTCTCCTGATGGGGTCATGTGACGATAGTGACATAAAACGCATGCGCCAAGCTTAGCATTCCTGTTGCCGTCTTGCGGCCAGGGCGCTGGCTCGGTTGTCACGCCGATTGCGCGTATTAATTAGACAACAGTCTTACATGAGAATACTTTATTCACAATCATGTGCAATTAGTGTCACTTTAACGGGGGAGACAACGTGGATTCAGTCACACAGGCGGTGCTGGGCGCGGCAGTGGGCGGCGCCGTATTGGGGCGACGACTGGGGCGCAAGGCCGTACTGATGGGGGCGCTGCTGGGCACCCTGCCGGACCTGGACGTGGCGCTCGACTACGGCGATGCGGTGGCCAACGTCACCGAGCACCGTGGCTTCAGTCATTCGCTTTTCGTGCTCACCGGCCTGGCCGCGTTGTTAAGCGTGGTGAGCGCGCGGCTGGCCCCCGCCCGGGATATTTCACTCGCCCGCTGGGGCGCCTTCTTTGGACTGATTCTGATCAGCCACCCGCTTCTGGATGCCTTGACCGCCTACGGCACACAGCTGCTGTGGCCGCTTACGACCCCGCCGGTCGCCTGGCCGCTGGTCTTCATCATCGACCCGTTTTACTCGCTGCCACTGCTGGTCTGCCTGATCACCGCGTTAGTGACCCGCCGGGTCAGGCGCTGGTGCGGCTGGGGCCTGGCGATATCCAGCCTGTATCTGGTGATGTCTGTTGGCGCCAAGCTCAGCGTTGAACACAAACTCGCGCCGGTGCTCGCCGAACAGGGGCTCGACACGGCGCCCCGCCTGGTACAGCCGACGCCGTTCAACATCCTGCTCTGGCGGGCCACCGTGGTCGACGGTGATCGCTACTATGAAAGCCTGGTGAGCCTGTTGGATGGCGATGCTTCGCCGACCCTGGAGCCGCTACGCCGCGGCGCGGCGCTGGAAGGCGCCGCCCTCGACAGTCACGCAGGGCAGCGGCTTGCGTGGTTTGCCGGGCCGTTTCTGCGCTACGAGATGCGCCTGATCGAGGATAAGCTCACCTTGATCGCGACCGACCTGCGCCTGGGGTTTCCCGGGTTTCATCCGTTCAGCTTCACCCTCGCCACCCGCGAGAACGCCGAGTGGCAGCCGGTCGACCCTACCGCCGAAATTGGCAGCGAGCGGGGCGTTCAGCTCACCACGCTATCGCGCCTGACGGCACGCGCGCTGGGCGAGCGTGACGCACTTTGCGCCACGGCCTTCGTGTCGGCTGAGTGGCAGCTTCAGCCGCTCGCCCTGCCTTGCTCACCTGCCCCCTAGGCCGAGGGCGCGATTCCCTGACCGCAGCCGCTGTACTGCTCACCGTCCACGGTTAGAGTGACACGCGCCGGGAAGGGATGGCCACTCATGCCGTCGAAGCAGGCACCGGCTTCGATGCGTACCCGAAAAAATTCGTCGTCATCGGCATTTTCCAGCACCACGCGCCCGGCGTCGTTATCCATGACGCTGACCATGTAAGGCAGCGTCTCCTCGTTTTCCCCGTACTGGGTCGACAGGGTGAGCTTGGGCGAATCATGGGCCAGCTCGACCGTCCAACCAGGTTCGTTGCCCTGCCCCCGGAACATTACGCCTGGGTGGTCTTCGCGGGTCAGGGCGTCACGGCTGGCGGCCAGCTCGCACTTGAGCTGGCCGCGGGGCGTTTCGACCATGGCTTGCTCGCCGCGATTCCAGAAGCTGATGTCGCCGTCCTGATATCGCGCACCGCTGGCCACGACGGCCTGGGGCAGGCGCCAGGCGCCGTGCAGCGACCATAGCCGCAGTATTTCGCCGTCGACGGCGGTCACCAGGTGCTGGCTCGCCGGGCTACAGTGCCAAGCCTCGAAGGCATCCGCCTGGCCGGAAAACAGTGCCGAAGGCAGTAACGGCGCTTTGCTATCCAGCGAAGCATCGTCGTCTGAAAGCCCAGCGCTCGAGGTCGGCTCCAGCGCCGCGCAGCCGCCGATCGCTACAATAGCAGCACCTAATACAACAAGCCTTACGGCGGGAATGGTCATGGCAACAGGCTCCTGAGATAACGGGTGGGCAACTTAGTGACGTTTGAAGGCATGTAAATCTTGGGGGTCGAAACGGTCGACCTCCGTGGGCAAACCGAGGGCAGCCCGGTGCTCACGAATGCGCTGGGGCTCGCCATCATCGCCTGGCGCGCGGCCATTGAACTCGGCAAGCTGCGCCAGGCCCTGGTGATAAAAGGCCAGAATATCCAGCGCCGTGCGGTTGTCCTCGCCCGTCGCCTGGCGAAGCGCCGGCAGATGGCCGTTGATCCGCGACAGATGCTGCTTGAGCTGCCAGACATAGCCGACTTCCTGCATCCAGGGGCGATCGCGTAACGCCGCAAACAGCGCGCTGGTGGCGAGCAACCCGAGCACGCCGCCCAGGAGGTTGAGCCATAGGCTCTGGCCGAAGGCAGTGGTGAGCAGCATGGCAAACAACAGCCCGAAAATCAGCAGTTGCCCGGCCATGATAAAGGTGATCATACGCGCCTTGCGGCGGTAGCTCGTGGGGTCGTGCGGCTCCAGGGTGAAGACCATGGCCAACCTCGCAGGCATAAAAAGTGAAGGACGTGCCTATGATACGGGGCTGGCCAGGGCAAACAAGTCATAGCGTTCGTCGCTTCCCAGGACAAGTTTCCGCAAGGGCGCTGTAGACCCATCCATGGGCGCTACTTTCGCCATCCATGGCGAAAGACCCTTGCTTTAACTTGTCCTGGGCATCTCGCCCGTGTGTTTCATTTCCTACGACAAGCGTTCCGCGGCGGTCTTCAACAGATGCTCGGTGGTTTCCCAGCCGACGCAAGCGTCGGTGACCGAGACGCCGTAACGTAAAGCGCCGGGTTTTAGCGGCTGCTTGCCTTCGAACAGGTGACTTTCCAGCATCAGCGCCACCAGATTGGCATCGCCTGCCTGGCGCTGGGCCAGCACGTCGAGCATCACCTCGCTTTGGCGGCGGTGGTCCTTGCGCGCGTTGGCGTGGCTGCAGTCGACCATCAGACGGGGATTCTGCCCCGCCTCGCGCAGCGTGTTGACCGCCGCGCGCACGTGGTTGGCCTGGTAATTGGGCTCGCCGTGGCCGCCGCGCAGCACCACATGGGTATGCGGGTTGCCGGCCGTCTGCTGCATGACTGGGCGACCTTCATCGTCGAGCGCAAACCGCTGATGCGAATGCGCCGCCGCCTGCATGGCGTCGACCGCCACCTGAATATCGCCGCTGGTGGCGTTCTTGAAGCCGACCGCCGCGGCGAGGTCGCTGGCAAGCTCCCGGTGCAGCTGCGATTCGGTGGTGCGCGCGCCGATCGCTACCCAGCTCAGGACATCTTCCAGATAAGGCGCCAGCATCGGCTGGAGCAGCTCGGTGGCCACCGGCAAACCGCGACGTGCCACGCCCTGCATCACGTCGCGGGATAGCGCGAGGCCCTTGGGCATGTCACCGCGACCGTTCAACTGCGGGTCATAGGCCAGACCTTTCCAGCCAACCGTGGTGCGGGGTTTTTCGACGTACACCCGCATGACCGGCAGAAGCCGCTCGCTGACCTCCTCGCTCAAGGCGGCCAGACGGTCGGCGTATTCGAGCGCGGCGTCGGGGTCGTGCACCGAGCAGGGGCCGACCACCACCAGAAGACGATCGTCCTGACCGGTCAGGATGCGCTGAACCGCGCGCCGTTGATCGGCTATCTGCGCTGCGAGCGCGGTATCCATGGGCAGCTGGGCGTGTAATTCAGACGGCGTGGGCAGCCGCATCGTCGTCGAATCCTGCGAGGTGGACGGCGTATTGCGCATGGCGCTGACGGTGGCATTCATGGGGTTAACTCTCCGTAATCGTGGGACATCGTTTGACCAAAAGGCCACCGCTACTGGCACGGTCGGAGGTGGCAGCTGACACCGACCGCGCGTCGCTAAATCGCCAGGCGTCGTTCAGATAGCGATGTTCACCCGCGAATGGGTAGGCGCGATAGGTCATGGTCAGCTCCTCAATGAAATACCTGTGAATGGATAAAGCGCTCGTCAATGCTGCTTTGCTCACTAATGGTTCGCCTGACACGCAAGAAGCCCCGGGGGTTACCCACCGGGGCTTCTTCGTTCGGCAGGCAACCCGTGGGGGTGTGCCTGAAAGCGCGACGTTAGGCGTCGGCCATCGGCACACCGTTGCTAAACCAATAGCCATAACCAAAGACGCCAGGCGCACAGCCGCTATCCGCCATCATTGGCAGGCGAAAAGCAGAGAACTGGGCACATGGTGATGACATAAAACGTCCTGTTATGGTGTGGCTGCAACACGGTGGCAGCGAACGGTCTGGAACACGCTTTTTATCCTGCCTGTATGCGCCGCCAATAGCAACACCCGGCGCGACTTATGCTTCCTCGCCGCCTTAACGACGCGGCGCGTAGGAGAACACATCGGAGAAAACCCGATCCTCGGCGAGGCCTTTGGGCTCAAGCACGTCCATGCAGGCATACACCATACCGGGAGAGCCAGAGATGAACACGTCCCACTCGCTTGGGTTCATCGACGCCTTTTCAAGCGCCAGGTCGATACGCCCCTGGTGGTGATGGATGCGCTCGCCGGGGGCCATCGGCTCGGTCAACGGAAATTCGGTCACGGCCTGAAAATCGACGTTGGGGAAACGCTGCGCCCAGTCGCAGGCCAGGCTTTCCGCGTACAGGTCACGGTGCTCACGTACCGCCCACCACAGCGAGATCTGCCGCTCGGGCTGATGTTTCAGCGAGGCTTCAATGATCGCTTTCATCTGGGCAAAGCCGGTACCCGCCGCAATCAGCCATAGCGGGCGTTCGCTCTGGGTATCCAGCACGCAATCGCCGCCGGGCAACCGCACGGTGAGCTGATTGGCGACCTGGAGCAGCTTGCGCAGTCGCGCCGAATTTTCGCGCTCGGGCCAGTGCTGAATGTGCAGCTCGATAATACCGTCGCCCCGTTCGGCACTGGCGATCGAGAAAGGCACCCAGGTCGCATCGTCGAGCTTGAGCTCCAGATACTGCCCGGGGGCGTGCTGCATGGCTTCGGCACGCCCTTCAAGGGTGACACCGAATACGTCGGGATTGAGATCCTCAACGGCCGTAACGTGGCAAGTCAACATCCTTGCGCTCATGAAAGCCTCTGTGGTTAAAAAACGGTCTGGAATACTAGGAGTTGCTACCTTTGCGCGCGGGCGGCAAGGGAATATCGATGCCCAGGCTGTCCCAGCGCGCATCGACGCGGGCTTTGACGTCTTCGTCCATCACGATGGGCGTGCCCCATTCGCGATCGGTTTCACCTGGCCACTTATTGGTGGCGTCGAGGCCCATTTTCGAGCCCAGACCGGACACCGGCGATGCGAAATCGAGGTAGTCAATCGGCGTGTTTTCCACCATAACGGTGTCGCGTGCCGGGTCCATGCGCGTGGTAATCGCCCACATCACATCTTCCCAGTTGCGCGCGTCGACGTCGTCATCCAGGACGATGACGAACTTGGTGTACATGAACTGACGCAGAAAGCTCCACACCCCCATCATCACGCGCTTGGCGTGGCCGGGGTACTGCTTCTTCATGGTGACCACCGCCATGCGGTAGGAACAGCCTTCCGGCGGCAGGTAGAAGTCGATGATTTCAGGAAACTGCTTGTGCAGAATGGGCACGAACACTTCGTTCAGCGCCACGCCCAGAATGGCGGGCTCGTCCGGCGGCCGACCGGTGTAGGTCGAATGATAGATCGCATCGCGACGCATGGTCATGCGCGTCACGGTAAACACCGGGAAATGGTCGACCTCGTTGTAGTACCCGGTGTGGTCGCCATAGGGGCCTTCGGGTGCCATGTCGTCGGGGTAGATAAATCCCTCGAGGATGATTTCCGCCGAGGCGGGCACGTCGAGTTCGGCATGGGCGCACTTGACCAGTTCGGTGCGCGAACCGCGCAGCAGGCCGGCAAAGGCGTACTCGGAGAGCGTGTCCGGCACCGGCGTGACCGCGCCCAGGATCGTTGCCGGGTCAGCGCCCAGCGCAACCGCCACGGGGAACGGCTCGCCGGGGTGGGCCTTTTGAAATTCCTGGAAATCCAGCGCACCGCCACGATGCGATAGCCAGCGCATGATCAAGCGGTTCCTGGCGATTTTCTGCTGGCGGTAGATACCCAGGTTCTGGCGCTTTTTATGCGGCCCCTGGGTGATCACCAGCGGCCACGTCACCAGCGGGGCGGCATCGCCTGGCCAGCAGTGCTGGATCGGCAGTCGCCCGAGGTCGACCTCCTCGCCTTCGAAAACCACTTCCTGAACCGGCGCGCGTTTGACGTGCTTGGGGCCCATGCTGAGCACTTGCTTGAAGATCGGCAGCTTGCTCCAGGCATCTTTAAGGCCCTTGGGCGGATCAGGCTCTTTCAGAAAGGCTAGCAGCTTGCCGACTTCGCGCAGGGCTTCGACCGAATCCTGACCCATGCCCAGAGCAACCCGTTTTGGGGTACCAAACAGGTTGCCCAGCAACGGCATATCGTGACCCTTGACGTTTTCAAACAGTAACGCCGGGCCACCGGCACGCAGGGTGCGGTCGCAGATTTCGGTAATTTCCAGGTAAGGATCGACTTCAGCGGTAATTCGCTTCAGTTCGCCCCGGGCTTCGAGAGCCGTGATGAACTCGCGCAGATCATGGTACTTCAATGCACACTCCCTGGCTGGCTGTCGTGCCGCTATGTCTAAATGCTAGGTGGCTTTACGCTAGCGGCGCTTCATCGCGTCAAAGAACTCCAGATTGGTCTTGGTGTCTTTCAGACGGTCAATCAGGAATTCAGTGGCAGCGGTATCCTCCATAGGATTCAACAGCTTGCGCAGGATCCACATGCGCTGCATCTCGTCTTCAGAGGCCAGCAGGTCTTCGCGACGCGTGCCACTGCGGCGAATATTGATCGCCGGGAAGACGCGTTTTTCAGCCAGCTTGCGGTCAAGGTGCGCTTCCATGTTACCGGTGCCCTTGAACTCTTCGAAAATGACTTCGTCCATTTTCGAGCCGGTATCCACCAGGGCGGTGGCGATGATCGTCAGGCTGCCGCCCTCTTCGATGTTACGCGCCGCCCCGAAGAAACGTTTGGGCTTCTCAAGCGCGTGGGCATCGACACCACCGGTGAGTACCTTGCCGGAGCTGGGAACGACGGTGTTATAAGCGCGCGCCAGGCGGGTAATCGAGTCAAGCAGGATGACCACGTCTTTCTTGTGTTCAACCAGGCGCTTGGCTTTCTCGATGACCATTTCGGCCACCTGGACGTGACGGGCGGGCGGTTCGTCAAAGGTCGACGCCACCACTTCGCCGCGCACGGTGCGCGACATCTCGGTCACTTCCTCGGGGCGCTCATCGATCAGCAATACGATCAGATGGCACTCGGGGTTGTTGCGCGTGATCGAGGTGGCGATGTTCTGCAGCATCAGCGTCTTGCCCGCTTTGGGCGGGGACACCAGCAAGCCGCGTTGGCCTTTACCGATCGGCGCGGTCAGATCGATAATCCGCGAGGTCAGGTCTTCGGTGGAACCGTTACCGATTTCCATGCGCAGACGGTCGTCCGGGAACAGCGGCGTCAGGTTCTCGAAGAGAATCTTGTGCTTGGCGTTCTCCGGGCGATCAAAGTTGATCTGGCTGACCTTGAGCAGGGCAAAGTAGCGTTCGCCTTCTTTCGGCGGACGAATCTTGCCCGAGATGGAGTCGCCCTTGCGTAGGTTAAAGCGACGGATTTGCGAAGGCGAGACATAAATATCGTCCGGCCCGGCGAGATAAGAGCTGTCGGCGCTGCGCAAGAAGCCAAAGCCATCCTGAAGAATTTCCAGCACACCGTCGCCATAGATATCCTCACCGCTTTTGGCGTGCTTTTTGAGGATGGCAAAGATGATGTCCTGCTTGCGCGAACGGGCCAGATTATCGATACCCATTTCACGGGCGATATCGAGCAGCTCGGGAACGGATTTTTGCTTGAGTTCAGTGAGATTCATCGGTGTGTTAGAAAGTTGCTCATGAAAGCTGGGCGCAAGGCGCCGGAATAAGACAGGAGGCGTAGCACGTGATGATATGGCTAGGCGCCGTGTGATGCGTTCAGACCCCGAGAAGGCACGCGCTCGAATAAAGGGGCTAGACTGAATCGTATTAACCACAGGATTAATGGTGACTCAGTTCGAGGGTGCTAGTGCTGGTAACTCTGGTCAGCACAGGAACGGCTGAACCAGCGGGCTATCTGACGACTTGGACATCTGGCCGACATCATCAGGCGCGATAGTCAAATTGCTTACCGCGCAATGGCGCCAACGTCGGCGCTGAATAATGCCTGGGGCGACCTGGGATATATATGGGTAAATCCGGTCTGATCAAGCCAGTAGCTCGATGTTAGTCAACCCCTGCGGCAAACGCAAGCTTTTGGCAATTGACAATAAATAAAGCCCCCCGCAACCTTGGGATAGCCAACACGAAGGATAGCTCATGCCCAAGGACATTTCGCTCCCCCTCGACGCCCCCACCACAGTGGGCGAAAGGGATGCTCCGCAACGCCTCGCTGCCATCGACCTGGGGTCGAACAGCTTCCACCTATTGGTGGCCAACTATCAGAATGAGCGCCTTCAGGTCGTGGCGCGCATGGGCGAAAAGGTCCAACTCGCGGCAGGCCTGGATGAACACGGCCAGCTCAGCGAGGCGGCGATACAGCGCGCCCTGGACTGCCTGGGCCGGTTTGCGCCCTTCCTGACCGACATCACCCAGCAGAACCTACGCATCGTCGGCACCAACGCGCTGCGCGATGCGCATAACAGCCAGGCCTTTATCGAACGCGCCGAAACCCAACTGGGCCACGCCATCGAGATCATCGCTGGCCGCGAAGAAGCCCGGCTGATCTACCTGGGGGCGGCCCACGCCCTGGCCGAAAACGGCCGCCGCTTGATTGTCGATATCGGCGGCGGGTCCACCGAATTCATCATCGGCGAGGCCTTCGAACCCAAGGCGCTGGAAAGCCTGCGCATGGGCTGTGTGACGTTTTCACGGCGGTTTTTCCCCGAGGGCGAGCTGAGCGAAAAGCGCATGCGTCGCGCCGAACTTGCCGCGCTTTCAGAGCTGGCCAATATTCAGCGCCCCTACCAGCGTCTGGGCTGGGAGGACCCGGTTGGCTCCAGCGGCACCATCAAGGCGGTGGCCAGCGTCCTTTACGCCTACGGCGATACGTCCCAGGAAGGTTTGATTACCCGCAGCGGGCTCAAAAAACTGCGCGAGCGGCTGATCAAGTGCAAGCAGTTAGACAACGTCGCCCTCGACGGCTTGAAGGCCGACCGCGCCAAGGTATTTCCCGCCGGCGTGGCGATATTGAGTGCAATTTTCGAGGCCTTTGATCTCAGCCAGATGCGCTTTGCCGACGGCGCCCTGCGCGAAGGGGTGCTGTACGACATGGCGGGGCGCAACAGCGCCGAGGATTCCCGTTCGAAGAGCCTCGACATGCTCAAGCGCACCTACGAGGTGGATAGCCGCCAGGCCGACAACGTGGCGGATACCGCCGCCCGGCTGTTTGACGCGTTAAGCCAAGCGTGGTCGTTAAACCCTGGTCTGGAGCGCTACCTGCAGTGGGCCAGTCACGTACACGAGATCGGCCTGGCAATTTCCCACAGCCAGTTCCACCGCCACGGTGCGTACCTGCTCGAGCATTCGGACCTTGCCGGGTTTTCGCGCCCGGAACAGCAACTGCTGGCGTTTCTGGTGCGCGCCCATCGCCGCAAATTTCCGCTCAAGGAGTGGCAGGCGCTGCCCAAGAATCAGCAGGCGCAAAGCGCCAAGCTGGCGCGCCTGCTGCGTTTGGCGGTACTGCTGAACCATTCGCGACCTGAGAGCGCCCCGCCGCTGCCCGACATCGTCGCGAGCGGCGATGATATGACCATCACGCTGCCCGAAAGCGACGAACCCACGCTGCTGAGTACCGACCTTGAACAAGAGCAGAACTACATGGACTCGGCTGGTTTCAGGCTGACCCTTGCTGAGTCGCCCGCCCATCAAAGGTAGCCCCTTCTGCACCCCACAAAAGCGTGCCGGGGGGCTCTATCACGCCCAGGCACTCGCTCCCCTGCATCACCATGATGAGCCGTTCACGCTGCCAGGGGGGTAGCTGCGCCGCTTGCAGCAGCCGCTTCACATCGCGCCGCCCGCGTTCGGGCAGACGAATCACCTCTCCGCCCTGTCGCCAGCGCAGTATGACCGGCCGCTGGGTGTCCAGCGCCAGCGTCAGCGGACCAAGCGGCGTCATCAGCCCCGGCTGGCCGTCCCACGCTGTCTGCCAGAGAGGAAGGTCCGTCAAGGGAGGCATCAGATACAGGCAGTGCCGCCAGACCCGCGCTTCGGCTCCGGGCCAGGTGACGCGCACCTGGGCATCCCGCCCGGCGCTCAGCTGGTCAAGCAGTGTTTCCAGTCGCTGGCGGGGCGGGGTGGGCAGCCCCGCCTGCTGGCACGCGGCGCGCACCAGCAATCGCTGCCGGGGACGGTCACGCCGGCCAAGCACGACCGCGTCGAAACTGCCGTCGGCATGCGTCAGCGTCTGCAGCTCCTCACCGGCGTAGGCAGCCAACAGCTGGTCGGCCTCGCCGGCGTGTTGCGCGCTTTGCGCAAGCCCACGCTGCGCCTCGGGCCAGCGCGCCTCAAGCGCGGGGAACACCCGGTGACGCAGGCGGTTGCGGTCCAGGCCCAGGTCCTGATTGGTCGGGTCGTCGCACCAGTCGAGAGCTAACGTATTGGCGGTGTCGGCCAGCTGTTGGCGACTAACGTCGAGCCAGGGGCGCAGCAGGGTAATGCCCTGCCAATCGCGCCGATAGGGCATCGCCGCAAGCCCGCGGATACCGCTGCCCCGCAGCGCCGCCAGCAGCAGCGTTTCGGCCTGGTCGTTCTGATGCTGCGCCAGCCACAGCGTATCGCCAGGAGGAACATGGCGCCCAAAGGCATCAAGGCGGGCCCGGCGGGCAGCGCCTTCAAGGCCTTCTCCGTGACGTTCGACCGTCACTCTGTCCACCGTAAGCGGCACATCCAGCGCCGCACACAGGGTCTCGCAGTGGGCCTCGAACGCCTCGGCGGCCGGTTGCAGGGCATGATTGACGTGGAGCGCCCTGAGCGGTCGCTGGTGACGCTTGCAGACCTCAGCGGCCAGGGTCACCAACAACGACGAATCGAGTCCGCCGGATAGGGCCACCCAAATAGAGCGCCCCGGTGGGGTTTCCACCAGGGCGTCATTGAGCAGGTCAATCAGCGGCTCAGGCGGCTGGGGCGCCATAGCTCATCAGGCGGTCGTAGCGGCGCGCCAGAAGCGCGTCCGTGTCCATGCCCTGCAGGCGGTCAATGCTGGCCAACATGGCTTCCTTGACGCGCTCGGAGGTGGTCACCGGATGGCGGTGCGCGCCGCCCAACGGCTCCTTGATCAGCGAGTCGACAAAGCCCAGCTCTTTCAGTCGCTCGGCGGTAATGCCCATCGCCTGAGCGGCGTCGGAGGCCTTGTCGGCGCTCTTCCACAGAATCGATGCGCAGCCTTCCGGCGAGATCACCGAATAGGTCGAATACTGCAGCATCTGCAGCTCATCGCAGACGCCGATGGCCAGCGCGCCGCCGGATCCGCCCTCGCCCACCACCGTGGAGATGATCGGCGTCTTGAGGCGCGACATGACCGCCAGGTTATAGGCAATCGCTTCGGACTGACCGCGCTCTTCGGCGTCGATCCCCGGATAGGCGCCCGGCGTGTCGATGAAGGTCAGCACCGGCATTTTGAAACGCTCGGCCATTTCCATCAGACGACAGGCTTTGCGGTAGCCTTCGGGACGCGGCATGCCAAAATTGCGCCGCACCTTTTCCTTCACGTCGCGGCCTTTCTGGTGGCCGATCACCATGACCGGCTTGTCATCGAGGCGCGCCACGCCGCCTACCAGGGCGGCATCGTCGCCGAAATTGCGATCGCCGTGCAGCTCGTCAAAATCGCTGAACATGTGCTCAAGATAGTCCAGCGTGTAGGGACGCTGGGGGTGCCGCGACAGCTGGGACACCTGCCAAGGCGTTAGATCCTTGAAGATCGATTCCGTCAGCTTGCGGCTTTTTTCTTCCAGCCGGGCGATTTCATCGGAAAGATTGACCTGGCTATCGGAACTGACCAGACGCAGCTCTTCAATTTTTGCCTGAAGCTCGGCAATCGGCTGTTCAAAATCGAGATAATTAGGATTCATCGGCTCTGCCTGTTAAAAATAAGCCTTGTCGAAACGCGCATGTATGACGCCATTATCGCACCCTGACCCTATCACGCAAGGCACCGCGAAGAACGCGCGTTACTTGTAGCGTAGCTGGACGCCTACCTGCCCCTGGACATCGCGCAGGGTGAGCAGCAAATCGTCGCTGGGCGCTACCTTCCACTCATCGGCAAGCTCCAGCCAGCCGACCGCATCGGGGTGGCGATACTGCAGGCGCACCGGCAGCCCGGCCTCGTCGCGGAAGGGCGAGAGGCTTTCGCGCAGGCTCTCGACCAGACGGCCGTTGAGCTGCTTGGCATCCAGCGCCAGCTCCACCGCCTGAGCAAAGCGCATGCGCGCCGCGACCATGGGAGTGACGTCCTTGCCGCGCAGCTTGAGCCCGCCGGAAAAGTCATCGTTGGAGACTTCGCCTTCGACAATCACCACTTCGTCGGCGGCGATCTGGCCGCGCAGCTGCTCGAAGAGCTCGCCAAATAGCGACGCCTCGATCCGCCCGGTACGGTCATCCAGGGTAATGAACGCCATTGTATCGCCGCGCTTTGATTTCATGGTGCGCATGGCGACCACCAGCCCGGCCACCCGCTGCGGATCACGCGAGGGTTTCAAATCGCTGATGCGGGTGGAGACAAACCTTTTCAGCTCGCGTTCGTACTCATCGATCGGATGGCCGGTCAGATAAAGCCCCAGGGTATCCTTTTCGCCGGATAACCGTTCACGGTCGGTCCACTCACGCGCATGACGGTATTCGGCATAGACGTCGACTGCCTCCTCGTCGGCGGTGAACGCCTCGCCGAACATGTCCAGCATGCCCAGGTTCTGGTTGGCGTGATTTTGCGCGGCGGCCTTGAGCGCGTCCTCCATGGCCGCGGCGAGCACGGCACGATTCGGCCCCAGGTTGTCCAGCGCTCCGGAACGAATCAGCGCTTCCAGGGTACGCTTGTTCATGCGCTTGGGATCGATGCGCTTGCAGAAATCGAACAGGTCGGTAAAGTCGCCGCCCTCTTGACGGGCCTCTACGATGGCACCAATCGGGCCTTCACCGACGCCGCGAATCGCGCCGAGACCGTACACGACGCGGCCTTCGGTATCCACGGTGAACTTGTAGCCGCCCACGTTGACGTCCGGCGGCGTCACCGTCAGTTTGAGATGGCGACACTCCTCGATCAGCGGAACGACTTTATCCAGGTTATCCATTTCGGTGGACATTACGGCCGCCATGAACGGCCCTGGATAGTGCGCCTTGAGCCAGGCAGTCTGGTAAGAGACCAGCGCGTAGGCGGCTGAGTGCGACTTGTTGAAACCGTAGCCGGCGAATTTTTCCACCAGGTCAAAGATATTGCCCGCCAGGTCCTTATCGATGCCGTTGGCTGCGCAGCCTTCCATGAAGCCGGCGCGCTGCTTGGCCATTTCCTCGGGCTTCTTCTTACCCATCGCGCGGCGCAGCATGTCGGCCTGGCCGAGCGTATAGCCGGCCATCACCTGGGCGATCTGCATGACCTGTTCCTGGTACAGGATGATGCCGTAGGTGGGCGCCAGCACAGGTTTCAACAGTTCGTGCTGATAATCCGGGTGTGGATAAGATACTTCAGCGCGGCCGTGCTTACGGTTGATGAAGTCATCGACCATGCCCGACTGCAGCGGGCCGGGGCGGAACAGCGCCACCAGGGCGATCATGTCGTCGAGGGAGTCGGGCAGCAGGCGCTTGATCAGCTCCTTCATGCCGCGGGATTCGAGCTGGAAGACCGCCGTGGTCTCGGCGCGCTTGAGCATCTCGAAGGTTTTGCCATCGTCGAGCGGAATGGCGTCGATATTGAGAGGCCCCTGATCGTTGGCCTCGCGGACCTTGTCGACCATTTCCAGCGCCCAGTCGATAATCGTCAGCGTGCGCAACCCCAGAAAGTCGAACTTCACCAGGCCAGCGTCTTCGATATCGTTTTTATCGAACTGCACCATCAGACCAGAACCGTCTTCGTCGCATAGCAGCGGCGAGAAATCGGTGAGCTTGGTGGGCGCAATGACCACGCCCCCGGCGTGCTTGCCGGTGCCCCGAGTGGTGCCCTCAAGCTTAAGGGCCATTTCCCAGATTTCTTCGGCTTCTTCGTCGCTGTCGATAAACTCTTTCAGCGCCGCTTCCTGCTCGATCGCCTTGTCCAGCGTCATGCCCACTTCAAAGGGAATCAGCTTGGAGAGCTTGTCGCCAAGCGAGTAAGGCTTGCCCTGGGCACGGGCTACGTCGCGTACCACGGCCTTGGCAGCCATGGTGCCGAACGTGACGATCTGCGATACCGCGTTGCGGCCGTAGCGGTCGGCGACGTAGTCGATGACCTTGTCGCGCTTTTCCATGCAAAAGTCGACGTCGAAGTCGGGCATGGAGACACGTTCGGGGTTGAGAAAGCGCTCAAACAGCAGGTCGTAGCCGATGGGATCCAGGTCGGTGATCTTCTGCGCGTAGGCCACCAGCGACCCTGCACCGGAGCCGCGTCCGGGGCCCACCGGCACGTTGTTGTCCTTGGCCCACTGGATAAAGTCCATCACGATCAGGAAGTAGCCGGGGAAGCCCATCTGGATAATGATGTTCAGCTCGAAGTCAAGCCGCTCCCGGTAACGCTGGTCGATCGCCTGATACTCCTCCCCGTCCCGGGGGTAACGCTCCGCGGGGAAGAGAAAGTCCAGGCGGTCCGTCAGGCCGTCGTGGGACACCTTGCGGAAAAATTCGTCCTGGGTCATGCCCTCGGGAATGCCGAACTCGGGCAGGAATATTTCGCCCAGGCGTACGTCGACGCTGCAGCGCTCGGCGATCATCACGCTGTTTTCAAGCGCCTCGGGGATATCCGCAAACAGCTCGGCCATCTCCTCGGGGCTTTTCAGGTATTGCTCTTCGGTGTAGCGCCGTTCGCGGCGGGGATCGTCGAGGGCTTTGCCTTCGCCGATCGCTACTCGGGTCTCGTGCGCCCAGAAATCGTCGCGCTCCAGAAAGCGCACGTCGTTGGTCGCCACCACCGGGGTGCCTGTCTCAATGGCCAGCTTGACGCTTTGGTGCACACAGCTTTCCTCGAGGGGGCGTCCGGTACGGATCAGCTCGAGATAGAAACGATCCGGGAAGGCCCGCTGCCACTCCTCGAGCAGCACTGTCGCTTCGCGCTCGTGCTCGGAGAGCAGGTGGCGGCCTATCTCGCCCTCGCGTCCGCCCGACAGTGCGATCAGGCCGGCACTTTGATCCAGGACCCACTGCTTGTCGAGGATCGCCCGCCCCTGGCGCTGGCCGTCGGTCCAACCTCTGGAAATCAGCTCGGTGAGGTTGCGGTAACCCTCCTCGTTCATCGCCAGCAGCGTGATGCGATAGGGATGCGCGTCGTCGTGGGGGTTATGCAACCATAAATCGCTGCCGATGATCGGCTTCAGCCCCGCTCCCTGGGCGGCCTTGTAGAACTTCACCAGCCCAAACAGGTTAGCTTCGTCGGTCAGCGCCAGCGCCGGCATCCCGCGCTCAGCGGTCGTGCTGACAAGGGACTTGAGCTTTACCAGGCCATCAACCAGGGAGTATTCACTGTGCAAACGTAGATGAACGAACGGAACTGTCATTAGACTCTCAGCAAACCGCTAGGTAAAAAAAGAAGAGGATACGTTATTACAGCGCCAACTGACGCTGCACCGGCGCAAAGCTTCGGCGATGTTCGGCCAGTGGTCCGTGAACCGCAAGGGCTGCCAGGTGCTCTTTGGTCGGGTAGCCCTTATGGCGCGCGAAGCCATACTCAGGATAGCGCATATCCAGGCTGACCATCTGCGCATCCCGGGCAACCTTGGCCAGAATCGAGGCAGCGGCGATTGCTGCATGGCGGGCGTCGCCCTTCACCACTGCCTGACCGGGCAGCGCATGCCCGGGCAGCCGGTTGCCATCCACCAGCAGGTATTCCGCCGCCGGGGCCAGGCCATCGATAGCGCGGCGCATGGCCAGGTGCGTGGCGTGGTAGATATTGAGCTGGTCGACTTCGGCGGCATCGGCCTCGGCCACGCTGAACGCCAGTGCCCGCTCGCGGATCAGCGTATCCAGGGTCTCGCGCTTGCGGGCGGTCAGCTTTTTGGAATCGGTTAGCCCATCAATGGGATTGGCCGGATCCAGGATGACCGCGGCCGCCACCACGCTGCCGACAAGCGGCCCGCGGCCAACTTCATCGACCCCGGCCAGGCGGGCCCCGGCGTAATCGATGATCAGCGGCGGATAGTCAAGGACGTTAATACCCATCGATAGCGTCATCCTCTACGTCCAGCGGCTGCCCGGCGACGAGTGCATCGATGGCATCCGCTGCACGACGGCTGGCGTTGCGCTGGAGCGTAGCATGCAGCGTGGCAAAGCGCGCTTCCAAGGCGTCCCGGTCGGCCTTGTTAGTCAGAAGCGTGCTCAGCTGGTCGGCAATCGCCGCGGGGGTCGCGGCCTCCTGAATGAGTTCGGGAACCATCGTCTGCTGAGCGATCAGGTTAGGCAACGACACCCAGGACGTCTTGACCAGTCGTTTGGCCAGCCAGTGCGTCATCGGCGCCATTTTATAGGCGACCACCATGGCGCGGTGGCACAGCATGGCCTCCAGGGCGGCCGTGCCCGAGGCCAGCAGGACGGCATCGCTTGCCACCATCGCCTCGCGGGCCTGGCCATCCAGCAGCGTAACGCGCGCTTCAAGCGCTGGATACGCCTGCAGCAGCTGATCGATTTCCGCGTGGCGCTGCGCGCTGGCAGCCGGAATGACTACCTGAAGTGACGGATGCCGCTGGCAAAGCTGTTCCGCCGCCTGTAAAAACGTGGTGCCTAAAAAGCGGATCTCGTTGCCCCGGGAGCCAGGCAGCAACGCCAGGACCGGCGCTTGCGGATGCAGGCCAAGAGACTGACGGGTACGTTGACGGTCATTTTCAAGAGGCAGCTCATCGGCCAGCGGATGACCGACGAAAGCCACCGGGACCTGATGGCGGCGATAGAAGGCCGCCTCAAAGGGCAGCAGCGTCAGCATGCCATCGACGGCCTTGGCAATTTTTTTCACCCGCCCCTGCCGCCAAGCCCAGACCGACGGGCTGACGTAGTGCGCGGTTTTAATGCCCGCCTCGCGCAGCTGCTTCTCCAGGCCAATGTTGAAGTCGGGGGCATCGATGCCGATCATGATATCGGGCTGCCAGGCCTCAGCCTCTTGACGCAGCGCACGGCGCACGCGAATCAGTTCCGGCAGGTGCTTGATGACTTCAACAAGGCCCATCACCGAAAGGGTTTCGAGGGGAAAGCGACTGTTGAGCCCCTGAGCTTCCATCCGCGGGCCGCCGATGCCGCGAAACTCAACCCCGGGATGGCGCGCGTTCAGCTCGCGCATTAGGCCCGCCCCCAGAATATCTCCGGAGAGCTCACCTGCTACTAAGTAGATGCGCTGAAGCCCCATGAAAAACCGCCGTTTAGCGGGTAATACCGCGGGTTGAACGCTCGATGGAATCAGCGAAGTGAGACACTTCGGGTAGCGGATACTGGCGACGCATTTCGCTGAGCGCCTGCTCGACGGTCAAACCCTGTCGGTATACCAGCTTGTAGGAGGCGCTCAGCGCATTGACCGCTTCACGGCTGAAACCGCGGCGTTTGAGACCCACCAGATTGAGCCCGCGGGCTTCGGCGGGATTGCCGTTGATCATGACATAGGCAGGCGTGTCTTTGGTAATGATCGAGCCGCCGCCCGCCATGGCATGGTCGCCAAAATAACAGAACTGATGCACGGCGGCCAAACCACCGAGAATCGCGAAATTGCCCACCGTCACGTGGCCGGCCAGGGTTACCTGGTTGGCCAGGATGCAGTCATCCCCAATCACACAGTCGTGACCGACGTGCACGTACGCCATCATCAGGTTACGCGATCCGATGGTGGTTTCCCCACGATCCTGAACGGTACCGCGATGGATCGTGGCCCCTTCGCGAATCACGTTGTCATCGCCCATCACCAGACGCGTGGGCTCGCCCGCGTACTTCTTATCCTGGCAATCCTCGCCCACGGAGGCAAACTGAAAAATTCGTGTACGCTCACCCAGGGCGGTTGGGCCCTTGACCACCACATGCGGGCCGATGACCGAGCCGGCTCCAATGGTGACATCCGGGCCGATCACACTAAACGGGCCAACCTCGACGTCATCGGCAAGCCGCGCGGCGGGGTCAACAAGGGCAGTAGGATGTATCAAGCTACTTTCCTCTCAGCACAAATAATCTCTGCTTCGCAGGCGAGTTCGCCATCCACCGTTGCCCGGCAGGCAAACTTCCAAATGCCGCGCTTGCCGCGAATGACGTTGGCCTCAAGTACCAATTGGTCACCGGGCATGACCGGACGCTTGAAGCGCACGTTATCACTTCCCACCAAATAATACACATAGCCGTCGGCGGGAAGTTTGTTGACCGTTTTAAACCCCAGGATACCGCAGGCCTGGGCCAGTGCTTCAATCACCAGCACGCCCGGCATGATCGGATGATGAGGAAAATGACCGTTAAAGAACGGCTCGTTAATGCTAACGTTTTTATACGCAACGATGGATTCGCCCTTGGTGAGCTGCGTTACCCGATCAATCAGCAAAAACGGGTAGCGATGCGGCAAGTACTCGCGAATTTCGTTAATATCCATAACCATCGTAGCGACCTCTAAAAAGACAAAAACCCTGTCGTAGCAGGCAATATCGACCCTCAAGCCGATCAAAAGGCAGTGGATTATAACGCGCTGCGGGTAAGCCTCAACCGACTCACTGCCAAATTCACACAGTCACGACTGGCCGCGATGGTATTTTTCCAAGCGAGACAAGCGATTAGCGATGTCGTCAAGCTGTTTGAAACGAACGGCATTTTTGCGCCACTGCGCATTGCGCATGGCACCAGTACCCGAGGAGTACACGCCGGGTTGATGAATCGAGTTGGTGACCAGGCTCATACCGGTGATTTGAACGCCGTCGCAGATCGTCAGGTGGCCTGCCACCCCAGCGCCGCCGCCGAGCATGCAGTGTTTCCCCACATGGGTAGACCCCGCAATGCCTGAACAGCCGGCCAGCGCGCTGTGATCGCCGACCGTGACGTTATGGGCAATTTGCACCTGGCTGTCGATCTTCACATCGTTGCCGATCACGGTGTTGCCCAGCGCCCCCCGATCGATATTAGAGCAGCTGCCGACTTCCACGTCGTCACCCAGCACAACGCCGCCCAACTGGGCGATCTTGTGCCACTGGCCACCGTCATGGGCAAAGCCGAAGCCATCGCCCCCGATCACGCAGCCGCTTTGCAGAATCACACGCTGGCCAATCACCACGCCATGACAAACGGTCACGTTAGCGTGCAATCGGGTGTGATCCCCCAGCACGCTATCGGCACCCACCACGCTCCCGGCACCGACGACCACGCCCTCACCCAATACCACGCCGTCTTCAATCACCGCGTTGGCCTGAACGCTGACGCCGGCGCCTAGCGTAGCGCTCTCGGCCACCACGGCGGTGGGATGGATACCCGCCACATCTCGTGCGGGCAGCGGATCGAAAAGCTGGGACAGCTGGGCGTAGCCCAAGTAGGGATTGTCGATCACCAGGCAAGGGACGGGGCAGTCCTGAGCGTGCTGGGGATGGAGCAAAACGGCGGCCGCCTGGGTCACAGCCAGATCTTTCAGATAAGCACGATTGGCCAAAAACGCCACCTGGTCGTTCTGGGCTTCCTTGAGTGTCGCCAGCCCTCTAATGGGCTGGGTCCCGTCACCCTCGAAGGCGACGTTCAGATGGCGGGCAATATCCGCAAGCGTTAGGTCGTGAGAAGCGTGGGTCATGGGCGGCCAAAGCACCTTTGGTGCGGCAGGGCCGCACCGATCGTTATGGGTATTTAGTTGAGCGAATTAAAAATTTGCGTCACTTCATCCGTCACGTTGGGCAGGTCTCTCGATGAATGCAGCACACCCTGGGGCTCAACCAGCACTTCTATGCCATGGCGATCGATAACCTGTTCGACGGCTTGCTCAAGCTTGGGCTCGGCGCCTTCCAGAAACTGCTGCTCGGAGCGCTGCTGCGCCTGGCCAATCTGCTGGCGTAGCTGTTCAAAACGCTGACCCTTTTCCTGCAGCTCGGCAATCAAGGACTCGCGCTCGGCTTCGGGCATCGTCTCGCCCTCGTTCTGCAAACGCTCCTGAAGTCCCTGCAGTTCATTACCCAGGCTTTCTGCCTCGCGCTGCTCCTCACCCACCTCGCTTTCCAGGCGGCTGATGGAGGATTGCGCAGACTCGCTGTTCATCAACGCCGCACGCCAGTCAAGTACTGCCACCTCTTCCGCTTGCGCCTGTACCGATAACACCATGGCACCCAGCAGACAAACGACCCCAGTGAGCTTACGCATGGTTGCAACTCCTTTTCGTGAAGCGGGCGCGCCTTGCGGCGCGCGTCAATACATTAGAATGACTGGCCTAACGAGAACTGGAAGAACTGGGTATCGTCTTCACTCTCATCATTCAGTGGCTCGGCCACCGCAAAGGTCAGCGGCCCTACCGGCGTCAGCCAAGATAGCCCCACCCCGGCGCTGTAACGAAGATCGCCGAGGTCAACGCCGGAGTCACACCGCTGGCGGCTGGCATCTTCGTCAAGCACGTCGTAACAGGACGACAAGAACGTATTACCCGCATCTAAGAACAGCGATGCCTGAAAAGAGTCCTGATCCTCGACAAAAGGCACGGGGAACATCACTTCGGCGCTGCCTTCGACCAGCACGTTACCCCCAAGGGTACGGTCTCGCCCGCCTTCCTCTGCAGGGGTTGTCCGCTGACCGAGGGTGTTGGAAGTAAACCCGCGCACTGACCCCAAACCACCGGCGTAGAAGTTTTCATAGAAAGGATAGGCATCATCACCCAGCGAATCGGCATAGCCTAGATCACCGCTGAATTTCAGTGACCACGCATCGTTGAGGGCAAACAGCTGCTGCGCACGGGCGCTGACCTTGTAGTATTCCGAATCGCTACCCGGCGCACCGGTTTCCAGCGAGAGGCGCTGGTAATTACCCGCCGTAGGCATGATGCCGCGGTTGAGGTTATTGCGCGTCCAGTTGGCATTGAGCTTCAGGGCTTGCGCATTGTCACCTTCATCCTGAACATAGCGGCGTATTTCAGAGGCGGTATCACGGTACGTCTTGACGGTTGTATCCTCGGCGCTGGCGCCAAAGTTCAACCGCGACAGCTCGCTGATCGGGTAGCCAAAGTTGATCCCGGCACCAAAGGCATCCGTTGAATAGCTGGAGATATCGGAATCTTCGTAATCGGATTCGCGATAGAAGACATCGTAGCCCCGCGAAATCCCGTCAAGCGTCCAGTAGGGGTCTGTAAACCCGAAGTTGACGCTGGTAAAAGTATCGCTTCGCTGAGCCCCTACGTTGACACGGTTGCCCGTGCCCAGGAAGTTGTTCTGCGATAGGCCCACGCCGTAAATGACGCCGGCGCTTTGCGAGAAACCAACGCTTGCCGACACGGAGCCTGAGGGCTGTTCTTCGACATCATAGGTAACGTCCAACTTGTCGGGCTCGCCGGGTACCTGTTCGGTATCGACTTCCACCTGACTGAAAAAGCCCAACCGCTCGAGACGTTGACGCGACTGGGTAATCGAATCCGTCGAGGCGGGGGCACCTTCCATCTGAATCATTTCCCGGCGCAGGACTTCATCGTCGGTGGTCGTGTTGCCGACGAACTCGATACGCCGCACATAAGCACGCTGGCCCGGATCAACGGCAATCACCAGATCCACGGTTTCACCGTCATCCGCAACTTCTGGCACGCCTTCCACATCCGCGAAGGCAAAGCCTTCGGCACCCAGGCGCTGGCGAACCGCCTCCGTTGAGGCATTCAGGTCCTGACGCGAGAAAATCTCACCGCGTTCAACGGTCAACAGGTCCTGGGCTTCCTGCTCATCGATTTCCAGGTCGCCGGTGAAACGCACGTCGCCAACGCGGTACTGACTGCCTTCATCGACATTGAGGGTGATGAAGATTTCCGATTTGTCGTCGCCAATCGATACCTGGGTCGAGGTCACGTCAAAATTGACATAGCCGCGGTCCAGGTAGTACGAGCGCAAACGTTCGATGTCGCCGGCCAACGCCTCGCGGGAATATTCGTCATTGGAGAACCAGCCAAACAAGAATCCAGGACGGTCCTCAAGCTCGAAGATATCGAGCAGGGTCTCGTCGTCGAAAGCATCATTGCCGACGATATTGATCTGGCGGATCTTAGCCACTTCGCCTTCGTTGATATCGATATCAACGCTGACCCGGCCTTCATCGACTTCCTCGACGTTGGTCTCGATGCCTGCGCTGTAGCGGCCCTGGGCTTGGTACACCCCTTCAAGCTCGCGCTCCATTTCCTCGAGGGTGGAAAGCTGAAGCACCTCGCCTTCGGCGATGCCCGCTTCGGACAGCCCCTCGCGCAGATCATCTTCCGAAATTTGATCGTTACCGCTGATATTCAGTTGGGCGATAGTCGGGCGTTCGACGACCTGAATCACTAACACGTCGCCTTCCCGGGCTAACGATACATCTTCAAACAATCCGGTTTCGAAGAGTTCCCGTGACGCTTCTGCAAGCTCGCTTTCGCTAACCCGATCATCGGCACTGACAGGAAACGCATTAAAGACCGAGGCGGCGGATACCCGCTGCAGTCCTTCCACACGAATGTCCGAAACTTCAAAGGATTGTGCTTGGGCACCGCTGGCGCCCGCCAGTAAGAGTAACGCCATTCCAAAGGTCTTGATTTTCATGCAGTCATTTCGCTCGCGTTGGTCTGCCTATGGATTCAAACAGGCACCATATACATTTGTGCAGGCAGATGACAAGGCATCCTAGGCACTACACGCGTCGTTACCAGAGGCGCATCAGATCAAAATACAGGGCCATCAGCATCAGGGTGCCGACCATGGCAAGCCCGATACGTAAGCCGATGGCTTGGGTTTGCTCGGAGACCGGCCGCCCGCGCACGACCTCCAAGAAATAATAAAGCAGATGACCACCATCCAGCACGGGGATGGGCAATAAATTCAACACCCCGAGGCTAATGGAAAGATACGCTAGAAAGCTTACAAATGCTTCCATACCCGCTCGGGCTGAGTCACCTGAAATCTGCGCAATGGTAATCGGCCCTGACAGATTGGACGGTGAAATCAGCCCTACCAGCATCTTGCGAATAGCGTCTACGGTCAACAGGGTCATGTCAGCCGTGCGCTCAAGCGACTGGCCAACGGCTTCAATGGGGCCGTAGCGAATCTCGCGCTGAAACTCTTCAGGCCAGGTCACCGGCTCGGCGCCTGCCCCAATGTAGCCAATCTCGACGCCTGTCTCCAGGCTGTTACGACCGGGGGTCAGGGTCGTGGTCTGCCGCTCGCCCTCACGCTCGAATTCAATGTCCAGCGACTCACCGGGGCTGCCGCGAATCACGTTGACGAATGCCATCCAATCCGCGACGGGCGCTCCATCCACCGCGATGATGAGATCACCCACCTCAAGCCCGGCCTCTGCGGCCGCTTCGCCGTCGATCACCTGGCCAAGCGTGGCAGGAATCTCAGGTTGCCAAGGGGTGAGACCCAGCGTTTCCAGCGGCTGGGGCGGGTCCTGCCGCGTCAGGTAATCGCTTAGCGGCAGCTGGTAAACCTTCACGTCGTTCTCACCCTCAGGGCGCGCCTCGATGGTCAGGTCACCGCTGAAGCCGATCATCGAGACAAGCTTCAGATTGATCGCTTCCCAGTTGCTGACCTCCTCGCCCTGAATCGCGGTAATCTCATCACCCTGGGCAAGACCGGCTTCCGCCGCTGGCGAGTTGGGCGTCGTCTCACCGACCATCGGCGCAACCGCCGTGGTGCCCGCTACAAACAACGCCCAATACGCCACAATGGCCAGCAGGAAGTTGGCAATGGGACCGGCTGCCACAACCGCAATACGTTGCCATACCGTTTTGCGGTTGAAGGCCTGATCGAGCTGCTCGTCAGGCACGGGTGCTTCACGCTCGTCGAGCATCTTGACGTAGCCACCAAGGGGAATGGCGGCGATGGCAAACTCGGTGCCATGGCGGTCCACCCGCGACCAGAGCGGTTTGCCAAAGCCCACCGAAAAGCGCAGCACCTTGACCCCACAGCGGCGTGCCACCCAGAAGTGGCCAAACTCATGGAAAGTGACCAACAGGCCCAGCACCACGATCACCGCCAAAATGTTTTGTATCAGGCCCACAGGATACTCCTCGGTGTACGATTCAGCCGCGCTGAGATCATTAGGCGGACCAACGTTTCAGCCAGCCAGCGGCATGCTCGCGCGCGCGCTGATCGGCCGACAATACGCTTTCAAGACAATCGGCGCGACCGTCGATGGGCGCTGACAGGGCTTCTTCCACCAGCTGACTGATCTCGAGAAAACCCAGCCGGTGGTCGAGAAAAGCCTCGACCGCCACCTCATTGGCAGCGTTTAACACCACCGGTGCCACACCGCCGCGACGCATGGCCTCGCGGGCAAGCGGCAGGCAGGGAAAACGTGCTTCGTCGGCAGACTCGAAATCGAGACGCGCCACCTGAAACAGATCCAGCGCCGCGACGCCCGCATCGATGCGCTCCGGCCATGCCAGCCCAAATGCAATGGGCGTGCGCATATCGGGGTTGCCTAGCTGGGCAAGCACCGAGCCGTCGTGATAGGCCGCCATCGAGTGAATGACGCTCTGGGGATGGACCACGACCTGGATCTGGTCGGGCGTGGCGTCAAACAGCCAGCATGCCTCTATCAGCTCAAGCCCTTTGTTCATCAAGGTGGCGCTGTCTACGGATATCTTTCGCCCCATCGACCAGTTGGGGTGAGCACACGCCTGTTCGGGCGTAACCTTTTCAATCGCCGCGTCACTCCAGGTGCGAAAAGGCCCGCCAGAGGCCGTCAACAGCAGCTGCGAGACACCATGGCGTGCAAGACCACCACGGTGCTCAGGAGGTAGACACTGATAGATGGCGTTATGTTCGGAATCGATCGGCAATAGCGTCGCCCCCGAGCGTTCCACGGCCTGCATAAACAGCGCCCCGCTCATCACCAGGGCCTCCTTGTTCGCCAACAGCACACGCTTGCCCGCCTCGGCAGCGGCTAACGAGGGCAATAGTCCCGCCGCCCCCACGATGGCCGCCATGACCACATCGACGCTGGCATCCCGGGCGACATCGCAGAGTGCCTCTGGACCCACCATGACTTCCGTGGCCTGCTTCAATCGACCAAGCTCGGCACGCAGCCAGTGGGCATCGGCTTCTTTGGCAAGCACCGCGACGGCCGGGCGAAAGGCAAGGCATTGGCTAAGTAGCGTCTCTTTGGACGTATGCGCGGTCAGCGCATGCACTTGATAACGTTCAGGATGGCGGGCGATGACGTCAAGCGTGCTGGTCCCGATGGACCCGGTAGAGCCCAACACCGTGACGCGCTGCCTGGCAGTCGAGGTCATAGACTCAGCACCTGTAGGTAGAGCAGTGCGAACAGGGGAATCGCCGCGGTCAAGCTATCGATACGGTCCAGCACACCGCCGTGGCCCGGTAGCAGCTGGCTCGAGTCTTTAACGTCACGGTAGCGCTTGAGCATGCTCTCCAATAAATCGCCCAGCACCGAGATCAACGTGACCAGCAGGGTGATCACGACCAGCGCGATGCTCTCGCCAAGCCCAAGCGACAAGCCGATGGCAAAGCCAACCGCTAACAGGGTGGTTGCCGCCATGCCGCCAAACACGCCTTCCCACGACTTGCCGGGACTGACACGGGGCGCCAGCTTACGCCTACCCCAGCGACGGCCGGCAAAGTAGGCGCCGATGTCAGCCGCCCAGACGAGCAACAGCACAAACAGCAGCCAGACCGCGCCGCTCTCGCGCAGGATGTTAAAGCCCACCCAGCAGGGCAACAGCACCCAAAGCCCCATCAACAGCCGACCCGGCGTGGAACGCCATTGCGCAGTGAGGCCAGGATAGCGCATGACCCATAAAAGGTTGGCCAGCCAGCCGACAGCGGCCAGCCACAGCGGCCATTCGGCATACGTCGTGCCGGTCAGCCACATCAACAGGATCAGAACGGCACAGCCCGCGACCAGCGCAGCTCGCTTGAGCGGCTGCTCCACGCCCGCCAGATTGGTCCACTCCCACGCCCCCAGCAGCATGACGAAGGCTGTGAATAGCGCATAGCCGCCGCCCTGCAAACCGAAGAGACCCGCCAGCACCAGAGGCGCTAACCAGGCGGCCGTCATCACTCGCTGTTTAAGCACCTTGGGCCTCTAACTGTTCGTCGGTCATGCCGAATCGCCGCTGGCGCCGGCAGAAATCCGCCAGCGCCTCGTCGAAGGCGTCCGCCTGAAAATCGGGCCAGAGTAACGGTGAGAAGTGCAGTTCAGCGTAGGCCAGCTGCCAGAGCATAAAATTCGAAAGCCGCTGTTCACCGCTGGTACGAATACACAGGTCGATAGGCGGAACATATGTGCTCCCGCCCATCGCCCGATCCATTTGCTGCTCATCGATCGCGGACGGAGAAATCTCGCCGGCCACCGCCTGCTCAGCCAGCCGACGGGCGGCCTGGGCAATGTCCCACTGGCCGCCGTAATTGGCCGCGATCACCAGGTGCATGCCGGTGTTGTTGGCGGTCAGCGACTCAGCCCGCTGAATATGCTTTTGGATCGCATGGGAAAAACCACGCTGCTCGCCGATAATCGACAGCCGAATGTTGCGCTCATGCAGCTTTTTCACCTCGCGCTTGAGTGCCATCAAAAAAAGCTCCATCAGCGCGTTGACCTCTGACGCCGGGCGCTTCCAGTTCTCGCTGGAAAAGGCGAACAGGCTGAGCGTTTCGACACCGCGCTCGGCGGCGCGCTGAATAACGGCTCTGACGGCTTCCACGCCAGCACGGTGCCCGCGCGCGCCAGACAGGCCGCGGGCTCGCGCCCAGCGATTATTACCGTCCATAATAATCGCCACGTGGGACGGCACCGATTCCTGCGCGACTTCGCGCGCCTTGGCATCGTCCGGTCGTTGTCCGGGAAGCTGCGGTGACGTCATGAATGCTTGCACCAAAGATCAATCATAGAAAAGCCAATCATGGATGGCTGAGCGGGCAGCACTGCTGCCCGCGGCGTGAACATCCGATCATTACACCTGCATCAAGTCCTGCTCTTTCGCAGCCAGGGCCTTGTCGATCTCGGCAATGTATTTATCGGTCAGCTTCTGAATGGCGTCTTCGCCTTCACGCTGATCGTCTTCGGTAATGTCTTTATCTTTCAACAACGATTTGAAGTCACCGTTGGCGTCGCGACGGACGTTACGCACCGCCACCCGGGCATGCTCAGCCTCGCTGCGCGCCTGCTTGATGTAGCCCTTGCGCGTCTCTTCGGTGAGCATCGGCATCGGCACACGAATCACGTTGCCGGCACTGGCCGGGTTGAGGCCCAGATCAGCGGTCATGATGGCCTTCTCGATCTTCTGCACCATGCTCTGTTCCCAGGGAGAGATCGACAGCGTGCGCGCGTCTTCAACGTTTACCGACGCTACCTGATTGAGCGGCACCTGCCCGCCGTAATATTCCACGGTGATCGCATCTAGAATGCTGGGATGGGCACGCCCGGTACGAATCTTGTTGAAATTGCCATGCAGCGCCTCGACGCTTTTCTTCATGCGAGACTCAGCATCTTTCTTAATGTCATTAATCACGTCGTTACCCTCTGTCTATCAGCGTGCCTTCCTTGCCCCCGACTACTAAATTCAGCAGGGCACCAGGCTTGTTCATGTCAAACACCCGCACCGGCATGTCATGGTCACGTACCAGGCAGATAGCGGTCAAATCCATGACGCCAAGCTTTTGATCAAGCGCATCATCATAGCTGAGCTGTTCATACTTGATGGCGTCGGGATGTTTCACCGGGTCTTTATTGTATACACCGTCAACCTTGGTTGCCTTGATCACCACATCGACATCGACTTCGATACCCCGCAGGCAGGCGGCGGAGTCGGTGGTGAAGAACGGGTTGCCGGTCCCGGCGGAAAACAGCACCACGTCGCCGGACGTCAAATAACGGATAGCCGTGCGACGGTCATAGTGCTCGACAACCCCACTCATGGGAATCGCCGACATTACCCGCGAGCGAATATTGGAACGTTCCAGCGCGTCACGCATCGCCAGGGCATTCATGACGGTTGCCAGCATACCCATGTGATCACCGGTAACGCGGTCCATGCCGGCTTCATTCAGCGCCGCCCCACGGAACAGATTGCCGCCACCGATGACGATACCCACTTGAACGCCAATACCCACTAGCTGGCCAATTTCCAGCGCCATCCGGTCCAGCACCTTCGGGTCAATGCCAAAATCATGATCTCCCATAAGCGCTTCGCCGGACAGCTTGAGCAAAATACGTTTGTACTTTGACTTCGAACCGTCGGCTTTGGACTTGCTGGACAGGGAGGTAAGCGGTTCTTGAACATCGCGCGACATGGCAATTCTCCTAGGGCAGACCTGAGCGCCGACAAGCGGCATCACCCCTTCATTATGCAGGGGCTGGATACGCGAAGGCGTGCGCTCGCGCGCACGCCAACCTACAACTGGAATGTCTGACCTTAACGACGGCCAGCCTGTTCCATAACTTCCTTGGCAAAGTCGACTTCTTCTTTCTCGATGCCTTCGCCCACTTCAAAGCGGGTAAAGCCAACCACTTCGCCGCCGGCCGCTTTGACGAACTCGGCAACGGTCTGATTGGGGTCTTTGACGAACGGCTGCTCGGTCAGGCTGTTTTCGGCCAGGTACTTCTTGAGACGACCCTGCACCATTTTTTCAGCAATCTGTTCCGGCTTGCCGGCCATGTCAGGCTGCGCCAGGATAATCGCCTTTTCGGCGTCCAGCTCTTCCTGAGGCATGTTTTCCGGGTGGGCAACGGACGGATTGATCGCCGCCACGTGCATGGCAACGTCTTTCGCCACCTGGGCGTTGCCACCGGTCAGCACGGTCAGCACACCGATACGGCCGCCGTGAACGTACTCACCGACAACGCCACCGTCAGCCGCTTCAACGACCACGGCACGGCGTACGCCGATGTTTTCGCCGATTTTCTGCACCAGCTGTTCGCGCGCAGTTTCCAGCTCGCCGTCCATTACCGCGGCCACGTCTTCGCTTTTGGCAGCAAAGAAGGCATCAGCAATCTTGTCGGTAAACGCGGTGAAGTTGTCGTCGCGGGCAACGAAGTCGGTCTCGGAGTTGATTTCCACCATGACACCGTAGCGGCCGTCATCGGCAACACGGGTCACGACGGCGCCTTCCGCAGCGGTGCGGCCGGCTTTTTTCGCGGCTTTCAAGCCGGAGCTTTTACGCAGGTTCTCAATTGCAACCTCGATGTCGCCACCCGCTTCGGTGAGTGCTTTTTTACACTCCATCATGCCCAAGCCGGTGCGTTCGCGAAGATCTTTAACCTGAGAGGCGCTGATAGCGGCCATGAGATTTCACCTCTGAAATGGTTCTAGCTGAGAGTTAAACGCCTTGCCGAGTGTCGCAACGGTTCATGACCGAATGATCTCACCCTGCACGGCTATGCCAACATTGATGTCGGCCCAAGACTGCCCACTCCAAGCATTAACCCAAAGCGGGAAAAAGGGGGCCCAGGCCCCCTCTTAAGTGATGCGGCACCAGTGACGACACCGCATCGACCACCGGTTTACTCGGCGGCAGCGCTGCTGTCGGCGTCAGCGGCTTCTTCGGTGTCAGTCACTTCGACGAACTCGTCGGGGCGACCTTCCTTGGAGCGCGCACAGGCATCGGCAATCGCTTTTACGTAAATCTGGATAGCGCGGATGGAGTCATCGTTGCCCGGAATCACGTAGTCCACGCCATCGGGGTTGGAGTTGGTGTCCACCACGCCGATAACGGGAATGCCCAGCTTGTTGGCTTCGTTGATCGCGATGCGCTCGTGGTCAACGTCAATCACGAACAGTGCGTCCGGCAGGCCGCCCATGTTCTTGATACCACCCACGGAGCGCTCGAGCTTGTCCTGCTCGCGCGTTGCCATCAAGACTTCTTTCTTGGTCAACTTCTCGAAGGTGCCGTCTTCGTGCATCGCTTCAAGTTCGCGCAGACGCTTGATGGACACGCGGATCGTCTTGAAGTTGGTCAGCATGCCGCCCAACCAGCGATGGTTGACGAACGGCTGGCTTACGCGGTTGGCTTCTTCTTTGATGATCTTGCTAGCGCTGCGCTTGGTGCCAACAAACAAAATCTTGTTGTTGGATGCCGCCATCTTCTCGACCACGTCGACCGCTTCGTTAAGCGCCGGCAGGGTGTGCTCGAGGTTGATGATGTGAATCTTGTTGCGCGCGCCGAAGATGAACTTGCCCATCTTCGGATTCCAGTACTTGGTCTGGTGACCGAAGTGAGCGCCTGCTTTGAGCAGGTCACGCATATTGACGTGAGACATGGTAAAACTCCTGAAACTCGGGTTAGGCCTCCACGCACCCCATGGATCCGACCATTGGCATCGTCAGACGCTGCCAGCGGCACCCGGGACCATGTGCCGGTGCATGTGTGTTTTCAAGGCTTGCTGTTCAATATCGCAACGATTATCCGCCACACTGGCGGGTATCGGCGATGCCGTGATAACGCTTTGATGCTGCATCAACCTCGCGATTGCCTCGGATGACGATTGCAGGAAAGCGCGCGGCTTTATACCATAGATCATCGCCAAGATGAAGCCGTCATCCGTTCAGCGGGCCTTTTATTGCCGCTCACCTTGCCATTCTGAGTCACTATCGAGAATTCATGAACGTTCCTATTAAAACGCCTTCTGAAATCGACAAAATGCGCGACGCGGGCCGCCAGGCCGCCAGCGTCATCGAGATGATCACGCCCCACGTCAAGGCGGGCATCAGCACCGGCGAAATCGACCGCCTGTGCCATGAGTATATCGTCAACGAGCTGGGCTCCACGCCGGCCCCGCTCAACTACCACGGCTTCCCCAAGGCGACCTGCACGTCGATCAACCACGTGGTCTGCCACGGGATTCCCGACGACGCCAAGAAGCTCAAGAACGGCGACATCATGAACCTGGACATCACCGTGCGCACGGCCGAGGGCTACCACGGCGACTCCAGCGTGATGTTCGTGGTCGGCGAGACCATTCAGGGCGAACGCCTGTGCCGCATTACCCAGGAATGCCTGTATAAAAGTATCGAACTGGTCAAGCCCGGCGCGCGCCTCTCCGAGCTTGCCCGTGTGATTCAAAAGCACGCCGAAAGCAACGGCTACTCAGTGGTTCGCGACTTCTGCGGTCACGGCATCGGCGCCGAGTTCCACGAAGATCCCCAGTTCCTGCACTACGACGGCTACGCCCCGGGGGCGGACATCAGCCTCGAAGCCGGCATGTGCTTCACTATTGAGCCCATGATCAACGTCGGTGGCTACAAGACCAAGGTGCTGCGCGATGGCTGGACGGCCATTACCAAGGACCGCAGCCTCTCGGCCCAGTGGGAGCACACGCTGCTGGTCACCGACACCGGCGTTGACGTGCTGACCGCACGCAGCGACGAAGACTTCAGCTTTTTGACGCACTGATGCTACTTCATCATTACCGGTTTGAACCGGACACCACGCTGTTCGACCTCGAGCTGTTCCGCACCGAGCTTGCCGGCTCCCGCTCGCCCATCGCCCCGTTCAAGGCGGCGCTTGGCGATATCCAGACCCGTCTGGACGAACGCTTTCGCGCCGGCGCCGATATCCGTGACCTGGTGCGCGGTCGGGCGTGGTACCTGGATCAACTGCTGGCCATCGCCTGGCAGCAGCACGACTGGCCCGACGACGGCGTTGCCCTGGTCGCGGTTGGCGGCTATGGGCGCGGCGAGCTGCACCCGCACTCGGACATCGATCTACTGCTACTGCTCGAGGACGATGACGACACGCCCTACCGAGAGCCGCTGACCGCCTTTATCACCTTCCTGTGGGATATCGGCCTGGAAATTGGCCACAGCGTGCGCTCACTCAACGACTGCGAGCGGGAAGCGGCCGCCGATGTTACGGTGATCACCAACCTGCTCGAGTCGCGCCTGATCGCCGGCCCGGAAGCGCTGCGTGAGCGCATGCGCGAGCGGCTCAACGCGGACCACGTATGGCCGGCGGACCGCTTCTTCGAGGCCAAGTGGCAAGAGCAGATCGCCCGTCACTACCGCTACAACAACTCCGAATACCACCTCGAGCCGAACCTCAAAAGCTCCCCCGGCGGGCTGCGCGACATCCAGATGATCGGCTGGGTCGCCAAGCGCCACTTCGGCACCGAGCAGTACACCGACATCGTCGCTAACGGCTTCATGAACGATGCCGAGCTACGTATTCTGAGCCAGGGTCAGGCCTTTTTATGGCAGGTCCGGTACGCCTTGCACATGCTCACCGACCGCGCCGAGGATCGCCTGCTGTTTGATCACCAGCGCACCATTGCCGAGATGTTTGGTTTTCGCGACACCCCCGAAGGCCTGGCCGTCGAACAGTTCATGAAGCGCTATTACCGGCACGTCACAGCGCTTGCCGGCCTCAACGACATGCTGCTCCAGCACTTCGACGAGGTCATCCTGCGCGGCAAGGAATCGCTGGAAACGGTCAAACTCAACGAACGCTTTGAAACCAAGGGCGGCTATATTCAGGCGCGCTCGCGCAACCTGTTCCGCGAACAGCCCTCAGCCATGCTGGAACTCTTCCTGTTGATGGCCAAGCACCCGGAAATAGAAGGCGTGCGGGCCGACACCATCCGCCTGATCCGCGACCACCGCCACCAGATCGACGACCACTACCGGGAAGACCCGCGCCACCAGCGCCTGTTCATGGCCATCATGCGCGCGCCGGGCAATGTGCCCCGCCAACTTAGGCGCATGAACCGCTACGGCATACTGGGCAAATACCTGCCCGAGTTTGGCCGCGCCGTCGGGCTGATGCAGCATGACCTGTTTCATATCTATACCGTGGATGCCCACACCCTGCGGCTGCTCAAGTTTCTGCACGGCTTCCGCAAGCCGGAGGCCAAGGACGACTTCCCGGTGGCCGCCACCCTGATGCAACAGCTGCCCAAGCTGGACCTGCTGTGGATAGCCGGGCTGTTTCACGATATCGGCAAGGGCCGCGGCGGTGACCATTCGATAATCGGCGCCCGCGACGTCGAACAGTTCTGCCAGCGCCATCATGTGCCCCAGCACGATACCAAGCTGGTCAGTTGGCTCGTCGAGCACCACCTACTGATGTCCATGACCGCCCAGAAGCGCGACATCAGCGACCCGGACGTGATCCGCGAATTCGCCACCGAGGTGCGTACCGAGACACGGCTGGATTACCTCTATGTATTGACCGTGGCCGATATCAACGCCACCAACCCCACTCTGTGGAACGGCTGGCGGGCATCGCTGATGCGCCAACTGCATGCCGAAACCAAGCGTGCCCTGCGCCGCGGCCTGAAAAACCCGCCCGACCGCGACGACTGGGTGCGCGAAACGCGCTCGGAAGCCCGCTCGCTGCTGCAGTCGATCGGCGTCGATGAAACCGACATTGACCGCCTGTGGGAATCCCTCGGCGAGGACTACTTCCTGCAGTACGCGCCCAGCGAAATCGTCTGGCAGACCCAGGGGATTCTTGCTCACCAGCCCTCCCAGCTGCCGCTGGTCCTGATCAGCGCGCCCACGTCCGACATGGCCGAAGGCGGCACCAAGGTGTTCATCCACACCCGCTCCGTGGACGACCTGTTCGCCGCCACCGCCGCCGCCATGGAGCAGTTGGGGCTGTCGATCCACGACGCGCGCATCGCCACCTCAAACAACGATTGGACGCTAAACACCTTCATCGTGCTCGACAATCAGGGCCAGCCGATTCGCGACCCGGTGCGCATTGAGGAAATGCGCCAGCATCTGGTGGAAGAACTGGACGACCCCGACGACTACCCCGATATCGTTACCCGGCATACGCCGCGCCAGCTCAAGCATTTCCGGGTCGCCACCGAGGTACTGATCGAGCAGGACCCGGCCAACGACCGCACGCTGCTGGAGCTCAGCGCCCCGGATAGGCCCGGGCTTCTGGCCCGCGTCGGGCGCATCTTCATGGAGCAGGATATTGCGCTCTCCGCGGCGAAAATCGCCACCCTGGGCGAACGCGTGGAAGACGTGTTCTTCATTACCACCAAAGCCGGCGAACCGCTGACCGACCCGGACCGTCAACAACAACTGCGTGAACGATTGATTGAGGTGCTGGGGGTTTAACACAACACACTCCCCGGGGCTGAGGGCGGGTTTCTGCGAGGGCGCTGTGAACCCATCCATGGGCGCTACTTTCGCCATCCATGGCGAAAAACCCTCGCAGAAACCCGCCCTCACACCACGTTAAGGAGCATGTATAAAAGTAGCCATTGCTCTATCTCAATCTCATCAGGTTTGAGCCCACAGCGGGGCTTGCCTATAATCGTCGGCTACTTTCGCGACACGACGCCTACAACGACGCCGGCACGGCGTTCTGGATACTCATGAACCCTGAACTCGACGCCCTGCATCCGTATCCGTTCGAAAAGCTGGCGGCCCTCAAGGCGGACCTGACGCCGCCTGCGGCGCTTGCGCATATCCCGCTGACCATTGGCGAGCCGCAGCACGCGCCCTTCCCTGGCGCACTGGCCGCGCTGGTCGCCCATCAGGCCGAAATGGCGCGCTACCCGGCCACCAACGGCCTACCCGCCCTGCGCGACACGATCGCCACCTGGGCCACCCAGCGCTTCGCGCTTGCAGGCCTCGACGCCGAGCGTCAGGTACTGCCGGTCAACGGCACGCGGGAAGCCATTTTCGCCTTCGTTCAGGCAGCCCTCGATCGTACGCGCCCGGCACAGGTAGCGGTTCCCAACCCCTTCTACCAGATTTACGAAGGCGCCACGCTGCTGGCCGGGGGCGAACCACTCTACCTGGACTGCACTGCTGACAACGGCTTTCGCCCGGACGTTTCGGCCGTCAGCGCCGACACCTGGCGCAGCGTACAGATCGTGTTCATCTGCTCGCCCGGCAACCCCACCGGCGCGGTCACGCCGCTTGCCGAATTCAAGCAGCTGATCGCGCTGGCCGATGAGCACGACTTCATCATCGCCTCCGACGAGTGTTACTCGGAGCTCTACCTGGACGAGGCCGCACCGCCTCCCGGGCTCCTGCAGGCCTGCGCCGAGCTGGGCCGCCACGACTATCGCCGCTGCGTGGTGTTCCACTCGCTGTCCAAACGCTCCAATCTGCCGGGGCTGCGCTCAGGGTTTGTCGCCGGTGATGCAGACCTGCTCGCGCCGTTCAAGCGCTACCGCACCTATCATGGCTGCGCGATGTCATTGCCGCTGCAGCATGCGTCCATAGCGGCCTGGCAGGATGAAAACCACGTGCGCGCCAACCGCGAGGCCTACCGCGAAAAGTTCAGCGCGGTCACCGAGGTGCTCGCCCCGGTGATGGACTTCCCCACGCCGGAAGCCAGCTTTTACCTATGGCCCGCCGTGCCGGGCGGTGACGACATCGCCTTCACCCAACGGCTGTTCGTTGAACAGCATGTCAGCGTGCTGCCCGGCAGCCTGATGGGCCGCCCGGGACGCGACGGCGACAATCCCGGCAGCGGTCGGCTACGCTTAGCGCTAGTGGCGGAACTTGCCCCGACGCTCGAAGCCGCCAAGCGCCTGCGCCGGCTCGTTGAGCGCGGCTAACGCTCGACCATGACGACACGACGCCATTGCCAGGAGGTCATACATGCTTACGCTCTATATCATCAGCAACTGCGATACCTGCCGCAAAGCGCGTAAGGCGCTTGACGAAAAAGGCATCCCCTTCAAGACCTACGACCTGCGCAAGGACGGTCTATCAGCACCGCTGCTGGAACATATCCTGCACCGCGTCCCGTTGGTCAAGGCGATCAACAAGCAAAGCAAAACCTGGCGCGAGCTGTCGGATGAAGAAAAAGATTTTGATGCCAACTCGGGGCGCGAGCTGCTCTTGAAACACCCCACACTGTTAAAGCGCCCGCTTTTGGAAGTCGACGACGAGACCATCCTGGTCGGCTACAAAGATGGCGACTACGACAAACTTTAAGACGACACACTGACCTAAAGGAACGCAGTTATGCTGAGCTTTGCGCTTGGAATCGGCACTCAAAACACCCAGGGCGACTGGCTGGAAATCTACTACCCGGCGCCGCTGATCAACCCGCCCGAGAGCCTGGTCAGTGCCGCCAAGGAAGTCCTTGACGCGCCCAGCGGTAACGCGGCGATCAGCTTCCTGCCAGAAGACTGCGCGCGCCTGGCCAAGGCCCTTGAAACGGCCGGCCATGCCGACCAGGCGGAACTAGCGGAATCCTTCGCTGCCAGCCAGCGCCCGCTGGTCGCCATGTTCCTGGACACCAACCAGCCGCCGCAGACCGCTCCCGAGGTCTACCTCAAGCTGCACCTGCTCTCCCACCGTTTGGTGAAACCCCATGGGCTTGATCTGACCGGCATGTTCGGCCTGCTGCGCAACATCGCCTGGACCAACGAAGGCGCGATCGACATCGAAGAGCTGCCCGCACGCCGCCTCAAAGCCCGCCTGGAGGGCCGCACCCTGTCGGTGGACTGCGTGGATAAATTCCCCAAGATGACTGACTACGTGGTTCCCCACGGCATCCGCATCGGCGACACCGCCCGGGTGCGTCTGGGCGCCTACCTGGGCGAAGGCACCACGGTGATGCACGAAGGGTTCGTCAACTTCAACGCCGGCACCGAAGGCCCCGGCATGATCGAAGGGCGCATCTCCGCCGGCGTCATGGTGGGTAAAGGCTCCGACCTGGGTGGCGGCTGCTCGACCATGGGCACGCTGTCCGGCGGCGGCAACATGGTGATCAAGGTCGGCGAAGGCTGCCTGATCGGCGCTAACGCGGGGATCGGCATCCCGCTGGGCGACCGCTGTACGGTGGAAGCCGGGCTGTATATCACGGCGGGCTCGAAAGTCACGCTGCTGGACGACCAGGGTCAGGAGGTCAACACCGTCGCTGCGCGCGAACTGGCCGGCCAGGACGACCTGCTGCTGCGCCGCAACTCGCAGAACGGCCGCATCGAATGCCTGACCAATAAAAGCGCCATCGCGCTCAACGAGGCGCTGCATGCCCATAACTGAGCCGGAGGGGCTGTCGCCGACGCTGCAGCTGGCCTTTGACCTGCTGCGCCGCGCGTCGGTCACGCCCGACGACGAGGGCTGCCAGGACCTGATGATCGAGCGCTTAAGGGCGCTCGATTTCCACATCGAGTCACTGCCGTTTGGCGATGTGAAAAACTTCTGGGCGGTGCGCGGCCATCACGGCCCGGTGCTGGCCTTTGCCGGGCATACCGACGTGGTCCCCAGCGGGCCTCACACCAACTGGGAGTTTCCGCCCTTTACGCCCTGCATCAACGATGACGGCATGCTGTGCGGTCGCGGCGCCTCGGATATGAAAGGCAGCCTGGCCGCCATGCTCACCGCCGTTGAGCGTTTCGTCGCCACTCACCCCGACCACGACGGACGCATTGCGTTTTTGATCACTTCCGATGAGGAAGGCCCCGCCGTCGACGGCACCCGCGCAGTGATCGAACACCTGCGCGAGCGCAACGAACGCCTCGACTACTGCATCGTCGGTGAGCCTTCCTCCACGGCACGGCTTGGCGATGCGATCAAAAATGGTCGGCGCGGCTCGCTGGGCGGCGTCCTTCACGTGAAAGGTGTGCAGGGCCACGTAGCCTACCCGCACCTGGCGCGTAACCCTATCCATCAGGTAATGCCCGCGCTCAACGCCCTGGTCAACGAACATTGGGACGCCGGCAACGAGTTCTTCCCGGCGACCAGCTTTCAGGTGTCCAACGTGCGGGCGGGCACCGGGGCGACCAACGTCATCCCCGGCGAGGTGGAAGTGGTGTTCAACTTCCGATACTCCACGGAAGTCACCCACGAAACCCTGCGGCGGCGTACCGAAGCGCTGCTGGATCACCACGGCCTCGAGTATCACATCGACTGGACGCTCAACGGCGAGCCATTCCTGACTGCCGAGGGCGAGCTGGTCGACGCTGCCATTCGCGGCGTCGAAGCGGTCACCGGCGAGCGACCGGCACTCTCCACCAGCGGCGGCACCTCGGATGGTCGCTTCATTGCCACCCTGGGCGGCCAGGTGGTCGAACTGGGACCACTCAACGACACCATCCACAAGGTCGACGAGCGCGTACGCGCGAGCGACCTGGATGCGTTGAGCCGGATCTACGAAGCCACGCTGCAGGCATTGCTCACTTCCGACGAGGTCAGCGTATGATGGAGCGCTATCCGGATATCGAGATCTACCTGGCAAGCGTTGCCCACCCCGCGCTCAACGACTGGCTGGCGAAGGCGCTGGACGCCCCGCCGCTGACATCGGCGGGCAAAGGCAAATGGCGCACCCAAGGCAGCCACCAGGGGCACCGCGTGCCGGTGTTGCTGGTCGAAAACGCCGCCGATGGGTTTGCCAGCCTATGGCTCGACAGCGGCCACTGCCCCTGGCATACCGACCAGGAAGCCGCCCAGTACGCGGCGGAAGCCCTGCAGACCGAAATTCGCTGTTCGCTTGGCGGCTGGCATCCAGGCGATGATCCCGACCGTTTCTGGCAGGTACTGCCCGACGGCCGCGAAGGCCCCATCGAATGGCCCGACTCGGGCCGCTAGGCCCTGAACGCATTTGACCCCGCCGAAGCGGGGTCAAATGTTGTGCGAAGCAGTCACAAGCGGGACTGATCGTTACTCGATAATGCTCACGTCGTCGGCCTGTAAACCACGCTCGTTTTTAATCACGTGATAACGCACGATCTGGCCTTCTGCCAGCATGCGCGGGCCGCGACCACGAATTGCCCGGAAATGGACAAACACATCGTCACCGTTATCCCGGGTAATGAAGCCGTAGCCTTTGTTGGTATTAAACCACTTCACTTCACCCTCTTCGCGGCCGTCATTGGGGTCAATGATATCTTCATCGTCCGGCGCGTTGGGGGCGTGAGACTGACGCGGTGCCGGCTTGGCGCGAACCGCCACATCGGGCGACACCACCACGGGTGGCGCCAGCGCGGCCGTGGCTAACGTACCGATACACAGCACAATGAAACTACCGATGGCCACGGCGATGTAAATGCCGCCAGCCCCGGTCACGGCCAGCTCGGCAAGCCACTGCTCAGCCAGCGGTGCGTCGGTTAAATGAACAATCCCTGCCAGCAACAATGGCGTGGGGGCGGCAAGTAAGACACTGATCAAAATACAGCGAAACACAACTTTTGGGTTCATGGATAAAAAAAGCTCTCTTGTTGTATGGGTAACAGAAGAAGGACAATACCCAGTTCAGCCGGTCTTGACGACCCGATGCACCGAGCTACTACACAAGGTTGCAATGTTACCATGACATCTTCTTTATCGCCTGCCGACCTGATTCAACAGCTTGAATCTTTAGAGAGCCGTCTGGCTTATCAAGAACACTGGCTCGACACCCTGGATCAAGCGGTGGCCCAGCAGGAGCGTCGACTGGCGACGCTCGAGCAGCTCAGCGCACTGATGCGCGAGCGCCTGCGCGAACAGCACCAGGCGCTTCAGGCCGGTGACGACCCCGGCGGTAGCCGTCCCGAAGACGACATACCGCCCCACTACTGATCCACATCCCTCGCGGAAACTTACCGGTTCACGGCCTCGGCGGGGTCGATGCTCGTCAGACCAAAGGCGTCCGCCACCGCCGCGTAGGTCACTTGGCCGTCATGCACGTTGAGCCCCGGCAAGAAGTGCGGATTGTCGCGCAAGGCCTGCTGCCAGCCCTTGTCGGCCAGGTCGAGCACGAAAGGCAGCGTGGCGTTGGTCAGCCCCAGCGTCGAGGTACGCGCGACCGCGCCGGGCATATTCGCCACGCAGTAATGCACGATGCCGTCGACGATATAGGTCGGTTCGGCATGAGTGGTGGGCCTGCTGGTTTCAAAACAGCCGCCCTGATCGATGGCCACGTCCACCAGTACGCTGCCGGGCTGCATATCCGCAAGCATCGCACGGGTGATCAACTTCGGCGCGGCGGCGCCGGGGATCAGCACCGCACCAATGATCATATCCGCCGTCTTCGCCGCTTCATCCAGCGCGTCCGCCGTCGAGTAGACGGTCTTGATACGGCCCTGATAGCGATCGTCCAGGACTTCCAGCCGGGCAATCGACTTGTCGAGAATGGTCACCTCGGCACCCAGACCCAAAGCCATCCGCGCGGCGTTTTCACCCACCACACCGCCGCCGATCACGGTCACCTTGCCCGGCGCCACGCCGGGCACGCCCGGCAATAGCACGCCAGCGCCGCCCTGCGCCTTTTCCAGGCTGTGGGCGCCGGCCTGTACGGCCATCCGGCCGGCCACGGTGCTCATCGGCGCCAGCAACGGCAGACCGCCTTTTGCATCGGTAATCGTTTCATAGGCAATGCAGGTGGCGCCGCTTTTTATCAGCCCCTGGGTCAGCGATTCCTCGGCGGCCAGATGCAGATAGGTGAACAGCGTGTGCTGGGGCGTCAGGCGGGCGACTTCCTCCGCCTGGGGCTCCTTCACCTTGAGAATCAGCTCGGCGTTTTGCCACAGCGCCGCCACATCGACCTCGATGCGCGCACCGGCGGCTTCATAGTCGCGATCGGCAAACCCGGCGCCCTCGCCGGCGCCCGTCTGAACCGTCACCTGATGACCACGGCCGGTTAACTCCCGCGCCCCGGTCGGGGTCAAGGCGACCCGGTATTCATGATTTTTTATTTCTTTGGGAACGGCAATGCGCATGTCTGTTACTCCTAATGGACTCGGTAGCAATTGGTTACCTTTCATCCATTACAGCACAGCTTTTATGCCTCTCCCTACCCCGGAATTAAAAACAAAAAAAACGCCGGTTAAGGCGTTTCTCAGGAGAAAAATCTAGCGATTACCGGCTTCAGGCAAAAAAATCATCGCTATTCGTCGACGACGGCATCACCGTAAATGCGTCGATACTCGTCGGGCAGACGCATGGGTCGGCCGCTGGACAGCGCCACGCAGGCAAAGCGGGTGCGCGCCTTCAACAGCGTTTTGCCGTCACCCATGCGCTTGAGTTCAAAGCGGCGGGTGAGACTAAAGCGGCCGTCGCAGGCGACGATCCAGGTCGCAAGCTTAAGCGTATCACCGGCGTAGGCCGGGGCCAGGTAATCCAGCTCATGGCGATGGACGACCATGGCGCGGTCCAGCTCCCGGTAACGCGCAAGCGACAGCCCCAGCGCTTCTGAATGCGCCCAGCTAATCTGTTCCACCCAGCGCAGGTATTCGCTGTTATTGACGTGCCGATAGGCGTCGATCGCCTCATCGGTCACGTCAATCTCGATCACAAAAGGCTCGGGTAGCGCCCATTCCATTGCTCAGGCTCCTTCACCATCGTCGTGAACTAGTCGCGGAAAACGCGCACGCCAAGCGCTTTCAGGTACGACGTTTCCGGAATGGCCGGGTGCACCGGATGATCCGGCCCCTGATGCCCCTGGTAGATCACCTGGCCGTGACGGTCCTGGTGGCGCACCGCGCCGCGCACCACGTCAACCAGACGCTCGGGCGCCAGGTGCATCGAGCAGGACGCCGACAGCAGCAAGCCGTCGCGGCCCAGCAGGCGCATCGCCTCACGGTTCAGCCGCGCATAGGCGCGTTCGCCGTTAGGGATATCCTTGCGTTTCTTGATAAACGCCGGCGGGTCGAGAATCACCACGTCGAACTGCTCGCCGTCGGCCTTGAGGGCGGCCAGCGCCTCGAACGCATCGCCTTCCCCTACCGCCACCTGCTCCTGAACGCCGTTCAGCTCGGCGTTGCGAGCCACCTGCTCAAGCGCCGGGCCGGAACCATCCACGCACAGCACCTCAGAGGCGCCGCTGGCGGCGGCCTGCACGCCCCAGCCACCGACGTAGCTGAAGACGTCCAGCACGCGCTTGCCGGCAACCTGGCGGTTGAGCCAGGCACGGTTGACGCGGTGGTCGAAGAACCAGCCGGTTTTCTGGCCGTCGAGCACCGGTACGGCAAAGCGCACGCCGTTCTCTTCCAGCAGCACTTCGTCGGGCAAGGTGCCCTTGACCACTTCCACGTGGGCTTCCAGCCCTTCCTGGCGACGGCCACCGGTGTCGTTGCGGAACACAATCGCGCTGGGTTTGATGACCTTTTCCAGTGCATCGACGATGTCCTCGGCCAGCGCCTGCATCCCCGCGGTGTTCAACTGCACCACGACCACGTCGCCAAAACGGTCGATCACCAGGCCCGGCAGCAGGTCACCCTCACCGTGGATCAGGCGGTAGAAGGGTTGATCAAACAGCTGCTGACGCAGGGCCAGGGCCTGGTTGAAGCGGTGTACAAACAGCGAGCGGTCCAGGCGCATCTCGGGGTCACGGGACATCACCCGGGCGCAAATCAGCGAATGCGGGTTCACGTAGGCCACGCCGAGGGTCTTGCCATTGGACGCTTCGACCAGGGCGGCTTCACCCGGCGCAAAGTCCTTTAGCGGCGTTTCCTTGATATCGACTTCGTTGGAATAAATCCACAGGTGGCCCGCCTTGAGGCGGCGGTCAGCGTTTTTATTCAGGCGCAGGCGTTGGGTCACAGCAATCTCCAAAAGAGCGCCTCAAGAGCGTTGGCTCCCAAGGCACAGGCAAATCAGTAGCAAATCATTAACGCTGGCAGCCGGGACAAAAAACGCTTGCCCGCTGGCCAAGGGTAATACGGCGCAGCTCCGCCCCACAGCGCATGCAGGGTTGGCCGTGACGGCCATACACATTGAGACGCTGGGCAAAATAACCGGGCTCGCCCTGGCCGCTGACAAAGTCGCGCAGCGTCGTGCCGCCCTGAATAATAGCAGCGGCCAGCACCTCCTTCACGGCGGCAGCCAGCGCCTCGTAGCGGGCCAAGGAAATACGCCCCGCCGCCCGACGCGGGTCGATACCCGCCATGAACAGGGCTTCGGCGGCGTAGATATTGCCCGCCCCGACCACCACGCGGTTGTCCATCAGAAACGGCTTCACCGCAACGCGCTTGTTGCGTGACAGGCGATAAAGCCAGCGGCCGTTGAAGGCGTCATCCAGCGGCTCCGGGCCCAGGTGCGAAAGGCGCTTGTCGGCGCTGCCATCACCCAGTTGCCAATCGACGAACCCAAAGCGGCGGGGGTCGTGGTAGCGCAGCACATGGCCGCTTTCGGTCACCACATCCACGTGGTCATGCTTCTTGGGCAGGTCACCCACCCGGGCAATGCGCAGGCTGCCCGACATGCCCAGATGCCATAACAGCGTGGCGGCGCCCGCCGGTGACTCGAGCGGCATCTGCAGGTATTTGGCACGGCGCTGCAATTCCCCAACCCGGGCGCCCACCAGCCGCTCGGCCAGATCCTCGGGTACCGGCACGCGCAGCCGCGGCTGTCGCACCCGCACCTCGGTGATTTCCTGGCCTTGCAGATACGGCGCAATACCGCGCCGGGTGGTTTCAACTTCGGGCAGCTCGGGCATGATGAGAGCCTTTGATGACAGCGTGGTGACGGTCGTTCAAACCCGCCATATCGAGGCCTTGCCGGGGCACAACACCCAGGCATGCAAAAACCCGGCTGTGGGCCGGGTTTTCAACAGGCGCTCGCCTGCAGTGAAAGCCAGTTATCGCAAAAGCGATTACTTGATTTTGGCTTCCTTGTACATAACGTGCTTACGGACCACCGGGTCGTATTTCTTGAATTCGAACTTATCCGGGGTGTTCCGCTTGTTTTTATCAGTGGTGTAGAAGTGGCCTGTACCGGCACTGGACACCAGCTTGATCTTATCGCGCATGGTTTAACTCTCCCAAAATTCTTAGCCAAATGACTATTTAGATGGCGTCGCCGCGCTTACGGATATCGGCCAGAACCGTCTCAATGCCTTTCTTGTCAATGATACGCATACCTTTAGAGGAAACGCGCAGCTTGACGAAGCGGCCTTCAGCTTCAACCCAAAAACGATGGGTGTGCAGGTTCGGCAAGAAACGACGACGTGTCTTACGCTGGGAGTGAGAAACGTTATTTCCGGTTACCGGACGCTTACCGGTAACCTGACATACTTTGGACATGAGAGCCTCCAACTGCTTGGCCAGGATTTAATTACCTGAGTGTTCAAAACTGTCGGGCAAACCGGAGCAGGGAGGGCGTCAACGCGGTTAACCGCCTAGCTATACCCAAATCCGTTATTCAACCCAAGTTCAAAGGTGGCACTTTATACCAGAGCACTAGCCATTCAGCAAGAAAAACCGTGACAAAAGGCCGAAAAACCGCCTTTTGATTCATGTTACTTAACATCGTCGCTAATTGGCCGGGCAGCGTGCTTACAGCCAGCCCCGCTCGGCAAATGACACCACGTCTCCGTCTCCCACCACGAAATGATCCAGCACCCGCACATCAAAGAGGGCGAGCGCGTCTTTCAAACGTTCGGTGATTCGTCGATCAGCATCGCTGGGCTCGGCCACGCCCGAAGGGTGATTATGCGCCAGGATAACAGCGCCAGCATTGTGCGCCAGGGCACGCTTGGCAACTTCGCGGGGATAAACGGATGCGCTGTCTAGGGTACCGCGAAACAGGGATTCATAGCGAATGATTCGGTGCTGCGTATCCAAAAAAAGTACCGCGAACTCCTCATGACCCAGATGGCGCAACTGAGAGCTCAAATAGTGGCGCACCAGCGTGGGCGAGGTCAGCGCCTCGCCGCGCGCCAGCTGCGTGGCCAGGTGGCGCCTGGAAAGCTCGAGCGTGGCCTGCAGTTGGGCAAACTTGGCGCTGCCCAGTCCACGCGCCTCACAAAAGCGCGCCTGGTCGGCCTCCAGCAGTTGGCGAAGGCCGCCAAAGCTTGCCAGCAGATCCCGCGCCAGGTCCACCGCCGAGCGCCCCTGCACCCCGACGCGCAGAAAGATCGCCAACAGTTCGGCATCCGAGAGCGCCTGAGCGCCCAGGTTTAATAATTTTTCACGCGGCCGCTCGCCTTCCGGCCAGTGGTTGATACCCATCGCTGCCTCCCTGAGCGGTGTTCCACCTTTCCCTATGCGTGGATGCAGCATGCCAAATTGTGCAGACGAATGGTATGGTAAGCGACCTAAAGAATGCTCAACGTGGGTCTACTGCCATGTCGTCCGTGACTTCGCCAACGCCGCCAATCGCAAACGGTAAACGTGTGCTGCTGGGCATCAGTGCCGGCATTGCCGCGTATAAAAGTGCGCTGATCGTGCGCCTGCTCAAGCAGGCAGGCTGCGAGGTGCGCGTGGTGATGACCAGCGGCGCCCAGGCGTTCATCACGCCGCTAACGCTTCAGGCGTTGTCCGGCGAGCCGGTGCGCACCTCGCTGCTCGACCCCGAGGCCGAGGCGGGCATGGGACATATCGAACTCGCCCGCTGGGCCGACGTCGTCCTGATCGCGCCCGCCACCGCTGACCTCATGGCGCGCCTTGCTCAGGGCATGGCCGATGACCTGCTGACCACGCTGTGTCTGGCCAGCGTCGCCCCCAAGCTGATGGCCCCCGCCATGAACCAGGCCATGTGGCGCCATCCAGCCACCCTGCGCAATGCCCAACAGCTGGCGGACGACGGCTGGCAGTTGATTGGCCCCGCCGCGGGCGACCAGGCCTGCGGCGATGTCGGCCCGGGCAGAATGAGCGAGCCGGAAACCATCGTGGACGCGCTGTTTCAGCATCTGGCGAACCCCACCATCGTACCCGCCAGCAGCGCGGCGCCGCACGTGGTGATCACCGCCGGCCCCACCCGCGAAGCGCTCGACCCGGTTCGCTATCTCTCGAATCACAGCTCCGGCAAGATGGGCTATGCCCTCGCCGCCGCGGCCGCCGCCCAGGGGGCGCGAGTCACGCTGATCAGCGGACCGGTGAGCCTCGCCACGCCACAGGGCGTTACCCGCATCGACGTGGAATCCGCTGCAGAGATGCACCGCGAAGCGCTGGCGCTTGCCTCGCAGGCGGCGCTGTTCATTGGCTGCGCGGCCGTGGCCGACTACCGAGCCGCCAGCGCCGCCGAGCACAAGATGAAAAAGACCGACGATAGCGACACCCTGACGCTTACCCTGGTCAAAAACCCCGACATTATTGCCGATGTGGCAGCGCTGCCAGCCGATATCCGACCTGTCGTGGTCGGATTTGCCGCCGAAACCCAGGATATCGAGCACTATGCCGCCGACAAGCTGACCCGCAAGGGGCTCGACATGATCGTGGCCAATGACGTCAGCCAACAAGGCCTGGGGTTTGGCAGCGACGATAACGCGGCATTGCTGCTATGGCGCACGCCCCAGGGGGTTGAGCGCCGGGAAGAAGCCGCGCAACGCAAAACACAGCTGGCGGCTCGCGTGATCCAACAAGCCCTTATGCTACTACCCACCACCGGAGAGCCCTCATGACCGCCCGTCCTCGCCTGCAGTGCAAAGTCCTCGATGAACGGCTGCGTGACTATTTGCCTCATTACGCGACCGACGGGTCGGCGGGCATGGACCTTCGCGCGCTGCTCGACGAGCCGCTTACGCTAAACCCCGGTGATACATACCTCGTACGCACGGGCCTGGCGATCTATATTGAAGACCCAGGCCTTGCTGGCATGATCCTGCCTCGCTCCGGTCTGGGGCATAAGCACGGCATCGTGCTGGGTAATCTGGTGGGTTTGATCGATGCCGACTACCAGGGAGAATTAATGATTTCCGTATGGAACCGCGGCCAAAGCGCCTTTACGCTTGCGCCGTTCGAGCGGTTGGCACAGTACGTGCTTGTGCCTGTGGTGCAGGCGGCGCTCGAGCTGGTCGATGAGTTCAGCGATTCCACCCGCGGCAGCGGCGGCTTCGGCAGCACTGGCCGTCATTAATCGGTACTGGCTACTTTAGTAAGGATACTTCCATGACAACACCTACAATTCCTGCTTCGATCTTTCGCGCCTACGACATCCGCGGCATCGTCGATGACACCCTCACCGAAGACACGGTGGAATGGATTGGCCGTGCGATCGGCGCTGAAGCCGCTGAGCGAGGTGAGTCCACCGTCGTGGTCGCCCGCGACGGACGCCTTTCCGGCCCACGACTCCAGGCGGCGCTGATGCGCGGCCTGAACGCGGCGGGGCGCGACGTAATCGATATCGGCATGGTGCCCACCCCGGTGCTGTATTTCGCCACCCATATTCTTGACGGCACGCGCTCCGGGGTCATGGTCACCGGCAGCCACAACCCGCCCGACTACAACGGCTTCAAGATCGTGCTCGATGGCGACACCCTCTCGGGCGATGCCATCACCGCCCTCTACGAGCGGCTGACATCCGACCGGCTGACAAGCGGTAGCGGCAGCATTCGCCAGGAAGACGTGCGCGATGCGTACCTGCAGCGCATTCTCGGCGATGTCAGCGTCAGTCGCCCGCTGAAGGCGGTGGTCGACTGCGGGAACGGTGTCGCCGGGGAGCTGGGGCCCCAGTTGATCGCCAAGCTGGGCGTCGATACGCACCCGCTGTTTGACGATATTGACGGCACCTTCCCCAATCATCATCCCGACCCTGGCAAGCCCGAAAACCTCAAGGACCTGATCCGCACGGTGCAGGAAACCAACGCCGATATCGGCCTGGCCTTCGACGGCGACGGCGACCGCCTCGGCGTCATCACCCCTCGCGGCCGACTGATCTACCCGGACCATCTGTTGATGGCGTTTGCCACCGATATGCTGGGCCGAAACCCAGGCGCCAAGGTCATCTTTGACGTCAAGTGCACCGGCAACCTGATCAAGGTGATCAGCGACGCTGGTGGCGAGCCGGAAATGTGGCGCACCGGCCACTCGCTCATCAAGGCACGCATGAAGGAAACCGGCGCCCTGCTAGCCGGCGAAATGAGCGGGCATATCTTCTTCAAGGAGCGCTGGTACGGCTTCGACGACGGCATCTACGCCGCCGCACGGCTGCTGGAAATTCTGGCCAACTTCGAGGGCGACGCCGATGCGTACTTCGACAGCTTCCCCCAGGACCTCGGCACGCCGGAAATCAATATCACCGTCACCGACAGCAATAAATTCAACCTGGTCGATAAACTTGCTCGGGAAGGCGACTTCGGCGATGGTATCAAGACCACGCTGGATGGGATTCGGGTCGACTACCCGGACGGATGGGGCCTTTGCCGGGCATCCAACACCACCCCCGTGTTAGTGCTGCGTTTTGAAGGAAAAAATGAAGCGGCCTTAACGCGCATTAAAGCGCAGTTTGCCATTGCACTGAAAAACGTCGACCCCGCTTTGACGCTACCCGAGACCTAGCAACGTCATTGCGTGGCGAGACCCTGCCCAACAGAAGGCACGGCTCGCCATGGGCGCCACAGTGCGCTTAATGCCAATAAGTTAGCCACATCATTATCAAGGGACAACGTCATGAGTTCAGCCAGTCGCGACCCCCAGGTCGTTGTGGAGGTGCTTTCCGAAGCCCTCCCCTATATTCAGCAATTTTCCGGCAAAACCGTTGTGGTCAAATACGGCGGCAACGCAATGACGGAAAGCACCCTGATCGACTCCTTTGCGCGCAACATTGTGTTAATGAAGGAAGTGGGCATTAACCCGGTGGTCGTGCATGGTGGCGGCCCACAAATTGGCGACCTGCTGGCCAAGCTCAATATCGAATCGCGCTTTGTTAACGGCATGCGCGTCACCGACTCGCAAACCATGGACGTGGTCGAAATGGTGCTCGGCGGGCTGGTCAACAAGAGCATTGTCAATCTGATCAACCAAAGCGGCGGCAAGGCAATCGGCCTGACCGGCAAGGACGGCGCCCAGATCCGTGCTCGCCAGCTGAAGGTTGAGCATCAAAGCCCCGAAATGAAAGCCCCGGAAATCATCGATATCGGCCATGTCGGCGAGGTCGAGTCGATTTCCACCGACCTGATTGAAATGCTCGCGGCGCGCGATTTCATCCCCGTGATCGCCCCAATCGGCGTGGATGGCGAAGGCCACAGCTATAACATCAACGCCGACCTTGTCGCCGGCAAGATTGCCGAAGCCCTCAACGCCGAAAAGCTCATGCTGCTGACCAACGTGGCCGGCCTGATGAATGCCGAGAGCGAGGTGCTCACCGGGTTGACCACGGCTCAAGTCGACGCCCTGATTGCCGATGGCACTATTCATGGCGGCATGTTGCCCAAGATCCGCTGCGCGCTGGATGCCGTGAAAGGCGGCGTCAACAGCGCCCATATCATCGATGGTCGTGTGCCGCATGCCGTGCTGTTGGAGATCTTTACCAACGCCGGTGTGGGCACGCTGATCACCGACACCCACTAACCGCGACGGGAGCAACGTCATGAGCGATGATCGCAAGCCTCGCCGCCGCGAGCAGATACTCCAGGCCCTGGCCCTGATGCTGGAGGAAGACAGCGGGAAACGCATCACCACCGCCGCCCTGGCCCGCCAGGTCGGGGTGTCCGAAGCCGCCCTCTACCGCCACTTCCCCAGCAAGGCGCGCATGTTCGAAGGGCTGATCGACTTTATCGAAGAAAGCATCTTTGCGCGTATTAACCGCATCATGGAAGAGGTGCCCGACGCCACCAATCGCTGCCGCACTATTATGTCGCTGGTGCTTGGCTTTGCCGAAAAGAACCCGGGGCTTGCCCGCGTGATGGGCGGCGATGTGCTCACCGGCGAGACTGCCCGGCTGCGTCAGCGGATCCACCAGCTGTTTGAGCGCCTGGAAACCCAGTTCAAGCAGATTCTCCGCGAGGCCGAACTGCGCGAGGGACTGCGTCCCACCATCCCCGCCTCCGCCGCTGCCAATTTGCTGGCGGCCCAGGCAGAGGGGCGTATTTCTCAGTATGTGCGCAGCGATTTCAAACGCCTGCCCACCGACTACTGGGACGACCAGTGGACGCTGCTGTCCGCCCAGCTGCTGCGAGAGGCGGTGCAGCCGGCATGATCCTGCGTCGCCCGGCATAACGCCTGGTACACAAAAAACGGCGCTCCCTGGTGGGAGCGCCGTTTTCATTTGGGCTGGACCTGCCCGCTTACGCCGCGATGGCGTCGCCCATTTTCTGGCGCAGCTTTTTCATCGCGTTTTTTTCGAGCTGGCGAATACGCTCGGCGCTGACGCCGTAGACATCAGCCAAATCATGCAAGGTCGCCTTGCTGTCCGATAGCCACCGGCGCTGCAGGATATCCCGCGAGCGCTCGTCGAGGCCCTCAAGCGCCAGCTGCAGGCGACGCGTGGAATCTTCCTCGAAGTCGCTGTCTTCCAGCTGGGTTGCCGGGTCAGACGCTGCATCATCTAGAAAATGCACCGGTGCCTGATACGCACTGTCTTCGTCATCGCTGGGCGACGCATCAAACCCTGCATCGTAGGAGGACAGACGCCCTTCCATATCGCGCACAACGCCCGGTTTGACGTCGAGGTCCTTGGCAATGGCATCGACCTCGTCGTTGTTGAGCCAGGCAAGACGCTTCTTGGCGCTGCGCAGGTTGAAGAACAGCTTACGCTGGGCCTTGGTCGTGGCAATTTTGACGATACGCCAGTTACGCAGCACGAACTCGTGAATCTCGGCCTTGATCCAATGCACGGCAAACGATACCAGACGAACGCCCTGATTGGGGTCGAAGCGCTTGACTGCTTTCATCAAGCCAACGTTACCTTCCTGAATTAAATCGGCTTGCGGCAGACCATATCCCGAATAACTCCGGGCGATATGCACCACAAAGCGCAAATGCGATAGTACCAAACGTCGCGCTGCTTCCAGATCGCCTTCATCGTGCAGGCGGAACGCAAGCTCGCGCTCTTCGTCGGCACTGAGAACTGCAATGCCGTTGACCGCTTTGATGTAGCCACCCAGGTCGTGGCCTGGGGAAAGCTGTCCCACCGGTAGAAGACTAGTGCTCATGTGCAGGTGGTCTCCCTGTAACCTTTACGTGGTTAGTGTGTCACTATGACCTTGCCGAGTGGACAAGGTTCCCTCGCCGCCACCCACGCGGGCCTTCAGCGCGGGCGAATACTGGCAAGGTGCCGCGATACGGCTAGCCATGCCCCTAGCCAGCCGAGTAGTGTACTGCAAGATAGCAAAATTGTGGAGCCTGTCACGTCCAGTTGCGGCAATGAAAAGCTCGCACCGTAACTGGCCGCCAGGGCGGCCACCGGCATCGACAGCCAGTGGTTGCCCAACGTCAGCAGCGCAAGCGCCAGCACGCCGCCGCCGAAGCCGTACCAGGCCCCGCTGTAGAGGAAAGGACGCCTGACAAACGCATGCGTCGCGCCGATCAGCATCACCACTTCGATTTCACGCCGTCGGCTCTCCACCGACAGCCGAATGGTATTGCCCACCACCAACAGCACGCCGAGGCCAAACAGCACGCCCAGCGCCAACGCCACCCGCGTGCCAAGCGCCGCCAAGTGACGCAGGCGTTCGACCCAGGCCAGATCGACGCGCACTTCATCGACACCGGCCAGGCTCTCCAAACGCTCGGCGAGGGTCTGCATGAGGTCGGGGTCAACGCTACCCGGACGCACCACAATACTGCCTGGCAAGGGATTATCTTCGAGCCCTGAGAGCGCATCCTCGACGCCCAGCGACTGCTGAAAATCAGCCATGCCCTGCTCGGCGCTGACAAAGCGGGTGCTTTGCACGTCGGTGTCCGCATTGACGGCCTGCTCGATGCGCTCGGCCTCCCCGGAGGCGACCCCGGTGTCGAGATAAACGGTGAGCGTCGCACTTTCATCCAGTTCCGCATCCAGCAGCCGGGCGCTGTCCAACGTCAGCCAGAGTGCCGCCGGCAGCACCAGGGCAATGGCGATGGCAAGCATAGTGAGCAAATTGCCGATCGGATAGCGGATCAGGCGCCGCAGGCTGTCGACTGCCATCGCCCGGTGGTGCCTCCCCCAGGCGCGCAGGCGACTCGACCGGCGCGGCTGCTGGGATCGCGCGCCCTGCTTTGGCGGCCGCCGGGCCTCCTTGGGCGCCGCGCGGGGGCGCCCGGAGCGAGGCGCAGCGCCTTTGGGCTTGATGCCGGTGGGTCGTCTCATGCGGCCCCCTCGTCCGCCACCAGACGGCCGTCGCGCAGGCGAATCATCCGATGCTGGAGTCGCGCGATCAGCGCCAGGTCGTGACTGGCGATCATTACGGTGGTGCCGATACGGTTAAAGTCTTCGAACAGCGCCATGATGTCGGCCGACAGCTGTGGATCGAGGTTACCCGTCGGCTCGTCGGCAAGCAGCAGAGCGGGCTTGTTGACCACAGCGCGGGCGATGCCCACGCGCTGCTGCTCACCGCCGGACAGCTCGATGGGCAGCGCTTTCTCGCGGTGCAACAGCCCGACTTTATCCAGGGCAGCGCGAACGCGGCGGGCGGACTCACGGGGCTCGATGCCCTGAATATCCAGCGGCAACGAGACGTTGTGATAGACGCTGCGATCAAACAGCAGTTGGTGATCCTGAAACACCACGCCAATCTGTCGGCGGTAAAACGGCACCTGACTGGCGTGCAGCTGGGCAATATCGTGCCCCGCCACCACTACGCGCCCGCGACTGGGCTTTTCCAGGCGCATGATCAGGCGCAGCAGCGAGCTTTTCCCCGCGCCGGAGTGGCCGGTGAGAAATACCATCTCTCCTCTCGCCACCCGAAAGTTGAGGTGCGATAGCGCTTCGAAGCGCCCGCCGTAGCGCTTCCCCACATGCTCAAAGGCGATCATGGGTTGGCATCGTCTCCCTGACGGTCGAACAGCGCGTTGACGAAGTCCTTGGACTCAAAGGGCCGCAGATCATCCAGCCCCTCACCCACGCCGATATAGCGGATCGGGGTGTTGAGCTGCTTCGCCAGGGCAAAAATAATCCCCCCCTTGGCGGTGCCGTCCAGTTTGGTGAGGGTGATACCGGTGACCGGCACAGCCTCATTGAAAGTGCTGGCCTGGGAGATGGCGTTTTGCCCGGTCCCGGCATCCAGCACCAGCATGACTTCGTGGGGCGCGGTGTCGTCGATCTTCTTCATCACCCGGTGGACTTTTTTCAGTTCTTCCATCAGGTGGCTCTTGTTGTGCAGGCGCCCGGCGGTATCGGCAATCAATACATCCACACCGCGGGACTTGGCGGCGGCTACCGCGTCGTAAATCACCGAGGCACTGTCGGCCCCGGTATGCTGGGCGATCACGGGCACGCTGTTGCGCTCACCCCATACCTTGAGCTGTTCCACCGCGGCGGCGCGAAAGGTGTCGCCGGCGGCCAGCATGACGCTTTTGCCCTCACGCTGGAAACGCTGGGTGAGCTTGCCGATCGTGGTGGTCTTGCCCACGCCGTTGACGCCCACCACCAGGATCACGAAGGGGCCGTCGCTGTCCTTATCAAAGCTGAGCGGTTGGGTGACGGGCTCGAGCATGGCCGCCAGTTCTTCCTGGAGGCCGCGATACAGCGCCTCAGGATCATTCAATTCTTTACGGGATACCCGGGCCTCCAGCCGCTCGATAATCTCGCTGGTCGCCTCGATGCCCACGTCAGCCATCAGCAATTGGGTTTCGAGGTCTTCAAGCAGCTCGTCATCGATCTGCTTTTTACCCAGGAAAAGATCGGCGATGCCGTCAGTCAAATTAGCGCGGGTTTTGCCCAGGCCTGATGTGATACGCGCAAGCCAGCCTTTCTTGTCACCCTTGTCGGCCACCGGCTTGTCCTGTAACGCCGGCTTTGGAGCAGGCTCTGGCTCTGGCTCTGGCTCTGGCTCTGGCTCTGGCTCTGGCTCTGGCTCTGGCTCTGGCTCTGGCTCTGGCTCTGGCTCTGGCTCTTGGCTCTGGCTCTGGCTCTGGCTCTGGCTCTGGCTCTGGCTCTGGCTCTGGCTCTGGCTCTGGCTCTGGCTCTGGCACAGGGTCAGACGCCGTCGTACCCTCGTCAACGTCGGCTTTCTCGCGCTCGGCGCTTTGCGGATCAGGGTCTTGCACAGGCGCTTCATCAGTGGCCTGCTCCTGCACCGCATCGTCCTGCTGAGTTTCCTGCTGGGAATCCTGCTTTTGTTTACGCTTGAAAAAACCAAACATTGAGGTCATCCGACTGATAAAGGTGAAGAATGGGATTATCCTACCACCGCCAACCAAGACTTTGGATAAGTAGCCCGCTACAATCCGCGTTATGACACGACAACGCTCATCTCGCTCATCGACATCGCGCCGCACAGGGACGAAACCGCCTGGCAAGTTGCGCATTATCGGCGGAGATTATCGCCGCCGCCAGCTGCCGGTCCTCGACCGTCCCGGTTTACGCCCCACGCCCGACCGGGTCCGTGAAACCCTGTTCAACTGGCTTGGCCAGGCCCTGTACGGCAAAGCAGTGCTCGACCTGTTCGCCGGCACCGGCGCGCTGGGCATTGAGGCGCTGTCCCGCGGCGCCGCGCAAGTCACCTTTGTCGAGCGTGACCGCCAGGTGGCCGAACACATTTCCGGCAACCTCGAGACCCTCAACGCGGACAAGGGCCAGGTGATCGCTGCCGATGCCGACAGCTTTCTGGCCCAGCGCGCCGCCCCCTACGACGTTGTCTTCCTCGACCCGCCGTTTCACCAGGGGCTCGCGGCTGGGTGCTGCCGCGCGCTGGAATCGCGCGGCTGGCTGGCCGCGGACGCGCTGATCTACCTGGAAACCGAACGCGGCCTGACCCCTGAGGTGCCCGCGCACTGGACGCTGTATCGCGAGACCCACGCCGGTGAAAGCACGGCCCGGCTCTATCAACGCCAGGCCCGGTAATCAGCGCTTGCGGCATCGCATTACGGACGTTACGCTCGCTTCACGTTTTTTACCTATTGGCTTTTCAGGCAAGCATGTCGCTTGTTTTTATCTGGAGGTGGGCATGAGCCTAGAGTTATTCAATCAGCTTGAGCAGCGCGTTACCGATACCGTCGAGGCGCTGGAAATGATGAAGCTGGAAAACGAGACCCTGCGCAATGAAAACACCCAGCTCAAGCAGGAGCACGAAGAGTGGGAGCGCCGCCTGAGCGCGCTGCTGACGAAATTCGATGACGACTCGGCTTAAATAGACCGCGACATCAACAACGCGCTCTCGCGTCCGGCGGCGCCCTCCGCCGCCGGGTAGTAATCCCGCCGCATGCCGTCCTGTTGAAAGCCTGCGCTAGCGTAAAGCGCTCGCGCTGACGCGTTGCTTTCACGCACCTCCAGCAGAATCCGCTCGCTTTGCCAATCGGCTGCCACCGCCAGTACAGCGCCGAACAATTCACCGCCGATACCTTCGCCACGCCGCTCGGGCAGCACGCCAATGGCCTGCAGTTCGGCATCGAAAGGCAAGCGTGCCAGCAGCGCATAACCGATCAGCTCGCCAGCCTGCCAGCATCCCATCACGCAGGCCGCATCGTCGACCAATGCCTCTGTCAGCAGCGCTTGGCTTGCACCGCTCTGGGCGCGCGCTTCGAGCGCGAGAAGCGCCCCCACGTCAGTGTTGTGAAGCTCAGCGATCTTCATGCGCCAACGAGGATGCCTGCCAACCTTTCGCCAGGGCGCAAAGCTCAGGCCACAAAGCGCGCTTGGCCGCGGGACTTTCCAGCAAGGTGGTCAATGCCGGCGCCTGCCAGACCGGCAGGCCCAGGGTGCGGCTGCGGTCGTCATCCACATCCAGTACCTTCGACAGCGACTCGCTATCCGGATCAGCGGCATCGGCGCCCCACCAGAGTATCTTTTCCAACTGCCAGTGCTGGCGACTGGCCGCGCCATTGATAAAGGCACTGACGCCTTCACGGGCTTCTTCCAGCGGGTCGTCCGACGCAAAGGCGTTGGCCATGGGCGGCCATTTGAACCGCGTGACCTCCGGAAGTGCGCCGTCTGCAAGCCCGGCCGCTTGACATATATTGGCGAGTAACCGCTGGGCGTCTGCGCTGAGGTCCCCGGCGTGCAGACTTAACCAGCGTCCACCAATACACACGCATGACACATGAAACGTCAGGGGTTTGGCGGGCGCGGCGTGAGGCGACACAGCGGGAGTCTCGTCAGACGTTGACGTCGCAGGCGCTGTGGGCTTGCCCGAGGCCTTCTCGCGATCGTCAAGCAGGGCGCGCACCGCCGAGGGTGACGCGGGCACGTCGTCGGCAACAGGCGGCGGGGCGGCGGGCTTTGGCGGCGGCGTTGGCGCATCATCCAAAAGCGCCTGCAGGCGCTCGCGCGGCGGCGTTGTCGCCGCCGGCGTATCATCCCACTCGCAGGCGTCGGTCGGCCGCGCGTTGGGCAGTTGATAGCGGCACGCCCAGGCGGTGATACCCATCGCCTCCAGGTAATGCCGACGAGCAACCTCTGGTGTCACTGCCCGCCCCCTCGACAGTTGGGCGAGTCAGGGCGCGTGCCACCGCGCACTTCCCATTCGTGGGGGGTATATAGATGAAGCGCCAGCGCGTGTACCGGACCCGACAGTTCGTCGGCCAGCAGTGCATAGATTTTCTGGTGGCGCTTGACCGGCATCAGGCCGTCAAAGCTATCGCTCACCATGGTTACCTTGAAATGCGTTTCGGCGTTCGCGGGCACGTTGTGCATATGGCTTTCATTTTCTACCTGCAGCACGTCGGGCGCGAGCGCCGATAACTTCTGCTCTATCTGTGTCTGCAGCGTCATGGAAGCTCTCCTTAGGTCGGAAACCCTTCCATTGTACGCGCTTACTGGCCGCCAGACGATGCCCGACGCGCAACCAGCGCGCGCTGTGCAAGCGATACCCGGGAAAGGCTCGCCAGCAGTGCCAGCAGCGTGGTCCCGGCGCCCAGCCACAGCGTTACCTGCACGGGAAGCCCCAGGGCCAGTGAGGCCCCGACCAGCGCCACCCCCACCGATTGGCCCACCGTGCGCGTGGTGCTCATCACCCCGGATACATTGGCGCTGCGCTCGGGCGGCAGGCTGCCCATCATTTCGCGGTTGTTGGGTGGCTGGAAGAGGCCAAAGCCGATGCCGCACAGCGCAGTGCGCCAAAGACTGCCGGTAACGCCCGTGGACTCATCCACCAGCGCCAGTGCAATCAGGCCGATGATCAGCAGCACCAGGCCCATACTGGACAGCACGCTTGGGTTGATGCGGTCGGCCAGTCGCCCCGCCAGTGGCCCCACCAGCATGATGGCCAGCGGCCAGGGCGTGAACAGCCAGGCGGTTTCCAGGGGTGAAAAGCCCATCTGCTCCTGATAGAAGAACGACAGGGCAACAAACGTCAGCCCCTGGCCGATAAAGGCAAGCCCCGAGGCCGAGACCGCCAGGGTAAAGCGCTTCTCATCGAATACGCTGAGCGGCAGCAAGGGGTAAGGCGCCCGGCGCTGGCGTTTGATAAACAGCGTGCAGGCCAGCACCGCCAGCACGCCCCAGCCGCCGCTCTGCCACAGCGGCGCCGCATGTCCCACGGCATCCGTGGCCAGAAAAAAGCTCGCCAGCATCGTCATCGAGTAAAGCGCACCCAGCACATCGAACCCGCCCTGGCGCGGCGTATCCCGGGGGAGCGCACGACGGGCAAGCCACAGCGAACACACGCCCAACGGCACATTCAGCGCAAACAGCCAGGGCCAGTCGGCAAACGAGAGAATCACGCCGCTGAGCGTGGGGCCAGCCGCGTAGCCACCGGCCACCACCAGGGCACTGAGCCCCAAAGCACTGCCCAGCAAGCGCGAGGGAAAAATCGCCCGATACAGCGACGGCCCGATGGATAGCGTTGCCGCAGCGCCCAGGCCCTGCAGCGCGCGAAACACCAGCAGCGTCTCCAGGTTGCGCGCCAGCGCCGCCCCCAGCGCGGCCATGACAAAGGTGGCCAGTCCCATGAGGTACAGCCGCCGCCGGGTCACCAGCTCGCTGATGCCGGCGAACACCAGCAAAAACGCGGCGCATACCACCTGAAACACGTTGGTGATCCACACCGCCCGGGAGGGCGACACGTCCAGGTCAGCGGCAATGGTGGGCAGAGCCAGATTGATCATGGTGGTGTCGACCACCGCCATCAGCGTACCGGTCACCAGCGCCAGCACGGCCAGGGCGCGTTCGGGTCCTGGCAGGCCATCATCACCGGGTCGGGTTTCAAACAATCGCATGCAGGTGAGTTCCTAAACAACCCCCATTGAAACAGCGAAACCGGCCAAAGCCGGTTTCACGATACGCTGACGCCAAGACGGCGACTGCTAGGAGCCTGTCTGGCTTGGCCGATCGTCGCGAGAAGCACGGATTTTGAGCCAAATTTATCTATCGATTGAGGCGAATAGCACGCTATTTAACGAAATCGATCGAATAAAGTTGGCCAAAATACGGGATTCGCAGTAGATCAGTGTTAAGTCAGACAGGCTCCTAGTCCTGTTCGTTATCGAGCAGCAGGGCGTCGTCGACGTCGGATATTTCGAGGGCCGTATCATCATCAAGGTCGATAGCGAGGTAGCTATGTTCGATGCGCAGAAACGTCTGAAACAGTGACCAGTCGAGTTTCTCGGGCCACTGGCGTTCATCCTCTTCCCAGGCGCGCAGCTCGGTCTCCAGGATTTCCAGATGACGTTCGCGGACAAAGGTCTCCAGCGCTTCGGGGGTATCCATCTCCGGGATGAGATATACCGTGCTCTCACGTTCGACGTCGTCCAGGGTCAGGTCGTCGTCTCCCATGGTGGGTTCGAGCGCATTGATCCAGTCCACAAAGGGCTGGGTCGGCCTGACGCTCAGGGCAGAGCGATTAAGCAGTTTCATGGGATTCTCCTCGCCGTCGAAACGTGGTCATTATGGGCGCTAAATCGCGCCCTTACCAATTTTTCATCCGCAAAACGTACGGCTGGGTGAGTTTAGTCTACCTCGGGGCGCATCGCGGGAAATAACAGCACGTCGCGAATCGAAGGGCTGTCGGTGAACAGCATCACCAGCCGGTCGATACCGATCCCTTCACCCGCCGTGGGCGGCAAACCGTACTCCAATGCGCGGACGTAGTCGGCATCGTAGTACATAGCTTCCAGGTCGCCCGCGTCTTTCTCGGCGGCCTGTTCACGAAAACGCTCGGCCTGGTCCTCGGCGTCGTTAAGCTCCGAGAAGCCATTGGCAATTTCACGCCCGCCGACAAAGAACTCAAAGCGGTCGGTGACAAAGGGGTTGGCATCGTTGCGCCGCGCCAACGGGCTGACCTCGGCCGGGTACTCGGTGATGAAGGTGGGCTGGTCGAGCTTGTGCTCGGCCACCTCTTCGAATATCTCGGTCTGGAGTTTGCCCAGCCCCCAGCTGTCCTTGACCTTGATGCCCCGTTTTTCCGCCGCTGCACGGGCGGCGTCGAGGGAATCCAGATCGCTGTCGGCAATGCCGTCGCCGTGGTCGAGTATCGCCTGGCGCAGGGTCAGGCGGTTGAACGGCTGACCGAAATCGTAGCTGGCCCCCTGGTACGCAATCGTGGTGGTGCCCAACACTTCCTGAGCGGCCGTACGCAGCATCGCTTCAGTCATGTCCAGCAGGTCATTGTAATCCGCGTAGGCCCAGTAGAACTCGACCATGGTGAACTCGGGGTTGTGCCGGGTGGACAGCCCTTCGTTGCGGAAATTGCGGTTGATTTCAAAAACTTTTTCGAAACCACCGACCACCAGACGCTTGAGGTAAAGCTCCGGGGCGATGCGCAGATACATATCGATATCCAGCGCATTATGGTGGGTGACGAATGGCCGCGCCGCCGCGCCGCCGGGAATCGGCTGCAGCATCGGCGTTTCAACTTCCATAAAACCACGCGCCTCAAAGAAGCGGCGCATGGAGCTGATCACCGCCGCGCGAGTCTCGAACACCTTGCGCGACTGCGGGTTCATGATCAGGTCCACGTAACGCTGGCGGTAGCGGGCCTCCTGGTCGGTCAGGCCGTGAAACTTGTCGGGCAGCGGGCGCAGGCTCTTGGTCAGCAGCTGAGCCTCTTTCATCATCACGTACAGGTCGCCCTTGCCGGACTTGTGCACAGGGCCGTGGGCGGCGACGATATCGCCGATGTCCCAGCTCTTGATGTCGTCGAGCACGTCGGCGGGAAGGCCCTTCTTGTCGACATACAGCTGGATCTGGCCCGCCACATCCTGAATCACGATAAAGGGACCACGCTGGCGCATGACACGCCCCGCCACCGAGGCGTGATGATCCAGCGCCTCGAGCTCGGCCTTGTCCTTGTCGCCCAGCGCATTGTGCAGCTCGACAGTTAAGCTATCGCGGCGAAAGTCATTGGGAAACGCACTCTTACCCTGCGCGGCAGCGCTGTCGCGACGCGCGGCAAGCTTGGCACGCCGTTCGGCGATCAGGTGATTTTCGTTGTCTGCGGAAGACGCGTCTTGATTAGCCATCGGGCACCCTGTAAATGATCAAACCCTGAAAAGATTACAAACCTTGCTTGAGACTGGCGACGATAAACTGATCCAGATCGCCATCGAGCACTTTTTCGCAGTTGCTCGACTGGACGTTGGTACGTAGATCCTTGATGCGCTGGTCATCGAGCACGTACGAGCGGATCTGGCTGCCCCAGCCGATATCGGCCTTGGAGTCTTCCGCCTGCTGCTTGGCCTCGTTGCGCCTTTGCATCTCGTGTTCCCACAGCTTCGCCTTCAGCTGTTTCATGGCGAAGTCGCGGTTGGCGTGCTGGCTACGCTGGCTCTGGCACGCCACAACAATGCCGCTGGGCTCGTGGGTAATCCGCACCGCCGAATCGGTAGTGTTGACGTGCTGGCCGCCCGCGCCGCTGGAGCGATAGGTATCGACGCGCAGGTCGGCGGGGTTGATGTCGACCTCGAAGCTGTCGTCGATTTCCGGTGACAGAAACACCGAGGCAAACGACGTGTGCCGGCGACCGCCGGAGTCAAACGGACTCTTGCGCACCAGACGGTGAACGCCGGTTTCGGTACGCAGCCAGCCAAAGGCATAATCGCCCTGGATATGCAGCGAGGCCGACTTGATCCCCGCCACGTCGCCGGCGGAAATTTCGATGATATCCGTCTTGAAACCATGGCTTTCGGCCCAGCGCAGATACATGCGCAGCAGGATATTCGCCCAGTCCTGCGCTTCGGTCCCGCCGGAGCCCGACTGGATGTCCAGGTAGGCGTTGTTCTGGTCCATCTCGCCGGAGAACATGCGACGGAACTCGAGTTTTTCCAACGCCTTTTGCAGACCATCGAGCTCTTTGCGCACCTCGTCGACGGTGCCTTCATCGTCTTCCATTTCGGCCAGCTCGAGCAGATCCCGGCTGTCGCCCACGCCCTGCTCGAGGTCGTCAATGGTGGCGACGATCATCTCGAGGGATGCGCGTTCCTTGCCGAGCTTCTGTGCGTAGTCTGGATCGTTCCAGACATTGGGATCCTCAAGCTCGCGGGTCACCTCTTCTAGCCGATCTTTCTTCTCGGCGTAGTCAAAGATACCCCCTAAGAACCTCTGTCCGTTCAGACAGGTCCTTGATCTGGAGATGAATCGGATTAGTTTCCAACATGGAGTGCCCTGGCCTTCGTCAGTGAAAAACAAGTTCAGTAAAGCGCGTTTCAAAAGAAACACGCGCCGCTGCGGTGATAAGCGCTCTATCAGCACTTACCACCCCAGCGGCGAGATTCTGTGACGCGTATTGTAACGAAAGCCCGCGTCTACCGCATCCATCCCGCAGACTTTAGCTCTGGCGCAAAAAAAACCCGGCCGAAGCCGGGTTTGGGTCGCTACTGTTAGCTGACGCCTTAGAAGCGATAGGTCAGCTGAGCACCGAAGCCGTGGGCTTCGTTTTTGTAGTCGGCTGAGTAGGTTGCGCCACCTGCCCCATTTAGCGAGTCATCACGCTCTTGGTCCACAAAAGTGCCACGTTCGGTTAAATAGGAGTAAGCAAGGTCTAGCGTTAGATCAGGCATGGGCGTCCATCCGGCACCTAGTGAGAAGATGCGGCGGTCGTCCGAAGGGATACGAACGCTTCGGTCGTTATCATTGCTCGGCGTATTGTCCAGCGTTACCCCTGCACGCAGAGCGAGCGTCGGGGTCAACTGATACTCACCACCCGTGGCGAAGGCCCAGGCGTTAGAGTAGTTTTGCTGCTCGTTGGTGATTTCGTTGCCCTGGCTACCGGTTACCGAAATCTCTTCAAACTGGCTCCAACGCACCCAAGATGCCCCAAACATCAACTTCAAGCGATCACTCATCTGCTGCGTCAGCGAGAAGTTGACCGTTTCAGGCGTGGTCAAGTCCAGATTGGCTGAATCTGACTGCACTACATTGCCCATAGGATCGGTAGCGCTGAAATCGCCTTCTAGCTCATAATCAACCTTTGAGCGATACGTTAAGCCTAAAGTCGTTTCAGGTGCTGGCTGATAGATAACACCTAAATTGTATCCCCAGGCATCATCATCGCCGTCCACGCGAGAGTCGATGTCGGCATCTGGGTTATATGTTTGCTCACTTGGCACCTGACGGTGCAGCTCACCCTCAACCTGGTTATAAGTGACCCCGGCCCCCACTGACCATTGGTCATTAAACCGATAAGAGACGGTAGGCTGGGCGCTCGCCACCGTGACTTCGGTATAGTTACCAAAGTAGCGGCCTTGGAAGTCATCTTCGTAATCGGTCTTGGAGCCGAACGGCGCGTACACACCAAAGCCAAAGGCTAGTTTTTCATTGACCGGGTGGGCATAAAACGCATACGGAATGAGCGACCCTGGCACCATATCGCCCTCATTGCCACCTGGGACTTCGCCCACAGGCACCTGCGCACCGGTCGGAGCTCCCCCTTGAGCTAAGCCTGAATCCAACGTGCGATTAGCTTGCACATTAGAAATCTCACTATTCACGTTCAGGTACGTGCCACCCGCCGAAATTTGTGCGCGATCCAAAAACGACATACCCGCCGGGTTGCCGTACACGATGGTTGCGTCTTCCACGTTGGAGCTGCGGCCCGCGTGGCCATAGCCCTGACCGCTGACGCTTTGCTCATTGATTTGATACCCACCTGCTTGGGCTTGGCTGGCGAAAGCGGCGGCGGCAACGGCGGCTGCCAGGGCGAGCTTTTTAAATTTATTGTGCATAGTGGGCCTCTCTTCCCAATGATCCGACGGGATGGCGTCACCCGTCATACTTTTTTTGTACATGCCAGTTTTGGCCCAAAACACCCGTTCGTTCAAGAGCAAACGAGCGTTTTATTTTATTTTTACCTTATACATTAGTCGCACGCTCGTTTTAAATCATTGTTTTATGTCTCTCGAGGCATTTTTGACTTTCCTCTTGACCTTTGTGTTACCCATAGGTTTTAGACTCTTTCTATCACTGAAAACATGCCCTGGGAGCCCACAATGAAAGTCAGCGAACTGGCTAAACGAGGCGGCGTGACCCCTGAAACGGTGCGCCATTACACCCGGGAGCGACTGCTGGCTCCCTCACGCCATCCTGACAATGGCTACCAGCTGTTCTCTGCCACCGACCTTGAGCGGCTGCACTTCATCCAGCGCGCGCGCAAACTGGGCTTTAGCGTCGCCGAGATTCGCGACATCCTCGCCCATGCCGACCAGGGAGACTCGCCCTGCCCGCTGGTCCGTGACCTGCTGGCCCACCGCTTGCCACAAATCCGCGCTCAGATCCAGGAGCTCGAGGCGCTTGCCCAGCGAATGGAGCAGGCGCTTGAAAGCTGGCAGCACATGCCCGACGGCACCCCGGATGGACATAGCCTGTGCCGCCTGATCGAGAGCTTCCCCGAGAAGCAGGAGACGTCATGAACCAACACACCCTGACGCGCACGGTTCCCGGCATGAGCTGCCAGGGCTGTGTCAAGCGCATGCGCGAGGCCATTCAGCAGCAGGATCACGACGCCGACATCGTCGGGTCTCCGGGGGAAAAGCGCCTGGATGTCACCACGACGCTCGACGACGCCACGCTCGACCAGACCCTTGAGCGGGCAGGCTACCCGCCCAGTGAGCAGTCCAGCGACGCCGAGCCGAGCGCCGAGCCGTCCGACGACGCCGACGATAAGCCCGCGCAAAGTGTCCGTTCTCAAGGCTCGGGGCATCGCCAGCAATATCGTCTGGCGATCAGCGGCATGACCTGCGCCAGCTGCGTGAAGAGCGTTCAAAAGGCGCTGGAGCGTACGGCAGGGGTCGAAACCGCCAGCGTCAATTTCGGTACGCATACCGCGCAGGTAGTGGGTGACGCGAACGAGCAGGCCCTGATCGATGCCGTTGCGTCGGTGGGCTACGGCGCCGAGCCGATTGTCGATATGCGCGAGGCGGAGGCCACCCGCGCCGAACAGGAGGCCCGCGACTACAAGCGACGCCTGAAAGGCAGTGCTTGGTCGCTGGCCCTCGCCGTTCCGCTGATGCTCAGCATGTTCGTTTGTCACCCCCACCCGGCGGGCGGCGGCCGCGTTTTCTGGCTGGTCATCGGGCTTTTGACCCTGGGCATCCTGGCCTTTCCCGGCCGCCACTTTTTTGTCAACGCCTGGAAAAACCTCAAGCACCATCAAGCCAACATGGACACGCTGGTGGCCATGGGCACCGGCACCGCCTGGCTTTACTCGATGATGGTCGTACTGTTTGCCCCATGGCTACCCGAGGTTGCTCACGGCATCTATTTTGAAGCTTCCGCCATGGTGATTGGCCTGATCCTGCTGGGCAACGCCATGGAGCTGCGCGCGCGCGGGCGTACCAGCGATGCGCTGAAACGCCTGCTCGACCTGCAAAGCCGCACCGCCCGGGTGATCCGCGACGGCGAAGAGCGTGAGGTTGAGATCGACGCCGTGCGCGAAGGCGATCACATTCGCGTGCGCCCCGGCGAGCGGCTGCCGGTGGATGGCGAGGTCATCGAAGGCGCCAGCTACATCGACGAATCCATGCTGACCGGCGAACCCGACCCCATCAAAAAAGGCCAGGGCGATGACGTCAGCGCAGGCACGGTCAACGGCAAAGGCGGACTGGTTTACCAAGCCACCCGCGTGGGGTCGGACACCCGCCTGGGGCAGATCACCGAACAGGTGGCCAGCGCGCAAAATTCGCGTCCGCCGATCGGCGAACTGGCCGACAAGGTGTCGAGCATTTTTGTCCCCTCGGTGATGATCATCGCCGTACTCACGGCTCTGGTTTGGTTCAATGTCGGCGCCGAGCCGCGGGTCATTCACATGCTGGTGACCGCCACCACCGTACTAATTATCGCCTGCCCCTGCGCGCTCGGCTTGGCGACACCGATTTCCACCATGATCGGCGTGGGCAAGGCCGCCGAGCACGGCGTGCTGGTGAGAAACGGCGAGGCGCTGCAGACCGCCAGCAAATTGACCACGCTTGTTGTGGATAAGACCGGTACGCTTACCGAAGGCAAGCCCAGAGTGACCGAGGCCGAGGTGCTGAGCGAGGATACGTCCATGGCTCTGGGCTATATCGCGGCGCTGGAGCGCGGCTCGGAGCACCCGCTTGCCGCGGCGCTGATGGCCTATGCCGACGAACATGACGCAGCGCCTTTCGAGATCCGTGACTTCGACAGCGTCACCGGCGGCGGGGTCAAAGCGCAAACCGCCGACGGCCAGTCGCTGCTGCTGGGCAACGCGCGCCTGATGGAAGACGCTGGGGTCGATCTTTCCGCACGTCAGGAAAACGCCCGCGAACTGGAAGAGAAAGCCCGCACGCTGGTGTATTTTGCGCTGGACGGGAAATTGACGGCGCTCTTTGGCGTCAGCGACCCGCTGCGTAGCGACGCCGTGGCAGCCGTCAAGCGGCTGCAGGATGACGGCTTGAAAGTGGTCATGCTGACCGGCGACAACCCCCACACCGCCGCCGCCATTGCCCGCCAGGTCGGCATCGACGATTATCGCGCCGGGCTGCTGCCCGAAGACAAGCACGCCGACATCGAGCGTCGCCAAAAGGCAGGTGAAGTGGTCGGCATGGTGGGCGACGGGATCAACGACGCCCCGGCGCTGGCCCGCGCCCATGTCGGCTTTGCGATTGGTCAGGGCACCGACGTGGCGATTGAAAGCGCGGGCATGACGTTGATGCGCGGGTCGCTGCACGGCGTCGCCGATGCCATCGAAATCAGCCGCGCCACGCTGCGCAACATCAAGCAAAATCTGGTCGGCGCCTTTGGCTACAACGTGCTGTGCATTCCCATCGCCGCCGGGGTGCTCTACCCCCTCACCGGCACGCTGCTCTCGCCGATGATTGCAGGGGCGGCAATGTCGCTCTCCTCGATCACCGTGGTCAGCAACGCCAACCGCCTGCGCCTGTGGAAAACCAGCGCCATCCAAGCCAAAGGAGGCACCTCATGAGCCTAGTGGTCAATCTCGCCGGCCTTGGCCTGATCGCCGCCATCGTGTGGTGGTTCTGGCTGGCTTAGCCAAGGCCTAGCTGACGCCGATATAGCGCCCTGGCTTATGATTCAGGGCAATAATCAGGTTGAGGGTCAGCGCGCCCAGCACCGAGAAGCCCACACGGTCGAGCGGTAGCTGGGTGAGGGCCACCAGGAGAATCAGCCCGTCGATACCCAACTGCACATAGCCTGCGCGCAGGCCGTGCTTCTCCTGGAGGTAAAGCGCCAGGATATTGACGCCGCCGAGGCTGGTGCGGTGGCGAAACAGCATCAGCATGCCGATGCCCATCAGCGCGCCGCCCATTAGCGCAGCATAAAGCGACGGCACGGCGGCAAACTGTACCCACCCCTGGGTCAATTCGGAAAACAGTGACACCAGTCCAATCGCCACGAAGGTGCGCAGAGTAAAGCTCCACCCCATGCGCTTGATCGCCAGGTAATAAAACGGCAGGTTGATGACAAAAAACCACACCCCGAAGCCCCACCCGGTGACACTGCTCGTCACATAGCTGAGTAGCAGCGCCAGCCCAGCGGTACTGCCGGTCAGTAGTACGGCGTGGGTGTAAAAGGTCACCCCAAGCGCGACAAATAGCGTGCCCAACAGCATCGCCATGACATCCTCATAGGGTTTATGAGGGTCGGTAGGCAGGTCTTCCATGCGCATAGCGGCGTCCCTTTTTTAGAATGAGCCGAGCGGCCGTCAACGCCGCCAAGGACGCGAGGATAGCCGAGCGGGTCAAACGGGGCTAGCGTGCTCCACCATCAGCTGCAGCGTTTCGCGCCCCCGCCAGCGATTGCGGTTCAGCTTGTAGGCGCAGTGCAGCGTATCGCCGACGCTGAAGGCGGGCAGCTCGCCGGGGGTCAGTGCACGGAACCAGATGGCCTTGCAGGTCACCGCGCCCATGGAAAGCTCCATCATCAGGTGCGCGCCTTCGGCGCCTACCGGGCGTAGGGCCTCGACGATAAAGCGCCCTTCAAACAGTGGTGGGTCGAACTCGCGGCCATAAGGGCCCAGCGCCTCGATATCGCCAAGCGTTGAAAGCGACAGCTGAGCCGTGGAAAGCTCGCCGTCGGTCCAGAGGCGGGGATACAGCACACGCCCTTCCAACTGCTCACCCACCGCCTGCAGAAAAGCCGCCTTGAAGGCGTCAAGCTGCTCGCGTGGCACGCCCACGCCCGCGGCGCCACTGTGTCCACCAAAGCGCGGCAGCGCTTCAGGGGCGAGCTCGAAGGTCCGTTGCAGGGCATCGCGCAGGTGTAGGCCATCCACCGAGCGCCCGGAGCCGGTCAGCATATTGGGAGCGGCCGCCCGAGTCAGCACCAGCGCCGGGCGGCCGTAGGCCTGAACCAGGCGTGAGGCAACGATGCCCTGCACGCCGGGATGACCGTCTTCCAGCAGCACCACCACCGCCGGCTCATCGGCGTTCAGTGCGCTGACGGCGAGGCGTCGCGCTTCCTCGGCCATGTCCGCCTCGATAGCTTTACGGGACTGGTTATCCTGGTCGAGCACGTCGAGCTGGCGGCTGGCGACACCGTCGCTTTCGGCGAGCATGAAGTGCAGCGCCGCGTAGGGGTCGTCCAGCCGCGAGCGGGCATTGATCCGTGGCCCCATCTGAAAGGCCAGGGTTTCGGCGTTGAACGGCACGCTGTCGGCGCCCAGACGCGTGGCCATGGCTCGCCAGCAGGCGGCGTCCATGCGATTGATCAGCGTCAGGCCGTAGCTGACCACGGCGCGGTTGGCGGGGCTGCCGCCCAGCGATACGCAGTCGGCGACCGTGCCCAGCGCTACATAGGAAAGCCAGGGCGACAGCTTGGGCGTGGACTCGGAAAGCGCCCCCCACTCGATCAACACACCGCGCGCAAGCGACATAAGCAGCCACGCCACCATGCACCCGGCGATGGTGTTATCCGGGTAGTCGCAGTCCTCCCGCGTTGGGTTGACGCAGGCGTAGGCGGAAGGCGGCGGCCCTTCAAGCGGCAACGCGTGGTGGTCGCTGACCACCACGTCGATGCCTGCGGCTTTCAGGCGGGCGATACGCGGCTCGTCCGAGCTGCCGCAGTCGGCGGTGATCACCAGAGTCGGCAGCGGTTTGAGCGCCAGGGTGCGCTCCACCAGCGGCAGACTGATCCCGTAGCCATCGTGAATACGGTGACCAATCAGGCTGTGCAGTTTGGCTTCAGGTACCCCAAACAGCTCCACCAGGGTGCGCCGGATCACCACGTGGGAGGTGATGCCGTCCACGTCGTAATCGGTCAGGATGCCGATCGACTCGCCTTCGGCTACCGCCTGGGCAATCCGCTCGGCAGCACGCCGACCGTCGGCAAGCTTCTGCGGATGCGCCAGATAGCGAAGGCTGGGCGACACCAGCGGGGCCAGTTCGCCCTGATAGCCCGGCAGCCGTGACGCCAGCAGGCGTGCCTGAAGCTCATTCAGGCCTTCCGCCTGGGCACGAACATAGACAGCCTCGTCCAGCGGACGAGGCTCAAGGCGGGGACGGCTGGCGAGCTGCAGCCGCTCACCGCGCTGGGCGTGAGGCGACGCGTTGGTCACATCGACCATACGCCCTAGCGCCGGTTGTCGGCGACGAACTGCTGAACCGCAGCGAGCTCGGCGGGCAACACCGTATAGCGCTCTTCGCGCTCCAGCAGGTCATCCATGTGAGTGGGCAGCGGCACTCCCTGGAAACCCGCTTTCACCACCGCTTCGGCAAACTTGGCCGGATGCGCGGTGGCCAGGGTAATCACCGGTGTGGTCGTGTCGGCTCGCGCACGCTCAGCCGCCCGGTAGCCGGTGGCCGTATGCGGATCGAGAAGCTCGCCGGTGCGGTGATGCGCCTCGCGGATGACTTCCAGGATCGTCGCGTCGTCGACGCTGTGACTTGCGAACTTTTCGCGCAGCTTGGCCAGCGGTGCGTCGGCCAGGGCCGTCGGCTCCTGCTGAAAGCGCTCGAGCAGTGCCGCCACCGCGGCGCCATCCTGATCGTAGGCATCAAACAGCAGGCGCTCGAAGTTCGACGACACCACGATGTCCATCGACGGCGCCAGGGTGGCGGCCAGTTCCTTCTTGGAGAAGTCATTGGCGGCCAGGGTGCGGTGCAGAATGTCGTTGGCGTTGGTGGCAATGATGAACTGCTTCACCGGCAAACCCATCTTGTACGCCATGTAGCCGGCGAACACGTTGCCAAAGTTGGCCGACGGCACGCAGAAGCTGACTTCGCGCTGCGGCGCGCCCAGCGCCACGCCCGCGGCTACGTAGTAGACGATCTGGGCCATGATGCGCGCCCAGTTGATCGAGTTGACCGCCACCAGCCGGGTGCCTTTCAAAAAGTCTTGATTGGCGAAGCTCGCCTTGACCATCGCCTGGGCGTCGTCGAAGTTGCCTTCAATGGCGATATTGAAGACGTTGTTAGCAAGCACCGAGGTCATCTGGCGGCGCTGCACTTCCGAGACGCGGTTGTGCGGGTGCAGGATAAAGATGTCCAGGTTGTCGCAGTGACGGCAGCCCTCAATGGCCGCCGACCCGGTATCGCCGGAGGTCGCGCCCATGATCACCGCGCGCTCGCCGCGTTTTTTCAGGAAGTGATCGAGCAAGCGGCCTAATAGCTGGAGTGCGACATCCTTGAACGCCAAGGTGGGGCCGTGGAACTGCTCGAGCAGAAAATGGTTGGCATCCAACTGCTTGAGCGGCAACACGGCGTCGTGATTGAACGTCGCATAGGCGTCCGTCACGATCTGGCGGAAGGTATCATCGTCGATCTCACCGTTGACGAACGGCTTCATCACCCGAAAGGCAATCTCCGCATAGGAGAGCCCGGCCATGTCGGCCAGGTCTGCCTGCGAAAACGAAGGCAGCGTTTCCGGCACGTAAAGCCCGCCGTCGCTGGCCATGCCGGTCAACACCACCTCTTCAAAGGAGAGCGCAGGCGCTTGCCCACGCGTGCTGATATAGCGCATGCGGTTGATTACTCCCCTTCGTCCAGACTTTCCACACGAATGCGGGTTACTGGGCCGGCGATATCCGCCATGGCTTCGATTTCGCGGATCGCTTCGTTCATCTGCTTCTCCTTGGTGCGATGGGTCAGCAGGATGATCGGCACCAGCTCGCCTTCGGTGGCTTCTTTCTGAATCAGCGCCTCGATGGACATGCCCTGTTCGGCAAGAATTGTCGCCACGCGGGCCAACACGCCCGGGCGGTCGACCGCCAGCAGGCGCAGATAATAGGCCGTGGTGATATCTTCCATCGGCATGATCGGCAGTTGGCTGACGTCTTCGTCGATGCCGCTGAACGCCAGGTAAGGCACCCGGTAGTGGTGGTCGGTGGCAATGTCGCGCGCCACATCGAGTATGTCGGCCACCACGGCCGAAGCCGTCGGCTCAGCGCCGGCGCCGGCACCGTAGTAAAGTGTCGGGCCGACGGCATCGCCCATCACGGCGATGGCATTCTTGACGCCGTGAACGTTGGCCAGCAGGCGCTCTTTGGGAATCAGCGTCGGGTGAACGCGAAGCTCCAGGCCATTTTCGGTGCGCTTGGAAATCCCCAGGTGCTTGATCACGTAGCCCAGATTATCCGCCTGTTCGACGTCTTCGGCGGTAATCCGCGAGATACCTTCGGTGAAGGCCTTCTCGAACTGCAGCGGTACGCCATAGGCGATCGAGGCAAGAATCGTCAGCTTGTGGGCGGCGTCGATGCCTTCCACGTCAAAAGTGGGGTCAGACTCGGCGTAGCCCAGCGCCTGAGCTTCGGCGAGCACGTCTTCAAAGGCCCGGCCTTCGTCACGCATGTGGGTCAGGATGTAGTTGCCGGTGCCGTTGATGATGCCCGCGACCCATTCGATACGGTTGGCCCCAAGGCCTTCGCGCAGCGACTTGATCACCGGAATCCCCCCGGCCACGGCGGCTTCGAACGCCACGATCACGCCTTTCTCGTGAGCGGCCTTGAAAATTTCGTTGCCGTGCACCGCGATCAGCGCCTTGTTGGCGGTGACCACGTGCTTGCCGTTGGCAATCGCGGTGAGCACCAGCTCGCGGGCCGTATCATAGCCGCCGATCAGCTCGACCAGTACGTCGACGTTGGGGTTGGTGGCCACCTCGAAGACATCCGTGGTGGCATTGATACCGGTAATGTCGCAATCGGGGTGAATACTGCGGTGGGCCACCTGCTCAATCACAATCGGACGGCCCGCACGACGTGCAATATCGTCAGCGTTGCGCGTCAGCACGTTGAACGTACCGCCACCGACGGTACCCAGCCCACAAATGCCTACTCTTACCGGTTTCAAAATACTTCCCCTTTCATGTTGTGCACCCGTCGGTGCAGTGTCTCAGCGTGATAATGGTTGATCAATCAGCCCATGGCTGTTGATTCTAGGCGTCGTCCAGTTCCAGCATTTCCATCATCCGGTCCGGCGGTACAAACCCAGGCACCAACTGCCCGTCGGGCAGGATAATCGCCGGGGTGCCCTGCACGCCGAGCTGACGGCCCAGCTCGTACTGCTCGGCGACCGGGTTGTCGCAGCTGGCGGTATTGGACAGCGTTTCACCCTGCTTTGCCCGCGACATGGCTTCGCTTGGGTTGTCCGCACACCAGACCTGCTGCAGCGTCTTGCTGGCGTTGGCGTTCATGCCGCTGCGCGGGAACGCCAGGTAATGCACCGCGATACCCCGCTCGTTGAGCTCGGGCACGGTTTCATGCAGCCGCACGCAGTAAGGGCAGCTCGGGTCGGTGAACACTACGACCGTCGCTTTGGGCGTTTCCTCTCCACGAAATACCACCCGTTCGCTTTCCGGGATCGCGTCAATCGCCTCGGCGCGCTCCTGGTTCCGCGATTGCTCGGTCAGGTTGACCAGCCCACTATCGGCGTTTTCGTACAGGTCGCCAACCAGAAAATGGCTGCCGTCAGCATTTGAGTAAAACGTTTCGCCGTTTTCCAGGCGAACATGATAAATGCCTTCCATCGGCGTTTCACGCACCTCGTCGACCGGCATTTTCTCACCATTGACCCGCAACGAGTCTCGGAGCTCATCGGTGACGCTATCCGCGTGCACTGTCATGGGCAACAACGCACCGGCAAGCATCCAGCCCATCAGCATACGCGGCTTGCTCAGTGACGTCGTTTTTTCTATACCTCGGCGCATCATGCATTCAACCTCTTGGGTGATGTTCGGCATGCAGACTTTCCAGGCGGGCCTGGGCCACATGCGTGTAAATTTGCGTGGTGGATAGGTCGCTGTGACCTAACAGCAGCTGTACGACCCGTAAATTCGCCCCATGATTCAATAAATGCGTGGCAAACGCATGGCGCAGCGTGTGCGGCGACAGCGGCCGCGAGATCCCCGCCGTGATGGCATGCACCTTGATGCGGTGCCAGAAGGTCTGCCGCGTCATTGCTTTGTCGCCCCGTCCTGGAAACAGGGCCAGGCGCGTGGGGTCCTTCATCAGTTGGGGCCGCGCCGTTTTCATATAGTGGGCCAGCCAATCGGCCGCTTCCTCGCCCATGGGTACCAGCCGATCCTTGTCGCCTTTCCCGCGCACCCGGACCACACCCTGGCGCAGGTTCACCGCATCGCCGGTGAGCCCCACCAGCTCCGACACCCGCAACCCGCAGGCGTAGAGCAGCTCCAGCATGGTGCGATCGCGCACCCCGAGTGGGGTATCCAGCGCCGGGGCCTGCAGCAATCGCTCCACCTCGTCTTCCTCGAGGGTATTGGGCAGGCCGGGCTGCACGCGCGGCAGGCGCACATCGGCGAGCGGATCACTGGCGACATGCCCCTGCGCGCGCGCCCAGCGGTAAAAACTGCGCAGGCTCGACAACAACCGTGCATTGCTGCGCACCTGATAGCCCGCTTCACGGCGGCTGGTAAACCAGGCGTCCAGACGTCCTGATGAAGGCGACAGCAGTGACTCCTCGTGCGCCTCCAGGTGTTGCTGCCAGGCGTTCAGGTCGCGCCGGTAAGCCGCTAGCGTATGCTCACTGGCCCCGCGCTCAAGCCACAGGGCATCCAAAAAAGCATCAATGACACGCATACGCAAGCCGCCCGTTAGGATGATTCATCTGGTAGATAAACAAAACCCCGCCCCGCTGAGCGGTGACGGGGTTTCGCTACCCAGGCGCAAGCGCCTGTGGAAAAGGCTCGCCTTAGGCCAGCTTTTCCTTGATACGTGCAGACTTGCCGCTGCGCTCGCGCAGGTAGTAAAGCTTGGCCTGGCGCACGTCACCGCGACGCTTGACTTCGATCGAGTCGACCAGCGGGCTGTAGGTCTGGAAAGTACGCTCGACGCCGACACCATGGGAAATTTTACGCACGGTGAAAGCGGAGTTCAGACCGCGATTACGCTTGCCGATCACCACGCCTTCAAACGCCTGGAGACGTTCACGGTTGCCTTCTTTTACTTTCACCTGAACGACGATGGTGTCGCCCGGTGCAAAGTTCGGCACCTCTTTGGACATTTGCTCGGTCTCGAGCGCCTGGATCACTTTGTTTTTACTGCTCATCGTCTTGCTCCTAAATAACATGGTGGCTAAACCGCTCAGTCATGGAAGGCGGTCGCCGTGATCCCGGCGCTCAGCACGAGCGGCGCGGGAGTCGTTATGGGTGACACAGGTGCGCAGGCTAATCGCCTTTGTCGCCCTGCACCGCCGCCCCGGCCTGTCGAGTGGACAGGGCGTATTCCTCGATAAACTCGTTCAGCAGCCGTTGCTGCTCGGCTTCTAGCGTGCGTCCTTCCAATAAGTCGGGACGCCGCTGCCATGTCCGGCCCAATGATTGCTTCAACCGCCAGCGCTCAATCGCAGCATGATTGCCGCTCAGCAGCACCTCCGGCACCTGACGCCCGTCGATCACTTCTGGACGGGTGTAGTGCGGGCAGTCCAGCAACCCATCGTTAAACGAGTCTTCGATGGCGGAGTCCTGATGCCCCAATACCCCGGGAACCAGCCTTGCCGCCGCATCGATCAGCACCATGGCCGGCAGCTCACCGCCGCTTAGCACATAGTCACCAATCGACCATTCTTCATCGATGTCACTTTCCACTACCCGCTCATCGATGCCTTCATAGCGCCCTGCCACAACGACCAGAGGACCTTTGGAGGCCAGCGTCCTGACGCCCTGCTGATCCAACTTGCGCCCCTGGGGCGACAGGTAGATCACGGTAGGCACCTGGCCGGTCGCGTGATGCGCCTCGCGGCGGGCATCATGAATCGCGGCGCGGAGCGTGTCGACTTTCATCAACATGCCGGGGCCTCCGCCATAAGGGCGGTCATCAACGCTGCGATGGCGGTCGGTGGCGTAATCCCGCGGATTCCAGAACGCCAATGCAATGCGCTGCTTTTCGATGGCTCGACCCACCACCCCTTGCTGGGTAAGGGCATCGAACATTTCGGGAAACAGCGATACCACACCAATCCACATCGCGGGGTGGGCGCCTTCGCTTCCGCTCTCCGGCACGTCTTCACCGTTCAAAATTCAGGATCCCAGTCAACGACCATGCGGCCATCTTCAAGGCTGACTTCGACAATGACGTCGTCCGGCAGAAACGGCAGCAGTCGCTCGCGCTTGTCGATCGACTCGACATCGCCGCGCACCACCATGACATCGTTGGCGCCGGTTTCGAACAGGTAGCTGACCTGCCCCAACCGTTCGCCGGCCTGCGTAAACACCGCCAGGCCTTCAAGCTCATGCCAATAATACTCGTCGTCGGAAAGCTCTGGCAGGGCGGCTTTGGGCATCAGGATGTCCGCCTGGGCCAACGCTTCGGCCGCGTCACGGTCATCAACACCTTTCAGCTGCACCACAAGGCCTTTACCTTGCCGACGGCCCTGAACAATGGCCATTTGCGTCAGGCTTTCACCTTGGCGCACCCACCATTCGGGGTATTCCAGAATGCTGTCCATGGGGCTGGTATAGGAATATACCTTCAGCCAGCCTTTCACCCCGTGAGGGCTTGTCAGCTTGCCTAGCACCACGTGTGTGTCGTCAGTTTGGCTTGTTTCAAAACGCGTCATCGACGACCCCAACATACAACAGCACTTGCTTCATCGCGAACAGGCTCAGGCCTGCTTACGCGCTTCTTTTACCAGCTCAGCAACGCGACCCGACAGCTGGGCACCCTGGCTCTGCCAGTGTACGACGCGGTCCAGATCAACGCGCAGACGTTCTTCCTGACCACGGGCAACCGGGTTGAAGAAACCGATACGCTCAATGAAACGACCATCGCGGGCGTTGCGTGAGTCGGTCACGGTCAGGTGGTAAAAGGGACGCTTCTTGGCGCCACCACGTGCCAAACGAATGGTAACCATACGATAACTATCCTTCGGTTGAGGTTACGAGAGTGGGGTTAGCGGTTTCGCTACCGGAGACACTCTTCATACTATATAAAGGCCTCCATGGCAGGCATTTGACGCTTTAGAGCCAACACCCACGCACGAAGAGGCCGCATTCTACGCAAATGCGCGCGGCTTGGAAAGCCTGGCCGCCAGAAAACTGTCAGGCCGTCAAGCTCGCCAAACGCCGGCGACGCCATTCAGCGCCAGGGCATACCGCCGGGGCCGCCCATGCCCCCCATACCGCCTGGGCCACCCGGGCCGCCGGGACCACCGCCGCCGCCCATCATGCCGGACATGCCGCGCATCATTTTTTGCATACCGCCCTTCTTGCCGGCTTTCTTCATCATTTTCTGCATCTGCTTGTGCTGCTTGAGCAGACGATTGAGGTCTGGCACCTGCAGACCCGCACCCGCCGCAATGCGGCGCTTGCGCGAGCCGTTGATGATCTCGGGCTTGTGGCGCTCCTTGGGGGTCATGGAGTTGATCAGCGCTTCGAGCTTGCCGAGTTCTTTCTCGGGCCCCGGGCCCTGGGCCATGTCCGCCATCTGCCCCATGCCCGGCAGCTTGCCGAGCAGGCCGCCCATGCCGCCCATTTTCTTGAGCTGCTGGAGCTGCTCGCGGAAATCTTCCAGATCAAAGCCGTCGCCTTTCTTGACCTTCTTGGCCAACTGCTCGGCTTTGGACTTGTCCACCGTGCGCTCGGCTTCTTCGATCAGCGAGAGCATGTCGCCCATGCCCAGAATCCGCGAGGCAACCCGGTCAGGGTGGAAGGGCTCAAGGGCATCCACTTTCTCACCCACGCCCATGAACTTGATCGGCTTGCCGGTGATATGACGCACGGAAAGCGCAGCACCACCGCGCGCATCACCGTCGGCCTTGGTTAGAATCACCCCGGTCAGCGGTAGCGCATCGTGGAAGGCCTTGGCCGTATTGACGGCATCCTGGCCGGTCATAGCGTCGACGACGAACAGGGTTTCATCCGGCGTGACGGCTTTATGCAGCGCCTGGATTTCCGCCATCATGGCTTCGTCGATCGCCAGACGGCCGGCGGTATCGATCAATACGACGTCGTGAAACTGAATCTTGGCGTGCTTGATCGCCGCTTCGGCAATCGCCACCGGGGCCTGATCGGAGCGCGAGGGGAAGAAATCCACCTCAACTTCTTTCGCCAGGGTTTCCAACTGATCGATCGCCGCAGGGCGGTAAACGTCTGCCGAGACGACGAGGACCTTTTTCTTTTCGCGCTCGCGCAGATAGCGGGCCAGCTTGGCCACCGAGGTGGTTTTACCCGCCCCCTGCAAACCCGCCATCAACACCACGGCAGGCGAGCTCTTCAGCGTCAGGCCTTCGTTGGCCTCGCCCATGGTGGCTTCCAGCTCTTGCTGGACGATCTTAATGAACTGCTGCCCGGGCGAGAGGCTTTTTGACACCTCCTGACCCACGGCACGCTCGCGTACCCGTTCGACAAAGTCCTTGACCACGGGGAGCGCTACGTCAGCTTCGAGCAGCGCACGGCGGACTTCACGCAGGGTATCTTTAACGTTGTCTTCGGTCAGGCGCGCCTGACCTTTGATCGATTTTAACGTCTGGGAAAGACGCTCACTGAGATTCGAAAACATGGGGCCTCTCTGCCTCCGTCGCTGTCGCCGGGCGTGACCGCCGCTGGACTGATGTGGGAAAGATTATACGCGCTCGCCGCGTGAGTCTCCATGGGGCTCGAGGTGTAGATGGCTGTGCGTCACTGTAAGGATTCGTTATAGTAGATGGGAATCGGTTCGCCGTATTCAATGATCACGTTCACCACCACTTTCATTACGACGCGCTGCAAGGCGCACGGATAGCATCATGCAGGCGCTCCCTTTCGCCACTATCGCCTTTGTTCTGTACGTCGCCGCCGCCATCTGGCAGGGCATGACGCTGTTCCGGCGCGTCCCGCCCCGTCAGGGCATGGTGCGCATTGTCGCCGCTCTGGGTCTGCTGCTGCATATCCCAGTGGTCGTAACGCTGGTCGGCCAAACGCCCGGCCTGTTACCTGGCTTTGCCACCAGCGCCACGCTGCTCATGGCCGTCGCCGTCAATGTGGTATTGATCGCCAGCCTGTTCAAGCCGGTGCTGAACGCGGGGATCGCGCTATTCCCGCTTGCCGGGATTGCTCTGATCACGGCTACCTGGCTGCCCAGCCAGGGCGGTCACGGCGGGCTGACGCCGGGCATTCTGATGCACGCGATCAGCTCGGCGCTGGCCTTTGCGGTCCTCGCCATTGCCGCCGTTCAGGCGGTGCTGGTAGGCCTGCAGAATCAGGCGCTGCGCCACCACCATATTCGCGGCATCGTTCAGTCACTCCCCCCGCTTACCACCATGGAGCGGGTGCTCTTCGAGCTCGTCTGGGCCGGCATCGTGCTGCTGACGCTATCGATCATCAGCGGGTTGCTATTTCTGGATAACTTTTTTGCCCAGCACCTGGCGCACAAAACCGTGCTGTCGCTTCTCGCCTGGGTGATTTTCACCACGCTTTTGATTGGCCGCTATCGCTTTGGCTGGCGCGGCATGCGCGCGGTTCGCTGGACCCTCGGCGGCTGTGCACTGCTGATACTGGCCTATTTTGGCAGCAAATTCGTGCTTGAAGTGGTACTTAACCGCTAAGCTTGCAGACACGGTGATGTGTTGACACTCCTGTGACAACCTCTTACAAATCGAGCTGAACACGGCGTAAAGGAATTTCCGACTTGAGCGATGACTTCCCCCTGGGATTACTCTTTGGCCTGCTGGCCCTTCTAATTGCCCTCTCCGCCTTTTTCTCAAGCTCTGAAACCGGCATGATGTCGATTAATCGCTATCGGCTCAGCCACAGTGCTAATAGCGGTGACCGACGCGCCAAACGGGTCATGCGTCTGCTGGCGCGCCCCGACCGCCTGATCGGCGTCATCCTGATCGGCAATAATTTCGTCAACAACCTCGCCGCGTCCATCGCCACCATTATCGCCATCCATTTTTTCGGCGATGTCTCGGGGCCGGCCATCTCCACCGCGCTGCTGACGATCACGATCCTGATTCTTTCAGAAGTGACGCCCAAGACCTACGCGGCAATCAAACCCGAGCGCATCGCCTACCCAAGCTCCTACGCCCTCGAACCGCTGCTCAAGCTGCTTTATCCGCTGGTATGGCTAGTTAACGTGCTGTCCAATGGCTTGCTGCGACTGATCGGTGTCAAAAGCGTTGAAAACGGCGGCGACAGCCTGACCCGGGACGAGTTACGCACCGTCGTGCATGAAGCCGGCACGCTGATCCCCTACCGCCACCGGGCCATGCTGCTGTCGATCCTCGATCTCGAAAACGTCACCGTTAACGACATCATGGTACCCCGCCACGAAGTGCTGGGCATCGACCTGGACGACTCGCTCGAAGATATCCTGGCGCAGATACGCACCAGTCAGCACACCCGGCTGCCGGTTTACAAAGGCGACATCAATAACATTATCGGCATGCTTCACCTGCGCAACGCGGCCCGTTTTCTGTCGCGCAGCGAAGTGACCAAGGCGTCGATCGTCCAGGAGGCACGGGAACCCTACTTTATTCCCGAGTCCACGCCGCTACATACCCAACTGCTCAACTTCCAGAAACAGAAACGCCGCATTGGCATTGTGGTCGACGAATACGGCGACGTTGAGGGGCTGGTGACGCTGGAGGATATTCTCGAGGAGATTGTCGGGGAGTTTACCACCGACGTGTCCGAGGACGACGAGATACATCAGCAGGCCGACGGCAGCCATGTCATCGAAGGCACGGCGACCATTCGCGACATCAACAAGATGCTTGGCTGGCAGCTGCCCACCGACGGGCCAAAAACCCTGAACGGGTTGATTCTCGAGCATCTGGAAGGGTTTCCGGAGGGGCCCGCCTGCCTGCAGATCGGCAACACGCGGATGGAAATTCTGGATATTCGGGAAAACCTGATCACCTCAGCGCGCTGCTGGAAGGCCGCCCGCGCCGGGCTCAATCACTAATATCCTGATCGGCTTCCGCCTTCAGATGGCGCACCTGCTGCTCCAGGTAGCGACGCAGCGCCAGGCCGCCGGTTTCACGCGGATTGATAGGGTCGCCGAAGCGAAGGCTTACCGGCGCGCGGAAGCGCCTGGGCCATTTCTTCAGCGCCTTGCCGTCATAGTGTGACGTCCAGGACCCCCACAGCCCGGCAAGCGCGGCAGGCACCACAGGGACACTATCGCGCATCAGAATCGCCTCGAGTCCGCGCCGAAAGGCATGAATCTCGCCGTCGGGCGTCAGCCGCCCTTCGGGAAACACCATGACCACCTCGCCATGCCGCAATGCCTGGCTGACATCATCCAGCGAGCGGCGAAGCCCGCCGGGGCTGCGGCGTTCTGATTCGATCGGAATCGCACCGACCAGTTGAAACCACCACTTGAGCCAGGGCGAGTCGAAGATTGGCTGGTCCATGACGAAGCGCAAGGGGCGCGGACTGCCACCGCCCAGCACCAGCGCATCCATGAAGCTGACATGGTTGCATACCACCAGCGCGGGGCCTTGTTTGGGAATATGGCAACGCCCACGAACGCTCAGGCGATAGCAAAGCCGCATGGCCAGGAAAATACCGCCGCGCAACAGGTGGCGCACTGGCTTTACCAGACTCATTCCGCGCCTTGCCCTCGATGGCGCAGCCCTGCAAGAATAGTGCTCAACAGCTGGTCAAGCAGCTCGTCCACCTTGAGCTGATGCCCCTGCCAGTAACCAAGGCGCTCATTCAGGCCCAACTGGACCAGGCCGTGTACACTCCCCCAAAGGGTGCGCCCCAACCGCCGGGCTTCGGCGTCATCCAGCGCCGGCTGATAACGCTTGAGGGAGGTTTCCACCTGGGTAAACAGGGCTTCAATCAATTGGCTCTGGCGCTGATCCAACTCGCCTTCCTGGGCCAGCGGATGGTCAAACAGCAACTGCCAGCGATAGCAGTCCTGCTCGGCGAATCGCCAATAGGCGTTGGCGAGTGCCCGCAGCCACGGCTCGGGTTCGTCGGACGCCAGGCTGGAAATGGTCAGCTGCAGACGAGCCAGCGTCTCAACATTGACGTGTTGCAGCAGAATGTTGAAGCTGCCATAGAGTTTCAGCAGCGTGCTGGGCGCGCAGCCGACCTCTCGGGCCAGGGCACGCAGCGATAGACCATGAATGGGCTGCTCAGCCAGCCATTCATCGCAAGCTTGCATAACCTGCGCGTGTAGGGCATCGGGCGCGTGCTGTCTGGGGCGGGCCATGGCGATCTCTTAAGGTAAACGGCAAACAGGAAGATTGCCTCATCGCGCTTTAGCGTGAACAAGGGATACTATAGGATACCCCACATCGAACACTGTTTTCGACTCTAAACCGCGACATTTCATGCGTAAAGGCCCCTTACCGGGTAAAGACAACGCGTTAGCGTAAAAGGAGAACGGCATGGCCGGGCGTTTACACGTGCAGAAACTGCCTCTTGCCCGCCTACTCCCACGCCTGAAGATGACTGAACCTTTGCTTGAGTCTCCCAACGTGGCACCGCGACAGCCGGTATCGGCAATCCGCGCGGTTGAGGGCACCCCCTGTCTACAGTCGTTGTTCTGGGGGTTGACCCCCCCCTGGCTGACCGTCCTCGACAATGCCCCCCACTGCGCCCGGGCGGAGACCCTGACGCAGCGCGGCATGTTTCAGGAGGCTTACCGCGCGCGTCGCTGCCTGGTGCCGGTGAGCGGTTTTTATATCTGGAAGCGCCTCCCCCGCGCCAAGCAGCCCTATCTGGTCACCCAGGTAGATCGCGGACCGCTGCTGCTGGCGGGCTTATGGTGTCGCTACCACACCACCTTAACCGCCTATACCGACTCCACGGCGCTGATTACCGTGCCGGCCAATGCCTGCCTGTCACCGCTGACGGACCGCCTGCCGGCCGTGATCGACCCGCGGGACGCCGAGGCCTGGCTGAACCCAGACACCGACCACACCACCCTTGACCGGTTATTAACCCCTGCGCCATTGGAACTGTTGGGCGCTTTTCCGGTATCAAAGCAGATCAATTCCCCCACCTATCAGTCACCGGCCTGCGCGCACCCCATCGGGCCGATGGTACGCTGGACCACGCCATAGGAGCTTACATGCGGCAACTTATCGGGTTACATCGCTGGTTACGGGGCAAGCACGCCTTGCCTGTGCCGGCGCTCTTGGGCATTACCGTGAGCAGTCTGCTGCTCGCCCCCGCGGCACTCGCCGACAATGACGACGTGGTCGACGAGGTCATCACGCCCCACGTCAGCCCCTACGACGAGCGCGACTATCGCATTCTCGAGCTGGAAAATGGCTTGACGGCGCTGCTGGTCAGCGACCCCGATGCCGACAAGGCGGCCGCGTCCATGAACGTCCGGGTGGGCAGCGCCCAGGACCCCGAGGATTTACAGGGCCTGGCGCACTTCCTTGAACACATGCTGTTTCTGGGCACCGATGCCTACCCCGAAGCCGATGCCTACCAGCAGTATCTGTCGCGCAACGCAGGCTCGCACAACGCCTTTACCGCCCCCCAGGACACCAACTACTTTTTCAACATCGAACCCTCGGCCCTGGAAGGCGCCCTTGACCGTTTCAGCGCCTTTTTCATTTCGCCGCTCTTCAATGCCGACCAGCTTGAAAGCGAACGCAACGTCGTCCACTCCGAATATATCGCGCGTCGGCGGGACGAAGGACGGCGCGAAAACGAGGTGCTGAACCAGTTCCTCAATCCGGATAATCCCACCACGCAGTTCGCCGTGGGCAACCGCGAGACCCTCGCGAGCCCGCCGGAGGGCGAAGCCACGCTGCGCGAACGGGTGATGGCATTTTATCAACACCATTACGACGCCAACGTCATGCATCTGGCCGTCGTGGCCCCGCAGTCGCTGGACACACTGGAAGACTGGGTCGTCGAGCGTTTTGCCGAGATCCCCGATAACGACCGGGAGCCCCCCAGCATCGACACACCGCTGGTGGAAAGCGATACCCTGCCCCGCTATGTCGAGCGCCATTCGCTTGAAGACCGGCACCAGGTCCGCTTCTACTTTCCGATTCCCGACCCGTCCGACGCCTATCGCCAAAAGCCAACCCAGTTGATTGCTCACCTGCTCGGCGATGAAGGCGACGGTAGTCTGCTCGCGGTGCTCAGGGACGCCGGGCTGGCCGATGAACTCTCCACTGGCGTCAGTCGTGCCGACGGCCAGAACGCATTATTGACGGTATCGGTCAGCCTGACCGACGACGGCGCCGAGCGCCTGGACGATATCCAGGCCACGCTGTTCGCGGCGATTGCCCGCATCCGCCAGGGCGGGCTGGAAGCATGGCGCTACGCCGAGCAAGCCGACCTGAACGAGCAGGCCTTCCGCTTTCAGCAGCCCGGCGAGCCCCAGCAGGAAGCTACTCGGCTGTCGATGAGCCTATCGCGTTACCCGGTGGAGGATGTCCAGTACGCCGCCTACCGCATGGATGAATTCGACCCCGAGCAGCACCAGCGCTACCTGGAAGCACTGACTGAAGACAACATGCTGCGCCTCTATTCAGGGCCCGAGGTTGAAAGCGACCAGGTAACGCCCTGGTTCGACACGGCCTGGCAAGAACAATCGTCCCGCCAGGAAGGGCAGCCATTGAGCGGGCTGGCGCTTCCCGCGCCCAACCCGTTTATCGCCAGCGACCTGACCCTGCTGGAGGACCAGGACGAGCGCCCCAGCACGCTAATCGAGTCGCCATCGTTTACCGCCTGGCATATGCAGGATGCGCAATTCAACACGCCCAAGGTGGAGTGGCGCCTGAGCCTGCAGCACCCCAGCGCCAGCTATTCGGCCGAAGAAGCGGTGCTTACCCGACTGCTCGCCAACTGGCTGAACGACAGCCTCAATGAATCGCTGTATCCGGCCTGGCTGGCGGGCCAGTCGTTCAGCGCCTACGCCCACTCACGGGGCATGACGCTATCGTTCTCCGGCTGGCGCGACGGCCAGACACCGCTGATCGAGCAGGCGCTGGATCAGCTCAGTGAGGCCGACATTGGTCAACGCGATTTCGAGCGGGTACGCAACCAGCTTCAGCGTGAATGGCGTAATGCGCCGCAAAGCTCCTTGTATAGCCAGGCGAGCGGCACGCTGGGCGAGACGCTACTCACGCCCCAGTGGTCTACCCAAGCGTTGCTCGACGCCAGCCAGCGCCTGGAGCGCGACCACTTGATCGACTTCCGGCGGCGCTTTCTGAAAGACCTTTACGTCGACGCCATGGCCGTGGGCAACCTGGGCCCCGAGCTGGCCCAGGAGCAGGCAAACCTGATGCGCGGCAAGCTTACCCCGCGACTGACGCGTGACGACATCCCCACCCTCACGCCGCTGGCGGTGGAAGGCGACGACAGGGTGTTGCGCCCCCACAGCGAGCGCGAAGAATCCATCGTGTTGCGCTACCTGCAAGGCCGCGATCAAACGCCACGCGAGCAGGCGACCGCCCAGGTCCTTGCCCAGTGGCTGGAGACGCCGTTCTATCAGCGCTTGAGAACCGAAGAGCAGCTCGGCTACGTGGTGAATGCCGGCTACTCTCCGCTGCTCGACGCACCGGGTATCGCCATGGTGGTGCAGTCACCCGACGCCGATAGCGAAAAGATTGCCGAGCGCATGGACGCGTTTCTCGAGGAAGCCGACGAACGGCTTGCCAAGTTGGACGACGATGAGCTGGATGCTTATCGCCAGGCCGTACACAGTCGATTGCGCCAGCGCGATACCCAGCTTGGCCAAATGGCCAACCGCTACTGGCAGGCCACCGCCCGCGACGACGTGCGCTTTGACCGTCGTGAAATGCTCGCCGAACTGGCCCTCGAGGTCACCCTTGAGGATATTCAGGCCCTGTGGCCTGCGCTACGTGAGCACCAGTTGGACGTAAGTTTCACTCCAGGCGACGCGCCCAGCGACGTGGCAGAGATCCGCGAGCAGCTATCTCCCCTACCCAAAAACGCAAGCGAGTAAGTGCACGCTCGGCCTGCTCAGGCGTCAAACGCCTGGGCAGGCAGCATTGCCTCCACGTACAGCACCAATTCTTCCAGCACCTGACGCTGGTGATCGGTCAGGGTCTGCTGGTTGTAGTGCTCGATTTCCCGGGCGAATGCCTTGAGGGTAAAGCCTGACAGGGTTGCATCGTTGATGCGCATCCAGCGAAACCCTTCCCACTGCTCCAGCTCGTCGCCTTCCAGCGTTTCCGGATAGCTTCGCGCACGAAACCGAAACAGCATCTCTTCCAGACGCGGGTCCTGAAAGGCAAACCGCTCACCCACCAGATCCCAGGGGTCCATGGCGCGAACCCGCTCCATCTGCTTGCGATCGGCCGCCGAGAAAAAAGACCCGGCGTAGAGCATCAGATCGGGGTCCTGGGGTGCATCGTCATAGCCTGCACTGAATACCTCGGCCACTTTCTGGGTCACCCCCGACGCCTCTCGGAGCATTTTCCAGTGCGCCCGGCACGCGGCCACGTCCAGCCCCAGGCGCGCTACGATATCGCCGTATTCCCCCTTATGAGGACCGTCGACGTCTTTTAGTGCGGTCGCCGGAAAGACCACCGGGCAGCGGTTGATATGGATCACCTTGAGCGGAATGCGGGTCTCGCCTTCCGACAGGTCTTGCTGGCTGACAAAGACCCGCTCGCGGATCTGCTCGGCGGACATTGATAATAACTCGCTGGGGTCGACGCTGAGATCGTAGACGATCACCCCGTTGGGGTTGCTCGGGTGTTCCGCCAGCGGCACCACCAGGGCACTGCACCCGCGGCTTGCCGGATATCGACGGGAGATGTGCAGTACCGGCTTGGCGCTGGGCAAATCCAGCTGCTGGGCAACCGCCCGTTTGCCACGCAGCCCGAGCAGATAGTCAAACAGCTTGCCATTGCGCGACCTGAGCAGGCGCGCCAGTGCAATCGTGGCGCGCACGTCGGCGACCGCATCGTGGGCGCCTTCGTGGGCGATACCATTGGCGGCGGTGAGGTGTTCAAGCTTGAAACTCGGTGCCCCGTCGTCGCGCAGCGGCCATTCGATACCGTCTGGCCGTAACGCATAAAACGCCCGGACCACGTCGATCAGGTCCCAGCGCGAATTGCCGTTTTGCCATTCCCGGGCGTAGGGGTCGAGTAAGTTGCGATAGAACAGATGGCGCGACACTTCGTCGTCGAAGCGCAGGCTGTTGTAGCCCACCACGCAGGTGCCCGGCTCGCTCATATGGCGCTGCACTTCACCCGCAAACTGCGCTTCGGGCAGACCATGGCGCTGGGCTTTTTGCGGCGTGATACCGGTGATCAGACAGGCGGCAGGATGGGGCAGGAAATCGTCAGCGGGGCGGCAGAACAGCTCGATGGGCTCACCGATCTCATTCAGGTCCGCATCGGTACGCAAGGCGGCAAACTGAGCGGGCCGATCGCGACGCGGATCGGCCCCAAAGGTTTCGTAGTCATGCCATAGAAAGCTGGCGGGGGCAGCATTGGGTGACGCCATGGACAAGCACTCCGCTGGGCAATGAAAAGCCCAAGCCTAGCATATCCACGGCGGGTTTCACCGCGTATCCCGAAAACCGCCGATCAGCTTTTGGGCAGCGTCACGTTCAGTTCCAGCACCGAGCAGTTATCTTCGCTATCCAGTGAAATCTGGATAGCGTCGTCATCCACGTGCACATAGCGACGGATGACTTCGAGCAATTCACGCTCCAGCATAGGCATGTAATCGGGCTGCCCCCGCTGGCTGCGCTGATGCGCCACGATAATTTGCAGGCGTTCTTTGGCCACCGAAGCAGACTTCTTGCGCTCACGCTTCAAGAACTCCAGCAGTTTCATCGACGACCTCCCCCAAACATCCGGCTCAACAAGCCTTTGCGCTGCATTTCGTGAAAGCGTAACGGCATGTCTTCGCCGAGCAACCGCGAAACGGTGTCGCTGTAGGCCTGGCCTGCATCGCTTGAAATATCGTGGGTCACCGGCACGCCCTGGTTAGACGCCCGCAGCACGGCTTCCGACTCGGGAATCAGGCCAAGCAGGTTGATCGCCAATATTTCACGGATATCGTCCAGCGTCAGCATATCGCCCGAGGTGACGCGCTCAGGGTTATAGCGCGTAACCAGCAGATGCTCCTTGATGGGGTCGTTGCTTTCCTCGGCGCGGCGGGTTTTGGACGCCAGCAAGCCGAGAATACGGTCAGAATCACGAACCGAGGAGACTTCCGGGTTGGTCACCACGATGGCTTCATCGGCAAAGTACATAGCGAGCTGGGCGCCACGCTCGATGCCGGCAGGCGAATCGCAGATGACAAAGTCAAAGTCTTCTTTCAGTTTATCAAGCACCTCGGCAACGCCTTCCTGGGTCAAGGCGTCCTTATCGCGGGTTTGCGAGGCCGGCAGGATAAACAGGTTCTCAACTCGCTTGTCGCGAATCAGCGCCTGATTGAGCCCCGCTTCGCCCTGAATCACGTTCACCAGGTCGTACACTACCCGTCGCTCGCACCCCATGATCAGATCCAGGTTACGCAAGCCGACGTCGAAATCGATCACCACCGTCTTCTTACCGCGCAGCGCTAAACCTGTCGAAATAGCCGCGGCACTCGTTGTTTTACCGACCCCCCCTTTACCCGAGGTCACTACAATAATTTTGGCCAAGAGTCACTTCCTTCTTGAAGTCGTTCTTCGCAAACACGCCGTTGGCGTACTACGTACAACGGGAACGTCTATGTCATCAATAAGCCACACGGCGACGCCGTGTGGCTGGCATTCTCAACGGTTTGCACCGCTTTCGCTAGTTCAGCGGCTTAATTTCCAACTGTTCCTGGGTAAAGTGCACTTCGGCAGGTGCTCCCAGCAGTTGAGAATCGATATCTTCGAGACGCTTATAATTACCCGCCACCGACAGTAGTTCAGCGGCGAGTTCACGGCAATAAATACCCGCCTGGGTATTGCCATGAATACCCGCTAACGCGCGACCGCGCAATGCGCCATAAACATGAATGCTGCCCGCGGCTAAGACTTCGGCGCCGGCATTGACGGCGCCAATCACCACCAGGTCGCCGCCGGAAGCGCTGACCTGCTGGCCTGAGCGCACCGTGCCGCGGTAAAGCCGGGTGGTTTCCGCCCCGGCGATTTCCGCGGCCTCGGCGGGCTCGCCGTCGTTGATGACTGCGACGGGGGCGCCTTTTTCGCTGGCAGTGGACTCACTGTTGACGCTCTTGAGCATCTGCGCGCGACTTTCATCGACCGGCGCGAACCAGCCAAGCCCAAGCGCCCACGCCGACTGGCGAACAGGCTCGGTGCCGCCTCTCACCGCCACGGGGAGCAACTTATGATCGCGGCAAACGGCGCATATTCTTTCCAGCGAAAGGTGGGGCTCATCGAGTTTTTCCACGCTGAGCACAACCGGTGTATGCTGAAAGAAAGCAGGCGATTGAGACAGTTTGCCTGCCAGTTGACGTCGGATATGCTCTGGGTCAGCGCTGCTTAGCTCCATGACGGTCATCGGCAGCATGCCGCCTTTAAAGGTAAAGGCCACGTCGGCACTATCCACATTGAGGCTCATGGCCGAACTCCATGTCATGATCAGGTAATATACAAGGTAGCGCATTCGCGCGCTTTTGGGCGGTGAGAATTGACCCTCGCCATCCCGATGTCATAAGTCAACGCTAAGCGACAGCGCCGACAACTGCAACCTTCTAACGGTCGACGTCTGATTTTTTTCACGCAAAGCGCCTCACAGCAGGATGATCCATGCACGGACTGTTAAGACGCCTGTTCGCACCTCGCTGGCAACACCCCAACCCCGAGGTTCGTCGCCAGGCCCTCCATCGTCTCGACCCCGACCATGCAGAGCAGCGCAAAGCGCTCGCCGCGCTTGCCAGGGACCGGGATAGCGACATTCAACTCGCTGCGCTGCTCGCTCTGGATGACCTCGAAGGCCTGGTGGCGGCTTACCCTGCACACCAAGACGCGCCCGACTGGCAAGAGGCGTTGCGCCAACGGCTGAGCGGCCAGCAAGGGCAGACGGGGCTCGGCCAACGCGAATCACTGGTTGCGCGTATCGACGACGCCACGCTACTCAATGACGTGGCGCTGCACGGTGACAACCTCAATCTGCGCCTGGCCGCGCTCGACAAATTAGCCGATGAGCAGTATCTGATCGAGCAGGCCTGCCACAACGGGGTGGCCGCGGTTCGCCACCAGGCAGCGGACCGTGTGGTCAGCGAAGCCGGGTTGAAACAGCTGTTAAAGCAGGCACGCCGTGACCGCCAGGTGACCCGCATGGCCCGCGACCGCCTGCAAGCCCTGCGGGCTGACGCGCAATGGGAAGACTCCCAAAAGCAGCAGCGCGAAACGCTTCTGCAACAGCTTGAGCGCCACGCCCAGTCCACCTGGGAGCCCCTCTACGGCGGTCGGTTGCGCCACTTGCAGCGCGAATGGGCGCAGCTCGGTCAATCGCCAAGCCAGGACCAGGAGGCTCGCTACCACCAGGCCGTGCTCGCCTGCCGCAAGACCCTGCACGATCACGAAACCCAGGAGCAGGCGCGCCAGCAGCGGGATCAGCAGCGCGAGGCCACCGACCTGACGCGCGACCAGCTCCTGGAAGGGCTTGAAGAAACCCTTGAAGGCTTGCGTCTGGGCGATGCCTTGACGGCACAGGATATCGACAGCCTCCGTGCACAGCGCCAGCTACTCGGCCAGCGCTGGCAGCATCTTTCAGATGCGCACCCGCCCAGCGACGCCATTCGTCAACGCTATAGCCGCGCCCTCAAGGACTACGAAGCCTGCATTGAAGCCTGGCAGCGCTGGCAAGGCGTTAGCCCCGACGTGGAGCAGGCGCTCACCAAGGGAGACCACGCAAAACTGGCAACGCTGCTTGATGCATGCCGCTGGCCCGACAGTTTGACCATGCCGACGCTGGCTCGCCAGGCGCAGGAAGCCCTGGCGACGGCCCCCAACACGGCCCCCGCCCAACATGACACCCCGTCACTCAGCGCTTACCAGGCCGAACTGGACAGCTTCGAGCAATTGCTCGAGCGTGGCGCTTTCAAAAGTGCCAGCCGTCTTCATCAGCGACTCAAACCACGTATCGACGCCCTCCAGGACTCCGACGCCAGGTCACTCAAGGCCCGCTTGAAGCACCTCGGCGCACAGCTCGCCGAGCTGCGCGACTGGCGGGGCTTTGTGGCAGGCCCCAAGCGGGAACAGCTGTGCGACGCCATTGAGGCCCTGGCCGATGACCACCACATGGAAGATGCCGCGCTGGATCGCCACCACCGCCAACTGGTAAAAGAATGGAAATCGCTTGGCGATGCGGCGGCTAACCGGGAGCTGTCCGCGCGCTTTCGCGAAGCGTCTGACCGTATTCACGAACGTCTTGCCCCATGGCGCGAAAGACTGACTCAGGAACGCACGGCCAACCTGCACGCCCGGGAAGCCTTGTGCGAACAGCTTGAAACCTTACTGGCCCAGCCGGCGGCGGACGCCGACCCCGACATGCTGCGCGAGATCCGCGATAGAGCCCGCCAGCAGTGGCGGCATCATTCCCCGGTACCGCGCGATCAGGCAGAAGCGATTGGCCGGCGGTTTGGCCGCGTTCGCCACCAGCTACAGACCCTGATCGACGCGCGTGCCGAGCATATTGCCGACCAGAAAAAAGCCCTGATCGCCAACGTTCAGGCACTGCGTCAGGAAGAGCGCCCCCTCACCCAGCGCATCGAGCAGGCCAAGCAACTCCAGCAGCAGTGGCGTCAGTTGGGGCGTGCGCCCAAGGGCGAGGAGCAAGCGCTCTGGAAAACCTTCCGCCACGAGTGCGACCAGCTGTTTGCGCTGCGCGATGCGCACAAGGACGAGCAGCGCGCCCAGCAACAGCAGCAGCTCGACACCCTGCAAACCCTGATCGATGAGATGGACAGCTGGCAGCCTCAGGACGCCAGCGAGCACGCCACGCTGGATGCCTATGTCAGCCAGGCAACACGGTTGGAGCCGCTGCCACGCAGCCGCCGCAGCGAAGGCATGCAGCGACGCCTGAGCGGTATCATTCGTGCTCGGCGCGAGCGCCTGAACCGCCTTGAAGTGGCCAGCGCAGTCACCACCTGGCAACAGCTCATGCCGCTTATGGACGCCCACTTGGCCGCCGATGAGCGCCGCCTGGCCGGCGACGCGCCCGAAGATGTGGACGCAGTCGCCGTATTGGGTGAGCAGCCGTTGCCGGCAGCGTTTGCCGACGCCCATCATCAACGCAACCAGCGCCGCCGGGAAGCCCTGCCCGAGGCGCTCGAGGCCACCTTGCAGGAACAGTTGGCCCGGCTGCGCGTGCATCTTTCCCTGTTGGCTTTGGGGCGCGTTCGCCAACACGACGAACCCCTGCGGCTGGCCATTCAGGTAGAGCGCCTTAACGATGGGCTGCAACAGGAGCGCAGCCGCGCCCAGGAAGTCACCGACGTGCTGGCCGGACTGATCGCCCTTGGCCCCATGCCGAGAGCACTGTGGGCTCAGGAGATCAACGAACTCGACGAGCTGCTTACGCGCCTCGCCCGCACACCGCCGCCCTGAAACGACAAAAGCCAGCGAGGCACCCTCGCTGGCTTCATCGTTACGGGACATGTCGTCGAGGGCACTCAGCCCATGAACTGGCCACCGTTGATGTCGATATTGGCCCCGGTAATGAACCCGGACTCCTGATCGGCCAAGAACGTCACTAGCCGGCCAATTTCCTCTGGCGTGCCATAGCGCTTTACGGGGATCGTCTCACGGATCGCCTCGCGTACTTTTTCGGGAATGTTCATGATCATATCGGTGGCGATATAACCAGGCGACACGGTATTCACGGTGATGCCTTTGGTCGCCGTCTCCTGAGCGAGCGACATGGTCAAGCCGTGCATACCCGCTTTTGCCGCTGCATAGTTCACCTGGCCAAATTGCCCTTTACGACCGTTGATCGACGAAATGTTGATAATCCTGCCGTACCCATGCTCGAGCATCATCTCAATCACGCTGCGGCAGGTGTTGAAGACACTGTTTAGGTTGGTATCGATTACCTCATGCCACTGCTCGTAGGACATTTTCTTCATGGTACCGTCACGGGTTATCCCCGCGCAGTTGACCAACACACTGATGGGACCATGCTGCTCCAGGATTTGCTGGGCACCTTGAAGACAGGCTTGATGGTCGGCGAGATCAACACCGGACAGCGCGATGTTGTTATAGCCGTCGTCCTGCTGCGATGCCAGCCAGGTCTTGGCCTTCTCGGGGTTGTGATAACCCGCCACGACCAGATAACCCGCATCCGCCAGCGAACGACAAATCGCCGTACCGATACCACCAGTTCCACCAGTTACCCAGGCGACGGGGGCTTGATTGGCCATTGACTACCTCCCTGATATAACGAATGGCTTGGGTGCATAATGTGTAAAACCACAAGCCATTATGAAAAGCGCCTTGGCGCTTGAGTACCAACGGCAAATCGCAACACTGATGCGCGACCAACCGAGAGTTTGCGTTGTTCTTGTCTCTCTTTAGCATAGCGCTAGTGGCCCCATGTTGCAGTACCCAGTCCGCTATCGGCTATAGGGCAAACGTTTTAAAACGCCTATTGACGAATCGTCAAAAAAGCGTAGAATACGCCACACGTTGATGCGGGGTGGAGCAGTCTGGTAGCTCGTCGGGCTCATAACCCGAAGGTCATCGGTTCAAATCCGGTCCCCGCTACCAAACATAGAAAAAGCCGATACTTTTAAAGGTATCGGCTTTTTTGTGTTTGGTCCTGCCATGGCGGCTTTCAAGCAAGCCATTGAGTAAACGTGGCAAAGGCCTTCCATATTAAGACCGCTAATTCAGCCTATTTCGCATCGTCATACTGATTTCCGATATTAACGCCACCCTTTTGATAAGCTTCTACTCTCCATAACGTAAAAAAGGAGCGATACCTCCTGACGGACTGCGCTCTGGCCATGATCCATATTTATAATAAGGAGGCTGCGCTTGGAAATACTTCTATATGCCCTGGACAGTGCGGGCCTATTGCTGTCACGCACGATAGAGCACATTGCCCTTGTCGGTGTTGCGGTAGGCATTGCGACGTTGACGGGCGTACCGATCGGCATTGCGATCACTAAAAACGAACGCTTGGCTCAGGGGGTGCTGTATCTGGCCTCGATAATAGTCACCATCCCCTCCATCGCGCTGTTTGGCATTATGATTCCCGTCCTGTCTCTGATAGGTCACGGTATTGGCTACGTCCCGGCGGTGATTGCCGTATTGCTCTACTCTCAGTTGCCCATCATTCGTAACACCTATACCGCCATCAACAACGTGAACCCCGCGTTGCGGGAAGCCGCTCGAGGCATTGGCATGGGCCCCAATCAACGCCTGCGGCTGGTCGAAATTCCCCTCGCGGTACCGGTCATCATGGCAGGGGTTCGCACAGCGGTCGTTCTCAATATTGGCGTGATGGCAATTGCCGCCTATATCGGCGCCGGGGGCCTTGGCACCTTTATCAGCCGTGGCATTTCACAGTCAGACCCACGTCAGCTGATCGTCGGTGCGATCGCCGTGAGCCTGCTGGCGATTATCGTTGACTACTCACTGCTGTACGTACAAAAGCGCCTGACGCCCAAAGGGATGAGCCGCCAGGCCACAGCGCCTTAACGCCTTCTTCCCGACGAATCTCTACCAATAAGGGGCCCCGATATGATTCGACTTGAAAGCCTGACCAAGGTGTTCGATACGCCTAAAGGCGCGGTGGTGGCCGCTGACCATATCGATATGGAAGTACCTGAAGGTGACATCTGCGTCCTTTTGGGGCCATCGGGCTGCGGCAAGACCACCACACTCAAGATGATCAACCGGATCGTAAAGCCCACCTCTGGCAAGGTGTTTATCAACGGTGACGATACCACCGGCCTCGATACCCAGACGCTGCGCCGCAATATCGGCTACGTCATCCAGCAGATCGGCCTGTTTCCCAATATGACCATTGAGGAAAACATCACCATCGTGCCCAAGCTGCTGGGCTGGGATAAGGCCAAGTACAAGGCCCGCGCACGCGAGATGATGGCAATGATTGCGCTGGAGCCGGATGCGTTTCTAAAGCGCTTTCCCAGCGAGCTATCAGGCGGCCAACAACAGCGTATTGGTGTGGCCCGCGCGCTGGCCGCCGACCCGCCGGTGATGCTGATGGACGAGCCCTTTGGCGCCATCGACCCGATCAATCGGGCCGTCATTCAAGACGAGTTTCTGAAGATGCAGCAGGAACTCAATAAAACCATCATGTTCGTCAGCCACGACATTGATGAAGCCATCAAAATGGGTGACCGCGTGGCGGTTTTCCGCGAAGGCCAGCTGGTTCAGTATTCCACGCCCGATGATTTGCTGGCGGCGCCCAAAAACGCCTTTGTGGAATCATTCCTTGGCGAAGACCGGGCGCTCAAGCGCCTGAACCTGGTCAAAGTGCGCGAGATTGTCACAGACGAGATCGGCACGGTGACGCCCGGCGATACGTTGGAAACTGCGCTGGCCAAAATTGACAACTATGGCTATCAAAATGCCATTTTGATGATCAACGATCGCAAGCAGCCCGCCGGCATTATCAGCCGCTCCATCGCCCGCACTACCAAGGGCTACTGCCGCGATCACTTCCAGGCCGTGCCGGCGGTTGTCGGTCTCGACGACGACCTGCGCAAAGCCGCCTCATTGATGTTTGCCCACGATCAGACCTGGCTCCCCTGCGTGAATGAGGAAGGAACGGTATGCGGTCAGATTACCCAGCGCGCCATGACCAGCCATTTGGGCGCACGCTATCGCGCGCGTCAGGGGGATGATCGCACGCCATCGGCGGCCATCAAGGAGTGACCATGCCTATTCGATCCATAAAAGGGGCGCTTAAGGTACTGGTGCTAGTGGCTATTTTTTTCGCCGGTGTATGGAGCCAGTCCAGCGGCGTCATCGATGAATTTATCTGGTATCTGCCCGACGTTCAGTACTTGGTGGTTCAGCACATTTGGCTGACGGTGATGTCGGGTAGCCTGGCCATTATCGTCGCCATTCCGCTGGGCATCGTACTCTCCCGGCCGAGCATGGCACGGATGGCCGAATCGCTGATGCAGGTGCTCAATGTGGGCACCACGATCCCCACCCTGGCCGTGCTCGCCCTATCGATGAGCTTTCTGGGCATTGGCACGGTACCGGCTGTTTTTGGCTTGTTTGTCGCGACGCTGCTGCCGATTACCCGCAATACCTATGCGGGTTTGAAGGGCGTTAACCCGGCACTCATGGAAGCTGCCGCCGGTATTGGCATGTCGCCCATGCAGCGGCTTTTCAAAGTTGAACTGCCCAATGCGCTCTACGTGATTTTTGCAGGGATGCGCACCGCGCTAACCATCAATGTCGGCACCGTGCCGCTGGCGTTCTTGATCGGTGCGGGTGGCCTCGGTGAGTTGATATTCACCGGCATTGATCTTTACGACCCGGTCATGATGCTTGCGGGCGCTATTCCCACGGCGCTGCTGGCGATTGTGGTCGATGCGCTCATCGCGTTAACTGCGTTTCTCCTTGTTCCCCGAGGGGTCAACCCGGGCCGCGCTTAAGTATCACCGTGACTTACGTTTCACTAACAAAAGAAGGATTCCAATCATGAAAACATTGACGACAACCCTCACTGGCATTGCCCTAGCGGGCAGCATCAGCGTCGCCAACGCAGACGAAATCAGCGTTGGCGGCAAGAATTTTACCGAGCAGCAAATCCTCTCCAGCATGACAACGCAGTACCTGGATGAACTCGGTTACGACGTCGACAGCCGCTCGGGCATGGGCTCTGCCGTTCTTCGCCAAGCACAAGAGAACGGCCAAATCGATCTCTATTGGGAGTACACCGGCACCTCGCTGATAAATTACAACGACGTCAGCGAAAGCCTAAGCCCGGAAGACACCTACGAGCGGGTGAAGGAGCTCGACGCCGAGAAAGGCCTGACCTGGCTTGAACCGTCGGCTGCCAACAACACCTATGCACTTGCCATGCGCGAAGATGACGCTGATGAGCGCGGTATTGAAACGCTGTCTGACTTAGCTGACGCCGTCAACGATGGAGAGGGACTAACGTTTGCGCTTAATGCCGAGTTTTATGCCCGGGAAGACGGTTGGCGCCCACTGCAAGAGGCATACGATTTCCGCGTCAGCCGTGGCGATGTGAGCCGCATGGATACAGGGTTGGTATACCAAGCATTACGTGATGAGGAAGTCGACGTTGGGCTAGTGTTTGCCACCGACGGTCGTATCCCCGCCTTTGATTTTTACGTGCTTGAAGACGACCAAAACTTTTTCCCTGCCTATGCGCTGACCCCGGTAGTGCGCACGGAAACCCTGGAAGCTAACCCTGACCTCGCCGATCAGATGAACGCGCTTTCCGCGCTGTTAGACGATGACACCATGGCCGAACTCAACGCCCGCGTGGATGTCGAGCGCGAGTCGATTGAAGACGTAGCAGAAAGCTTCCTCGAAGAGAATGACCTGCTCTAACGTCGCTAGGCGCTCTGGTAGAGGGCTGGCATAATATGACGTGCCATCACAACGCAGCAAAGCCGCTCCCAGGGAGCGGCTTTTTCAATGGGGGAGCCCATGCATTATCAAACTAGCCTGCGGGTCGGCGCTGCACAGATAAATACCGCGCTTGGCGATGTGGACCATAACCTTGAACGCCATCTGGCGCTGATTACCGAAGCGCAGCGTGACCAAGTGGAGCTACTGGTATTTCCCGAGCTTTCGCTGACCGGTTATCGGTTGGCCAGCCGCGTCATGCAGGTAGCAATGCCGCTGGAAGACCCACGCTTTCAAGCGCTAGCCGACGCATGCGGCTCCATGCAGTTGGTGGTGGGCTTTGTGGAAGAGGCGAGTCCCGGTGAATATTACAACGCGCTGGCTATCTTTCAGCACGGCCAGCTCATCGCTGTGCATCGAAAGCTTAACCTGCCGACCTACGGTGGGCTTGAGGAAGGCAAATGGTTTACCCATGGCAGCGAACTCACCCACACCGATATTCGCCCTGGCTGGTCCGCTACCCAGCTCATCTGCGCCGACTTGTGGAACCCGGCACTTGTGCACGCCGCCCTACTCGCCCGCCCTACCATACTCTGCGCACCGATCAACTCGGCCAGCGGCATCGTCAGCGATGACTTTTCCAACGAGGAAAACTGGGCGTTAAACACGCGCTTTTATGCGATGACCTACGGCACGCCGGTGATTATGGCGAACCGCTTCGGGCCGGAAGGCGACAGCCATTTCTGGGGAGGCTCGCGCATTCTCGGACCGGGCGGCGAGATACTGGCGAAAGCCGACGACAAAGAAGCACTGATTGTTGCCGACTTGTCACGCACCTCGATTGCCAAGGCACGCTTTGAGCTGCCCACCCACCGCGATGCCGACACACCGCTGGTGAGAGAGCTAATGGCCGGGTACCGCTAACAGCCGGCCTGCCTATTGACGCTTAGCGTCCAAGCAAGGCGTCGTTAAACGGATAGCGGGAAAGCCGCTCAATGCCGGTCTCGGTGATCAGGACTTCCTCTTCCAGCTTGACGCCATCGGCAGCCCCGACTTCGCCAATGTAACTTTCCACCGAGACCACCATCCCAGGCTCCAGAACACCGTCCTTGGAGAAACGATCAAAATCCATGTGGTGCGCGACCAGCGGTGTCTCACCGTGCATGCCCACTCCGTGAATGATCGACGGGTAGCGGCGGTCGATAAAGCGTTCGGGGATTTTCCAGGCCTTCTCAGCGATTTCACGGTAGCTGATACCGGGTTTGAGCAAGCCCATGTTGTGGTGCACCTGGTCGTAAGCCATGCGATATATTTCGCGCTGGTAGGCCGTTGGCTTGCCCGGCCCGACATGGAAGGTGCGCGAGAAATCCGAGTAATAGCCATGGCAACCGATGGTATCGGTATCCAGCGCCACCAGCTCGCCAGGGCGAATCTTACGGTCGCTGGCTTCGTTGAACCAGGGATTGGTGCGCGGCCCCGAGGACAGCAAGCGGGTTTCGATAAACTCACCGCCGCCTCGGATCACCTCGCCGTACATGATCGCGAACAGCTCGTTCTCGGTAATGCCCGGTTTAATTGCCGCTTCGACTTCCGCCACGGCGGCTTCACTGGCAGCCATCGACTGCGCCAAACAGGCAATTTCCTCGGGTGTTTTGATGCGCCGACAGTGCAGCGTGTCCTGCATGCAGTCATAGACATCCAGCCCCTGCGCTTCCAAAGCACGTGCCAGGTTCAGCGCACAGCGATCCAACCCAACCTTTTTGTTGCCCTTACCGTGCTCTTTGACCAGCTCGGCAATTTCCACGCCGAAAGGATCGGACGACATACCGTCGCGCTGGTTAACGGCCGACCACACCACCTTGGAGGTTCGCGCCTCATCGATGGTCTCAAGCCAGGTTGAGACATGGGCGCTACCAGGGTATTCAAACAGAATAATCGGCCCTTCCAGCGGCACGTATACGTACCGCGTGGAGTTGCGCAAAAAGTAGCCGAACATGTTGCGCGACCCGGTCGCATAGCGCTGATTGTTCGGGTCAAACAGCACCAGCGCGGCGTACCCTTCTTCCGCCATCATGGCGCGCAGGCGCTCCAAACGCCCGGCACGCAGCTGCTTGGGGTCAAACGCGGTGGGGATGCTATCGCCGTTGGCCATCGGCGCTGACGGAACGACGGGAATGTTGTCCGGCTCGTTATCAGTGAGGCTTTCGCTTTCAACAATGCTCATGAATATCTCGCGTTGGGAGTGGGTAGCCGTTGTAAAGACGACATGGCGTTAATCCGCCAGGCTATCGCTGCGCTGCATGCCGTCTTTCAGCAGTTGTTCATGCACTGGCGCCATGCGGCCGAAGATGCGCTGCGCACGCTCGGGTCGACCCACAAAACCAGGCTCTTTGGCATAGGCGAAAATCACCGTATGGCGCTCTTTATCTCCCTCGACCGGCGTTACGCGGTGGAGTGAATAACGACCAAAGAAAATCTGTAAGTCACCTGGCTGAAGATCCAGCGCTTTCAAACGTGAGCGATCACCATCGATGACCTTTTCCACCTCAGCGAAGTTTTCACCCTCGGGGTTGCGAATCCCCGGCGCATACTCAAAGCGCCCCCCGGCGTGGGATTGCCGGGTCATCATGGTGACGATGAACTCGTTGGTGTCGTAATGCCAAGGGTGCTGACACCCCTCGCGCAGCACGTTCACCACCAGATCCGCCAGCGGGTCGGCATATTGGTGAATCTCGTCGAGACTTACCACCGCGCCGATAAAACGCTGAAATTCTGGGTTCTCATAGACCTGACGGATAATCGTCTCACGGCCGATACGATCACCGGCGACAAAGCCATTGGTACGGTCATCGAAACGGTTTTTCGGGTGAGAGGCCGGTAACGATGCGTCCCCATCGCTGTTATACGGGTTCGTTTCGGTTTGATTGTAGTGGGCGTCCGGCGATAATCGCTCTGTTTCACGTTCCAGCCGGGCTAATGCGGCTTCAGGGACAAAGTTTTTAAGTACCACGCAACCGTCTGCTTCCAACTGACGTTGGCAGCCGGCAATAAATGCCTTACCCGCAGGAGAAGACAATTCATTGATCGGGTATTGTTCAAGATCAATCAGCCCCTCCAAGGCATTCGCGGGTTGTTCAGTGGCGGTCATTGGCATGGGGGTCACGCTCCTGTCGCGTTGAAAACTCATTTGGACAGGCTAGTGAAGGGGCTTCCATAATAGAAATGAATAGTTAAGATAACACCCATTTAAATGGCTCATTCATCATGGACACAGACCTACTGCGTGCGTTTGTCACCGTCGCCGAATGCCAGGGGTTTAGCGCGGCAGGCAAAGTGCTGCACCGAACCCAATCGGCGATGAGCTTGCAGATCAAGCGGCTGGAAGATCAGATGCACCAAGCGCTTTTCGAGCGCACCAGCCGCAGCGTATTGCTCACGGCGGCGGGCGAGCGTCTGCTGCCCTACGCTCGTCATATGCTCAAGCTGGAAGATGAAGCCAAAGATCTACTAAAGGGCGGGACCCACGGCGAGCTCATCCGCTTGGGCACCTCGGAAGAACAGGCGGCCACCTACTTGCCCGACTTGCTGCCACGCTTTTCGACCCAGTATCCGCATATTCAGCTTGAAGTGCAGTGTGATATCAGCGACACCCTGGTCAAGCGGTTTCAGGAAGGGTTGTTAGACGTGGTGCTCTCGGTAAGGCATAAGCCTACCCAATCTGGCCACTTACTCGGCTGGGAGCCAATGGTGTGGGTCATGGCCGAACACGCCTCGCTTTCGCAATGGCAAACGCTGCCGTTGGCCCTAAATCCCGAAGGCTGCATTTTCAGGGCGCATGCGTTATCCGCCCTGGGCCGCGATGAGACGCGCTGGGAACTGCGTTACGTCAGCCAATCCCCGACGGGCATCAACATCCCGGTACAAAATGGTTTAGCCATCACGGTTAAAACCCCACGCAGCGTGCCGCCGGGCTGCCGAATCGTGACCGAAGAAGAAGGGCTACCTCACTTGGGACATGTCGAAATTGAACTCCACCAGCGCCCTGGGCACTCCAGTGAGGCTTTTCAGGCGTTATGCAAATCCCTCGAAAGTGTTGTCGCGGAGCACGATTCGATTGCCTGCCTTGGTGGCAGAGAAGTGCCTTAGCACGTCGCTGTTTTTTATTGGCCGGGATGTCAACTTGTGTGCAACGGCTGGCTGAAATTGATTGGGTCAGGTATGAAGCCAGCCGCGCAATTCGCTGTGAACAAAGATAAAGTCACTTCTGACTCTAACCCAGGCTATTACTGAGGCTGGGATAAAGTCCGGTGCTGCATGTATGGGGCTAGGTATGAATTGTCTCGGCGTCTTCCCCGCCCTGGTTAAGTACTCTATGTAGCTTGGCACGCCCCAAGTAATTGATCATCGGCAATGCCAGCAGACTCGAAGGAGCGGTGGGTAAGGCGCCGATAGCGAGGAGTACCATAGCGGGGATGGACCACTGCTTTTGGCCAGGCTTGTAAGCATAAGATATCAATGCGAGTCCAGAGAGGACGAAGCCCACACAGCCCAGCAGATAGGGATAGAGAAACTCGGCATTATTGTGAGTGGTGTATAGCAACCCACCGCCGGCGACCAAAACGACATAAAGAAGAACACAGGCGACGCCGATATCCGGACTGACCTCCTGCTGGTGAATGTCCCGCTCCTTCAAGAAGTCAAACAAAGGAGCTTGGAGCGCCCCCGCATGCTTCGTGTGAACGATTCCTTCCTTCGCATTCATCCCAAACAGCTGCTTGTTGCTGGCATTGCGGATTTCGCCAATGCCTGCCTTGCTGGGATCATCGGTCTTTCGCCCATTCTTTGTTCTGAGTATTAGCTTTAAAGAGTCATCATGGCTCACGAGTCGCTCATACAGCGATTGGATAAACTCAATATCAAAAGACTTTTTAAAACTTAATGGAAACACGCGTTCTCTCCTTAAAAGGGTGCCGAGCACCCAACTGTCGATTGAATAGCTAGATTTCAGTTATGTGTCTGATTTCAGACTTATCGTCAGATCCGGCTGAGTATCGAATAACATTTTCAGTAAAGAAAAAGCCAAAAGTCCGACGGGCATATAAAGCATAAAGCCGAGTCCACCGAATGAGAGGGACACGAGAAGTCCTACGATGATGTAGGGCACCATAAAAACAAACATGACTTTCCCGAATCGCTCTTTTTTCTTAATGGCACTCGCGAGACGATGCTTGTCCTCAGTCCCGATTGACAGCTCGCTTTCGCACTGTGGGCAAGTGGCCATATCAGCTTTCAAAAAATCGGTAATCCACTGCGACTCCTTGCAAAAACAAGAGCTACATACGGGGCAATCAAAATCAACGTCTTCAATTAAGGCTTGGTCTTGCTTTTCAATAGGTTCTTTTTCATTCACTGCTTTAGTTCTCCTCTGCTGGGTTATTGATTCAATACCGTCGAGCATGCTGTCAGCCTGACAAGCTTATTGCTTCAGGCCGAAAGTGACGCTTCCTCGCCATAGACCTCGGCTAAGATGGCAATGATCAGCCGGTTTGGCTGCAGGGCATGACGCTGTTTGACCTCTTTTGAGAGACGCGTAAGCTCTGCGCTAGGCTTGGCCCACTGTTCCTCGGGAAGGGATTCGACCACTCATCAAGGCTCGCAGACAGGGTCTTCTGACCGACCTTCTGGATGACACGGATTTCGTGGGCAAGAGAATCGGCGACAGATAAATAACTTTGCCACCTGGAAAGGACTCAATATCATCAGCCCGGAGGGGCTGGAAGAAAGCAGGGCGCGGCAAGTCCGGTGCCTTCTGACTCATAACTGACGTCCTTGTCGCTTCAACATGTTTAAGATTCCATTAACTTCTGCTAACAGGGCAATCTCAAATTGATAATCAGAGAAATACAAGAGGGACCGAATAAGCAACCACCGGTTACGCTATTCAGCTTTACTGAGGGCCAAGAAAAAACGTTAGCGGCGCTCAAACAATATTTAAAAACCTTCAACCCAATCAAATTTATAAATAATAAATATTTACAAATGAAACTTTTCTTCCACAATCTCAACTTCTGGCAGCCTGCTTTTAAAGAAGCGTAAAACCTCGTCCCGCTCATTTTCCTTGCAATAAACTTCTTTAATACCCTCTGGAATTACTTCATCAAGCTCAGGATGATACCAGGGTATATTTAAGCCAATAATATCCCTTCCCGGATAAAGGTAGATCTTATCAGTTTTGCGCCAATCAAGTTCGTCATGACGGCTTCCTCGTGCGATTTCCTGATAGCCTTTTGACGAGCCCATCGTCCATGCAGCGAAGCCCATTGCGAGTGGGCCAAGGCTTGTCATAATCAACGAGGGATCCATGAGAATAAGCACAAACACTATCGGCATTAAAATGATGGCTGACCATTTCAGAAATGGCTTCACGGCATCCATCTGGGGCTTCCAGGAACATTCTTCTCCATGTTTCTCCGTGAATCGGTAAACAAGGATAGCGGTCTGATGAGTCATACTCATAACGACTAGCATAAAAAGAAGGAACATCCCTCCCCCAACTGAAAGCGAAAAGAAAAATGTTTCAAAAACAAGTGAAGCAGCATCAAAAGAAAAATAAGCCCCACCTAAGTTAACAATCGTCAATATAGCCAATAAAATATTCGCGCCAAAGGTGTCATAATTTCTTGCCTTAATCTGCCAGCTCATTACCGTTGACTCATCCGCATGCTTCCAAGGAACTTGGGCGATATAGTCCTGCTTGGGTTGAATAAACCACATACCTGTATCCTTACTCTTCTGGGTTATGGGAAGCTTGAGTTCAAAACGTGTGGGCGCGCTGACACCCCGGCTCGGATCTCCCTACAAGGCATAGTTACTAAACACCTTAAGCTCTCGCTCGTGATACGGAACGTTTGGCAATGCCTTTCTCAGGTATTGGACATTTTCGTCAAAATTATGCGGCTGACAATAAAAGGTGCTATAAAAAAAGGTCTCTGTTCCATCTTCGTGAATGTCAGTAAAACGTAAACCAATTAAATTCCGCTTACGCCAAGCTACAATTTCTTCGGCTTCTCTCCATTCTATTTCTTTATGTTGACTTTTATTCTGCTTAGCCTGTTGCGTTCCCATCATCCACGCGATTAGGCCCATTCCCAATGGGCCGATACCCGCAATCACCAGCGAAGGATCCATTAAAATAAGCACGCCCACGATGGGCAGCAGAATAATCGCAGACCATTTCAGGAAAGAAGCCGCCGCAGCCTCTTGCGGTTTCCATGAATACTCCTCAGCCAACGTTTCGGTAAAACGGTAAAACGGTAAAACGGTAAAACGGTAAAACGGTAAACAATAATGGTGGTTTGATGAGTCATACTCATACCAAGAAGAAGACCAAATATAACCATCCCCCCAAGCAAAAAGAGAGAAAATCAACGTCTCTGCCATCAGGGACATTACATACCCAACCCCAATGGCTAAGCATACTATTGGGATTAAAAAAATATTGCTGATTAACGTATTATAATTACGCGCCTTAATTTGCCAGCTCATTACGGCAGGCTCATCGACATGCTTCCAGGGTATTTCAGGAATATAGTCCTGCTTGGGTTGAATAAACCACATGGTGAATGATCTCTTTTATCAATCAGGCAGTCGGTAACGTCAGAGGCAAGCTTGCTGAGTTGTCCGTGTGACGGTAGCGTTTATCGATCTCGATCTACCCTTGGCTGGGAGTTGACTGATAGAAAGGAAAGGTGAAAGCATGAGCGACATAGCAAGTCCTATTTTACTTCTGGTCTTAGGTAAACTTACCACGCCATCAGTGCTTATTCCGGCAGCGTCGCAAAATGCGAATGCACAACAAGTTTTCCTTCACGATAGGGCGTATTCGGGAGACGCTGCTTAAATATATCTAGACACTTCTCAAAATCTTTTTTATGACAATAAACTTTGCTATAAACAGAGTAATGCGAACCATCTTCATTATACCAAGTAAAACGCAGGCCAATCAGACAGCGCTTTCTCCAAACAGCAATATCTTCTGCATTTGGCCAATCTATCTCATGGTATTCTTCATTGCGCACCATCGACTGATAACCTTTAGAATTACCCATCAAAGCCGCCATTACGCCAATTCCAACCGGGCCAATAGCGGCAATAATGAAATCAGGATTAATAAACACCAAACACAACACCCCCAAACCGGAAATAATGGCCGTCCATTTCATCACCGGTTTGACCGAATCGATCTGCGGTTTCCAGGAAAATACCTCGATGCGCTTATCGGTTAAACGATAAACGATAATCGCCGTTTGATGGGTCATGCTCATGGTAATGAGTATACCAAAAACAAATATCCCTCCCCCACCTAGGACCGAAGCGAGTAGTGTAGCTTCTGCCAAAAACAAAAGTGAGCCAACACCTAAAATTATAAAAAACATAATAAAAAAAAGGATATTGGCAATGAACGTATTGTAATCACGTGCACGAATCTGCCACGCCATCACCGCTGGTTCATCGGCATGCTTCCAGGGCATCTCTGCTACATAGTCCCGCTTAGGTTGAATAAACCACATGGTGAATACTCTCTCTTATAAATCAGGTAGTCGGTAGTGTCAGAGACAGGGTCGATGAGCTATCTGCATATTGATAACGCTTATTGACCTCTACAACACTACTCTTATGGTCGGGCTCTTTTTCATAGAAGGGAAAGCGCAACTCCCCCTGGCTATCGCTGTAGATCGCTTCGTCATAGATGACTTCCATTAAGAACGGCCGACCTTTGGGAAGTTGTTCCGCCGATAACCAGGCCTGCCATACTCGTAGCGGGTCATCCGCAGTATAAGAAAAAGACTCTTGTAGCTGCAGGGGCACTTCCGATGGCGGCGTAGTTTGAAAGCTATTCGAGGGGGCCCAAGACCCTGCCGCCAATCGCTCGGGTATTGGCGGGCAAAGCCAACTGCACCTGGGATGATAGCTTTAGCGCCTTTCTATCAAGCGAATTAATATCGCCAAAATCAAACATGATAGACGTCAAATTTCCCTTCAATTACCGGGGTGTCAGGAAGATTTTTTTTAAGATAGCTCAACACATCATCATATTTTTCTTTAGGAATAAATATTGCTTTAACAAAATTCTTCATTTCCTTTCCCGTTTCGGGATGCTGCCAGTATAAGTTCAAACCAATGATGCTTCTCTTTGAATAAGCATAGATATTCTGCGCATCCCGCCAAGCAACATTGTCTTCCATCTGATTGCGGGCCATTGATTGATAGCCTTTAGAATTACCCATCAAAGCCGCCATCACGCCAATGCCAATAGGGCCAATTGCGGCAATAATAAAGTCAGGATTTACCAATACCAAACACAATACCCCCGCTCCGGAAATAATGGCCGTCCATTTCATTACCGGCTTAACCGAGTCAATCTGTGGTTTCCAGGAAAATACCTCAATGCGATTATCGGTTAAACGATATACGATAATAGTAGTTTGAAAAAAAATACTCATCGCTATAGGTATGCATGCAAGTAAAATCCCTATAGGTATTAGATTAACAATATCTATCAACTCTCTCCCTCCACCTCCTTTAAATATCAATAGGGCAACGAAAAGTCCTCCAGCAGTAAGCCAAGCAAAAAAACCACAATTAGCTATAAAAACATTGTAATCTCGAGCACGAATCTGCCACGTCATCACCGCTGGTTCATCGGCATGCTTCCAGGGCATCTCTGCTACATAGTCCCGCTTGGGTTGAATAAACCACATGGTGAATACTCTCTTTTATCAATCAGGTAGTGGTAGTGTCAAAGGTAGGGTCACTGAACCATCTGCGTATTGATAACGCTTATCGATCTCTACAACATCACTCTTATGGCTGAGCTCTTTTTCATAGAAGAGAAAGCGCAACGCCCCCTGGCTATCGCTGTAGATCGCTTCGTCATAGATGACTTCCATCAGGAATGGCTGGCCTTTGGAAAGTTGATCCGCCGATAACCAGGCCTGCCATATCCGTAGCGGATCGTCCGGGTTATAAGAAACAGACTCTTGAATCTGCAGGGGGATTTCCGATGGCGGTGTGGATTGAAAGCTACCAAAGGAGGCCCAGGACCCCGCAGTCAATCGCTCAGAGATCGTGATGGTTTCGCCAGACAAGCTGGCAGGCAAGGCTAGCTGCACCCAGTAGCCTTGTATGATAGGAACGCGTTTACCAGGAGAATACGGTGAGGACGTGCGGGAGGTGTCAAACTCTGCTCCCAGGGTAGTAACGGGTGTTAACTTGAGTGAAGGTTCAAGCAGCGCCTCATTCAAGGCGCGCAGTTCTGCACTGTTATCATCATCACTTCCTGTCCACTTATTGGCTTTACCCCAAGTACTTTGATAGAGCCATAAGCGCACCCCTTCGCGACGGTAGTTTTCTGCCAACACCGAAAACAACAGATAGCCAACACTTAAAGTCAGCATTGCCCACCCCGCCCAAGGTGCCATTATCCAACCAAAGGCAAACCGGTGGCTCAATAATGCACCAACCAATTGAGCACCGCCCACGAGAAACATTCCAGACGTAGTACCAAATTTCGCCCATAGCGCTGCGCTTTCTTCAGTGGTTGTTGCATTTCTGGTCGACTGCCATATCTGCCAAGACTCCACTCCTGCTCCAATCGCCGCAAACGCGGCTAAACCGGCAACGCGACTAGCCAATCGCCCAGCTAGGCGTGAGAACTCTTTGCTTTCTGCAACTTTCAGCCAGCGCTGACTTCCAGCTTGCGTAACTTTTAAAGTACTTTTACCAAATGCTGCCGCACGATTAGCATGCCGTTGCCAATACGGTATTACCCAGAGCGACATCACAGCAGAGGTGGCGTAACTTGCCTGGCTAGCCAGGGTGGTCATCTCTTCGCGGTCGACGCCATCTTTTTCCGCATCAAGCAGGGTATTGGTCACATTGGCTAGGTTAATCGCCGCTATCAATAACGGTAGCCCACCGATGCCACGGGCATTTATCCAGCGCTGCATGCGCTGCCGCGCGGCGGCTGCGTTCGCCGTGGCCCTGCCAAACCGCTGCTGGTGTTGTTCGCGCAGTTCACCAAACCCAAGGTCAGCCAGCACGCCTGCGCTCGCTTGGCTACCACCCCCTGCGGTGAAGCGCTTGGGTTCGTTTAGCGCTAGCAAACGCTGCTCCTGTTCAAGGTGAGTGATTTCTCGATGGATATTGGCACGCCCCCTAGGTGACATAGGCAAGCTTAACCTGCCCTTGAGATGTGCCTTGGACTGCGATAAGCGCTGCATGTCACGTCGCCAGCGGCGGTGCTGTGCGCGTGCGGCGTCGTGTTGTTCTAAATAAAGGCCGTCATTATCAGGATGGACGAAGGCCACCACCATGGTGATCGAGAGGTTTCTGACTAGCTGCTGCGAGGCGACTTGGGCACCCGCCCCAGCGGTAGGAAGCGCATGATAAGCAATGGATTGCCAACTCGCCTTGCCCGCTCCGGCGGCGACTTGCTTGAGTACAGAGAAAGCCTCTTTGACAGGCGTCGCCAACGCTTGAAAAACGGCCGACTGTTGAACATGTTCGTAGCCCAGGACAGTGTCAAGGTTAACGGCCACATTACCAAGGTTCAGCGCATCACTCAGTTCGATGGCGATTGCTTGATCATCTGGGTCACCGGCTGCCAGCCACTGGGCCGCCACTTGATCCAGAGCTTGTGCCAACACTGGTGAAAAGTTGAAGGGGCCGGTGCCCACCAGCGTAGCGCGCTCACGCAAGGTGCGGGTTAGCCATTCACGGCCCGTTTCACTGGCCCCGATGACTTCGGCGATCAAAGCGACTAACTCCAGCAGACACTGGCTTTGCGCCTCATCACAGTTGTCATAAAAGAGTTCTTCCGCTTGAGCCGGTAACCGTTCAAGCCAGACGATAATATCGTTGAGGCTGGCATGCACATGACCACGTAACCGTTCTCGCTTGGGTTCGTAAGTGGTAAGAAAATCGACAGCCTCGTCATGATATACATCATCACGCCATGGGCGTTTGCTTCTCCATGCCTCCAGGTCCTCTCGGCTTGGCGGCTCGATCCCCAGGGCGGCTAAATTGGAATCGATCGTATCAAGCCGTTCTTCATGATGACGCTCTAGGGTGGAGCCCTGCTGCCCAAAGGGAGAGCCGCGGTTAACGGCGCTAGACAGTTCCTGGGCCTCTAGGGCTTCCAACCGCTGCTGAAGCAGTTCCTGTGCCTGCCGATGCCGTTCTGGATCATCGCGTACGTCTTCGGGTAATTCGCTATCGTCAGGGCCGCATAACAGTTGCGTGACCGAGGCCATCTCTAATCGATGCCCATGCTCATCGAGAAACGCTTCTAACTCCATTTCGCGCCCGGCCAGTGCCATGTGTAGATCGTTAACGATCCCTAAATCGTCATCAAGGGCTATAAAGAGTGCTTCGTCGTGTTTCTCAACGTCTGCTAGCACGCTGTCCTGGGTGATTTCAGGTTTGACCTTGAGCAGCTCGTAGAGGCTGTCATCTTCGACTAAGCTATTTTCGGCATCATTATCCCGCTCAATGGTCGAGACCGTGGTGGTGGTAAAACCATCGGCCGCACCATTAGGCGTGATATCCGCCACGTGCTTGGCAAGTTGGGTTAAAGGGCCTACGTGGGCAGTGAGTGACGTTCCGTCTGCGGTGGCGTTCAATGCTGCCATCGGGTCAAGGGGGCGCATCAAACGCTGACGTACTTCTGCATTTTCCAGCATGTGCTCGCGAATACGCTCGGTCCACTGTACCGATGAGTAAGCCAACGCCAGCGTCGCGCACGTCGAGTAAGTGAGCTTGGAGGCGCCGCTGAACGTGGCGCCTTCTACGCGGTATTCGTCAAGTCGTTGCTCTCCCTCTTCCTCCACCCAGACATAGAGCCAGCCGTCTCGCAGTTGTCGAAGCGTGTAGTCGCGGGTTTCGAGTGAAGGGTAATCTGGCCCCTGCCAATCATCGTCAATCGGATGTGGCGCTGGCGCATCTGCCTCGGTGGGCGCCTCGTCAATAGCGTAACGCACGGGGAAAATATCGATGTCGATAAACAGTGGGCAGACACCGCCACCAAGGGGCGTTTCATCAAAGGCGGCATCGCGTGCCTGCGCTTGAACATCCGTGTTAGCCATCGGTTTCCTCGTCTATAAATAGTGGTTCTTGGGAAAGTGATACGCCTTGAGGGGCGTTAGCGGCCGGGGTGCGGCTCCAAGCATCCAATGCATAAAGCTGATCTTGCCGGGAGAGGCGAGCGTCGTTAGGCGAATGCCGCGCCCAATCGGCATACAAGCCATCGCTCGCGGTCATATAGTCTTCGCCCCAGTTCAAGCTGAGCCCCACCCAGATGGCGAGCTGTCGTTCCGTGCTGACTCCCCACGCGATGGCATCGTCTAAGCGGTCGTCAAGCCATTGACCGCGACCCTCACTCGGAAGGCGTTGCCATGCCTCGGCCGCATGCTCGCTAAAGTAATCCGTCAGGCGCTCCTTGAGTTGCCAGCGGGTCACCGCCTCAAGGGCCGTTAGCTGGTCACGCCCCATGGGTGGGAACGTATCTGCCGTCGCTGTCTTCGTTGTCTCTGAGCTCACTTGAGACATAAAGGGCTGCCATGTGATGGGGCGCGGCGCGGCCCAATTAGGCGCCCAATCCGCCACCCACCACGTGTCGATGGGCCCCATGAGCGCCGCCGGAAGGTCATGCCCATAGCTGCTCAACCAGTGCCTGATGACCAGGGGATCCGCGAAGCGCAGTAGCTGCTCCTGCCCGCCTTCCACGTTAAACGTCACACACCGAGCCAGGTGATTGCTCAAGTCGCCCGTGCTTGCGGGGCTGCTCAGTAACGAAAGCGAACGATATAGTCTTTCGTCGTTAGCGTAAGCTTCCTCCGCCAGGCCATTGTTTTTAAGACGCACCAGAATTGGCCCCTGCTCAGCCAACGATGACCAGCGAGTCATCAAGTAGAGGGGCTCGATCTCGTCAAGGTCATCGCGGCTATACAAGCGCTGGAACGCATTGGGGTAACGAACCCCGTCCACCAACGCATGTGTGATTGCCTGAGGGCGTTCCATCTAGCTATTTCCCTGGTTTGTCTCTTCACAAATCTCACAGCTTGGCGGAGCCTTCAGCAGGGTTTTAAGCTGAGCAGGGCGATTGATAGGCGCAACAGCCTGGTGGCTCGCTGTCTCTGCCTCCATCGGTAATGTCGGCCCCTGCGCGGCCTGCCCACTGCCACTGCCTGGGCTCCCTCCAGAGTTGATCTTGACCTGTGGACCCACGATGGTGACGCCGCTGGGGTCAATTTTCAGGAAGCTGCCGCCTGCTTTTAGGGTGATTTCCGCGCCGGCTTCGATCACCACCTTCATGCCTGCCTTGTGGTGCACTTCCTGCCCGGCTTCCATCAGGTGGGCTTGGCCGATCTTTTCGTGGCGGGTGCCGTCGATCATCAGGTGGTCGTCGCCGTCTACCTTCGTGTGACGATTGTTATGCACCGTGTGGTGATCGTCGTTGTCGATCTCACTGATGCGGTCGTTGTGCACCTTGAGGTGGCTGTCGCGGCGGATTTCTTCGGTGCGGTCGTTAAGGGTCAGCAGCTCCAGGTCTTTCTGGGCATGAAGCCAGATTTGTTCTTCGCCGGCCTGGTCTTCAAAGCGCAGTTCGTTGAAGCCTTCGGCCTTGTGGCTTTGGGTGCGCAGTACCGTGCGCGTTTTGTGTTCCGGCAGCGGGTACGGCGCGGTGTTGACCGCGTGATAAGTACGCCCGGTGACCAGCGGCTGGTCAGGATCGCCTTCCAGAAACGAGACAATCACTTCGTGGCCAATACGCGGAATGGCGATGCTGCCGTAGCCGCCGCCTGCCCAACCCTGGGCGACCCGCACCCAGCAACTGGCCGTGTCGTTGGGTTCCGCGTAGCGGTCCCAGGGGAACTGGACCTTGACCCGGCCGTGTTCGTCGCAGTGAATCTCTTCGCCGTCGGGGCCAACCACGAAGGCCACTTGAGGGCCATCGACGCACGGTTTGGGATTGGGCGTGGCTCGCCAGGGGGCATCGCCGGGGATCAGCATGACCTGATTGTGGTAGCGGGTCATACCGTTGGCATCGCCCTGGGTGATGCCGTCTTCTTCCAGCGCCTGGGGCTGCTCACCGACGTGGCGTACTTCGATGACCTGCCAGTCGCGGTTGAGGCTGTCGGTGTCGTGGTCGGTCAGCGTGAAGCGCAGGCCGGGGGCGAGTTCGGGCAGGTCGCTTTCGGCGCTGGCAGCAATCGCCTCGCGACGCAGCTGTTCCAGGCGAATGCGGGTAAACGGCTCGCCGGAGGCATCCTGCTTGTAGCGGCCGGGGTAGTCGTAGTGTTCGTAGTCCACCTGCTGGCCGTGCTGCTCAACGTCGCGGCCGAGGTGGTCGTGGAGTTGCGCATAGGCGGGGTTTTTAAAGCTGTAGTCTTTCAGCGTGGCGGATGAACTCGCCACCCTCGCGGTATGGCTGAGCTTGCGTACATGGCGTGTGGGCGCGGTGCCACCGGCACGGCTGTGGTAGGTGCGTTCGCCCACGCTTGCCAGCACCTGTGGGTCGTCGGCAAAGATCAGCCGATGGGCGCCGCCGTCGCGTTCTTCAAATTCATGGAAATAAAACAGGCCCTCTTCGGCGGCCAGGCGCTCGATAAAGGCGAGATCCGTCTCGCGGTACTGCACGCAGTATTCGCGCTCGGGCAAGTCACGAGTGACCGCAAAAGAGACGTCAGTAATACCCCGCTCGTCGCACAGCGTATTGATGATGGTGAGCGGGTCGACCTTCTGGAAGATGCGCGAGTTGTGGCGCAGGGACAGCCGCCACAAAGCGGGGCGAAGCACCAGCGAGTAGAAGGTGCGGCGGTGACCACGGTCGCCGCGACCAAACTCGCTGACAATGCCGTGCACCCGGCGTAGCGGTTCGCCGTCCTGCCAGATGGTCAATGACGCTTCACGATCCAGCAGCTCAGCCGCGTCCAGGCTGCCGTCGCGGCTGGCCAGGTTAAGCGCCAGCTCGAAAGGTTGGGAGAGCGCTTCGCGGTGGGTGAAGTCGATCACCGTGATGTCGTCGACGCCGGGTAGCGTCAGAGTAAATTGCAGTCCTGTGCTTGTCATTTCAGCTGCCCTCCCCCGAGCCAGAGCCGATGACCACGCCACCGCAATCCACCGCGTGGCCCGTCAGTGCCGCCGGTTTCCCATCGATGACAATCGTGCTGGAGCCCTGCGCAATCGCGCGCGGGTGCGGTGGGTGGTCGGGCTTGTCGTGGGGCGCTAACGGATCGCCCACGCGCGCCACCGGCTTGCCGTCCATCAGCACCGTGCCGCTACCTGCGGTGACGGGCGTCGGCGGGAAACCGTCATGGTCGGTGCCGATATCGCCCACTAACACAAATTTCTGGCCCATTTTGCGTACTCCTTGATTCGGTCGCGCAGCTTCATTCGTTCCGTTTATTCATCCCAGATGGCGGGCGCTTCGTAACTGGCAACGTCGTAAGCATCCACGTACTGACGGGTAAAGCCGGCGGCTTCGAGGCTGTCGATGGCCGAGTGGCATAGCAGCGGCAGACGTGTCTGCAACGGAACGCCGCTCAGGCTGCGGCGCACTGCGGTCAGTAGCCGCGTTCCATGGCCACTGCCTTTCCACTCCTGGCTGATATAGAAAAAGCGCAGTTGCCAGGCGGCTTCGTCGTCCGGACGACAGGCAAGCACCATGCCGAGCGGCGGGCCTTCGCCGTGGCGCAACGACAGCAGTCGCCCTTGCCAGTGGCCCACCTGACCGTCTTCCCGCTGCAGCCACCGCCCGCGATGGACGGTGAACTCAAGCGCACGGCGCAGCGTATCCAGCGTGCTTTTATCGCGCAGCACCCAAGGCGAATAGCCTTTGGCGTCGGCGTGGTAAACCGCCTCGATGAAGCTATCGATATCCTCCTCGCGCGCGTCTTCCAGCGGACGCGAGCGTTTCGCCCCCTGGCGCTTATGGCGAGTTGACGGCGGCGACGCGCCGGCGCCAAACAGTTGCTTAAGTCTGGTCAGCATCGTCACCTCGCTCGGCATAGAGGGCGGATGGCAGTTGAAAACCTGCCGCCAGCGGGCGGGTAAAGGGGTTGGGGGTGTCGTTGGCAAGCAGCCGGTAACGCGCGGTTCCCCCGTCAACGTTGAAGCGAACCTCCAGCTCGCGCTCGCTGACGTTGGTGATATCGGCCTGCTCCAGCAGGCGGAACCATGCCCAGGCGCCGTCCTGGGTCACGCTGCGGGGCGACCGGTTCACTTCGCTGGGCACCATGGTGACGCGACTTTCCGTCCCCCCGCGCAGTGAGTTGGGCCATACCATCGACACGCGCTGGCTGGCACTGTGGGCATATTCGATCAGTTGACCATCTACGCTGATCACACTGCGGCGCTTATCGGGGCTGAGGCTGACCGGCTCGAGTGCAAATTCGACGTCAAGCGCGCCGTCGCGACTGAAATAGGCGCGACGAATCTGCTCGGCCTGATCGACGGCATTGTGCACGCTGTCGCGCAGTAACGAATTGCCTTCGGCGTCCACCAAATACTCAGGCGCCCCTTCAATGAACGGCTCCAGGTTGTCCTGGTAAAAGGCATCCAGGGTGCCGTCGGGCGCAAAGAAGTCCTCGAAGTCGCTCAACGAGACGTCCCGGCTGGCGCTGGGCGATAAGGGATAACGACCGGCCAGGCGCTGCTCATAGGGCGCCACCACCTCATCGAGCCACATGCTTTCAAGATGACGGGCGGCGCTGACCATCATTAACTGCCAGCTTTGATCGGCCAGATCCTGGAGCATATCGCCCACGGGCTGCGGCGTGTTTTCCGCGATCCGCTCCAGGTTATGGATGGGGTCATCACCGCGCAGCGAGAGGCGGTCCCGCACGCTCACAAAGGCCGCGCGCCCGGCATCGCTGGACTCCTCGATATCCATTAGATAATCGCGCAGCTCGGTAACCGCGTCTTTGATCTCTTCAAGGGAGGAAGGCGTGTCATTGCGCGCTTCGCCAAGCTGATTAAGTGGTGTGAACGGCTGCTCGATCTCGGACGCAAGCTCGTAGCGCGGTGACTGCTTCAACGCCTCGCGGGCTTGCTCATCGTCTTCGGGCAACTCGGGGTAAAGACTGGTATTACGCTCCACGGCCGCCAGCAACTGATCCAGCGGGCGCTTGGCGCCCACCAGGGCGTCGGCCACCACAATCGCCTGGTGGATATCGGGCAGCGGCACCAGTTGGGTATTGCGCAGCGCATCGCGCCAGCTGACATGATAGTCACTTACATAGTGCTCGCGCAGCGCGGTTTTCAGCTGCTGCTTATCGGCATCGCTGAAGTTGATATCCTCCCGCTGCCCGAGCACCCAGGCATCGATGAGGGCAAGTTCGGTGGCGTGTTCCAGCTCCTGCAGGAAGTAGCTTTCAAAGCCCTCACGCGTGACCAGATACGGCAACCTGATATGTTCGGAGTTGTCGTTGCGGGCCATGAAGACCGTATCGAACAGCGTGCCTACTTGACGACGCAGGTCCAGCGGTTCACCTTCGCGGCTGCCCGCCGCCTTCAGGGCACTGTAGACACGCTCATCAATCGGCTGGCGGGACAGCTCTTGCTGGGCAGCGGCAATACTTCCTTCAAGCGGTTCCATCGCCTGGCTGGCGCGCTGATTGCCGTCCGCCACATGACCTTTCAGGTCGGTGTGCGCCAGCGCGAAATCAAGGTGCTCAAGGAGGCGCTCCTGTACCTCTCCCCGTTGAGGAAAGTCGCCTTGCCAGCGCTGCGCCATAAAGCGCATCACACGGTCCGGTTGACGACCGCTGGCATCCGACATCATGCGCAGGACCCTCAGCAGCGCCAGCTTGGCGTTACTGCCCTCTTCGGCGCGATTCATGTCATCCATGATGCCGATCATCAACGCCGGCAAGAACTGATGCTCAAGCATCGCCACGTAAGCACGCTCTACCTGCTGACCGATCACATGCCCTTGATAAAGCCCCATATCCGCCAGATAAGGCGTATGCGAGCGATACGCTTCAAAGGTGTGCAGCGCCGCTCGCAAACGATCAAGCGGTTCGAGCAGTTCGTAGCCAGTGGGATCATCGCTCCTGAAGGCCTCGGGCTGGGTGGCCAGGAAGGTTTCGGCCCGCGTTTCCACGTCAGCCAGTGACACGCTGTTTTTCTGGTAGAAGTGCGTCCAGCCACCCACCAGGCCGGCCCCCATGATCAGACAGGCGACCAGGCTGATGTTGCGCGCCCGACGGCGTTTCTGGGTCACGCGGCTGTTATCACCGGCAAGCCCGGCCTCCGGATAAATGACGTTATCGAACAGCTCTTCGGTAAAATACAGTGCGCTGCGGGTAGCGCGATGCGCGGGCTGAATGGTGTTATCCATGCCGTAGCGACGAGCGGCCGCATCGACGAAGGGATCCTCGGGCACCCCCTGCTGATAGACCGACGTGAAATAGGTGCCGCGCACCATGGCCGCCGTTGAAAAGCGGTCGCTGGACAGGGACTCGGTCAAAAAGCCCAGCAGCACATCGCGCAGCCCCGCCAGCTGGCGCACAAAGCGGAACACGGACTCGCGCTCTTCACGGTCCCGACACTCCGACAGCATGGTGGGGAGTAGCTGGTTCAGGCGCGCCAGCATGGCGTCGTAGTCGGCTTCAAATTCGGCCTCCCACTTGCCGGGGGTGTCCATGGACTCAGGGGTGAACGTGAAGCCAAGCGGCGCCTTGCGGGCCGCGCGGGAATAATGCCGGAAGAAGTCATCGAAGCCGTGCAGCAAATCCATCTTGCTGAAGGTAACGTACACCGGCAAACGGGTACCGTGACGCTCCATCAGTTCACGCAGTCGACTGCGCAGCAGGGCAGCGTAGGCTTTGCGTACGGCCACCTGGGCATGGCTTAACCGGGCAATATCCAGCAACAGCACCACGCCATCCAGCGGCCGCTGGGCACGGTTGCGCTCCAGCCAGTCGACAAAGTGATCCCACAGCCTGCGCTGCAGCGCTTGAGGCTCGCCGCCTTCCATGGCGCCCTGGGTCAGAAGCTCACCGTCGGGGTCGATCAGCACCGCTTTGTCGCCGATCCACCAGTCAAAGCCGAGCTGGCCCTGCTTGGTGCTTTGCCCGGAGGCCTTCATGACGTGGGTCAGGGCGAAGTTCTGGCCCGAGCGATTGATCAGGCTGGTCTTGCCGGCATTCTCCACGCCCATGACCAGATACCAGGGCAGTCGATAACGACTGTTGCCACCGCCGCCCAGGCTATCGGTGATTTCGCTCAACACGTTGTTCAGCGAATCTTCCTGGCGGTCTACCTGGGGGATGATCGGGTCTTGCTGGCGCGCTTCTTCCTGCTGGCGTTCGTCATCCAACGAACGTAGCCGGCGTGTCAGGCGGATGCCCCAGATCACGGCCACCAGCGTGACCACCACAAGGGTTGCCAGCAATCGGTTGGTCAAGGGCCCCAGCGGGGTGGCGCCGGCGATTTCCCAGCGCGGCCCCAGCCACCAGATGGCGACGACCAAAGCGACCAGCAGCAGCGTCCAGAGCAGCGTGGATAGCCGCAACAACCCTTTGGCTTTATTGCCGTGCGCGTTGGCCCGGTTGCGCGCGGTTTGTGCGCTCGATAGCCCCGGCACCCAGCGGCTCAGCTTCGATGTTAACGTTGACCACATTAGCCTTTATCCCTCGTCCCTTATAATGATAACGATCATCGTCAGTGCGATGCCTTGAGTGCGATGTCGAGCCGCGACACCAGCGACGGCTCCCACTGTTCGAGCGCCAGTGCTGTCACCGTCTGATGCAGCGTTCGATAGTGGTGCTGAGCCAGGCTCTCCAGCCCGGCTTCGTGCATTAAGTCCGCGCACGCCAGTCGCCAATAGGCGCTATCGCGCGGTGAACGGGCGTTGCTCAATCCCTGGTCCAGCCGTTTCAGGGCGTCGCCCACATCCCCGTCGGCCATGGCGGTGCGCGCCTCCTCCAGACCCGCTTGCCAGGCCTCGTCTCCCCCACCCGCCGTGCCGCCCCCTTGCGGATTGCTGAACAGCCAGCGGGTCGTTTCGTCATCGATAAACGCCACACCGTTGTTGAACGTCAGCGCGTCGATACCCGATAAGCGCGTCACAAAGCGCTGAGCTTCTTCACGAATCGCCTCAGCACAACGCGGGTGCCCCAGCTGCTTGGCGAGCTGCGCACTCAGGCGGTGGCCTTCCAGCCAATAGGGGCTTAGCGTCAGGCTGTTTTCGATGCGCTGCCAAAGCTCATCGTCACCCCCTCGCACCAGGGCTTCCCGGTAATCGGCAATGCGGTCGGCCGACACCGGCGCCAATTCGGTCTTGCCGTTTTCATTGGCATTGGGTAGCGCCTGAATCGCTCCCCAGATGGCGAATCGGCGCAGCCGGTAGACCAGCGGCTCCCCGGGGGATTGCTCGGCAAGAAAATCGGCCATCTTGAGCAGGCTTTGGCGGTTTGAGCGCTCGTTGCCGGCTTCCATGCGTAGCTCGGGCGCCTTGGCTGACGGTGTTGCAGGCGTCTCGGTTGCCTGTTCGCGACGCGACGATGACGCGGCCACCGCTCGATCCGCTGAAGTCTCCCGAGTCGCGTTGTCCGACGCGGCCTCCGGGCGCAATGCCTGAAGCTGCCGTTCCAGCTCAGCAAGTCCTTCTGCCGGCAAGGCGTTAGCGGTTGCCTGCTGCGTGAGCTCGGTTAGCGAGTCCTGGCAGGCGTCAAACTCATCCTCGGCGTTGTGGAAGTCGAGCGTCGAGACCAGCTTGACGCTGCGCTGAATAAACTGCTGAAACAGCCGCGGGCGCAGCTTGGCGCCCTTGCTCCCCACGAAGGGATAGGCTTGCGTCCACCAGGGCTGCCCCACGCTGCGGGCCAGCAGGCGCAGCGAGAGCGCAAACCGCACGCCATCGCCGCCGTGCTGAAGGCAGTGCACCAGATGCCCCAGCACTTTCAGGTCCTTGCCCTTGTCGCTCAACATGCGCACGGCCAGGGCCTCGGCGGTGTCCCAGTCCACCTGGGCATGCTGCAGCGAGCCGACCTTCATCATCTCTTCATCGAGCGCCAGGTAATCGTTGGTTTCTTCCAGCGGTTCGCCGACCGGGTGCCCTTCGGCGTTGGCCTGAAGGGGCGCCAGGACGGGTGTCAAATGAGCTTCAACGGTGATGCGCATGGCTTAGCCCCTTTACCAGCGACACGCGTCGCGCAGCGGTTTGATATCATCGCGCAGGCCGGAGACGTCGAAGCGCAGCCCATCCAGCGCGGCCACATCACTGCGCAGCGTTAGCTGGTCGGCACCCAGCAGCTGCCGCAGCGTGTCGATGGCGGGCAAACCGCGTCCGCCGCTCACCACCTGACCGCCATCGCGGACTCGCCACTGCTGCTCTACGCTTCCACCATTCCCGGACAGCTCAATGTCGACCCGCGAGACATCGACCGCTGTCGGCATATGCAATTGGAAGCGGGTAATCAGCTTTTCGCAGGCCATCACCAGCAAAGGGCGAGGCGGCGTGGTACCCAGTGCCGGCACGCTGATCACCACCTCGTCGTCCGTCTCCTGCATCAGCAGCCCCATATCGTCGCCCGGGCGCGCCGCTTCCTGGCGCTCGACGGTGTGCCAGAGTTCAGGCAGTTCGCTGTCGTCAACGCTTGATGTGGACGTCTGGAACACCGCGTCGTAGCACTTCAGGCGCTCCAGCCGTGAGGTTTCCTGGGCACAGGATCTGGCTTGCTCGACCAGTGCATCGCCTTCTTCCTGCCGCTCATCGGCATACAGCGGCGAGGCGAGCAGCGCCCCCAGCATCAGCCAACCCGCGACTAAGCCTTGGGGTTTTAACAACATGGTGTTCATTTGGTATCCAGTTCTAACAGCTGGCATTTATGCGCCAACGTTCGCTTGGGTAAACCGAGACTCCTGGCCACCTGGGCTCGATTGCCATCGAAGCGCTGCAGGCGCTGCCGGATAATCGCCGACTCGATGTCGCGCAGGGCTTTGCGTAGGTCATCGATGTCATCGCTGAGGGCGAAGGTCGCTCCTTCAGCGGGCGATGTCGGCGCTTGTGCGCTGCTTTCCGACTGCCCGGGCAGCAGGTAGGCATCGATATCGGCCCCTTGCGGGGTCATGGCGCAGGCGTAATCGATCACGTTCTTCAGCTCGCGGACATTGCCGGGATACTCGCGGCGGTAAAGCAGGCGCAGCGCCGCGGGCGTAATGCCCATGTCGTCGCGCCCTTCCCGCGCGCAGAAGTCGGCAATAAAGGCTTGCGCCAGGAGCGCAATATCGTCGCGACGCTCACACAGCGGCGGCAGTGCCAGCGGGAATTGCCCCAGCCGGTAGTAAAGGTCCGCGCGAAACCGCTGCTCGCGAATCTGTTCGCGAAGCGGCTGATGGGTCGCCGCCACCAGGCGCAAGTCGGCCCGGCGCTCTTCGCTGGCGCCCAGAGGGCGATAGCGACCGCTTTCCAGCACGCGCAGCAGCTTGGCCTGCAGCGCCAGCGGCATGTCGCCAATTTCATCCAGAAACAGCGTGCCGCCGTCGGCTTGGCTGATCAGTCCTTCGCGGGCCTGGTCAGCCCCGGAGAACGCTCCCTTGGCATGGCCAAACAGCTCGGACTCCAGCAGCGCCTCGGGAATAGCCGCGCAGTTGATCGCCATGAAAGGCGCGGCGGCGCGTGCCGACAATTGATGAATGGCGCGGGCCACCCGGTCCTTGCCGGTCCCGGTTTCGCCCTGCAACAGCACCGCGAGGTTGGTTTCCGCGGCGCGAACGACGTGGCGGCGCAGCGCTTGCATGGCCGCCGAATGACCCAGCAAATCGTCGGCCAACTGATCGGCCAGTGCCTGGCGGCGGGCGCCGTCGTTGAGTTTGGCAAGCGAGTCCTGCAACACGCGAGAACGCTGACGCTCGCCCTGCTCGCGCGCCAGCCGCGCCCATAGCCGACAAAGCAGTGCATCAAAGGCGGCCATCCCAGGGTCGTCGGCGAGCTGGGCAAGCCTCGCTTGCGTTCCCACCAGCACCATCACGCCGAGCCACTCGTGGTGCCCGTCCGTGGCACGCAACGGACGGCTATGCAGGTACAGCGAGGTACCCAGCGTCGCCACCTGCTGCTGAAAAGCCGGGTGGTCCAGCCGCGTACGCGCCTCCGCAACGCTTAGCGTGAGCGCTTTACCACTGCGAATAACGTGCGCATACGGATGATTGAAATCGCTGCAATCAAACTGCCCGTCGACTCCATCCCGCCCCAGCCAGCGGCCACTGCCTTCGAGATAAAGGCACTCCACCGCCTCGAGCCCCAGGTGGTGCTGCAGGACCTGTGCGGCTCGCTTGCGCAGTTCGGCCGTCGAGCGGCTTTCCACCAGCGTCAGGGCAAGCGGCATCGCCGCCAGTCCGGCGGATAACGGCGTCTCGGCTGTGGAAGGAGCATTGGCGGCAGGCCGTATCATGGGGTTATGCGACCTCCGCGGTGAAGGTGCCAGAATCGGCATCCACGCCGAGCGTCACGCTGGCCACCGTTTCACGGCGTGCCATGCGCTCGAGCAATGCCCGGGAGAGCGGCGGCAGTAACTCGCCGTCGATGACCGACTCCAGCATGCGCGCACCGTTTTCGCTGCGCGTGGCGCGCGTGCAGATCGCCTCGACCAGCGCATCATCCAGCACCACCTCTGCCTGACGGTGCCGCTCGCCAATGCGCGCGGCCAGCGTCGTGAGCTTGGCGTTGACGATCTCGCGCAGCGTGTCACCCCCAAGCGGCAAGTAAGGCACGACTTCCATACGCGCCAGCAGTGCGGGCTTGAAGAAATCGGCGAGGATTGGGTAGAGCGCGTCATCCAGGGCTTGGGGGTTATCGCCGTGGGCGACGATGGCTTCATAGCCAAGGTTGGAGGTCAGGAAGAAGACCACGTTCTTGCAGTCGATCAGCCGGCCTTCCCCGTCCGCCAGCTCGCCTTTATCGAACGCCTGGTAAAACAGGTTCAGCACATCGGGATGGGCCTTTTCCACTTCATCCAGCAGGACCACCGAGTAAGGGCGCTGACGGATGGCTTCGGTCAATAACCCGCCCTCGCCAAACCCGACGTACCCCGGCGGCGAGCCGATCAGGCGCGACACCGTGTGCTTTTCCTGGTACTCGGACATATTGATGGTGGTGAGGAACTGACGACCGCCGTAAAGCTGATCGGCGATTTGCACCACGGTTTCGGTCTTGCCGACCCCGCTGGGGCCGACCAGCAAGAAAGCCCCCAACGGCCGCCCGGGGCGACGCAGATCCGCACGGGCGGTGAGCAAATGGCGATGGATACGCTCAATCGCGGCGTCCTGCCCCTGAATCGCTGCCCCCAGGTGGGCGGGCAACTCGGTAAGCCGCGTCAGTTCATCGCTGGTCATGCGCTCCACCGGCACCCCCGTCCAGTCGCCGATGACCTGGGCAATTTGCGCCTCTTCAACGCTGGCATTCACCAGCGCAAAGGTTTCCTGCAAGCGGGTTAACTGCTGTTCGCGTTCCGCAAGCTCACGGTGTTGCGGTGATGACAGGGGGTCCAGATCGTGGTGCTCGGCCGCCAGCAGCTCGCGGTGCAGGCCCACAATGGCATCCACACACTCGCGCTGTTCCTTCCAGGCCACTTCGAGCGTGGCAAGCTCGTCTTCCAGACAGGCTAGACGCTCGTCGAGCAGCTGACGACGCGATGCATCGCACTCGCGGCCCAGCAGCATTTCCCGGGCCAGCTGGTCGCGCTCACGGCGGGCAGCGGTGCGCTCGCTTTGTAAATGGCTGAGCTGGCGCGGAGGCGTATCCAGCGTTTGTGCCAGGCGCGTACACGCCGTGTCCAGCACGTCGATGGCTTTATCGGGCAGTTGCCGACCAGCCAGATAACGCGCGGAAAGCGACGCGGCAGCCCGCAGCCCGCTATCGCCAATCAGCACGCCGTGGGCGCGCTCATACACATCCCGCAGGCCGCGGAGAATCACCAGCGCCTGCTCGACGCTGGGTTCCGCCAACGCAATCGGCTGGAAGCGCCGCGAAAGCGCGGGGTCTTTTTCGAAGTATTTCTTGTACTCCCGCCACGTCGTCGCGGCGATGGTGCGCAGCTCCCCGCGGGCCAGGGCAGGCTTGAGCAGGTTGGCGGCATCCCCGCCGCCTTCCTGGTTGCCGGCACCGATCAGCGTATGGGCTTCGTCAATGAACAAAAGCGTCGGGCGTGCGGCGTTTTTGACTTCATCAATCACCGCTTTAAGCCGCTTCTCAAATTCGCCTTTGACCGCCGCGCCTGCCTGCAAAGCCCCCAGGTCAAGGGTCAGCAGCTCGACATCGGCGAGCGCCGCGGGGACCTGGCCCGCCACGATGCGCGCGGCCAACCCTTCAACGACCGCGCTTTTGCCTACCCCGGCATCGCCGATCACGATGGGGTTGTTTTTACGCCGACGCCCCAGAATATCGAGCATCTGATCAATTTCCGGGTCGCGCCCCAACACCGGGTCCAGCTTGCCCTCGCGGGCCTGCTCGGTGAGCGAAGTGGCAAAACGCGCAAGCGCACTCTCTTCGCCGGCCCTTGCGGTCGCCTGGCGATGACCGGCTGCCTCATCGCCCTTGGGGGCTTCGGCGGAGTCGGCCGTGAGGGTGTCCAGATGGCGGCGCAGGTGCTCCCGGTTCACCTCGGCAAGTAAGCGCACCGACCCCGGGCCAAGATAGCGTTCGGGGTTATGCAGCAGCGCGGTAAACACAGCCCCGCTGCGCAGGTCGGGATGCTGGTATTCGGTGGTGGCGAGCAGCCAGGCATCCTGAAGCAGCTCCACCAGCAGCGGTGAAAAGCTTGGCGTGGCAACGTCTATGTCGCGCGGCGGACGGGTTTCCTCCGCCAGCGCAGCGCGTAAGGTGGCGGTATCAATGTCCAACTGCTCGCAGATACAGCGCACATCGCATAGCGGCTGGTCCAGCATGGCTTGCAGCAAATGGCCGACCGTGACTTCGGGGGCTTGCTGCTGCGCGCAAAGCACGGCGGCTTGTTCAAGCCCCTGGCGAGCGATCACATTGAGACGGCTAATGAGCGCCGGTAGCTCTACCCTGAGCATGCTGACTCCTAACGGTAAAGTTGATTGAGAAGCGACGTGATCTCGGCAGCCTGCTGGTCAAGCGACCAGGAAAGCCCCAGGTACACCCCCGCCATGGCCACACCGAACAGCGCAAAGATGCCCCAGACAGGAAAACTGGCGGTGCGGCGCTGACGGCCCTGGACCACGTTTTTGAGCGGTTGCGTGAGGGTTTCGTCAGCGGGGCTTTCAAGGGTCGCCAGCTGGTCGCCCAGGGCGCGAACGACTTGCTCGTACTCCTCGCGGCCGTGGGACATCACGCGATAGCGCCCCTCGAAGCCCAGACACAGGCACAGGTAAATAAAGGCCAGCATGTCGCGGTAGCGTTGCGGCTCTTGCTGAAGACGCGCGAGAATCGAAAATACCTTCTCGCCACCCCAGGTTTCGTTGTGAAAACGCGTCAGCAGCGAGTGCTCCGCCCACTTGCTTTGCCGCCCCCAGGGCATGCCCATCACGGCTTCGTCGATAAACGAGCACAGCACGTAGCGGTAAGCGAGTAGCGTGGCCCGGTCATAGCCCTGCTCGGTCAGCTCGATTTCAATGGCGGCAATCTCATCGACCACCTGGCGGTAAAGCCGCTCGATATCGCCTGCCTGGTCCAACTGACGCACCCGGACCACCATGCCCAAAAGGCTGCTGGCGGCATCGACCAGCGGATTGAGGTTGTGCCCGCGCAGGCGGAACCAGTAGTCCTCGTCGGCATCGAGTTGCTCGGCGTGGCTGTGGATCAAGTGCTCAAGGCCACGCTCGTTGATCAGGTCTTCGTGGCGCACCTTGTCATTGGGCGCATGGGAACGGCTCGGGCGGTCCCCATCGGTTGCAAGTTGTTGCATGGTTTAGCTCCTGATAGCCCAGAACTGCATCTCCAACCCTGGAAAGTCACCGGCGACGTGGAAGGCGAACCCGCTGGCACCGCTGAGCATTCCCCACGCTTCGCTTTGGCGATCCAACTGGAAGTAGGTGTAGCCCGCGTGATAAGGCAGTTCGCGGGGCGCCACCGGCAACGGCTCGAGCGGTATACCGGGTAATTGAAGGCTGATGAGGTCGCGAATACGCTCGACGCTGGCCACCTTGGTCTGCTGTAAAAACAGCTTGCGCAGCCGCTCGTTGGGCATGTCGGCGCGCACTGCGAGAATGAACTCGGCGGAGTCGATCAGGCTGAGGTCGGACAGCGGCGCCACCAGCAGGCCGTAGCGACGCGCCTGAAGCTGGATGGCCACGGCACGGGGTTCGAGCACCGTCGACAGCGCTTGGCGCAGCATTTTCATCAGCGGGCGAAAGGCGCCTTCGGGGTGGTCGTGGTCGTAGGCCGGACACTCCGGCGGGAGGCGCGACTCGTCGGTAAAGGTAATCAGCTCGCAGGCCACTTCATGCATGGTGTCGTAAAGCCGCTCGGGGTGAAGCTGACCTAATCTTGCCAGGTGCTGGAAACGTGGCTGCGCACGGTTGAGCAGTTGCAGCAGCATAAAGTCCGCCACGTCCGCGACGCCCGCCTGGTGCGGGGTGGAAAGTCGCTGCGCAATGTTGCGCGCCCGTTCGCGCATCAGCCCCGCCATCTCGCCGACAAAGCGCTGTAGCCCGGGGGCGGCCTGCACGTTCATCAGCGTGGGGATAAACTGCTCGTCCAGCACCAGGCTGCCATCAGGGCGGCGCTCGACGATGCGCGCCACCGCCAGGCAGGCGTAGCCACTTCGGTCATCGCGTTCAAGCAGTAACCGGGGCGAGACCCGGGCCACGTTGATATCCGCCGACACACCGTCCTGGGAGTGCAGGTCGCGTACGCTGCGTGATGACAGCCGATAGCGCGCGGGCAGGTTATCCTCGGGCCAGCGCACTTCGCCAATGCCGTCCGTCGCCAGCGGCAGCCCCAGGTAGACAATCTGATTGGTGATACTGGCATCGCTGATTTCAAGCGGCGCAGGCTCGACGTCATCGTCGGGCAGATGAAACGCCACGCCGTCGGGCATGACACCACTTGCCCGGCTGATGGCGACGCGCCCAAAACTCAGGAACTCGTTATTGAGTTCAAGGGAGAGAAAGCCGTAAAGATAGTGGCTCATGCCCTTCAGGCGCGTGTCCAGCACGCCCTCCAGGCTGCGCTGCTGCTGTTGAAAATGCTGGGGCTTGATGAACAGGCCCTCGCTCCATACCACACGGTTGCGACTGGCCATCAACCCTCCTCCCTTAACTCGACTTCACTGTCACGGAGATGAACCAGCAGGTGATAGTGCTCGCCGCGGCTTTTCACTTTGACGACCTTCTTCCACTCGGCCTCGTTGGGCGAGGCATAAAACGCAATCACCCCGATGTAGCGCGTGTCTTCGTCAACCTCGAAGGGTTCGTAGAACTTCCACTGCTCCGGCAACAACGTAAAGTCATCGTGGGCCAGGTAGTTGGTGCCCAGCGCCTTTTCCAGGTCACTTTCCAACTGGTCCAAATCAGCCGCCATCAGCATGGAGTCGTCCTTTAGCTGCAGGACCTGAAAGCGCAGCGGGGCTCCTTCGCCGTCCGCGTTTGGGTTTACGTCGGGCTCTGCAATCATGCTCAGATCCACCGTCGTCGGCTGGTCTTCGGGGTAGCCCACCGGAATGTCGGGATCCTTCATGACCTGCCAGGCTTTGCCGGAGGCTTCGCGGGTCGACGCGCAACTAGCCAGCAGCAACAACAGGCAAAGTAAGCCGACAAGCCTTGCGATATGGAGCGCCCTCATGCTCCCTCCCGCTGCTGGCGACGCACGGACTGGTCGTATGCCTGCTCGAAGACTTCCCAGAACAGTTTCTGGAAGCCCTGCTGGCGGCCCGAGTTGAGCTCGCGGTAATAGTGGTCATACATTTCCCACGCCCAGCCGCTTTCGTTGTCGATACGGTTGCCGGCGCCTCGGTAGGCGTGGAAACGCTTGAGCAGCGCGTCCGGTGAAAAGGCGTCCAGAATGGCGCTCAGGGCATGGCCAATGGCTTCTTCAACGGCGGCCTGATGCTGGCCCTGGTGGCGCAGGCTTTCCGCCACCGCCTCGGGCGCCGACAGGTGAACGGGGCTGCGTGACGCCGACAGCATGGTTTCAGCGGTTTCTTCAAACGACTGACCCAGCCGCAGCGGATTATCTTCTATCGGCTGCAAACGACGGTCGCGTAGTGGGTACTTACTGTCGTTCTGCGTCTGCTGCAATACCCGCAACCCGTCAATGGCCGCCCGCAGGGTCTGGCCGGCTTCTTCCAGAAAGGCCTGCTGCTCTTCGCTGTCCCGGAAAGGCAGGTCGATGCCCAGACCGCGCAGTAGGGGATCCGCACCAACATGGCCGAGCGAGCGCGTGGTGGGCTTTTGCCAGCGGTCTTCCAGTTGCTCACCCACTGAGCGTTCCAGGTCGTCTAGTTGCCGCTCATCCATGTCATTACTCCTGTGCGTTGTTTGGCCGTTTAGAGGGGTTATGTCGGGCAGGCTCACCGCTTCGTGACGGCGTTCCTGCTGAGTCCATTGGTCGCGTTCATGGCGCCGGGAAAAGGGCATCTCGTCGATCGGCTCGAGTGTGGCAGGCTGTGGGGCGCCGTCTTCCAGTGCCAGCATGGGGTCGTGCTGCAGCGACCCCGGAATGACGCCCCCCAACGCTTCAATGGGGTCTTCGCGTTTATCCCAGGGGCGCCCGCCACCCTCGCTGCCCACCGGCGCCACATGCCCATCGGCGGTGACATCGTCATGCTCTTCATCCACCAGGTTGGCCAGCGAATGGGCGCCGGGCTGCCAGGCCTGGCGGTCGCCAAGATGCACTTTCAGGCGGTACTCACCGATGAGCAGCTCATCCCCATCACGCAGTGCCACCTTGCGCCCGCGCCCCAGGGGCAGGGTCGTGTGGTTGATAAATGTCTGGCCACTGGTATCGATAAGGCAAAAGCGACCATCGATCCTGGTGATATCGGCGTGGCCGGGCCGGATACGTCCCCGATGGTCTTGCAGCAGCCAGTCATCGTGCGTGCCGCTGCCCAGCGTGCCGCCCTCGCCGCGGAACACATGGCTGCTCGTCGAGCGCCCTTCGAGCGCCTCGCTGTTCATGACCACCAGGGTGATGGCGTCAGGCTGAATGGCATACATGGCTTAACTCGTCATTTGAATACGCACGCGACGATGCTGGCTGCCGTGGTCGCTCTCGGGATCCACAAAGGTGGTCCAACCCAGCTGGCAGGAGCCAGCCTCTCCCAGGCGCATCGGCTTGACGGCGCTGGGTAATAGTTCCAGTTCGAGGTCATAGGCCAGCGGTTCGCGAAGCACGAAACTGACCAGCGTTTTCAATGGCTGATGCTCCTCGCCGTCGGGCAGGAAGTCCCTGAAGCGTGAGAGGCTCAAGCCGCGCAAACACAGGGCAAACTTGCCTTTAACATCGGCAACCCGCTCCCCCGCCACCACGTCTTCACCCAGAGTCATGCCCGCAAGGCCCGTCCGGCTGCGCTGGTCGGCGGGGATATCCACCCAGCGCATGACCCACTCGTCCACCTCGACCTGATCCAGGTCAAAACAGTGGCCCACGATGCCGCTTACCACGTCGGGAGAGCGTGACCGGCCTGCCAACAGACCGGCATAGGCCAGCATCTTGCTCCAGTTGATAGGCGTCTCGCCGCGCAGCTCGCTGTCGGCAAGGCCCACCAGTGCAAAAATGGCGGCCGAAAAGCCGTCTTTCGCATCGTCCTGATAGCGCACGTAGTGGCGATACTTGCGCCAGTTGCGGTGCATGAGCGTCAGCAGGCGATGATTGAAAAAATCCAGAAAATCGCCCGCAGCGCCCTCTTGATGCGCCGACTCATGGGCCAACGCCTCAAGGTAATAGCTGGGCAGCGGTGACTGGGCGCCCTGCAGGCCAAGAAAGCTGACCTCCATCTCGTACTGGCCGCTCTCGTTCATGGCCAGCGTCAGCACATCGCTTCCCGGGAACCCCAGTGACGCCGACGCTCTGTAGCGCACGCGCGGCAGTCCAGGCACGCTACCGCCAGGCCGCTGCTCCAGATCATCCCCATGATGACGGTGCAGAAGCTCCACCAACTGAAAAAACTCGTAACGTCGCGCCCCGTGCATAAGAGGCGTTAGCGCTACATCAGGGGCTGCTGCCCCGCCTGTAAGCTCCATTTGTAGCGCTCTTGGTTATGTCGATTGACAACATGCAACTCATGAAACGAGTTGATACTTGCGTAAAGAGAGAAAAACCGCGCCAGCACACTGCCAAACAGATACAGGCTGCCCTCGTCACCAAAGGCGTCCTGGTCAAGCGTCATGACCGAGCGCAGGCCACGCACCGGCATGCCCTTGCGCAAGCGATCCACCGGCTGCGTGTCGATATCGACAATCCCGGCCAGTCGTTTCTGGGCGATGCGCTCCGCCTGGCGATCGACCAGGGCGCGGAAGTCGTACGCCCGCAACACCGAACACAGGGCATTACGCTCCAGTAACGACAGGTAGTTCAGCGATAAATTGGAGATCAGCACCCACAGCAGTCCGTCATCAAGCGCAGGGCGCAGCACGGGCGTGGGCCGGGTGATATTGCGAAACTGGGCGTAGGCCGGGCTTTTTTCGGTGGGTATGCACACGTCACCGATGGTCAGCTGTTCAGGTAATTCGCGATTGCTGCAGGTGAGTTGAAGGGAGATGGTTTCGCGATTCTCGAGCTGTGCCTGCTCGTCGCCACGCATAAAGGCAATATCGTGGTCGAAGCCGTCGCTGCGCAGGCTGTCGCGGACCCGTACGCGGTAATACAACGCGTCGCGGCCTCGGTCATGCTCTATCTGGTGCTGAAAACTCTCGAACGGCACGTAGCGTCGCGGCTCGACCTGCTGGCCGGCGCCAACGCGCTCCATCCACCCGTGGACACTGTCCACACTGAACACCTCATAGTGCGAGGGCGCACGCGTGCTCGGGCGCAGGCGATATTCGCTGCGTTCTCCGCTCAGGTCGATCGGCTCTGCGTCATGGCTGAACAGATTGATCGCCGGCGTGCAATAAAGCGCCAGGTGCTCGTCCTGAATCCTTACGTCCGTAGGCAAGGTGCGCGAAAAAACAAAGCGCAGCGTGACACTGCTTGCGGGCCAGTCGGGCAGACACTGGTTCAGCCGGGTAACATCAAAGAAGTGGAACGCCTCGGGAAAGCACAGGTACTCCTGCAGGATGCGATAGCCCTGGTGCACGTTGCGAGGGTACGGCAACAGCGCCTGGTCACGATCGAAGCCCACGGCGCGCATTGCGCTGGCCGGTAGCGTTTGCGAGTGGCCATCAACCTCCACTTCAACGCTTGCCAGGTAATGGCTAAGCCATAGATACAGCGTTCGGGCCGTGTAAGCATCGCCCCCCAGGTACACACGCAGCGACTCGATTCCCATGGCATCCATGGGTTGGTCGCTGTGCACATCCATTGCCAGCTCGACCACCGAGGTTTCCCGGGTATGCTGTGCGCTGACGTGGCGGTGAGCGAGAGGATACAGCGTGACGTCGTGGCAGGTCCGGAAGAGGCAGGCGGTATTTTCCACCGGCGTGCTGGCCAGCGACGTCCCTCTGGCCACGGGCTGCTGATAGCTCAACGCATGCCATTCGGGGGTAAACTGAACCACCGTCATACTCGGCACGGGCCGCAGGTAATTCGGCCACAGCATGCTGATGAGGGAGTGGGTCAGCTCGGGGAACTCATCTTCCACCTTCTCGCGCATGCGACCGGTCAGGAAGGCAAAGCCTTCCAGCAACCGCTCGACATCGGGGTCGGTGCTGCGCTCAGACAGAAAGCGGCTCAAGCCAGGGTTTGCCTCGGCAAACTCCCGCCCCTGACGCTTCAGAAAGTTGAGTTCATCACGATAATAGCGATTGAGCATGCGTGTCCCTCAGCCCATCAGTTGAGACACTGATAACGCTTGTTGTTGAGCAACAGATCAATGGTGGTGTGGGCGCTCGACTTGCCTAACGCGACGGTGGCGTGGACCTGAAAACGCAGCTGCAACGGGTCGCCCGCGCGGGGCAAGGACTCGACGTCCACATGCGTAACGCGCGGCTCGAAACGCTCGATGCAATGGCGTATCGCCTGTTGAACGCTGAGCTCCAGGTCAAGCACGCCGATCGTTGCATCATTGAAATCCAACAGCCCAAGCTCGGGTGCGCTGGCACAGTTTCCCGGATGGCTGTTGAGCAGCTCCACCAGATGCCGCTTGATCGACTCAACGACCTCGGCCAGCCGGCTGTCTTCCTCCTGCGCCACCGGCTGGTGGGGCGCGGCCAGGCGCTCAAACAACCGAGTCCCCAATAGACCACTGCTGTTAGTTGCCATCGCGCTGCCGCCCCTGTCATTCCTTGTCGAGACGTCCGACCAGTGATAGCTCGAAGTTGGCCCCCATGTACTTAAAGTGCGGCCTTACCGCCATGGACACCTGGTACCAGCCCGGATCGCCCTCGACATCCGAGACCTGAATCGACGCCGCTCGCAGCGGGCGACGGCTACGCACGTCAGCAGGCGGGTTCTCCTGGTCGGCGACGTACTGGCGTATCCAGGTGTTGAGTTCACGCTCAAGATCCTGGCGCTCTTTCCAGGAGCCAATCTGTTCGCGCTGAAGCACTTTCACGTAGTGCGCCAGACGATTGATGATGAACATGTAAGGCAGTTGGGTGCCCAGCTTGAAGTTGGTTTCCGCCGCCTTGCCTTCGGGCGTATTGGGAAACACCTTGGGCTTTTGCACCGAGTTGGCCGAAAAGAAGGCCGCGTTGTCGCTGCCTTTACGCATGGTCAGCGAAATAAAGCCCTCTTCGGCCATTTCAAATTCGCGACGATCCGTAATCAGCACTTCGGTGGGGATTTTGGCCTGTAGCTGACCAAAAGCTTCATAGGTGTGAACGGGCAGGTTTTCGACTGCACCACCGCTTTGCGGGCCGATGATATTGGGGCACCAGCGGTATTTAGCGAAGCTGTCCGTCAGACGTTCGGCGAGCAGATAGGCGGTATTGCCCCATAAATAATGCTCGTGGTCTTCACTGACCGTTTCCCGGTAGTTGAACGTTTTGACGGGATTTTCGACCGGATCGTAGGGCGTGCGCAGCAGGAAACGCGGCGCCGTCAGCCCGAGGTAACGCGCGTCTTCTGACTCGCGCAGACTGCGCCAGCGAGCGTATTTGGGGCCTTCGAAAATCGCCTTGAAATCCTTGATATTAGGCAGCTCTTCAAAGCTCTCGATACCGAAGAACGACGGCGCGACCGACGACATGAAGGGGGCATGCGCCATGGCACCCACCGCCGAGGTATGCTGCAGCAGCTTCATGTCCGGCGTCGAAGGCGAAAAGTCGTAATGGCCGATAATGCCCGCTACTGGCTCGCCACCGAACTGGCCGTAACCGGCATTGTAGACGTGGTGATAGAGGCCGCTTTGGCTGATTTCCGGCGCAAACTCAAAGTCTTCGAGCAATTCCTGCTTGGTCGCATGCAGCACGTCGAGCTTGATGTTTTCACGAAAATCGGTCCGATCAACGAGCAGCTTCAAGCCGCGCCACGCGGATTCCAGTTGCTGAAACCCCTGGTCATGCAAGATCTCATCGACTTGATGGCTGATCTTGCGGTCCAGTTCGACGATCATGTTATCGACCAGCGACTTGTTGACGCTGGGCGTCGACTCGTCGCCTTTCAGCAATTCGGAAATAAACGCGGCGACACCCTGCTTCGCAACGTCGTAACCTTCATCGGCAGGCGCCATACGGGTCTGCGCCATCACCTGATCGAGAAGCGAAACGTCCGATTCCGTTGCTGCTGTCGTGGCCTGCTGCTTTGCTGTTTTACTCATTACTCTGCCTCGAATTCGCTTTACCGCACGGTTGAGATATCACCTTCGCCGGGGTGCTATTGGCCATCGCGCTGGGTGTCCAGCAACGCCAACTCGTCCAGCAGCTGCTGCCGCGCGTCATCGCTTTCGAGCAGCTTTTGCAGGCGGTCACGGAAGGCGGGGACATTGCCCAACGGCCCCTTCAGGGCCACCAGAGCCTCACGCAGCTCGACCAACTGGCGCAGCTCGGGCACTTGCTTGGCAACCGCATCGGGAGAAAAGTCGCTCAGGGATTTAAAGGAGAGGTCGACCGCCATATCGCTGGGCTCGTCACTTTCATCAAGGCGATTGGGCACCGCCGACTGCAGGGTAAGCCCGGCTTCACGCATGACCGACTGGAAGTTGTTTTTATCGACCGAAACGGCCTGGCGCTCCTCAATGGGCGTTTCTTCTTCGCCGCCCTTGAAGTCCCCCACAACCAGCAGTTTCAGCGGCAGCTCGGTTTCCGCCTGCTGATCACCAGTCGCCGGTACATACTTGATATTGATGCGCTCTTTGGGCGCGACGGTGCCTTGTTTAGCCATGGTGGTTCGCTCTATCCCGGAGCCTTGACAAAGACTCCTCGTGACTGTGAATGGTTATCAATCCCGGGAAAGTAGCGAATTTGCCACACCGGCGCCAATGGGGAGGTCTGCGTCGAAAGGAGGGATCAGCAACGCGTGGATTACAAAATCCAGCTCTTTTTGTGGATGTTCGGCGGCGTTAACCGCCATGTTCATTTTAAAACGTGCTACCGCGATTTCCATGTAAGATATTTCTTACATGATGAATCGGCAATCTCTTATAAAAATAAACAGACATCTCTTACATGCCGTTTGAGCGTTTACGTCAAAAAGTGGCAAACAGCCACCTAATCAATAACGCCTAAAAGCCGTTACTAAACCGAAAAACTAACCCTCAGAGGCGCATCTCTGAGGGCAGAAATAAGCTGAGCAATTTACCGCCAAAAGAGCAAAATGTTGCCTAAAATCAAGCAATAAATTGCCTAATTTAAAGTAGCCAATTGCATAAGAATTAATAAATATTTGAATTAAATAATAATTTAATTTACGGCATGGCAATTGCTAGATCATAGCGTCCTCGTGGACATTTTTATTACTTTTCGTCAAGGAGCAGACTCATGCCAACACCATGTTATATCAGCATCGAAGGCCAGTCTCAGGGCAACATTACGGCAGGCGCATTCACACCGGACTCGGTCGGCAACATTTATGTCGAAGGTCACGAAGATGAAATGCTGGTGCAGGAATTCAAGCATGTGGTAACGGTTCCCACCGACCCACAATCTGGCCAGCCTTCTGGTCAGCGCGCCCACAAACCCTTTGTGTTTACCGTGGCGCTGAACAAGGCCGTTCCGTTGATGTACAACGCGCTGGCATCCGGCGAAATGCTGCCCAACGTCGAGCTCAAGTGGTACCGCACGTCGGTAGAGGGTAAGCAGGAGCACTTCTTCACCACGACGCTGACCGATGCCACCATCGTAGATATCAATTTGCGCATGCCGCATGCCCAAGATATCGCCAAATCTGAGTTTACTCAGCTAATGGATGTGTCCCTGTCTTATCGTAAGATCGACTGGGAGCATACCGTCGCGGGCACATCAGGTTCAGACGACTGGCGCGCGCCTGTCGAGAGCTGATGCCCTCACCATGCGTAGCCTGCAAAGGCTACGCATGGACGCTATCTACCCGCCTCCCACCTCTCGGCAATCTCTTTATCAGTGGGCTTCATCCCAGTTGCTGCCACTTTCCGCCTCAACAATCAACGGCACGCTCAGCTGCGCGGCTCCCTGCATACGCTGCTGCACCTGCTCGATAAAGTCTTCGACCTGAGACTCAGCGACTTCAAACACCAGCTCGTCATGTACCTGCATGACCATGAGCGCGTCAAACTCGCCTTCCGCCAGCCAGGCATCCACGTCAATCATCGCCTGCTTGATGATATCCGCCGCCGTGCCCTGCATGGGCGCGTTGATCGCGGTGCGTTCAGCTCCCTGACGACGGTTGCGATTCTGGGAATGAATTTCGGGCAGATAGAGGCGGCGCCCTCTTACGGTTTCCACATAGCCGTCCTCCGCCGCCTGGCTGCGAATACGGTCCATGTAGCGCGCCACCCCTGGGTAGCGGTCAAAGTAGCGGTCGATATAGGTCTGCGCCTGATTACGCTCAATGTGCAGCTGGCGTGAAAGGCCCCAGGCGCTCATGCCGTAGATCAAGCCGAAGTTGATCGCTTTGGCGCTACGCCGCTGATCGCCGGAGACTTTCTCAAGCGAGGTGCCAAACACCTCCGCCGCCGTAGCCGTGTGGATATCACGCCCCTCGGCAAAGGCGTCCAGCAGCCCCTTGTCTTCCGACAGGTGCGCCATGATGCGCAGCTCGATCTGCGAATAGTCGGCCGCGACGATACGATAACCGGGACGAGCCACAAACGCCTGACGAATCTTGCGGCCTTCTTCGGTGCGGATGGGAATGTTCTGCAGGTTAGGGTCGGACGACGACAGCCGCCCAGTGGCCGTGACCGCCTGGTGGTAGCTGGTGTGCACCCGGCCGGTGGCTTTATTGAGCAGGCGCGGTAGCTTGTCGGTGTAGGTGGACTTGAGTTTGGCAAGCCCCCGGTGCTGCATGATGACCTTGGGCAGCGGGTAATCCAGCGCCAGCTCTTCCAGCACCGCTTCTGCGGTCGAAGGCGCGCCTTTGGGGGTCTTTTTGATGACCGGAATCTTCTGCTCTTCAAACAGAATCTGCCCTAGCTGCTTGGGTGAGCCCAGGTTGAACTCGCGCCCTGCCAGTTCATACGCCTGGCTTTCCAGCTCGCGGATGCGGGTTTCCAACTGCTGGCTTTGTTCGTGAAGGCGTTCCGCATCCAGCGCCACCCCGTTGCGCTCGATGCGTGAGAGCACGCTGATCAGCGGCAGTTCAAGGCTGTCTAGCACCTCGGCCAGGCGGCCCTCGCGCTCGACCTGGGGGCGCAGCGTCTCTTGTAGCCGCAGGGTAATATCCACGTCTTCGCAGGCGTAGGGCGCTGCCTGTTCAAGGGCGATCTGGTTGAAGGTCAGCTGCTTGGCGCCTTTTCCGGCGATCGCTTCAAACGAGATGGTCGATTCGCCCAGGTATTTCAGCGCCAGCGAGTCCATGTCGTGGCGCGTGGCGGTGGAGTTCAGCACGTAGGACGCCAGCATGGTGTCGGCGAGCGGACCCGCCACGCTGATGGCGTAATTCGCCAGCACGGAAATGTCGTACTTGAGGTTCTGGCCGATCTTGGTTTTGTGCGGATCTTCCAGCAGCGGCTTTAACGCCGCAAGAACGGCCTTGCGGTCCAACTGCTGGGGGGCGTCGAGATAGTCGTGCGCGACCGGAATATAGGCAGCTTCCCCCGCTTCTAGCGCCAGCCCAATACCAACGATTTCGGCATCCATGTAGTTCAGACTGGTGGTTTCCAGGTCGAAGCAGAAGCGCTCGGCGTTGTTGAGCCGCTCCAGCCAGGCGTCGAATTCGCTTTGGCTGACGATGACGTGATCGTGCCGCTCGCTTTGGGCAGACGCCGCGCTTTCGTCGGTCGCGTTGGCGGGGGCCGGATCGCCGCCCTTCACGTCGTCAACGCCTTCGTCCTTGCCTTCCAGCAGCTCGCCAAGCCACTGCCTGAACTCCATCTGTTTATAGAGCTCTACCAGCGCTTCGCGGTCGGGGTGGGCGATATCCAGATCGTCCAGCCCCACCGGCAGATCGCAGTCGACTTTGATCGTGGCGAGCTGGTAAGACAGAAACGCCTGTTCGCGGTTTTCCTCAAGCTTCTTGGGCAGCGTTTTGGCACCCCGGAATGACAGCGTTTTGACCCGCTCAAGATCCGCGTAGATGGTATCCAGCCCGCCGCCCATGCCCTGCAACAGACCAATGGCGGTTTTTTCCCCGACCCCGGGCACGCCGGGAATGTTATCCACCTTGTCGCCCATCAGCGCGAGAAAATCGATAATCAGCGCCGGCGGCAGGCCAAACTTCTCCTCCACCCTGGCTTCATCGAGGGTTTCATCCTTCATGGTATTGACCAGGGTGATATGGGCGTTGACCAGCTGCGCCATATCCTTGTCGCCGGTGGAGATGACCGCGTCGCGCCCCGCCTGGGTGGCGTGGTGGGCCAGCGTGCCGATCACGTCGTCGGCTTCGACACCGTCGATGCACAGCAGCGGCAGGCCCAGCGCCTTGACGCAGGCGTGCAGCGGTTTGACCTGGCTGTGTAAGTCATCGGGCATCGGCGGGCGATGCGCCTTGTACTCGCTATACAGGTCATCGCGAAAGGTTTTACCCGGCGCGTCGAACACCACGGCCATGGGGCTATCGGGGTAGTCCTTGATCAGCCGCTTGAGCATGTTCAACACCCCTTTCACCGCCCCCGTCGGCTGGCCGTTGGAGGTGGTGAGCGGCGGCAGCGCGTGAAACGCGCGATACAGGTACGAAGAGCCATCGACGAGCACGATCGGAGCACGGGCCATAACCAAGTTCCATTGTCAGCAAACAGTAAGAAAGTCTGCCGGTCATGATACGCGTTCAGCGCCCGCGGTGCAGACCCAAGATGGCTCGACGAGCGTGTCGAACGCGAGACAACGCTGCCAACTGAGGCATCAAGCCGCTACAATAATGGGCTTAGCAACCTGGGCGAGATTCTCATGGCTGTATTCACCCCGCTTAGCGACGCACAGGTCGCTACGTTTTTAGAAAAATTTGATGTAGGCAGCTTCGTTTCGCTGAAGGGCGTGGCGGCCGGCACCGAAAATTCGACCTTTTTTGTGACCACCGACCGCCGTGAGCTGGTATTAACCCTGTTCGAGCAAGGCGAGCATGCTGAGCTGCCGTTCTTTGTCGAGTTACTGGACTACCTGGACGAGCATCGCCTGCCGGTCCCCGGCACGGTCCACGACCGCGACGGCGTGGCCCTGCACAGCCTGGCGGACAAGCCGGCTCTGCTGTTCCCGCGCTTACCGGGCCGTCATCCCCAAGCCCCCAACCTGGCCCAATGCCGGGCGCTGGGCGATACCCTGGGGCGTCTGCATACGGTGTCACAACACTTTCCCGGGCACCGCCCCAACCCGCGCGACCTGCACTGGCTGCAAGCCATGCACCACAAGGTGCTGACCTACTTGAGCCCTGACGACCAGATGCTAATGAAAGACGAGATCGATGATTTCGAAAGCGCCTTCGCCAAGCACGATGACCTGCCGCAAGGCGCGCTGCACGGTGACTTGTTCCGCGACAACACGCTGTTTGAAGGCGATACGCTGGGCGGCATTATCGACTTCTACAATGGCTGCACCGGCGACTTGCTGTTTGATCTGGCCATTGTGATCAACGACTGGGCCTCCAACGAGGACGGTACGCTGAATGGCGAGCGCTATACGGCGATCCTGAGCGCCTATCAGTCACGCCGCCGGCTGACCGCGGACGAGCGCGCCCTGTGGCCCACCATGCTGCGCATGACGGCGCTGCGCTATTGGCTATCGCGGCTGCTGGTGGTGTACGTGGACCCGCCCGCCCACGACCTGACCCCCCATGACCCAGACCGTTTCCGCACCATTCTGAAAGCGCGTATTGCGCATGGCGCGCTCCCCTTGCCCGAGGCGTCTTCATGAAGGCAGCAGCCACTCACAGCACCTCGGCTCAGCGCGCCCGCCGCACCTGGAATATCGATCAGTGGGGCAGCGGCTACTTTGATGTGGACGAGCACGGCCAGGCGCTGGTGCGGCCGCTGGGCAGCGATGCCGATGGCCCGGCGCTGCCGCTCAGCGGTCTGGTTCGCACGCTTCAGCAGAGCGGCTTACGCCTGCCGGTACTGGTGCGCTTCAGCGACATTCTTCACGACCGCGTTGAGCAGCTGTGCGGCGCCTTTGACGTGGCCATGCAGGAGCTCGACTACACAGGCGGCTATACCGCGGTTTACCCCATCAAGGTCAACCAGCAGCGCCGCGTGGTGGAAGAGATACTCGCCACCGCCGAACGCGGCCGCGGTCGTGTCGGCCTGGAGGCCGGCAGCAAACCCGAACTGCTGGCGGTGCTGGCTCTCTCGGACGGTGGCTCCTCGCTGATCGTGTGCAACGGCTATAAAGACCGCGAATACATCCGCCTGGCGCTGCTGGGCGAGAAGCTCGGCCACCGGGTGTACCTGGTGGTGGAAAAGCTGTCCGAGCTCGACATGATTCTGGAAGAAGCCCGCGAGCTGGACGTGACGCCGCGCATCGGCCTGCGCGCCCGACTCGCCTCGGTGGGCAAAGGCAAGTGGCAGAATACCGGCGGCGAAAAATCCAAGTTCGGCCTCACCGCTAGCCAGATTCTCAGCGTCGTCGAGACCCTGCGCACCCAGGACGCGCTCGACAGCCTGCAGCTCGTGCACTTTCACCTTGGCTCGCAGATCGCCAATATCCGTGATATTCAGCGCGGCCTGCGCGAATGTGCCCGTTTCTACCAGAACCTGCTCAGCCTGGGCGCGCCGATCGATACCGTCGATGTCGGGGGCGGCCTGGGCATCGATTACGAAGGCACCCGCTCGCGCAGCGACTGCTCGGCCAACTACTCGATGCGCGAGTATGCGCGCAACGTGGTCAGCGCTTTTGCTCAGCTGTGCCAGGACGCCCACCTGCCCGCGCCGCACCTGATCAGCGAGTCCGGCCGCGCGCTCACCGCTCACCATGCGGTGCTGATTACCAACGTGATCGGCGACGAGCGCATCGACGATACGCCTCCCGAACGCTCCCTTGCGGGCGACCCGCAGGTGGAAGCCCTGTGGCGCGTCTTCGAGCAGCTGGCCGAGCCTCAGGAGCCGCGCGTGCTGGTCGAGGCCTGGCACGATGTCTTCCAGGCGGTCAGCGAGCTGCAGGACCGCTTCGTGCTCGGGCTGAGTGATATCAACGCCCGCGCCGAAGGCGAACGTGTCTATATGGCGGCGTGTGTCCGCCTGCGCGACCAGCTCGACACCCGCAACCGCGCGCACCGCGAGATCCTGGATGAGCTTGCCGAGAAGCTGGCCGACAAGCTATTCGTCAACTTTTCGCTGTTCCAGTCGGTGCCGGACGTCTGGGGCATTGAGCAGATTTTCCCCGTCCTGCCGTTAAGCGGCTTGGACCAACCGCCGACCCGCCGGGCGGTGATTCAGGACATCACCTGCGATTCAGACGGCCGTATCGATCAGTATGTCGACGGCCAGGGCGTCGAAAGCACCCTTCCCCTTCCCGAATGGACCAGCGACGACGAGCGCTGGCTCGGCTTCTTCCTGGTGGGGGCGTATCAGGAAATTCTCGGCGATCTGCACAACCTGTTCGGCGATACCGATTCGGTGGACGCCGCCCTGGGGCCCGATGGCAAATGGCAGCTTTCCAACGCCCAGGCCGGCGATACCGTGGCCGAGGTACTGGCCTACGTGAACTTCGATGCCCGGGTGTTAAAGCAAAAGCTGACCGAGCAGCTCATTGCCAGCGGCTTTTCCAGCCAGGAGCAGGCGCGCTTTGCCGCCAGCCTGTCCGAGGGGCTCGAAGGCTACACCTACCTGGAGTAGCGACGGCGTCTGCGACGTTAGCCAACGCAAAAGGCCACCGACTGAGTGGGTGGCCTTTTGATTGGGCGGATATATGTGTAGCAACTTGGCTTAACTACCGCCGCTCATTCAATCACGCTGGTGGTGATTTCCAGGCCGCCGGTTAGCGTCATACGCAGCGTGGCGCCGCGCGGCAGCTCACCCACTCCTGACGGCGTGCCGGTTAAAATGACGTCCCCCGGTTCGAGGGTAAAGTGGCGGCTCATCTCCGCGACCAGCGTGGGGATGGTAAAGATCATATCGGACCCTTCGCCGTGCTGGCGCTCTTCACCGTCAATTTCCAGGGTAAAGGCCAGTGCGTTCCAGTTGGGCACGCGACTTAACGGCAGGAAAGGGGAAAGCGGGCAGGCGCCGTCAAACCCCTTGGCAATTTCCCAGGGATGGCCTTTTTCCTTCAGTTGGGATTGCACATCGCGCAGGGTGAGATCAAGCGCCAGCCCCAAACCGCTGATCGACGCGCTGGCCTCGTCCGGCGTGGCGTCGGAAATCGTTTTACCCACCAGCAGGGCAAGCTCGATCTCGTAGTGAATCTCACCGCGATGAAACGGCGGCGCAAGCGGCTGCTGAATGTCCACGATGCTCGTCGCGGGCTTGATAAACAGCAACGGCTCGCTGGGAACGGGGTTATCCAACTCTTTGGCGTGCTCAGTGTAGTTGCGGCCAACGCACACCACCTTGCCCACCTCATGGGGACAGGCTTGGCCATCGGTAAACTGTGGAACAAAACGCATGGTGGGGAGACTCCTTTTTTATGGTGCGCATATTAGCATGCGCACCAGTCTACCCCACCCTAGCGATTGTTCCACACATCGCTGAACGCTGGTTTACCTTCCCGCCTCACTCGGCCATCGACCAGGTGTCGCCGGGCGCATGGGCCAGAAAGTCAGGACGCCGCTTGGGCGCGGCATAAGGCGCACGACAGCGGTTGTCCGGGCGGTTAAACACAAAGAACACGTTGCTGCGCGGGTCCGGCGACAGGTTGGCGTTCGAGGCATGCAGGGTGTTGCAGTCAAACAGCAACAGGCCACCGGCCTTCCCCTTGGGCGCCTCGATACCGTGCTCGGCCACCAGTTCAGTCAGCACTTCTTTGCTGGGCACGCCGACTTCCTGCGCCTTCAGCGAGCGCTTGTGATTATCCTCGGGCGTCTCACCCAGGCACGGCACGAACTTCTTGTGCGACCCCGGAATCAGCATCAAGGGACCGTTGAACTCGTGGTTGTCGGTCATGATCAGCGAGGCACTGACCGCATGCATGTTGGGCATGCCGTCCTCCGCGTGCCAGGTTTCAAAGTCCGAGTGCCAGTTGAAGCCTTTGCCTGCAAACCCGGGCTTATAGTTGATACGCGACTGGTGCACGTAGGGGTCTGCGCCGATCAGTTGTCGAGCGGCACCTGCCAGACGCTCATCGCGTGCCAGTTCTCCAAAACGCTTGGAGAGAAAATGCACCGCAAACAACGAACGGATTTCCTGACTCTCCGGCTCGGTAACGCTGAAGGGTCGATCACGATAGGCGTCGTGATTCATCAGTGCCTGCATCTCCCGACGCAGCTCATCGAGCTCTGAACCGGTGATCAGGTTGGGGATAAACAGAAACCCTTTGCGTTCGAACTCGTCGAGTTGCGCCTGGCTTAATGGGCCTGTTAATTGGCGACCTTTCACGACAGCATCCTTTCGCGGCTGCCAGAGTGACGTCGGCGCTTCAGCCAACCGCGATGGGTAAAGGTCCGTATCCATCGTCGGTTGAGCGGACGGCATATCCGTCATTTCGCTGTACTGTTTTTGCGCATTCACAACATTAAGAGGTGTGTTGCTGACTGTCATCTAATCCACTCCTTGTATGATTAAATTTCAGATCAAATGGCGTAACCATCATCTTGCACTGCACAAGGTAGACAACCTCAGTCCCCCTGCAAGCAACAAATGCACGCCTCATAACATGGGTTACGTGAAAAAAATTCACTTTTTTTGCTCCCTGATCCGGGAGCTTTTATATCTTAAACGGACCTTTTTACGCGGTTCAAGATAGCGCTATCGCCCGCCTTTTCTTATACAAATATATTACACTCGCATTTACGCGTAATATCATCGTATGCTTTATCGCATGCTCAATGGTTGGCAAAGGGAGCCCCCATGCTGGTTCTGCACCAGGTACATAAAACCTTCAGCACGCCGCAGGGGGAGTTACCTGTGCTCAACGGTATCGACCTGACGCTTGACCAGGGCGAGAGCCTGGCGTTGATGGGGGAATCCGGCAGCGGCAAATCAACGCTGCTGCATCTGGCCGCCGGCCTCGACGTACCTGATCAGGGCCATATCAGCATCGAGGGGCAGCGGCTTTCCAGCCTGGATGAACCCGCCCGCGCCAGGCTGCGTCGTCAGCATCTCGGGCTGGTGTTTCAGCAGTTCCACCTGGTGCCCAGCCTCAACGTGATCGACAACCTGCGCCTCCAGGCACGCCTTGCGCAGCGCGAGGACGCCGAGTGGACCGCTCACCTGCTGGCGCGCCTGGGGCTTGCCGGTCGCGAAGGGTATTTCCCCGAGCAGCTCTCGGGCGGCCAGCAGCAACGCCTGGCGATTGGCCGGGCGCTGGCCGTGCGGCCCAGTCTGCTGCTGGCCGATGAGCCCACCGGCAACCTGGATGAACAAAGTGCCGATACCGTCCTGGCGCTGCTCCTCGAGCTGGTGGCTGAAACCCGCTGCGCGCTGTTGATGGTCACCCACAGCGCCCGCGTGGCGGCACCGCTCGACCGCCTGGTGCGCCTCCACCTGGGCCGGCTTGAGGATTCCCACCCTTGATTTGGCGCGTGCTGGTAACCCTGCTTGCCCACTATCGCCGTCATCCGGGGCAGCTTGCCATGCTGTTGCTGGGGCTGTGGGTGGCAAGCGCCTTGTGGAGCAGCGTCCAGGCGGTCAATGCCACGGCGAAAGACAGCTACGCCCGCGCCAACGCGCTGTTTAGCGCGGAGGTCGACCAGCTAACCCGGCGCGATGGCCAGCCACTGACCCGCGAAGACTACCTGACGCTGCGCCGGGCGGGCCTGCCCGTCTCGCCCATGCTGGAAGGCACCCTGGAAGTTGGCGAAGTGCGCCTGACGCTTATCGGCATTGACCCGCTGACCCTGCCCAACGATAACGCCCTAGGCGGCGATGGCGCCGCGCTGACCGCTTTTCTTACGCCGCCATGGCAAACCCAGCTGGCGCCGGAAACCCTCGATATTTTAGGCCTTTCGCGCCGGGAGGCGCCGGGCGCGACGCCTGACGTGAATGGTCGCCATCAACTCCCGCCACTGGCGCTGCGCCCGGATCTGCCGCCGGACACGCTGGTGATGGACATTGCCGCGGCCGCCGAACTGCTGGAAAGCGGTAATACCCTGACCCAACTGGTCACCGCCCCGGAGGCGTTATCTGCGCCGCCCGACGGTTATCGGCTCAGCCGGGCGGCCACCCTGGCGTCGCCCGAGCAGCTGACGGATAGCTTCCACCTCAACCTCACCGCGCTGGCCTTGCTGTCGCTGGTGGTGGGTCTGTTCATCGTGCAAGCCGCGCTGGGGCTTGCCATGGAGCAGCGCCTGACCACGCTACGCACCCTGCGCGCGCTGGGCGTGCCCGCCACCACGCTGATCCTGGCCATCCTGCTCGAGCTGCTGGTATTCGGCGTGCTGGGGGCGGCGCTTGGGCTTGCCAGCGGCATTTGGCTGGCCGGCCAACTGCTGCCCGACGTGGCGACGACGCTGTCGTCGCTCTACCAGGCCGATGTGCAGCGCAGCTTGGTGCTGCCGTGGCACTATTGGCTGGGCAGCCTGGCGATTACCCTCGGCGGCCTGCTGTTGGCAGGCAGCGGCGTTCTGTGGCGTGCCGCACGGCTGAATGTGTTGGCGCTGGGCCAATCCCAGGCATGGCGGCGCGGCTACCAGCGCCAGCTAACGCGCATGAGCCAAGGTGGGGTCGCTGCCGCCGTGATCGCCCTCGGCCTGGTCCTGTGGCTCGGCCGCCTGCCACCCGGCCAGGGCGTAATGGCAAGCTTTGGATTCGTCGCTGCCCTGCTGTTAGGCAGCGCGCTTTTCCTGCCGCCGCTGATCAACGCCGTGCTGCGCCTGCTGCAACGCCTTCTGCATCGTCGCCCGCTGGCCCACTGGGCGGTGGCGGATAGTCAGCTACAGCTGCCGCGCCTGTCGCTGGCCATGATGGCATTGCTGATTGCCCTGGCGACCAACCTGGGCGTCAGCAGCATGGTCGGCGGCTTTCGGCTGACCTTTCTGGACTGGCTCGACCAGCGACTCGCCGCGCCGCTGTATATCAATGCGGAATCCTCGACGCTTGCGCCCATGCTGGATTGGCTCGAGGCCCAGCCGGAAATTACGGAAACGCTGCCTACCGCCCGCGGTGACGTCGATCTGCTGGCAGTGGACAGCAAAGGCGGCGAAGATACGACCCGCGAACGCATTGCGCTGTTTGGGATTACCCCATCGCCGACCATCACCAACCGCTGGCCGCTGCTCGATACCCAAGAGGGGCGCTCCGCCGCCTGGGCGGCGCTGTCTGCCGGCAGCGTGTTTATCAACGAGCAGATGGCCGTGGCCAAACAGCTGGCGCCGGGCGACACCCTCACCCTGGACACGCCCCAAGGCGCCACGCGGTTTACCATCGCGGCGGTTTACCCCGACTACGGCAACCCCCGCCAGCAGATAGTCGTGCCCACCGAAGCGCTGGTTCAACGCTTTGGCGGCGAGATCGCCTCGATAGGCCTGGTGGCCACTGAAGGCGCCGAGCGTCAGGCATTACGCCAGGCGCTGGTGGACCGCTTCGATGTCGCCCCCGACGCCCTGGTGGATCAGCAGGAAATCAAACGACTGGCCACGCAGATATTCGAGCGTACCTTCACCATCACCCGGGCGCTGAACGGCCTCACCCTCGGCGTCGCCGCCCTGGCGCTGTTCGCCACGCTGTTGGCCCAGGCCCGCGAGCGCCAGCGACAACTGGCATCGCTCTGGGCATTGGGCGTGCCGCGCAACACCCTCACTCAGCTGCCGCTTTATCAACTGGGCGGGCTGGCACTGCTCACCGGCGTGGTGGCCATTCCCCTGGGCATTGCAATTACCTGGACGCTGGTGGCGATCATCAACGTGGCCGCCTTTGGCTGGCGGCTGCCGCTCTACCTTTTCCCATGGGATATCTTCATCACGCTGCTGACCGCCGTCGGCGTTGCGCTGGCCGCCGCCGCACTGCCTTCGCTGCAGCTATGGCGCAGCTCTCCGCAGGCAATGCTCAATAAGGGGGCCGCATGAATCATCCCGGCTTTGCAGCGGCGCTGCTCCTCATGGCGAGCATGACGCTCATCGGCTGTGAGAAATCACCGCCAAACGCCGAGCCCCAGGGGTTTGCCGGGCTCGGTGAAGACGCGGCGGCATTTGCCCAGGCGGATGGCGCTTCGCCGCTCAGCTTCCCCGAGGACCACGGCCCGCACCCCGATTACCGCATCGAATGGTGGTACCTGACCGCCAACCTGGAGGATGCCCAGGGCGAGCCGCTCGGCCTGCAATGGACGCTGTTTCGCCAGGCGCTAACGCCGCCTGATGAGCGCCCTGACCCAGCACCATGGAACGCTGATCAGGTGTGGATGGCGCATATGGGTATCTCCCGAGGCGCCACCCATGTCGCCGCCGAGCGCTTTGGGCGCAGCCATAGCCAACACGCCAATGGGCAGGCAGGCGTCAACGCAGCGCCCTTTGAGGCCTGGATTGACGACTGGGTACTAAAAAGCCCGGAGGACGCCAGCTTCGAGGACTTCACTCTCAGCGCCTACAGCGGCGAGGGGGCGGACCGTTTCGGCTACTCCCTCACCCTTGAAGCCCAGGGTCCGATCGTTCAGCACGGTGAAAACGGCTTCAACGCCAAAACCGTGGAAGGCCAGGGCTCGCGCTATTACAGCCAGCCGTTTTTACAGATCACCGGACAGGTCACGCTCAACGGCGAGACCCGCGAGGTCAGCGGCCAAGGCTGGCTGGACCGCGAATGGAGCAGCCAACTGCTCACCCCCGAGCAAACCGGCTGGGACTGGTTTTCGCTGCACCTGAATGACGACCGCAAGCTAATGGCCTACCGATTGAGAGGCGGCGGTGAAGACGGGGGCGACTATGCCTTTGCCCATTTAATCTCAGCGGACGGAGAAACCGAGCTCATCGGCGCCGATCGCGTCACGCTGACGCCGCTGGAAACGCAGTCCGTCGCCGGCCGAGACATGCCCACGCGCTGGTCACTCACGCTGCCCGACGCGGATATGCAGCTTACCGTTGAGGCGCGCCATCCCAACCGCTGGATGCCCACCACGGTGCCCTACTGGGAAGGCGACGTGGTGGTACGCCAAGCCGATTCGCAGGAAAATATCGGTGTTGGCTATTTGGAGATGACGGGGTATTGATCACACTAACGGTCGGATGAAAGAAGTCGCCTAAGAGGGTGATGCCGCCCCTTGATAGAGGGTGTAGTGCCACTGTGCCATGATCGTGATTAACCATCGATCCGCAAGAAGAAGAGCTAAACCACCATGCTTGAGGATTCCTTCTGGATTGAACAACTGAGCAACAGTGGTGTGAGTTCGGTTACACTCGTGGCGATTCTTGTCACGTTGAGCACACTCGCTGTGCGCGTCATACGTGGGCAAAAAGAAATTTTGTCCGATTACCGCCGCGCGTGGCTAGCCCGTATCCGCAACGCGACCTTCATCACGCTACTCTGCCTAGCACTTATCTGGCTGAATTCCTTGCGCGCTTTTGCGTTGTCGATCACTGCCGTCGCCTTGGTTATCGCGACCAAGGAGTTGATTCTCTGTCTTTCAGGCACTGTCCTGCGTATTGTCAACCAATCTTTCGAGATTGGCGACTGGGTAAAGATAAAAACTTGCGCGGTCAGGTGGTCGATGAAACGATGCTGGCAACGACCTCCAGGAAATCGGAGGGGCGGTGGGACGCCTTGAATACTCAGGCAAAACCATCGTGGTTCTCAGGACCGTGCGTGCCCTTTTCACCACGGACACCTGCAAGCAGCGCATTGGCGTCATGCTCTTCTGCCTCACTCCCAGCCTCTTTGATATGAAGCGCGCCTTCAAAGACGCCGTGCTCCGCCGATATTGGCACTTGCGCAATCAGACAAACGCCTCGACGGAGGCATGACCAGAAAGGGCCTATTGTGCGCATCTATGCGTGGGCTTACGTTTCATCGATACCACGCCTCAAAAGAGATGCAGTATCACACCAAATCTAGCGCGCGGTTACAGCGCCACAGCGATTTCTATAGCTGTAAGACGTTGCCCTCAATAGCCCCACGCGGAGCGTGAAAGGTGCCAGCAGGTATCTGTCGCGCTTTGTCGCCGGAGGTTTGTACAGCGAAGGGCGCAAACGGCGACTCTAGGCTGGGTATGAAGGCTGTGTGTTGTCATTACCCCATGACCAGGGGCTTAGGGCGGGCATGGATTTAAAGCGTTTTAGGAAAAATGAGTTCTTTCCTTTTCTGGACTTGGGATAGGCCCATCTGATAGCCCAAGATCAACGAGCCACCTGCCATATTGAGTTAGCTTAAATCCACCAGGGCCAACTGGAACGCCAGATATAATAGCGGTATCGGTGTTGTTGATCTGCCGTAGAAAGCCAGATGATCTCAAACTTTGTTCGACGTCCTCATCGGCCATGTGGTTCTCCCCGTTGCGAAGCACCCTAAGATGGCGAAAGTCCTCTACGAAAGCACGATCAACCATCTTGCACAAACGCATGAACGTGTTCTGGTCAAAATGCCCTTTGACCCTTGCTGCCAGCAACCTGCCGATTATTTTTGGTTTTTCTGCGTCATCAGCCTTGTCAATGAGGACCAACATCTGTTCACCAAATTCTTCTTCCTTATCTACATTTTCAAATTGAGCAGCGAATTTATTTTTTTCGGCCTCACTCATCTGGCTCGGATATTCCAGGAATTTGGCGAGCTTCTTGATTTGCATGCGTTCTCGAATGCTTTTAGAGGCCTGATAGGTCTTGACGACCAAGCCTGCAAACGGTATCTGGCTTGCGACTTCTGACTCAGAAAGGACATCTATAACTGTATCAGTTCCGTCTGCGAGCAGATCACGTGTTTCGTCCGACTTGATGGTTTCAACCAGTCTATTTTTTGGTGGCATTATTGCTACTCAGCTGCGTAAATATGCGTGATGGTCGCATGCTTTGGCACCAGCGTTGCCTGGTTGAAGTCATGCCGATACGTCACGGTGGCATCGACATACACCACTGGGCGAAAAGCGATGGCGTCTATATCTACCTCGTCAAAATAAAGCCGAAGTCGTTTTTCTCCAACAGCGCTGGAAAGGACACCCCACCAACCAGAATCTGTTTTATCACGATCCAGTGCACGTATCTCCAGCATTACGTTCTGATACGCTATCTCTCGTTCGGCAGCATTTAGGTCGGCATCATAGGGAACCTCAGATAAAGCTTCCGGGGAAAGCGATACTGGCGGCATCCCTTCCAGCCCTGGAGCTATCACAGTCGCCTCTGAATGCCCCTCAACTGGCCGCAACACATCTCTGGCAGCCGAAAACAGCTGTTTGCGGTTTCCCTCTGTCGCCACCTCAGCAAGCTCAACCACTTCTTCAGGTGTAATCCCAAGTTGATCAGCGCCAATCTGAATGATGGTGTTATGGTTTGCTTGAATGGAAGGGCTGTCATCCCCGGCAAACGATTTATAAAGCAGCATCAACTGGCTTATAACTAGCAGGACAGCTAATCCACCCACGCCCGCTTTGACGGCTTTGCCCATCGGGTGATTCTCCAGGAAGTCTTTGAAAGCCTGCTCTTTTTCTGGGCTACTAAAGAAGAACTTAACGATAAGGTCTTCTAGAAGGCTGCCAGCCTCAAGCCTTTCGACTCTTAGTTCGTAACCGTCGATCTCGACTTTGGTTAGCTGCTGTAACATCTGAGGAAAGCGTTTGGTCAGCTTTTCCAGTGCGAGCAGCGACGTAGCGATATCCTTTATAGCTATCGGCTCTTCTGTCGCGAAATAGAGCCTTAGTGGGATCTCTGCGAAATATCCTTCTTGATTATCATCAGTCTTGGCCACACGTTCCCCGCTGCATTCCCATTGGCGTTTATTTTCTCAATGGGGCCACTATAGCCGCCTAACCCTCTACCGTTAAGCTCGCTAAATCAAAATCTAACTCGCCTTGCGGTAAAAGTTGGGCCAACGTTGCGGGTAGTGCCTTAGCGGCGCTCAAAGGGCCGCGATGGTTATTCGCTCAGAGGCTAGCCCAGGTAGTCCAGCAGGGTCTCGGTTGCGTTGGTTTCATCGTCGTTTGAGAAACCGAGCCAGTTGCGCTCGGGTATGCCGAGTTCCTCATCGCCGAAGTGCATGCTAGCACCATAGATACGGTCGGTATCGCATTAGAGGTAATCCGGCCGGGCATCGTAGGGAAGCGAGTCGCGTAGGTAGCCGTTGAGCACCAGGGTCTCATCCTGCCGTTGGGGCTTGCGGTACGCCTCAGCGAGAGGCTCCCACGAGTCACCGCTGTGAGACCTGCTCATCAAAGCGGTCCCGGTTAGCGTGGTCCAGTTCTCCACCAATGGCGGCCATAGTGGGCTGGGCATCTCGCCCGCGCTGGTTGAGTTCGCCCAGGAGGCGTATGGCCTGCCCATCTTCAATACGGAAGACGAGCGTAACGCCTACCATTAGTCTGTCTCCTTTTCACCACAGCAAGACAAGTGAAAGCCATGCCAACGGGCCTTAACTTGCTGCGCCTGGAGAAGTCACTGTCAGCCGCACACCTTCGGTTGGCCAGCACCGTTATAGAGCATTTAAACTGGCAGGAATGCATCGAACGATATGACCACCCAGACATCTGCCGGATCTTCGCGGACTACCACATCGAAACCACCGACATAATCGCTACACCGTCGGCGGCGGCAAAGGCTCAGACGCCAAAGAGGTGCTGATCTTCAGTTGGGATGTAGATGCCGAGCCAGCGGGGCTTTTTTAAGGGATAAATCATGAGCAATGATCCATACACAAGGAGTCTCGATCAGGATTGGCTGGTTGACAGCAGTGTTCTTCTGAAGAGTGGCATGACAAGGGTAATATTTTGTAACCCTCACGACGCACTTCAGTGCGAGGATGATCTTTTCTATCTTGAGGGTTTAAAAGCGGAGCAAATTGCTACGGCCACCAACCAAATCAGCACGCTAACATATGAGCTGATATGCATATATGAGAAGGCTGCTAAAAAAAGAGTTCTTCGCGACTGGCTAAGGCTATAGCGCACGCCGCCCAAGCAATGCCAAACGCGTTGCGAATTTCATAGGCTTGTAGCCGCTTGAGTTGTGCCAATTAAGCTGCAATTTAATGCCAAATGCGGCGCGCGGTTACATATTAGTTCAATGGTTTTTTGTCGCCACCATAGGCGGGATCGCATACATCTATTTTAAGCATAGCGGTTGACCTTGTTGAAGGTTAAAAACACGGACAGGAGTCGAGAATCTATGTAAAGAACTATGCAAAACGAAAAAGGCCGCTCAATGAGCGGCCTTTTAAATTCTGTATCGTGCTGTTTTTAAACCACTTCTAGTGGTGCCGACACCAGGAGTCGAACCCGGGACCTACTGATTACAAGTCAGTTGCTCTACCAACTGAGCTATGTCGGCTACACGTAAAGTCGGCAATGGCTGGGGTACCAGGATTCGAACCTGGGAATGCCGCTACCAAAAAGCGGTGCCTTACCACTTGGCGATACCCCAGCAGTGTGGTGGCCAGAGACGGAATCGAACCGCCGACACGGGGATTTTCAATCCCCTGCTCTACCAACTGAGCTATCTGGCCGCTGCCAACGGTGCGTATTAAACAAGAATCCCGGCTTTCCGTCAACTCCTTTGTAAAACTTTCCGCGCTATCGGTAGCTTACGTTGCCTGGGTCGGCGGGACGTAGCCTTCGGCATGGTCGGTTTCCTGGTTGTCGAAAAAGCGCTGCATCTGCTCCATCAGGTAGGCGCGTGCTTCGGGGTCGAGCATGTTGAGGTGCTTTTCGTTGATCAGGCGCGTCTGCAACGCCTGCCAGTCTTCCCAGGCCTGTTTGGAAACGGTGGCCTGGATATCCTGGCCCTGCTTGCCGGGCAGTGGCGGAAAGGGCAGCGCTTCAAGCTCTTTTTGATACTTGCGGCAGAATACTGTCTTCGTCATGGGTGGCTCCTAGATATCTTCGGATGCAGCGGGTTAAGCACGCCCTGGCGTCGACGTGAGCGCGAACGGCGCGAGCTGGTTGATCAGCGTCTTCACGGGCGCCGCCAGACCGATCGCAGGGGGGTGAGCCGGGTCGTACCAGGTTCCTCCCTCGCGCACGCCCTGCAGCCTATCGCAACTCACTGGCTGAGGGGTAATCGCCAGGCGAAAATGGCTGAAGGTATGGGGCAGACAAGGCATCGGCGACAGACGTTCCGGCATGACAACGTTGTCCGCCAGCCAGTCGTTGAGCTCACTTTGGCTATCGAACTGCGGCAGGCTCCAAAGCCCGCCCCAAAGGCCGCTTGCCGGGCGTTGTTCGAGCCATACTCGCCCGTCGCGGTCATGCAGCAGCAGCATGATGGTTTCCCGCGTGGGCAAGGCCTTCTTGGGCTTTGATTCAGGATAGCGTTTTGTCTCACCCTGCGCGTAGGCCAGGCATACGTCATTGAAAGGACAATGCTCGCACAGCGGCGTGCTTCGTTTACATAGCGTAGCGCCAAAATCCATCATCGCCTGGGTGTAGTCCGCCAGGCGCGTCTCTGGCGTGTAATAGTCTGCAAGCGCCCAGAGCTTGCGCTCAACGGCGGGCTTGCCGGGCCAGCCGGCGACCGCATGCAGGCGCGCCAGCGAGCGCTTGACGTTGCCGTCCAGAATCGCCGCGCGCTGGCCGGTGCTCTGGGCGATTATCGCCCCCGCCGTTGAGCGACCAATGCCCGGTAATGCGGTGAGCGCTTCGACGCTGTGGGTAGGCAGTTGGCCGTCGTGGGTGGCCAGGGCCTCCTGTGCCGCCTTGTGCAGGTTACGTGCCCGGGCATAGTAGCCAAGGCCCGTCCACAGGTGCAGCACTTCATCCTGCGGCGCCTTCGCCAGCGCCTCAAGGGTAGGAAAGCGCGCCATAAAGCGCTCAAAATAGGGAATGACGGTGGTGACCTGGGTCTGCTGCAGCATGATTTCCGAGACCCAGACGCGATAGGCGCTGCGCGGTGACTGCCAGGGCAGGTCATGGCGGCCGTAGCGGTCGAACCAGTCAAGCAGGCGCTGCTGAAAGACGTCGGCGGCCAGCCTGGGCGTTGGCATCTCGGTCATGCAAACTCCTTCATCATGCGGTGCGCAGAAATAAAAAAAGCGCCGGCCCAGGGCCGGCGCTGGCGAGCGTTCGGGCTCAGTCAAACAAGCGACGCAGCCCTTCGCGCAGTTGGTCACCGCTGCCCTCGCCCAGGCGTTCATCGAGCGAATCCAGCGACTCGCCAAAGCGCTCTTCGAGGGCCTCTTCTACCTGGCCGCCCGCCTCTTCCTGAATAAGCTCGACGACGGAGCTCTGGAAGGCATCGCGATCGAAACGGCACCATTCGCTACGTTCATCGCTGATATGGCCTTCGCAGCGCAGCGGCAGCGCGAGCGCTTCGAGGCGCGGATTAACCTCGCAGGCCGCATCGGCGGTATCGACGAACCGCGCATTGGCCTGGGTATCGAAACGGCGGCTGGTGAGGTCGTATTGGCCTTCGCCCTGTACGTCGATGCCCGGCACAGCGATCAATAGATCGTCGCTTTGCACCACGCCATCGCGGATCTGCAATGTGGTGGCAAACTCATCAAAGGCGGTATCGCTCGACCAGTCGCGCTGACTTTCTTCACCTTCCAGTTGAGCGACAATTCTGCACATCTCACGAGACACGTTGATGTCGAGAATCGCGCCCTCGGTCAATTGTGACTCCAGGTCACCATTCAGATGACGCAGCAGAGTTTCTCGCTGATTCCCCCGTGTGGTGAGGTCACCGCTGAGATCAAGACGGCCGCGCAGGGGCGAGCCCTCGTCACCCTCGCTGAGCGTCTCGATCAGCGGCGCGACCTGAACGTTGCGAATAGTGGGTGATAGCGCCCATTGCAGCTCGTTCTCACGGGCGTCCAAGCGACCGTTGGCCGTCAGTTCACCATCGTAAAAACCCGCTTCAAAATTGCTCAATCGGTGCAGGCCTTGCTCGCCCTCAAGCTGAAGGCGGGCATCGCTGAAGACCATGCCGCCAAGCTCCAGCGATTCGACGCTCAGCTCTCCGTTCAGCACTGAAGTTGCCAGCCAGGCCTGCGGCAAAAGCCCCTCGGGGTCATCGGCGACGGCGGTCTCAACAAGCCCCAGACTCGCCTGCTCTTCGGTGCTGCGCCGGGGGAGATAACGATCCAGATTGAGCTCGTCGCCCTCCAGGTCGAAGTCGATCCGCGACCCGTCAAGGCGGGTGGCCAGCTCGCCGGTAAAGGTGCTGTCATCAACCACCAGCGAAAGGCTGGGCAGAGCGACATTCTGCAGGTCCCCTTCGATGGGGCTGGTCATGGCCACATCGCTGAGCGCCGCTTCGCTGGTGGTATTCAGGGTGATGCCGGCCCGCGACAACCACGGCCGCAGAGTGAACGGCGACGCCGTTAGCTGGCCCTGGTACTGCGGGGCATCGAGCAGTTGCGAGACGTTGAGGTGCCCGTTGACGCGCAGATCATCCGGTCCGGAAAGCTGCAGGTCATTGAGCCGCGCGGTTTGCGCCTGCCAATCGCCTTCAAGTCCAAACGCCAGCGAGAGCGCCAGCCCACCTTCCCAGTTTTCCGGGTGGCGCAGGCTGGTTTCCACCAGGCCCTCGCTGATGCTTAGCTGCTCTTCGCCGACCCGCACGACGGCCTCGGCGGCTGATAGGGACAGCTGCTGGGGTTCTTCTTCCGCATCAAAGCGTGTGCGCGTATTCAGCTCGGTGTTTTCCAGGGTAAAGCGCTCTTCTTCCAAACCAAGCTGCATGCGGGTTTGCAGATCGATATCGCTGGCGATGTCGGGCATCCGCTCCAGTGCTTCGGCATCGAGGTTGTTGTGCTTGGTCAGCTTGAACATCGCTTTGAGCGGGAAAGGCCGAACGGGGTTAACGTTGCTGCCCGAAATATTCAGCTCTTGTAGATGCCAGAGCGCCTCGGCCTGCTCATCGCGGAAGCGAATATCGGCGTCCTTGATATCGACGCTGGCAATACTCAACACCACTTCGAGGCTCCCGGCATCCGCGTTAGGCCCGGCGCTCGCCGGGGCCAGCACGGTTTCCGCGTCGCGGCTTTGCTCCATCAGCCTGTTTACCAGCGGCTCCCAGTTGCCTTCCCCGTCGGCGTTGCGCTTCAGGTTCAAGCGCATGCCATCCAGCGTCAGGCCGTCGACGGCGATTTCTCCACGCAGCAACGGCGCAAACGCAACGCTGACTTCAGCGCGGTCAATCGCCGCAAAGGCGGTATCATCTTCGTCCTGGCTGGGCAGCCAGGCATTGGCCGTTTCGACGCTGACGCCGATACGCGGATAAAACGACCAGTTGATTGGCCCGTCCAGTTCCAGGTTCAAGCCCGTTTGCTCTTCGACGACGGCCGTCAGACGGGGCTTGAAGTCTTCCGGGTCCAGAAATGTCGTGACGTACACTACCGCGGCGACGGCCACAATCGCCAAAATACCAACGGCCGCCAGCAGAATGCGTAATAATTGCCTCATTACCCTTTTCCTTGTGGGTCTAATTCAACAAAGTCGCTGGCCACCGGGGCGTCCTGAGACGCCGGCGCTGCGCTTGCGACGGGGCGATAACCGAGCTTTGAGAGCAGCACGCGGTCGGCCAACGGCATTGACGAGGTCGCGATACGTAGCACGCGACCGTCCTGCTTGGCTTTTTCACCGAGCAGCGCCATCAGCCTCGAGCCTACGCCACGGCGCCGCGTCGTTTTGCGCACGCACATCTCCGATAACCACCAGGCACCATCCTGCGCTTGTTTGATCGCGACAGCACCTAATAACCGATCATTGAAATGTGCGCAGCCAAAAAAATGCTGCTGTTGCAGGTGCTCCTCGATAAAAGACTCAACCGTATGGCCAGGCATTCGATCCTCGGGGGCATCGTAATAGATGCGCAATAGATCAAGGCGCACTTGCTCATCGGCTTGCCAGCGGGCTTGGTCGACGTATTGCAGTGTCACCGGCATGGACGTATTCCTCTTCACCATCGCAGCCAAGCTGCTTTTTCTTCACATTGGAAGGCGGTTACCTTTGGCGCATTGTAGCGGATGGGGGCACCGATTCACTATAATGGGCGTTTTGCCAAAGGAATTGCCCTTTTCGTTCGGTGGTAAGGTTCATTTGGGCCATCGGCTTCCTTCTAGAGTGCGCAATAGCGCAGGAGTTGCAAGATGTCAGCGCGAATCGCCACGGTAAGCCGTGACACAAACGAAACGCAGATCAGCGTCCGCATCAATCTTGACGGTGAAGGCCGCCTGACGTGTCAGACTGGGGTGCCGTTTCTCGATCACATGCTCGACCAGGTAGCCCGGCACGGCATGATCGATATCGACATCAATGCCCAGGGCGACCTGCACATCGATGACCACCACACGGTCGAAGACCTGGGCATCACCCTGGGCCAGGCGTTTCTTGAAGCGATTGGCGACAAGCGGGGCATTTACCGCTACGGCCATGCCTATGTGCCGCTGGATGAAGCGCTGTCCCGTGTCGTGGTCGATTTCTCGGGCCGCCCCGGGCTTTACATGAATGCCGACTTTACACGCGCCACCATCGGCCGCTTCGAGACCCAACTGGTCAGCGAGTTTTTCCAGGGCTTTGTGAACCACGCGCGCGTCACGTTGCATATCGACAACCTAAAGGGCGTCAACGCACACCATCAGGCCGAGACCATTTTCAAGGCCTTTGGCCGGGCCCTTCGCATGGCGGTCAGCGAAGACCCACGCATGGCGGGGCAAATGCCCTCGACCAAGGGCAGCCTGTAATCCGCTGCCGGTGCGTTTGCACATCGCCGTCCACCTCCCGCCGTCTACCTCCCCAAGGAGCGCTTAATGACCATTGCTGTAATCGACTATGGAATGGGCAACCTGCATTCTGTCGCCAAGGCACTCGAGCATGTCACCCATGAAAACGTGGTCATTACACGTGACCCGCGTCGCATTCTCGGGGCCACCCGCCTGGTGCTGCCGGGCCAGGGAGCCATCCGCGACTGCGTCGGCGAGCTGGAGCGTACAGAGCTGCGTGGACTGGTCGATGACATCCTATCTCGCCAGGCCAAGCCGCTGCTCGGCATCTGCGTGGGTCAGCAGATGCTGCTGGAGCGTAGCGAGGAGAACGGCGGCGTCGACTGCTTGGGCTTTTTCCCAGGCAACGTCAACCGCTTTCCGGGCACCATGCGAGACCAGCACGACCAGCGCCTGAAAGTGCCTCACATGGGCTGGAATCTGCTGGAACAGCAGCAGCCGCACCCGCTGTGGGAAGGCATTGACCAGCACGAGCACTTCTACTTCGTGCACAGTTACTACGTCGAAGCGGCGGACGACGCCCATGTCTTCGGCACCACCCAATACGGCAGCGTGAATGCGCATGTCGCCATCGGCCGAGACAGCACCTTCGCTGTACAGTTTCACCCTGAGAAAAGCGCCCGTGCGGGTCTTCGCCTGCTGGAAAACTTTGTCTCCTGGACGCCCTGAGAGGACTCACTATGTTGGTAATTCCCGCGATTGATCTCAAAGACGGCCAGTGTGTTCGCTTGAAGCAGGGCCGCATGGACGACGCCACCTCTTACGGCGACGACCCGGTCGCCATGGCCGCCCGCTGGGTGGAAGCCGGCGCCCGCCGCCTGCACCTGGTCGATTTGAACGGCGCTTTCGAGGGCAAGCCGGTCAACGGTGACGCCGTCACCGCCATTGCTCGCGCCTACCCCAAGCTGCCCATTCAGATTGGTGGCGGCATCCGCTCGGCGGAGACCATCGAACACTACCTCGACGCTGGCGTTTCCTACGTCATCATCGGCACCAAAGCGGTGAAGGAGCCGGACTTCGTGACCGAGATGTGCCGCGCCTTCCCGGGCCATGTGATTGTCGGGCTGGATGCCAAGGACGGGTTTGTGGCCACCGACGGCTGGGCCGAGGTCTCCACCATGAAGGCGACCGATCTTGCCAAGCGCTTCGCCAACGACGGCGTGTCGAGCATCGTTTACACCGATATCGCCCGCGACGGCATGATGCAGGGCGTCAATGTCGAGGCGACCGCCCAACTGGCCCGCGAAGGCGGCCTGCCGGTCATTGCCTCGGGCGGCGTCACCAACCTTGATGACATCAAGTCGCTCTGCGACGTCGCTGACAGCGGGATTCTGGGTGCCATCACCGGTCGCGCTATCTACGAAGGCAGCCTGGACGTTGCCGAGGCCCAGCGGCTTAGCGACCAACTGACGGGAGGTGGTGCATGAGTCTCGCCAAACGCATCATCCCGTGCCTGGACGTGGACGCCGGGCGTGTCGTCAAAGGCGTGAACTTTATCGGCATCCGCGATGCGGGCGACCCGGTTGAAATCGCCAAGCGCTATAACCAGCAGGGCGCGGATGAAATCACCTTTCTGGACATCACCGCCAGCCACGAAGACCGCGCCACCACGGTGGATATGGTGGAACGGATTGCCGGTGAAGTGTTTATCCCGCTCACCGTTGGCGGCGGTATTCGCAGCTGCGACGACATTCGCACCATGTTGAATGCGGGGGCGGACAAGGTATCCATCAATACCGCGGCGGTCACCAACCCCGACTTCGTGCGCGAAGCGGCCGAGCGCTTCGGCAGTCAGTGTATTGTCGTGGCCATCGATGCCAAAAAGGTATCCAGCGAAGACGAGCCGCCGCGCTGGGAGATTTTCACCCACGGCGGGCGCCGCCCCACGGGCCTGGATGCCATTGAGTGGGCGCAGAAAATGGTCGAGTTCGGGGCGGGCGAATTGCTGTTGACCAGCATGGACCGCGACGGCACCAAGTCAGGCTTTGATCTGGGCGTGACCCATGCCATCGCCGAGGCGGTCAGCGTGCCGGTGATTGCCTCGGGCGGAGTGGGCAACCTGGACCACCTGGTCGACGGGGTATTGAAAGGCGGCGCTGACGCCGTATTGGCCGCGAGCATCTTCCATTTCGGTGAATACACCATTCCCGAAGCCAAGCGCTACATGGCCGAGCGCGGCATCGACATGCGCCTCTAGCCCGCACAAGGCCGCCGACGTTGCGTCGGCGGCCGTTCAGGCGTCGTCCAACGATAACCCCAGGTTACTGACCCCGCCATTGCGCCCTAACTGGCGAATGTCTTTCAGGGCGTCCTTGGTGAGCGGTTGCGAGACTTCTTCCAGCACGGCGTCTTGAAAGTTATTTTCGTCTTCGGTCAGCGGATGGTCACGGATCAGCAGTGCCAGCGCAGTGGCGTCCTCTTCCCCTTCCGTCAGCTCGATAAAGGCACGCACGCCGGCGCGCGAGGTGCGGCTGACATCGAGCACGGCTTCGGGCGACTCGCCCTGCAACGTATCCAGCAGCGCCGATATCGACACCACCGCATCCAGCGCCCGCCGGGCACCAAAGCTCTCGTCGTCCTCGGGCGGCTCGCATTCGGCGAGCTTTTCGGCCTGGCGGGCAAAGTCGATACTCGCGTTAGGCACGCTAAGCCGCTCCCAGACCAGATTGAGCACCGTGCGCAGCGTATGCCCGTCGCCATGCCCCGTGGTTTGTTCATAAAGCGCATAGTTGGGAAGCAGACGCTCGCAAAGCGCCGCCATGAAGGCTTGCTGCGCCGCCAATGGCAGCTGCTGGAGCCGTTGATAGAACCCTGGGGGATTGGACGCCATACGTTTTCCTGAATCGTCTTACACAAGTTATTGGTGAAATAGGGACAATACGTTATTGTCGCAAGCGTGTCGGCAGCCGCTGTCGACTCGTTTGAAAATGTGGCCGGCGAGGAGATTATCATGCATGTCCATCTGCTACAGCACGGCCCTGACCACGGTCCCGCCCGGTTAACCGACTGGCTAACCAGTATGGGGCATAGCTACACCGTTTTTCATCTTTACAACGGTGAGCTCACCCCACCGGCCGGCGATAGTGACGCCCTTATCGTGCTCGATGGCCCCGACGATTTCGTCCAGGCGCCACCGGAGTGGTACAAGGCCGAAAGCAAGCTGATCAACCGCTACCTGGATGGCCAGAAACCGCTGCTGGGCATCGGCCTGGGCGCGCTCTGGATCGCCGATGCGCTGGGTAGCGTGGTCGCCCCAGGCACGTATCCGGAAACCGGCTGGCATACCATCCACCTGGCACCGGATAGCCCCTTTGATCTGCCGGAGCAGTTTGATGCCTTCATGTGGCACCGCTACGTTTTCAGCCTGCCCGACGAGGCATTACCCGGCGGCGGTAGCGAAGCCGCGCCCCTGCAGGGCTTCAGTTGGGATGCAGGGCGCGTGGTCGGGCTGCTTTACCACCTTGAAGTGACACCGCAGAGCATCGAGCCGCTGTTTACCCACCACGCCCTCAGTGCCGATCGCCGCGACTTTATGCAGTCCCAGACGGACATACACCAACACCCCAGGCGTTTTGATCAGTTGGCCGCGCTGCTTGACCGGCTGTTGAGCCAGTGGCTGCGGCCGGTATCACCCTGACCTAGCCCGAGGCTGCCTGGTCGAGGCTCCATTGCCGGGCGGCCGCCAGGCAGCTCTCCCAGTCACCGACATGGATTTCGTCCACCCCGGCCTTTTGCTGGCGTGCGAGGTGATAACGATACATGGGGTCGTAATATTCGGTGAGCAGCGGCGCCAACCAGGCTTCGTGGGCTTGGGGATTGCCGCGTTCGTGCTCGCTGAAAGCCAGCGCCTGTAACCGCTGAAGCCGCTGCAGGCGGGCGTCGCCAAGACGCTTTTTCAACCGCAGCAGGGCATTGCCAAGCTGCTCACGCATCCGCTGCCAGCCCGCTTCCGGGCCGTAGCGCGCCCGGTAGGCCTGCTCAAGATCGAGAATGTAGTCACGCTGTAGCTGCTCCAGCCGCCAGTCGAGTGGCATTTCGACCCGCAGACGTGGGGCGCGCTCCATTGTCCTCCAGAAGTGAAGCGGCACGTTCACCTGGCCAATCTGGCGTGACTCATCTTCCACCACCAGAGGGCCCGAGAGCGACAGCAGCCGCTTGGCCAGGCGGTGCTCGAAATCGATCTGGCAAGGCGGCGGTTCAGGCGAGCGACCGAATGCAGACCCTTTATGCTGGGCAAACCCTTCGAGATCGACCCCGTTGGTCAGGCGATTGATCAGCACGGTCTTGGCACAGCCGGTAAGGCCACCCACTACCAGCAGCGGCTGGTCGGCGGCAGCGTCTATCCGCGCAAGCAACTGCTGACGTAGGGCCTTCCAGCCACCTTCTATACGCGGCCGGACCACACCGGCCTCTGCAAGCCACTGCTGGACAATCTGCGAGCGCAGGCCACCGCGAAAGCAATAAATCACCGCGTCAGGATGGCGTGCCAGATAATCCCGCCAGGCGGCAACGCGGGCGTCTTTCACCGCACCGGTCACCAGCGTATTGCCCAGGGCAATCGCGGCTTCCTGCCCCTGTTTCTTGTAGGCAATCCCCACGCGATGACGCTCGTCGTCATCCATCAGCGGCAGGTTGACCGCACCCGGCAAGGCGCCTTTGGCAAACTCAACGGGCGCGCGAACGTCAATCAGCGGGCACCCTTGATCAATAAGGTGGGGATCAGCGGGGACCGTCGGTAGGTTCACCCGATGACCTCGATCAGCGCCTCACTCTGGGGCTTTTTCAGCGTGCCAAACGACTGCAGGTTCAAGCCATGGGCGCGACCGATACGCTCGACATCATCTTCCCACGCCGGATCCACGGCCAGCAGCAACCCGCCGGAGGTCTGCGGATCGCATAGCCATTGCCAGTGGGCATCGTCCATCGCGGGTAGCGCGCTGCCCAGGGCGTCACGATTGCGCTGCGTGCCGCCAGGGACGGCCCCTTGCCGGCGATAGCTCTCCGCCTCGGCCAGGCGCGGCAGACGGCGAAAGTCAATTTGCGCCATGACGTTGCTGGCCTGGCACATTTCGACCAGGTGCCCTGCCAGACCGAACCCGGTGACGTCCGTCATCGCATGGACCCCTTTGACCTCCGCCATCGGGACGCCGATACGGTTCGATTGCAGCATGGTTTCGCGGGCAAGCCCGTGGTGGCCGGAAGCCAACAGGCCACGCTTTTCCGCCGTGGTGAGCATGCCGACGCCGATCGGCTTGGTGAGAAACAGTAAATCACCCGGCTTGGCATGGGAGTTCAGCTTCAGTTTATCCAGGTCCACGAGACCGTTGACCGCCAGCCCGAACAGGGGCTCCGGGGCATCGATAGAGTGGCCACCCGCCAGGGCAACGCCCAGCTCACGGCACACCGCCTGGGCACCGGCAACCACATCACCGGCGACATCGGCGCTCAGCTTTTCCAATGGCCAACCCAGTATCCCCAGGGCCATGACCGGCGTGCCGCCCATGGCATAGACATCGCTGATAGCGTTGGTGGCCGCGATGCGCCCGAAATCAAAAGGGTCATCGACAATGGGCATAAAAAAATCGGTGGTGGCGATCATGCCCCGGCCATCCCCCAAATCGTAAACCGCCGCATCCTCGCGGCCCTGGTTGCCGACAATAAGCCGTTTATGGCCGGCCGCCGGGCCGGCTTTGGCGAGAATATGGTCCAGCACATCGGGGGCTATCTTGCAGCCACAGCCAGCACCATGACTGTATTGGGTTAACCGGATGGAACTCATGGCGTCTCTCCTTGGCTCATTAGTCGTCGCTTTAGTGTACTCCAACCGCCAGGGGTTAGAGGGCATCAAGTGCATCGCTCAATTTGTCGACGGCGATGACTTCCATACCTTTGGGCGGCTTTTTGGGGGCGTTGGCTCGCGGCACGATGGCGCGCAGAAAGCCATGCTTGGCCGCTTCGGTAATCCGCTCCTGACCGCTGGGCACGGGACGTATCTCACCCGACAACCCGACTTCACCGAACACCACCAGCTCGCGGGGCAGCGCACGGTTCTGCAGGCTGGACACGACCGCCAGCAGCACCGCCAGATCTGCGCTGGTTTCGAGCACCTTGACGCCCCCGACCACGTTCAGGAAGACATCCTGATCGCCGGTAAACAGCCCACCGTGACGGTTGAGCACGGCAAGCAGCATGGCGAGGCGGTTTTGATCCACGCCCACCGCCACGCGCCGCGGATTGCCCAAGGCAGATTCATCGACCAGCGCCTGCACTTCGACCAGAATGGGGCGTGTGCCTTCCCACACCACCATCACCAGACTTCCCGGCGCCTGCTCTTCCTGGCGCGAGAGAAAGATGGCGCTGGGATTTTTGACCTCTTTCAGCCCCTGCTCGAGCATAGCAAACACGCCCAGCTCGTTGACTGCGCCAAACCGGTTCTTCTGGCCGCGCAGCGTGCGGAAGCGTGAGTCGGCGCCGCCCTCCAGCAGCAACGAGGCATCGATCATGTGCTCAAGCACCTTGGGACCCGCGAGCGTGCCGTCTTTGGTGACGTGCCCAACGAGCAGCAACACGGTATTCGTCTGCTTGGCAAAGCGTGTCAGCGCCGCCGCCGACTCGCGCACCTGGGCCACGCCCCCGGGCGCCGAGCTGATATCCTCGAGGTGCATGGTCTGGATCGAATCGATGACCAGTATCTCGGGCTTTTCCCGCTCGGCCACGGCCAGAATGGTTTCGACGCTGGTTTCCGCCAGCATCTTCAACCCCTGGGTAGGCAACTGCAGTCGATGAGCGCGCATGGCTACCTGGGACAGCGACTCCTCCCCCGTCACGTAGACAATGCGTCGGTGCTGGGCGAGCTTACAGGCAGTTTGCAGCAGCAACGTCGATTTCCCGGCACCGGGATTGCCGCCCAGCAGGACCGCTGAGCCGGGTACCAGGCCGCCGCCCAGCACGCGATCGAATTCCGCAAAAGTCGACGTCAGTCGAGGGACTTCGCTCAGATCAACCTGCCCAAGGTCAACGATTTGCCGGGAATGATCACCCGCATAGCCTGTACGCCCGTTACTTGTCGCCCCACTGCCGGGCCGTGCGCTGGCGAGACGGACTTCGCTGAGCGTGTTCCATTCCTGACAGCTGGTGCATTGCCCCTGCCATTTACCAAATTCCGCACCACATTCAGTGCATACGAAGGCGCTTTTGGCTTTTGCCACCGCAGAAGGTCTCCTGTTACGACCGTCACATAAACAAAAGGCGGCCAGTGGCCGCCTTTGCGCGTGTAACGGTGAGGTTATTGGCGGGTAAGCTGCAGGGTTTCACCGTTCTCGAAACGACGCCGCTCGGGATCGATCAATTCCAGGGTGCTGTCGTCAACGCGTAGGAAATAGTAAATTTGGCCATCACCGTCAGGTGTCAGCTCGTAAACAGTGGCATCGGGGTCTGACGGCGTGCCGCTTAACACTTCCCAGTTACCTTCGTAATTTTCATCCGGCGGATTTTGCGGATGGTTGCGATACTCTGCATTCAAGGTAAAGGTGCGCTCTTCAGCAGCACTTTGCTCTTCACCTTCCATGACTACGTCGAGATCAATGCCGTCACAGTTACGGCACGGAAGTGAGCCTTGGTAGTTCTCTTCCGAACTTGCAGCTTCGCTTTCCTCGCCCTGTTCCATTGGGCCGGCTGCACAGCCCGCCAGCAGTGCCAACATAGCCGAACTGGCTAGCAAACTCCTGAGTTGCATTGGGTCTCTCCTTATCGTGTTGGACATCTTCTTTGTTACGCGCGCTTATGACAGCATAACGCCTACAAAGTGCAACGCCCACCCCTGAGCGCTGCAAATGCTTGCGCTCAAGCATGCATCAAGCGACCATAACCTTCAACGAGCCAACCGAGCCAGGTCACTTTCATGAGCCAATTTTGGAGTCCAGCGGTTCAGCGGCTGACGCCGTACGTTCCGGGAGAACAACCGCAGGAACGTCTCATCAAGCTGAATACCAACGAAAACCCCTACCCGCCTGCTCCGGGCGTAGGTGAAGCGCTGCGTGAGTATGCGGTTGACCACCTGCGCCTTTACCCTGACCCAACATCCAAGGCGCTCCGCGAAACGCTGGCCGCCGCTTACGACGTCAGCGTGGCCGAAACGTTCGTCGGCAACGGCTCGGACGAGATCCTGGCGTTCGCCTTTCAGGCGTTCTTCTGCCACGGTGCGCCGCTTGATGTGCCCGCTATCACTTATAGCTTCTACCCTGTCTACGCCAACCTGTATGGCGTTGAGCTGCGCAAGCATCCGCTCAACGCACAATGGGAAGTCGACCTCGACGCGCTGTCAGGCACCGCTGAGCGCAGCGGTGTCATCTTTGCCAACCCCAACGCGCCCACCGGCCACGCTCACTCGCTGGACGCCATAGAGGCGCTGCTGCAGCGTGTTACCGACCGTGTTGTGCTGGTGGATGAAGCCTACGTCGATTTTGGCGCCGAGACAGCGGTCTCGCTCATCGGACGTTACCCCAACCTGCTGGTCACCGGTACTTTTTCCAAGTCGCGGAGTCTGGCCGGTCTGCGGCTAGGCTACGCGATGGGTTCGCCTGAACTCATCGACGGGTTGCAGCGGGTGAAGGATTCTTTCAACTCTTACCCGGTGGATAGCCTGGCAAGCCTGGTCGGGATAGAAGCGCTCAAAGATAAAGACCATTTTGACGCCTGTCGCGAACACGTCATCACCACCCGCGAGCGCACCCGTCAGCGACTCGAAGCGCTGGGTTTTGAAGTACTGCCCTCCAAGGCAAATTTTATACTGGCCCAACACCCTGATTATGAGGGAGCCCAGCTGTTTGCCGGGCTACGCGAACGGGGCATCCTGGTACGCCACTTTAATACGTCAGAGCTCAATAACTTCCTGCGCATCACCATTGGTACTGACGATGAAATGGATAGCCTGTTAGAAGCCCTGGAAACGCTCTGTCGCTGATACTCAGCGCCTAGGCCTGCAAAGCCCTATTGCTTTGCGATAGGGCTTTCTTTCGCGCAATGAAAAAACCCCAGCTTCGTTAGAAGCTGGGGCTTTGGTATAGGTGCCTGACGATGACCTACTCTCGCATGGGGAGACCCCACACTACCATCGGCGCGAAGCGGTTTCACTGCTGAGTTCG
>NZ_LJZS01000007.1 GCF_001314875.1 Halomonas sp. HL-48
CCCGAGTTCGGGGTAAGTTAATGGCATGAGCCGTATACGTGACCCGTATGTACGGTTCTGTGAGAGGGATGAGGCGGCAACGCCTCACCCTACTCGATGTATGTGTATGAAAAATAGTCACATTACTCGCCCCGGCCGCTGCTTTGCGCTAGGGTGACGTTTTTAAGTAAGGAATGGATGACCATGACAGCGCCTGGCGAACTCATCATCGAACCGAAAAGCGGCAAGCCCGCCGATGCGTGCGTATTCATACTCCATGGGCTGGGTGCAGACGGGCACGACTTCGAGCCTCTGGTGCCGGCGCTTGGGTTGCCTGCCAGCGTAAACGTGCGCTTTATCATGCCCCATGCCCCGCGACTGCCGGTCACCATCAACGGCGGCATGGTCATGCCCGCCTGGTACGATATCCTGGCCATGGATCTCGGCCGTCGAGTGGATGAAACGCAGTTGAAAGCATCCGCCGAGCGCGTTCAGGGGCTCATTCAGGAGCAAATTGACCAGGGAATCGACAGTCAGCGGATCATTATGGCCGGGTTTTCCCAGGGCGGTGCCGTGGCCTACCACGCGGCGCTTTCCTTCCCGCAGCCGCTGGGTGGCCTGCTGGCCATGTCGAGCTACTTTGCCACCGCCGACAGCATTGCGCTGGCCGAGGCGAACAAGCAGATCCCGATTGAGGTCCAGCACGGTAGCTTCGATCCCATTGTGCCTGAGAGTCTGGGTAAAAGCGGGGTAGACCGCTTGTCGAGCCTGGGCTACGCGGTCAACTATCGCCAGTATTCCATGGCTCATTCGCTTTGTCCTCAGCAGGTGAGCGATATTGGCCGCTGGCTGGTGCAGCGCCTGAAATAATGACTGCGTCGACAACCTTGCCAAAAGCAGGCGCGGTAAGGCGCTAATTCGTCTCCGGTGCAAGGACGTAGCGAAAGCGAATGATAGCCTCCTTTGATGCAACAGAAACGGTGTTAGCCCTCTGCCTGACAGGGATATCACTGGTTTGCCTTTACGATCGTCATCTTGTGCGCGCCTGCTGCTTTTTTGTAGCCTTTGCCCTGACGATGACCACCGCCTGGTGGCACATCGGCGCGTCCTGGCTGGCGGTCGTTGAATTCTTGCTGGGCGCGCTTATGACGGGGCTGAGCCTGTTTTATGCCCTGGGCCTCTTTTTGCCGCGCGGTGCCTCACCGCTTATACGCGATACATTTGTTGACGTCTGGCCACGGAAAGTGGCCCGCGTGTTTCTGGTGCTTGGCTGGTTGGTTATGCTGGGCGCGGTGATCCGCTTTGCAATACCTGGATTGTTCAACGCTCCCCTCGAACAGCCGCTGCTTTTGGCAGGCATAATGATGATCGCCAGTGGGTTAGGTGCATTTGCCTTGCACCGTCATCTTGTACGGCGTCTGTTGGCGTTCAACATCCTTGGTTCCGGGGTGTTCATGGTGTTGGTGGGTGTCGCTGGTCCCACGGCAACCGCCCAGGCATTAATCAGCGTTGGGTTATGCATTGCCTGGCTGGGGTCGATGCTGGCTGCGCTGTTGATCCAGCAACTGGTGTACTTGGCCGGTGCGGACAGCATGCGGGGTGATGGCGACCTCGGGGAGCGTGCAAGGTGATCTGGCGTTTTGGACTATCGGATAGCACCTTTGAACCCTTGATCAGCGCTCACTGGGCGCTGGGCGTTGCGCTTGCTGCGCCTCTGTTACTGGGGCTGATGGGCGCTGTCTTACCACCCAAGCGTGCATGGCCTGTTGCGCTGGGCTACTTGCCGGTGCTGGTTTCGGGCGTAGCGCTGTTATGCACTTTTGAGCAGTCGGGGTTGATGCGTTGGCAGTGGGAGCTAGCCGGGGTCGGCGTCTCTCTGCGTTTGAATGGGCTTGGCGTATTGCTGCTGTTGACCACTCAGTGGATTGGGTTTGCCGCCGCGCTCTACACGCCCGGGCTGTTGCGCCTGGGTGAAACGGAACCGCTGTCGCGCTGGCTATGGCCGTTAATGGGTGGGCTTCTGAGTGCGCTTTCATTGATCTGGCTGGCCACCGACCTGCTAACCCTTTACGTGGCCTTGGAACTGATGGGACTGGCGGCGGTGGGCATGTTGATATTGTCAGGCAAGCCAGCGGCGCTGCTGGCCGGCATGCGCTACCTGCTTCTCGCGCTGGTGGGGTCGCTGGCCTATTTACTGGGTGTGGCGCTGGTTCTGGGGCAATGGGGACGACTGGACCTTCAGGGCCTGGCGGAAATGGTCGAACCCGGGCCGGTCGCCTGGATCTCCGCTGCACTAATGGGCGCGGGCTTAGCCTTGAAAGCCGCCCTTTTCCCGCTTCATGGTTGGCTGTCACCAGTACATGGCAGTGCCTGGACTCCGGTGAGTGCGCTGCACGCTGCGCTGGTCATCAAAGCCTCGCTGTTTCTGCTCCTGCAACTATGGAGCATCTTACTGACAGACTCTTTCTATGCGCCGCATATTATCGCCTTGTTAGGGGCACTGGCGATTGTATGGGGAGGTGTGCTGGCATGGCGCACCGATTCGCTGAAAACGCTGGTGGCATCGTCAACCGTTGCACAGTTGGGCTACCTGATGGTTGTCTTTCCGTTGCTGCTGAGCCCCGACATCTCTCCGTTGTCGCGCGCATTAGCCTGGGACGGTTTCTGGCTCCAGCTAATAGGCCACGCCTTTGCCAAAGCGGCGATGTTCATGGCTGCTGGCAACCTGATGTTGGCAACGGGGGAGGCGACGCTCAAGGGGTTGGCAGGCACCAGCCGACGGATGCCTTTGTCGCTGTTAGTGTTGGGGATTGCCGCGGTAACGTTGATGGGCTTACCCCCCAGTGCTGGTTTCACCGCTAAATGGTTGTTACTGGACGCCATGGTCAAGTCTCAGCAGTGGTGGGCCATCGCTGCGCTGTTAATCGGGTCGTTGCTGACGGCCGCTTATGTATTTCGCTTGTTTCGCTATTCGTTTTACGAGTCGGCTCCGCGCCATCACTACCAACCACTTGCTCCGGGTATGGATCTTATCGCACTCACGCTTGCTTTAGCCGCCTTTGCGCTGGGGCTGCTGGCACATTTCCCACTGACGTTGCTACACGAAGGTGGTGCATGAACGCGGCTTGGCTTCCGTTAACGACGCTTTTGACGTCGCTTTTGGCCGCGGCGGTCATTTTCACGTTGCCTGAGAACGCGCGGCAACTGCGGACCAGCGCCAACCTATTGGCGGCTGTCGGTAAAATAATACTGGTAGGCCTGATGGCTGTGCGTGTTTCGGCGGGACATGAGGATACGTTCAGCTTTCAGATAGTGGGTAGCGTTGATTTCGTGCTGCGCGCTGACGCGCTCGGGGTAATGTTCGCCGGGCTTTCGTCACTGCTTTGGCTCTGTACGACGGTTTACGCGATAGGTTATCTGGAAGGTTCGGCCAATCGGAAACGCTTCTTTGGCTTCTTCAGCTTGTGTGTTGCCAGTACCTTGGGAATTGCGCTGGCAGGCAACCTGTTTACCTTCTTGATTTTTTACGAGATGTTGACGCTTTCCACCTATCCGCTGGTGGTACATGCGGGTACTCAAAAAGCCCTTGATGCCGGGCGCATTTACCTGCGCTATACGCTAAGCGCCGGCGTCGTGTTGCTGCTAGGGGCTGTTCTATTATATGCCCTGACCGGTGAACACACCTTTTCATCGGAGGAAGGCCTTGGCAATTACCTGGCACATCACCGGGGCCTGCTATTGCTGATCTTTGCTTTGCTGGTGGGTGGTTTGGCTGTCAAGGCCGCGATGGTGCCGCTGCATGGCTGGCTCCCCAGAGCGATGGTCGCCCCTGCGCCGGTAAGCGCTCTGTTGCATGCGGTGGCCGTGGTGAAGGCCGGTGCCTTCGGTATATTGAGAGTGATTTACGACCTTTACGGTATCGAGCTGAGCGTTGAGCTTGGCGTTACCACGGCATTGGCGGTGATGGCTTCCATCACGATTATTTACGGCTCGTTGCGCGCGTTGGCACAGCAAGAGCTCAAGCCACGCTTGGCGTTTTCGACTATCAGCCAGGTCTCCTATGTGGTGTTGGGAGTCAGTCTGTTTGGCCCTTTCGGTACGATTGGTGCACTGGCACACCTGCTCCATCAAGGATTGATGAAAGTCACCCTGTTCTTTTGTGCAGGAAATTACGCCGAAGAACTGGGTATCCATCGCATTGACGAAATGGACGGCGCGGGGCGTCGCATGCCGCTCACCAGTCTCGCCTTTACCATCGGGGCGCTGGGCATGATCGGGCTGCCTCCTTTGGCCGGGTTTATTACCAAATGGTATCTCGGAGTGGGTGCTGTTCAGGCTCAGATGTACTGGGTGGTCGCTGTGTTAGTGGCTAGTAGTAGTCTCAACGCAATGTATTTCCTGCCGATTCTGCACCGCCTGTGGTTCCGTACAGGGCCTGCGCACGGGCAAGGGCAGTGGCCAAAAGAGCAGCGTCTAGGTCGTTTGGAGACCCATGGCTGGCTGCTTTGGCCCATGGTGTTTACGGCTCTGGCAAGCCTGGGCGCGGGGCTGTTGGCAGGTTTGCCGTTTAGCCCTTTGGACTGGGCAAGCCGCGTCGCCTCTGGGGAGTACCTGCCATGATGTCGCTGCTTTTGGCATTGTCACTGCTATGGCCGCTCGGCGTGGCGATGCTTGTAGCGGGGCAGGTGTACTGCACCCCTGTTGGAAAGCATGACTACTTTTCGTGGTGGTGGCTAAGCGCAGCCTGGCCGGCATTGTTGTTAGCCTACGGCGGTGAAGCCCAGTGGACAATCGATGTCTGGATGCTGGGTGGGGAGTGGGAATTGAACGCGCTAACTCGCCCGTGGCTGGCTTTCACCGCTCTTTTATGGAGCCTGGCAGCCGTGCATGCCAGAGGATACTTTGCCGCCGAGCAGCAGCAAGCGCGAAGTGGTGATCAAGCCGCCCAGCGTCGGCTGGCGCGCTTATCGCTGTTGTGGCCGTTAACCCAGCTTGGCAACGTGATGCTTATTGTCGCGCAGGATATTGCCAGTTTTTACTTGGGCTTTGCGCTGATGACATTTGCGGCCTATGCGCTGGTGGTGCATAGCGGCACCGAAAAAGCCCGTTTGGGGGCCAGGGCTTATATCATCCTGGCTGTCGTCGGAGAGGGGCTGATCCTTGGCGGCTTTCTGTGGTCAGCGGGTGAAGCCGACACGCCAACACTTCAGGGGGTACGCGAAAGCATCCTGGTGGCAGATCATGGCGCCTGGATGGCTGCCTTGCTATGCCTGGGTTTTGGGGTGAAAGCGGGCGTTATCGGGCTGCACGTATGGTTGCCCTTGGCCCACCCTGTAGCGCCTGCGCCTGCCAGCGCGGTATTGAGCGGTGCGATGATCAAAGCGGGTCTGCTGGGATGGATCAGCGTATTACCTCTGGGCGAAGCTGGGATGTCAGCGCCCTTGACGCAATTGGGTCAGGTGATGCTCGTGGGAGGTCTAGCAGGCGCTTTTCTGGCAGCATTTTATGGGGTTTTTCAGCACCACCCTAAGGCCGTATTGGCTTATTCAAGCATCAGCCAGATGGGCATGCTGACAGCGCTGGTGGCGATGGGGCTGGTTGCCCCAGACGTCTGGTCAATGCTTTGGCCGGCGGTAGTGCTGTTTACTGCCCACCACGCACTGGCTAAAGGCACGCTTTTTATGGGGACCAGCATCAGCGAGCATATGCCGCGCTGGTCGCAGGCTTTCATCTGGCCACTTCTGGCGCTGCCGGGCATTTCCCTGGCCGGTGCCATCGGCGCGGGCATGGTGACTAAGTGGGCTGTCAAAAGCCCGCTCTACGAGATGGAGCATGGCGCCTTGATCAAGCTGCTTAGCTGGGCAGCTATCGGCACGGCAGCGCTGGTAAGTGTTGCACTTTGGCGACAGTGGCAGCAGCGTCAGCGGGGGGCAGCAATGGCTGGCAGTGGGGAGCTTGGCTGATGGGTATTGCAGCGGCATTGATAACACCGCTGTGGCTGCCGTTACCCGCAGAGAGCATTACGATGCCGCCCCTGAAGGAATGGCTGGGGATTCTATGGCCACTCCCCGTCGGCATAGCACTAGTGGCCACCGGTCGCCTTTTGCTTCGCCTTATCAATGTGGTCGCGCCACCGGCTGGTGACCTGTGGTGGATATATGCAAGCGTCACCGCTGCCGGGCTGGCGCCTGTCAAGCGTATTAACTATTGGTGTTCCGAATTGAAAACGGCGTGCGTGATATCATGCTGGAAAGTTGAACGTACGCTCATGGACGCTTTAACACGCATGCTGAAGGCTGAGAACTGGATGCGACATCATGCCAGTGGCTTGATGATGGCTCTCGCCGTATTACTTGCAGCGTTATTGATATGGGAAGGCCAGCGATGATACTTCTGCCAGGAGAGATTGATGGGTAAATTTGCCCGTGGCCGAAAAGCCGAACTTCCCAAGGAAATTCCCAAGGCGGGCTGGCACGACATTGTCTGGCGGGTCATTCGCTCGGCAAGACGGGACCGCATCATGCTGCTGGCGGCAGGGGTCGCCTTTTATGCCCTGCTGGCGCTGTTTCCGACCATTGCCGCTGTCATTTCTATCTGGGGATTGTTTTTCGATCCTCACGAAGCCAGCCAGCAGCTCTATAATCTGATTCGATTGATGCCCCCCGAAGCGGCCAAGCTCATCGACGAGCAGGCCCAGGATGTGGTGGATGGCGTCGACTCGAGCAATGAAATGGCGGCGCTGGCGGGCTTGCTGGTGGCCATGTTCATTGCTTCTAAAGGCGTCAGCGGGCTGATTGTCGGGCTCAACGTCGTCTACGGCGAGAAGGAGCAGCGCAGCGTCTGGTGGCTGGGACTGCTGGTCACCACCATGACCTTTGGGTTGATCGGCATGACACTGGTGACCCTTGGCTTCATTGCGCTGGTGCCAATGCTGGTCGATGCCCTGGCGGTGGCGGCGCCGTTCGATCGGGTGATCGATTTCATGCGCTGGCCCGCGCTGCTTGTCATGATGAGTGCGGTCATTGCCCTGCTCTACCGCTTTGCACCTTACCGTCGCTCGGCCAAATGGCAATGGCTGAGCGTCGGTACGTTGGTGGCCACCCTGCTATGGTTACTGGGATCGGCGGGCCTGTCGCTTTATGTGCGCTACTTCGCCAACTTCAGCGAGCTCTACGGCTCTCTGGGGGCGGTGGTCGTCTTGATGCTGTGGTTTCTGCTCTCCGCTTTCGTGGTGTTTCTGGGCGCCGAGATCAACTACGAGCTCGAGCGCCAGACCCGTCAAGATACCACCATCGGCGAGGACCGCCCGCTGGGCTACCGCAACGCCTATGCCGCCGATACGCTGGGGCGAATGCATCCCTGGAAAAGCGAGGACGATACCGTGACGGCCGAGAAGGACGCTCCCCGCCGCGAATAATCTCGATTTCGGGTGACAGGCGCGGTTTGCCATACGCACCGGCGGAAGAGCGTGCTAGGCTGTTATCAAATATAAGATGATAATAATAAGGGGGAGCGATGACGCATCCCGGAGCGCCCAACCCGCAGGCCTTGCTGCAAGAGCTTGAACACGCCAATGCCTACCTGATGCAGTCGGAAAAACTGGCCTCTATCGGTCAGCTTGCGGCTGGCGTCGCTCACGAGATCAACAACCCCGTGGGCTATGTGTTTTCGAACCTTTCCACGCTGGGCGGCTACGTCAAAGAGCTGCTCGAACTGATCGACGCCATGGACGACGTGGAGAGTCTCGACGCGCTACGCGCGCGCAAGCAGCTTAGCGACTACGCCTATATTCGCGAAGACGCCCAGGCGCTGATCCGCGAATCCGAAGAGGGCATCGAGCGGGTCAAAAACATTATCAGTTCGTTGAAGGATTTCTCGCATATCGACGAAGACACCTTCACCTACGCGGATCTGCAGCGCGGGATTGAAACCACACTCAATCTGGTCAACAACGAAATCAAATACAAGGCTGACGTCGTCAAAGCCTTTGGATCGCTGCCCCTGGTCGAATGCGTACCCTCGCAGATCAATCAGGTCGTCCTCAATCTGCTGACCAATGCCGTGCAGGCGATCGAGGCACGCGGCACCCTGTATCTGCGCACCGGATACCAGCCCGAGGGGCAGAAAGGCGAGGGCGTCTGGCTGGAGGTGGAAGACACCGGGAAGGGGATTACCGACGAGCAGATGCCCCACCTGTTCGAACCTTTCTTCACCACCAAGCCCGTGGGTGAAGGGACGGGCCTCGGGCTGTCGCTTTCCTACAGCATCGTGGCGAAACACCATGGCCACATCGAGGTGGCGAGCGAGCCGGGCGTGGGCAGTCGCTTTCGCGTCTGGCTGCCTGTTCATCAGCCGGCGTTCAACCAGGAGCCTGCGTCATGACCGATACCGCGATGCTTTCCCCCTCTCCGACAACGCCCGTGGCCGAGCCCGCCTGCGTGCTGTTGGTGGATGACGAGCCCAATGTGCTGTCGGCGCTCACCCGGGCGCTGCGGGGTGAGCACTACCACCTGCTGACCGCAACCGATGGCGACCGGGCACTGGCGCTGATGGACGAACACAGCGTCGACGTGGTGATAAGCGACAGCAAAATGCCGGGCATGGATGGTGTGGCGCTGCTCAGTCGTATTCAGGCGGCGTATCCGCGCTGCCTACGCCTGCTGCTGACCGGCCACCACGACCTGAGCGCGGTGATTCAGGCTATCAATGAGGGCCATATTTACCATTACATCGCCAAGCCATGGCGCGATGATGACTTACGGCTCAGCCTACGCCAGGCGGTAGCACTCCAGCAGAGCGAGCGTGAGCGGGAACGCCTGGAGGCGGTTACCCAGGCACAAAACGATGCGCTCAAGCGTTTCAACGCCGACCTGGAAGCCCGCGTTGCGGCAAGAACGGCAGAACTCAAGCAACTGGCGGACTGGCTGGACGCCGCCAATCAGGCGCTGGAGCACAGCTACGAGACCGCCACGCGGGTGTTTTCGTCTCTGCTGTACCAGCGGCTACCGCCCGCACATCAGACCCATCATCAGATTGGCAACGTTCTGCGCGCGTTTCTGGACCACCACCCGGTGGAGGAACGACTGCGTCGTGATGTGCTGATGGCCGCCTCGCTCTACAACCTGGGCAAGCTGAGTTGGGACGACCACTTATTGGGATTGTCGTCGGAGAAGATGTTCGGGGATGACCGCGTCCGCTATCTGGCGTATCCGACGAGTGTGGAAGATTTGCTGATGGCGCTGGAGCCGCTGCAGGGCGCGGCCAAGCTGATCCGTCATCACCAGGAGCGTTGGAACGGGTCGGGCTTTCCCGGCCATTTGCACGACGAAGCGATTCCATGGGGAGCGAGGCTGCTTCGTCTGGCGATTGACTTTATCGAGCTGCAGCACGGTTTGATGCTGGATCGTGAGGTGAGCCGCAATAACGCTTTGATGCTGCTTAAAAAGCTTGCCGGGCGTGTGTACGATCCCGAGTTGAGCCAGGTGTTTGTCGCCTTTTGCACTGACCACGCGCCGGACATGGGCATGGCGGATGCCTCGGTCATGGCACTGGGAACCGACAAGCTCCAAGCCGGCATGCGGCTGGTGCGCGATCTTTACTCCGGGGCAGGGCATCTGCTGCTGAACGAAGGCCGTGAGCTGACCCAGGGTCTGATCGACAAGCTGATTCGCTTCGAAACTGCCGAAGATGAACGCTATACCGTACTGGTGCGCGAACCGGGTCAGGAAGATAAGGTGGATGAAGCGCCGATTGAGTCCACCTGAGAATGGCGGCCTCCTGCCGACAGGCAGGAGGCCGGTTGGGGATGGTAAGCCCGACGCTAGAGGAGTTCTTCGGCGGCCAGAGCCAGACGCGAACGCTCGACGCTTTTCAGCGTGATATGTCCGGCATGGGGCCAGTCGCGGAACTTCTCCACCACAGCGGCCATGCCGCAGGTGTTGGCGGTCAGGTAGGGCGTGTCGATTTGTCCAACGTTGCCTAGGCAGACGATCTTGGTATTGCGTCCGGCCCGGGTGACCAGCGATTTCAGCTGTTTGGGGGTGAAGTTCTGTGCCTCGTCAATGATCAGGAAGGTATCGTTGAGGGTGCGCCCGCGCATGAAGCTGGGCGCGCGTATCTGTACCCGCGAACCAATCAGCTGCCGTGTGGCGCCGTTATCCCAGGTGGACTCGCCTTCTTCATTGCGCAGCAGGTTGTCCATGTTGTCGTGGAAAGCGCCCATCCACGGCGACATTTTCTCCTCTTCGGTGCCGGGTAGAAAGCCGATATCCTCGCCCATGGGAATCGGCGCGCGGGTAAACAAGATGCGTTCGAACTGCTTCTGATCGAGGGTCTGCTGGAAGGCGGCGGCCAGCGTCATGAAGGTCTTGCCGGTGCCCGCGTTCCCCGCGATGGTGACCAGGTCGATCTCCGGGTCCATCAGCAGATTCAGGGTGAAGTTTTGCCGGCTGTCGTGGGCGTGAACCCCCCAGACGCCAGCATGGTGACGATAGTTGGTGAGCAGTTGCAGCCGCGCTGAGGAAGGCCCCAGCTCACGAACGATGGCTTCGAATTCGGCGCCGTTTTCGCTATCCGACACCAGCATCCCGACATGCCAGTGCCGCGGCATGTCACCACTCAGTTGATAGAAGGTGTGATGGTCGATTCGCTCGACGGTCACGTCCACGTTGAGCGCTTCCCAAAGCGAGGCGCCGTGCGGGCCCGCCGAGGTGTATACCTGGGCGCCTTCGATCATCGCGTCGCTGTCATCAAAGGCGCGATCGTTCAGATAATCCTCTACAGGGACTTTCAGGGCCGCCGCTTTTACGCGCAGATTGATGTCCTTGGTAATCAGGATCACCGAGGCATCGGGGCGTTCTTCGCGCAGCCGACACGTTTCGGCGAGAATACGGTTGTCGGGGCTGTCGTCCAGGGAATCAAAGGGTTTGAGGTCGCGATAGCACAGAAAGTGCAGCTTGCCGGACTCGCCGGTAATGCGGGGGATGGGAATGCCTTGCTGTATTTCGTCGAAGGTTACCTGGCTGGTTAAATCCGAGAGAGTACGGCTGATCTGGCGGGCCGTGCGGGCGATTTCGCGAATACCGTTTTTGTGCTTGTCCAGCTCCTCCAGTACGGTCATGGGGATAACGACATCGTGCTCATCAAAGTTGTAGAGCGCGGCGGGGTCATGAATCAGGACATTGGTGTCCAGCACGTAAAGCCTGGTTGCTTTCTTATCGAGTCGTACCATCGTGGCATTCACTCCGTGGTTGACGGCAACATCGACACTGGCAGGTGCGTCTTACGCCCTAATGACACTTGCCTGTGTCGTTAAGATGGCGTGTCCTGGTACCTCCTTATTTAGCGCTTTTTAATAGCGTGGAAGGCTTTGGCGGTTTTTTCCACTAAAACTATTTCAACGCTGCGCCAGCGCCGTCGGGTATCATGGAGCCAACCCAAGAACGCCAAGAACGCAACGGAGCCCCCGTGACCCCCTTTATCGCTGAGCGCCGCGCGCTACGCCTGTCTGCGCTATCGGCCGGCCTGTTTGCTCTGGCCGGGCTGGTGCTCGGGCTGGCGAGCGGATCGATCACCATTTTGTTCGATAGCGGCTATTCGCTGCTCAGTTTGGTGCTGGCCTCGCTTTCACTGTTGGCGCTCAAGCAGGCGCGCAAACCGGCAGACGATCACTATCCCTTTGGGCGGCTCACGGTAGAGCCGCTTGCGGTGTTGCTCAAAGGCGTGGTGATTGCGCTGGTGTGTCTGTTCTCGCTGGTGTCGGCACTGTGGAGTCTGATGCATGGCGGGCAGGTCGTGACCCTCGACCTGGCGCTGTTCTTCGGGGCCGCCAACGTCAGCGGTTGTCTGCTGACCTGGTGCTGGCTGAAGCGCTATGCGCGCATCGCCGATTCCTCGCTGCTCACCGCTGAACTGCGCCAGTGGCAGATGGATACCGGGTTAAGCGCCGCGGTCATGCTCGGGTTCGCCTTGACCTGGGGGCTGACGCTGACCCCTTGGGCCGATTACGCGCGGTTTGCCGACCCGGTGATGGTGCTGATGATTGCCGGTTACTTCCTGCCCATGCCGATCCGCATGGTGCGCGAGGCCCTGCGCGAGCTGATGTTTGGCGAGCCGGTGGGCAGCGTGCGCCAGGAAGTCGTCAGGGAAGTGGCCGAGTTCGATATTGCCGATGACGACGTGCGCCTGGCGCAGGTAGGCAGCTTTCTGATGGTGGACATCCAGATCGACAAGCAGCAGATCGACAACGCCGAGGACATTGTCGAAAGCGTCGAGCAGCACTGCAAAGCGCGCAACCTGCGACCGGTGACCAGCATCACTCTGGCCACCTGATCACTCATCATACGGGCGCTGGTGCTTCAACGATGTGTTTCACCCATCGTTGTCTTTCTTCTGCGGCTTGCCCTTGCGTTTTGTGCCGGCCATTTCCTCCAGCTCGTCCTCGTCCATGGAGTCGTACATATCCTTGGAGGCGCCGACGAGCTCGCTTGGCTTGGTTTCGCCGCGTTTGGCGGAAAGCGCCGCACCCGCGGCTTTTTGCTGTGCTTTGGACGTGGCTTTCATAGATGACTCCTGTCGATTGACTTCCTTTGGTCTGTCGCGCTATCAAGCTTAGCAGCCAGCCAATGGCTTTCCACTCGATCGACTTTACCCAGAGACAGGTACCATGACACCGGCGATTAACAGCGCAAAACACGCGGGCATTGCTTTTCAAATTCACGACTATGCACACGATGCCGCCGCCGAGTCCTACGGCCTGGAAGCGGCGGAGAAGCTCGGCGTTCCCCCCGCCCGGGTGTTTAAGACCCTGGTGGTAATGCTCGACGGCAAGCAGCTGGCGGTGGGCATGGTGCCGGTGGATAAGCAGCTGGGCCTGAAGCAGATCGCCAAGGCGGCAGGAGCCAAGAAGGCGACCATGGCCGCCCCCGCAGAGGTCGAGCGTGCCACCGGCTATGTACTGGGCGGTGTCAGCCCGCTGGGCCAGAAGAAGCGTCTGGCCAGCTTTCTGGATGCCTCTGCCGAGGGGTTTGCTACGCTATATGTCAGCGCAGGCCGTCGCGGGCTCGAAATCGAGCTGGCGCCGAACGATCTGCTGGCGCTCAGCCAGGCGCAGTTGGCGCCTATCGCCGCATGACAACAGCGCGGGGCGAGGCACTTTCTGGTATGGTGCGTGGCATTAAGGCCGCTCATGCTTTGCAGGGCATTTTCGCCCCTTCAGGAAATTTCTGTGTCCGACACTTCTTTTGCATCTCTGGCGCTGCCCGGCGCACTCGCCAGTAATCTCTACTCGCTTGGTTATCACCATATGACGCCGGTGCAGGCGCAAAGCCTGCCACCGATGCTGGCTGGCCGCGACGTGATGGCCCAGGCCAAGACCGGCTCGGGTAAAACCGCTGCCTTTGGTTTGGCGTTGCTGGCCGGTCTGCGCGTTGACGCCTTTGCAGTGCAGGGACTGGTGCTTTGCCCCACGCGGGAACTGGCCGATCAGGTGGCCGAGGAGCTACGCCGCCTGGCCCGGGCCATGCCCAATGTGAAAATCCTCACCCTCTGCGGCGGGGCGCCGCTGGGGCCGCAGCTGTCCTCGCTGGATCACGGCGCGCATATCGTGGTGGGCACGCCGGGGCGCATCGAAGAGCACCTGCGTAAAGGCTCTCTGACGCTGGGGTCGTTGACGGCGCTGGTGCTGGATGAAGCCGACCGCATGCTGGACATGGGCTTTCAGGCATCGATCGACGCGATCATCGCGGACACCCCGGCGGATCGCCAGACGCTGCTGTTCAGCGCGACCTTTCCTGAAGAGCAGGCGTCCGGTGACCTGGCGGCCATGACGCGTGGCGTGATGCACGACCCGGTGACAGTCAAGGTTGCCGAGATGCACGATGCCAGCACCATCGAGCAGCATTTTTACAGCGTGGCCAACGAGGAGGCCCGCTTTGACGCGCTCAGGCAACTGCTGCTGGTCAATCAGCCCACTACCAGCGTGGTGTTTTGCAATACCAAGCGGGAAACCCAGGCGGTGGCCGATCGGCTGGTAGACGACGGTTTCAGCGCCGTGGCGCTCCACGGCGGCCTGGAACAGAAAGATCGTGACCGCCTGCTGGTGCTGTTTGCCAACCAGAGCGCTTCGATTCTGGTCGCCACCGACGTGGCGGCTCGCGGGCTGGATATCGCCCAGTTGGACGCCGTCTTCAACTACCAGATCGCCCGGGAACTCGACGTTCACGTCCACCGGGTAGGCCGCACGGGGCGGGCCGGGGCGAGCGGCATTGCCTGCACCCTGGTGACCCCAAAGGAAGCCTATCGCCTGGAGCGGCTGGCCGACGTGCTGGGCGAAAGCCTGGCCACCGAGCCGTTGCCCAAGGCCACCAGCAATGTGCCGTTTGAGCCGCCGATGGCGACGCTGCAGCTGGCGGGTGGCAAGAAAGACAAGCTGCGACCGGGAGACATTCTCGGCGCCCTGACCAGCGCTGGCGGTATCCAGGGGCATCAGGTGGGTAAAATCAGCGTGCAGGCACGCAGCGCCTATGTGGCGGTCGCCCGCGAGGTGGTCCAGCAGGCGCAGGCAAAGCTTGAGCGGGATAAATTAAAAGGGCGAGCCTTCCGCGTTCGTCGCATTCGCCATTGAACGCATAGCTGAGCGTTCGAAAACAAGGAGCCAACGCAGCGACCCATGAAAATCCCTAAACGATTACAGCCCCTGGTCGATGACGGCATGATCGACGACGTCGTGATGCAGCTGATGAGCGGTAAGGAAGCGCAGGTCTATGTGGTGCGCTGCGGTGACGAAGAGCGCTGTGCCAAAGTATTCAAGGAGGCCAAGCAGCGCAGCTTCAAGCAGGCGGTGCAGTATCAGGAAGGGCGCAAAGAGCGCAACAGCCGCCGGGCCAGGGCGATGGCCAAGAAAACCCGCTACGGTCAAAAAGAGCAGGAGCAGGCCTGGCTCACCGCCGAAGTGGATGCCCTCTATCGGTTGGCGGCCGCCGATGTGCGCGTGCCCAAGCCGTACGGCTTTGTCGACGGCGTGCTGCTGATGGAAATGATCACCGACGCCGAGGGCGTGGTAGCGCCGCGTCTGGGTGACGTCACGCTGACCCATGAGCAGGCGCTGCGCTATCACGCCAAGGTCATCCAGGACGTTATTCGCATGCTGTGTGCCGGTCTGATTCACGGCGATCTGTCGGAATTCAACGTGCTGGTGGACGGCGAAGGCCCGGTGATTATCGATCTCCCCCAGGCAGTTGACGCCGCCGGCAATAACAGCGCCGCGGCCATGCTTTACCGCGATGTGAATAATATGCGCGACTATTTCGGTCGCTTTGCCCCTGAGCTATTGTCCACCCATTACGGTAAGGAAATGTGGGCGCTGTACGAATCCGGCGAGCTACACCCGGATAGCAAGCTGACCGGCCACTTCGACTTTGATACTCACATTGCCGACGTCGATGAACTCATGGAAGTGATCGACGACGCCAAAGAGGAAGAGGCCGAGCGTCAGGCGCGGATGCGCGATGATGAGGAGGATTACCCGGAGCCGCCTCAGCCCTACTGACGTGAGACGCAAGCGCCACCCGCCATCCTCGACCCACAAGTAACGTAAGGACCTTACATGCTTTTGCGTATGCTCACGCCGCTGTTTCGTTACTTTGAAACCCGGGTAAATCCCTATCCAGAAGGCGAGGTGGCCACGCCGCCCAAGGGCCTGGCGCCGTTTATCTGGCATTTTTCCCGCCCGGTGTGGCCGCTGTTGCTGCTGATGTCGCTGTTCACCGGCCTGGTCTCCGCTGCCGAGGTGGTGTTTTTCAGCTATATGGGCGAGCTGGTGGACTGGCTGGGCAACGTCGAACGGGCGAATTTCTGGGCTGAAAATGGCCCCTGGCTGGCCGGGGTGGGCGTGATGGTGCTGATTGGCCTGCCGCTGCTGGTACTGCTGCAGTCGCTGGTGACGCACCAGAGCATCTTCGGCAACTATCCGATGATTGGCCGCTGGCTATCGCACCGCCATATGCTCAGCCAGAGCCTGGCGTTCTATCAGGACGAGTTTGCCGGGCGGGTGTCGCAGAAGGTCATGCAGACCGCGCTTGCGATTCGTGAAACCGTCACCAAGGTGATGGACCTGCTGGTGTACGCGGTGGTGTATTTTACCGGCGCCGCCATTCTGCTGGGCCGTGCTGACCCCTGGCTGCTGTTGCCCCTGGGGATCTGGCTTGCGGGCTATCTGGCGATCATGCGCTTTTTCGTGCCGCGCCTGCGCGATGTGTCCATGGCTCAGGCGGATGCCCGGGCGCAGATGACCGGCCGGGTGGTGGACAGCTACAGCAATATCCAGACCATCAAGCTGTTTGCCGACACCCTGCGCGAGCAGGGCTACGCCAAGGACGCCATGGAAGGGTTCATGGGCACCGTGCATCGGCAAATGCGCCTGGTGACCATCATGAGCGTGTGCCTGACGCTGCTCAATACCGCGCTGCTGGTGGGCACCGCGGGCATGGCGATCAGTGCCTGGTACCTGGATGCCATCTCGTTGGGCGTGCTGGCCATTGCCATCGCGCTGGTGATGCGCATTCGTTTCATGTCCGACTGGATCCTGTGGGAAGTCGCCGGGCTGTTTGAAAACATCGGCACGGTACAGGACGGCATGAACACCATTGCCCAGGAACCCACGGTGCGCGATGCGCCCAATGCCAAGGCGTTGCGCGTGCCCCACGGGGCGATAGCCTTTGAAGGGTTGCGCTTTGGCTATGCCCAGGCCAAGGGCGAAAACAAGACCGTGTTCGATGGACTGAGCCTGAACATCGCACCGGGCGAGAAAATCGGCCTGATCGGCCGCTCCGGGGCGGGCAAGTCGACCCTCGCCAATCTGCTGCTGCGCTTTTACGACCTGCAGGGCGGCCGGATTCTGATCGACGGGCAGGACATCGCCGCGGTCACCCAGACCTCCCTGCGCCATCAGATTGGCATGGTGACCCAGGACACCTCGTTGCTGCACCGCTCGCTGCGCGACAACATCCGCTATGGCAGCCCGCATGCCAACGATGACGATGTCTGGGAGGCGGTGTGCCGCGCCCACGCCGATACGTTCATTAACGACCTGGTCGATCCCAAGGGGCGGCGCGGCCTGGATGCCCACGTCGGCGAGCGCGGTGTGAAGCTTTCCGGCGGCCAGCGTCAGCGCATTGCCATCGCCCGCGTGCTGCTCAAGAACGCGCCGATTCTGGTACTGGACGAAGCCACGTCGGCACTGGACTCCGAGGTGGAAGCGGCCATTCAGGAACAGCTCGACACGCTGATGGAGGGCAAGACCGTGATTGCCATCGCCCACCGGCTGTCGACCATCGCCATGCTCGACCGGCTGATCGTGGTGGACGAGGGGCGTATGGTGGAAAGCGGCACCCACGCCGAGCTGTTGGCTCGCGACGGTATCTACGCGCGTCTTTGGCGTCGTCAGTCGGGTGGATTCATTGGCCTTGATGTTGGTGCCGATCGCCCCAACGATTAATGTACCAGTCATTCCAACTGAGAGGTTTTCATGCAGGCGATTCAACTGACAGCACCCGGCGGTCTCGATAACCTGAACGTGGTCGATCAAGCCGCACCCGGCGAGCCGGGGGCAGGCGAGATTCGTGTGCGCTTGCACGCCAGCTCGCTGAATTTTCACGACTATGCGGTAGTGGCAGGCATGATCCCCACCGACGACGGTCGGATTCCCATGTCGGACGGCGCGGGCGTTGTCGATGCCGTGGGCGAGGGCGTGACTGAATTCGCCGTCGGCGATCCGGTCGTCTCGACGTTCTTCCCCGGCTGGCTGGAAGGCCCCGCGCGGGTCGGTGATTTTCGCACGACCCCCGGTGATGGCATCGATGGCTATGCGCGGGAGCAGGTGATCGCGCCTGCCACGTCGTTTACCTACCAGCCGGCAGGCTACAGCCATGCCGAGTCGGCTACGCTGACCACCGCCGGGCTGACCGCCTGGCGCGCGCTGGTGGTCGACGGCGGCCTTAAAGCCGGCGACACCGTGCTGGTGCTGGGCACCGGTGGCGTGTCCATCTTTGCGCTGCAGTTTGCCAAAATGATGGGCGCACGAGTGATCGCCACGTCGTCCTCCAACGAGAAGCTGGCGCGCCTGCGTGAGCTCGGCGCCGAGCACACCATCAACTACAAGGAAACGCCCGAGTGGGGCAAAGCCGTCAAGGCGCTGACCGAAGGCGAGGGCGTGGATCATGTAGTGGAAGTCGGTGGCTCTGGTACGCTGCCGCAGTCGATCGATGCGGTCAAAATCGGTGGCCACATCGCGCTGATTGGCATCTTGACCGGCCGTGAGGGCGAGATTCCTACCGCCAAGCTGATGGCCAAGCAGGCGACGTTGAAAGGCCTGATCGTGGGCAGCCGTCGCGACCAGATCGAGATGACCCGCGCCATCGAGGCCAACGGTATGCGGCCGGTGATCGACCGTGAGTTTGCGCTGACCGACATCGCTAACGCCTTCCGTCATCAGGAAGCCGGCAAGCACTTTGGCAAGATTTGCCTGACGTTCTAACGACGCCGTCGTTGAAACGCATTTGGGTGAACGGGAGCGGCCATTCGCATAGAATGGCCGCTCTTTTATGGGCACCAGGAGTAGGTCGTGCAGCTTCCAACGGGGAGTTCTCAACCGGTGTATTACGTGGGCTGGGACGTAGGCGGCTGGAACTGCGACGCCAACCCCGCCAGCCGCGATGCGCTGGTGGTGCTGGATGCCGCGCTGAATCTGGTCGGGGCGCCGTGGCGGGGAAATCTGCGCACGACACTCAATGACGCCCACAACACCCGCGACCTGATCGAGCGCCTGCTGGGTCTGTGCCAGCTTCAGGCGCAGGGCGCTGAACATGTGGTGATGGCTATCGATACGCCGTTGGCGTTGCCAAGCGCGCTTCTGGCGCTGGCCCGCGGCGACGCGGTCAGTGCGCTGGGCCGCTCCCAGGAGAATCCTTACCTGTATCGGGAGACGGAGCGCTGGCTGTTTCAGCGGGGTATTACGCCGCTGTCGCCGATCAAGGACATGATCGGCAGCCAGGCCACCAAAGGCATGCACCTGCTGGCGCGCTTCGCACCACATATCGCCGCGTGCGGCCAGTGGCAAAGCGACGACCAGACGCTGACCGTGGTTGAAGGCTATCCGTCGCCTGCCAAGCGCTCCCCGGCGTTTGCGGCCCTGCGCCAGCGGGTGAGCATGCCCGTCTCGCTTGAAGCCATGCTGCACCAGCCAACCCCCAAGCAGCAGGATATCCAGGATGCCTGGCTGTGTGCGATGCTGGCTTGGAGCCTACCGCATGCCGCGCAGAATGTTGCGTGGCCGCCGGCCACCATGCCGGCGGAGGAAGGCTGGATCTTTGTCCCCGCTGACAGCCTGAAACCGACCGTTTGACGCGGGCGGATTACTCGCTTTCGGCGGGCAGCTCAGCGCTGTGGTAGACGTTCTGCACGTCGTCCAGGTCGTTCAGCATGCCGAGCAGTTTTTCAAACATCGCCACGTCATCGCCTTCCAGGGGCGTGGTGGTTTGCGGCAGGAACTGAATCTCGTCGGCTTCGAAGTCGATCTCGCCAAAGGTGTCGAGCAGCGCCTGCTTGGCCTTGGCGTAGTCGGTATGCGGCGCAAACACGGTGATGCGGCCGTCTTCCTGCTCGATATCGGTAACGTCGACGTCCGCTTCCATCAGCGCTTCCAGCACGGCTTCCTCGTCGCTGCCGGCAAATGCGAAGATCGCGCAGTGATCAAACATGTGGCTGACGCTGCCGGGGGTGCCGATTTTACTCTTGGTCTTGGTGAAGCAGCCGCGCACGTCGCCGAAGGTGCGGTTTGGATTGTCGGTCAAGCACTCGACGATCAGCATGGCATTGCCGGGGCCGAAGCCTTCGTAGCGGGCGGCGGAAAAGTCTTCGCCACCGGCGCCGCTGGCTTTATCCAGCGCCTTGTCGATCACGTGCGAGGGTACCTGGTCTTTCTTGGCACGCTCCATCAGGCCGCGCAGCGCCAGGTTGCTGTGGGGGTCAGTGCCGCCCGCCTTGGCGCAGACATAAATCTCGCGCCCGTACTTGCTGTAGACCTTTGTCTTCGCATCGGCCGTTTTGGCCATGGATTCTTTACGGTTCTGAAAAGCCCTACCCATGTTGACGTCCTGTAATCAGCAATCACCTCTGCAGGTCAGAGGCATTATCAAAAGGCCAAAGTTTACCCAACAGCGTATCATGCTAACAGCGTTATTTGCGCACGCGCAGGGGTCGCCTCGCTGGGCGTGAGGTACACTGTGCGCGTCACCCTACGCCGGTGGCAAAAGGAATAATAAGCGAGCAAGGAGAACCACATGCCATTCTCACTTTGGCTATCGTTGGCGGCGGTATGCGCCATGGGTGCCATGTCGCCGGGGCCGAGTCTGGCACTGGTGCTGCGCCATACGCTGGGCGGCGGCAGGCTGGTCGGCATGACGGCCGCGCTATGCCATGCCGGCGGGGTGGGAGCCTATGCGCTGCTCACCGTGTTGGGCTTGGGCGCCTTGATTGCCAAGTCGCCCGCGCTCTTTCAACTGATTACCTGGGCGGGGGCTGCCTACCTGGCGTGGTTGGGCATTCAGGCGTTGCGCGCGGGTGGCGCGGGGGCCATGCAGCAACAGGGCGCGGTCACTTCCAACGCTCGGGCTGCCAAAGAAGGCTTGCTGGTGGCGCTTGGCAATCCCAAGCTGATCATTTTTTTCATTGCCTTGCTGAGCCAGTTTGTGACGCCCGACATGAGCCTGCTCGGCAAAGTATTGATCGTGGTCACGGCGATGGTCATCGACGGCGGATGGTACGTGCTGGTGGCCGTTGCGCTGTCCCATTCGCGGGTGCTGCCCTGGCTTCAGCGGCGGGCCCACTGGATCAACCGGATTACCGGCGTGTTGCTGCTGGCACTGGCGCTGCGAGTTGTGGCGGGCCCGCTCGGCTAGACGGCGCATGCCTGGCTCGGCGAACTGGTGCATGGAGCGCAGACATGGCATGGTAAGCGGTTAGGCGAGGCGTTCCGGGGGGAGGCGGCAAATGACACTTTACGATCAGGATTGTTATACCCACACGGGGCAGCCGTTCAACCTGCGTGCCCTACAGGGGCAGGTGTTGCTGGTGGTCAATGTCGCCAGCCGTTGCGGTTTTACCCCACAGCTCAAGGAGCTGGAAGCGCTCTATCAGCGCTATCGCGACCGGGGATTTACCGTGCTGGGGTTCCCCTGCGACCAGTTTGGCAAGCAGTCGCCGGAAAGTGCCGAGGCGTTCTGTGCCTTTGGCGAACAGCAGTTCGGGGTGACGTTTCCGCTGATGGAAAAGGTCTGCGTCAACGGCCCCAAGGCCCATCCGCTGTTTGTGCAGCTCAAGCGCGAAGCGCCCGGCCTGCTTGGCACCCGCATGATCAAGTGGAATTTCACCAAGTTCCTGGTCGGCCGCGATGGCAAGGTGATTGCCCGTTTCGCCCCCCGCGACCATGGCCGAGAGCTCCGTCTGCGCCTGGAGCGTGCCCTGGACGAGGCTTAGGCCTCACTGCGGGCGATCATCACCCGGCTCATCAGCTCGTTCCAGCGGTGGCGCACCATCATCGTGGTCATACCCGAAAACAGCGCCCAACTCTTGCGCCGCCAGCCTTTCAAACGCAGGTTATGGCTGACCAGCTGCTGCATCAGTTTGCGGTCGTTGAACTGCCGCCATTCGCTGGCGATAGACAGCTGATACCGGGCCATCACCGGGGCCATTTCGAGCCGAAACATCCACTCCAGCTCGTGAAACGACATCTGATACCGCTCCACCACCTCCACCATCTGGGCATAATCGCGCTCGCTGGGTTCGCGGTCCAGCCACAACGGGGCCAGTGCCAACCATAAATCACCGCGTTCATCGACTAGCTGCTGTGCGTTCATTTACAAAGCCTCGTGGGCGGTCGTAGGTGAAACGATATCCTGACGTGAAAGGTCAATAAGCTCAATAGCGGACAGCGCCGCCTGAGCCCGCTAGAATGGCGTCACTCCAAGACGGTGCGACACCGAATACGTTTTTTCGAAGAAGAGGTTCACTGTGATTATCAAACCCAAAGTACGCGGCTTTATTTGCACGACCACCCACCCGGTTGGCTGCGAGCAGAACGTTCGCGAGCAGATCGAGGCCACTCGCGCCCGCAATCTGGATAAAAGCGCCGGGCCCAAAAAGGTGCTGGTGATCGGGGCTTCCAGCGGGTACGGCTTGGCGGCGCGGATCACCGCGGCGTTTGGCTACGGTGCCGATACCCTGGGCGTGTTCTTTGAAAAACCTGCCACCGAGAGCAAACCCGGTACCGCAGGCTGGTACAACAGTGCGGCGTTTGACAAGTTCGCCAAGCAGGAAGGCCTTTACAGCAAATCGATCAACGGCGATGCCTTCTCTCACGAAGCGCGTCAAAAAGCCATTGAATTGATCAAGCAGGACATGGGCGAAATCGACCTGGTGGTGTATTCGCTGGCGTCGCCGGTGCGCAAGCTGCCGGATAGCGGCGAGCTCAAGCGCTCAAGCCTTAAGCCGATTGGCGAAACCTATCGGGCGACGGCGATCGACACCAACAAAGACGCCATTATCGAAGCCGAGGTGGAGCCCGCCACCCAGCAGGAAATCGACGACACCATCACCGTGATGGGCGGCGAGGACTGGGAACTGTGGATGGACGCGCTCGACCAGGCCGGCGTGCTGGCCAAGGGCGCGCGCAGCGTGGCGTTCAGCTACATCGGCACGGAAATTACCTGGCCGATTTACTGGCACGGTGCCCTGGGCAAAGCCAAGGAAGACCTCGATCGCGCCGCGACGGCGATCGACAGCAAGCTCAAGGCCACCGGCGGCGGTGCCAACGTGGCGGTGTTGAAGTCCGTGGTCACCCAGGCCAGCGCGGCCATTCCGGTCATGCCGCTGTATATCGCCATGGTCTACCGCATCATGAAAGAGCAGGGCGTCCACGAAGGCACTATCGACCAGCTCAACCGCCTGTTCGGCGAGCGGCTGTATGCCCCACAGGGCGGTGAGCTGGTGACCGACGAGGCGGGCCGCGTTCGCCTGGATGACTGGGAGCTGCGCGACGATATCCAGAAGGCCTGCCAGGACCTGTGGCCGGAAGTCACCACCGACAACCTGTTCGAGATCACCGACTACGCCGGCTACAAGCACGAGTTTCTGAAGCTGTTTGGCTTTGAGCGTGACGATGTCGATTACGATGCTGACGTCGACACGCTGCTCGAGTTTGATGTGGTCAACCTATAAGCGCATGGCGCTGCTGCCACGCGCGCATTGCGTTATCGCAGGACGTCGGGCCTATGGCCCGGCGTTTTTGCATTTGCACGGGGTATTTTTTTCCTCGCGACGCCGTCGCTGCCTTTACCCAAGCAATTGGTTAAGATGGCGGTTTGTTTTCGTCACGGCGGTTTTCCATGCAGCATAGCGCAGCCAATTCTCCCCATGCCGCCTCGCGACGGCGGGTAGCGTTTGTGCTGCTGCCGGGGTTTTCGCTGCTGGCCCATGCCAGCGCGCTGGAACCCTTGCAGATGGCCAACCAGCTCAGCGGGCAGATGCTTTATCACACCGTGACGCTGAGTATGGATAGCGAGCCGGTGCGCAGCGGCGCGCAGCTTTCCGTGCTCGCTCAGCACGCGCTGGACAATCCGCTTGGCCCGTTGGATCTGCTGCTGGTCTGCGCGCCGACACCGCTGCCCTATGCGTTGCCTGCCAAACTCAATGAGTGGCTACGCGGGCATCTCGGTCGCGGGGTGATGCTTGGCGGGCTGGCCGGCGGTAGTGAGGTACTGGCCCGCTGCGGGTTGCTCGAAGGCTACCGCGCCACGCTGCCATGGCAGCGCTTCGATGCCTTTGCCCAGGCCTATCCCCAGGTCACGCTGTCCCAGCAGCTGTTCGAAATCGATCGCGACCGGCTTTCCTGCGCGGGCGGTACCGCCGCCATGGACATGATGCTGACGTTGATTGGCCAGCATCACGGCGCGCGTCTGGCCGAGCAGGTCTCCGAGCAGTTTGTCTGCGACCGCATTCGCCTGGCAGACGAACGCCAGCACGTGCCGCTGCGCAGCCGTTTGGGCCACGCGCCGCAGAGCCTGGTGGATGCCGTGACGTTAATGGAAGCCAATATCGAGGAGCCGCTGTCCACTCTGGAACTGGCCGAGCATCTGGGAATATCCCGGCGTCAGCTGGAGCGGCTATTTAAGAAGTACCTGCAGGCGGTGCCCAGTCGCTACTACCTCGACCTGCGATTGCAGGAAGCCCGCAAGCAACTGCGCGAGAGCGACCGGGCGGTAGGCGATATTGCGTTTGCCACCGGGTTTTCCTCGGGGGCGCACTTTTCCACCGCCTACCGTCACCATTTCGGCATGACGCCGAGGGAGGAGCGTTTAGGTTAGCGTATCGACAATGCCGCCTTCCACGCGCAGGGCGGCGCCGGTGGTGGCGCTGGCCTGGGGCGAGGCCGCGTAGACGCTCATGCTGGCCACTTCTTCGGGGGTTGCCAGGCGCTGAATGATCGACGAGGGTCGGTTCTCCTGCACGAAGCGTGCTTCCACGTCCTCTTGCGAAACGCCCTCTTTGTCGGCCATTTCCTGGATCATGTTGAGCACGCCCTCGGAGCGGGTCGGCCCCGGTAAAATGGCGTTGACGGTCACCTGGGTGCCGCTCAATACTTTCGCAAGGCCTCGCGAAACCGACAGCAGCGCCGATTTGGTCATGCCGTAGTGGACCATTTCGCTAGGGATATTGATGCCCGATTCGCTGGACAGGAACTGGATGCGCCCCCAGTTGCGATCGCGCATGCCTTGAGCGTAGTGGCGCGAAAGGCGCACGGCGCTCATGATATTAACGTCGAAGAACTGCTGCCAGGTGGCGTCGTCGACCTCAAAAAAGTCCTGTGGGCCAAAGATGCCCACGTTATTGATCAGGATGTCGGTCTCCGGCTGCTGATCGATCAGCGTCTGGCAGCCTTCGGCGGTACCCAGGTCGGCGGCCACGCCCGTCGCTTTGGCGTTGGGAACGTCTTTCTTGATGGCCGCGATGGCCTCGTCAATTCGCGCCTGGGTGCGCCCGGTGATAACCACCTCGGCACCTGCATTGGCCAGGCCCTGGGCAATCGCAAAGCCGATACCTGCTGTCGAGCCGGTGATAATCGCGTGCTTGCCGTTGAGATCAATCTGCATGGAGTGCTCCTCTCGTCCTGAGTATCAGTACCTCACTACACAACGAATAACTTTATAGCTTGCTAAGGAATATGGGGCTCTTACGGCGCTCTTCAAGGGCAGCGTTCTTCCATGTGCCAGGCTCATTCATGCTAAATGTGATCGCTAGCCTCACGCCCGGTTATGACTAGGCATTTGGCGGCATCACCACCCACTCCGGCTCCTCGAATTCGCCGATCAGGCGGATCTCGCAGCAGGGGGCCGCACGACGGATGATCTCCTTGATCTCCGGGTTGGGCTGGGCTTCCATGGCGTCGCGGCTGGCCTTGCTGTCCCAATGGGCGATGGCGATCAGGGTGTTGGGGTCGCCGATCTTACGATGCAGTTCGGTGCCGCGTGCCCCTGGTGCCTGCTGGATGAGTTGGCTGGCGCGGACCCAGGCATCGGCGTAGTCCTCGGCGCGGTAGCCGTCGCGGATATGCACTTCGAAGATATATTTCATGGCGCTTCTCCCTGTTGCTGCTGCTGAAGCTTTCGATCCTGGGCCAGTGTATCCCGCCCACCGTCCTGATCCCGCGGCCTCTTTTCTCGCGCTGCTAGTCGAGCGCGATGCTCAGCGTCTGCCGGGTCTTGCAGGGGTAGCCGTGGCGCAGGTGAAGGGTGCGCTCGTCGAGGGCCATCACCACCGCGAACAGGGTCTCCATGCGCTCGGCCTCGGGCAGGTCGATGTCGGTGTGCTTGCAGATCGACATGGGCGCATTGTGGTGGTCGCTCAGTACGTCGAACAGCGCGTTGACGCTGGCCTTGGGCGGTGGGTCGAGCAGCTCATCGAGGCGGCGCAGGCGCACATGGGAGTCGGGCTTGGGGAAATCGGCGACACAGGCGGTGGCGGCCGCGGCGTAGAGGTGGTTGGTATGGGTTACCCGCCCGCCGCTGGGCTCGAGTACCCCCGGCGGCCCGGGCTGGACCTCGAAGCCCGCGGCCTGGCCTTTAGCGCTCGCGACCAGAAAGTGCGCCGGTGAAGCGACGCGGTCTTCCGCGACGATGCGCTGGGCGCTGGTGAAACCGTCGCTCTCGAGAAGTTTGCGCAGGGCGACGTGGATCGGCAGGCCGTCGCCGCAGGTCTGCGAGCGGATGGCGTTGAGACACACGCCGAGGCCGTGGGCGTTGAGGCCGATCTTGGCCAGCATCCCGGCCTCGCCAACGCTGACCAGCGGCGGGGCGTCGTCGCCCTCTATGTGCAGTACTACCACGTTGTCGAGCTGGTCGAGACGCCAGTCCCAGTTCTGAGCCAGCCATTGGCGACCCTGCTGGTAGAGCGAGAAGGCGGAACAGCCGCCGCTGGCTTGGGTTAGTGAGATCTCGCTGCGGCAGTTGAGGGTGAGGATGTCGTCGCGCTGCAGATCGGCGCCCTCGGCAATGCCCTCGAGCTCATCCAGAATCGCCGGAAAGCCGCGTTCGATAGCCGGTATAAAGCGCCGCGCCGCCTGCCGGGCGGCGGCCCAGTCGAGGCCTACAAAGTCTTGAAACAGCCGGTCATAGACCTCAATGCTGCGCTGAATCTGTGCGGCATGGCGCTGGCCATGGGCCACACCAATGGCATGGCGGCTACCACGTAGGTGGGTTACGTCGAGCATGTGGCGTGCTCCTCAGGGAGGGGATTTGCTCAAGCCTACCGCGAACAGCGTTGAAGTGCAGGGGGCTTGGGTATGCAGGGTCACTGATACCGTGAGGTGAGCAAGGATGGATAATAGAGTGTTACAAAAAATGAGGGCGCCAGTTAAATGCTGCTTTTCATAATTTGCCGTCCCATTGCTGAAAGCAGTTACCCTATTCGGCCCCTTATACTGTTTTCATTCCCTTACTCCACTGGAGGTAGCGTCCCATGAGCCACACCCCAAGCCGTCAGGATTTCGATCACTACATGGCGCCCAACTACTCGCCGCAGCAGGTCATTCCGGTGCGTGGCGAAGGCAGCCGCTTGTGGGACCAGGAGGGGCGTGAATATATCGATTTCGCCGGGGGCATCGCGGTCAATTCCCTGGGCCATTGCCACCCGGTGTTGGTCAACGCCCTCAAGACGCAGGGCGAAAAGCTGTGGCATCTCTCCAATGTGTTTACCAACGAGCCTGCGCTCAAGCTGGCCAAGGCGCTGGTCGAGCGAACCTTTGCCGACAAGGCTTTTTTGTGTTCGTCCGGGGGTGAAGCCAACGAAGCCGCGCTGAAGCTGGCGCGCCGCTGGGCGGTGGATCACCACGGCGAGTACAAGGACAAGATCATCTCGTTCTCTCAGTCCTTTCACGGGCGCACCTTCTTTACCGTAAGCGTGGGCGGCCAACCCAAGTACTCCCAGGGCTTTGGCCCGGTGCCGGGGGGCATTCTGCACGCCACCTACAACGATCTGGAAAGCGTGCGCAAGCTGGTCGGCGACGACACCTGCGCGATCATGGTCGAGCCCATGCAGGGCGAGGGCGGTATCGTGCCCGGCACGCAGGACTTCCTCCAGGGGCTGCGCGACCTGTGCGACGAACACCAGGCGCTTTTGATCTTTGACGAGGTGCAAACCGGCGTGGGTCGCAGCGGCGAGCTCTACGCCTACAAGAATTACGGTATTACCCCGGATATTCTCACTAGCGCCAAATCCCTGGGCGGCGGCTTCCCCGTAGGGGCTATGCTGGCGACCGATGCGGTGGCTAAATCCTTGGCAATCGGCACCCACGGCTCGACTTACGGCGGTAACGCCTTGGCTTCGGCGGTGGCGCTTGCGGCGGTCGAGTTCATCGACACCCCCGAGGTGCTCGCGGGGGTCAGGAAACGCCACGATCTGTTCCGCGAGCACCTGGAGACCATCAATCGCAAACACGGCGTGTTCAAGGAGATCCGCGGCATGGGGCTGCTGATGGGGGCGCAAATGTCCGATGCCTTCGAGGGCCGCGCCAAAGATATACTGCCGCTGGCCATCGAAGAAGGCCTGATGGTGCTGATTGCCGGCCCTAATGTACTGCGCATGGCGCCGTCGCTGGTGATTCCCGAGGCGGACATTGCGGAAGGCATGGCCCGTCTGGAGCGTGCCATCGAACGGTTGGTTGCGACCGAATGAGCGAGCCGCACGCAGCCACACCACAGGGGGCGTTGAGGATGCTGGTAATTCGACCGGTGAAAATGGCGGACCTGCCGGCGCTTGAGCAGCTGGCCGAGCACGCGGTACCCAGACTCACCAACCTGCCCGCCAACCGCGAGCGGCTTGAGGAGCGTATCGCGCGTTCTGAAGCCGCCTTCAACGACGAGGTGGAGTTCCCTGGCAACGAGCATTATACGTTTGTGCTGGCCGACGATACCCGCGATGAAGTGCTGGGCACAGCCACCATTCGTGCCCAGGCGGGCGCCAACGAGGCGTATTACACCTACCGTCAGGAAACGCTGATTCATGCGTCGCAGCAGCTCAATGTGCGCCGCGAGGTGCAAACCCTGGCGCTATCCCACGAAGTCTCGGATGCCACGCTGCTCTGCGCGCTGTCGCTCAACCCCCGCTACAAGGGCACCAGCGCGGAAAGCCTGCTGCGTCGAGCGCGGCTGATGTTTATCGCCCAGTACCCGGAGCGTTTTTCGCGCATCCTCGCCGTGGCGTTTCCCGGCTACCTGGACACGCGCAGCGAATCACCGTTCTGGGAAAGCGTCGGCCGGCACTTTTTTGCGCGCAGTTTTCAGGAGATGAACCACATTGCCGGGGTACGCTCGAAAAGCTTTATCGCTGAAGTGATGCCCCAGTTCCCGCTCTATTTGCCGCTGCTAACGCCCCAGGCGCGGGCGGCGATTGGTCGTGAACACCCCGCCCACGAAGAAGCCCTGGAAGAAATGCTGGCGGAAGGTTTCGTGCGTTCCCGCCACGTGGATATTTTCGATGCCGGGCCGATCGTCAAGACCGAGCGCGAGCAGCTGGAAACGTTTCGGCGCGCCGCCTGGCACCCGGTGCGACTTCGCCCCGAGCATGCCTTGCCCGATGCGGAGCCGGCGATGATAGCCAACCAGAAGCTGGGCGGCTTTCGCTGCATCGTGGCGCGCTATGCGCTGTCGCCCACCGGTCAACTGATGCTGTCGCCCGAGCATGCCGAGCGCCTGGGTGTTGAAGAGGGCCGCGCGGTGCTGGCCGCGCCGTTAACCCTGCCGAGCGCGGTGGACGCCCTCGATGAAGGAGAAATGTAATGCGCATTCGACCCATTGCCCGGGACGATCTGGATGGGCTTCAGGCGCTTGCGCAGCAGGCCGGAGTGGGGTTTACCTCGCTGCCGGATAACCGTGAGTTCCTGGCCGGCAAGATTGAGGCCGCTGCCCGCGCCTTTGAAGAGCGCACCCCGGTGGATGACCGGCTCTACTTCTTCGTGCTCGAAGACGAAGACAACGGCGAGCTCGCTGGCTGCTGCGCCATTGAAGGCCAGGTCGGTCGCGAAGTGCCGTTTTACAACTATCGGCTGGGCACCCTGGCGCACTCATCGGTGCAGCTGGACCTGCACCGCACCATCGATACGCTGTTTTTAAGCTCCGACCACACCGGCGATGCCGAAGTGTGTTCGCTGTTTCTGCGCCCGGAATACCGTGGCGAGGCCAACAGACACCTGCGCAACGGTGCGCTGCTCTCCAAGGCGCGCTGGCTGTTCATCGCCCAGTTCCGTGACCGCTTCCCCGACAAGGTGCTTGCGGAAATGCGCGGCGTATTCGACGAGCACAACACCAGCCCCTTCTGGGAAAGCCTGGGCAAGCACTTTTTCCCCATGGACTTCAATGAAGCCGACCGCCTGACCGGCCTGGGGCAAAAGAGCTTTATCGGCGAGCTGATGCCCAAGTTTCCGATCTATACCACCTTCATGTCGGAAGAGGCGCGGGCCTGCATTGGCCAGGTGCATCGCCATACCCGCCCGGCGCTGGAAATGCTCAAGAAAGAAGGGCTGCGCTGGGAAGGCTACATCGATATCTTCGACGGCGGCCCGACGGTAGAAGCCTATATCGACGATGTGCGCGCGATTCGTAATTCCCGGCTCTGCCAGGTGGAAGTAGCCGATAACGCCGCCGACGAGAGCATCAGCCGCTGGCTGGCCGCGACCTCCGACATGCTCAGCTTTACGGCCAGTTGGATAGGCCGCGCGCCCACCCCCGACAACACCATTGTGCTTAGCCAGCAAGAAGCCAAACGCCTCGGGGTCACCACCGGTGACCAGATCCGCTTGTTGGAAACCTAAGCACCGCATTTGTTCGGTAATGTCCAGGAGACAACCATGCACGCCCAACAGCAGCAACTGATCAACGGCGCCTGGGTAGCGGGCGAAGCCGATACGCTGACCAAGCGCGACCCGGTTTCCGCGTCGCTGCTATGGCAGGGCGCCGAGGCCTCGAGCGAGCAGGTCGCCGCCGCGGTGAACGCGGCACGCGGCGCTTTCCCCAACTGGGCGCGCACGCCGTTTGCCGAACGCCAGGCGCTGGTCGAGCGTTTTGTCGAGGTGCTGACCGCCCGCCGCGAAGATCTGGCCGTGGCGATTGCCTCCGAGACCGGCAAGCCGCTCTGGGAAGCACGCACCGAAGCGGGGGCGATGATCGGTAAAGTGGCGCTTTCCTTGAAGGCCTATCACGAGCGCACCGGCGAGCGCGAAAAAACGGTCGGCAGTGCAAAGGCCGTGCTGCGTCACCGTCCCCACGGCGTGATGGCGGTGTTTGGGCCCTACAATTTCCCCGGCCACCTGCCCAACGGCCATATGGTGCCTGCGCTGCTGGCGGGTAATACCGTGGTCTTCAAACCCAGCGACCAGACGCCGCTCACCGCCGATCTAACCCTGCAATGCTGGCTGGAAGCCGGGCTGCCCGCTGGGGTGATTAACTTGGTCCAGGGCGGCGTCGCGGTAGGTCAGGCGCTGGCGGGTAATCCGGCTATTGATGGTCTGCTGTTTACCGGCAGCGCCAAGGTGGGCGGCATGCTCCACCAGCAGTTTGCCGGGCAGTTAGATAAAATTCTGGCGTTGGAACTGGGGGGCAACAACCCGCTGGTAGTCAAAGACGTGCCCGATGAACGCGCGGCGGTGCTGGCAATTTTGCAGTCGGCGTTTCTATCCGGCGGCCAGCGTTGTACCTGTGCGCGGCGCTTAATGGTGCCGGTAGGCGCAGTGGGCGATCGATTGATCGATGCGCTCTCTGAGGCGATCACCAAGCTACATATAGCGGGCCCGTTTGAGGAGGAGCCCGCACCGTTCTACGCCGGTTTGGTCAGCGTGGCCGCCGCCGATGGCCTGCTCAAAGCCCAGGATGATCTGGAAGCGCTGGGCGGCACGGTGATCAATCGCATGCAGCGCCTGGAGGAGGGTACCAGCCTGTTAAGTCCTGCGCTGATTGACGTCACCGGCCTGGACGTGCCCGACGAAGAGCACTTCGGTCCGCTGCTCAAGATCCACCGCTACGGCGATTGGGACGAAGCGCTACGGCTTGCCAACGACACCCGTTACGGGCTTTCCGCCGGGCTGATTGGCGGCGAGCAGGCCGATTGGGACGACTTCCTGCTGCGCATTCGCGCCGGGATCGTCAACTGGAACCGCCAGACTACCGGCGCTTCCGGCGATGCGCCCTTCGGCGGCGTGGGCGACAGTGGCAACCATCGCCCCAGCGCCTACTATGCGGCGGATTACTGCGCCTACCCGGTGGCCTCCATGGAAGCCGATAGCCTGGAAATGCCCGACACCCTGCCACCGGGAGTCAATTTATGAACACGGCGGCCATCAGCAACGTCCAGGAAGTCAATTTCGACGGCCTGGTCGGTCCGACCCATAACTACTCGGGCCTGGCCGTGGGTAACGTGGCCTCGATGAGCCACGGCGGCCTGGTGTCCAATCCCAAGGAAGGCGCGCTTCAGGGGCTTTTAAAAATGAAGTCGCTGATGGACGCCGGCTACGCCCAGGGTGTACTGCCTCCCCAGCAGAGGCCGGACATTGGCGCACTGCGCGATCTGGGCTTTAGCGGCAGCAACCGTGAGGTGCTGGCCCGTGCTGCCAAAGAGGCACCGCAGCTGCTGCGTGCGGTCTGCTCGGCGTCCAGCATGTGGACCGCCAACGCGGGTATGATGACGCCCAGCCTGGACGCGACGGACGGCCGGGTGCATTTTACGCCAGCTAATCTTCAGTCCAGCTTTCACCGCTATTTAGAACCGCAAACCACCGGCCGCGTGCTCCAGGCAATCTTCCGCGACGAACGGCACTTCGCGCACCACCCGGTGCTGCCCGCTACCCCCGCCTTTGCCGATGAAGGCGCGGCCAATCACACCCGGTTATGCGGTGAATACGGCGAGCCAGGCGTTCACCTGTTTGTGTATGGCCGCCAGGCGTTTGGCGGTGAAAAAGAGCCAAAACGCTATCCTGCAAGGCAAACTCTGGAAGCCAGCCAGGCGGTGGCGCGCCAGCATGGGCTGACGGAGGCACAAACCGTCTTTGCCCAGCAGCATCCGGAGGCCATCGACGCGGGCGTTTTCCACAACGACGTGATTGCCGTGGGCAACGGGCCCGTGCTGCTCTACCACGAAATGGCCTTCCTGGATGAAGAGGGCACGCTCGATGAGCTGCGCGCCAAAATGGCCACGCCGTTAATTCCCGTGCGGGTCCCCGTAGAGGCGGTGAGCATGGAAGACGCCGTGGCGTCGTATCTGTTCAACTCGCAACTGCTCTCCAACCCGGATGGCACCATGACCCTGGTCGTGCCCGGCGAATGCCAGGAGCGCGAGGCGGTATGGCGCACCATTCAAGATTCGCTGCTGGCGGGTAATAATCCGATCAGTGAGGTGATCGTAAAGGACGTCAAGCAGAGCATGCGCAACGGCGGCGGCCCCGCCTGCCTGCGACTGCGCGTGGTTCTTTCCGAGACAGAGCGAGCAGCGCTAACCGGCCGCGTGCTGCTCACCGATGCGCTCTATGATGAGCTGACAGCCTGGGTGGAGCGCCATTATCGCGACCGCTTAGCCCCTGATGATCTAGCCGATCCAGCGCTGGCGGAAGAGTCTCTCACCGCGCTGGACGAACTGACGCAGTTGTTAAAGATTGGCTCGGTTTATCCGTTTCAGTTGGGCTAGGGGATACGCCCGGCCTGAAACCAAAACGCCAGGGCGGCTGCCTTGGCGTTTTGTCCTCTATGCGTTCAAACTATCCCCGCAGGCTAAAACGCAGAGAGCTGTATGGACGCCATTATTCAGCGAACTGACGACAAGGCGTTCGCGGAAAGCATTATTCGTCAAAACATGACGGCCTACTATCAGCAGTTGGATATGCACTGGGACCCCGTCTTGTTCGATAAAGACTGGCGCGAGCTAGACAGTTACGCGTTGGTTATCAACGCTTGCCAAGTGGGTTTGTTGTGCATCAATCACGATGAAAACGCCTACTATATCCGCGAACTGCAAATTGATCCGCAGTGGCAGCGCCAAGGGTTAGGTGAAGCAGCCATACGCCACGTGATGGACATCGCCCAACGCGCAGGGATTCACCGGGTCCGGCTCCGAGTATTCTGTATCAATCCCGCCTTGGCGCTTTATGAGCGGATGGGGTTTCGCATTTGTAAAACACAGGGCAATACTCACTACATGGAGCGGCGTATCCTTTAACGACAATCCCCATCAGTAAAAGGCCCGATCAGCACGATGACCACCTCGAACCAGCGTTTTTCCGATGCCGAGCGGCGTGGCCTTTACCGCGCCATCTTTGAGCGGCGCGATGTGCGCGCGCAGTTTCTGCCCGACCCGATTCCCAAGGATGTGCTGACCCGCCTGTTGGAGGCGGCACACCACGCGCCGTCCGTGGGGTTTATGCAGCCCTGGGATTTCATCGTGATTGAAAGTCGCGACGTCCGGGAAGCGGTGCTGGCATTGTTCGAGCAGGAGAACCAGAAGGCCGCAGAGCGCTTTGAAGGCGAACGTAAAGAGCATTATCGCAGCCTTAAGCTGCAAGGGATTATGGAAAGCCCGCTGAACCTTTGCATTACCTGCGATCGCAGCCGTGGCGGGCCCCATGTGCTGGGGCGCAATAGCATTGTGGAAACCGACCTGTTCAGCACCTGTTTAGCCGTGCAAAACCTCTGGCTGGCGGCGCGGGCAGAAGGCATTGGCGTTGGCTGGGTGAGTATTCTCGACCAGGCGCAGCTAAGCGAGGCATTAAACCTGCCAGAGCACGTTTACCCGCTGGCGTATCTCTGCCTTGGCTACGTGAGCGAGTTTTTAGACCAGCCGGAACTTGAAGCCAAGGGCTGGCGCGCTCGTCTGCCATTAAGTGATTTGGTGCATAGCGATCAGTGGGGTCAGCCACGAGGCAGCGGCTGGTGACATGCGTTTACAAGGGCGTCCACTTTGTCGTGCCTTATCCATGGTTTCTTTGCCTGCGGCGCTGGCTTTTGTCGAGGTACATGCGCTTATCTGCTAGCGCCAGGACCTGCTGGGCAGGGGCTTCGCTTGAGCTTGCGCACCCAAGGCTCACATCCAGCGCGAGAGCTTCTCGGTCGCCCTCAGCGGTTGTGATGATGCATTGTTGGTCAGGCAGGTGTTCCCTTATCAGGTCAGCCAGACGCCTAGCGGCCGAAAGGTCGGCAGACGGGAACAGAATGACGAATTCGTCGCCGCCATAGCGCGCCAGGATGTCACTGTCGCGGCAATGCTGCTGCAGGCTTTCGGCCACGGTGGTGATCAACTGGTCGCCTGCGATATGCCCATGGCGGTCATTGACGTCCTTGAGTCCATCGACATCCATCATCAGTAAGGCAAAATCCAGGCTTGGCGTTTGCGCTTTGCCCTGAATGCTTGCCTGTAGCGCGGATTCGAGAAAGCCGCGGTTGTAAAGGCCGGTGAGGCCGTCGCGCTCTGCGGTCTTCTGCAATTCCAGATGCAGCAGTTTGTTTTCGGTCGCCGCGGCGAGCTGATCGGCAAACAAGGGCAATATCGGCTCCAGCGTTCTGTTCGGCTTGGGCGCCTTCACGATCAGCCACCCCTCGTGCAGGCTGAGACGGCCACCCATGGAAGTGGCATAGAGCATCTCACCGTCGCTTGTCTGGTGTGTCTTGAGAGAGTGGGGCGTTGGTGCTGAGAGGCTGGCGAACAAGTCCAACAGTTGTCGCTCATCTTTTGCGCCAATGCCTGCCGTGGCTGCATAGCGGATTACGTCCGGGCGTTGCCGTTCTTGCAGGTAAACGGCAAAGCCGTAATCAGGAAAATGGCTGTGAAGATGGTTTAAGGAATTATTCAGCAGGCGATGGATGTTGGTAGCACTATTGACGACTGTCCCGAGATCCAGCAAGGCATGAAAAACCCGGTTCTGAAATTTTATTTCGCCAATGCTGCGGCCTATCTTACGGTTCTGGCTGTAGGTGACGCGGCCGATGGTCAGAAAATAGACGACGGCGCCCGTCCACTGGTAAATGTCTAACGGGGTGCTGACATAGGGGCGAAAATCACCGCCGGTGAGGGCGCTTCCGCTTGCCGCCGCGATGCTGAACAGTGCCGCTGAAACAAGCATTTGGCGAGGGCCGCCGACCACTAGATTATTCATCAAACACGCCAGACCAATGGTAACGGTGGCCAGAACGTAAAAGTCCAGTACGCTGCACCAAGCGCCAAACAGCAGACTGTCGCAGAGGAGGTTTCTGAACTCGGCGCGCTTGGAATTCTGAGCGCATGCGGCATGCAGGTACGCAAGGCCTGGCCAGATCAGCAGCAATACGCCCGGCAGAATAAGCTTCCAGCCGCTATCCTCGGCCACGGTGATCCAGACCGTTAGTCCGAAGGTATGACAGAAGGCAAAAACTCGCGGCGCAAGCGTCGCCAATGCAAGTCGATGGGCATGTCTCACTGAAAGGGGCATGTGCGTTATGGTGGACACTCAACGTTATTTGACTACCAGACTAGCAGCTTAGGGGACAGGGAGGGCTTTTATAAAGGAGGGTAGGCCGGTAAGCCCTCAGTCTTTTTTATGATGTCTCGAAAAGCGCTCAGCGACGCTCAACGCCTACGAAAACCGCATCTGCTGGCGATCACCCATGCACTGGCTGGGTAGCGCTCACGAGTTTATCGTCGATGACTGAACGCCGAGATGCCGCTGAGCCTCGAGACGGTGGGCTGACTTAATCTCTTAACCTTTCTAGCCTACGCTGGTAGCAGAGCTTTTATGCACCGACAAAGGCATTGCGATGAGTCATGCACTAACGGGACACAACCGCCCTCAGCAAGTAATCGAGGCCATTCAGCAGACCAACGCGCCACTGGCGGCGACGACTCGCCAGGCCAAGTACGCCAAAATGGCCGCATCGCCTTACCGCTTCTTTCGCGGCACCAATCACTTGTACTGGCAGGATATGTGGCACGACTGGCGCTTTGCGCTTTTCGGCGGCTGGCCGGATACCCAAACCTGGCTGCAGGGCGACGCCCATGTCTACAACGTCGGCGCCTATGGTCACCATGATGACCAGGTGCGCTACGGTATGGATGATTTCGACGACGCCCTGATCGGCGACTATCAGTACGATGTGTGGCGCCTGGCGGTGAGCGTGGTGCTCGATGGCCGCGAAAATGCCGGGCTTAGCCCCAAGGCGATAGACAAAGCGCTTAAAACATTACTGGAAGGCTACTATCACACCCTGGCGGACTATACCGACGACAACCCCATCGAGGCAGTCACGCTGAATAGCGCCAAAGGTCCGCTAAAGCCCTTCATGAGCAAGGTGGCGGATAAGCAAAGCCGCGCCCGCATGCTGGAAAAGTGGACCACGCTGGATAAGCAGCAAGGCCGCCAGTTTGCCGAACGCCCGGGCAAGCTTGCCAACCTGCCGGCGGATGTCGCCAGCCAGCTGCGCCGCGTGATCGAGCAGGACTATCAGCAAACGCTTCAAGCGCCGCTCAAAGAAAGCGACCCCCATCATTTCCGCGTCAAGGATACCGCGCGGCGTCTGGATGCGGGCACCGGCTCGCTGGGCGTGGAGCGTTATTACGTACTGATTGAAGGCGGCGTCGAGCATGAGCACGACGACATCATTCTGGATGTGAAGGAGCAGGTGGCGCCTGACGCTTTTCGCTTGATGACGAAGCCCCAGCAGCAGGCGTGGCGAAAGCTGTTTCCCAACGAAGGCATCCGCCATGCGGCGGCGTTTCATGCCATTGCGGAACACCCGGACGCCTACCTGGGCTGGCTCTTCATGAACGACAAGATATTTTCGGTGCGTGAGCGCTCGCCGTTCAAGAAAGACTTTCCCACCCATAAGCTTTCAGGCGCAAAGCCATATCGTAAACTTGCTCGCCAATGGGGACAGATTCTGGCCCGCGAGCATCTGCGCGGGGCGCAGGCATTGAACAAGGGAGACCACAGGCCGTTTGCGCTGGCGGTTTGCCGACGCTTGGAAGAGCGTGAAGCCCAGTTTGTCGACGTGGTATCGACCCTGGCGGTGGCCTATGCCGATTGCGTCGAGCAGGACTACGGCGTGTTCATCGATCACTTTTTGGCCACGGACTCGCCTTAGCCGCAACGCAGACGTGACGGCTACTGGGGTTGCCGACGGCCGAGCATGAAGCCGTGTTCCTCGAACGAGGCAGACCAGACCACGCAGCGGTTCCGGCCGCTGCGTTTGGCGTGATAGAGCGCTTCGTCGGCATGCCGCAGCAGCTGTTTCGGTTCCTTGGTATGGTCGGGATAGGTGGCGATGCCGCAGGAAAAAGTGATGCATCTGAGCGGGGTTGCCCGGTGGGACCAGTTGGTTTGGGTCACTACCTTCAATAAGGCGTTGGCGCTGGCTTCGGCGGCTTTGGCGGAGGTGCCTGGGAGCAGGGCGACAAACTCTTCGCCACCGATGCGACAGACCACGCCCAGGTCCATGAAGTGCTGACGCATTAACGCGGCCATCTCGACCAGCACGGTATCGCCTGCATCGTGGCCGAAATGGTCGTTGATGTCCTTGAAATGATCCAGGTCCAGCATCAGCAGCGACAGCTGGCTGCCATGCTGTTGTGCCCGGCGACACTCGTGGTCGAAGACCGTGTTGAAATGGCGTCGATTATGGAGCCCGGTGAGCGGGTCTTCAAAGGACAGGCCCTCGAGCTCGCGGACGAGCTGGTCGAGCTCAGCGGTACGTGAGGCCACTTGCTGTTCGAGGGTTTCGTTTGCCGAGGCCAGTTGCTGCTGGGTGCGCCGATAGTGCCACAGAAAAATCGCCGCAATCGCCAGGGAAAAGGCCAGACTGCCATAGCTCAACGGTACCGAGCGCCAGGCCACAAAACCGTGCGCGACGATCATGTCGGCGAGTAACAGCGGGGCATAAAAGGTGAAGCTCAGCACCAGCAGGCGCTGTTCAAGGTTGAGCCGCCGGAAGCGGAACAGGGCGAGCAGCAACATAAATGGCATGGTCACGGCGAGCAGTACATCAAAGATGGGGAAGGTGATCGAAAGGCTGATAACCCCCAGCTGTACCAGGCCAATGGCAACCGCCAGGTACGCCAAGTGCAGCGCCCACAGCCGGGTAATCCAGCGTTTTGCCGTGCCTTCAAGCCAATAGCTGAGCAGCATCCCCAGCGCGATGGGCAGGGTGTAGTAACTGCCTGCTCGGAGCGTATCCCAGGCCAGGGCGCCGTCGGCGATCAGCTGCCGGGCGGGCGCCTCGGCCAGCAGCATTAGCCCAGAGGCATAGGCAAAGAGCGCGATGGCCATGAAGCCTCGCCGCTCCGGCCCGATAAGGGCGAAAATCGTCGCCAGAATGGCGAGCACCAAGACCAGTGCGCTTACGCCCAGGTCTTGGGCCGAGTCATGAATGACCTGCTTGAGCACATCAATACGCTCCATCACCTGCACTTCACCCCATAGACCAATGCTGGTGTAGTAGGAATAGAGGCGGAACGTGAGCGTCTGGCCGGCAGCGTCGTCCGGCAGGTCAATCATATGCCAGGGCCAGCCCGCAAAATCGCCGCGCCCCTGGTCGTCAAATTCGCCGTACTGGTAAACCAGTTCGTCGCCGAGGTAGGCCTGACCAATTAAATTGATACTGGTGATGTAGAGAACGGGGTCGTTCCACTCGCCGTCAGGCAAGGTGGTACGTAACCACAGGTGCTGATGCCCATCACGCCCAGGCGGGTTGGACGGCGACATCACCGACTGCCAGTCGTCAGCGTCACTGTTCAGCCACTGGGGGGCGCCGTTGGCATCAAGGGGTGAGTCTCCCCAGCGGTATTCCCAGCTTTCCGGCGTTTGAGACAGGGCCTCCGCGCGCACAGCACCCGTCATCGCCATCAGCAACGCGAAGGCGATGAACACGAGAGTGCAAAGACGTATGGCGGACCCACGGGGCAACATGGTGAGCGTCCTCATCTGCTGGTAGCGGGCATTCTACTCATCAATGCAGCCACTGGGGTTATCAACGGTGTGAATGCGGTGTGAGGCCCATGCGCTTGAGCCACCCTTAGTTTAACCAAAAACGTGGTTCAGGCGACGATGTTTACTTCAACGTTGGTCGGTCTTTTTTTATATGCTCTCCAGACACAATAAAGCCGGGCCGCTATGGGCCCGGCTTGAACATCGATGGATGCTGGATAAACAGTTAACTAGTTACCGCTGGCAGCACCACCGACAATCCCGCTCTGGAAGCCGTTTTCGCGACTGCCGTTACGGTTTTTCAGGTGGCTGGCCACGCTATCTTCCGGTGAGCCGGCCATTTCGCGGAACATGCCCATCGAGCCCAGCAAGGCAGACGACTCGTAGGGCACGAAGACCCGCTCGCCGTCTTTGGCCATGTTGGGCAGTCCTTTGATGTAGCTCTGGCCCAGCAGGTAGCCCACTACGGTGCGCTTGTTCTCTTCGCTGTCGCCAATGGCGCTGAGCACCAGCTTGATCGACTCCTGTTCACCCTGGGCGCGCAAGATGGCCGACTCTTTATCGCCTTCGGCATTAAGGATAGACGATTCCCGCTGGCCCTGGGCCATGGCGATGGCGGCGGACTTTTCGCCTTCCGCCTCGGTCACGGTGGCGCGCCGCTTACGCTCGGCAGCCATCTGCAGGCGCATGGCGGACTCGACCTCATCCGGCATGGCGATATCTTGCACCTCGACGCGGGAGATCTTGACGCCCCACTTGGAGGCCGGTTCTTCCATGGCGGCCTGGATTTCGTTGTTCACCTCCGCGCGGGATTCGAACAGTTTGTCCAGCTCCATCTTGCCGACCACCGAACGCAGGGTGGTCTTGGCCAGCACTTCCACCGCCTGGCTCATGTTCTCGACTTCGTAGACCGCCCGCTTGGGGTCGATGATCTGATAGTAGAGCGCGCCATTGATACGCACGGTGACGTTGTCGGTGGTCACCACCGGCTGACCGGGAAAATCCATTACCGTTTCGCGGCGGTCGATACGGGTCTCGTCGGTGGTAATGGCCGTGTAGTCCTCGCCCATCTTGCGGTAACGCAGCATCGTGATGGCCCGGGGTTGCTCGATAAACGGCACGATGATGTTGATGCCGCTTTCCAGCACGCGATGAAACGAACCGAGTCGCTCGATGACCATCACTTCAGATTGGCGCACGATCACCAGGCCTTTCGAAATGATCAGTATGCCGATGACGACAATAATCAGGCTTATCAGTAAGCCAGGGCTAATGGGTAAATCCATTTTTAAGGTTCCTTGGGTTGGGTCGTATCAGCCGAAGGGGCTGCATTGGCTGACGGGTGGAGCTGGACAAGGGCCGTTGTGCCCTCGAAGCGTTTAAATACCACCGGAGTACCCGGAGGTAATTCGGTCTGGTCACTGTCGATGACGCGTAAGCGATAGAAATCACCGTTGACCTTGATCCCGGTGGCGTCATCGAAGTCGCGTTTTAGCGTGGTGTACTGGTTGTCTCTTTCAACACCGGTGCCGGTGGTGCCGTAAGCAACGCCCTTGGGCGAAAAGCGCGGGCGAATCACCATCACACCCAGGGGCACCAGCACACCGGCAAAAACGCCCATGCTGATCAACTGCCAGGGTAGGGTAAGCCCCAGCGCCGTGACCGCTGCCGTCAGCGCCGCGGCGACCCCCAGGGCGAGCAATAGCATCGCCCCGGAGGTCAATTCCGCCAGGCTGAGCAACAAGGCGAGTACAAGCCAGCTATAAGCGGGGTTCCAGTCCATGGGCGCTCCTGTTAATGATCGGTGGAATTCGCCTTAGAGTAACGTATTCAGTGATGCTTGCCCTAAACGCTGCACTTATTGAATCGAGTGATCTCAGCATATCTTACAAACCGTGTCGGCAATCGCTTACAAAATAGGTCGCAGGTGATTAAAAAATGAGCAGCGTGGACCTTAATCGAGAAGGGGAGATGCTATCCTGCTTGCCTTGATTCACTAGCGGATAAAGGGGAAGCGCGTGTCGGGCGTTGTCTACTGGCTGGATATAGCGGGGGTCATCGTGTTTGCGCTGTCGGGCGTGATTTTGGCGTGCCGGTCGCGAATGGATCCCATTGGTATGCTGGTGCTGGCGGCGGTCACTGGCATTGGTGGCGGCACGCTGCGCGATCTGGTGCTGGGAGTGCGGCCGGTATTCTGGGTCACCGATCCAACCTACCTGTGGGTGATTTTCGCCACGGTGAGCGTGTCGCTGTTGGGGTTTCATTATATCCACCGCCTGTCGAGGGGCTTTTTGCCGGTGGCCGATGCCTTTGGATTGGCGCTGTTTACCGTCATTGGCACCCACAAGGCGCTGCTGCTGGGAAGTCCGGGGGTGGTCGCAGTACTGATGGGCATGATGACCGGCGTGGCCGGGGGCATGATCCGTGATGTGCTGGCTCAGCGGGTGCCGATGGTGCTGCGCGAGGAGGTCTACGCCACGGCGGCGATGGCCGGGGGGATCGTCTATGTGGCCCTGCATGCGCTGGGAGCACCGCCTGCCGTGAGCATCGTCGCGTCGCTGAGCGTGACGCTGGGTTTACGCCTGGCCGCCATCCATTGGCAGCTGGCGTTGCCGGTGTTTGCCTGGGTGAGCGTGCCGCGCAAGGCCCCCAACGACACGGGCGAGCCGCTGTCGACGCCGCAAAAGGCCAAGGAGCGGGTGCGCATGATTCGTCATGAGCGTAAGCAGCGCTAACCGACCTAGGGTCTGACGCGGCGGTGGGTTTCTCGCCAGCGCTCAAACCAGCGGCGTGGCTGGAGGACTTTCAGGGTGGGTTCGCGGTCCTCTAGCTCGACGCCCACACCGAGCCGCCCCAGGCGTGCGTAAAGCGCGCCGTTGGCGGTCTGCTCAGCCAGGGTCAGGTCAGCCAACAGCAGCAGTGGCCCGCCACTTAGCTGCAGATCATTCAGATCCAGCCGCTTGTCGTTCAAGCGGAGGAGGGCACTACCTTCGATATCGCGCACGCTGAGTAGCCGCCCAAGCCAGTCACTCTCCCGGGCCCGGGCGAGAAACAGCCGCGCGAGCAGGCCGCTGTCGCGCAGCCGCAGCCCCAGGCGGGCATTAAGATTGACGGGCGTCTCCCAGAGAAGCGCTGCCTCGTGCATATCCAGCTGTGCCCACCAGCCCGCATCGCTGGTCGCTGCGTTGCCCATTCTTGAGACGTTCTCCAGGCGCAGGAAGGAATCGTTGGCGACAAAGCGCATGGCCTCCAGATCGCCTTCGCTGAGTACCAGCTCCATGTGGATATCGCCACGCAGCCGTTGCTCAAGCAGTGAGAGCTCGGTGCCGAACGCCCTGAACGTTACGTCGCCTTCGCCCTGCATACCGCGTAACACAAGCTCGCTGGATAGGCTCGCCTGACCATCCAGCAGTCTGACCCCAGCGCCCTCGGGCAGGTAGGCGTTGTAGCGGGTGATGTCCGGCACATCGATGATCGGCAAGCTGATCCGGGTGGTGAAGTGCTCGGGCTGCGGGTCGTCGATGACCGCGGAAAAGGCCTCGGTCGTGGTGGTGAGGGCCAGATGTCGGCCTTCCACATGAGGGCTGTCATCGCCCTGGCGGGCTAGCGAAAAACGCGGAATGCCCAGGGAGAGCAGCGCCCGCTCGGTGCTGTCCAACTGCGCGGTCAGCTCACCCCGCCCGCTGGCGCGGTAATCCAGAAAATCAACCCGCAGAGGATTGGCCACCACGCGAAGCCGGGTGGGGGCGATCAATCGGTCAGCCTTGAAGCCACCCTGGGCTGATAGCTGTCCCTCGCCGTCGAGGGCAAGGCCGTGGGCGTCGGGCAGGAAGGCGTTGAGAAAGCCCAGGTGCTGGACGCTGCCGGACAAGGCGAACTGGCCGCCTGGTTGGCCATCTTCGCGCTGAAAACGCCCTTCGTGGAGGGTTAGCGCGCTTGTCAGCGTGCTCTCCTGGCGCGCTTGCCGAGCGGTGTCGCTCACCTGCCACTCAAGGCGGCTGCCGCTGATGTCCAGCGTGCTGGCGTCCATCGCCGCCTGGTTGATGGCCAGGTCGAGCTGCATGTCGCTGGTCAGGCGATGGGTGTCATTGGCGGTTGACCAATCGGTGATCCAGCGGCTGCCGGCGAGGGTGGCGTTACCGCTCAGCTGGTCGGGCGTCAGGGTTAGCCGCCCTTGGCTGCGCGCCTGGCCGCTGACCAGACGCAGCGGTGCCGCGTCGGGCAGGAAGGTGTCCACATAGCCTTGCAGCTCGCCAATATCGGGCAGCGTCGCCTCTTCCCAGCGCAATGACCCCGTGGCATAGCGGCGCGCGGCGTCAGGGTCCAGCGGGCTGTTGGCGGTCAGCGTCAGCGACGCGTCGGCCAGCAGGGGGCGGGCGTGGTGTTGAAGTTTTGCCTGGGTCAGGTTGAGCGTGGCGGCGAACGTCTCGGGCGTGGGCAGATGCGCGTGGAGGGTGCCGTTGCCTTCCGCGGTCAACGCCATGGCGCTTGCGCGCAGCGCATTGGCGGTGACGGTCAGGTCCGCCGTTTCAAGGCGGTCATCTGACAGCGTCATCTCCAGGGCGAGGCGTCCGTCACCGGCAAGGTGAATACCGCCGTCTAATGAGTCGGCGGCTGCCCGCTCAAGGTAGCGCTCCAGCATATCCAGCCGGAGCACGCGTCCCTCCAGGCTGAGCGCGGCGGCGTTTGGCGCCTTGAGCTGATCCAGGCGCCGGTTATCCAGCGAGGTATTGAATTCAAGGTGCGTGTTGTCGGCATAGGGCGCCGCCTGGCGAGCGGCAAGGCGTTCGGACAGCGCGACGTTATCCAACGTGGCGTCGAGGGTCAGCGTATCGGGTGACTCAGCGGGCACCCGCAACGCGATAACACCGTCTCCCTGGGCATTGTGTACCGGGGGCTGCTGGTCGGGGCGCTGCCAGCGCGTTTCTTGCGCTTGCCCCAGGTAGGCTTCGTCGACGCGCATGACCAGCGCGGGGGCCGAGAGGGTCATCTGGCTGCCGGGTTGAAGCTGGCCGTGGTCAAGGCGGATGTCACCGCGTAAATCCCCGCGGCCGTTGAGCGCAAGCCAGGGCAGGTCGCTCAGGTAGGGCATGAACACATCCCAGGCGTCGGCGTGGGCGCTGAGACGGGCGCTTGCTGAAAGCGCGCCGATAAGCTCGGGATCAAGCGCGCCTTCAGCGGTGGTGGGCGTTATGCGGTCGAGGGAGGCGCTGGCGTCTAACTGAATATCTCGGGCAAGGGTAGCGCCATCCTGATCACGCACCAGCCGCCCCTGGGTCAATTGTAGGTTCGCCTGGGGAATGGCCAGGGTGTCGCGACTGAGCGTGGTGTCCTTTAGGCTGAACCGGCCTTCCCCCTGAAGCGTCATCTCGCCAAGCTGTAGCTCGCGGATCCCCTCGGCATCCAGCGACTCGATGTGTAGCTCGCCACGCAGCAGGGCCATCAACGAGAGCTCGAGCGTTGCCCGGTCGGCGTCGAGCGTCAATTCAAGCGCGCCGTCATCGCGGCGTATCGTCAAGCCCTGGACTTCCCAGCGCCCGGGGTGGCGGCTGCTGCCCTGCTCCCAGCGGATATCCACCCCGGGCGCCTGTGACAGCCGCTCGGGCAGCCATTGGCTGTTGAGCAGCCAATAACTCCCCGCCAGCCAGAGCAGCAACAGGCCCACCACAGCACCCAACGTGATGGCGAGCCAGCGCGGTAAGCGTCGCTTCCAGACCTTGGCTTGCGCCGGGGATGTGGTATCAGGCGGTGGCGATGACATAAAACCGTCCTTGAAGATGACTCCTGCTAGTCCATGTTTTATGGCATTATGCGCCACGTAAGTCCGCAATCGACTTTTGATTTCAACGTAAAGCAGACAGCCAACGCCATGTTCCAGGAATTTTACACCCAGCGTGGAGAGTATGTAGTGATCTCCGCCGAGCAGGCCAGCCACTTCGCCAAGGGTGTGGCGGGAGATTACAACCCGATCCATAACCCTGACGCGCGGCGTTTTTGCGTGCCGGGCGATCTTCTCTTTGCCCTGGTGCTGGCAAAGTTTGGGCTGTCGCGGCATATGGAGTTTCGTTTCACCAACATGGTGGGGGCCGATACCCCGCTGGTGTTCAGCGAAGCTGACAATGGCGAGCTAGAGGTGCGCGACGAAGGCGGCAAGTGCTATTTGCAGGTCACGCGGCGGGGGGAAAGCACCTACGACGCCGCGGTGATCGAGGCTTTTGCCCGGTGCTACGTGGCATTTTCGGGCAAGAACTTCCCCCACTACCTGAAGCCGCTGATGGAGGAGCATGGCGTCATGTTCAACCCCAAGCGGCCGCTGGTTATCTACGACAGCATGGGCTTTTCGCTGGAGCGGCTGGACGGCATGTCGCCGGGGCTGACGCTTAACCACTCGTCGCTGGACGTACAGGGCAAGCGGGCCGACGCGCTGCTAGAATTTGCCATTCAATCCGACGGTGAGCCGGTTGGTATGGGCTCGAAAAAGCTCGTGGTCAGCGGATTGTGTGACTACGATTGCGAGGAAATGGCCGCGATTGTGGACGAATTCTATCGCCTCAAGGCGGCTTATCTGGCCTCGGTGGATTAGCCACGCAGGCTCGGGATGCGACGTTAGTGTAAGTAGCTGCCCTCAACGGCGAGTGTGCGGTACGCTAAGGGCCATTAATCATGAGGCAGCGTTGGATCGCTGCCATAGCGGATGAGGCCCTGCATGAACCGACGTAAACTATTGACGCTCGCCGTTGCCGCCAGTTCGCTGGCGGTGGCGTCTCTCAACGCCCAGGCTCGCGATTTCCGCCTGGGGCTGATTACGCCGGCCCAGCATTTGTGGTCCACCGAGGCCGAAGCCTTTGCCGAGTCGCTCAATGAGCGCTCCGACGGCGAGCATAGCGTGTCGGTCTTTCCCGCGCAGCAGTTGGGCAATGAAGCGCAGATGGTCCAGCAGTTGCAAAGCGGCGCGCTGGACATGGCGTTTCTGACCATTGCCGAAATTTCCAACCGGATTCCCGACTTCGGCGCGCTTTATGCGCCTTATCTAGTCGATGACGTCAACCATGCCGCACGCTTGCTGCGTTCGGACGCTGCCGGCGAGCTGCTCGACCTGATGCCGCAAGACGTCGGCCTGGTCGGGGTGGGCTACGGGATGGTGGGCATGCGCCAGGTGCTCAGCCGCGACCCGATCGAAAGCGCTGAGGACCTGGAAGGCCAGCGGCTGCGGATTACCCCGTTCGAGCCGATCCGAGATTTCTATACCGCGACCGGTGCTGCCCCGGCGCCGATGCCGCTGCTCGAAGTCTACGATGCCCTGGCCAACGGTCAGGTGGATGCCATCGACATGGATTTCGACTCGATCCTGATTCTCAAATTCTACGAGCAGGCCGATCACCTGCTGATCTCCAACCACATGATGTTCCCCATGGTGGGCGTGGTGTCCGGTCGCGTATGGCGCGAGCTGTCTGAAGAGGATCGCGAGCTGATCGATACCACCATGGCCGAGCACCTGGAGAACGTGCTGGTGGGCTTTGAAGAAAAAGATGCCGCCCAGGAAGAAGAGATCCGCGAATTGGATATCAACATTGTTGAAGCGGACGCCGAGTTCTTTTCCGACGCGATAGCCGAGTGGGAAGCGATCTGGGAACCCAAGGCGCCCATGCTCGAGACGCTGCGCGAAGAAGCCGACCGCCTGCGCGAGTAAGCAACGCCAGGATAACGCCACGACCACCGACAAGAGCCTTCGACCATCATGCTGCAACGCCTTTCCTCGGGGCTTGCCCGCTGTGAAGAAATCGCCGCTGCGGCCCTGGCCGCGGTGGTCACCTGCCTGATCCTGATCAATATTGGCTTTCGTGTGCTGGGCAGCCCGCTGTACTGGATAAGCGAGCTGTCGATTTACGCGATGATCTGGATGACGTTTCTGATCGCGGGCGCGGTGTTCCGGCGACGCCAGGGGGTCGCGGTGACCCTGCTCAGCGACCTGCTGCCGCGCACCGGCCGCAAGCTGGTCGGCCTGTGGGTGGACACCACGGTGCTGCTGTTTGCCGTGCTGCTCGCCTGGCTGTGCTGGCGCTGGTATCAGCCGCTGGCACTGGCCCGGTTGGGGTTCGATATCGGGGCGTTTCAGACCCAAACGTTCAACTTCATTTACGCCGAGAACACTTCGACGCTGGGCATCAAAAAATTCTGGGCGTGGTTGATCGTGCCGTGGTTTGCGCTCTCGCTTAGCCTGCACGGGCTTGCCAACCTCATCCAGTCGCTTACCCAGTGGCGTGACCCCGGCGACGAACCGACCGCCGAGACGTGGCGATGATACAGGCGATGTACCCATGACCATTGCGATATTTGTCCTGCTTCTGCTGGGGGCCGTCCCCATTGCGCTGGTGCTCGCGCTGACGGCGATGGTCTACATTCAGGTCTCGGGCAATACGGTGCTGTTTGATTCCTACCCGCAGCAGCTGTTCAGCGCCATCGAAAGCTACGGCCTGCTGGCGATACCGCTGTTCATGCTGGCGGGTGAATTGATGAACGAGGGCGGCCTCACCAAGCGCTTGATTGCCCTTGCGCGCATTCTGGTGGGCGGCTTTCGTGGGGGGCTGGCCTACATCAACCTGGTCGCCAACATGATGATGGCGGCGATTATTGGCTCGGCGGCCTCGCAGATCGCCATCATGTCCCGCGCCATGGTGCCGGCCATGGAAGAAGAAGGCTACGACACCCCGTACAGCGCGGCGATTACCGCTGCGGGCGGCCTGTTGTCGCCAATCATCCCGCCCTCGATGCTGTTTGTGCTGTTCGGGGTGATGGCCCAGGTGCCGATTGCCGAAATGTTCATTGCCGGGCTTCTACCGGGACTGCTGCTGGGCGCGAGTTTTTTCATCGTGATTGCACTCGTGGGACTGGTGCAGCAATACCCCAAAGGGCAGTGGCCCAGTCGCCGCCAGGCGCGGCACGATGCGCTATGGGGGCTGCCGGCACTGTTGATTCCGGTGATCATCATCGGCGGCATTCTGTTGGGCATTGCCACGCCCACCGAGTCGGCGGCGCTGGCTTCTCTGGCGGCCTTACTCTTGGGCCGCTTTGTCTACGGCGATCTGCGTCTGGGGCAAATGCCCCAGATACTCAAGCGCACGGCGGTCAACGCCGGGCTGGTGATCATGCTGATCGCCGCGGCCGGGGTGTTTGGCTGGGTGGTGGTCTACGAGCGCCTGCCGCAAATGGCGGCCGCGTGGATCGCCGCGCTCACCGCTGACCCCTTTGTCTTTCTGTTGATGGTGATTGGCGCGCTGCTGCTGGTGGGCATGGTGATCGACGGCATTGCCGCATTGATTCTGGTGGTGCCGATTCTGATGCCGATTGCGGAAAATCAGTTTGCCATCAGCCCCTATCAGTTTGGCGTGGTCGTCTGCCTGACCCTGGTGATGGGGCTGTTAACGCCCCCGGTGGGAGCGGGGTTGTTCATTGCCTCCTCGATGACCGGCGCGCCGCCGCTGAAAATCTTCCGCGCGCTGCTGCCGTTCCTGCTGGCCACGCTGGTGACGCTGGTGCTGCTTGCCTGGCTACCCTGGTTAACCAACGGGTTGATCAGCCGCTAGCGGCATGACATCCACCTCGACCTCAAGCTGGTGGTCGCCACCGCCGTTCATGACCCCCTTGAGCGGCGCCACATCGGCGTAATCACGCCCCCAGCCCAACACCGGATGCTGCTCACCGGCGACGGTGCCGTTGGTCGGGTCCAGCGCCAGCCAGCCCCAGTCGGGGATCCAGGTAGCCAGCCAGGCATGGGAGGCATCCGCCCCCACCAGACGTTGCTGACCGGGAGGCGGCTGGGTTTCCAGGTAGCCACTGACGTAACGCGCCGCCAGGCCAATCGAGCGCAGGGCGCCGATCGCGAGATGGGCGAAGTCCTGACACACGCCGCGCTGTTGGGCGAGCACATCGCTCAGCGGCGTGGCCAGGGTGGTGACGCTGGGGTCGTATTCGAAAGAGGCGTGGATCAGCTGGTTGAGGGCCAGCGCCGCCTCGACCACCGGGCGCCCCGGGGTAAAACAGCGCCGGGCGAACGCCGCCAGCGCCTCGTTACGGCGAATGAATGGCGAGTCCAGCCGGTATAGCTGGCGATCAAAATGGCTGTCGACGCTAAGCTGCTCGGCCACGCGTTCCCAGGCGGGAGAGTGGGCGGGCAACGGGCCCAGCGGCTGGGTGCTGATTGGCGTGACCACGGTGACGTCCAGGGCCTGGTGGAGGGTTTCCAGCGCGAAATACAGCACGCGATTGCCGAACACGTCGCGGCGTTCCGCCTGGGCGTCCGGTAGCGGATGAATGGTCAACGCCGAGGCGCCGCACTGCTGGTGCGGCGTCTTGCGCGGCAGTACCCGCGCTTCGCTATGGCATAGCGTCACCGGCGCCGTATAGCGGTAGCGGGTGGTATGGCGCAGGGTGTAGTTCATGCGTCCGGCTCCATGCTGACCAGCTGGCGCGGCCGCTCGACATGGCTGAAGTGGCTATGACTGATGGCATCCGACAGCGCGCTCAGCGGCTCGATCAGGGCGTCGAGCAACTGCTCCAGTGCAAGTTGCGCCTCGGGGGTATCGGCCAGGTGGCTCAGGCGCTCGATATCGGCCAGGTGCAGCGCCGCATTGGCCTGAATCAGCAGCCGCCGCTCGGCGTTGCGGTAAGGCGATGAGCCGCCGGGTAAGCGGTCGATTTGCCGTTCGAGGCGCTTGAGCATGTAGCCCACCGAGCGCGGGTTGGTTTCATCGAACAGCAGCAGGTCGAGGATCGCGGCCGGGTGAAGTTCGCTGCGATAACGCCGCCGGTAGGCGGTAAAGTTATCGGTCGTGGCGAGGACCACCTCCCAAAGTGCCAGCCCCGGTGAGGGCGGCGCGTTCAGCGTCAGTTTGAGTAATGACAAAAGCCCCAGCACGCGATCCAGAAAACGCCCGATATCCATGAACCGCCAGCCGTAATGGTGGGGCATGGTTTCGTTGCACAGCCCAAAGAAGGCCGCCAGCTGCGCGGTAAGGTCTTCGCAGGCGCGCCGGGCAGCGCTGGCGTCATGACCTGGGTGCATCCCGCCGACCCGTTGGCGCAGCTGGTGGAGCACACGCCAGGAATCATCGCCCAGATGGTCGCGTATGCTGCGTGCGTTGCCCAGCAGCTGGGCGAACAGCGGCGCCAGCGCCTGGGGATGGCTATCGTCGAACTGGGCCAGCAGAGCGTCGCGTTTCTGGATAAACCCTACCAGCGGTGCCTTGCTGGGCTCGCCATCGGCGTCCCGGGTCGCAATGTCTAGTATCAGCAGCAGTTCATCGAGCAGCCGGTCGGCAATGTCATCCTGGTCGACTTCCAGTAGTCGCAACAGCGCTTCGCGCAGCAGGCGTGAACGCGCATCCAGGCGCTCGCCGTAGCGGCCCAGCCAGAACAGGCTTTCGGCTACGCGGCTGGGCAGGTCGGTGCCATCGCGGGTGGCGACCACCGGGCCTCGCGCCTGACGCAGCTGGCTGACGTGGGGCTGTGGCGTATCGGCGGTGATCCATACGTCTTTGACCACCGGGCTTGCCAGGGACGGCGAGCCGGGAGCGCCCACCCAGGCCAGCCCGCCAGGCATGACATGATAGTGGCTGGCATGATCGCTCGCGGCGCTGACGCTGCCTGGGGTGCGCGAGACAAAGCAGCGCAGGTTGAGCGGGGTCGGCGTCAGGCGCTGCATGTGGGTATCGAACACCGGAGCCGTGGCGGTCGGGGTGTACGAGTTAGCCCATTGCAGCAACAGGGGTTCGCCGAGCAGGTGCTCGCACAGCGCCGGCAAGTAGTCGGCAAGCGCGGGGAGTTCCAGCACGCCGACGCCCAGCGCGTTGGAGATGGCCACGCCGCTGGACCGTGCCGCCTGCAGCAATCCCGGTACGCCCAGCTGTGAGTCGCCCCTCAACTCCAGCGGGTCGCAGTAGGCATCGTCACAGTGGCGCAGCACCACGTCCACCGCCTGCAGCCCGCCCAGCGTACGCAGCCACAGCTGGCTGTCGCGCACGACCATGTCCTGGCCTTCGGCGAGGTCGATGTTGAGATAGTTGGCCAGGTAGGCGTGCTCGAAATAACGCGGGCTGGCAGGCCCCGGCGTGAGCAGTACGACCTTGGGGTTGTCACGGTGTTGATAGGCCAGCACGGTAAGCGTGCGGTGATACTTGTCCAGGAAGCCCGCCAAGCGTTTTAACGGCGCGTTGCGGTACATCTCGGGCAGTGCCCGGGCCATCAGAATGCGGTTTTCCAGGGCAAAGCCGGTGCCCGAGGGCGCCTGGAGGCGGTCACCCATGACGCGCCACTGGCCCTTGGTATCCTGGATGACATCGACACCGTGGAAGTTGATCGCGGGTCGGTCGCTGGGCTTTGCGCCGTGACAGGGCAGTAGAAAATGCGGCGACGCCAGCATCGACTGGGTCGGCAACAGGCCCGCATCAAACAGCGTGCGGGCACCGTAGATATCCTGGTACAGGGCGTTGAACAGCCGGCTTCGCTGGGTCACGCCGGCTTCCAGCGCCTGCCAGTGTGCCTGGTCGATCACCCAGGGCAGCGGGTCGAGTCGCCACGTGCGCCCCTGGGTACCATCGTGCATATTGAAGATGACGCCGTTCTCGGCCAGCAGCCGCTGGATCTCGTCATGCTGTCGATGGCGGCCCTCCTTGCCCAACGCTTCCAGCGCGCCGATAAGGTTCGCCCAACCCGGGCGCAGGCGACCGTGGCGGTCGAGCAGCGCGTCAAAAGTGCCGGGCTGTCCCTTGCCTAGCTGATGCCGATAGTCCTCAACCAGCCCGGCAGTGCCGAGCTCGAGCGGTGAGGGGGAGACAGGGGCCGTCATGATCCTTGTAGTCCTGAAGAAGGTAAGAAGCGGATTATCCTGCAGCCAGCGCGGATAAGAAAGTACTCACCAGTGGATTAGCTTGGACACCAGCGTAAGTCCAGCGTGCAAGGCAGCTCCAGGCTGGGTATTTCCGACGGTGGTACCTGGGTGCCATGGCGGTGTCCGCTTTCGCTGAAGCGTCCCAGGCGCCTTGCTTCTGCCTCGAAGGCGTTAACCGGGAAGGTATCAAAACTGCGCCCGGTGGGGTGCACTACATGATAGGTGCAGCCCGCCACGGAGCGCTGATTCCAGGTGTCGACCACGTCAAACACCAGTGGGGCGTGGACAGGAATCTGCGGGTGCAGCGCCGACGGCGGCTGCCAGGCCCGGTAGCGTACCCCGGCCACCGCCTCACCGTTACGCCCGGTGGAAGCGAGCGGTACGCGCCGCCCGTTACAGGTGACCACGTAGCGGTCGCCGCTCATGCCGTTGACCTTGACCTCCAAACGCTCCACCGACGAGTCCACGTAGCGTGCGGTGCCTCCGGCAGAGGCTTCCTCGCCCAGCACGTGCCAGGGTTCGATGGCCTGACGCAGCTCGATATCCAGCATGGGGGTATGCAGCCGGCCATGCACCGGGAAGCGAAACTCGAGGAACGGCGCAAACCAGGCCAGATCGAAATCAAACCCATGATGACGCAGGTCGCCAAGGACGTCGTTCAGGTCTTCCCAGAGGTAATACGGCAGCATCCAGCGGTCCTGCAGGGCGCTACCCCAGCGCACCGGCTTGGCCCGGTAAGGGGTTTTCCAGCAGCGGGCGACCAATGCGCGAATCAGCAGCATCTGCATCAGGCCCATGCGGGCGTGGGGCGGCATTTCAAAGCCGCGTAGCTCCAGAAGCCCCAAACGGCCGCTGTCGCTGTCCGGCGAGTAGAGCTTGTCGATACAGAACTCGGCGCGGTGGGTATTGCCGGTCAGGTCGGTGAGCAGGTGGCGCAGCAGCCGATCGACCAGCCACGGCTGTACGACCTCGCCCTGGGGCATCTGCTGAAGGGCGATCTCCAGCTCGTAAAGTGCTTCGTGGCGCGCCTCATCTACCCGCGGTGCCTGGCTGGTGGGGCCGATGAACAGCCCTGAAAACAGATACGAAAGGCTGGGGTGGTGCTGCCAATAGGTGACCAGGCTGGCGAGCAGATCCGGGCGACGCAGAAACGGTGAATCCTCCGGCGTCACGCCGCCCAGGGTCACGTGGTTGCCGCCGCCGGTTCCCGTGTGGCGGCCATCGAGCATGAATTTCTCAGTACCCAGGCGCGCCTGTCGGGCCTCGTCGTAAAGCCGCTCGGTCTGCGCCACCAGGGTTTTCCAACTGGCCGCCGGCATGATGTTGACCTCGATCACGCCGGGGTCGGGGGTGATCATGAAGCTATCCAAGCGCGGGTCGCGGGGTGGGGCATAGCCTTCGAGCATCACCGGGCAGCCAAGATCGCGGGCGCACTCCTCAATGCTGCTGAGCAGATCCAGGTAGTGTTCAAGCTGGGTCAACGGCGGCAGGAAAATGTGTAAACGTCCGTCCCGGGGCTCCACGCATAGGCTGGTGTGTATCACCTTGTGGTCGCGGTCGTTCTCGGCGCTGGGCTGCTGCTGAACGGCTTCGCCTTCGGGATGACTCGAGCTTGGGTGCAGGCTTTGGCCGTGACGCTCGGCGCCGGTCAGGTGGGACTGCTCGGCGTGTCGCCTGGCCACTTCACCATGAATATCGCCAATCTCGGGGCGGGGGGCAAACAGCGACTGTGGCTGCGGCTGGTCGTCCGGGTCAGCCCAAGGCAATGCCGACAGCGGCAGTCGCAGCCCCATGGGCGAGTCGCCGGGAACGAGATACAGCTGGTCGCGTTTTAGCGGCCAGTGACCGCTTTCCCAGCGGTGGGACTGAACAATCGAGTGGCGTAGCGGCAGGGCGTAGCCTACTGCCGCGCCCAGGTCCTGTTCCAGCAGCCGGGCGAGACGGCGGCGCTCGGCGTCGTCTTTCAGATCAGCGTCGCGGGGGTCGACGCTTACCGGTAGGGTCTGCTCCTTCCACAGGTAGTAATAAACGTCCTCATAGGCTGGAATCCAGTGGCGTTCGGGCACGCCCAGCCGTTCGCTCAGCGCCAGGGTGAAGCGCTGGGCCATGGTATCGTCGGCTGTCACCTTGGGCGCGCCGTCCATGCAGGCGAGCCAATGCGGGTCGCGCCATAGCGGCACGCCATCCTTGCGCCAGTAGCAGGCAAGCGCCCAGCGCGGCAGCGGCTCACCGGGGTACCACTTGCCCTGTTGCTGCTGAATGACACTGCCCGGCGCAAAGGCGGCTTGCAGACGGGTCAGCAGCACCTCGGCGCGTTCGCGCTTGTGTTCACCCAGCGCTTCGGTGTTCCACTCGGGGCTCTCCATGTCGTCGAACGACACAAAGGTGGGCTCGCCGCCCATGGTCAGACGGACGTCCTGCTGGTTGAGCTCACTATCCACCTGATCGCCCAGCCGCAGGATCTGCTGCCACGCCTGATCGCTGTAGGGCTTGGTCACGCGCGGGTCTTCGTGGAGGCGCTCGACGCGCATTTCCACATCGAACTCGACCTCGCACTTATCCGAAAAGCCGGTGATCGCAGCGGCGCTGCCAGTGGTTGGCGTGGCCGCCAGGGGAATATGCCCTTCGCCGGCAAACAGGCCCGAGGTCGGGTCAAGCCCCACCCAGCCCGCACCGGGCAGGAAGACTTCGGTCCAGGCGTGGAGGTCGGTGAAATCCACATCGGTGCCGCTCGGGCCATCCAGCGCCTTGACGTCCGGGGTCAACTGGATCAGATAACCGGAGACAAAGCGCGCCGCCAGCCCCAGGTGGCGCAGTATCTGGACCATCAGCCAGGCACTGTCGCGGCAGGAGCCGCTACCCAGCGTCAGGGTTTCCTCGCAGCTCTGCACGCCCGGTTCCATGCGCACCAGATAGCTGATGTCGTGCTGTAAACGCTGGTTGATGGCGACCAGGAAGTCGACGCTGGTGGTCGGCTCCAGGGACACATCCTTGAGCCACGCCATCAGGCGCGGCCCGGCTTCGGTGACTTCCAGGTAAGGGCCGAGTTCCGCGCGCAGCGCGTCGGGGTAAGTAAACGGAATGGTCTGGGCGATGTCATCCAGGAAAAAATCAAACGGGTTGATCACCGTCATCGGGGCGATGAGTTCAACGGCAATGGTCAGCTCGCGCCGCGGCTCGGGGAAGACGATGCGCGCATTGAAATTACCAAACGGGTCCTGCTGCCAGTTTACAAAATGATCGTCACCGGAAATGTTGAGCGAGTAGGCCTCGATGTGGGTGCGGCAGTGAGGGGCAGGGCGCAGACGGACCACATGCGGTGATAAGCGCACCGGTCGGTCAAAGCGGTAGGTCGTGTGATGGTGCAAGGCAACGCGAATGGTCATAAGCCACCCTCATGAAAGCCGGAATCAACCGAAAGCCGGTTAAAAATTAGGTTATTACTCGCAAGTATCGTTCCAGTTTTACTTTTTTGCAGCTGTCATTGCCGTTAAGCCGTTTAAGTAAGGTGTAAAACGGTTTTTGCACTAAAAAGAGGAAGTTTATGCACCGCTATAAAGCGTTTATTTCATAAACCGGCCCAATAAAGACGACGTTTTAAGCGCGTAGCTGTTTGAACGTTGAAAAAGCGCAAAAGATGGTACGTATATTGCTGAGTTTGTTTACCCGTTTTTGGGCGCGACCTGCCTAAACTGATAGTCAAGCAGCCGCCGTCCTTCCCCTGCGCCAGGAGAGCGCCCATGAGCCAAGTGAATTGGAATAACTATGCGTGTAGCGATTATTACGATGAACTGATGGCGGCACCCGGCAGCCCCCGCGCGTCGGCAGGTGAGCTTTGCAATATGCTGGCGCGGTTCACGGCCGATGAGCTGGCCGAGCGTAAAACCGCTGCAGAAATCGCCATTCGCACTATGGGCATCACTTTCACGGTGTATTCAGAAGGCGCCATGATCGATCGCGCCTGGCCGTTTGATATTGTGCCGCGCATTATTCCCGCCCATGAGTGGCGCAAAACCGAGGCGGGATTAAAGCAGCGCGTTCAGGCGCTCAACTTGTTTATCGACGATCTTTACCACGAGCAGAAAGTGGTCAAGGACAAGGTGTTGCCCGCCGAAGTACTGGCGCAGTCGGTTAACTTCCGCCCCCAGTGCGTGGGTATCAACCCGCCCCACGGCGTCTGGGCGCATATTTGCGGCTCCGATCTGGTCCGCGGCGGTGACGGGACCCTTTACGTGCTGGAAGACAACCTGCGCATCCCCTCCGGCGTCTCCTACATGCTCGAAAACCGCAACGTGACCAAACGTGTGCTGCCGGAGCTGTTTGCCTCTGGCAAGATCTTGCCCGTGGATGACTACGTGGCGCAGCTTTACGACATGCTGGCGGCCATGTCGCCACGCCCGGGCGACGAGCCACAGGTCGTGGTGCTGACCCCGGGGATCTACAACTCGGCGTATTTCGAGCACGCTTATCTGGCGCAGCAGATGGGTGTCGAACTGGTACAGGGCAGCGACCTGCTGGTGGATGACGATGACGTGGTCTACATGCGCACCGTGGAAGGGCTGCGGCGGGTGGACGTGATTTACCGACGCGTGGACGACGAATTTCTCGATCCCGAGGCCTTCAATCCAAACTCCATGCTGGGGGTGGCGGGCCTGATGCGTGCCTGGCGGTCGGGTAAGGTGGCCCTGGCCAATGCCCCGGGGGCCGGGGTCGCCGACGACAAGGTGGTTTACGCCTTCGTGCCCGAGTTGATTCGTTATTACCTGGATGAACAACCGCTGCTGCCCAACGTGCCCAGCTATTTGTGCATGTTCGAAGACGACCGCAAGTATGTGCTCGAACACCTGGACGAGCTGGTCGTGAAACCAGCCAACGAATCCGGTGGCTACGGCATGCTGATCGGCCCGCGCTCAACCAAAGAGACCCGTGACCAGTTCGTCGAGTTGATCAACGCCAATCCGCGTAACTACATGGCCCAGCCAACGCTTGCGCTGTCGACCACGCCGACGCTGGCCAATGGCCTGCCTCAGCCGCGCCATGTCGACCTGCGACCGTTTATTCTGTCCGGCCCTGAGACGCATGTAACGACCGGGGGCTTGACCCGTGTGGCGCTGGTGGAAGGCTCGCTGGTGGTCAATTCGTCCCAGGGAGGCGGCAGCAAGGACACCTGGATTGTCGAAACCGAGGATCACCCCGCGGCCGCCGCCGAGCGGACAGGAGCCTAGCCCATGCTGTCACGCGTCGCAGAAAACCTTTACTGGATGGCCCGTTATATCGAACGCGCCGAGGACACCGCGCGGTTATTGAGCGTCAACAGTCACCTGATGCTGGATTTGCCTCGGCATCTGCCGCTTGGCTGGGGGCCGCTGATTGAAATGACCGGCACGCTCGAGGCATTCACGGAACGCCATGGTGACTTTGATGAGCGCAGCGTGGTGCACTTCTTGTGCGCCGATACCCAAAGCGGCAGCTCGATTCTTTCCGCCCTGGCCAGCGCCCGTGAAAACCTGCGCACCACCCGCGATGTGGTGCCCCGCGAGATATGGGAAGAGGTCAATCAGCTCTACCTGAGCGTTGCCGATCACGCCGAGAACGGCGTCAGCCCGCGACGTCGCGATGCTTTTTTGAAAAGCGTCATTCGTGGCTGCCAGACCCTGACCGGGCTGATCGAAGGTACGTTGAGCCACGGCCCGGCACGTACCTTCATTGAGCTTGGGCGCCAGCTGGAGCGGGTCGACATGACCACACGGATCGTCGACGTGCGCTCGGCGAGTCTGCTGCCGCAAAATCCCGAAGAACTGTTGCCGTTCGAAAACCTGCAGTGGATGAGCGTGCTGAAGTCGCTGACCGCCTACCAGATGTATCGCCAGCAGGTGCGCCTGCGCGTTCGCGGCCCGGATGTGCTGCGCTTTCTGCTTCAGGATCCCAATCTGCCGCGCTCTATCGCCTGCAGCCTGGAAACCTTGGGCCACGAGCTGCAGTTATTGCCCAGGCAGGACCGCGTGGCCGCCACCGTCTCGCTGGTGAGGGCGGATGTGGTGGATGCCGACATCCAGGCGCTGGCCCACTCGCCAAGCAAGCTGCACGCCTTTGTCGACGAGCTGCAGATTGGTTTTGCAGCGATTCACGACACCCTGAGCGCCACCTATTTTGTCAGTGCCGACAGCATTCCCCATGTGACCCAGCGGCAAACCCAGAGTCATGCTGGCGATCAGGATATCGACGACGACTGATCGTCATTGATCCTCGGGGCGTTGCGGATGAGTTCATGCACATACGCGAGCTTGTCGCGTACCGCCTGGGCTATCACGCCGGGCGCCAGGTCCAGCAGCCCCATGTCGCGGTTGAGCTCATTGACCGCCATGCCCGCCTGATGGAAAGCCTGCAGCATGCCGTCCAGCGAGCCGTCATACTCGGCTCGTGACAGCCCCATGTGCATGGCGGTATCCAGCACCGCCACCATATCCAGATAGAACGCAAAGGTTTCCGCAAAGTCTTCCCACGGGTGCATGGCGGCATACGCCGAAATGAAGCGTGTCGGCCAGTCGGCGGGTGCCCCTTGTTGGTAATAGTGTTCCAGCGCATCCGCGTAGCTGGGGTGGTGATGATCGCCAAACACCCGGCGGCAGGTTGCTTCGTCGCGCGCCTTGACCAGTAGATCCCAGTAGTAGTGGCCGATTTCATGGCGAAAGTGACCGATCAAGGTGCGATGGGATTCGTTCATGTCGACCCGCAGGCGCTCACGTTCGACATCGTCGGCTTCTTTGACGTTGATGGTGATGTGGCCGTTGGCGTGACCGGTATAGACTTTTTCCTGACTGGCGGTTGAGCGCCACAGCCCCTGGTCGGGCAGCGCATCGGCCATGAAGGAGAAGCTGAGCGGCACCTGGATGGCATCACCGTTGGTGCCATGGGGCAGACCCAGCACATCGAGGGTGTGAAACAGCCGACGCTTGGCGGCTTCGAGCGCTGCCCAGCGTTCACGGTTGCCCTCAATCGTCATATCCGGAATCACCGCGTTATATCGACAGCAGTCGCACAATTTGTCGCCATGCCCGTCGTCCATGACCACCATCCGATTGCAGACATTGTCGAAGGCGTAGTTATGGCACTTCATCAGGGGAGTGGCGCAGTCTGAATGAGTGCAGCGATAGCCGCCTTCGGGCAGCGCTTCCAGCGCGACGATGTTGGCACACGCCGGGCACCAGCCCACCTCTGACCGGCAGGCAAGGCAGTGGGTGTTTTCAAAGAACAGCGGGTTGCCACAGCGGCAGCTGAACGTCTGCATGCAGGTCTCCTGGTGGTGAGTCGCCTAAAACGGTGTTGGCGGGATAGTTCTCAAGCATAGCCAGCCACGCGTGGCGGGGGAAAGGCTAATTGACGCCGCGGGCGAGATTCTGTTTACTCGTGCCATGGCCCTTTGACGTTTACGTCAACTTGCTGTGATGCGCTATTGAGCTTGCGGCGACGTCCCTTTGCTACGCATGCCGCCACGCTGTCGACCGGCGCCGATCCCCCCATAATGACAACAGGAGCAATGCCATGTCCGTTCGCGAAATCCCCATGTATATCGATGGTCAGCCCGTCACGTCGCAAAGCCGGGAGTGGCGCGACGTGGTGAATCCGGCCACCCAGGCAGTCGTCGCCCGCGTACCCTTCTGTACCGCAGACGAAGTCGAGCGCGCCGTTGCCAGCGCCAAAACAGCCTTCAAGGAATGGCGCAAGGTGCCACTGGGCAAGCGCATGCGCATCATGCTCAAGCTGCAGGCATTGATTCGTGAGCACACCCCCGAACTGGCGGCGCTAATTACCGAGGAGCACGGCAAGACGCTGCCGGATGCCGAAGGTGAGGTGGGGCGCGGGCTGGAAGTGGTGGAGCATGCCTGCTCGATCACCTCGCTGCAGCTTGGCGAGCTGGCCGACAATGCCGCCAACGAAGTCGATGTCTACACCATGCACCAGCCGCTGGGCGTCGGGGCGGGCATTACCGCCTTCAACTTTCCGATCATGCTGCCGTGCTTCATGTTCCCGCTGGCCATTGCCACCGGCAATACCTTCGTTCTGAAACCCTCTGAGCAGGACCCAAGCTCGACCATGAGGTTGGTCGAACTGGCCCATGAGGCTGGTATTCCCGCGGGGGTGTTGAACGTGGTTCACGGCGGCCCTGAGGTGGCCAATCAGATCGCCGATCACCAGGATATCAAGGCGCTGTCGTTCATCGGCTCGACCCACGTAGGCTCACTGCTCTACAACCGGTCCGCCGCCGCGGGCAAACGTATGCAGGCGATGATGGGCGCTAAAAACCATTGCGTGGTTATGCCGGACGCCAATCGCAGCCAAGCCATCGACAGCCTGCTGGGTTCCGCCTTCGGGGCCGCCGGGCAGCGCTGCATGGCCAACTCGGTAGTGGTGCTGGTCGGTGAAGCTCGCCAATGGCTGGATGACATTGTCCAGGGTGCGCGCGGTATGACCGTCGGCCCTGGTACCCAGCGCGATGCGGATCTGGGTCCGCTGGTGTCTCCCCAGGCCAAAGAGCGGGTCGAGCGCCTGATTACGGCCGGCGAGAAGGAAGGCGCCAGGCTGATGGTCGACGGTCGTGGCTGCACGGTGGAGGGTTACCCTGACGGCAACTTCGTGGGGCCGACGCTGTTTGCCGACGTCACCGCGGAGATGACGGTGTACCGCGAGGAAATCTTTGGCCCGGTGCTCTGCGTGGTCAACGTGGACACCCTGGATGACGCCATCGCCTTTATCAACGCCAACCCCAACGGCAACGGCACGTCGATCTTTACCAACTCCGGCTGGGTCGCGCGGCGCTTCGAAACCGATATCGATGTGGGCCAGATAGGTATCAACGTGCCCATTCCGGTGCCGGTCGCCTACTTCAGCTTTACCGGTTCGCGTGGATCGAAGCTGGGTGATCTGGGGCCGAACGGCAAGCAGGCGATTGCCTTCTGGACGCAAACCAAGACCGTGACCGCTCGCTGGTTCGAGCCGGAGAACGTTTCCAGCGGTATCAACAGCACTATCTCGCTTGGCTGACGACAACGCTGAGCCTCCCTTCAGCCGGATAACCGCTTAAGGGAGGCGCTGGAAAGCTTGAGGCAATCGCCTAGAAGTCTTCAAAAATCGGCAGGCTCTCTTCCAGCAGCCGTTCGATGGGGTCCAACTGACTTTCGTGCAGCACCAGCAGCGACGGCTCGGTGATAAAGTGATTGCCGGTGGGTACCAGCAGCGCAAATTCGCCCTCTTCAAGATGAAATTCGTGAATCTCGCGCAGCCCATTGGGCGTGTAGCATTGGGCGCAGCGATAGGCTTCGTCCTCGCCGTAGACCAGGCGATGGTACATTTTGAACAGCGTGTAGAGCGCCAGGCCGCCTTCGAATGCCGGCCAGCGCGCCGGGATCGTGCGCGTCTCGTCGCTTAACGTCTGGCCATCTGCCTCGGCGTTGGCAATGGCATCTTCCAGCGGGGCGGCCAGCAGGGCGTCGTCATCGGCGGGCAGGGTCAGGTTGTCTTTTGACGCCTGGGTAAACTCATTCACCGCGCGTTTGAAATCGGCCACGGTATGCAGGGGGTAGTCGACGTGCTGCAGATCCTGGGGTTCGAAACCGCCGTTTTCCCACCCGTGGATCACGCGTAGCGTCATCAGACCGCGTTTCATCGGGCGTGCCAGCAACAGGTACAACGAGATGTGAATGTGTAGCTGCCGTTCGTCGGTATCGTTCTCAAACGCGTTGTAGGGGTCTGCAAACAGCTTGTGTAGCTTGCCCGGCGTATGTTCCTTGGCTTCTGTATAGCGCATCAGCGTTATCCCTTTGAGCGAACCGTTTTATTGTAGCGCGCGGTTTCTTTAACGTTATCGGGTTATCTGCTGAGTATGGCGAGCGGTCGCCCAGATTGAAAGGCCCTGGCGCGTGAAACGCAGAAAGCCTGCGCGCTTCGGCACATTCTTGGCGCTTTACGCTGACGCCGTTATCGTTGAGGATACTACCCGCTCAGAAAATTGTTCATTCACTGTCGCCAGGGGAGCCCCAACGGGCTGAGAGTGCGCTTCGCGCTTACCCTGGAACCTGATCCGGATGATACCGGCGGAGGAAGTGCGACATGCCTTACCTGACATCAGCCGTGCTTGCCGCGGCACTCGGTTGTTTCATTCTGCTTGGTCTGCGTGCCCGCTGGGTCGATGGCACGGTTGACGACTACATCACCGCGCGCAATTCCCAGTCGGGGGGCACGCTGGGGTTATCCTTCCTTGCCTCGGGCATGGGCGCGTGGATCCTATTTGCCCCGCCGGAAATCGGTGCCTTTGTGGGGCCTGTGGCGCTTGCCGGGTATGCCATCGGGTCGGCCCTGCCGTTCATCGTCCTGGGGCTTTATGGGCCTGCTATCCGCCGTGCGCTGCCCGAGGGCAGGAGCATCGCCGAGTTCGCCCAGGCCTGCTATGGCAGCGGCGTGCGGCGCTGGGTGTCGTTGGTGTCGGTGGCCTACATGGCGTGTTTTCTGGCCGCCGAGCTGACCGCTATTGGCGCGATTACTGCGCTGCTTTCCGATGTGCCTCCCGCCGCCGTGGTGCTGGGCGTTGCGCTAAGTACCCTGGCCTATACCGTGATCGGCGGACTGCGGGCGAGCCTTGCCACCGACCGCTGGCAGGCCTGGCTGCTGGTGGCGTTATTGATTATCGTCAGCGGCGTGGCGTTTAACTACCTGCCCGATATGCCCACGACCTCCTCGATGCCCAGCGTCCCGCTAGGCGAGGCGCTGGGGGTCGCGCTGACGTTAGTGATCGCGGTTACCGCGGCCAACCTTTTCCATCAGGGTTATTGGCAGCGGGTGTGGGCCGCCCAGGATGCCGGAAGCCTGGGCCGCGGCGCCTGGCTGGGCGGTGGCATGACCGTTGCCGTGGTCATGGTGATTGGCGGCCTGGGAATGCTGGCCGCAATGAGCGGCGTTGAGCTTGGCAGTCCGCCTATGCCGTTTTTTGCGCTGCTGGGCAATGCGCCGTCCTGGTTGGGGCTTGTGGCGCTGGTGCTGGCCGTGACGCTGGTGGCCTCGAGCGTGGATACGCTGCAAAACGCGATCGCCTCGCTGCTGGTCTCCCAGCATGAACAGCAGGGCAGGTCGCTGACCACGGCGCGCTGGCTGACCGTCGCGCTGATGGTGCCGGTGGTGGTGATCGCGCTGCAGGGGCTCTCGGTGCTGCGACTGTTTTTGGTTGCCGATCTGCTATGTGCCGCGATCGTCGTACCGGTGCTGCTGGGACTATGGCGGCGCATGAGCGCCGTGGCGGCGATTGCCGGCGGCCTTGCTGGGTTGCTGGGCGCCGTGCTGCCAGGCTGGGTGGCGAATGGCAGCCTGGCTGCCGGCCTCATGGCGGCCACCTTTCCCAACGGCATCCCCACGCTCGGCCCTTTCTTGGGCGCGCTGTGCGCTTCCACGCTGGTCAGCGTTGGTCTCGCGATGGTCGGGCGTTTCCGTACACATTGAGCAAAGCGGTGGCGTTCGCGGTATGCTGGTAGTCCCCCGCCTACCAGCATGGGTGACACGCTAATGAACTATCCAATTTTGCCCGACGAAGAGGCACGCCTGTCAGCGCTTTACGAGCTGGCGCTGCTGGATACGCCGGAGGAGCCAGCGTTCGACCGGGTCACGCGGCTGGTGACCCAACTGCTGGATGTCCCCACGTCAACGGTCACGCTGATCGACGCGAAGCGCCAATGGATCAAATCCCGTGTTGGAACCGATATCCGTGAAACCTCCCGCGACGTGGCTTTCTGCGCCTACACCATCGCTGACGATGTGCCGCTGATCGTCGAGGATGCGAGAGAAGATCCCCGATTCGCCCAAAACCCCCTGGTGACCGTCGACCAGGGCGTGCGTTTCTATGTCGGTATTCCGCTGCGCACCACTCTGGGCCTGGCGCTTGGATCGCTGTGCGCCGTGGATACCCGGCCGCGTAAGGTGAGTGACGCCGAGCTCGCCGCGCTCAAGGACCTCGCGGCGATCGTGACCGATGAAATTCACCAGCGTGAACGCTTTTTGTTTGAAAAGCAGCGCCGCGAAGCCTCCCAGGCCTCCCTCGAGGCGCTGCACCAGGATCTTGAAAACCAGATCGAGCGGCGTACGCAAGAGTTGAATCTGGTGATCGAGTCAGCCTACGACGCCTATATCAGCATTGATGATAACAACAAGGTGTTGGACTGGAATCGCGCGGCGCAAACCATGTTCGGTTGGACTCGCAAGGAGGCTTTGGCGCAATCTCTCAAGCAGTTGATCTTTCCAGAAGGCGTGCCTGGCGGTGACCAGCAAATGCCGATGACCTATTACGCCACACGCCGTGACGGCAGCCAAGTGCCCGTGGAGATGCGTATCAAGTCGCTGGAAATCGAGGGCAAGGAGCGCCGCAGCCTGTTTCTGCACGACGTCACCGAGCGCATACAGCTGGAGCGCCTGCGTGATCAGCAGGCCCGCGAAGATGCGCTTACCCAACTGCCCAACCGGCGCGCGCTGGATGAACGACTGCCGGAAGCCATGGCGCGCACGCGACGCCTGCAAAACACCCTGGCCGTGCTGTTCATGGATCTGGATGGCTTCAAGTCGGTCAATGATGAACACGGCCATGCTGCCGGTGATCAGCTACTGCGCGAGGTGGCCAAACGCCTGACCGACGCCGTGCGCGAAACCGACTACGTGGCCCGCTGGGCGGGCGACGAATTTGTGGTGCTGCTCGAAAACATCGCTCCCGAGGCAGCCGAGCGGCTCGCCCGCCAACTGGTCGACACCATCGAGCAGCCGCTGCCTCTGGAAGGCGCCACGGCTCATATCAGTACCAGCATTGGGGTGGCGCTCTATTACCCAGGGGCCAGTGAAACCGCCCAGGAACTGTTGAAACGCGCTGACGTCGCCATGTATGACGCCAAGCATGCAGGCAAGGCACAGGTTCGCATGGCCCACTCGGCCACGTAATCGCACTCACACGCCAAGGACGACCATGATCCGGACACTGTTGACCACCCCCGACGGCCAGGTGCAGGAAGGCGATGAACAGCTCGTTGCGGTATGGCGGGAAACGCCCGGCAGCCATATCTGGGTGGACATGCAAGGCGAAACCCAAGCCGACGAGCAGCGGCTGCTGGACGACTTCGACTGCCATCCGATGGCGATCCAGGACGCCCATCGGGAGCGACACCCGCCGAAGATCGAAGAGTTCGGTCATCACACGCTGATTATCTACCGCGGCATTTCCTCGTTTGATGCCCAGCTTAACTTTGTCCCCCAGCAGGTGTGCTTTTTTATTGGCGAACGTTTTCTGGTGACTCTGCATCCCGGCGAAGCGATGAGCATTGAGCGTCTGCTTAAAGAGCAGGGGCCCAAGCTACTGGCCTATTCGCCCGAGCACGTCGCATTGCGGGTCATGTATCTATCGGCGGGTTTTTATATCGACAGCCTGCTGGAGTTCGAAGTCGCCCTCAGCGATCTGGAAGATGAACTGCTGGAAAACGGCAACGACGTGCTGATGCGCCGAATTATCGCCTACCGCTCCCGGCTGGTGAAAATGCGCCGCATATTCAGCTACCACAAGGGCATTACCCAGGAGCTCACCGCTTACGACTATGCGCACCTGCCCCGTGAAGAGAGCGAAACCCTACACGCGATCACCGATGTGGAAGAGCGCTTCGAGCGGCTGTATACCCTTACGCAAATGTATTACGACATTTGTGGCGACCTGGTGAATGGCTACATTTCGATTTCTTCGCACCAGCTCAACATTACCATGCGCGTCCTCACGGTGATTACCGCGATTTTTGTGCCGCTCACCTTCCTCGCGGGTGTTTATGGCATGAATTTCGAATACATGCCCGAGCTTGGCTATCGTTACGGCTATTTCTTTGTCTTGGGCGTCATGCTGGGTATCGGCGCTATGTTGATCTGGCTTTTCAAACGCAAGCACTGGTTTTGATCAACAGACCGAGCTTGCTTGAGACGGCTCGAAAGTTTGTTATGGTCATCATCAGGCACACCATCTTATCTCTTAGCTAGGAGGAGCCCAGCCAATGGCTGACGCCAAGATGAATGCAACGCCGCCCGACACCATGGCAGCCATGCTGCTGACTGGGCATGGAGGTATCGAGAAGCTTGAGTACCGTAAGGACGTGACCACGCCCGCTCCCCAGCCGGGCCAGGTGCTTGTGCAGGTGACCGCCACGGCGAAAAACAATACCGACCGTAAGGCCCGCGAAGGGCTTTACCCCACCAAGGATAAAGGCGACGTGACATCGTTCGCCATGGGCGGCGAGGCCACGCTTACCTTTCCGCGTATTCAGGGGGCGGATGTGGCTGGCCGTATCGTCGCAGTGGGCGAGGGCGTCGATACCGCCCGCATCGGCGAGCGCGGGCTTCTGGATTTCAACCTCTATGCCGATGATCGCCGTGACATCAACCTGACACCCGACTACTACGGCCACGGCGCGGACGGCGGCTATGCCGAGTACGTCGCGGTGCCCGCCGACCAGTTCCACCATGTACCCAATCCGGATCTGCGCGATGCGGAGCTTGCCGCCATGGGGATGTGCTCGTACCAGACGGCCTATCACATGATGACTTCCGCCGGTATTGCGGCGGGTGAGCGTGTTCTGGTGAGCGGTGCAAGCGGCGGGGTGGGCACGGCGCTTATGCAGCTGTGCCGCATCGTGGGCGCGATTCCCTACGCCGTGAGCCAGCCCGACAAGGCCGACGCGCTTCGGGCGCTGGGCGCCGAGGCGGTGATCGACCGGGGGGATCTGCCGACCTTTGTGAATCGTGTATTGGCGACGACGAATGGCCAGCCCATCGACGCCGTGATGGACCTGGTCGGCGGCGAGATGACCAACCTGTTTATCGATACCATGATCGTCGATATGCAGCACCGCAAACGCTATCCGCGCCTTTCCATCGCTGGCGCCAGCGGCGGCAACGTGAGTGAGATCATGTGGACGAAGATTTATCTCTATCAGGTGCAGATCTTTGGCGTCTCCCACGGTACCCGGGAAGAGGCCGAGCAGCTCATCGCCTGGATTCGCAGCGGCGAGCTCAAGCCAGTCCTGCACGCGGCGTTCAAGCTCTCGGATCTCCATGAAGCCGAGCGCTATTTCGTCAATCGTGGCAGTAACTATCTGGGCAAGATCGTGGTCGTCCCGGATAGCCAATGGGATACCCATGGCGCGCCGTTTGCCCTTAACGCTTCCTGATCGCAAAGAGACTGGCGAATGAATACTCAGCACACCATCCAGCTAATGGATACCCACGCGGGCGGCGATGTCAGCCGGATCGTGACCGGCGGCATCGACAACCTGCCCGGGGACAGCGTCCGCGCACAGATGGAATACCTGCGTGACGACGCCGATGGCCTGCGTCGACTGCTGCTCGAGGAACCCTACGGCATCCCTGAGATGTCGGTGGATCTTCTGGTGCCGCCCTGCGATCCGGAAGCCGTGGCCGGCTACATTATCATGGAGGTTATGGGCTACCCGATCTACTCCGGCTCGAACACGCTGTGCACGGCCACGGCGGTGCTGGAAAGCGGTATCGTGCCCAAGCAGGAGGGGATACAGCGCTTCAAGCTGGAAGCCCCGGCCGGTCTTGTCCAGGTCGAAGCCAGGGTGCATAACGGCGTGGTGGAGTCGGTAACCTGCGGCGGGCTGCCCAGCTACATCGACACCTACCGCGAGACCATCCAGGTGCCGGACATTGGCCCCGTGACCTATTCGATTGCCTACAGCGGCGGCTTTTACGCGCTGGTGGATGCCGCTGAACTAGGCTTCAAGCTGACCCTGGAAGAAGAGCCGGCGCTGGCGCTTTGTGCGCATAAGATTGTCGAAGCCATCAAGGCCGAGCGGGGCTTTTCCCACTACACCCTGGGCGATGTGGGGCCGCTGCCGTTTCTGCATTTCATGGGGCCGGAAGAAAACGTCGCGGCAGGCTATGTGCGTTCACGTTCCACCACCTATGTGCATCCCGGCGTGATCTGCCGCAGTACCACGGGTACCGGCACCTCCGCGCGCCTGGCGCTGATGCATTACGAAGGACGGCTGAACCAGGGCGACAAGCTGGAAACCGTGTCGCTGCGCAACACAGGCTTTATCGGCACATTCATCGACACGCACCAGGAAGGCGCCTATCAGGTGGTGGAAAACACCATCACCGGACGTAGCTACGTGCTCGCGCACTCGGATATCGTGATCAACTGTGACGACCCGCTGGTGCGCTGTGGGGCGCTACACCACATCCTGCTGGATCGGCATCACCCGCCGCGCGCCGAACTCTCCGACGATACGCCATAGCCTTCGGCGTCGAGGCGTTCCCATACCGGGGCCTTTTCGGCCTCGGTCATCTGTCCCCAGCGGGCGATCTCGTCCAGCGTGCGCCCGCAGCCTTCGCACAGCGACTGAGTAGGCTCGATACGGCAGATTTTCCGGCAGGGGGACAGCGGGCGTGGAGAGGTGGATAAAGTCACGTGTATCGTCAGCCTTAATGGATGCACAGGGAAAATCGCGAGAGCGTCATTGGTTGCCTAGCCTAACATGACGCGCTCACCTCAGGGTGTGATAGCGTAATGGCTTCTGTCCATGCGTTGATGAGGAAAGGCCATGCACTGTTTACTCGACGAGTCGCCGCTGGAGGCGGGCACCCTGTATCGGCTGTTATCCGGCACGATCTGTCCGCGTCCGATTGCCTGGGTGGCCACCCAGGACCGCCAGGGCAATGCCAATCTGGCCCCGTTCTCGTTTTTCAATGTGGTCAGCGTCGACCCGCCGGTGTTGGGGTTTTCACCGCTCCAGAACGGCCAGGGGCGCAGCAAGGATACCGTGCGTAACCTCGAAGAAAACCCTGAGTGCGTGGTGCACATCAGCAGTGAAGCGCTGGTTGATGCCCTCAATACCACCAGCGCGAGCCTGTCCCCCGGGGAAGACGAGTTCATGCTTGCCGGGCTCGAAAAAGCCACCATGGCGGGGGTGTCGGTGCCACGTATTGCCAGTGCGCCGGTGGCCTTCGGCTGCCGGTTGCGCGACATCATTCGCTTTGGCGATCAGCCCATGGCCGGCAATCTGGTGCTCGCCAATGTGATTTCCCTGCATCTTGATGACGCCGTCTGGAACGGTCGACACGTCAACCTGGAGGTACTTAACCCGGTGGGTCGTCTGGCCGGCAGCGACTATCTGCGCACTACGGATCGTTTTGCGCTGCAACGCCCCCGCTGACCTGACAACGATGCATCAGCCCATGCTTAACAAACGTTTGTTTACATACTTAACGACAATGTTTACTTAGAAGTTAAGGATAATTGTCCTTTAGTCCTATATTCTGCGGCCGATAGTACTGCTAAGCGCGTAATACGCTGCTGGTGAAGCGTGGTAGTATGTACAAGTTATCGTGCTGATTTAAAAAGATTTTAACAAGCTGCGCGCAATATTAAGCGGCAAGCAGATTACAAGCAGATTAAGGGAATGGGCAATGCGACGAATTTTAATAGCGCTATTGGCAAGTGTGGTATCTATTCCGACCGCTTACGCGGAACTCAATTTTGCCATCGTGGCGCCGGATAGTGGCCCGGCGGCATCGCTCGGGCAGGGTATGAAAAAGGGCATCGACACGTATTTTGCCGAGGTCAATGCCGACGGGGGTGTCAATGGCGAGATGTTGTCCCTTGCCGCCTTTGACGATGGCTACGATCCCCTCACTGCCGCTCGCCACACCCGCGACGTGGTTGAAGACGACGATATCCTGGCGGCCATCGGCAATGTGGGGACACCCACCGCCACCGTCACCATCCCCATTCACAACGAAGCGGAAACGCTGCTGTTCGGCGCCTTTACCGGTGCGGGCGTGCTGCGTAAATCGCCCCCTGACCGTTACGTCATCAACTACCGCGCCAGCTACGTCCAGGAAACCGCGGCGATGGTGGACGGCCTGATGGAAGCTGGCATCGAGCCGGAGGAAATTGCCTTCTTTACTCAAAACGACAGCTTTGGCGACGCCGGTTACAACGGGGCGAAGCAAGCGCTTGAGGCACAGGGCTTTACCGGCATCGAAAACCTCGCCCACGGGCGTTTTTCCCGCGGGACCCGTAACGTTCACCAGGGACTGGCCACTATCCTCCAGGCGTCTGAAACCCCTAAAGCGGTCATTATCGTCGGCACCTATGGCCCGGCGGCCGACTTTATCCGTGAAGCGCGTCAGGACATCCCCGATGCGGTGTTCCTCAACGTGTCCTTCGTGGGAAGTCAGGCGCTGCTGAATGAGCTGGGTGACCAGGCAGAGGGCGTGATCGTGACCCAGGTGGTGCCGCCACTGGACGCCGACCTGCCCGCCGTTGACGACTACCGTCAGGCGCTTGAAGAGCATGCCAACGGCAGTGAGCCCGATTTCGTCTCGCTGGAAGGCTATCTGGCCGCCAAGTTATTTGTGGAGGGCGTAAAAGCCGCCGGCGACTCGCCGGACCGGGAAGCCATCGTCGATGGACTGCTGGGGCTGGGGGAAGTGGATATCGGCCTCGAAGAACCGCTGAGCTTGGGGCGTGACGATCACCAGGCAAGCGACAGCGTCTGGCCGACCATCATTGCCGACGGCCAATTTGAACTCGTCGAGTGGTCAACGCTGCTGCGCTAATGCGTTTTCCGCGGCTTGATGCGTCATTTACCCCTGATACAAGCGAAGTCAGCCAATGAAAAAATCACTCAGCTTACGTGCCATGTTGATCGGTCTGTTCCTGGCTGCCGTTATCGGCGCCGTGGTGCTGGCAGTGACCGGTTGGGCAACCAACCAGCGATTAATTGATTCCCAGCGCTACATTACCGGCGATGTGATGCCGTTGCAGAATGCCAGCCGCGAAATGGTCTCGACCATGGGCGCATTTGGCCAGCGCCATGCCGACCTGCTGGCCGCCGAGAACACCGCCGACCTTGAGGAGGTTCCTACCCGGGAAACCCTGGATCAGCGCTTTAGCCAGGCGCGCGATAATCTTGCCTCTGACGACGCCGAAACCCAGTCGAGCCAGTTGGCCACGCTGGATGAGCACTATCAGACCCTGCTGGAAAGCGACACGTCGCTGGACAGCGTTCGCCAGGAAGAGCTTTCCCTGCAAGCGCGGATGGATGAGCAACTGGACGAGATGCAGGCGTTGATCAGCGAAGTGATGAGCAGCGCCGGCGATATCGCGGGGCGGACCGCACTGGTTGAGGTGCGGGAACAACGTGAGCTAGAAGACAGCCTCAATGCCTGGCGTGAGGACGGCATGACCACATTGCCTACCGGTCTTCTGGACAACCTGTTCAGCAATGAAGCGGATGTCACACGGCTGAGCAGTGAAGTGCGGATCGCCGTGGCGTTGCTCGCTGACCTGGGGCGACGCCTGATGCAGGTCGAAAGTGAAGATCAGCTGGTCAATCTGCGCCACAACGAGATCGGCCAGCAGATTGGTCTGGCCCGTCAGTCGCTGGCGGGGATCATGCGCGCGCCAAGCGCCGATAGTGAACAGATGGCGCTGGTCAACGGTCTGGACGATATTATCGTCGAGCTGGAAAGCCTGATGCTCACGGATGACAGCTCTGTCTACGCGCTGCGCCTGCAGCAGCTGGAGCGCCAGGAGCAGGTTCAGGCGGAGCTGAATAACGTCAGCCAGGCAATGGCGCAGATGGACGATGCCCTGACCGACGTGGAAGCCTATGCGGTGGAGCAAGCCGATACCGCCGCCGAACAGGCTGAAACCCTGGCCAACGCCGGGCGTACGCTCTTGATCACGGTGACCCTGGCGGTAATTGCGCTGCTGGCGATCTTCGGCTGGCGCACCATGGTCCGCGTGCTGGGGCCGCTATTGACCATGCGCCAACAGATGGAAAACATCAGCGGCGCCGCTGGTGAGAACGCCGACCTGTCAATGCGCCTCGATCTGCAGCGCAATGATGAAGTAGGCCAGACCGCACAGGCGTTCAACCGCATGATGGATACCTTTGAAGGCATGGTGGCGCAAATTCGTGAAAGCGCCGAGGCGATTGCCGCCAGCAGCCGCCAGATTGCCTCGGGTAACGAAAACCTTTCCCAGCGTACCGACCAGCAGGCCGCTTCGCTGGCGGAAACCGCGTCGAGCCTCGAGCAGATCACCGCAACGGTCAAGCAGACCGCCGACTATGCCGATCACGCCAAGGGCGCGAGCAACAGCGTTGACCAGCGTGCCCGCTCCGCTGGGGATGTCGCCCAGCGCACCACCCAGGCCATGGGCGATATTCGCGAGGCTAGCGAAAAAATCACCAGCATTATCAAGGCCATCGACGACATCGCCTTCCAAACTAATCTGCTGGCGCTCAACGCCTCGGTAGAGGCCGCCCGAGCCGGTGAGCAGGGACGCGGTTTTGCCGTGGTTGCCCAGGAAGTCCGCAAGCTGGCCGGCAGAAGTGCGGAGGAAGCCGCGCAGATCCGTCATCTGGTCGACGACAGCGTGGCCAAGGTGAGCGAAGGCGAACACCTGGTGAATGCCTCGAGCACCCATCTCCAGGAAATCGTCGACAGCCTGACCGAAGTCACGCGCTACGTGACGGAAATTGCCCAGGCGACCCACGAGCAGTCCTCCGGTATCGAGCAGATCAACCAGGCGATTGCCCAACTGGATCAGGTGACCCACCAGAACGCCCGCCTGGTGCAGGAAGCCTCCACCGAAAGTCAGACCCTCGACGAGCGTGCCGGCGATATGAACCTGCTGGTAAGCCGCTTCAAGGTCGGCGAAGGCGCCGGACAGCGCCATCTATCGCTGCCCGAACAGAAGCCCGCACCCCGCCTCACCTAGTTGGTCATTACACCCGTCGCCATTGTGCAAGGCATGGCGGCGGGTGTAGTAACGGCCTACTACCCGTCTTTTATCGGCGCTTGCTAAGCTCAAATCACACGCGCTCCGCGTGGGAACTCCAACGTAGTGGATAACAAGGAGACTTGAGATGAGCAGCAAGCGCATTTTGATGATTACCGGCGACTTCACCGAAGATTACGAAACCATGGTGCCGTTTCAGGCGCTGATGGCGGTGGGGCACCAGGTGGACGCGGTATGCCCCGACAAGCAGGCAGGCGACAGCGTGGCCACCGCCATTCACGATTTCGAAGGCGACCAGACCTACACCGAGAAACCCGGCCACCGTTTTGCCCTCAACGCGACGTTCGCCGACATCAATCCGGCGGACTACGACGCGCTGGTGGTGCCCGGCGGTCGTGCGCCGGAATATCTTCGCCTGAACAATCAGGTGCTCACCATGGTGCAGCACTTTTTCGAGACCGATAAGCCGGTGGCGGCGATATGTCACGGCGCCCAGCTGTTAGCCGCCGCCAAGGTGCTGGAAGGCAGGCAGTGCTCGGCTTACCCAGCCTGTCAGCCGGAGGTTGAGCTTGCCGGAGGCCGCTTCGCCAATCTGGAGGTGACCGATGCCGTGACCGACGGCAATCTGGTGACTGCGCCGGCGTGGCCCGCGCATCCTGCCTGGCTTGCCCAGTTCATGGCGGTGCTGGACCGCTGAAGCGTTCTTGCCGCTGCTGATCGACTGGGCGCCGGCCGGTTTGGCCGCTATGCTGATGGCATAGCGGCCAATCACTTCAGCGAGGCGTGTGATGTGCAAACTGTTTATTGATGCCGACCCTGCGCTGTGGCAGAGCGCCACTCATTCGCTGCGCATTGACGGTATGGTGACCAGCGTACGGCTAGAAAACTACTTCTGGCAGATTCTTGAGGAAATCGCCCAGCGCGATGGCATGAATACCGCGCAAATGATCACCCGGCTTTACCACGAATCGATTGCCGCCGGGCACGATCTAGGCAACTTTACGTCGTTTCTGCGCGTTTGCGCGCTGCGTTATCAAGCGCTCCAGCTAAGCGGTGATATACCGACGAGCCTGGAGGTGCCGATTGGTTCGCTGGACGGCGAGCACCTTGTTTGCCGTCAGGTCCCAAGCCGCGCCAAGCAGGTGCACTGAACGGCTATTCGAGCCGTTCCTCAAGCCCGCCAAGAAAGCTCTCGATACGTTGTGCATTGGTGCCAACATCGCTTGCGCCCAACCGCGACGCCGAACGCATGTCCACCTTGACGCCGTCTTCCTGTTCGCTCAGGCGAATCACCACGTCATCCTTGAAGCCGAACCAGCGAGTCTCGGCGGTGGCCTCGATGGTGCGGTCGCTGATCGCCGCTATCTGCCAGCCGGCCGACTCGACCTCTGACTGGGCGGCGCTGAGAACCCGCGACAGCGGCGCCGCGACCACCAGCGGCTGCACCTCAGGGTAGGCGTCCTGCTGCTGGCGCGCCGTTTCTTCGCCAGGGTAGTCAACGCCGTTAGGTGCAGCTTCCCGGGCATCGCGCAGGGCGTCAAAGGTCGGCGGGTTCTGGGTATCGGTAGTAATGTCGTGAATCACCGGGGCCTGCTGGGCGCGCTGCCATTGCTGCCAGGGCATATACAGCAGCGCGACGGTGCCCACGAACACCGTTATCGCGACGACACCCGCGCCGGGACGGCGCGTAAAGACGCTGAGCACCAGCACAAGCACCCCCAGCAGGGCTGCCGAAGCGGCGAGGTAGGCGCCATAGCGCAGCAGGCTAAAGGCGTCGCCAAGGGCAATCAGCTCGCCGCGGTAGGCGGGGCCTGCTCCGCCCATCAGCAGCACGGCCGCCAGCAGCGCTAAAACGCTAAGCCACGATAGGACGTTGGGCCAGCGGCCACCTTTGGGTTGCCGAGTGCTGGGTGGTTTTGTCATGCTTTTCTCCTGACGGGCGACGTATTGATCCATTGATATGTCTTCAGCATAACCAGCCGTGTCACGGTATGCTTGTTTTCCTGCAACGAGAACGCCAACCACGATGATGCAAACTGATACACAGGCCGCGCTTGCAGACCAGGTGCGCGTGCTGCTGACCGACAAACCCAGCGCCGAATTACCCATGACCTACCAGCAGGTGGCAAAGGCCCTGGGGCTTGAGCCGCCGCGCACGATTCAGCGCGTGGCCCGGGCGATCGAGCAGTTGATGGACGAGGATGTCGCCGCCGGGCGGCCGATGATCGCGGCCCTGGTGGTCAGCCGCCGGGACGACCTGCCCGCCGAGGGTTTCTTTGAACACGCGGTGGCGCTGGGGCGATTTCCCGCAGACCCTGAGCAGTACACATCGTTGTATATCGCCGAACGGGAGCGGGCGCTCAGATTTAGAGGCTCGCCTTGTTGACATCAGTCCTGGCGGAGCGGAGCGAGCAGGTCGCTAAGACCGTTGTGGTCGATTTCATGCATCAGGTGGAGCAGCCGGCCAATTTCGCCGGGTGGAAAGCCTTCCCGCGCAAACCAGTTCAGATACGGGCCAGGCAGGTCGGCGATAAGCCGTCCTTCGTACTTGCCGAAGGGCATGGTGCGGGTCACCAGCTTTTCAAGGTCTTGCGGGTTCACGTGGGTGATCCTTTCGTGTGCATTTATACCCCTTTTATAGTGCCAAAACGCTATCATCAAGGGATCGCTTGCAGATAACGCGATTAACCAAACAAACGCCATAGGAGATAATCATGAGCCTTTCCCCTTTTCATCTGGCAATTCCCGTTTACGACCTGAGTGCCGCGCGGGCGTTTTATAACGACGTGTTTGGCTTGCCTGAAGGGCGTTCAAGTGATCACTGGGTCGATTTCAACTTCTTCGGTCACCAGTTGGTGATTCATGAACACCCTAAAACGCCGGGCCAGGAAGAAGTGCATACCAATCCGGTCGACGGCCACAATGTACCCGTGCCGCACTTTGGTGTAGTGCTCGGCTGGGATGAATGGGAAGCGCTGGCAGCGCGTCTCAAGGCCCGCGATACCGACTTTGTGATTGAGCCCTATGTGCGTTTCAAAGGCGAAGTGGGCGAGCAGGCCACTATGTTCCTGCTCGACCCCTGCGGCAACGCCCTGGAGTTCAAGGCCTTCAAGGACATGGGCCAGCTATTTGCCAAATAGGGAGTACGCTCAGCGGCGCAGGGCGTGTTCCTGGCGACGATGCTGCAACGGCGCGTCGCCAAAGTAGCGCTTATAGTCTCGGCTGAACTGCGGCACGCTGCGGTAGCCCACAGCCTGCGCCGCCTGGCTGACGTTGTGATCATCCTGGAGCAGGAGCTGCTGGGCCTTGATCAGGCGCAGTTGCTTGATGTACTGCGCCGGCGAGGCACGGGTGATCTGCTTGAAGTGCTGGTGAAACGTCGAAGGGCTCATGTTGGCCTGCCGAGCTAGCTGCTCGACGCTGTAATCGTCGGCGAAGTCGCGATGCAGCGACGACAGTACCTGAACAATGCGGGCGTAGTGGCCATGTCCACGCACCAGTGCCCTGAGCGCTGTCCCTTGCTCGCCTTTTAACGCCTCGAATATCACATCGCGTATGCGCGCCTTGCCCATTGTGTTGCGCTCTGCCGGCGCGTGCAGGGCGCGCACCAGGCGCAGTACCGCGGCCTGCATGCCTGAATCCATCGCCACCGATGCCATCGGCAGCGTCGCCTTTTGCTGGCTGGGCGCCTCGCCCATGGATGTCACCATCTCGCTAAGCAGCGCAGGCTCCAACTGGATCGAGACGCCCAGCAACGGGGCCTCGGGGGAGCCGTAGGTTTCGCACTCGAACGGCAGCGGCAAGGTTTGTACCAGGTACTGCCCCGGGTCATAGTGAATTTCTCTATCGCCCAGATAGCCGATCTTCCGCCCTTGGGCGATGAAAATTAGGCTAGGCTGGTAAAGCAACGGCGTTCTTGGCTGGTGGCGATTCAGGCTCAACAGCGCTACGCCGCTTAGTTCGCTCGCCATCATGCCCTGATGCGTTATCAACGGGGTAATCCATTCCGCCAGCTCGCCGGCGGTATCTACCGCATGGGGCCTCGGATTGGAGACGTCGCTCAGCATGTCCACCTCATGGTCGTACTTCCCTCTGGGAAGACAATTATGACAGTTTTTCCGGTTTATTTTGTTATTTAATAGCGATCTTTTGGAGAATCGAGCAAAAGTTTCGTAGCTTCATTCATCGCTATCTCGGCCCATTAGGTCAATAATGGGTAACCATCCCCGTCGTTGAGGGGATCACAGGAAAAAGGAGCTTCATTCGATGAGTCAAGCAAAAGCCTATGCGGCTTTTTCCGCTGAAAAACCCCTAGCACCGTTCACTTTTGACCGTCGCGAGCCCCGCCCGGACGATGTCGCCATCGACATCATGTACTGCGGCGTTTGCCATAGTGACCTACATTTCGCTAAAAATGACTGGGGTATGACGCAATATCCCGTCGTGCCCGGCCACGAAATAGTCGGCCGCGTGACGTCCGTCGGCGACAAGGTTACCCGCTTCAAGGAAGGCGACATCGTCGGCGTTGGCTGCATGGTCGATTCCTGCCGCACCTGTTCGGCCTGTCAAGACGGCGTCGAGCAGTATTGCCTGAACGGGTTCACCATGACCTATGGCAGCGAAGACCGTCAGGACGGCACCATGACCCAGGGCGGTTACTCCAACAAGATTGTGGTAAGCGACCATTTCGTGCTGAAAATGCCCGATGGCATTGACCTGGCTTCTGCCGCCCCAATCCTGTGTGCTGGTATTACCACCTATTCGCCGCTCAAGCATCACGGCGTGGGCAAAGGCCACAAGGTCGGCGTGATCGGCATGGGTGGCCTGGGCCACATGGGCGTCAAACTGGCCAAAGCGCTGGGCGCTGAAGTCACCGTGTTTACCCGTTCGGATGCCAAGGTCGAAGAAGCCAAGCGTAATGGCGCCGACCACGTCGTGGTTTCCAGCTATCAGGCGCAGATGGATGCCGTGGCGGAAACCTTCGACTTCATGCTCGACACTGTTCCGGTTCAGCACGACCTCAACCCCTACCTGGCGTCCCTGAAATACGATGGCACGCACATCCTGGTGGGGCTGCTGGAGCCGATCGAACCGGCCATCGAAGCCTTTAACCTGGTCTTCAAGCGCCGGGTGGTGGCAGGCTCGCTGATCGGCGGGATTGCTGAAACCGAAGAAGTGCTCAAGCTGTGTGCCGATCAGGGCATTACCTGCGATGTTGAAATGCTGGATATCAACAACATCAACGAAGGCTTTGAGCGCATGGAAAAAGGCGACGTGCGCTACCGCTTTGTGATCGACATGGCGACCATCTAACGCCTGATTTGGTGTAGCTTAGCTAGCTTAATTTAACGCCCGTTGGCGAGTGATCTCTCGCCAACGGGCGTTTTTTTATAAATCCTGCTTTATTTTGCCTGAGACCGGCCGATAGTCGTTGATACCCACACTTAAAAAAGCAAAGGGATCAACAGGATGAAGCACCTCTCGATCAAGTGGAGCCTAACCGCTGCGCTGGTTATATTGCTGTTAATGATTGGTTTGATCAGCGGGCTGGGTTTCTATTCGAGCACCACCAGCGAAAAGGCACTGCAGGAACTGGCGATTAACAACGGGGAACTGGCGAACGCCGCCAATCGGACCCAGGTCAATGCGCTGCGTGCGCAAACCTTCCTCGACCGCTACGCCAGCTTCAGCACGCAGGGCAATCCGGAAAAAGGTCAGGAAAGTCAGGCCATGGCCCAGGCCGCGGTAGAGGCTGCGGAGCAGCGCTTCGATCAGTTCCGCCAGGTTGAGCTGACCGACAATGACCCGCGCGCCGAGTACGTCGATGGCATGGTGGAGGCCTACGATGCCTTCGTGACCGAAGGCATCATTCCTCTACTCGATGCGGCGCCGTTTCAAATCCAGCGCAATCAGGAGTCACTGAGCGAGTTGGGTAACGACTTCGACGCCGCCATGGAGGCGTTTACGGGTTACGCCAACCAGCGTAGCGATGCCATGCTGGTGGATGTCGCTTCGCTGAATCGCATCGTTGCCATCATCGCTATTGTGCTGCTGATCATCGCCGTGCTGGCGACGTTGATCATGCGCACGGTGATTGTTCGCGTGCTGGTGAGACCGCTTCGCGAGGCGGTGGCGCACTTTGAACGCATTGCCAACGGTGATCTGACCGCGGATATCGAAGACCGTGGGCGCAACGAGGTGGGCCAGCTATACAAAGGCCTGGCCTACATGCAAACCAAGCTGAAAAGTCTGGTGGTCTCGCTGCGGGAAAGCAGCGACAGCGTATTCAGCGGCACCGGTGATATCTCGGCGGGCAGCCTGGACCTTTCCGCGCGCACCGAACAGCAGGCCTCCGCGCTTCAGCAGACGGCCTCCAGCATGGAGCAGATGGCCACAACGGTGAGCCGCAATACTGAAACCGCCCAGGAGGCGGATCAGCTATCGGTGGCGGCCTCGCAGTCGGCAGAAGCCGGCGGCCAGGAAGTCGCCCATACGGTTCAGTTGATGCGTGACATTGCCTCGAGCGCGGAGCGCGTCAACGACATCATCGGCGTGATCGACTCGATTGCCTTTCAAACCAACATCCTTGCCCTGAACGCCTCGGTGGAAGCGGCGAGGGCCGGTGAGCAGGGGCGCGGGTTCGCTGTTGTCGCCAGCGAAGTACGCCAGTTGGCCAGCCGCAGTGCCGACTCTGCCAAAGAAATACGCCAGCTGATCGAGGCCACCACCAGCCAGATCAATCAGGGTGCCGCGCAGGCAGAGAGAAGCGGTGAGACCATCAACGACACCGTCGATTCTATTCGCCAGGTCACCACCCTGGTCAGCGAAATCTCTACCGCCACCCGCGAGCAGAACAGCGGCATCGAGCAGATCAACGCCGCGCTCACCGAAATGGATTCCGTGACCCAGCAGAATGCCGCGCTGGTGCAGCAGACCAACGTGGCAGCAGCCTCGCTGGAAGGCCAGGCAAAACAGCTGGCCGCGCTGATGGCGACTTTCCGGCTGGAGCAGAGTGACGCTGTACCGCCAAGCGAGGAGGCCGGCAAGCCAGCGGCTACGCCCGCTAACAGCTCCCTGGCGGCACCCGAAAAGGAAACGCCACGCAGCAAGCAGCCGGCACCAGCGCATCAGGCCAACGACGAGTGGGACGAGTTCTAGGAGGTGGTAATGGCCCCGCCGCGAATGTGGCGGGGCCTTGGGGGTCACACGTGGGCGCACACCCGCAGGCGGACGTAGTCGGCAGTCCAGTTACCCTGGGAATCGCGCAGGCTGTGGCTCAGCAGCATCTGCGTATTGTCGATCACCGAGTTGCGCAAATCCTCTTCCAGGCCATGCAGAAACGGCGTCGCAAAGGTGTCAATCCAGCCGCTCATCCCCGTGGGTAGAGGCGTTGGGCGGGGGATAAGCTCAATCGAGTCGACCTTGAAACCGGCGGTTTCCAGCAGGTGTCGATAGTCATCCGCCGTCGGGAAGTACCATGGGTGGCGGCCGCGAGCGCTGATGCCCCGGAATTGCAGTGCGCCGATCAGGGCGGTACAAATCGCCGCCACATTGCCATGGCCACCAAACTCGGTCACAAAACGGCCCCCCGGCTTCAGCGCGCGCTTGATACTGGCAAGCACCGCCTGCGGGTCGAGCAACCAGTGCAGCGTCGCGTTGCTGAACACGGCATCAAACTCCCGGTCGAACGGCATCTGGTACGCATCCATCATGCGCGCATTGATACCACGCGCCTGAGCCGCGTCGACCATCTCCTGGGACGTATCGATACCCACCACGTCAGCGCCGCGTTTGACGATGCGCTCGGTCAGCACGCCATCGCCGCAGCCCAGGTCCAGGATCCGCTCGCCCGCCTTGGGAGCAAGCAGCGCAAGGACCTCGTCGCCCAGCTCGGGTACGAAGCGTGCATGCTGGGCATATCCCTCTGGGTTCCAGGATTGCCGCGTCGACTGGCGTGATGAATCCGTCATAAATGCTTCCTAGCGTGGTGTTCCGTTAAACCCTTGGCTAAGTATAGCGCGGCACGCGCATTGCTGCGTTATGCAACACGCTTTTTACTGCAACCTGGGCGTTGGTTTTTGTATCTGAATAGGCACATATAAAGTGGTGTGGTGCGGAGTATCGCTGTCCAATTCGTGGGGTTGGCACTACGCTGGTAGCTGTTTGTTTTCCTGATTTTGTAACGTTGGCAAAGGGCGCACGACCATGGATGAGGACGCAAAGCACGCGAACGATGATTTTGAAGGCGGACTGGATGCCGAAGCCGCCAGCGAGCAGGATGGTCGGGAGGATAGCGAAGACGCCAAGCGTCAACCGCGTCGTGCTGAAAATAACGAAGCCCGGGAGTTGCCTTCCCAGGCCGCCGCGGTACATCAGCGGCTACGAATGGACGGCCAGAAAGAGCTGGCGCGCGGCTCGATGGCGCTACTGCTCTCGGCGGTCGCCGCCGGTATCTCGATGAGTTTTTCCATGGTGGCGCGGGGCGTGATGCACGCCAAGCTGCCGGATAGCGATGTCGGCTTTCTGGTGGAGTGCCTGGGCTACACCATTGGTTTCATCGCCGTGATTTTGGCCCGCCAGCAGCTGTTCACCGAGAATACCGTCACCGCCGTATTACCGGTGATGAGCCACCCGACGCGCCATAACTTCGGCTCGCTGGGGCGCCTGTGGAGCGTGGTGCTCGTGGGTAACTTGGCGGGGGCGACGTTGTCGGCGATTACCTTTATGTACATGCCCATGTTCGACGACGCGACCCACAAATCCTTTATTAGCCTTGGCGAACACATGATGGAAAACTCGCCTTACGAGATGTTCGCCAAGGCCATTCTGGCCGGCTGGATGATTGCCACGCTGGTATGGCTGATTCCCGCCGCCGGGCAGGCCAAGGTATGGGTGATCATCATCATTACCTACGTCATGGCGATCGGGGAGTTTACCCATATTGTGGTCGGCGCCAGCGAAGCGGTTTACCTGCTGCTGGCTGGCAACATCGGCTGGAGCGAACTGCTGTTCCAGTTTGGCTTGCCGACGCTAGTGGGCAACGTGATCGGCGGCACCTTTATCTTTGCGCTGATCAGCCACGCGCAAATTCGCGGCGACAAGGACATCTCGATTAAAGATCAAACCTAGCCGGCCGGTGGGAGGCGGGCCATTACCTCATTGCTCGCCCTCGAAAATCCCGTCACGCTAAGGGTTTTAAGCGCTAGGCGCAGGCGACAGGCACGCTGACGCGGATTGGCTATACTCCTAATAACCGATACGCATAATAACAACGATGTGCAGGAGATCAGCGATGACCCTCAAGCGTGCCTACTGCCTGTTGGCAGCGTTCTACAGCCTGCTCTTGGTGATCGGCGTCATTGCCGTGTTGATGGGCGGCGGGACGCTGCTGGCGGCGGTGTATCTGGTTGTTGGCTTTTTTGCCGTGCTTGGACTGTGGGGTGCAAGCCTCCAGCGCAGCGTGATGAATCCGCGTATGTGGCGCCCGCTGGCCATTGCCCTGGCGGCCGGTGGGGTGGTGCAGTTTGTGTTGATGCTGCGCATGCCGGTATCGGGCGTCACGCTGACGTGGATCCTGACCAGTAGCATCTTCGCGATACTGCTGGCGGTGATGCTCTACCACTATGGCAACCGCGACCAACCGCTGTGGGCCACCGACAGCGAGCGCGACGACGCCCGTCGGCTGCGCGCCATGCTTCATCAGCAAACCGCCCTGACGGCGGTGCACCGCGAAGGTGAACGCGAAAACCACGCCAACGTGTTCAAGGTGGGGAATGAATACGAAGCCAACATAACCCGTCACTCCCCGGACGGCCAGGAAGCCTTCACCGAGCGCTTCCGCCACCCCGAGTCACTGGTGTTTTTCCTGGAGAAATTTGCCAGTATATCGATTAACGATTTTCAGCAGCCCACCGCCCAGTAGGCGCCTACAGTAAGGATACGCGCATGTTTCTCGGTCTGAGTGGCTTTCCGCTCACCCCCATGGACGAGCAGGGGCTAGATGAACGTGCGTTCATCCAACTGGTGGACCATCTGGCCGAGGCCGGTGTGGATTCCATCGGCGCGCTGGGCTCCACCGGAAGCTATGCCTATTTAAACGCTGAGGAGCGTGCCCGGGTTGCTCACCTTGCCGTGGAAAGCGCGGCGGGCAGGGTGCCGGTGATTATCGGTATTGGCGCGCTCCGCACCCGCGACGTACTGCTCCATGCCGACAACGCCCAGCAGGCCGGCGCCAGCGGCGTGCTGCTGGCTCCGGTGTCCTATCAAACGCTCACCGATGACGAGGTCTTTGACCTGTACGAGACGGTAGGGCGATCGCTCAGCGTGCCGCTGTGCGTCTACGACAACCCCGGCACCACGCACTTTGCTTTCAGCGATGAGCTGCACGGCCGCATCGCGCAGCTGCCGTCGGTGCGTTCCATCAAGATTCCGCCGGTAGCCGGCGACCTGGACGCCACCCGGGTGCGCGTCGAACGGTTGCGCGCGCTGATTCCCGCCGAGGTCACCATCGGCATAAGCGGCGACCCGGCGGCTGCCACAGGTCTCAATGCCGGCTGCGATGCCTGGTATTCAGTGCTTGGTGGCTTGTTCCCCAAGACGGCGCTGGCGATTACCCGCGCCGCTCAAGCCGGAGATACCAACGCTGCCCAATCTGCCAGCCAGGCGCTGGCGCCGCTGTGGGCGCTTTATCGCGACTTTGGTGGCAGCCTGAGGGTCATTGCCACCATGGCCGAAATCACGGGCAGAGTGAGTCACCCGTGCTTGCCCCTGCCCCTCAAGACGCTGCAGGGCAGCGCCAGGGAAAGGGTGGCGAAGGTGATCGAGCAGCTTGATTTGGCGTGAGGCGTAAAAAAACACCCGGCCGTGGCCGGGTGCGATAGAGCGTGAAGCGCTGGTTACTCGACGAGCTCCAGTAGGCGGTCGGGATAGTTGGTGAACAGACCGTTGGCGCCCATTTTCATCAGGCGCTCCATTTCATCGATTTCGTTGATGGTATAGACGTGTACCGGCAAGTCGTTTTTCTGGGCTTGCTGGATAAAGTCGGCGTCAACGACCTGGCGACCGTCGTAAAGGTAGTTGGTGCCAATGCCCACGGCGTAGTCAGCAATTTCCTGAAAGTCTTCATCGGTAATCTCGGCGGGGCCCGGCGTCACGTCCGTCCACTCCACCAGTTTCGAGTCGTCTTCTTCGCTGGGGTAGTACCACACCAGCTGGATCAGCGGTATATCGTCGTTCAATTCCTGCACTTTAAGAAGGCTGTCCTGCTCGAAGGACTGCACCAGGACGCGACCGTTCTCGATCATGTCGTGCTCTTCCAGCTTTTCAACCAGGGCTTCTTCCAGGCCCGGGTTCAGCTGCGGCGACTTGGTCTCGATGTAGTAGCGGGCATCGTGGCCAAAGTGCTCAAACAGCTCCTCCAGGGTGAGCATTTGCGCGCCGGCAAAGTCATCGCTGGCGCTATCGGGGTTTTTCTCGTTGAACCAGGTGCCGGTATCCAGCGCTTTCAGCTCTTCCAGGGTGTAGTCGTTGATCTCGCCTTCGCCGTCACTGGTGCGGTCAATGGTGTCATCATGAAACACCACCACTTCACCATCGGACGATAGTTGGGCGTCCAGCTCCAGGTAATCGACGTCCCACTCATGGGCCATCTCAAAGGCCTCCATGGTGCTCTCCGGCGCGTGGCCGCTGGCGCCCCGGTGGGCGATGACTTGAAATGCGTCCAGATCTTTTAGCTGCTGCTCCAGCGGCGACGTATCCGCCAAGGCGGCGGTAGTGGCAGCACCAGCGAAAAGACCCAATGACATAGCGACAATCAGAGGACGACGTTGCATGGGAGTTCCTTAAATTGAATGTTTGATCAATAACCCTACCCCTTTTCAGGGGGCATTCCAAATGACGTACTCACAACATAGCGGCGTATCAGCCGGTTAGCGCGCTTTTTCGGCGCATGCCCCCAACGAATAAAAATCTTCCCAGGAACGGTTAATCTTGAGAAATTGTTTGGCTATTCATCTCTGAGCAGGTGGTTACTAACATGACCCACCAACCCCGCTGGGCACTTACCGGAATCTATTTTGTCATCGCGCTGCTGGTGGGCGTGGTGTTGGGTAGCGTGGTGCAAACCCAGTTCAATCTGGCGGCGCTGCAGGCGCTCGGCGTCGAGATTCCACCAGACGAGCGTATCGCCACCACCCTGCACGACCTGGCCAGCTTCGCGCCGCTGTATGCGGTGATGTTCTCGGTGGGCTTTGTGGTATCGCAAAGCGTGGCGGTGCTGCTGTCCGGCTGGCTGGGCGGCCGGTTTTTGGCGCTGTTATGCACAGGCGGCGCGGTCGTGGGGCTGTGGGCGACGCTATGGCTGGTCGATACCCTGGCGCCGCCGCCGACCTTGATTGCTGCCACCCGGGGCCTCGCTGGGCTTGTTGCCATGCTGACAACGGCAGGCGTGGCGGGCTGGCTGTTTGCGCGGCTTCGAAAACGCATGGCCAATGCCAACCGCCCGCGTGGATTTTCCGGCATGGCGATGGTGCTGGGGGTAGGCAGTCTGGCTGCCGCGTTGGCTTCCGGTCAGCAAGTCCAGGCCCAGGAAGGCGAGGAGCGCAAGACGCAAAGTGGCTACCAAATCGAGACCTTAGCCGAGGGATTGGCGCATCCTTGGTCGCTGGCCTTTCTGCCGGACGGGCGCATGCTGGTCACCGAACGCCCCGGGCGGTTGCGGCTGTTGAGCGCCGAAGGCGACACGCTCGAGGCATCGCTCGGCGGCGTGCCCGATGTGTTTGCCTCGGGCCAGGCGGGGCTGTTTGACGTGCGGCTCTCGCCCCGGTTTGAAGACGACCGGCAGCTTTATCTCAGCTACGCCTGCGGCAATGAACATGCCAATCACACCTGCCTGGCAAAGGCCACGCTCGAGGATAACGGCCTGGCAGACGTCAGCGAAATTTTTCGCACTCAGCCCGCCAAGCAGGGCGCGGCTCACTTCGGCGGGCGTTTGGCCTGGCTGCCGGACGACACTTTGATCCTCACTCTCGGCGATGGCTTTGACTATCGCGAACATGCGCAGCAGCTGGAAAGCCACATCGGCAGCATTGTGCGCCTGAGCCCCGACGGCAGCGTGCCGGCTGACAACCCCTTCGTGGAGCGCGCCGACGCCCGACCGGAAATCTACAGCTACGGCCATCGCAACGTTCAGGGGCTGGTCTTTGACGCTGACAATAACCGGCTGATCGCCCACGAGCACGGCCCGCGCGGTGGCGATGAAATCAATATTATCAAAGCAGGTAGCAACTACGGTTGGCCATTGGCGACCGGGGGATTGGATTACACCGGCGCACAGATTTCACCTTTCAAAGAGTACCCAGGCACCGTGTCTCCAGTTCTGGAATGGACGCCTTCCATCGCGCCTTCCGGCATGGTGCGCTACACCGGAGAGATGTTCTCCGAGTGGCAGGGCGACCTACTGATCGGCGCATTGGTGAATAAAGAAGTGCGTCGCGTACGTTTATCCGACAACGGTACCAGCGCCGAAGACGTAGAAGGAATGTTCGGCGAGCTGGATGAGCGCATCCGCGACGTGCGCGAAGGCCCGGAAGGGGCTATTTACCTGCTCACCGACAGCCCCGAGGGCAGGGTGCTGCGGGTAACGCCCCAGTAACCGCCCTTCGCCGGCTGCGCAGCGCGGGCTATCGGCTACCTGAGACGAGCCGTTCGTTGATGTCATTGCCGTCGCCAAACGTGATAAAGGCAAGGTCGATGCGTCACTTAAACGCCGTCACTAGACCCAACCGCTCGATTCGTGCGTCAGGTTTACCATCCAGGCATAGTAAAAGCTTGGTAGGGCCGGACGTAACGGCTCACTAAGCGGGTAGCGGCGTCGCTCCAGCGGCGCGTAGCTGGCTAACGTCGGCTCGCGGTGGGGCGCCAAACATGCGGCTGTATTCGCGGCTGAAGTGCGAAGGGCTTTCATACCCCACCCGGTAACTGGCGGTGGCCGCCTCAAGCCCCTCGGCGAGCATTAACCGCCGGGCTTCGTGCAGGCGTAGCTTCTTCTGGTACTGCAGGGGTGACATCCGGGTGACCTGGCGGAAGCTGTGATAAAGCGTCGACTCGCTCATATTGGCGCTCGCCGCCAGCTCACGGATCTTGAGTGGCTGCGCGTAATGCTCTTTGAGGGCGTAGATGACCTGCGCGATCCGATTGGCCTGGGAGTCCGAGGCGGCAAAGCGGCGCATATGCGGCCCCATCTCGCCCATCAGCGCCCGGTAAATCAGCTCCCGCCGGGCCAGGGGCGAAAGCACCGGTATATCTTCCGGAGCGTCGAGCAGGCTTAACAAGCGGTAAAGCGCACCTTGCATGCGGGCATCCATAGGGGCTGACTTCAAGCCGCAGTCCATTTCGGAGCAGATGGCGTCATGGCCAGCAGGCGGAGCCTTGTCGCCCAGTTCCAGTATCAGCCCGGCTACCTCCTGAGGATCGACTCTGACCTTTACCGCCAGGAAGGGCTGCTCCGGGGTGGCATGATCGATCCGACCGACGACCGGCAGGTGAACGGCGCTCGCCATATAGCTCGGACCGCTGTAAACGATCTCCTTGTCCCCCAGCAACACCGTCTTGCTGCCCTGAATGACAAAACACAGGCAGGGTTCGTAAACCGCGCAGTGAAAACTGGTGGGGGCATCAACGCGCACCAGTTGAACCTCGGCAATCGCCGTGTCCTGAATATCTTCCAGGGGTGACCAGCGGCGAACGACCTGGCCCAACTGCTGGGGCAGGCTGTCGCTGAAATGGGTAATCTGCTCAGGTGCGATAACGGTCAATGGTACTCCTCCCTAACCGCTTCCAGTATATGCCTTCGCCCCACTAATCGAAGGTATTTTCAGTGTTTTTTGCAGAATCAGGCAAGCACCCCGCAGAAACCGACAACCCGCGCGGTATGTCATCAGATCATCATCACGCTCATGGGCGGAGACAGATCGATGTGCTGACGCCCCGCCGCGTATCGCCTTTCACATGTCGTGACAGAATCAGGCAATCATCCCGCAGGAACCCGCTACCTCGAACACGCTTACCTCGCCTATGGTGAGTAACGTCGGATAGACAGTACCAACGGCTCGTCCATGCCAGCTCCTTCGTCCCTCCCGATGACAATAAATGACTGTCGATTCTGACAGCGCTTAAACGACTAGTGAATCGTCAACCGCCCGCGCGGTGCGACATCCATAACGAACGCTGCTACCGGGGTTCGGTAGCCACTGGAGCAATTCATCATGGGAAGTTTGTATCAAAGCGTCCGTCTGGCAACCCGCCGGGCGGTGATCCCGTTTCTGCTGCTGACGGCCTTGCTGACGGGGTGCGAGGCCCAGAGCGAGGAGGCCGCAGCGCCTGCAGCGCCGCCACCGCCGGAAGTTGACGTGGCGGAAATCGTCGCCCAGCCGGTGGTGTTGAGCGAGTCATTCACCGGCCGGGTGGAAGCCGCCGAAACGGTCGAGCTAAGAGCCCGGGTGAGCGGCTATATCCAGGAAGTGGCATTTGAAGAGGGCGAACTGGTCGAACAAGGGGATCTGCTGTTTCAGATCGACCAGCGGCCCTATCAGGCTCGGGTTGGCGCCGCCCAGGCGGACCTTGCCCAGGCCAGAAGCCAACTCGCCCAGGCCGGAAGCGAAGCCGAGCGCGCCCGCGTATTGCTGGGCCGCCAGGCCATTTCTCAGGAGGTGCATGACCAGCGTCAAGCGGCGCTGAACAATGCCCGCGCCATGGTAGACGCTGCCCAAGCCGCCTTGGATACCGCCGAGCTTGATCTTGAGTATACCCGAATCACGGCGCCCGTCAGCGGTCGCGCCGGCCGGGCCATGGTGACCCTGGGCAATCTGGCCAGTGCCGATCAGAGCCTGCTGACCACACTGGTGAGCATCGATCCGATACACGTCTACTTTGAGGCTGACGAACAGGCTGCCTTTGCCAGCCAGACACTCCTCACCGGTGACGCGTCGAACAGCCTGAAGATCGAACTGGGCGGCGACCCAGAGCGCCAGTACAAAGGCACCCTGGACTTTATCGACAACCGCTTGAACCCCAACACCGGCACCCTGCAGTTCCGGGCGGTGCTGGACAACCCGGACGGCCGCATTCGGCCCGGGGAGTTTGCGCGGGTCGAAATGCCGGTCGCGCGGTTGGAGCAAGCATTGCTGGTGGATGGCAAGGCGGTGCTGACCGACCAGAATCGCCGCTACGTCTACGTGGTGGATGAGAACAATCTGGCCCAGCGGCGCCCGGTCGCCACAGGGCGCCAGGTGGATGAACGCACGGTCATCAGCGAAGGGCTCGCTGCTGGCGATCGGGTAATCGTCAACGGGGTGCAAAAAGTCTTTATGCCGGGCATGGAAGTGAGCCCTCAAACGGTGCCCGCCGCCCCGGCGGCTGACGCTCAACCCGCCATTGCCGCCAGGGAGGACTAAACCGCCATGAATTTCTCGCGTTTCTTCGTGGACCGACCGATATTTGCGGCGGTGCTGTCGATTATTATTCTGGCGGTGGGGCTGATCTCGATTCCCAACCTGCCGATCAGCGAGTACCCGGATGTCGTGCCGCCCTCCGTGGTGGTGCGCACGGTTTACCCCGGCGCCAACCCGAAGGAGATCGCCGAAACAGTCGCCACGCCCCTGGAAGAGGCCATCAATGGCGTCGAGGACATGATGTACCTCAAGTCCGTGGCGGGCTCTGATGGTGTGCTGCAAATGACCGTCACCTTCCGCCCGGGTACCGATGCCGAGGAGGCCGCCGTTCGGGTGCAGAACCGCGTCAGTCAGGCCGAGGCTCGGCTGCCGGAAGCCGTGCGTCGGCAAGGCGTCACCACCCAGAAGCAGTCGCCCACCTTCCTGATGGTCGTTCACCTGACCTCGCCCAGCGGCGAATATGACACCCTCTACCTGCGAAACTATGTGCGACTGAATGTCCGTGATCGACTGGCCCGGCTAGAAGGGGTAGGGGACGCGCAAATCTTCGGCGGGGGTGATTACGCCATGCGGGCGTGGCTCGATCCTGATCGCATAGCCGCCCGCGGCCTGACGGCCGGCGATGTGGTCGGGGCCATGCGCGAACAGAACGTGCAGGTCTCCGCCGGGCAGTTGGGGGCCGAACCCATTGAAGACAGTGACTTCCTCACCCTGATCAACGCCCGAGGGCGGCTGGGAACGGTGGAGGAATTTGGCGACATCGTGCTGAAGCGCGGCGAGGGCGGCGAGATCCTCAGGCTTGCGGATGTGGCCCGGCTGGAAATGGGCGCCGGGGACTATACGCTGCGCTCGCAGTTGGACAGCAACAACGCCGTGGGTGTGGGGATATTCCAGGCGCCGGGGGCCAATGCGCTGGAGATTCGCGAGCAGGTGGTCGCCACCATGGACGAGCTGTCCGAACAGTTCCCGGACGGCGTGGAGTACGAAGCGGTCTACGACACCACGATTTTCGTCAATGATTCTATAAAGTCGGTGATCGCCACCCTGCTGGAAGCCGTACTGCTGGTGGTGCTGGTCGTCACGCTGTTCCTGCAGACCTGGCGTGCCTCCATTATCCCACTGCTGGCGGTGCCGGTCTCGGTGATCGGCACGTTCGCGGCGCTCTACCTGCTGGGTTACTCCATTAACACGCTGACCCTGTTTGGCCTGGTGTTGGCCATCGGTATCGTGGTGGACGACGCCATCGTGGTGGTGGAAAACGTCGAGCGGAACATCGAGGAAGGCCTGAAGCCCCAGGCCGCCGCCCATCAGGCCATGAGAGAAGTCTCCGGGCCTATCATCGCGGTGGGTCTGGTGCTGTGTGCGGTGTTTATCCCCATGGCCTTCCTGTCGGGGGTGACCGGTCAATTCTATAGCCAGTTTGCGGTAACGATTGCCATCTCCACGGTGATCTCTACCATCAACTCGCTGACCCTGTCGCCCGCGCTGGCGGCGATGCTGCTCAAGCCCCATGACGCGCCCAAGGATCGACTCACCCGTGTGATCGATACGCTGTTTGGCTGGATTTTCCGTCCCTTCAACCGCTTCTTTAACGCCAGCTCCAACAAGTACCAGGGCGGCGTGGCTCGCTCCCTGAAGCATCGTGGCGCGGTGTTTGTGGTCTACGCGTTGTTGTTGCTGGGCACTGGCGTGATGTTCAAGGCGGTGCCGCCCGGGTTTATCCCGGTGCAGGACAAGCTGTACCTGATTGCTGGCGTCATCCTGCCGGAAGGGGCGTCGCTGGAGCGAACCGACGAGATGCTTCAGGACGTGGTGGACATCGCCATGGAAACCGAAGGTGTGGAGCACGCCATCGCCTTTCCCGGCCTGAACGCGCTGCAATTCACCAACACCTCCAACACCGGGGTGGCCTTTCTAACCCTCAGTGCCTTTGGTGAGCGCAGTCTCAGCGCTGTGGAGATAAACGCCCGCATCAATCAGGGCATTGGCGGCTTGAAAGAAGGCTTTGCGTTTTCCTTTATGCCGCCGCCAATTCTGGGCTTGGGCAACGGGTCTGGCTTCCAGCTGTTTATCGAGGATCGCGGCAACCTTGGCTATGGGGCATTGCAGCAGGCGGTGAACCAGCTCCAGGGCGCGATTGCGCAAACGCCGGGGATGGGCTTTCCGATCAGCAGTTATCAATCCAACGTGCCGCAGCTGGATGCTGAAGTGGATCGGCTGAGAGCCAAGGCCCAGGGTGTTCCCTTGACCGAACTGTTCGACACCCTTCAGACCTATCTTGGATCGACCTATGTGAATGACTTCAACCGCTTTGGCCGCACCTGGCAGGTGATCGCCCAGGCCGACGCTCCTTATCGGGCCAGCGTGGAAGACATCGCCCGGCTGCGCACCCGTAACGACCAGGGGGAAATGGTGCCCATCGGCACCATGGTGGATATCCGCCAGACCTTCGGCCCCGACCCGGTATTGCGCTACAACGGCTACCCGGCGGCGGATCTGGCCGGTGAGTTCGACCCACGGGTGCTTTCTTCCGCCCAGGCGATGGATACCATCAACGGCCTGGCGGAAGAGCTGCTGCCGCCGGGTATGGCGCTGGAGTGGACCGATCTGAGCTACCAGCAATCCACCCAGGGTAACGCGGCGCTGGTGGTCTTCCCGCTGTCGATCCTGCTGGTATTCCTGGTGCTGGCGGCGCTTTATGAGAGCTGGACGCTGCCGCTGGCGGTGATTCTGATCGTGCCCATGTCGATGCTCGCGGCGCTGATTGGCGTCTGGTTTGGCGGGGGCGATAACAACATCTTCGTGCAGGTGGGGCTGGTGGTTCTGATTGGCCTGGCGTGTAAGAACGCCATCCTGATCGTGGAGTTCGCCCGCGAGCTGGAGCTGCAGGGCAAGCGCACGGTGGAGGCCGCCCTGGAAGCCTGCCGGTTGCGGCTGCGGCCGATCATCATGACCTCGATCGCCTTCACGGCGGCGGTATTGCCGTCGGTAGTGGCCACCGGCGCAGGCGCCGAGGTGCGGGCGGCGCTGGGTACGGCGGTGTTTGCCGGCATGATTGGGGTGACGCTGTTCGGCCTGTTCCTGACGCCGTTGTTCTACGTCGCGCTGCGCAAGCTGGCGGGACCGTTGCCCCGTCATCACGGCTCGACCCTGGCCACCGATGAAGGCCCGGCGCAGGGCGACCTGCCCGACCCCAACCGCGCCTAACGCGCTGATGGCGAGGTGGTGAAGCCGTTTGCCCACCGCCTCGCTTCACAGCACGGATGTTCATGGTGTTAGACGCGTGCGGTTGAATTACCCCAATTGTGCCTTCACTGATGAACTATTAGTACACCATAAGGAGATGCTATGACCACGCTAGTGATTGGCGCGAACGGACAGATTGGTAAACAGTTTTGCGAGTTGGCCCAGCAGGCAGGTACGCCCATCAAGGCAATGATTCGCAGTGAAAAGCAGGTGCCGTGGTTTAACGAGCGCGGTATCGATACCGTCGTTGCCGACCTGGAAGACGACTTCGAGCACGCCTTTGAAGGCTGTGATCAAGTGGTGTTCACTGCTGGTTCAGGGCCGCACACAGGGCCTGACAAGACGCTGTTGATCGACCTGTACGGCGCCATTCGTGCCGCCGATATCGCCAAGCAGAAAGGTCTCTCCCGCTATCTGATGATCAGCGCGATACGCGCCGAAGACCCCATGCAAGCGCCCGAAAAACTGCGCCCCTACATGGCCGCAAAATTCGCCGCCGATGCTCACCTGCGCAGCAGCGGCGTCCCCTACGTGATTCTCAAGCCAGGGCGTTTGACGGATAACGCCGCCAGCCAGCAGTTCGCAAGCTCAATCGACGAGGCCGGCGACAATCAAATTTCCCGCGCCAACGTCGCCCATGCGTTGCACTACGCGCTACAAAGCAGTGTTACCAACAAGGAGTTTGCCTTGCTGGATGGCAAGCGGTCGATTGAAGAAGTTATTAAATGATCATTTGGAAGGAGCAGCGTATTACTCTTTATAAAATCAATAGTATCAGGACTGATCGTAGTGCCCGCCGATGGCAAAAATATAAATAGCGTTGTCATCGAACCTGTAGATCAGCCTGTCTTTTTGTGAAATTCGCCTCGACCACAATCCAGAAAGATTATGTTTGAGCGGCTCGGGTTTTCCGATACCCGTCGTTGGATCTTCAGAGCGGAGCATTTCTTTCAAGAGCCTGCAGAGCGCTTTATGCAGCTTCTTATCTGCTTCACGCATTTTTTCATAGGCTTCCCACGTACGGCCCTCAAATACCAGTGATCTCATTCATCTGCTCATTGTCAGGCTGGTATCCTTGGCCGCGGCTATGAGTATCGAGAGACGCCGCAATTTGTTCCATGAGGTCTCGGTTCTGGAGAACATAGAGTGTTTCTTGCTCCCTTTCCCAATCCTCGGCGCTGATCACCACGAACGCCTCGCCAGCACGACGGGTTACCTTTAAAGGTTCGTGCTTGTTAATCACTTGTTCTACTACGCTTTTCAGGTTGTCCCTGAATTTGTTAACACTAATGATATCCATAACGCCACCATGATGTACGGAAATGCCGTACAACTATATCTCATGGGCTTTGATATTTCCAAGGGAAGCAACTGTTATTTAGTCTGTGCCTCCAATTCCCCCTTCAGCCATTCCGCCAGCGGCTCGCTGCGGCGGGGGTGAGTAAGTAAGTCGGTTTTGCTCGGCAGCCACAAGCAGAGCCGGGCGGGTGTTTCGATGCTGCCCCAAGGCGCCACCAGTCGCCCGCTCCTCAGGTCGTCTTCTACCAATAGCGTGGGGGCTATCGCCATGCCCAGCCCTGCCAGGGCCGCTTCCATCAGGTAGTAAAGGTGCTCAAACCCTTGGCCTTTACTTAGTGCTTCTTCAAGCTGCGCGTGCTCAATCCCTTGGGCGCTGGCCCACTGCGGCCATGCCTGAGGGCGCGAGGCGGTGTATAGCAGCGTGTTGTCGAATAGCGTTGCCGGGTTGGCGGGGTCGCACTGCGCGGCCAGTTGTGGGCTAAGCACCGCGCATATCTGCTCCGGGATAAGCTCGACGACCTCCACCTCTGCGGGCCAGGGCGGCTCGGAAAACGCCAGGGTGGCGCTGGCGTCCGTCTGTTGGCCGGGCTGCTCGGTGTCACTCACCACCACTTTTAGCTTGAGGTCGGGCAGGTCACGATGAAGGCGGTCGAGCCTGGGAATCAGCCAGCGGGCCAGCAGGCTGCCGGGGCAGGCGAGGGTGAAGGGCGCTTCCTCCACATCACGTTTGAGCGCGGCGCAACTATCACGCAGTTGGGCAAAGGCGTCGCTCAGGCCGCGTTGCAGCTTCTCGCCGTGAGGCGTCAGCACAATGCCGCGGCCCGCTTTGGTAAACAGCGCCACGCCAAAATGGTCATCCAGGCTTTTAATTTGGCGGCTGACGGCGCCGTGGGTAACGCTTAGCTCCTCGGCAGCGGCGGTCACGCTGCCCAGCCGGGCAGTGGCTTCAAAGGCGCGCAAGGCGCTAAGCGGTGGCAGGCTGTTGTGCATTGATATGTGACTCCAGCTCACAGGTTGATGACATCTTATCGATTTTTCTCCTCGTCTGCTTGCGCTACTTTGACTGCATTGTTCGATAACGCATTCAGAGGTCGTGATGAATCAACCTGTAGACATATCCCAGAGCCTGCCCGATGCCAACGGCCTGTTTGGCAACTTTGGCGGCCGCTTCGTCGCCGAAACCCTGATGCCGCTGATTCTGGAGTTGCAAGACGAATACACCACCGCCAAGAACGATCCCGAATTTCAGCGTCAGTTAGCCTACTTTCAGGGCGACTACGTGGGGCGGCCCAGCCCGCTTTATTTCGCCGAACGGCTGACCGAGCATTTCGGCGGGGCCAGCATCTATCTCAAGCGCGAAGAGCTTAATCACACCGGCGCGCACAAGATCAACAACTGCATCGGCCAGGTGCTGCTGGCCAAGCAGATGGGCAAAAAGCGCATCATCGCCGAAACCGGCGCGGGGATGCACGGCGTTGCCACCGCCACCGTGGCGGCGCGGTTCGGGTTGCCCTGTGTTATCTACATGGGCACGACGGACATCGAACGCCAGCAGACCAATGTGTTCCGCATGAAGCTGCTTGGCGCAGAGATCGTGCCCGTCACCTCCGGCACCGGCACGCTCAAAGACGCCATGAACGAAGCGCTGCGTGACTGGGTCACCAACGTCGACGACACCTTCTACATCATCGGCACCGTGGCCGGGCCGCACCCGTACCCCGCCATGGTGCGCGACTTCCAGGCCGTCATTGGCCATGAAACCCGCGTCCAGATGCTGGAAAAGAAAGGCCGTCTGCCGGATTCGCTGGTGGCCTGCGTGGGTGGCGGCTCCAATGCCATCGGGTTGTTCTATCCGTTCCTGGATGACCCGGACGTTCACATGATCGGTGTGGAAGCAGGTGGCAAGGGCGTCAAAAGCGGCCTGCACGCCGCCAGCCTGAACGGCGGCACCCCTGGGGTACTCCACGGCAACCGCACCTACCTGCTGCAAAACGAAGACGGCCAGATTACCGACGCCCACTCGATTTCCGCCGGGCTGGATTACCCCGGCATCGGGCCCGAGCACGCCTGGTTGCACGAGCAGAAGCGGGTCGAATACGTCTCGGCCACCGATAATGAAGCGCTGGAGGCCTTCCAGATTTGCTGCCGCAAGGAAGGCATCATTCCCGCCCTGGAAACCGCCCATGCGTTGGCAGAAGTCGCCAAACGCGCGCCTCAGCTTCCTCGCGAGCACTTGATGGTGATCAACCTGAGCGGCCGAGGCGACAAGGACATGACCAGCGTCGCCCATCACCTTGGCGATAAATTCGGAGTGAAAAACGTATGAGCGCGATCCAGGACAACGCGATGACCACCATCGTGAATCAGACCATGCACAACCCCACGCGTCTTGAACACTGCTTCAGCACACTCAAGCAGCAAAACCGCCCGGCGCTGGTCAGCTACCTCACCGCTGGCGATCCGGATGCCGACACCTCGCGCCGCCTGCTCCACGGACTGCCCGCCGCCGGGGTGGATATCATCGAGCTGGGTATGCCGTTTAGCGACCCCATGGCCGATGGCCCTGCTATTCAAAAGGCGGCCCAGCGCGCCCTGAACAACGGCCAGACCCAGGCCAAAACGCTGGAGATGGTGCGCACGTTCCGCGAACAGGACAGCACCACGCCGATTGTTCTGATGGGTTACTACAATCCCATTTACCGCTACGGCGTTGAGCGTTTTTTGACCGATGCCGCCCGTGCCGGGGTAGACGGCCTGATCGTGGTGGACCTGCCCCCCGAACACGACGAAGAGCTCTGCCAGCCAGCGTTTCAGCACGGCATCGATTTTATCCGCCTGGCCACCCCGACCACCGATGCCAAACGCCTGCCCAGGGTGCTGGCGAACGCCTCCGGGTTTATCTACTACGTCTCGGTGGCAGGCGTGACCGGCGGCAACGCCCCCACGCCGGAACGGCTGGAAGCCTCGGTTTCGCGGCTGCGGGAAGATACCGAGCTGCCCATCGCCGTCGGCTTCGGCATCCGCACCGCCGAACAAGCAGCGACTATTGGCCGCTACAGCGATGCGGTGGTGGTGGGTTCTGCGCTTGTTGATTGTATCGAAAAGGCCAGCACGCCTGATGAAGCCGTTGAGCGAGTACACGGTTTGGTCAGTGAACTGGCGGCAAGCGTCAGGGGGTGCAGGGAGGTTGAAGAGCCGGTGGGCAGTTAAAGCGGAGATGGAATAAGTGCAAAAGAGCAGGTGATGAACGCCTGCTCTTTTTTATCTGATCAGCTTCCAAGCTGCGACATGAAGCTGCCTGCACTCTATTTGCGCTGTAGTAGGTTAATAAAAAATAGTATTTTGGTTGATTACTGAACATTTTCTTGTTGAAGTGAATAAAATATTTTGATTTGAGGCGTTTTGTGATGAAGCCAGTAGGTTATGCGTACCTGCATGAGCATTTGGCGTTGGGGGTATGTCCACCCGTTTACCCTGCACGGGTGCGCCCCGTCACACGCATCATGTCTATGGAGAAGGAAATAGCAGTACCTGCCGGGCGTGCGCCAGAAACGTCATTGCTCGACCATCTACTTTTCGCACTTAAGCACGAAGGTATCGATCTCGCCATTTTGGCGGGCGCATTGCCACATTTGTCCATAGAAGCGCTTCAAAATGCCTTGCAAGCCTCGCCAAACGGCATCTATTTAAGAAAGTTAGGCTTTTTGTACGAAGCCTTCGTAAAGCGCTTGCCGTTCGATATAGCCGTCAGTGGCCGAGCAGTGCCTTTGTTCGACCCAGAACGCTATATTACCGGCCCTGCTGTACGTAACAGCCGTTGGCGGGTTGATTTTAACGGGCTAGGAACACTCAAGTATTGTGCAATTGTTAGGCGTACGCCAGAAATTGCCGGACTACTTGAAGAAGATATTCTCACCCAAGCCGCTACTTTTATGGCCTCTTTGCCCCCCGGCATGCTGGACCGCGCAATTCAATGGGCCTATCTCAGTGAAACCCAATCTTCGTTTGCCATTGAACGAGAATCGCCGTCGCAAGATAAGCAGCAGCGCTTCATGCAGCTACTCCGTCAGGCACACGAGCGCAAGCTGCTGACTGAAGAATACTTTGTTGAATTGCAGAATAGCACCATCAGTAATCCTCTCGACAAAGCAATGGCATTTCGCCATGAGCAAAACTATCTACATAACGGGTTGCCCGGCGCATTAGGCGTCAGCTATTTACCGCCACCGCCAGGGCTTTGTAATGAATTAATGGGCGCATTGATGACGTGGGCGAACCAACTCCCAGACAGCGAATCGTCTGAAGCTGTGCCAGCGCTGGTAGCTTCAGCGATACTGTCCTTTGGTTTTGTTTTTTTGCATCCCTTCATGGATGGCAACGGGCGCATATCACGTTTTCTGATTCACCATACCCTGTGCCGAATGGATGGCCTCCCTCACGATAATCTGCTGCCTATTTCGGTTGCCATGAGGCGTTATGAAGCTGATTACTTAGCAGCGCTAGAAGCGTTTTCAAGGCCAGCTCGTGAGCATTGGCGAGTAAGCTGGGTAGATGCCGATCAGTATGATTTTGAGTACCTGGGTCTCGATGCGCTCTATCGCTATTGGGATGCCACTAACGCCGTGGCTTTTACATTGAAAATGGCAAAAGTAGCGCTGGAAGAAGAGCTGAAAGCAGAAACACGCTACCTTGCTTGTTTTGACCGTGTATATGCAGCAGTGGATGCGAATTTCGATATACGTGGAAGTGATTTAGCCCGTCTGGTGATGATGTGCCTAAGTAATGAAGGTCACCTCTCCAACAACCGGCGTAAGCAGTTCCGTTACCAAGTGCCTGAAGAGGTGCTGGACGCTATCGAGGCAGAAGCACAGGAGGTGCTTGAAGAGTACAAAGACCAGTAACACCGGCGGAAGCAGAACTAGCTGAAAGTACAGAATTTGGCATGCAAGTCTTGCACTTAGGTATCGGCTTAGGGCACCAACGGCCGCCACACATGCTCGTAGCCGATCGATACGGAGACGGCAACCAGCAAGCCCGCCATCACCCAGTTGAAGCCCTTCACGACCCGCGTGCTTTTAATGCGCTCACCCACCAGACTGCCGATGACCACATAGCTGCCGGGGGCGCCCGCCGCCATGGCGGACAGCCCCAGCGCCCAGACCACTAGGCTTGCGCCCTGAATACCCGCCGCTGGAAACTGAAGGGTGGCAATGGGCAGGGTCGCGACGATGGCTTTCGGGTTGAGTAGTTGCATCACCAGCCCATCGCGAAAGTTCAGCAGGCGCGGTGCTTGGTCAGGCTCGCCCAAATCCGCGTTGGCGCGGGCAATCTTGACGGCCAAGTACAGAATGTAGCTACAGCCCAGCGCACTCACCAGGATCAGGGCGTTACCGCTGATCCAGGCAGCTCCCGCCCAGCCCAACACCAGCAGGTACACAAGCATGGCCATTCCCACGCCCAGGCAAAACCCGACCGACTGTTTGGCCTGGCCATTGATGCCGACATTCAGGCCGAGCAGATTCACAGGCCCAGGGGTGTACATGACGCCCAGGGCATAGGCGACGATTGCTAACATGGTGGAACCTCTAAGTTGGGTAGGGCTAACGCGCGATATCGCGCTGGTATTGGTGGGGCGTCATGCCATAGATGCGCTTGAAGCGGCGATTGAAGTGGCTAAGGTCGGCAAACCCAAACCGCAACGCCACCTCATTCAGCGGCGCTCCCTGATCCAGCGCCGCACGGGCCGCATTGATCCGGCAGTTAATTACATACTGGTGAGGCGTCATGCCGTAGTGCTGCCGAAACAGCCGCAAAAAATGGTACTTGGATAAATGTGCGGCCTGGCTGATGTCGTCCAGCGATATATCCGCTTCCAGATGGGCGTGGATATACGCCTTGGCAAGGTCCAGCAGGGCATCCGGGCGTTGCGTGACGCGGCTGGGTTGAACACGGCCGCCTAGCTGAACGGTTCGCTCAACTACCTGATAAAGCGCATTTTCCTGGTCAATGCAGCTACCAGCGTGGGTGCTCACCAAACGCGCCAGTTCCAGAATGGCGTGGCGCAGAGGCGCATCCTGAATCAGCGTTTGATCGGACCGGAAACCGGCGGCGCTTTCGCGGCCAAGCACCTCTGCAAACAGCGGCCTCACCTGTTCCGGGTGGGCATACATCATCAGGTAATCGAGTGCTTGTGCGCCACCCGAATGCCCGTCGTGGACTTCCTCTGGATTGAACAGAATCACGTTGCCCGGCGGGCTGCGGTGAAATTGCCCGCCGCTGAAAAAGTCCTGACGCCCGGCCAGCGTGACGCCAAAGGCATACTCCTCATGGGCATGTGGGTCGTAACTGAAATCCTCAATGCCCGCCTTCAGCACCGTGAGCGTAGACACGTGATGACTTTTGAAGAACTCAAACCGGCTGGCGTTACTCATGCCGACTCCCCTCATGAAACCTGACTTGATGAAGTACAGACTTAGCTTATGCCGACAATGTCGCCGATGCTTGTACATAATTGCTCATCGACTGTGCGTTGATGGCCTATTGTTAGTGAACACCACCAAGGATTCGGTATGGGAAAGCTCTTTTCACTAATGATTGCGCTGGTGCTGGCCGGCTGCGCCGCCATCCAGCCGTATGATGAGCGTGACGTCCAGCGCGATGCTGGTCTGGCCATCCAAGAAGTTTACGAGGGGGCGCTGCCGACGCTGTCCGAGGACAAGCAGCGCCACTTTGCCCAGCGGCTCTACCGTCTGACGGGCGAGCAGCGCTGGCGGGCCCTCAATCGCGCCTACGGCGAGCGTCTAAAGGTGCGACTTGAGGAGGACATCGTCGGCCTGGCCGAGCCCGGGTACGCGGCCGCCCGCAGCAGGGCGATCGTTGCCGACTACTCGCAGAGCTCGGCCAAGCAGCGCGCCCGACGCGCCATGCTAGGTGAGTGGGGTGAGATTCCCTTCGCACGGGGGCTGCTGTTCCGCCTCGTCCAGGCCGAATACCACGGCCTGCTACCGACCATTGAAGACCACGAGCGGGCGCTGGACTACCAGGCAGAGGTCGAATGGGCCGCCTTCCTGACCGACCCTTCGGTGATCGGGATTTACGCTGCTCAAGTGGCCAACTATGCGTACTTCCTGCACCAGCTCGGCGTGATGGACCTGCGCCGGGAGGTGGAAGCGGCCTTCCGACGTCACTACCCGCCCGAGCGAGTCGCCGAGCTCGACGACGCCGAGTACCATAACTGGCTCTATGGCCTGACCCACTTCGTCATCGCTGACAGCCGCTACTACCAGCGGAAGGTAGACCCGGAAGCGCACGCTTGGGTGCTGGAAGCGCTGGCGCGGGAGGCGGATAACATCCTGGCCCGGGCCACGGCCGACATCCAAGCCGAGGTGGCGTTGGTCTTCCTGCTGGCCGGCCGCGAGGACCACCCACTGGTGGGCCAGGTGCGCGAGGCGCTGGTGGCGGCGATAGACCCGGCCAGCGGCATCATCCCCTCGCCCTCGGGGGGAGTCGGGCTGGCGGGTGGTGAACACCGCAACGTTCTGGCGATCATGGTGTTACGCTGGCCGGGCCGCCTGCATCCCGGCCCTGACCTCTCGGATGAGGTGGGTGGGCGCTGAAGAAGCCATGACGCCCGGCGAGTTTGACGTCAATGACACACGCTTAAGGATTTTGCATGAGAAAGCTCTTTTCACTGATTGTACTGTTAGCGCTGGGCTATGCCGGGCTCTATGTCTATTACGGCGTGACCGTGAAGCAGGAAGCGCAACAACAGCTGGATGACCGGGGGCTTTCCTCCATCAGCGTGGATAACGTCGAGTATGGCCTGCTGGCACCCATCAGCACCTCCGCGAACATCACCATGACCGTCGCGTATCGCGGCGCCGAGGCCGCGCTGGATTTAGCCGTGCAAGGCCACCCGGTATTTTCAGACGAAGTAAGCGTCGAGTTCGATGGCCTCCAGGCGCTGCGCCTGGGCATCGGCTTTGGGCAGGGTGAGGATTAAAACGGACGATGACCAGGTGAGGCGCATCCATGCACCACCGTACGTTGACCACAACGACTATATATTTGGCGCCAACTATCAACGAGTTGGGCAGGGAGCTTCACCAGCAGCCTGCCTAGCCGGTTTCTTGGATGGCTTGCACTGGTGAGCTTTCACTATGGCAGACCATGGCGAAACCTGCCTGGATTGAGCGGCAATTTAACCAAGCTGAGCCTCAATCGCCGCCTTGTCGATCACCGACCAGACCTCACGAATCTTTTGGTCGTGGAAGAGGTAAAACACATTCTCGCAAAACGTCACTTTTCGGCCATTCACCGGTAGGCCCATGAAGTTACCTTTAGGCGTGACATCGAATCGCAGCCTGCTCGCAATATGCGGCGGATCAGCGACCAACAGCTGAATGTTGAAGTAAAGGTCAGGTATCTGCTCGTAATCGGCTTCCAGCATAGCGCGATAGCCATCAAGCCCGAGAGGTTTGCCGTTGTGATGAACATCTTCATGCACGAACTGGCCAAGGTTCGTCCAGTCCTGTTTATTGAGGCAGGTGATGTAATCACGATAGGTCGCTTCAAGATCAACATTGCTCATCCTTCCATCTCCTCTTCTAGGCCAGACTGACGAGCTTGTTATAGCATATCTGGTAAGTGCAACTACGTTGTGCAGCACGCTGTATCCATCACCAATAGGCCTTCGATAAAACCGGCTTTTTGCTGGGGCTGTCCATGGCGATTAATCAACAGGTAATTGTATCGGTGCTGCACTGCTGGGATTATTAATGACCATCCAACGGCAAGGAGACGTGAATGAAAGCCATCGTGTTTGACGTATTTGGCACTATTGTCGATTGGCGCTCCAGCTTGATTAAACAGTTCAAGGCGTTAGAGCAGGAATTGGGAATTGAGCTACCCAGTGAAGCGCTGACAGATCAATGGCGTCAGCATTATGCGCCTTCGATGGATCGGGTGCGTAAAGGCGAAATTCCGTGGGCGGGGTTGGATGATCTGCATCGGGAAAGCCTGTTTAAACTCCTCAATCAACATGGGGTGATGCTAGACGAGGCGACCATTGATCGCGTCAATCACTTTTGGCACCAGTTAGACCCATGGCCGGATGTTCAGCGTGGCCTTCAAAAATTGAAAGAGCACACCATTATCGCCACCCTGACCAACGGCAATTTGTCGTTAATGGTGGACGTTGCCCGTTATGCCAAACTGCCATGGGACATGGTGTTTTGCGCCGAGCTATTCCAGCACTATAAACCTGACCCAGAGGTCTATTTAGGGGCTTGCCGCCTGCTTCGCCTGCCGCCAGAAGAGGTGATGCTATGCGCAGCGCACAATTACGATCTGGGGGCTGCCCGTGCATTGGGAATGAAAACGGCGTTTATACCTCGTCGCACAGAATATGGCCCGCAACAGCGCAAGGATTTAGAAGCAGAGCAAGCATGGGATTTTGTAGCTGAAGACCTCGTCGCGTTGAGTGAGCAGCTGAAAGGACACTAGTCATTGGGTGTGTCCAAGAAGAGGCCCCTTCCCCGACGTTTAACCAAAACGTAGCCAACAAGATGGAACAGTCATGCACCCGTTAGCCGCCCAATGGAGAGTAAGGCTACTCAAAGATAGGCATATCCCGTTTCATCCTAACCTACAACCAGTGAGATCTCTTTAATGCACTACCGCCCCATGACCATCGGCGACTATGACGCCACCATCGCGCTATGGAGCGAAAGTGAGGGCGTGCGGCTGCGCGATGCGGATTCCCGAGCGGGCATTGAGAAGTACCTGCTGCGCAATCCCGGTCTGAGCTTTGTGGCAGAAGAAGAAGGGCAACTGGTGGGGACGATCATGGCGGGCCACGACGGCAAGCGCGGCTATGTGCAGCACTTATCGGTGGCGGATTCCCACCGCCGCAAAGGCATCGCGACAGAGCTGGTAAGCCGTTGCCTGGAAGCGCTCAAAAACGAAGGCATTCTGAAATCGCACCTGATGATCCTCCCCGAGAACGAAGCGGCCAAACAATTCTGGGCCAGCCAGGGTTGGGCATGCCGTTCAGATATTCAGCTGTATTCGTTTGTGAATGGGGATAACCCGAACGTCTAGCCATTATTCCATCCTGATGATCCAGATCATTCCCGCGTCTAAAGTGTATGGGGCGAGCATGGGATTCAACGAACGTTGCTGCTAGGCTAATTTAACTAGAGTTAAAAAGCCGCAGGGAACAACCTAATGCCACAGGCACCACGCATTTCGATCCACCCCGTTAGCCAACGCGTGCAGGTGCATGTTGATGGCGAGCTGCTTGCCGACTCCACTCAGGCCCTTGAACTCTGCGAAACCGGCTACCCGCCACGGCGTTACATTCCACGCGAAGACGTGAGGATGGATTTGCTTACCCCCTCAGAAACGACCACCCATTGCCCGTTCAAAGGCGACACGGTGTATTTCTCGCTGGGCGAAAACCAAGATATTGCCTGGAGCTACGAGCAGCCGATTGAAGGGATGGAAACGATAGCGGGTAGGTTGGCGTTTGGTGGGGGGAGAGAACGAATGATGTCTCTCGACTCGTAGTGGCTATGTCGGAAAATCTAGCGAGCATGTTCATTGGGGATATGTAGCCGGACGATTATTTTTAAATCGTAAGAAGAAGGCGTCGCATGAGTTACCGAAATAAAATTCTATGTTTATGTAGGTCTTGACTAATTAGTTTTTGAATAGCTGATAATGTATTAAAGCGTCTTTTTTAAATTAATTTAGAAAGCAAATAAGGGTGTTTAATATGCCGATAGAAATCGATACGCTTGCTTCTAGGGTTGAGCCTGAAAAAAGCATACTTTTTTTCGGTGCAGGAGCTTCCATACCTTCCAACGCTCCCTCGGTTAACAAATTAATCAGCGCTTTGTCCGAGAAGTTTGGTATCGATAGCTCTGATTATGAACTATCTGAAATTACAGAGTTCATATGCGAATATAATGATCGGCGTGACCTGATACGTTTTCTTCGAGAAGTGTTTAAGAATGTAAGGCCTAGCGGAGGAATGTTAAATCTTCCCTTGTATAACTGGAGATCGATATACACTACAAATTATGACAACATTGTTGAGGAGTCATATCGGAGAAAAGGAAAAGATTTAAAAGTATACACTTCAAATTTTGATTTTGACGCCACAGCTGCACCTTCCTCTCAAAAATTATTTAAAGTGCATGGCACTTTAGAAAAAGACAAGTCCTTTGGTGACGCGTCTAAGATTGTGATAACGGAAAGTGACTATCAGGACACTGAAGAATACAGGGAATACATCTACGATAGACTTAAAACAGATATTTCTGATTCAAGCTTAATAATAATTGGCTATTCTCTTAGTGATCCAGCTATTAAAGAAATAGTAGAGCGTGCTTTAAAGTTAAAAAAGGAAAGTGTCTCAACTTGCAAGATATACCTCTTTATGTTCAAAGAAGACAATAATAGGGCAAGGATGCTCGAGTCTAAGGGAGTGTCTGTTTGCTTTGGAGGTATCGATAGCTTCTTTAATAGTCTGAGCAGACATGCCCCTGACACCGATGTTGTGTATAGTACTGATAGTTCTACAATTGAAAAACATCCGGATCTTGTGCCAGTTACTTTTGTAGTAGAAGACTTAATAAACAGCGATTCTAATGTGAGTGCAATGTACAATGGATCACCTGCTACATATGCTGATATATCAAGTCAAATGACTTTTGATAGGACGATTGTAGACCTTCTGGGAGCAAAAGTCAGTGGTGATGGACCCATTTTTTATACTATATTAGGAGCTAGTGGTGTCGGTAAAACTACTGCTGCTCGTCAATTTTTAAAATCTTTATATGATAGAGGGTTTGACTGTTTTGAGCATAATTCAGACTATGACTTCAATCCGGACGCGTGGTTGGATTATGCAAAAAGCAATGATAATGAAAGAAAAATAGTAGTTTTCGTTGATGACGCTCATTCTTATTTGAATAAAATTAATATTATAGCCGACCGGATCGCCGTAGAAGGAGTTAAAAATCTATATTTAGTATTAACTTCTGTAACAAATCAGTGGTTGCCTAGAGTGAAAAACCCCTCAATTTTCCGGCTCGGCATTGAGAAAAGGCTTGAACGTCTTGATAGAAAAGAAATCGAAAGCCTTATCTCATTGGTAGAAACTAATGCTGAGTTGAATCGATTGGCGGAAGAGTCTTTTAGTGGATTTTCAAGATACGAGCGGCGTCGGCGTCTTGTTGATAGATGCGATTCGGATATGTTTGTTTGCTTGAAAAACATATTTGCGTCAGAAAAGTTTGATGACATAATACTGAGAGAATATTCTGAGCTCGACGATAATTCTCAAGAGATATACAGACTTGTTGCTGCTATGGAAAATGCGGGAGTTCGTGTGCATCGCCAGTTGGTAATAAGAATGCTAACTGTTGACCCCTCAATGATTCCAGTTGTCCTTGCGAAACTTACTGACATTATAACAGAGTACACAGTAAGTGAAAGGGAAGGAATATATGGCTGGAAAGGTAGGCATAGTATTATCGTAGGAATAATAGCTAAATATAAATTTGATGATAAAGAAGAGCTTTATAGACTTTTTGAGTCTGTTATAGATTCTATATCTCCTACATACGAGATCGAAATAAGAACTATAAGGGAGTTGTGCAGTGTGGATGGTGGTATCCAAAGCATACCTGATAAAGGTAAAAGGAATCATATTCTGCGAAGAATGATGTCGGTTGCTCCTGGTGAAAGACTACCTCGCCATCGTTTGATAAGAAATCTGATAGAGATGGGCGAGTTTGATAAGGCTGAAACTGAGATTAGGATATTTGAGAAAGACTTCCGTAGGGATCCTTCAGTGGAGAGATATAAGGTAAAGTTGATGGTCGAAAGGGCCCAGAAGACTCACGGGCTTATGCTTGAAGACAGGAGAGTAATACTCCAACATGCGTCCGAGCTAGCTGAAACGTTGGTTGAGCGTTACAGCGACAATAAGTATGTGTTGTCTTCTTTTTGTGATGTTGGAATAGCAATGTGTGAATTGTTTGGTAGCTTTGAGGTGATAGATCGCTCCCTTGAAAAATTAAAAAAAGCTGAGGCGATGATTGGCGACCCTGATATAAGTCGTTATGTAATAAAGTATGAAAGGAAGCTCGCATCATTGCTTGATTTAAATGCGTAAGATGCGCATTTAGTTCCGAAGATATAGTGAAGCATGAGCACCGTTTAGGGCCTGATCTAAAATACATGATATGTATTAGCCTCTCGCTATAGGCAGACCAGTTATACGACCGCTTTACATTTCAACTGTTCCTTCATTCTAAAGTAACGCATGCTAAGCGGCTTTTTAAAATAAGATAAATCTAAATTACTGCTTCAGGCTGACAACCTACGCCGTCACCACTAGCCCCGTTAATCTCGGCTTTGATTAGAACCTTCCATTCACTCTCAACGGGTGACGTCGTGTGGTCATTCGCTTCCTAGACTACGGCCGTTACACGCCGTTGACCTGCCGGAAGTCTGTTTCCTATGGACGCATGACTTGGTTTGCCTGAGAGCGAGCGGGAAAAGGCAACCTTTTGCGCAGCACTGTTGCGTTTTCGGCATAATAGAGGCAAGGAGATTAATTTCCAACTACAATTAGTTACATAACATTGAGGCCGCCGGATGCGCTATGCCCAAGGACACATAGCGCATCCGCCGTCCCTCTGTCAGCGGTAATGAGCACTATTCAAGGGTGCGCATCACCATGGGGAACGCAATGACAAAACAAAAACTGATCCTGCTCTTTGATGGGACCTGGAACGACCCTGAAGACCAGACGAATGTTTATCGTATTACGCGGCTTATCCATGATTATGATGGTGGTGTTAAACAACGGTTCTATTACGACCCCGGTGTGGGTACCTCCAGGTTTCAGCGCATTAGCGGCGGTGCCTTCGGTGTCGGGCTGAGCCAACATTTACGGAAAGGCTATGACTGGCTTGCCAGGCGCTATAAAGAGGGCGATGAGATATGGATATTCGGGTTCAGCCGTGGTGCCTACACGGCCAGAAGCCTGGTGGGGCTGATACGAAAATGCGGGTTAATGCATGTGGTCACGCCAGGGTTGCTGGATAAGGCCGAAAGCATTTATCGGGACAAGGAACTGCACCCAGACGCTGACGTTTGCACGGATTTCAAGAAAAGCTTCAGCCGCCAGCCGAGGATTCATTTCATGGGCATATGGGATACCGTTGGCGCGCTGGGCGTGCCCGGCACCACCCTGTTTAAAAGCAAATACGATTGGCACGATACGGAGCTTTCCAGCATCGTCGATCATGCCTATCAAGCGATAGCGCTGGACGAGCACAGAGCGACCTACAACGTCTCGCTCTGGACCAGCAAGGATGGCAAGCAAAAAGCTGGAAACCACGACGTAGAACAGCGCTGGTTCATCGGCGCCCACGCCAATGTAGGCGGCGGGTACGGCCCTAACGACACCCTGGCCGATATTTCGCTGAAGTGGATGTTAGGCAAGGCGGAAAAGGCAGGCCTGAAAGTGGCTCAATACGAGGTGCTTGAGGATGCCTGGAAGACAGCGCCAAGAGATTCTTTCAGCGAGTTTCTGAGGGGGATGTACGCCAAGTTCAAACGCCTTGGGAAGGCAGAAGACTGCCGATTCTACCGGAAATATTCACAAGGCATGCAGGGAAAACCGGCGGTCAATATTTCAATCGATGACAGTGTCTGGATGCGCTGGGGCGATACAAGCTGTGAATACCGACCACGCACCTTGACCGATGCCCAGCTGTCCCCTCCGGAGCAATAGGCAGGGCAGGCAACCTTGATTGGCGTGGCACCATTCGCCAAGGCCGCCAGGGCGCAGTATAATAGCCCGCTAATCAAACCACAGAAGCCATTACTATGTCGTGCCCGCCTTGCCCCCGTTGTCAGTCTGAATTTGTGTACCAGGACCAAAGCCTGTTCATCTGCCCCGAGTGCGCCCATGAATGGAACCCCGCCGAGGCCGCCGCTGAAGACGCGGTCACCGTCAAGGATGCCAACGGCACCCTGCTGGCAGAAGGCGACAAGGTCACGCTAATAAAAGACCTCAAAGTGAAAAGCAGCTCTCTCGTGCTCAAGATTGGCACAAAAGCCGTGATCAAACGGCTCAAGGAAGGCAAGGACCACCAACTGGACTGCAAAGTCGACGGCGCTGGCGACATGATGGTCACCGCCCAGTTTGTGAAGAAGGCCTGATTCCTCCCACCAATCCATCCGTCACCGACTAAAAGCTAAGCTGCAAGGGTGTGTTTAACATAAGTTAACTGCTAAGCTAATTTTACTAGAGCGAAAATCGCCGCAGGGAACAACTTAATGTCACATGCCCCTTGCATCGAGCTACACCCCGTTAACCAGCGCGTGCAGGTGCATGTTGATGGCAAGCTGCTTGCCGACTCCAATCAAGCCCTCGAACTCTGCGAAAACGGCTACCCGCCACGCCACTACTTCCCACGTGAAGACGTGCGCATGGATTTGCTGACCACCTCAGAAACGACCACTCATTGCCCGTTTAAAGGCGACACGGTGTATTTGTCGCTAGACGATCAACAAAACATTGCCTGGAGCTACGAGCAGCCGATTGAAGGGATGGAAGCGATAGCGGGTAGGGTGGCGTTTGGTGGGGCAGAGAACGAATGAGGTGTCTAGACCCTGAGCGGACGTGCCTGGAAATGCCGCAGGCGCGCGAATTTTGGCTATACAGCCAAATGGAAATTCATAGCCCAAAGAATCATAGGCTTGGGAGAATCTGGCAGGTTGCATTTGGCGGAAAAAAGTGCCAGCACGTTCATTCAATCATAGAACGCACCGTCTAATACGCTGTTAGGCCCTTGAAATACTATGAGCCGTCCAAGTTCAAAAAAAAGAAAGCGGAAATCTAATCGGAAGGGTAAATCCGCTTCGAAAACGAAAAATGTTGTGGGCCTCAGTTCGCTTCATATCGATAATGAGAACAAACGAGTCGTTGTGTTCACGGAGGATATGCTTCTTAACCAGTTGCGACGTGATGGCCCGAAGATTGAAAAATCATTTGATAGATTATGTCAGGGGGAGTTAGTCCAGCTCAGCTCTTTAGTCAGCCGAACTGCAGGTTTGCTGTATTCTGGGCTCGCTATAGCCCAACAGAACAATGATGAAATTCGTGAAGCGTGTGCGATGCTTCTAATCAATGCGTCAAATTCCTTTGGCTCGGCTGTTGCTGTCCTTCGGATGGGATATGTGCTCCAACCCGGTATCATTCTTCGGTCTTTGCTGGAAGCGCTATCAACATCACTTCATTTACTTCAAAAACCCGAAGACCTAACGGCCTACGAAGAGCATAAACTGTCGTCTACAAAGACCATTGCTGCGGCCAAGAGAGCGCTGCCACCATTTGGCCAGCTTTATGGGCATTTTAGTGACAATTTTGTACACATCGGGCGTTTCCACAAAACAATAAACCCAGTTCGGGAATACGCAAAGGGCAACGAGGCTTTGGAGCTCAATCTAAGTTCCCTCCGAATCGCAGCATGGTTGCTGTATGTGACAACTGAACTGGCTTTTAACGAGTTGGTAAAGGAGCCAAGCTATTGGCAGCGTGTGGAGCAAGGCTATATGTACAATCCATCTGAGGCAGAAAAAGAGTGGATGACGGAATTCTTCGAGTTAGATTTGGCCTAACAAGGCCAGTCACGGCGACGCCTACTCCATTGCGGCTTCGCCTCCATTTCGTAGCCGCGCGTGCTGAGCGGCGTTAGGCCTACAAGGGAGAAACTATGAGAGATGATTTTACTGCTGATTGGGCATTCGGGATCAAGGGGGCCATTGAGAATATTGTTCGTAACAATTTTCCTCAAGACCTTCGTTCATGGCCATTGCTTCAAGCTTTTAATTTTGAGGCATACTCTCTGCCAAACAATTACATGGCAGTGATACTAAAAGATAAATTATCGGGCATACCAGCAGGTCCTGGAGTCGCTACTGAGTTTCAATATAGTGACCATCCAACATTGCCTCCTAAGCTAGAAGAGATTGAGTTATGGCAGTTTTATCTAAGAAATAAATTTTCTTTAAATCCCGAAGATGCGTGTGTATTAATACCTGTGCATGACTCAGGAAAAAATAGCGCACCAGAAGACTACAAGCTATTTTCTGCTGAAGAGAAAATGTTTTGGGATCATCAAATTAAATTTGTAGTTTCAAGTTACAAAGCACACTTGCAAACAACAATGAGCACAAAGCCTGAGCAGCCAGTAAACATCACATACAACGTGACCGGTAGTAATTCCCGAGTCAATATAAACTCTAGTGACTCATCCACAAATACCGTCACATCAGAAAAAGTTAACATATTCACTCAACTTCGTGATGCACTCAATCAAGTAGGCGATGAAGAGCAAAGGCAAACCATTTCAACAAAAATAGATGATATGGAGTCATCTCATGGTACAAGTGGTTTCCTTAGTGATTATCAGGGCTTTATGGTGTCAGCAGCTAACCATATGACCGTGTTCGCACCGTTACTTCCAGCTTTAGCGGGGTTATTGGCCTAACAAACGCATTCACGCGGATAAAATAAAGCTGCGCCGCTTCGCTTTGCACCTTTATTTTTCCGGTGATGCGAGGCATTAAATTACCTCCAACCCACTAACCCTCATAACCTCGCTAGTCACCGCCTCATTCAACACCCCACGCTTGGCTTCGATCAGCGTGAGCCAATTGCGGGCGCGGGTGATGCCGGTGTAGACCAGCTCGCGGGTGAGGATGGGGTTGATGGTGGGCGGTAGCAGCAGGGCGGTGTGTTTGAACTCCGAGCCCTGGGATTTGTGTACCGTCATCGCGAACACGGTTTCCACCGCGTGGAGGCGAGAGGGCAGCACCCAGCGGATGGGTTTTTCTGTATCGCTGGTCGGAAAGGCGACTCTAAGTAGCGATTTGCCGGGCGTGCGCGGGTCGGGCACCGCTAGCGTAATGCCGATATCGCCGTTCATCAGTTTCAGGCCGTAGTCGTTTTGGGTGACGAGCACCGGGCGGCCTTCATACCAGCCTTTTTCCAGCGTGAAATCACTGCCGTGCAGCAGCTTTTCGCTGCGCAACGTTTTGGCGATGCGCAGGTTCAGGCCTTCTACCCCCCACGGGCCTTTGCGCAGTGCGCAGAGCAGTTGGAAGTGGCTGTAGGCGCTGAGTACCGCGCTTGCCCAGTCGTTGTAGGCGTCTGCATTTTCCTCGAACGATGCCCCGCGTGGGCGCTGGGCATTAAGTACGTTCAGGTAGTGGCGGTAGCCGGTGGGCGGGGCGATGGGGGTGCCGTTGTGGTCGGTGCGGCCTTCGCCACCGTTGATGAATTTATCGGGGCTGCCGTGAATGACCAGCTTATCCAGCGCGGCGTCGTCGGTCAGCGTCAGGTGGTGCAGGTCCGGGTAGCCATTGCGCAGTACCTTGTTCACCACCTGGTGTTTTTCCTGGTCGCTCTGGGCGTGGCTTGGCTGGTTGATCGCCTGGGCCAGCTGGCCGATGCCGCTGTGCTCGTTAAAGCGGTGGCTGACCCGCAGCATAGTAATGGCCTGGTCGAGTGGCTGGCCCTGGGCGTCGATGTAGTCCGGCGGCAGTGGCTGGCCGGTGGCGTGTGCAAGCCAAGCGGCGGTCTCTGGCGTGTAGTGGGCGGCTTCGGCGCGGCGGCACAGGTCGCCCAGTACGGCACCGGCTTCCACCGAGGCGAGCTGGTCTTTATCCCCCAGCAGTACCAACTGCGCCTGGGCGGGCAGGGCGCGCAGCACGGCGGTCATCATTTCGATATCCACCATCGAGGCTTCGTCGATCACCAGCACGTCCAGCGCCAGGGGGTTGGCGGCGTTGTGGCGGAAGTGGCGGGTATCGGGGCGTGCGCCTAATAAGCGGTGAAGTGTAGTGACTTCGGTTGGAATCGAGGTTTTTAAGGTCTCTGTGCCGCAATCATCGCTCAATGAATTGGGCTCCAACAAGGTAGCTAGTGACTCAAATGGCAAGAGGCTTACCTGCCCGGCGATGGATTCATTCAGTCGGGCGGCGGCTTTGCCGGTGGGGGCGGCGAGGCAGATGCGCAGTGGTTGGGCATTGGGTTCCGCCAGTTGTAGGGTTTGCAGCAGGGCGAGTAGGCGCACCACGGTGGTGGTTTTGCCGGTGCCGGGGCCGCCGGTGATGATGCCGAAGCGGTTGCGGGCGGCGAGGGCGCAGGCGGTTTTTTGCCAGTCGAGGGTATTAGTGGGTTTGAATAGGATGTTTAGGGCTTGGGGGAGTATTCCGGGGTGACTATCGTCACCCATCGCCGACGTGTCGGACCACCGATAAGTCTGGCTCCTACAAGTACCAGCGGGCTCCGTGCCTGAATCAATCGCCGACGTGTCGGACCACCAATGACTCGGGCTCCTACAAATACCTTTACCTTCTTCGCCGGTGAGACGGTGGGCGATTTCCTGGTGCAGGGTTTGTTCGTATTGCCAGTAGCGGCGTAGGTAGAGCTTGGTGGTGGTGCCGTTGTGGCTGACGACCAGCGGGGTATTGCCGGGGCCGTTGCTGGCAAGCATGGGGTGGTGCAGGGCGGCTTGCCAGTCGGCGAGCGTTAGCGTGGCGAGCACCTGGCTGGGCAGCGGCGGCGGGTCGTTTAGATCGTCGCCTTCCGGCGGTAGCGAGAGCGCAAAGTCCGGCGCGCTGAGCGTGGCGTTTAGGTCCAGGCAGACATGGCCGCGGCCTAGCTGGTGGCTGGCAAGCGCCGCGCCGAGTAGCAGTAGCGGCGGGGCGTCCGGTGCTTCCATGGCGAGAAAACGAACCAGGGCGCGGTCCAGATCCCGCAGCCAGCCACGCGCCACCCAGTGTTCGCACAGTGCCAGCAGTTCGGTCGTATCGCTGAGCGCATGGTGAGCGCTTACTTGCGCGGTATCCGCCGTGGGCGTTGTCTCTCTCATCGCTTTTGGCTCGCTCGTTTCGGCGGCGGTGTCGTCGAACAGGTCAAACGTTTGGCTGTCGCCTTCGTGGCCGTTTGTGCGTTTGCGGCTCATAGCGTGGCCTCTTGCGACGTGGTGGAAACCGGTTCACCGGCAAACAGGGCATCCAGGGCTTCGATCAGTTTAACCGGGGCGGGCTCGGCAAAGACGCCGCGTCCCGGGCTGCGGCTGCCGCGCAGAAACACCGTCATCGAGCCGCCCAGGTGCTGGTGCGGGTCGTAGTCGGGCAGGCGCGCTTTTAAAAGCCGGTGCATGGCCAGCAGGTAAAGCGCGGCCTGCAGGTCGTAGCGTTTGGTCAGCAGCGCCTGGCGCAGGGCCTCGGGTTCATAGGCGCTGTCATCCGGCCCCAAATAGTTGGATTTCCAGTCCAGCACATAGAAGCGCCCCTGGTGCTCGAAGGCCAGATCGATAAAGCCTTTCAGCATGCCGTTTAGGGTGTCGGCATCCAGCGCGGGCCGTTCAATCCCAGGCAGTAAGTGCTTGCTAACCAGGGCGTCGATGGCCTGGGTATTGACCTGTTTGGCGGCGAACCAGAACTCCAGCTCGACCTGATAGCTGCCGAGCTCGGTGAGCGCCACGCTGTCGCTCTGGTTCAGCGGCAAGGGCGTGGTCAAAAGCGCCGTTAGCCAACCGGCCAGTGGTTCCTGCCATGCCTGCCAGCCGCGCAGCTGCACCCGCCGCCAGAGCATGTCGTCAAGGGCAGCGCTGTCGGTCGCGGCGGTGGCAAAGCCTTCCCTGCCTGCCCATTCCAGAAGCCCGTGCAGGAAGGTGCCGGGGCCGGGGCCACGCGGAAACTTGTGCAGGTGAAAGGCGTCCGGCTCGGAGAGATCCTGGGGTTCATCCAGTACCTCGAACGCCGTGGCTTCCTGGGCGGTGGTGGGTTCCAGGGGCGTGAGCACGGGGGCGGTGAGCGTACCGGAAAGGCGCAGCGCCGAGTAGCTGGCAATCCACCAATGTTCCTTGGCGGGGCATTTGGGCGTGCGGGCATGCCCCAGGGTGGTGGTTTGCTGGGGCGGCGCAAGGCGCAGCGCCGTGGGCTCGGGGGGCGCATCAACGCGAATGTCGCTGCCTTCAACCAATTCCGCCAGCTTGGTGGCGAGTGCCTCCGGGTTGAGGGGCTTGCCGCCGTTGATCAGGTGGCCGATGGCGCTGTTTTCCAGCCCCTTGAGCGGCGCCAGCCCCAGCCAGGTGGCGTGGCGGGCGCGGGTGAGCGCTACGTAGAGCTTGCGCAGGTCTTCGCCCAGGCGCTCGCGGTCGGCGGTGGCCAGGGTGTCTTCATCGGCGCTCAGGCTGAGTTGCAGGTTGCCGTGGGCGTCGTGCCAGCGCAGCGGCAGGTCCTTGTCGCTGACCGGGCGGTGGTTGGCGATAAACGGCAGAAACACCAGCGGGTACTCGAGCCCCTTGGACTTGTGGATGGTGACCACTTTGACCAGGTCGGCGTCGCTTTCCAGGCGCAGCTTGTGGCTGTCGCCGTGGCTTTCCGGGTCGGCGATGGCGTCGTAAAGAAAGCGAATCAGCGCGTGCTCGCCGTCCAGTTCAGCGCTTGCCTGCTGGAGCAGTTCGCCCAGGTGCAGCAGGTCGGTTAGCAAGCGCTCACCGTCTTCGAACGTCGCCAGCAAGCGGGCGGGAATGTCGAAGTCCACCATCATGCGGCGGACCAGCGGCAGCACGCCCTGGCGTTGCCATAGGCGGTGGTAGTGGCTGAACTGCTCGACCCGCGCTTCCCAGGCCAGCTCGCTTTGTTGTAGGTGGTCCAGGTCGGCCAGGGTGAGACCCAGCGCCGGCGTGGCCAGGGCGGCGCGCAGATGGGCTTCGGCCTGGCGGGAGCTGGCCAGCGGCTCGGCGCAGGCGCGCAGCCAGCGTTCTACCTGCCCGGCCATGGGCGAGCTGAATACCTTGTCGTGGTCGGAGAGGTAAACGCTTTTGACCCCACGGCTGGCCAGCGCCAGACGAATGGCGCGGGCTTCCTGCAGTCCGTTGACCAGTACCGCCATGTCGGAAGGCTTGAGCGGTGTGAGTTGGTCGTCTTTCTGGAAGCCGCTTTCTGCCTGTTGCCCGGCGCTGAGCAGCTCAGCCATGTGTGAGGCGCAGCGCTCGGCCATCTCGGTCTGGTAGGCGGTTTTGGAAAGCGCCTCATCGCTTGGCAGCGCCCAGAGCGTCATGGCGGGCAGCGGTTGGCCCTGGTGGATCAGCTGTTCGTCGCGGCCTTTGGCGGTCACGGGCTGGAAGGGCAGCGGGTTGTCGCCGCCTTCTTCGCGGAACAGAAACGCCCCGGCGGGTTGCCGGTCGGCGTACATAAAGCAGTGGTTGACGGCGTCGACCATGGGGCGGCTGGAACGGAAGTTGGTGCCCAGGGTGACGTGGCGGCCTGCGGTGTCTTGCCGGGCCTGCAGGTAGGTGAAGATATCCGCGCCGCGAAAGGCATAGATGGCCTGCTTGGGGTCGCCGATCAGCAGGATGGCGGCGTCGCGGCGGGGCTTGGCGACCTCGAATACCGCGTTGAAGATGCGGTACTGGATGGGGTCGGTGTCCTGAAATTCGTCGATCAGCGCGACGGGGAACTGGCGCAGGATCTGCGCGGCCAGGGCTTCACGGTTGGGGCCTTGCAGGGCGCGGTCCAGGTGGCTGAGCAGGTCGTTGGGGCCCATTTCGGCGCGGCGTTCCTGCTCGCGTTCCAGGCGCACCTTGCACCATTGCACGGCGTGAATCAGCAGGTCGTTGCGCGGTTCGGGCAGGGCCTTGAGTGCTTCGGGCAGTTCGGCCAATGCTTCAAAGGCTTGTGGGCAGGGCGGCGCGCCGTCTTTCCATATCTCGGCCATGCCCTCCGGGGTGAGGCGTTTCCAGGCGGCGGGCGTCAGCGCGGGGCGTTCCAGGTCGCTTTCGCTCCATTCGCGCAGCGCGCCCAGCCAGTTGGCGCGGCTTTTGGCGTTGAAGCTTTGGCCTTTGAAGGCCTTGCGCTTGGCGGCGTCTTCAAGCTCCGGGCCGAGTTCGTCCAGCCAGGCGGGCCAGGGGGCTTTCAGGGTGCTGAGCGCTGCCTGGCGTTCGGCCTCGGCGGCGCTCAGGGTCTCCGCCGGGTCGGGGCGCTGGCTGCCGAGGGCCTCACTTTCGGCGAGCAGCCGGGCGACCTGGGCGTGCAGCTCGTCGGGGGATTTCCAGTAGCGGGTAATGTGGCCAAGTGCTTCGGCGTCCAGCGGGTAGTAGAAGGTGCGCCAGTAGTCGCGCACCACTTCCTGTTCCAGCTCGTGCTGGTCGTTTTCCAGGTCGAGGGAGAACAGGCTGCCGCTGTCGAAGGCGTGCTCGCGCAGCATGCGGTAGCACCAGCTGTGGATGGTGGAAACCGCGGCTTCGTCCATCCATTCGGCGGCCAGTTCCAGGCGGCGGGCGCAAGCGGGCCAGGTGGCTTCAGCGTATTGGTCGCGGAGCTGGAGGAGGAGCGGATCGTCCGAAGGCTCCGAAGCAGGCCACTCCGAGGGCGCTGTGAACCCATCCCTGGGCGCTACTTTTTCCATCCCTGGAAAAAGACCCTCTCCGTGACCTGCTTCCTTCGCGTCTGGTGCCTTACGAAAAACGCCAGCGGCTTCTACCAGCCGGTTGCGGATACGTTCGCGCAGCTCCTGGGTGGCGGCGTTGGTGAAGGTGACGACCAGGATTTCCGGCGGCGTCAGCGGTCGCACAAAGGCGTTGTCGTCTTCGCTGTGCTGGCCGCCCAGCACCAGGCGCACGTATAACAGCGCGATGGTGAAGGTCTTTCCGGTGCCCGCGCTGGCCTCGATCAGGCGGCTGCCGTGGAGGGGGAGGGTGAGCGCGTTGAGCGGCGTTACGCGGTTGGCATCCTGGTTCATTGGGCCGCTCCTTTCTTCTTGCTGTCTCCACTACGTTCTTGGTCTTTGCCAGCGGGGTTTTTGACCGCGTTGAACAGCGGGGCGTAGAGCGCCTCGGTCAGTACGGCGAAGCTGTGCGCCTGTTCGCGGTGGTCATTGAACAGTCGCTCGAAGCGGGGCCACTGGTGGGCGAGGTACGCGCTTTGGGCGACTTCGCCGGTCTGGAATCGGCCGCCGTCATAGGCGCCTTCGGCGGCGGCGTAGGCGTCGCTTTCCCGGCCCTTTTCTTCGGCGATCTCCGGCGTGCCTAGCTTGGTCAGCCAGGCAAACGCCGCCTGGGGCGCCAGCGGCAGCGGTGCCTCCAGGCCGTGTTGCCAGGCACTTAGCTGGATGAGTAGATGGGCACGGGCGGTGTCGGCGGCGATGGGGTCCAACGTGATGTTGCCTGCCTTGGAAAGCAGTTGGGTGGTCATCGGGCCGTTGAGGTTGCCTGCCAGGTGCGCGACCCAGGGGCGTAGCAGGTGGGTCCAGCGGTACTGGCCGCGCCCGCTGCCCTGGCTGATCAGGTTGCTGCTGAGCAGTAACAATCGGCAGCGCTCGCCGGCCTCGTTCTGGCGCAGTTCGTTCAGCCAGTCTTCCAGCACGATGCCGTTGCTACCCTCCAGGTGAATGGCTTCCGGGGCGCTTATTGCCACCGGCCACAGGGCCAGCGCGTCTTCGTAGGCGCTGAACAGGTCGTCCATGGGCTCGGCCAGGGACTCGCGCATGCGCTCGCCAAAGGCCCCCATGGCGAGCACGCCCTGGCGTTGGAAGCGTTCCAGCTGAGCGTCGAGGGCTTCCAGGCGCGGCTCGCCGTTGTCCACCGCGTGGCGCTGGGCGGCGATTAGTCGGTCCTGCAGCTGCCAGTTTTGCAGGCCGTCCAGCGCGAAGGGTTCGGCGTCCAGCTCGGCGATGGCTTCCTGCTCGAAGTAGACGCCCAGCCGGGTATTGAAGAAGCTGCGCACCGGTTCACGCAGAAAGCCGCCCAGCTGGCCGAGGGACAGGCTGGCGGGGGCGTTTTCCGGCGGGGGGAGCTTTTCGGGCTGAGGCCGTGGCGCTCTGGTGGCCTGATCTTCGCGCCATTCATGAACCCCACGCCACTCATGGATATAGGTGAATAGCTGCGCGGACTCGGTGCTGTCTTCGAAATAGCGGCGGCTGAACGGCTGCAGCGGGTGCTCGGTGGTCAGGGTATCCAGAAGCGGCGCGTCGTGTTCAAAGTGCCAACCGGCGGCCAGGTGGTCGCGCAGCTGGCCGACCAGCACCGAGGGCGGAAGCGTCGTGTTGTCGATCTGGCTGCGGCCGACCCAACTGACGTAGAGCTGGTCGCGGGCGGAGAGCAGCGCTTCGAGAAACAGGTAGCGGTCGTCTTCCCGGCGGGAACGGTCGCCGGGGCGGTAGTCGCTGCCCATCAGGTCGAAATCCAGCGGCGGCTGGGAGCGGGGGTATTCGCCGTCGTTCATGCCCAGCAGGCACACTCGCTTGAAGGGGATGGCGCGCATGGGCATTAGCGTGGCGAAGTTGACCGCCCCGGCCAGAAAGCGCTGGGAAAGGCTGTGTTCATCGATCTGCGCGAGCCAGTGTTCGCGCACCATGGAAAGCGGCAGCGGGTCTTCCAACTGGGCTTCACGGCTGCTTTCGAGGATTTGCTGCAGGCCGTTTTCCAGCTTGGTGAGCATCACGCTTTCCTGGGCGTCGTCGGTCAGGAAGAAGGTTTCCAGCAGGGTGCGCAGCCGCTCGACCCAGCTGGCGGCGTCGGTGGGCTGGCGGAAGGTCTCCCAGGTGGCTTCGAGCTTTTCCAGCAGGGTCGCCAGGGGCCCGGCAAGGCCCGCTTCCAGCCCGCCGATATCGTCGAACGGCTCGATGCCCTGCCAGGCATCGCCATCGCCCACGGTGTAACCCAGCAGCAGTCGGCGCAGGCCAAAGGCCCAGGTGTTCTGGCTGAGCCCGCCGGGCAGCTCCAGGGTCTGGCGCTGTTTGGCGTTGAGCCCCCAGCGAATCCCCGCGCCTTCCATCCAGCGTTCGAGCACCGGCAGGTCGCGCTCTTCCAGCCCGAAGCGCTGGCGCAAGGCGGGCACGTCGAGCAGGTCCAGCAGGTCGCTGACAGACAGGCGCAGCTCCGGCAGGCGCAGCAGCTTTTCCAGGGCAATCATCATCGGCAGGCGGTGGCGGCTAGCCTGGTCGGAAAGCGTGTAGGGAATGAAGCGTGGGTCGTCGCTTTGAAGCTGGCCGAATACCGCGTCGATGTGCGGCGCGTAGCGGTCGATATCCGGCACCATGACGATGATATCCCGCGGGCGCAGCTCGGGGTCGGCGCTGAACGCGGCCAGCAGCTGGTCGTGAAGAATCTCGACTTCCCGCTGGGGGCCGTGGGCGATATGAAACACCAGGGAGTCATCTGCCGGGTCGAGGGCGGGCCAGTGGGTTTGGGTTTCCGCCACCGGGCGCAGTTCGCGAATGTCGTCCTGCAGTTGGCTTAGCAGGCAGCCGCGTTCGCCGGAAAACGGCTCGAACATGTCGATTCGCAGCGCCTGCTGTTCGAACAGGGTCTGGTAGTGCCCCGTGTCGTCGTGCTCATCCAGCAAGCGCAGGTAGTCGCGGCCCTGTTTGCCCCAGGCGGCGAGCAGCGGCTGGGCGTGGAGGTGCAGGGCATCAATAGCGTCGCCGGTGCCCAGTACGTCCAGCGCTTCCGGCATGCCGGTCTTGCGCCGCTGGCGGTAGCGGCTGGCGCGCAGCAGGTCCTTGTGCTCAATGATATCCGCCCAGTAGTACTGGCAGGGGTTGTGCACGCAGAGCACCACCTGACAGCAGCGCGACAGCGCCGCTAGGGCTTCCAGCGTCTGCTGGGGCAGCGACGAGATGCCGAAAATGATCAGCCGCCGGGGCAGGCCCGGTGGGCAGGCCTGGCCCTCAAGCTGCTCGGTGGCCTTCAAAAAGCGCCGGTGGACCTGGGCACGGCTGCTGTCGAGGCCCGCATCGCCCTGGGTGGCGGCCACGTCGTCACGCAGAATGCGCCACAGGGCGGGCTGCCAGCGCTGGTGGTCTTCCAGCGGGCGGGTTTCGCCGCGGGCGGTAATCAGCACGTCCTCGCCGTTGGCCCAAGCGTCCAGCCAGTCGGCGCGGTAGACCTGGTACTGGTCGAAGAGGTCCGCCAGCCGCTCGGCCAACTGGTAGTGCTTGCGCTGGTCGCGGTCGACTTCCAGGAACTGCGCCAGCGGGGCGAAGACCTCCTGCCCGGCAAGGGTCGGCAGCAGGCGTAACAGCCGCCAGACCAGTCGCGATTTATCAAACGGCGAGGTTTCCGGTACGGCGTCTTCGTTGTTCGATACGTGAATCAGCACCTTGCGGTAGGCCTGCCACAAAAACCGCGCAGGCAGCATCACGTCCAGCGCCGCCGCAATCCCGGCACCGCCGTTGTCCGGGTCTTCCGCCAGCGCCAATTTCAGCCACTGCCCGATGCCGTTGCTCTGCACCAGGATGGTCTCGTTTTCCAGCGGCCCCAGCGGGTGCAAGTGCATCCATTCCACCGCCAACCCGCGCAAATCTTCCAGGCGATTGCCATGCACCACCATGAAACCTGGCGTTAGCGATGTTGGCGAAAGCAGCGAATTGGCGGGCATGCGCGAGGTTCCTTCACGGCGGTGGCGGTGGCTAAGGGTATGGTGCCATAAGTAGTTGGCCAACGCTCAGTGCGTTAGCATCTTGGTTTTTAAGTGCTATGATGAATATATGTTGTTTTTTGGCTGCATAAACGCAGCGGGAGGCTTGTCATGGCGACGGCAATAGAAGAATCACATAGCGAACCGATGGGCTATCAAGCACCAGACTCCTTTGCGCGCTTTCTTGCTGACTTGAAAGGCGTCGCTCGTGAAGAACGCCAACCGCTCATCAATCCTAAGCTGTTTGCCAGCGCACTGAGCATGGATATTCAAACGTTGGCCAGTCACGCGCATGTGCATCGCACAACCATCTCTAGAGCGCAGGGCGCAGAGAAGCTTCAACGCTTTCTTCGTGATGCACTTAGAGTATTGGGTGCGGCGGCTGATATTAATGGTGATTTCCACGATGCGTTGTTTTGGTTCCGAAATGAGCCTATCGGTGCCTTTGATTATAAAACGCCTGAGCAATTAGTGAGCGAAGGCCGCGCCGATGACCTTCTTCGGTATGTCAAAGCGTTACAAGCTGGCGTGGTGGGATGATTGTACTGCCTGCGCTAAAGACTCAGGCCTATCGTGTGCATGTGCCAAAGTGGGCATTTTCGCCCACTAGCGGTGCTGGAGCGAAAGAGCATGGTGGTCGATTAAACCGTCCGGGCGTGGCTGCATTATATTTGTCGCTTGATGATCAAACTGCGCTGGCCGAGTACAAGCAGCTGTCTGCCTTGATGCCGCCAGGCCTTATCGTTAGCTACACAATAAACGTTACTCAGCTTGTCGATTTTCGTAACGGTTATAGCATGCAATGGGATTCACTCTGGCAGGAACTTTATTGCGACTGGCGCAAGCTTTGGTTCGATGAACGTATCGAGCCACCTTGCTGGCTGTTAGGCGATATGGCGTTAGCACAAGGGGCGAAAGGCGTTCTGTTTCCTTCTTTGGCAAACCCGTCAGGTATGAACCTTGTGCTCTATACCGATAATCTGGCAGAAAGTGATTTATTAGAAGCCTACGATCCGCGCGGTGATCTGCCTCATGATGCTCGCTCCTGGCAATAAGGTCATAGGATAATGAACTTATGTCCTTTTTAGCCTTGCGCGAAAGTGATGGCATCGCCAAGCTATGCCGATACCGTGAACAATGCTGAGAGATATTTCCCCATGACTGAGCCTTCTAACAATTCCCGCCGTCATTCTTCCTCCGTGGTCGACGGCCCAGGCAAAGCCGCCAGCCGCGCGATGCTGCGCGCCGTGGGTTTTAACGACGACGATTTCAAAAATCCCCAGGTAGGCGTTGCGTCAACCTGGAGCATGGTGACGCCGTGCAACAGCCACATTGGCGAACTGGCTGAACATGCCCGCGACGGCGCCGACGCGGCGGGTGGCAAGGGCGTGATTTTTAACACCATCACCATTTCCGATGGCATCGCTAACGGTACCGAGGGCATGAAGTACTCGCTGGTGTCACGGGAAGTGATCGCCGACTCCATCGAGACCGTGGCGGGCTGCGAAGGCTTTGACGGCTTGGTGGCGATTGGCGGCTGCGATAAGAACATGCCCGGCTGCGTGATGGGCCTGGCGCGGCTGAACCGCCCCAGCGTGTTTGTTTACGGCGGCACCATTATGCCTGGCGAAGGGCATACCGATATCGTTTCAGTGTTTGAGGCCATGGGTGCGCACTCACGCGGCGATATCGACCTGATCGAACTCAAGAACATCGAGGAAACGGCGATTCCCGGCCCCGGTTCCTGCGGTGGCATGTACACCGCCAACACCATGGCCTCGGCCATTGAAGCGCTGGGCATGAGCCTGCCGGGTAGCTCGGCGCAAAACGCCATTTCCCGCGACAAGCGCGACGACTGCGAGGCGGCGGGCGAAGCCGTGCTGGCGCTTTTGGAAGGCGATATCAAACCGTCGGATATCATGACCCGCGAGGCGTTCGAAAACGCCGTGACCGTGGTGATTGCGCTGGGCGGATCGACCAACGCGGTACTGCACCTGATTGCCATGGCCCGCACCATTGGCGTCGAGCTGTCGCTCAAGGACTTCACCGAGATTGGTAAACGCGTGCCGGTGGTGGCTGATTTGCGCCCCAGCGGTCACTACATGATGAGCGAGCTGGTGGCGATTGGCGGCATTCAGCCGCTAATGAAGATTCTGTTGGACGCAGGCCTGCTGCACGGCGACTGCCTGACCGTCACGGGCAAGACGCTGGCGGAAAACCTCGCCGACGTTGAGCCGTACCCGATGGACCAGAAAATTATCGCGCCGCTGGGTAACCCCATTAAGGCCGAGAGCCATCTGCGTATTCTGCATGGCAACCTGGCGCCGGAAGGTGCGGTGGCCAAGATTACCGGCAAGGAAGGCACGCAGTTCAGTGGCTCGGCGCGGGTATTTGGCTCTGAAGAAGAAGCCCAGGCGCGCATCAACGACGGCACCGTCGTGGCCGGGGACGTGGTGGTGATTCGCTACGAAGGCCCCAAAGGCGGCCCGGGCATGCGTGAAATGCTCACGCCGACCTCGGCCATCATGGGCCGTGGCCTGGGCAGCGAAGTGGCACTGATTACCGACGGGCGTTTCTCCGGCGGCAGCCACGGCTTTGTGGTGGGGCATGTGTCGCCCGAAGCCTTCGAGGGTGGTCCCCTGGCGCTGGTCGAAGACGGCGATACCATCACCATCGATGCGGTGGCGGATACCATCGAGGTGGCTATCTCCGATGACGAGATGATCCGCCGCCGTGCAGCCTGGCGGCAGCCGACGCCGCGTTACCGCCGTGGTGTGCTGGCCAAATACGCGCGGTTGGTCAGCTCCGCAAGTACCGGGGCGGTCACCGACAACGACGACTAGTACTGTCATGAGCATGTCAAACGCCAGGGTTAACCTGGCGTTTTTATTGGCGTAAAGGAAACCCCGCGATGTCGACGCAACCAACCGCTACGCCGTCGCGCGTCAGCGAGGTCTTCAAGGCATTCTTGCTGCTGGGTCTGACGTCCTTCGGTGGGCCGGTGGCACACCTGGGCTATTTTCGCACCGAGTTTGTCGCCCGCAGGAAGTGGCTGAGCGAAACCGCTTACGCCGACCTTGTCGCGCTATGCCAGTTTCTGCCCGGTCCGGCGAGCAGTCAGGTGGGGTTTGCGCTTGGCTTGATGCGCGCCGGGCCTTGGGGCGCGGCCATGGCCTGGCTGGCGTTCACCCTGCCGTCGGCCATCGTGCTGGTACTGTTTGCCTTTGGCGCCGCGGTGCTGGAGGGTTCCATCGCCAGTGGCATCATTCACGGCTTGAAGGTCGTGGCGGTGGCGATTGTGGCTCACGCGGTGTGGGGCATGGCGCGCAATCTCTGCCCGGATCGTACCCGCGCGGGTATTGCGCTGGCCGCTGTCTTTGCCGTGGTGGCCATCAGCGGGCCGCTGGGGCAGGTGGGCGCCATCGTGCTGGGGGGCATCGCCGGGCTGTTGCTGTGCCGGGGCGTAGCGGCGGTTGCGGAAAGCGAGTCGCTGCATTTTCCGGTCTCGCGCAACGTCGGCATCATCGCGCTCGTGCTGTTTGGCGGGCTGCTGGCAGTGCTGCCGTTGCTGGCCGGTCTGGCGGCCTGGTTGGATATTACCGATGCGTTTTATCGCGCCGGCGCCCTGGTGTTCGGCGGCGGGCACGTGGTGTTGCCGCTGCTGGAAGCCGAAGTGGTGCAATCCGGCTGGGTGTCGGCGGAAGAGTTCCTGGCCGGCTACGGTGCCGCCCAGGCGATTCCGGGGCCGCTGTTTACCTTTTCGGCCTATCTGGGCGCGCTGATACCGTCAGGCGGTAGCTTGCTGACCGCGACGCTTGCGCTGCTGGCGATTTTTCTACCGGGGTTCTTGCTGTTGGTGGGCGTACTGCCGTTCTGGAACCACTTTCGCCAGTGGCAGTGGGCGCAGGCGCTGATGCGCGGTGCCAATGCGGCGGTGGTTGGCATTTTGGGGGCGGCGCTTTATGACCCGGTCTGGACGAGTGCGATTATTGGCCCGCAGGAATTTGCGCTGGCGTTGACAGGGTTCCTGCTGCTGAGCGTATGGAAGCTGCCCGCCTGGGCGGTTGTTATCGTAGTGGCGTTGGGGGGCGTTTTCATTGCGCCTTGAGGCGCTGACATAAAGCGGACACAAAAACGGCCGCTGTGGCGGCCGACGATAGCGGGAAAATAGTCCAGGCTGGGTGGGGGTTATATCCGCTATGGCGCCTCCACTTCCAACGTGCGACGCAAAACGTGGAGTTCATCCACATTAAGGTGCTCGAGCTTTCCAGCGAGCAGGTCGCTGACCTTCTGAACGGGCAACCCCGCTCGGCGGGCGATTTCACGACTTCCCATGTCTGATACCGCAATCAGACGCGTGATAATACGCATAAGGCGCGTACGTTTTTCGAGTTCCCTGACGTCGAGGTCAGGGCTGCTTCGCGGAGGATCCAGCAGGTCCGCGTGTGCAGTTGAGCGTGCCGTACTCATGAGGCTCCATCTGTCTGAAGTGACACCGACACAATGCCGCCAACCGGGGGGCATTTCAATACCTTTTTTGATGAAAATTTCATGGCGTTCAGGACCCCCCGAAAACGCCCTGGCTCTGGTAAACTAACCCCTTAATTTTTCGCGTGTCCCCTAGGTGCGGGACACGGTCTATCAGCGTTTTGACAAGGCCTCTGGCCGGGGAGTAATGGCATGTCGTCGAACAGCGCACCCAAAGTGGGCGTGATCATGGGCTCGAAATCGGACTGGCCGGTCATGGAGCACGCGGTGGCGATGCTCGAGCGGCTAGGCGTCGCCTATGAAACCCGGGTGGTGTCTGCCCATCGCACGCCGGACCTGCTGTTCGACTACGCCAAGACCGCCGCCGAGCGCGGCCTGCAAGTCATTGTGGCCGGGGCCGGCGGTGCTGCCCACCTGCCGGGCATGGTGGCCGCGCAGACGCCGTTGCCGGTACTCGGCGTGCCGGTGGAATCCAAAGCGCTGAAAGGGCTGGATTCGCTGCTCTCGATTGCGCAGATGCCCGGCGGCATTGCCGTGGGCACTTTGGCGATCGGCAAGGCCGGCGCGACCAATGCAGGCCTGTTGGCCGCGCAGATTGTCGGCTTGCACGATGCCGCAGTGCGCGACGCGGTGGAAGCGTTCCGCACCGAGCAGACCCAGGCCGTGCTGGATAACCCCGATCCGCGTCCCGATGCGCAAGCGAACTGAGGAGCCCTGGTCATGAGTTCTGCCATTCCCACTAATATTGGCGTATTGGGCGCTGGCCAGCTGGGCCGGATGCTGGCGCTGGCGGGTTACCCGCTGGGCAATCGCTTCACCTTTCTGGATACCACCGGCAACCCCAGCGCCGGGATTGGCGAGGTGATCGTCGACCCCGATAACCAGCACCTGGCGGCGTTTCTCGACAAGGTCGAGGTGGTGACCTACGAGTTTGAACACCTGCCCGTGTCCCTGGTGCGGGAAATCGAACAGCACAAGCCGGTGTACCCGGGAAGCCGCGCCATTGAAGTATGCCAAAACCGCGTGGAAGAGAAGGCACTGTTTGACCGTTTGGGCATTCCCACACCCGCTTACCGCGTCGTCGAGAGTGCCGAGCAGCTTGAAGCCGCCGCCCGCGAGCTTGGCTGTCCGGTGGTGGCCAAATCCGTCACCGAAGGCTACGACGGTAAAGGCCAGGCGGTACTTAAGCAGCCTGAACAGGCGGGTGACGCGTGGCGAGATATCGGCCATCGACAACTGATTGTCGAAGCCTTTGTCGACTTCGTGCGCGAAGTGTCGATGATTGCCGTGCGCGGTCGTGACGGTGAGGTGGTGTTCTACCCCATGGCGGAAAACCAGCACGTTGACGGCATCCTGCGCTATTCGGTGGCGCCGCTGCCGGACCTGGACGAAAGCGTTCAGCAAACCGCCGACAGCTATATCCGCGCGCTACTCGACGAGCTGGACTATGTGGGCGTGCTGGCGCTGGAGCTGTTTCAGACCCGCGATGGTAGCCTGCTGGCCAATGAAATGGCGCCGCGGGTGCATAACTCCGGCCATTGGACCATGGACGGCGCGGTCACCAGCCAGTTTGAGAACCACCTGCGCGCCGTGCAGGGCCTGCCATTGGGCAGCACCCAGGCCATCGCGCCGACCTGTATGGTCAACGTGATTGGCCGTGAAGGGGACAACGCGGCGCTGCTGGCGCTTGGCAATACCCACCTGCATCGCTATGACAAAGCCGAACGCCTGGGGCGCAAGCTGGCCCACGTGAACGTGGTGGCTGACACACATGCCGAACTGCTGGATAAGGTGCGCGCCTGTCAGGCGTTGTTGCCCGAGGCGCCGCCCGTGGCCTGGAGCTTCGAATCGACTCTTTAGGATGATAAAGCCGCCTTTCAAGGCGGTTTTTTTATGCCTGATCGCGTGATTAGTCAACTTAAGTCGCCAAGGATTAGAAAATCGGCTAAAAAGGATCAGATTTGTTGATTAATAAGAATGGCTTGAAAGCCAGCTTGGCAACATAAGGGACATTGTATGCCAGAGCCTTTTAGTACGGCGGTCGCGTCTGGGCTGCGCAGTCGGTTCAAACGCGAGCACCATATTGCAGTGAAAAATCTGCGCGGCGAAAAGGTGCGTCTGCTCTATGGCAACATGTGGGCCCCGGTACTCACCAGTATCCTGGCGGCAACGTTGCTGGTGGCGGCGCTTTGGCCCGAGGTGGCGCACTGGAAACTGATTGGTTGGTGGACGCTTCTTGCCGTGGTTTCCGGGATTCGCCTGGGCCTGGCCTATCGCTTTCATCGCCTCCCGGCCGTTCAGCAGCAGCGCCATCGCTGGCTGCGGCGCTTCAGCATCGGCGCCATTGCCGCAGGTTGTACCTGGGGGCTTGGCAGTTTCGAGCTGTTTGATGGCGACCTGCCGGGGCAGGTCGCCGCGCTGTCGATTGTCATGGCGGGTATTTCGGCGGGAGGCGTGACGACACTTTCTGCCGTCTGGTGGGTGGCGCTTGGGTTTGTGCTGCCGATCATGCTGCCCTTGCTGTTGCAGTTCTTTCTCCATGGGTCGTCGCTGTCGATGCTGATCGGCGGCATGCTGGTGCTGTTTCTGGGGCTCATTCTGGTGACCAGCCGTCGCCTGAGCCGCATCATCCATGACAATATTTCGCTGCGCGTTAGCATGGCGTCGCGGGAAGCCCTGCTGATGGAAAGCGAGGATCGCTACCGGTCGATTTTTCATCAGTCACCGCTGGGCGTCATGCATTTTGACGAGCACGGCACCGTGACCGACTGCAACGGCAAGCTGCTGGAGATTCTTGGCGTGGAGCGGGCGCAGCTGATTGGCTATTGCCTGCTGTCGCCCAATGCCGATCAGGCTGTCGCCAGCGCCGTCAACGACGCCCTTCGCCTGGGTACCGGCTACTACGAAGGCTCCTATCGCCTGCCCAATGCCGCTGAAGGCACGCCGCTGCGTGCGTTTTTCAACGGCGTACACAGCGCCAGCCAGCGCATGGTCGGCGGGGTGGCGATGATCGAGGACTTCACCGAGCGCAAGCGCCACGAAGCGATCATCTACCGCCAGGCCTACTACGATGCACTGACCGACTTGCCGAACCGGCGCATGTTCATCGAGCGTCTGGAAACCTTGTGTGCCGGTGACCAACACGCAAGCGGCCTGCTACTGTTCATGGACCTGGACCGCTTCAAACTGATCAACGATACGCTTGGGCATGCCGCCGGTGATGATCTGCTGGTTCAGGTCGCGCGACGCTTGACCGCCAGCCTGCAGCCCGGCGACATGGCAGCAAGGCTGAGCGGTGACGAGTTCGTGCTGCTGGCACTTACCGATGCTGCGACCCCGGAGGCGCTAGAGGCCTGGGCCGAAGCCTATATGCTGGCGGTTCAGCAGGCGCTCGCGCCCGCTTATCGTCTGGAGGCCCAATGCGTCGAGGTCACTCCCAGCATGGGGTATACCTGTTTTCAGGCCAGCGGCTGTGACCACGGCGAGCTGCTCAGGCAGGCCGACCTCGCCATGTACCAGGCCAAGATGGAAGGTCGCGCTCAGCGGCGCCGCTATCAGCCATGGATGCTGGATGAGGCCCAGAAGCTGGCCACGTCTCAAGCGCCGTTGGGTGATCCCGCCAGGTAAACGGACAAGCTACCGCTAGCGGTATCCGGGAGGGAAGGCGACCTGAAAAGTCCAAGCGCCGCCTTTCAAGGCTGCATTTTTTTGCCTGGCCGCGCTTATCGTTAACTTCTGTCGCAAAGGGTTACAAAATCGGCTAAAAAGGGGCTGAGTAAGTAAACTAATCATAATGGCTCAAACGTCACGGGCAACGTAAGGGACATCATCTATGCCACCTTTTTTTAGTTCGGCGTCTCTGACGGGGCTGCGCAGTCGGTTTGAGCGTGAAAACCCTGGCAAAGCCCAGAGCCTGACCAGCGAAAAGGTTCACATCCTCTATAACAATCTGTGGCAGCCCGTTTACGCCGGTATGTTAGGGGCTGTCCTGTTAGTCAGCATTATGTGGGCGGCCGTTGACACCGCTGTCTTAATCAGTTGGCTAGCTGCCATTTTTGCCATCTCGCTGCTTCGCTTGCGCCTGGCGTCGTTGTTTCTTCAGGCCGATGCATCGGCACAGGAACACCCGAAATGGACCGCCTGGTTTGCGCTCACCGTGTTGGTGGCGGGGTGCGTGTGGGGCTCGGCCGGGGTGCTCATGTTTGTACCCGAGCGCCCTGAATACGTGGCGGCGCTGGCGATTATCCTCTCGGGGGTGGCGGCAGGTAGCGTGACCATGATTTCCGCTATCTGGTGGATTGTGGTTCTGTTCCTGTTGCCGATTGGCCTGCCCCTTCAGTGGATGTTCTTCACGTCAGAAGTGCCGACCCATACCATGATGGGCATTGTCATGATGGTGTTTTTGAGCCTGCTAGTGCTTACCAGTCGGCGCCTGGGGCGGATCATTCACGATAATATTGCACTGCGCGTCAGCATGGCCGCCCGCGAAGCGATCATTTATCGGCAGGCGTACTATGATGCGCTGACCGACTTGCCGAATCGGCGCATGTTCATTGAGCGGCTGGCGGCCTTGTGCGGCGATGACCAGCGTGCCAGCGGTTTGGTGGTGTTCATGGATCTGGACCGTTTCAAGCTGATCAACGATACCCTGGGTCACGCCGCAGGGGACGATCTGCTGATTCAGGTGGCGCGACGTTTGAATGCCAACCTGCACGCCAGCGATATGGCGGCGCGGCTGAGCGGCGATGAGTTCGTGCTGCTGGCCGTCACCGATGCCCAGACCCCTGACGCCCTTGAGGCCTGGGCCGAAGCGTATATGCAGTCGCTACAGAAGGCGCTATCGCCGCCTTATCGCCTGGAGTCGCGGACTGTCGAAGTCACCCCCAGCATGGGATACACCTGTTTCCAGGCAAGCGGCTGCGAATATGGCGAGCTGTTGAGAGAAGCCGACCTCGCCATGTACCAGGCCAAGCTGGAAGGGCGCGCACAGTGGCGCCGCTATCAGCCATGGATGCTGGATGAAGCGCAGCAGCTCGCCCAGGCACCTCTGGTCAATTCGGCTAGGTTAGCTGGCCGCTAATCAACAGCCACAGCGCGATCAACGCGAAATGCCCCGGATACCAGGTCAGCCACAAGCGCCTGGGCATTACCCACGGGATGGCCGGAATGCGCTTGGCAGCGCCCATCGCCAGTATCAGCACCACAATACAGGTGCCCACCGTGAACGATTTGGCCATGTCGGAGCTATTCATCTGCCCGGCGATCCACAGGGCGGGAAACGCGGCAAGCCCCGCCCATAGCCGGTTATAAAAATCGCTGTTGGTTTCACTCAGCGCCTGCATGGCAAACATCATCAGGGGAATCAGCAGCAGCCCGTTATGGCCGTACTCGACCCAGAATCCCAGCAGGTACCAGAGTGTAACCCCTGCCGCCGCACCGGCGAGCACCCAGCCAAAGGGCAGGTTCTGGCGCTGATACTGCTGCCAGCCCAGCCGAACCAGCGCGCCGATAGCCAGGCCGCTGGCCAGGGTAAAGCAGACATTGAGAATAAAGGCGTCGGACGCGCGGGGCATCAGCATATAGGGCAGCTGCGCGACCAGACCGATCACCAGAATACGGCGTGCGTAACGCAGAGGGTTGCGGGTATTGAACAGACCATGCCAGGCGACCATGGCGGCAAACAGCGGAAAGGCGATACGCCCGATGGAGGACCCCGCCCAGTCCAGTTCCCAACTGACAGGCAACACGTAGCGGGTAAGATGATCCACCGTCATGGTGAACAGCGCGAGCCACTGGCCCCAACCCGTCCAGTGAGATGAGGGTTTGGGTATCGCCGCCGCTTGGGCCATATGATCTCCGTATAAATGGTCGCTTAGGTGGGCTTTTCCGTGATCACTTGTGCTTTGTAGTGCAATGACCCTCAAGCGGGAGGAGGGTTCACTTAATACTGCGTTTCATAGGGGAAAAGTAAAGGATAAAATCTGGTCGGCGAGAGAGGATAGACCGCCAGTAAACCCTCCCCGGCGGGCGCCGGGGAGGGGAAGTGATTATTCTACGTCGAAGTAACGTGCGTAGATTTCGTCGTAGGTGCCGTCTTCACGAAGGGTTTCAAGGGCTTCGTTGAATTGCTCGGCTAGCGCTTCGTCGCGCTGGCGGAAGGCGATACCAAAGCCGTCGCCAAAGTACTCTTTCGGCTCGGTCAGCATCTCGCCAACCACGACATAGTCGCCTTCTTCGCTATCCAGCAGCGTGGACTTGCCTACCGGGAAGTCTAGGAACAGGATGTCCAGACGCTCGGACTCCATGTCCAGCACCATGTCGTCGGCCGTTGCGTAGCGATTGATGTCCGCCACATCGCCGTACATGTCGGTGACGTAGTTATCCTGCAGGGTGCCGCGCTGAACGCCGATGGTCATGTCGGTAAGCGCTTCTTCGCTGATGTCATCCAGCTCGGTGTCTTCAGGCGCAAACCATGCGGACGGCGGGGTGATGTAGGGGTCAGAGAACAGCACCTGCTCGCGACGTTCGTCGTTGATGGTCATGGACGACATGATGGCATCGTATTTACGCGCCATCAGGCCGGGGATGATGCCGTCCCAGCCTTGAACGATCCACTCGCAGCTTACGCCTACTTCGTCGCACATGGCGTTGCCCAGGTCGATATCGAAGCCGGTGAGTTCGCCGTCAGCGGTGCGGTATTCCATGGGCTCGTAGGGAACGTCCACGCCAATGCGGACTTCTTCGTAATCCTGCGCCTGAGCGCTGGTGGCTGCGATAGCCAAGCCGAGCAGTGAAAGTGTTAGGACTTTTTTCATTATGAGTCTCCTGAGGATGTAATCACTGAATGGTGAGTAACATAACCGTTGTTAGCTTAGCGCCGACGCGAACTGTTTGTCGACGCTTGAACTAACGTTTGTTTCACACTAGCCGTTTTGGGTTTGTAGGTGGGCCAGCAGTTTTTTCTCCAGGTGGCGGAAGAAATACAGAATGGCAAAGGTCAGGCACAGGTAAATGGCCGCGACGAACAGGAACGCCTCGAAGGGCGCGTAATAGCGGGCATACACAAAGCGTGCCGCGCCGGTCAGGTCCATGATGGTCACAACGCTTGCGATGGCGCTGGCGTGGAGCATGAAGATCACTTCATTGCCGTAAGCGGGCAGGGCACGGCGGAAAGCGCTGGGAAGGATGATCCGCCGCATGGTCAGACCGGGAGACATGCCATATGCCCGGGCCGCTTCGATTTCACCTTTCGAGGTCGACTTGATGGCACCGCGGAAAATCTCGGTGGTATAGGCCGCCGTATTCAGGGTGAAGGCGATCAGCGCGGGAACGAACGGATCTTCGAGAATGAACCACAGCCACGATTCCTGGATACCGTCGACAAACACCACGCCGTAGTAAATCAGGTAGAGCTGAATGAGCAGTGGGGTGCCTCGGAACACGTAGGTGTAGGCGAATATCGGCCATTTTATCCAGACATGCCTTGAGCCTCGGCCAATGGCCAGCGGCACGGCGGCGACCAGCCCGATGACCAGCGAGAGAAATACCAGCTGTACGGTCGTGGTGAAGCCGGCGCCATAGTGCGATAGCGTTTGCAGGGTAAAGATGCTGTTCTCGGCGAGCTGCGTCTCAAGCCAGGTTAAAAGGGATTCCATCAGTCTGCCTCCCCGTAACCAATGCTGTAGCGCTTTTGCAGCCGCGCGAATATCCACTCCGATACGCTGGCGATGAGCAGATAGATCACCGCCACGACCATCATGAACAGGAAGGGCTCACGGGTTGCCTTGGAGGCCTCGGCGGCCACGCGCACCATGTCCGAAAGCCCGATGACCGAGACCAGCGCCGTGGTCTTGAGCAGCACCATCCAGTTGTTTGATAGGCCGGGCAGGGCGTGGCGCATCATTTGGGGAAAGCGGATGCGGCGAAATACCAGCGAGTCGCTCATGCCGTAGGCCTTGCCCGCTTCGATCTGGCCGTGATCCACCGCCATGAAGGCCCCGCGGAAGGTTTCGCCCATGTAGGCGCCGAAGATCAGTCCAATGGTCACCACGCCGGCGACGAACTCATTGATATTGATGAAAATATCAATATCAAACTGTTCGTAGAGCCAGTCAGTGAACATGTTGACGCCGATTTGTCCGCCGAAGAACAGCAGCATCATCAGGACCAGGTCGGGCACGCCACGAATGACGGTGGTGTAAAGCGTTGCCGTGCGGTGGGCTATCCAGCTGCGCGACATCTTGGCAACGGCGGTCACCAACCCCAGCACAATGGCCAGAAGCAGCGATAACAACGCTAGCTGAACTGTTATGCCGGCACCTTCTAGCAGGCGCGGGCCATAACCATGAAGATCAAGCATAGTATGCCTCGCGAATCAGTATTTTGGCGCCAGGAATTGCTGCAGGCGCGGAGATTGAGGATTACCTATCAACTCTTCAGGCGGCCCCGCTTCTTCTACCATGCCTTCGTGGAGGTAAATCACCTGGCTTGAAACATCTCGCGCAAAGCTCATTTCGTGGGTCACCACGACCATGGTGCGGCCTTCCTCGGCCAAGCCATGCATCACCTTGAGGACGTCGCCCACCAGCTCGGGGTCGAGCGCCGAGGTTGGTTCGTCGAACAGCATGACCTCCGGGTCCATGGCAAGTGCCCGGGCAATCGCACCGCGTTGCTGCTGGCCGCCGGACATCTGCGCCGGGTAGGCATCGGCCCGGGCTGTCAAGCCGACCCTTTCGAGAAGTGCGCGAGCGTGCTCGATAGCTTCTTTCTTGGGTTTACCCAGCACATGGATCGGCGCTTCGATGATGTTTTCGAGCAGCGTCATGTGCGCCCACAAGTTGAAGCTTTGAAACACCATCGACAGCTTGGCGCGCATCTGCACCACCTGTTTCCAGTCGGCGGGCTCGCGGCCGCGACGGGTCTGCTTGAAGCGGATTTCCTCGCCGTGGACAAAGAGGTCGCCCTCGTCCGGCTGCTCGAGCAGGTTCATACAGCGCAGGAAGGTGCTTTTGCCCGACCCCGAGGCCCCAATGAGGGTGATTACATCGCCTTTCTGGGCTTGCAGGGAAAGCCCTTTGAGCACTTCTGTATCGCCAAAGCGTTTTTTTATATGTCGCACTTCAAGAGGAATAGGCGTAGCGGCCATGTTATTGGCTCCAATACTGGGTTGCCGCAGCAACAGTGAATGTTGATGGCGGCTGGCGCGAAAAAAGGGGCGATTCTATCAGGCTAAACGGCGGGTGCACGCTTTCCTGATGTTTTTATGGCTCGACGTTAGTCGTAGCAAACGCCAAGCGAGTGATCATCGCCACTGCATTGTTATTGTCAAGCGTTCATTCTGCAGGCGGCGCGCAGGGCGCCACCAGTAGCGCGGCACGCGCGCCTATTTCAACGTTGGCATTGGGGAACACCGCGTGAAGCGGCGTATCGCCGACCCTGAATTCTCCGCTGACGTCATCCTTGGCCAGGCAGGTACCGGGCGCAAAGCGGGTAAAGTTGGGCGTATCATCGGCAAAGCATAGCGTGAACGCCTCGCCATGCCGCATCAGCTCGTGCTGAACGCGGAAATAGGTGACCGACCCCGTCGCCTTGGCTGCTGGCGGCATGCCTTCGCCGAGACGGCTCAGCAGCGCCAGCATCGGCGCAAGCGATGCCATGTCGTTTTCCCCAAAGGGCGCCACTCGGCCTAGCTCGAAGGTGAAGGACTGAGCGCCGTGGTAGTGCTTGCTGTAGTGGGAAAACGTCCAGCTGTGTTGGTGCTGATGCAGCACGGCTTGCATGTCGGCGGCGGCAAGCCATTGCCACTGAACGGCATGCGTCTCGGTGGCGGCATAGGGCTCCACCACAAAGCGCGGGTAAAGGCTGTCGCGAATCGCCGTGTGCATATCGTAATGCAGCCTTGGGAGCTCAGCGTAGTCGTCGAAAAAGCGGTCTACCTCGGCCATCAGCTCGCGGGCGCGGCACGGCTCGTCGCCATCTCCGCGCAGGTCGCGTTGAAAGAGCCGGTTAAGGTTGGTGTGAATGAAACGCTTGCGCGCTTTCAGCGCCGGGATATTGCCGAGAATGACCAGGACGGGCGCGCCAAGCGATAGCGTGCCGGCTTCCAGGGCGCTCAGCCAGGCGCCGATCAGCTCCACCGGGGCAGTTTCATTGCCGTGAATGGCCACTGAAAAGATGCACGCCTGGGCGTCAGGCCGTTTTTGGTGCGGCGTCAGCCGTAAGATACCGGGGCCATGGATCTGATAGTGGCCGCTGGCAAAGGTGCCCTGCTGGGGGGCGTTATGTTGCTCGTCCAGGGTCCAGTCCAGCCACTCGCTCAGCATACGGGTACCCCAGCCGGCGTGGCCGCATGGGCGAGTTCAGGTCGCGATGAAGGGTGGCGTCGTGTCATGTTGAATACAACAAGGTAATAAGCGTGACACACCTTTACCATCTTCGGCTCAGCCGACAACCCTCGGCGTCGTTCGCGTGAAAAAGCGCGGTGGGATGGTGAAAAATCGGCACCTCAAACATCTTGGGCGCAAGCCGTCGAGCGTCGATGAAATCGATGCTGGTGGTCGAAAACATTCGCTTTTATCTATGCCTCATTGCGCTATGGTTTGGATGTATATCCAAACGTCGTAAATCGCAGCACAAAGGAGTGAGCAATGACGAAAGTATTGGTGCTTTATTATTCCATGTACGGCCATATCGATACCCTGGCCGCCGCCGTTGCTGAAGGCGCTAAAAGCGTCGGAGGCGTTGAAGTGACCGTCAAGCGCGTGCCTGAAACCATGCCGGAAGAGGCCTTCAAGAACGCCGGCGGCAAGCAGGACTTCTTAACACCTGAAGCCACACCCCAGGAGCTTGCGGATTACGACGCCATTATCTTTGGCACGCCCACGCGCTTTGGCAACATGGCCGGCCAGATGCGCACCTTCCTGGACCAAACCGGTGGCCTGTGGGCCAACGGCGCCCTGCGCGGCAAGGTGGCCAGCGTATTCACCTCTACCGGTACCGGCGGCGGTGATGAGATGACCATCACGTCTACCTGGACCACGCTTGCCCACCACGGCATGGTGATCGTGCCGATCGGCTACGGCATCGAAGAGCAGTTCGACATTTCCAAGGTGAGCGGCGGTACGCCCTATGGCGCAGCCACCATCGCCGGTGGCGACGGCTCTCGCCAGCCGGACGCGCGCGAGCTAAAAATCGCCCGCTTCCAGGGCGAGCACGTGGCGGGAATTGCGGCCAAGTTGGCAAGCTAACCGTCAGGCAATCCGCTATTCAGTCATAGCGTTGCCCAGAGGTTTCTTAACTGGTTATTTAGCCCCATTGCGATCAGGCGATGGGGCTTTTTTACGGTGTGTTACTCAGCAATACGCTTGGCAATCGCCTTGCCCAGGCTTTCTGTGGTGCCCTGGCCGCCTACGTCCCGGGTCAGTACCTGGCTGTCGCCTTCGCCAAGCACCGCTTCGATGGCTGCTACCATGGCATCGCCCGCCGCTTTATAACCTAGATGTTCCAGCATCATCGCCCCGGACCAGACCTGGCCGATGGGGTTGGCGATGCCCTTACCGGCAATATCCGGGGCGCTGCCGTGGACCGGCTCGAACAGACTTGGGAAATGGCCTTCCGGATTGATATTGGCCGACGGCGCAATGCCGATGGTGCCGGTGCAGGCCGGCCCTAAGTCGGAGAGAATATCGCCGAACAGGTTGCTGCCCACTACCACGTCGAACCAGTCCGGATGCAGCACAAAGTTGGCGGTCAGAATGTCGATATGGAATTTATCCACGGCGATATCTGGATAGCTTTTCGCCATCTCCGCCACGCGTTCATCCCAGTAGGGCATGGTGATCGAGATGCCGTTGGACTTGGTGGCCGAAGTCAGCTTTTTGCGCGGGCGTGTCTGGGCCAGGTCGAAGGCGTACTTCAGCACCCGGTCGACGCCGGTGCGGCTCATCACGGTTTCCTGAAGGACGATTTCACGCTCGGTGCCTTCATACATCTTGCCGCCGATGCTCGAGTATTCGCCCTCGGTGTTTTCGCGCACCACGTAAAAGTCGATATCGCCGGGTTCGCGGCCAGCCAGCGGGCTCTTGATGCCCGGCATCAGCTTGCAGGGGCGCAGATTGATGTATTGATCAAAGCGGCGGCGGAACTGGAGCAGCGAGCCCCATAGCGAGATATGGTCCGGCACCTTGTCGGGCCAGCCGACCGCCCCGTAGAACAGCGCATCGAAGCCTTTCAGCTGCTCGAACCAGTCGTCCGGCAGCATTTTGCCGTGTTCCAAGTAGTAATCGCAGCTGCCGAACGAAAAGGTGGTGAACTCGAGGTCGATATCGAAGCGCTTGGCGGCGGCTTCCAGGGCGCGAATGCCCTCGGGCATGACTTCGGTGCCAATGCCGTCGCCGGCAATCACAGCAATACGATGGGCCATGGGGACTCCTTCTCTGATCGGTGTTTTTCGCTGGGGTGAGACGTTATGTGATGAGTGTAGTCTCTGTCAGCGAGAAGATAATCAGGCTATTATTCAAACTATTGTTGTCTTGAAGTGGAGAATCGATGTCGCCTCTGGATGATCTGGCATTTTTCCAACAGCTGGCCCGGGCGGGCAGCCTGACCGCCACCGCGCGGGCGCTAGGGCTGTCGCTGTCGGCCGTCAGCAAACGGCTAAAGCAGCTTGAAGCGCGGCTGGGCGTCGTGCTGGCGGCGCGGACCACGCGGCGCTTGACCCTGACCGCCGAGGGCGAACGCTATCTTGCCCGCGGCGCGCAGATTCTTGACGAGCTCAACGAGCTGGAAACTGACCTGGGCGATACGGCAAGCCAGTCGCTTGGGGGGCGGTTGCGGGTCAACGCCACCTTTGGCTTTGGCCGGCGCCATGTCGCGCCGTTGCTGTCGGATTTCTGCAGTGCGCACCTCGGTATCGAAAGCTGGCTGGAGCTGACCAACTTCCCGCTCAATTTGAGCGACCATGGCTTTGACGTGGGCATTCGTATCGGCGAGCCGCCGGATTCGCGACTGGTGGCACGGCATCTTCTGGCCAATCGCCGGGTGCTATGCGCGGCGCCCGCGTATATCGCGGAGATGCCTGCATTGGCCACGCCTGCCGATCTGACCCGGCATCGCTGCCTGGTCATCCGCGAAAACGACAGCGACTTCCCGCTGTGGCGGTTTGAGCGTTGCGACGCGCCCGGTACTGTGCAATCGGTGAAGGTCAGCGGGCGCCTTGCCAGCAACGACGGTGAAGTGATTACCCGTCTGGCGCTCGATGGCCACGGCGTGATGCTGCGCTCCTGGTGGGATGTCAACGAGCATCTGGCGAGCGGGGCGTTGTTTCCTTTGCTACCCGGCTGGCAGGGGGTGCGCGCCGATTTCTATGCGGTATTTGAACATCGCCGCCATCTTCCTCGACGCATCAGCGCCTTTATCGACTACCTGCAGCAGACGATGGCCGGTCGGATACCGCCGTTGCCCTGACGTAAGGTCCAGGGCCCGCTAGCGTTCCGGGCAGGCATCACCGTGCTCGACGTCGATCAGTTTGTCGGTGGGAAAATCCAGTTCGGCTGCACGCTGGCGCAGGCGGTTTTCTGTCTCGCTATCCATGTCCGGCGTGCGGGACAGTATCCATAAATAGTCGCGGTTGGGGCCTGACACCAGTGCCCACTGGTAGTCATCGTCCAGGGCCAGAATATTGTAGCCACCGTAGAAGGGGCCGAAAAAGCTGACTTTCAGGCGACCCACGTCTTGCTCATCGATAAAGTAGGCGCGTCCCTCGGCTTCATTCCATTCCTGGTCTTCCAGGTGGTAGCCGCGGTTGATCACCCGAACGCCGCCATCGTCACGCAGACGGTAGTTGGCGGTGACGCAGTGAAGCCCTTCTTCGAAGGAGTGATCCAGCCGGGCGATTTCATACCACTGCCCCAGGTAGCGGTCGAGCTCGAAGCCGGTTACCGGCTGGGTGCCGTCAGGGATCCCGGTACAGCCCGACAGAGCCGCGCTGCACAGGATGACCTTCCAGGGTCGTGACATGGAGTGCTCCTGAGATGAGGCGTGGGTTTGCTAATTTGAACGTCGCCAATAACAATGAGTAGATAAACGCATCCCTCACTATAGGGCGATGGTTATGTGGCACCAAGATGAGATTCACTTATCCGAGCGGCCACGGGGCTTCCATCTTATCACCCACGAGCTGGTCGAGGCGCTTCCCTGGCTGGCGGATTGCGAGATGGGGCTGGTGCATTTGCAGCTACTGCACACCTCGGCCTCGCTGACCCTCAACGAAAACAGCGACCCCGATGTTCGCCATGATATGGACGCCTTTATGCGCCGACTGGTGCCGGAAGGGTTGGACTATTTTCGCCATACGCTGGAAGGCCCGGATGACATGCCCGCCCATGTCATGGCAAGCCTGCTGGGCACACAACTGACCCTTGCGGTGCGCGACGGCCGTCTGGCGCTGGGTACCTGGCAGGGCATCTGGCTGGGCGAACACCGCGAGCAGGGCGGTACGCGTCGCGTATTGGCCACTCTCAACGGACAGCTGTTCGATTAATGGGGCAACCACCAGCGGACCAAGCCGCTGATGGCTAATGGCGAAAACCCTCAGTCGTTCAGCTCGGCTTCAATGACCGGCCAGGCGGGGTCGCCGTCGGTGGTGGTGACGCCTTCTAGCATAGCTTCAACCCGCTCGGCGTTGTCGTTGATCCACTGCTCGGCGACGTCTTCCAATTCGCGCTCTTCCAGGCCGAACTGCTGAATCATCCAGCTTTGCTCTTCAGCGGTGAAGGTGAACTGCTCGAAGAACGTCACCACATTGGGGTTGGCGTCGGCGTAGTCGGCCCGCAGCAGGGTAAGCACTTCGCTTTCGCCATTGTTCTCGCCGAACAGGTCTTCCTCGTCGTCGAGATAGCGCATCGGCAGCTCAAGGTTCATCCAGTGCGGCGTCCAGCCGACCCAGACGATAGGTTCTTCCCGGGAAATCGCATCCCGCGCGGCGGACAGCATGGCGACTTCGCTGGTATCCACCAGTTGCCAGTCACCCAGTCCCCAGGTGTCGTTATCGATGGCGTCGTTGAGAATCTCGCTGGCCGCGGAGCCGGCACCAAAGCCATGGATATCGCCATCGAGCTGATCGCGATAGTCGTCAAGGTCGGCAAAGCTTTGCAGGCCGTCTTCATAGAGGTATTCAGGCACGGCCAGGGTCATCTGGGCGCCGTCGACGTTATTGGCCACATCGATGAGTACGCCGGATTCTTTACGCGGTTCGAACATGTCGCGCTGGGCGGGCAGCCAGGCGCCTAGGAAGGCATCAATATCGCCGCCTTCAATGCCCTGATACACCACCTGTAAGCCGATTTCCTGGGTGCTGGTTTCATACCCCAATGGGTTCAGCAGCTGTTCGGCGATGGCGGTTTTGACGGTAATACCGGGCCAGGCGGGCACGCCAAAATCGAGGGTTTCGTCGTCAGCCTGGGCCGCCGAGGTCAACAGGGCGGCGCTGGCCAGGGCAATGCCCGTGGCGAGTGGTTTGAGGTGTGTCATAGGATCTCCTTGCTTGGGTTTATTTTATGATTAAGCGTTGCGCGCAAGTACGCGCAGCCGAGAAGCAAGCATGTCACGGTCCAGATAGGTGCCCTGCAAATGGCGAGCGCCGCTGTTGGGGTCGAATTCACGCCGTCCGTGCAGCACGCGGCGGTTGTCGAACGCGACCATCTCGCCGGGGCGCAGCGTGAACTCGATCTGATGCGCTTCGCTGTGGAATAGCTGCCAGAGCACACGGTAGGCGCGATACCAGGCGGCCATCTTGGGCGCCGGCAGGTTCAGGGTGTCGCGAATCCAGTTGTTGAGGCGCATTTCAACGAGGTTGCCCTCGTCGTCGAGTTTGATCACCGGTGCGCGCACTGAAATATCGTGGGTTTCATCCTGGAAACGAAAGTCGATCGGAGTGTCGCTAAGGATGGCCAGCGCTTCCGGGTCCTGCTCGCGCAGCGCGTTGGCGACGCGCGCGCCATCGGCAAACAGCGATTGGCCGCCGGTGGCTTCGTTCTGCAGGCAATACAGCAGCTGAATATCGGGCGGCTGGCGCCAGTTGGGCAGGTCGATATGCAGCGGCAGGCCCACCGCCGTGTAGGCAGCATTGTTGGGGTTCGGTTTAGAGCGAACATCAAAACGCGCGCCAAAGTTGGTTGCCCGCTGGGGGCCGATGCGCTCCGCCAGGCGGCTGACTTCTTCTTCCACCAGCGGGCCTTCGGTAATCAGTGCCAGGCCATCGCGTAGCATGGCGGTCAGCCAGGCTTTTTCGCCCTCGGGCGTCAGGAAGTCGGCGTGGCGAATACGCTCGGGCGTGAACTGATCCTGCCAGGGCGATAGCGTGGGAACGGCCGTGGGCTGCTCGGCTTCCGGGCGGCGCTGGTAGAGCCAGCCGCTGTGAAAGGCGCTCTCGTGGCCATCCTGCCACGTCAGGTACAGATGCCCGTCGGCCAGTTCGATTGCCGGCGTTTCATGGATGTCGTCAAGCGGCAGGTAAAGGCGTTCGCGGGTCTGCGGATGGCGACACGCGGCGCAGGCGCAGTGGTCGCGCAGCCATAGCAGCGGCAGGGTCGTGTGCTGTCCATCCTGCCAGGTAAGCCGAATCCCCTCGTCGGTGGCCACCGCCTCAGCCAGCGATGGGCCGTCCTGATAGGGGGCTAGCTCGCCCATCTGGGGGGCTTGGCGTTGCTCTTCAGCAAAAACGGCACTGTTCATCACTTTCTCCCGACGTAGAACCAAATAACGTGTTATTAGGATGCGCAGTCGCATTGGCAGTGACAAACGATTAATCTGACCCCTAAGACCTCATTCAGCTTATAGGTTACTTTTTCATGAGTGCATTGCCGCCTTTGCTGTGGCTACAGGCCTTCGAATCCGCCGCCCGAACGCTCAGCTTTACCGCTGCCGGTAACGAGCTGGGGGTGACCCAGGCGGCGATCAGTCAGCGCATTCGGCTGCTGGAAGATCGTCTGGGTCAGAAACTGTTCGTCAGGCATCCCCGCAGCCTGACCCTGACGCCCGCCGGCCAGGCCTGGCTGCCAAGTATTCACGATGCTTTCGCGCGGATCAGCGAGGGCACCTCGGAAGTATTCGGCATGACCACCGAACAGCCGGTCACCTTGCGCGCAACGCCGGTCATTCAGCAGGCGTGGCTGGCGCCGAGGCTGATTCAGCTGCATCGCCGGCACCCGAAGCTATCGCTGCGCCTGGTGAGCGCCATCTGGCCCGACGACTTTGGTCCAGAAGGTGCCGATATCGAAATTCGTTACGGGCGGGGCGAGTGGAGCGGCGTTGAGATGTGCCCGCTCGGCGACGAGCAGCTATTGCCCGTCTGTACCCCCGCTATCGCCGCAACGCTTGGCGCGCCGGGCGACTTGGCTTGGCACACCCTGCTGCATGCGGTGGGTTTTGGGGTCGGCTGGCCCGGCTGGTTGCAGACGGCGGGGGTGGCGCACCTGGAATCACATTGTCATGCGTTGACCTGCGATAATCAGGTGATGACGCTGGCGCTGGCAAGCCAGGGGGGAGGGATTGCCCTGACCCATCGTCGCCTGCTCGAGCAGCGCGATGATCTGGTGGCCCCGTTTTCGATCAGCGTGCCCAGCGAGGAGCGGTTCTGGCTGGTGCGGCCCAGCCGACGCCAGGTCAGTGAAGATGCCGAGGCGGTGTGGCAATGGTTGTTAAAAGCGATTTAGAGGGAGAGTAAAACGATGCCCCGGCCCGAACTACTCGAACAGATCTATACCATTGTCGACCAGATACCCGCGGGGCGGGTGACGACCTATGGGCGTATTGCCGCCATGACCGAGGGCGCGACGCCGCGCATGGTCGGCTCGGCGATGCGTCATCTCCCTGACGGCCACCAGCTACCCTGGCACCGGGTCATCGCCGCGTCGCTGAAGCTTGCCGACCACGGCGGCGCCGTTCGCCAGCATCAAAAACTGCGCGACGAAGGCGTTGTGTTTGATGCTAAGGGGCGGGTGCCTAAACACCTTGTCTGGCCTGATTGATCAGTCAGTCGCCCGGATCGGAACAACCCTACGCGGGGGCGCTGTAAACCCATCCCTGGGCGCTACATTCGCCATCTGACCGCCATGGATGGCGGAAATGCCGAAAACGTCGGGAATAGCTTTCCGGCCCTGGTGAATAACCCCCGCTACGGGCTGATTCCGATCCTACTTCTGATGGAGGTTAGGTTATTAAGTTAACTTCAAATCAGTCGTCGAGGTTGGCGCCCGACTTCCATGACCAGTCGCGCCAGCGCAGGTCGAAGAGATCCTTGCGGCGGTCTTTCAGATTGGTCACCGAGCCTTCGGCACGCACCACGGTCAGGCGGGTCAGGTCCAGGTCCGAGAAGAAGATCATCTCGGTGTTGGGCGTGGTTTCGGCCAACACCGCGTCGTGGGGGAAGGCAAAGTCGGAAGGCGAGAACACCGCCGACTGGGCGTACTGGATATCCAGGTTCTCGATCGACGGCAGGTTGCCGACGCTGCCGCACAGCACCACGTAACACTCGTTTTCGATGGCCCGCGCCTGAGCGCAATGGCGCACCCGCAGGTAGCCGTTCTTGGTGTCGGTCCAGAAGGGCACGAACAGGATGTCCATGTCCTGGTCGGCAAGCAGACGGCCAAGTTCGGGAAATTCCACGTCGTAGCAGATCAGGATACCCACGCGCCCGGCATCGGTATCGAATACCTGCAGATCATCGCCGCCTTCGATTACCCAGTCACGCCGCTCCTGGGGCGTGATATGCAGCTTCGACTGCTTCTCGACGCTACCGTCGCGGTGGAGCAGATAGGTGACGTTGTACAGCCGGTCATCCTCGCGGGCCTCGATCATCGAGCCGCCCACGATATTGATGTTGTAGGACACCGCCATACGCGAAAGCTCGGTGACGAATCGCTCGGTAAAGCCGGCCAGAAAGCGAATGGCGCCCATCTGATCCTGCTGTGCCTCGCGGTCCTGCAAGCCCATGAGGGGCGCATTGAACAGCTCCGGGAACACCGCAAAGTCGCTTTGATAATCCGAGAGCGCATCCACGAAGTATTCGATCTGCTGGAGGGCAGCCTCGACGGAGGAAAACTCACGCATCTGCCACTGCACCGCGCCAACACGGACCTGGGTCGGGCGGGTATCAAGGACGTTTTCGGCGGGCTCGAACAGGATGTTGTTCCACTCCAGCAGTGTCGCATAGCCCCGCGACTGCTCGTCTTCCGGCAGGTACTTGCGCAGCAGGCGCTTGACCTGGAAGTCGTTGGCCAACTGGAACGACAGAATTGGGTCGTAGATTTCCTTGCGCGAGACCTTGTCGATGTACTGGGCCGGGGAAAGCTTGTCGGCATGCTGGTGGTATTCAGGGATACGCCCACCCGCCAGGATCGCGCGCAGGTTGTGCGAACGGCACAGTTCCTTGCGGGCCTCGTACAGGCGACGCCCCAGACGATAGCCGCGGTAGTCGGGGTGAATCAGTATATCCAGCCCGTACATGGCATCGCCGTCCTGATCGTTGAGAATGATCTCACGATGGCCGATCAGGTCGTCGTACTTGTGCGGATTTGAAAACTCGTCGTAGTCCACCTGCACGGTCAGTGCGACGCCGACCAGCATCCCGTCATCCTCGATGGCAATCTGGCCGTCGGGGAATTCCTGGATCAGCTTGTCGATGGTGTGCTTGGGCCAGGCACCCCCGATATCGTGATACACCGCATCCATCAGCGTCTTGAGCTGTTCGTAGTCATCGGTTGCGAGGTTGCGGAGGTTAAGGTGCAGTTCTTCTAAGGACATAGGTAGAGGCATCCCACCGTCGGAAAAATTGGCATCATTGTATCATTGCTCGGCCCCGCTAGGCTTAACGCGTGATAAATGGTGCTTCAGCGGACGCGTCAGCGTTTGCGCCATGATCACGCCGGCCAGGATCAGCAGGCCGCCGATGAAGTGGAACCCGGCAACCCGTTCGCCTAAAAATGCCATGGCGATCAGGGCGCTGAACAGCGGCATCAGGTTGATGAAAATACTTGCCTGACTCGCCCCGATCTGACGCACCGCGCGCATCCACAGGAAGGTGGTAATGATGGATGCCGGGATGCCCGCGTACAGAATGAGCCCCGCGTTTTGGCTGTCCACCGGCGTCATCGGGCCCATCAGGTAAGGCGGCAGCAGAATGAGTACAGCAAAGCACACTTGGGCATAGAGCATGACCCAGGGGGGTAAATTCATCGACCAGCGCTTGAGCATGACACCGTACAGGGCGTAACAGGTCGCTGCCACGACCATCAGCGCATCGCCGTAGGCCACCTGTAACTGCAACAATGACAGCGGATTGCCGCGGCCGAGCAGCACGGTCACGCCGATAAACGCGACTATTCCGCCCAGAATGCCGCCCAGGGTAGGCGGTTCGCGTAAGATCAAGGCACTGAGCAGGACCGTCAGCAGCGGCACCATGGCGGCGAGGATGCCCATGTTGGTGGCGCTGGTGGTTTCCGCGGCCACGTAGGCCAGGCCCTGCCATAACCCCATCCCCAGCATCCCCAGTAGGGCGAGTTTGGGCCAGTGGCGGCGAATTTCATCGCGATGACGCAGAGCCACGGGCAGCACGAAGGGGGTCATGACGACCAGGGCCAGCAGCCAGCGCAAAAAGGCGATGCTGCTCGGCGCAATGGCGCCCACGGTGAGCTGGTTGATGGTCATGTTGCCCGACCAGATCAGCACGGTGGTCAGCGGCGCTAAGAAATACATCAATGGCATAGCACATTCCCTTAAAACGGTCCCTTATCGTTAGCCGGGTAATGTGACCTGCTTTGCTGTGATGAGCAAGGCCCCATGCAAGCGCGCAGGGCTGTACGTCACGGTCAGGATGTCATACGCTTGTTTGAATAATGCTCGAATCATTCTCTGGAGAACCGTGATGACGCATTCGCCTGCGTATCCCCACCTGTTTCGTCCGCTGACCGTTGGCCACTTAACGCTGCCTAATCGGGTGTTGATGGGCTCCATGCATACCAACCTGGAAGAAGCGCCCAATGGCTTTGCGCGGCTGGCGGCGTTCTACGCCGAACGCGCCCGCGCCGGCGTTAGCCTAATTGTCACCGGGGGGATCGCGCCCAACGCGGAAGGGGCCGTGTTTCAGGGCGCCAATGCGTTAACCGACACCTCGCAGCTGGCCCAGCACCGCCAGGTGGTCGAAGCCGTGCACGCCGAGGGCGGGCATTTATGCATGCAGATACTGCATGCCGGACGCTATGCGTATTCACCCGAGCTGGTGGCGCCCTCGGCGATCCAGGCGCCGATCAATCCCTTCACGCCCCGCGCGCTGACCGGTGATGAAGTCGAACAGCAGATCGAGGACTATGTGCGCTGTGCCAGGCTCGCCCAGCAAGCGGGCTACGACGGCGTTGAAGTCATGGGGTCGGAAGGCTATCTGATCAATCAGTTCATCTGCCGGCGTACCAATCAGCGGGATGACGCCTGGGGCGGCGATTTCGAGTGCCGGGTTCGTTTCCCGCTCGAGATCGTCAAGCGCATCCGCGCTGCCGTGGGCGAGCGCTTCCTGGTGATGTTCCGCCTGTCGATGATCGACCTGGTGGAAGAGGGCAGTTCGTGGGAGGAAGTCGTTGCCTTGGGGCAAGCGATCGAAGCCGCCGGTGCCGATGTGATCAATACCGGCATTGGCTGGCACGAAGCCCGGGTGCCGACCATCGTAACCAGCGTCCCCCGCGCGGCGTTCAGCGACGTGACCAGGCGCATGAGGGCGGCGCTGTCGATCCCGTTGATCACCACCAACCGGATCAACATGCCGGACGTGGCCGAGCGGGTGCTGGCCGAAGGGCATGCCGACATGGTCTCCATGGCGCGCCCGTTTCTCGCGGACCCGGACTGGGTGCGCAAGGCCGAAGCGGGCCTGGCCGACGAGATCAACACCTGCATCGCCTGCAACCAGGCCTGCCTCGATCACACCTTCGCGGGCAAACTGACCTCCTGCCTTGTCAATCCGCGCGCCTGTCACGAGACGCTGCTGGTGGCAAAGCCCGCCGCTTCGGCGCGAAGGTTGGCCGTGGTCGGCGCAGGGCCTGCGGGCCTCGCCTTCGCGGTGGAGGCGGCACAGCGCGGCCATTCGGTCACGCTATACGACGCCGCGAGCGAAATCGGGGGGCAATTCAATCTCGCCAAGCGCGTGCCGGGCAAGGAGGAATTCGAGGAAACGCTGCGCTATTTCGGCCGGATGATCGAAAAGCATGGCATCGACCTCAGGCTTGGCACTCGCGCCGATGCGGAATTGCTGGTCGCTGAAGGATATGACGAGGTGATCGTCGCCACCGGTATCCGCCCGCGCGTGCCCGAACTGCCCGGCATCGATCACCCCAAGGCGGTGGGCTACATCGACGCGATCCTCGGGCGAAAGCCGATCGGCCGGCGGGTCGCGATCATGGGGGCCGGCGGCATCGGCTTCGACGTGGCGACGCTGATCACCCATGCCGGGCCTTCGCCCGCCCTCGATATTGCGACCTTCTGCCGGGAATGGGGAGTCGATTTCGCCAATCACCCCCGCGGCGGCGTGACCGGGGTCGAGATGCAGATCGAGAAGGCCGATCGGGAGGTGTTCATCCTCCAGCGCCGCGATGGATCGCCGGGCCGGTCGCTCGGGCGCACGACCGGCTGGACGCACCGGCTTTCGCTGGCGCGGCGGGGCGTGACAATGCTTGGCGGCGTGGCCTACCTCAAGATCGACGATGCGGGCCTTCATACCCTGGTGGGCAGGGAGCCGCGGCTGTTCGACGTCGACACGGTGATCATCTGCGCGGGCCAGGAGCCCGACCGCACGCTCTATGACGCGTTGCA
>NZ_LJZS01000008.1 GCF_001314875.1 Halomonas sp. HL-48
CCCATCAGGAGCTCGGCGGGTTACCCTTCTGGCCAGAGAGAATGGTAGCTAATCACTCCCTCTTGAGAGACACAAGGAGCCCGACTTGTCGGGCGATCGGGCTGTCTACAAGCGATAACTTGCGGCGGCTTGATGATTGCTGATCGCTCAATGAATTGAGCTCCTACTACCCCCGGTGCACGCACCCAGCCCTGTAGGAGCCCGACTTGTCGGGAAATCGGGCCGTCTACAAGCGATAACTTGAGGCGGCTTGATGATTGCTGATCGCCCAATGAATTGGGCTCCTACCACCCCGGCTTGCCCGAGGTCTCGTAGGAGCCCGACTTGTCGGGCGATCGGGCCGTCTACAAGCGATAACTTACGGCGGCTTGATGATTGCTGATCGCTCAATGAATTGGGCTCCTACGACCCCCGGTGCACGCACCCAGCCCTGTAGGAGCCCGACTTGTCGGGCGATCGGGCTATCTACAAGCGATAACTTGCGGTGGCTTGATAATTGCTGATCGCTCAATAAATTGAGCTCCTACGACCCCCGGTGCACGCACCCAGCCCTGTAGGAGCCCGACTTGTCGGGCGATCAGGTCATCTACTGGCTATCACCTTCGGCGCCTCGAGCCTTCTTTCTGCCGTAATTGAGCCTTTAGGCGTACTCTGCTATTCTGTCGTCCCATCCTGGTGTGGCTTTCTGCCGTGCCTTTTGATCACGTTTCGACAGGTTTTTCATGACACGATATATCTTCGTGACCGGCGGCGTTGTGTCCTCTCTCGGCAAGGGCATCGCGTCGGCCTCGCTGGCGGCGATTCTCGAGGCGCGCGGCCTTAAGGTCACCATGCTCAAGCTCGACCCGTACATCAACGTCGACCCGGGCACTATGAGTCCTTTCCAGCATGGCGAGGTGTTTGTCACCGAGGATGGTGCCGAAACCGACCTGGACCTTGGTCACTACGAACGCTTCATTCGTACCAAAATGACCCAGGGCAACAATTTCACCACCGGCCGTGTCTATGAGCACGTGCTGCGCAAGGAGCGCCGTGGTGACTACCTGGGCGGCACCGTGCAGGTCATTCCGCATATCACCGACGAGATCAAGCAGCGTGTCTACGCCGGCGGCGAAGGCTTTGACGTAGCGCTGGTGGAAATCGGCGGCACGGTGGGGGATATCGAGTCGCTGCCGTTTCTGGAATCGATTCGCCAGATTCGTAGTGAGCAGGGCGCCAATCGCGCGCTGTTTATGCACTTGACCCTGGTGCCCTACATCAAAACGGCAGGCGAAACCAAAACCAAGCCCACCCAGCACAGCGTCAAGGAGCTGCGCTCCATCGGTATCCAGCCGGATATCCTGATCTGTCGCAGCGAAGTCGAGCTTGAAGAAAGCGAGCGGCGCAAAATCGCGCTGTTCACCAACGTGGAAGAGCGTGCGGTCGTGCCCCTGCAGGACGCCGACACCATTTATCGCATTCCGCTGATGCTCCACGAGCACGGCCTCGACGATATCGTGTGTGACAAGCTGCGCCTGGAAGCGCCCGCCGCCGACCTGTCTGAGTGGGTCAAAGTGCTCGATTCGAAGCTCAACCCGCTGAAGTCGGTGAGTATCGCCATGGTCGGCAAGTACATGGAACTGCTCGACGCCTACAAGTCGCTCAACGAAGCGCTGATTCATGCCGGTATCCAGGGCCGTATCAAGATCAATATCGACTACATCGACTCCGAGGACATCGAGCGTCATGGCACCGAGCGGCTGGCCGGCAAAGATGCCATTCTGGTGCCCGGTGGCTTTGGCGAGCGCGGCGTTGAAGGCAAGATCATGACCGCCCAGTTTGCCCGCGAGAACAACGTGCCGTACCTGGGTATCTGTTTGGGCATGCAGGTCGCGGTCATCGAGTTCGCGCGTAACGTGGCCGGCTGGGCGGACGCCAACTCCACCGAGTTTACCCATAACACCCAACACCCCGTGGTCGGCCTGATTACCGAGTGGCTCAACGCCGAAGGCAAGATCGAGCTGCGCGACGCCGCGTCCGACCTGGGCGGCACCATGCGTCTGGGCGGCCAGGTCTGTCACCTGAAGCCGGGCAGCCGAGCCCGCGAGGCATACGGCGCCGATGAAATCGTCGAGCGCCACCGCCACCGCTTCGAGGTCAACAACCAGTTCATCGACGACCTGGAAAAGGCCGGGCTGGTGATCTCGGGCAAGAGCGTCGACCAGTCGCTGGTGGAAATGGTCGAGCTGGCGGATCATCCGTGGTACGTCGCCTGCCAGTTCCACCCGGAGTTCACCTCCACGCCGCGCGATGGCCACCCGTTGTTTTCGGGCTTTATCAACGCCGCCGTGGAGCATAAAGCCGCACGCGCCCGTGCTCACGCCGCACCGCAGGAATAAAACAGGGGGAAGCAGTCATGTCTTCTCAAACTGCTAACGCAGAGCGTCATGTCAACGTTGCCGGCCTAACCGCCGGCAATTCTTTGCCGCTGATGTTGCTGGGCGGCATGAACGTGCTCGAGTCGGCAGACCTTGCCGACGAAGTGGCCGGCGCCTACGTCGAGGTGACCCGTAAGCTCGGCATGCCCTACGTTTACAAGGCCAGCTTCGACAAAGCGAACCGCAGCTCGATTCATTCCTATCGCGGCCCGGGGCTGGAAAAAGGCCTGCAGATTCTTGCCGATATCAAGGCTCGCCACGGGGTCCCGATCATCACCGATGTTCATGAGCCCTGGCAGGCGGCGCCGGCGGCGGAAGTCGCCGATATTATCCAGTTGCCGGCGTTTCTGGCCCGCCAGACCGATCTGGTGGTGGCCATGGCCAAAACCGGCGCGGCGATCAATATCAAGAAGCCGCAGTTTCTGGCACCCCACGAAATGCGCCATATTCTCGCCAAGTTCGAGGAAGCCGGTAACGACCGCCTGATGCTCTGCGAGCGCGGCACCAGCTTTGGTTACAACAACCTGATCGTCGACATGCTGGGCCTTGGGGATATGAAGCAGACGGGGGCGCCGGTGTTTTTCGACGTCACCCACGCACTGCAGCGCCCCGGTGGCCGTGCCGATAGCGCCGACGGACGTCGCGCCCAGGTGGCCGAATTGGCCCGCGCTGGTGTCGCGGTCGGCCTGGCGGGGCTGTTTCTGGAAGCGCACCCGGACCCGGACAATGCCAAGTGCGACGGCCCCTGCGCCTTGCCGCTGGATCAGCTGGAGCCGTTTCTGACCCAGCTCGCGCAGCTGGACGCGCTGGTCAAAGGCTTTGAGCCGCTGGCCATTCGCTGATTGCGGACGCAAACGTGATACGTTAAATCTCTCTAAGACCGACAACCAAGGACACTGTCATGACCAAAATTGTTGATATCCGCGCGTTGGAAGTACTCGACTCACGGGGCAATCCGACGGTACAGGCGACCGTTCGTTTAGCCAGCGGTGCGGTAGGCGATGCCTGTGCCCCCAGCGGTGCGTCTACCGGCTCGCGGGAAGCGCTCGAGCTGCGTGATGGCGACAAGGCCCGCTACCTCGGCAAGGGCGTGCTCAAGGCAGTGGACGCGGTCAATGGCAAAATCCGTGAGGCCCTGCTGGGCATGGACGCGCGCGATCAGCGCGGGCTGGACGACGCCATGCTGACGCTGGACGGCACGGACAACAAGGCCAATCTGGGCGCCAATGCGATTCTTGCTGTATCGCTGGCGGCCGCCAAAGCCGCCGCCAATGCCAAGGGCGTGCCGCTTTACGCCCACATCGCCGAGCTCTACGGCCAGCCGGGCCAGTACCGCATGCCGGTGCCGATGATGAACATCCTCAACGGCGGCGAGCACGCCGATAACAACGTGGATATTCAGGAATTCATGGTACAGCCGGTAGGCGCTGCCAACTTCCGCGAAGGCCTGCGTATGGGCGCCGAGATTTTTCACGCGCTGAAAAAGGTGCTGTCGGCCAAAGGGCTGTCCACTTCGGTGGGTGACGAAGGTGGTTTTGCGCCTAACCTGGCGTCCAATGCTGATGCCCTGGCAGTGATCAAGCAAGCCGTCGGCGATGCAGGCTACTCCCTGGGTAAAGATGTGACGCTGGCGCTCGACTGCGCCTCGTCGGAATTCTACAAGGATGGCCAGTACAACCTGGCGGGCGAAGGCAAAAGCTACGACGCCGAAGGCTTTGCCGACTACCTGGCAGGCCTGTGCGACGACTACCCGATCGTGTCCATCGAAGACGGCATGGACGAGTCCGACTGGGACGGTTGGAAAGCGCTGACCGATAAGCTGGGCGACAAGGTCCAACTGGTCGGCGATGACCTGTTCGTGACCAACACCAAGATCCTCAAGCGCGGTATCGATGAGCAGATCGGTAACTCGATCCTGATCAAGTTCAACCAGATCGGCTCGCTGTCGGAAACCCTGGATGCCATCAGGATGGCGCAGGATGCCGGCTTCACCGCGGTCATTTCCCACCGCAGCGGCGAAACCGAAGACACCACGATTGCTGACCTGGCCGTGGGCACCTGCGCCGGTCAGATCAAGACGGGGTCGCTATGTCGTTCCGACCGAGTGGCCAAGTATAACCGTCTGCTGGTGATCGAAGACGAGCTGGGCGATGTCGACTACCCGGGAATCAAGGCTATCAAAGGCCAATAAGCGGAGAATTGACGGCTGGTTTGTAAGAGATATCTCAAAATTTTGTAAGAGATATCTTACAAAGGCCGTCGAAAATCGCTCGAACTGAGTAAGAAAAATGGAAATTTTTCGCTAACTATAACTCAAGTTTTTGTTTTTAAAGATGTTTATTGTAGAGGGTGGGCCTTCAGGGTTCACCCTTTGTCATTTGGGACCGCCTTGTGATGCCGCGGCGTTCTGCCACAATGCCTATCAAGGACAAGGGGAGGCAAGGATGCTCTCAGGCAGGATGCAACAACGGGATGCAGGTGGTGCGCCGGGTGACACAGTGATGTGAGCCCTGGCAAGGACGACACCAGAGGAAGTTGACACAGGGAGTGGTCAGAGGAAGTGCTTGGAGCGGGCGGCCTACGGGCCGCCTTTTTTTATGCGCGAACGGTTGAGACGCTCGACCGTTCGCGCATAAAAAACCAGCGCCATCGCTGGTTTCTCATCGCATGCTGGGACAAGGGCGGCCCGGTTCAAAAAGCCGCGCGTTGTCTAGCGTTCGAGTTTTTCAAGCTTACCGCTCTTGCCATCCCACTCTTCGGCATCGGGCAGCGGGTCTTTCTTCTCGGCAATGTTGGGCCATACTTCGGCCAGCTCGGCGTTGATCTCGATAAACTGTTCCTGCCCGTCGGGCAGTTCATCTTCGGAGAAAATTGCCTCCGCAGGACATTCCGGTTCACACAGCGCGCAGTCTATACACTCGTCCGGGTGAATCACCAGAAAGTTCGGCCCTTCGTAAAAACAGTCGACTGGGCAGACCTCGACACAGTCAGTGTATTTGCATTGGATGCAGTTCTCGGTAACGACAAACGTCATCTTGCTATCCCTCTTGCGGGACCAAGGGAGCGTCCTTGGTCGTGGTCAATCGTGAATGGTTATAAATCAGCCATTTTTTATAAGCTAAAAAGTATGGGCGACATTCTAGAGGTGCCCTAACCCGGCGGCAAGCACCGTGGTGCTGATCGGTTGCGTCGGATTAGAGCAGTTCGCGCCATTGATATAACAGCGCCAATGCCTCACGTGGCGACAAGCCGTCTACATCGGCCTGCTCCAGCGCCTCGACCACCGGGTGTGGGGCGCTGGCGAACAGGTCGTTTTGCTGCGGGGCGGCGTGCTGCGATAGCGGTGCATGGCGCTGCTCCTCCACATCGCGTTGTTCTAGGGACACGAGTTTCTCCCGCGCGCGCTGAATCACCTGGTTAGGCACCCCCGCCAGCTGGGCGACCTGCAGACCGTAGCTTTGGCTTGCCGGTCCGGCCTCGATGCGGTGCATGAAGACGATACTGTCACCGTGCTCGGTGGCGGTCAGATGGATGTTGGCCACGCCGTCGGCCTGATCGGGAAGCCCGGTCATCTCGAAGTAATGGGTGGCGAACAGCGTCAGCGCTCGCGTATTGGCCAGGTGCTCGGCGCTTGCCCAGGCCAGCGAGAGACCGTCGAAGGTGCTGGTGCCACGCCCGATCTCGTCCATCAACACGAGGCTGTGCTCGGTGGCGTTGTGCAGGATGTTGGCGGTTTCGGTCATTTCGACCATGAACGTGGAGCGTCCGCCCGCCAGGTCATCCGACGAGCCGATGCGGGTGAAGATACGGTCAACCGGGCCTATCTCGGCGGCATCCGCCGGGACAAAGCTGCCGCTATGGGCCAACAGCGCAATCAGCGCGGTCTGGCGCATGTAGGTCGACTTACCGCCCATGTTGGGCCCGGTGATGATCAGCATGTGCTGCTCGGGCGTCAGCGTGACATCGTTGGGCACGAAGGGGTGGTCGCTGACCTGCTCGACCACCGGGTGACGACCGGCGTGGATGGTCAGACCAGTGGCCTCCACCAGCGTCGGGCGTACCCAGTTAAGCGCCTCGGCGCGTTCGCTGAAGGCACACAGCACGTCCAGCTCGGCGAGCGCTTGTGAGGTGCGCTGCAGCGCGTTGAGCTCTTCGTTGAGCTCGTTGATCAGCTGGTCGTAGAGCCACTTTTCCCGGGATAGCGCCCGGGATTTCGCCGACAGCGCCTTGTCCTCGAACTCTTTCAGCTCGGGGATGATAAACCGCTCGGCATTTTTCAGCGTTTGGCGGCGGATATAATCGGCTGGCGCCTGCTGGGCCTGGGCGCGGGGCAGCTCGATGAAATAGCCGTGCACGCGGTTATAGCCGATCTTGAGGTTGGCAAGGCCGGTGCGCTCGCGCTCGCGGGTTTCAAGCTGCACCAGGTAGTCCCCGGCGTTTTCCGCCAGGCCGCGATGCTCGTCAAGCTCCGCGTCGTACCCCGGGGCAATCACCCCGCCGTCGCGGATCACCACCGGTGGGTTGTCGACCAGCGCCCGCTGTAGCGTATCGGCCATTTCAGGGTAGGGCCGTATATGCGGGCGAAGGCTATCCAGCAGGCTGCCGTCTTCGACCTCGCCGAGCTGCTGTTCAAGGGCAGGCAGGGTCATCAGGGCATCGCGCAGGCGCGCCAGGTCGCGGGGGCGGGCGCTGTACAGCGCCACGCGGGCCAGAATACGCTCGACGTCGCCCACGTCGCTCAGGGTGTCGCGCATCGCCAGGTAGCGGGCATCCAGGCCAAGTAGTGCGACCCCCGCCTGGCGCCCCTGGATGACCTCGCGCTGGCGTAGCGGGCGGTTCAGCCAGCGTTTGAGCAGGCGCGAGCCCATGGCCGTGGTGCAGGTGTCCAGCACGCTGGCCAGGGTATTGTCGGTGGTGCCGCCGAGGTTGATATCGATTTCCAGGTTGCGTCGGCTGGCAGCATCGATGACCACCGCATCGTCGCGGTTCTCGACGCTGATGGCGGTGACGTGGGGCAGGCGAGAGCGCTGGGTGTCGCGCGCATAGTCGATCAGCACGCCGGCGGCGATCAGCGCGGTGGTCAGGTGGGCGCAGCCGAAGCCGCGCAGGTCCTGAACTTCGAACTGATCGCACAGACTGCGGGTCGCGCTCTGCAAGTCGAACAGCCATTCGCCCTGGCGGCGCAGGCCGCGGGTCTGGGACCAGGCCTCGGGCAGGGTGAGGCTCTCGGGCACCAGCAGCTCCGCCGGGGAAAGTCGCGTGAGCTCGGCGAGCATCTCGGCTTCGCTATTCACCTCCAGCAGGCTGAAGCGGCCGCTGGAGAGCTCCAGCCAGGCCAGTCCGAAGCTGTCCTTGCCGGGGGCCAGGGCCACCAGGACGTTATCGCGCCGCGCATCGAGCAGGGCTTCATCGTGCAGCGTCCCGGGCGTCACGATACGCACGACCTGACGATCCACCGGGCCTTTGCTGGTGGCCGGGTCGCCGATCTGTTCGCAAATCGCGACGGATTCACCGGCGCCGACCAGGCGGGCCAGGTACCCCTCGGCGCTATGATAGGGCACGCCCGCCATGGGAATCGGCTTGCCCCCCGACTGCCCACGCTGGGTCAGGGTGATGTCGAGCAGCGCCGCGGCGCGCTTGGCGTCGTCAAAAAAGAGCTCGTAAAAGTCCCCCATCCGGTAAAACAGCAGTACCTCGGGGTGCTCGCGTTTGATCTTCAGGTATTGCGCGATCATTGGCGTGTGCGCGGGGCTGGCCTGTGACATGGGCGTCCTAATTGAGCGTGGCGCAAGCGTTGGCTTGCTAGCGGTTCTTTGAGCAACTGAAACGCAGTATTCTACGCTGAATTGACGACGCACATGAAGGAGCGACCATGTCACCCAGTGTCTCGAGTTTGATGAATCTGGATTTGTCGTTGCTGGCTCAGCGCCTGGGACGGCTTTGCCAGCAAGCCGGGGTGGAGGTCACGGCCGCCGAGTCGTGCACCGGTGGGGGTATCGCCAGTGCCATTACCTCGGTGGCGGGCAGTTCGGCGTACTTCACCACAGGCTATGTGACCTACGCCAATGCGGCGAAGACCCGGCTGCTGGGGGTGCCCGAGACCACGCTTGAGGCCCATGGCGCGGTGAGCGACGCCGTGGTCAAGGCCATGGTGGCGGGGGCCTGTCGTGAGAGCGGGGCGGGGCTTGGCGTGGCGGTCAGCGGCGTGGCGGGCCCCGAAGGCGGCAGCCAGGACAAGCCCGTGGGCACGGTCTGGCTGGCCTGGGGCGATGCGCAGCATCAGCACGCCGAGCGTTTTCAATTCCCCGGCGACCGTCAGGCGGTGCGCGAGCAGGCGGTGCGCCAGGCACTGGCGGGCCTGGTGGCGCGTTTGATGGAGCAGACTGAAAACGTAGGCAAGAAATAATCGTGCGAAACACTAGCTGAGGATTTGTTTAGCGGCTAATCTTTGGCATACTACTGGCTAATTATACAGCTTATGATGAGGATTAACTGAATGGCTCAGGACGATAACCGTACCAAGGCGCTTAACGCGGCACTTACCCAGATTGATCGCCAGTTTGGCAAGGGCACGGTCATGCGCTTGGGCGACGCGCCTCGCGTCGTCATGCCGTCGGTCTCCACCGGTTCGCTAGGCCTGGACATCGCCCTGGGTATCGGCGGGCTTCCATTCGGCCGCGTATGTGAAATCTTTGGCCCGGAATCGTCGGGCAAGACGACCCTGACGCTGTCGGTGATTGCCCAGGCGCAGAAGCAGGGCAAAGTATGTGCCTTCGTGGATGCCGAGCACGCCCTGGACCCGAGCTACGCCGAAAAGCTGGGCGTCAACCTGGACGACCTGCTGGTATCGCAGCCGGATACCGGCGAGCAGGCGCTGGAAATCACCGATATGCTGGTGCGTTCGGGCGGCGTCGACGTCATCGTTATCGACTCGGTGGCAGCCTTGACGCCCCGTGCAGAGATCGAAGGCGAGATGGGCGACTCCCACGTCGGTCTGCAGGCGCGTTTGATGTCCCAGGCGCTGCGTAAGATTACCGGCAATATCAAGAACGCCAACTGCCTGGTGGTGTTCATCAACCAGATCCGCATGAAGATCGGCGTGATGTTCGGTAGCCCCGAAACCACCACGGGCGGTAATGCACTGAAGTTCTACTCCAGCGTACGCCTGGATATTCGCCGTACCGGCTCGGTGAAAGTGGGGGATGAAGTCACCGGTAATGAAACTCGCGTCAAGGTGGTCAAGAACAAGGTGGCGCCGCCGTTCCGCCAGGCCGAGTTCCAGATCCTCTACGGCAAAGGTATCTATCATGCCGGCGAAGTCATTGATCTGGGCGTGCAGCAGAACCTGGTCGACAAAGCGGGCGCCTGGTACAGCTACAAAGGCAAGAAAATTGGTCAGGGCAAGGCAAATGCTGCCCAGTATCTGGAAGAGCATCCGGAGACCATGGAAGAGATCGAAAGCCAGATCCGTGCCCAGTTGCTTGCCCAGCCCGACCCTAAAAAGGACAAGGAAGAAGCCGCCACGGCGGATGTGACGGCCGACGTCGATACCGAAGACGATCTGCTCTAAGCCGCTGGCCGCACCATGTTTTCATCGTCTCAAGACGCCACCTCCCGGGAGGTGGCCATTCAACTGCTGGCTCGGCGCGAATATTCCCGCGCAGAGCTGGCGCGCAAGCTCGAACAGAAGGCATTTGCCGCCGAGGACATTGACGCCTGTCTGGACGCCCTGGCCGAGCAGGGGCTGCAGTCGGACGCGCGCTTTGCCGAAAGTTTTATCCGCTCGCGCATTAACCGAGGGCAGGGCGTGATCCGCATTCAGGGCGAACTTCGCCAGCGCGGCGTTGATCGTGAAACTGCCACGGAGGCCTTTGCCAACGTTGAAGAGCGTGAAGCGGTCGACTGGTTCGAACTCGCCCGCGAGACCCTGGCGCGGCGTTTCTCGTCGCCCGGCGACACCCCCAAAGAGCGCGCCAAGCGCGAACGGTTTCTGGCGGCCCGCGGGTTTAATTTCGACCAGATCCGTTACGCCTTGGACGGGCTATAGCCTTTCTTTCAGGGCGATAAACCCTCCCTTCTGATCACTCTGCCACTAACTGCGGCTTTAGTCGTTTGACAACTGCGCTATAATGGCGGCTTTGCGACCCCAGCGGGTAGCGGCGACAGCGCCCTGGGGCATCACGCTTTCTTGTTACGGATACCCTATGAAGAGCGCAGAGATCAGACAGGCATTTTTATCCTTCTTTAAAGAGAACGGCCATACCATCGTGCCCACCAGTTCGCTGGTGCCGGGCAATGACCCCACGCTGCTATTCACCAACGCGGGCATGGTGCCGTTCAAGGACGTCTTTCTCGGTCGCGATCCGCGCCCCTACGTACGGGCAACCTCAGCCCAGCGCTGTGTCCGTGCGGGCGGCAAGCATAACGACCTGGATAACGTCGGCTATACCGCGCGTCACCACACCTTTTTCGAGATGCTGGGTAACTTCAGCTTTGGCGATTACTTCAAGCGTGATGCCATTTACTTCGCCTGGACCTTCCTCACCGAGACACTCGGGCTGCCCAAGGACAAACTGTGGGTAACGGTGCATATCAGCGACGACGAAGCCGAGCGTATCTGGAAAGACGATATCGGCATCGATCCTGAACGCTTTTCCAAGCTCGATGAAGATAACTTCTGGCAGATGGGCGACACCGGTCCCTGCGGTCCCAGCTCCGAGATCTTTTTCGATCACGGGCCGGAGGTGTGGGGTGGCCCGCCGGGAAGCCCGGAAGAAGACGGCGACCGCTACATCGAAATCTGGAACCTGGTCTTCATGCAGTTTGATCGTGACGCGGGGGGTACGCTTAACCCGCTGCCCAAGCCGTCCATCGATACCGGGATGGGGCTCGAGCGTGTTGCCGCCGTGATGCAGGGCGTGCACTCCAACTACGAGATCGACCTCTTCCAGAATCTGCTTCAGGCCGCTGCCCGCGCCACCGGGCACAGCGATACCGAAACGCCGTCGCTGCGCGTGATTGCCGACCATATACGCTCCTGCGCGTTTCTGATTGTTGATGGCGTGCTGCCGTCCAACGAAGGCCGTGGCTATGTGCTGCGCCGGATCATTCGCCGGGCGATTCGTCACGGCCATAAGCTGGGCGCCAACGAGCCGTTCTTCCACAAACTGGTCGACGCTCTGGACGTCGAGATGGGCGATGCCTACCCGGAACTGCGCGAAGCTAACAGCCAGATCGCCCGGGTGCTGTTGAAAGAGGAAGAGCAGTTCGCGCGTACGCTGGACCACGGCATGGGTCTGCTCAACGCGGCGCTTGATGAACTGCAGGGCGACGTATTGCCGGGCGAAACGGTGTTTAAGCTCTACGACACCTACGGGTTCCCCTACGATTTGACCGCCGATGTCTGCCGCGAACGCGAAGTCAGCCTCGATGAAGCAGGCTTCCATCGCGAGCTGGAAGCCCAGCGGGAGCGCGCCCGGGCGGCCAGCCAGTTTGGCGCCGACTACAGCGCGTCCATTGAGCTCGACGGTGAAACCACCTTTACCGGCTACGACCGCCTGGAAGATCAGGCAAGCGTCACTGCGCTGGTCGATAGCCAGGGCAACGAGCTTGCCGCGCTTGAAGCCGGGCAAAAGGGCATCGTGGTGCTGGATCGGACCCCGTTCTACGGCGAGTCAGGCGGCCAGGTGGGCGATACCGGTTACCTGTACGTCGACGGCGGTCGCTTCCAGGTGATGGATACCCAGAAGCAGAGCGGTCACCACCTTCACCAGGGCATTATGGTGGAGGGCTCGTTAAGCGTCGGCGCCAGCGTGCGCGGTGAAGTGGACGCCGGCCTGCGTACCGCGACCCTGCGCAATCACTCGGCCACGCACCTGCTGCATCAGGCGCTGCGCATGGTGCTGGGCGATCACGTCCAGCAGAAGGGCTCGCTGGTGAACGCCGAACGCTTGCGTTTTGACTTCAGCCACTTCGAGCCGATGACCGACGCGCAGCTGGCCGAGGTCGAGCGGCTGGTCAACGAGCAGATTCTGGCCAACGCGCCGACCAAGGTCGAGCAGATGAGCCTCGATCAGGCGAAAGCCAAGGGCGCCGCCGCACTGTTTGAAGCCAAATACGCCGACAACGTCCGCGTACTGACCATCGGCGCTGACGACTTCTCGATCGAGCTGTGTGGTGGTACCCATGTGGCACGCAGCGGCGATATTGGCTGCTGCCATCTGGTCAGCGAAGTCGGCATTGCCTCGGGCGTGCGCCGCATCGAAGCCATCACCGGCGAAAATGCCCTGGCGTATTTCCGCGAGCAGGAAGCCCGCCTCCAGCGGCTGGGCGAGCGTCTCAAGACCAAGCCCGAGCAGGTCGAGTCGCGGGTGGAATCACTGGTCGAGCGCAATCGCAGCCTGGAAAAAGAGCTTGAGCAGGTCAAGGCCAAGCTGGCCAGTGCCGCCGGTAGCGATATGCTCAGCCAGGTCCAGGAGGTCAACGGCGTCAAGGTGTTGGCGACTCAGCTGGAAGGCGTATCGGGCAAGGAGCTGCGCGGCGTCCTCGATCAGCTCAAGAACAAGCTGGGATCGGGCGTTATCATCCTCGGCGTTGCCGATGAGGCAGCCGGCAAAGTCAGCCTGATTGCCGGGGTCACCAACGACCTCACCGAGCGGGTGAAAGCCGGCGAGCTGGTCAACCATGTGGCCTCTCAAGTCGGCGGCAAAGGCGGTGGCCGTGCGGATATGGCCCAGGCAGGGGGTAGCCAGCCCGATGCCCTTCCCGGTGCGTTGAAGAGCGTACCGGCATGGTTGGAAAACACGCTTAGCTAAACAGCAAGGCCGGTGGCATTATCTGCTATCGGCCTTTTGCTTGTGGGTGGAGCGCGACGTCATCCTCCAACCCTCAAGATTTTCATGCCAGACATTTTCATTTCATACATTTCCAAAACAGACATTTCTAAAACATACATTTTCAAACCATAGGAAAACGGCATATGGCATTATACGTACAGAAGTTCGGCGGCACCTCGGTGGGCTCTGTCGACCGTATCAAGGCCGTGGCGGAAAAGGTCAAAGGTTTCCGCGACCAGGGTCACCAGGTCGTGGTGGTCGTCTCCGCGATGAGCGGCGAGACCAACCGGCTGACCGATATGGCCCACGCGCTGAATGAAGACCCTGCGCCGCGCGAAATGGACATGCTGCTGTCCACCGGCGAGCAGGTCACGATCTCGCTGCTGGCGATGGCGCTGCAGCAAGCCGGCGTAGCCGCCACGTCGCATACCGGCGCGCAGGTCGGCATTCATACCGACAGTGCCTACACCAAGGCGCGTATTCAGCGTATCGAAACCGATGATCTGAGAGCCGACCTGGACGCGGGTCAAGTGGTAGTGGTCGCCGGTTTCCAGGGGGTGGATGAAGACGGCAACATCACCACGCTTGGGCGTGGCGGCTCGGATACCACCGGGGTCGCCCTGGCGGCGGCGTTAGGTGCCGATGAGTGCCAGATCTATACCGACGTCGATGGCGTTTACACCACCGATCCGCGCGTCTGCACCAAGGCGCAGCGGCTGGAAAGCATTACCGTGGAAGAAATGCTCGAGCTGGCGAGCCTCGGCTCGAAAGTACTGCAAATTCGCGCGGTCGAATTTGCCGGTAAATACAACGTTCCCCTGCGGGTGCTGTCGAGCTTTGAAGACGGCCCCGGCACCCTAATTGTTGCTGAAGCAGACCAAGACGAGGACTCCATGGAAGAACCGCTGATTTCCGGTATCGCCTTCACGAAAAATGAAGCCAAACTGACCCTGCTCAACACCCCCGACGTGCCGGGTGTGGCATCGCGTATTCTGGGGCCGATCGCCGACGCCAACATCGAAGTCGACATGATCGTTCAGAACGTGGCGCCGGCGGGTGACTACACCGACTTTACCTTCACCGTCGCCAAGGGCGATTACAAGGCTACCAAGAAGCTGCTCGAAGAGACCGTGATTCCGGGTCTCGGCGGCGGTGAGTTGCGCGGCGACGATAATATCGCCAAAGTGTCCCTAGTAGGGGTCGGTATGCGCTCCCACGCCGGGGTGGCATCCAAGATGTTCCGCGTATTGGCCGATGAGAACGTGAATATCCGGATGGTCTCCACCTCGGAAATCAAGATTTCGGTGGTGATCGACGAGAAACACATGGAACTTGCGGTCAATGCCTTACACAAAGCGTTTGGCTTAGATAAAGCAGATATCGAATCTGAATAACATTTGCGCCTTATACCTTCTACGCTGAGGGGTACTTGCTGCCGTGTGGTGGTGAGCTTTCTTTCAACGGGAGGTTTAAGGTGTCATGGAGCCGTTGCCATTGGTGGTCGGGGGTGCCATGCCGCATAATGGCGTGGTGCCGCTGCTGGCGGACACATCCCGTTGTATAAAAACGTCTGAGAAGGAGATCAGCCATGCTCATCCTAACCCGCCGTGTCGGCGAAACCCTGATGATAGGGGACGAAATCACCGTCACAGTACTAGGTGTGAAAGGTAACCAAGTACGTATTGGCGTCAATGCGCCAAAAGACGTGGCGGTTCACCGTGAAGAGATCTACCAGCGTATTCAGCGCGAACGTAGCGGTGAAAATGAAGCGGAATGAGCGCTGGTCAGCGGCGCAATAATATCGCGTCATGCGCGTAAGGTAAGGTCGGCGCGAAAAAAAACCGGGCGGGGCTGGACAACTTTCCCTCAAATCGGTAATATTCGCGCCGTGCCGTTAAGGAGAGGTGGCCGAGTGGCTGAAGGCGCTCCCCTGCTAAGGGAGTATAGGGTTTATAGCCCTATCGAGGGTTCGAATCCCTCTCTCTCCGCCAACCGCACGTTAAGGTATGCGCCCGTAGCTCAGCTGGATAGAGTATCTGACTACGAATCAGAGGGTCGGAGGTTCGAATCCTCCCGGGCGCGCCACCTTTTTAAGATGTTGTTTTACCCGTGTTTAAAGATAGCCAACGTGGAATAGCATCCACGCGCCCGTAGCTCAGCTGGATAGAGTATCTGACTACGAATCAGAGGGTCGGAGGTTCGAATCCTCCCGGGCGCGCCAGATTCTAAACCCGTCCTTTTACAAGGGCGGGTTTTCTGTTTTCTAGCCAGGCTCAGATGGCTCGCGTCTGAGTCTTGCGATCGTGTGTAGCGCCCCGCTTAACGGTAGGGCGCTTTTTTTATGCCGTCTCGGCGGTCCTGGCGGGTACAACCAGGCTTTCAAGCAGGGTGTCCAGGTCGGTGATCCGCTTGACGCGCTGAAAGTGTCGGTCGGCCTCCGCGTTTCCCTGGCGCATCTGCGCAAGCCACTGCTTGACCAGCGAGACCACCACCCGGTCGGGAAGCTGTTGGCGCTGGCGGTGCGCGTACTGCTCGAGAACGCTGGCGCGCATTGGCCAGGTGGTGTCGGCCAGGCGTTCGCCGGTGCTCTGCCAGTGTCGTATTCTGGGCGCCAGCCAGGGGTCGGCCAGCGCGCTGCGGCCCAGCATGACATCCTGGCAGCCCGACAGTGTGCGCGCCTTCCAGTAGTCCTCCAGCGTCCAGATGTCGCCGTTGGCGACCACCGGCAGCGACACGTGGTGGCGAATCCTGGCGATCCACTCCCAGTGGGCGGGTGGGCGATAGCCTTCGTCGCGGGTGCGGCCGTGGACCACCAGGCGAGCCGCGCCGCCTGCTTCGGTAGCCTGGGCGCAGGCAACGGCCAGCCGTCGGTTGGAAAACCCCAGGCGTATTTTGGCGGTGACGGGAATTTCGCCGTCGAGGGCGCAAGCCACGGCTTTCACAGCCTGATAGACGCGTTCGGGCTGGCGCAGCAGCGATGCCCCGCCGTCGTGGCGATTGACGAGCTTGGCTGGGCAGCCGAAATTAAGATCGATGCTGCGTGCCCCGAGCGACAGCGCCTGGCGAGCATTGGCGGCGAGGGCCACTGGGTCGGCGCCCAGCAGCTGTAAATGGACGGGGACGCCGCTGGGGGTGGCGACCCGGGGCTGGGCGAGTTCGGGGCAGTGCTTGTAAAACACGCGCGGCGGCAGGCGCGCGTCCACCACGCGGACAAACTCGGTCACCGTCCAGTCAAACCCGGGGGTGACCGTTAGTAGCTCGCGGGTAACGGCGTCGATCACGCCCTCCATGGGGGCTAGTCCAATTTCGCCTTTATGTAGTAAATTAACAACCATGACTTAAACCATCGCGCCATTGCATTCTTCATAGGGTGTGGCAGGTTAGTGTATTCCCAGCACTGCGCCAAGCGTCAATGAGCAGTCGCGTTGATGGTCTTATCGGCTATAAGGAAGGAGATGCCTTATGCAGGATCCTGAACTATTACAGGAAGGTCTTGGCCTGATGGCACTGGGCATGGGGTTTGTGTTTGTTTTTCTTGGGGTTTTGGTGTTTTCGCTGACGCTCATGTCAGGCGTCATCAGGCGTTTTCAGCCCGTGCCCGCACCGGCCGCGTCGCGGGCTACTACCCCGCCGGCAGCCAAACCAGCCTCACAGGATGATGAAACCCTCGCCGTGATCAGTGCTGCAGTGCACCGTTATCGTACTAAAATACGTCGTTAACTTTCCTTGTTTGCCGGGGTGATTCACGCAAACCGGCCATAATTTTGTTATTTTTACTACAAATAAACATTCCTTGACTACGAGCCAAGCCATGAACGAAACAAAACGCCCACTAGGCATTACCGATGTCGTCCTGCGCGATGCCCATCAGTCGCTGTTTGCCACCCGGTTGCGCCTGGCGGACATGCTGCCTATCGCGGAAAAGCTGGACAAGGTCGGTTATTGGTCACTGGAAACCTGGGGCGGCGCCACTTTCGACGCCTGCATTCGCTATTTGGGCGAAGACCCCTGGGAGCGCATCCGCGCCCTGAAAGAGGCCATGCCCAATACGCCCCAGGCGATGTTGCTGCGCGGTCAGAACCTGCTGGGCTATCGCCATTACGCCGACGACGTGGTGGACAAGTTTGTCGAGCGCGCCAAGACCAACGGCGTCGACGTGTTCCGGGTGTTCGATGCGATGAACGACCCGCGTAACCTCGAGCGCGCCATCAAGGCGGTACGCCAGGTTGGCGGCCATGCCCAGGGCACCATTTCCTACACGGTGAGTCCGGTCCATACCCTGGATAGCTGGGTTGACCTCGCCAAGACCATTGCGTCAATGGGCGCGGATTCGTTGGCTATCAAGGATATGGCGGGTCTGCTGACGCCCTATACGGCGTATGAGCTGGTATCGCGCCTCAAGAAAGAGCTGTCGATCCCCGTGCACCTGCATTGCCATGCCACCACCGGACTCTCTACCGCGACGATTCTCAAGGCGGTCGAAGCCGGCATCGACAACGTCGATACCGCGGTTTCATCCATGTCGATGACCTACGGTCACAGCCCCACCGAGTCGGTGGTGGCGATGCTCAAGGACACCGACCGCGATACCGGGCTGGACCTTGAACTGCTGGAGGACATTGCCAGCTACTTCCGCGGCGTGCGCAAGAAGTACGCGGCCTTTGAAGGCTCGCTGCGTGGTATCGATTCGCGCATTCTGATCGCCCAGGTACCCGGCGGCATGCTGACCAACATGGAAGGCCAGCTCAAGGAGCAGGGCGCTGGCGATAAGCTGGACGACGTCTTGACCGAGATCCCCCGCGTGCGCGAAGACCTGGGCTTTATCCCGCTGGTCACGCCCACCTCGCAGATTGTCGGCACCCAGGCCGTCATGAACGTCATGATGGGCGAGCGCTACAAGTCGATTTCCAAGGAAGTTCAAGCGCTGCTCAAAGGCGAATATGGCGCCGCGCCTGCGCCGTTCAACAGCGAGCTTCAGCAGCGCGTGCTGGAAGGCGGTGAGCCCATCACCTGCCGCCCGGCGGACAACCTCTCGCCGGAAATGGACAGGCTCGCCGGTGAGCTGAAAGACCATGCCAAAGCCGATGGCATTCGCCTGGCCGACGGCGAGCAGCAAGTGGACGACGTGCTGACCTACGCGCTGTTTCCGCAGATTGGCCTCAAATTCCTCAAGAACCGCGACAATGCCGATGCCTTTGAGCCCGAGCCCCAGGCGGCCGAGGCAGAAAGCGCCGGTGTGCCAGCCAAAGCGGAAAGCAAGGCGCCCGTTGTGAGTAGTGGACCGGAAACCTACACCGTCAAGCTCAACGGCAAGGCGTTCGTCGTCGAAGTCGCCGAAGGCGGCGACATCAGCGACGTGAAGGAGCAGGCCACCGGCAGTGCCGCTCCCCAGGCGTCCGCGCCGGCGCCGAGCGGCGAGGCAATCACCGCGCCCCTGGCCGGCAACATCTTCAAGGTCAATGTGCGTAAGGGTGACACCGTCGCCGAAGGCGACGTGGTGATCATTCTCGAGGCCATGAAAATGGAAACCGAGGTGCGCGCCAGCAGCGCCGGAACCGTGTCGGCCGTGAGCGTTAGCGAGGGCGACAGCGTTGCCGTCGGCGATACGCTGATCGAACTCTAAGGATCCCGACATGGATAAACTCGTTACCTTATGGGAAGGCTCCGGGCTTTATAACCTTGAGCTTGGCCAGGTCGTGATGGTTGCGGTGGGGGTGTTGCTGCTGTACCTCGCCATCTACAAGAAGTTTGAACCGTTGCTGCTGGTGCCGATCGGCTTCGGCGGCATTCTCGCCAATATTCCCGAAGCGGGATTGGCGCTCTCGGCCCTTGATCAGGCGATCGAAGTCGGTCGGCCTGCGCTGCTGGAGCAGTTGGCCTCGGCGCTGGGCGGCAGTCTGGATAGTCAGGCGAGCGTCGACAGCTGGCGTACCTCGCTACAGCAGATGATAGCTGACGAGGCCTCGGTGGAGCAGATTGCCAGTGCGGAAAGCGTGGCCAAAAGTTCCGGCTATGGCGACGGCCTGCTCTACGTGTTCTACACCGTGGCAATCACGACCGGTATCGCGCCGCTGATCATCTTCATGGGCGTTGGCGCGATGACCGATTTTGGACCGCTGTTGGCCAACCCTCGCACGCTATTCCTGGGGGCCGCCGCGCAGTTCGGCATTTTTGCCACGGTGTTTGGTGCCGTGTTGCTATCGTCAATGGGCTGGATGGATTTCTCGCTCAACCAGGCGGCGGCGATTGGTATTATCGGCGGGGCGGATGGCCCGACCTCAATCTACGTGTCGAGCATGCTGGCCCCTGAGCTGCTGGGTGCGATTGCCGTGGCGGCCTACGCCTATATGGCGCTGGTGCCGCTGATACAACCGCCCATTATGCGGTTGTTGACCTCAAAGAAAGAGCGTGAAATCGCCATGACGCAGCTGCGCCCGGTGTCGAAGCTGGAGAAAATCGTCTTTCCGCTGCTGCTGTTGATGTTGGTGGCGCTGTTTCTGCCCGATGCGGCGCCGCTGTTGGGGATGTTCTGCTTTGGTAACCTGATGCGCGAATGCGGGGTGGTCGAGCGACTAAGCGACACGGCGCAAAACGCCTTGATCAATATCGTGACCATTGTGCTGGGTCTGGCGGTTGGCTCCAAGTTGATGGCCGATAGTTTCCTGGCGGTTGAAACGCTGGGCATTATGGCGCTGGGTATTGTCGCGTTTGGGATTGGCACCTCGGCTGGCGTGTTAATGGCCAAGTTGATGAACCTGGTGAGCAAAATGCCGATCAACCCGCTGATTGGTGCGGCGGGGGTCTCGGCGGTGCCGATGGCGGCGCGGGTAGCCAACAAGGTGGGGCTTGAGTCCAACCCGCATAACTTCCTGCTGATGCACGCCATGGGGCCCAACGTGGCCGGGGTCATTGGATCGGCAGTGGCCGCGGGTGTGATGATCAAGTACTTAGGTTAACCAGTGCTGGGCTAAAACGCCTTGATAGCCACGCAATCGGCCGCCCCTGAAGAGGGGCGGCCGTTTTTTTGCTTATAGCGAGATCGCCTGCGCGCTGAGGGACTGCTTGAGGCGGCTTTCCAGTGGGCCAAGGTCGAGCGGCCAATCACTGGGCCAGCCAATCGTCAGCGCGACGCCGTTACCGTCGTATTGCGCGTCAATGACCGGGATGGTCTGTTCATCGCACCATGCCCGGGCAATCGCCTCGTCGGCAAAGGCGAAGCGCACCCGGTAATGATCGCGCTCGACGATTTCCTGGGTGGGAAGCGTGGCCAGGGCATGATTCACCGCCTGGGCGTAGGCGCGCGCCAGCCCACCGGTGCCCAGTTTGGTGCCGCCAAAGTAACGAATGACCACGCAGCCAATTTCGCCCAGGTGACTGCCCTGGAGGGCGTGGTACATGGGCCGGCCCGCGGTGCCACCGGGTTCGCCGTCATCGGAGAAGCCAATCCGTTGCTGCTCACCGGGAGCGGCTGCTATGTAGGCCAGGCAATGATGGCTGGCGCTGGGGTGCGCCTGCTTGGCCGCCGTTGCCAGGGCATTGACGGCGTCGGGGTCGGGCGTGTGTGCGATCCAGGCGATAAAGCGGCTTTTCTCGACGTCGATCTCGTCGATGTGCCAGCTGCCCTGGGCTAAGTGGGGTATGCGATAGCGCATGAAGATCCAGGCGGTTTAATGTGTCACGGGATGATGCTCAATTCCCATGAACATGCCAAGTACCTGAATATCGCGATTATGCAAAAATACCTCGGAGTGCCGGGCGTCATCCAGCCATAGGCGAACGCCCGCCCGGCTGATCGATAGCTGCCTGAGGGCCAGCGCCTGCTGATTGATCTCGGCGATGACGGTTTCGTCCTGGCTATCGTGCTGGTAGCGCCGAATCACGATGACGTCACCATCGAACAGGTTGCAGTCGGCCATACGGTTACCGCGGACCTTCAGGGTGTAGGTATTGCGACGCGTCATCCGTGCTGCCGGCGACGGGATCGTGTAAGGGCTTGGCATTGGGCGAATCGGCGGCAATGAGGTATTCATCGACATGTTCATCGGCTTTCTCCAAATCAGCGCCCTATCCCTAGGCAGGCAAACGGTAGACATGCTGGTCAACGAGGTGGTGCATGTTTTTTCATACAGTGTTTATCCAGTATAAACCTGTTTTTGCATACAGTGCCAGGGAAAATTTACCCAGCTACTCAACCCCCTTGAGCGACTAGCGACTGAGGGGCTTAAGGTGTAGAGTTCGAGCTAAAGTTCGAACACAATAATCGTGTCGGGAGTCGCCGTGACGCTAAGTCTGGAAGGCCGCCAGCTGGCCTGCGAGCGCGATGATCGCTGGCTCTTCGAAGGGCTGAATATCGACGTCAAAGGCGGTGACATCTGGCGCGTGGATGGCCCCAATGGCAGCGGCAAGACGACCCTGTTGAAAATCCTTGCCGGCCAACTGGCGGATTATTCGGGCACGCTGCGTTGGCAGGGTAAACCGCTTCACCGCGCCCGCGCGCATTTCGCGGCCAATCTACTGTATTTGGGTCACGCTCCCGGCGTCAGCGCGGGGCTCACCCCGCTCGAGAATCTGGCCTGGTATCAGTCGTTACACGGCGAACGCGGCAGCGAAGCACAGCGTGAGGCGGCCCTGGCGACGATGGGGCTTGAGGGGCTTGAAGACGTCCCCGCAGGAAGACTATCGGCGGGGCAGCAGCGTCGGGTTGCGCTGGCAAGGCTGAGCCTGACACCACGCGCCGTGTGGATTCTGGATGAGCCGTTTACGGCCATTGATCACGCCGGCGTCGCGGCGCTGGAAACGCAGATAGCGGCTCATGCGCAAGCCGGTGGCGCCGTTGTGATGACCACCCACCACACCCTTAATATCGCGCACCCGCTATGTCATATTTCGCTGGGGTAAAGGAGCCAGGGTTGCCGCTTTCAGAAACCACACGGCGTGTCGCGGTCATCAGCGAGTCGGCTGACCAACAGCATCTCGGCATTGCGCTGGGCGCTACCCTGAGGCGTGATCTCAACCGCATGCGGCGACGCCCCGGCGATGTGCTCAATCCGCTGGTGTTTTATGCCCTGGCGGTGAGTCTGTTTCCGATTGGCATTTCACCCGAGGCATCGCTACTGGCGGTCATGGCACCCGGCCTGTTATGGGTCACGGCGCTGCTTGCTGCGCTTTTGTCGCTGGATGGCCTTTTTCGCAGCGATTTCGACGATGGTAGCCTGGAGCAGATGATGCTCTCGCCGTATTCGCTCACGGCGTTAGCCGTCGCCAAAGTGGCAGCGCATTGGCTGTTGACCGGCCTGCCGATGGCGCTGATGGCCCCCTTGCTTGGCATTCTGCTGGCCCTGCCGATGCACAGCATCGGAGTATTGATGGCGTCGCTGGTGCTGGGCAGCGCCAGCTTGAGCCTGATCGGTGGGATCGGCGCGGCCCTGACCGTCGGTTTGCCGCGCGGCAGCGTGTTACTCTCGCTGCTGGTGCTGCCGCTGTATATTCCGGTGCTGATTTTTGGCAGCGGGGCGGTGCAGGCCGCCATCATGGGCGACGCCGTGCTGCCCCATCTGGCCATGCTGGGGGCATTGCTGGCGGCAGCGCTGATCTTTGCCCCCTGGGCCATCGCGGCGTCGCTTCGTATCAGTATCAACGGGTAGGGATGGGCACTGTATGTGGGGCTTGATACACAAGCTGGGTTCGCCCAAATGGTTCTATCAGCTGAGCACACGGCTGCAGCCCTGGTGCTGGGGGGCGGCGGTGTTGCTGCTGGTGACCGGCAGCGTGTGGGGCCTGTTCTTTGCGCCTGCCGACTATCAGCAGGGCAACAGCTTCCGCATCATTTATGTCCATGTGCCGGCCGCTTTCCTGGCGCAGTCGGTGTTCGTGGCCATGGCAGTGGCCGGTCTGGTCTTCATGGTCTGGAAAATCAAGCTCGCCGACATGGCGGCAGCGGCCATGGCGCCGCTGGGCGCCGTCATGACCTTTGTGGCGCTGTTTTCCGGGGCGGTCTGGGGAGTGCCTACCTGGGGCACCTGGTGGATGTGGGACGCCCGCTTGACCTCGATGCTGATTCTGCTGTTTCTGTATATCGGGGTGATCGCGCTGCGCGGCGCCTTTGGCCGTCGGGATAGTGGTGCCCGGGCAGCCTCGGTACTGGCGATGGTCGGGGTGATCAATATTCCAATCATCAAGTACTCCGTGGACTGGTGGTACACCCTGCACCAGCCGGCCTCGTTTACGCTGACCTCCAAGCCCGCGATGCCGCTTGAAATGTGGCTGCCGTTGCTCATCATGGTGCTGGGCTTTTACTGCTTTTTCATTGCTCTTACCCTAATGCGAACGCGCAGCGAAATACTCCGCCGTGAAGCCAAGGCAAAATGGGTCCAGACGCTGATCGAGGAGGCCCGCTAATGACGTTAGCCTCCCTGGTCGAATGGGCCGCCATGGGCGGGCATGGTCGCTTCGTGTGGTCGGCCTGGGGCGTCACCGCCATTTTTATGGTGGGGCTTGCGCTGCACGCCAGGCTGGAGCGGGGGCAATTGCTGCGCCAGCTCAAGCGCCAGGCACGCCGTCAACCGCCATCCCCTCCAGGAGGGCCATCCCATGACCCCGACGCGTAAGCGCAAGCTGCTGGTCATCGTTACCCTGGTCAGCCTGGCGGCCGTGGCCGTGGGCCTTTCGCTGTATGCGCTGCGCGCCAACATCAACCTGTTTTTCAGTCCCGTGCAGATCGCCCAGGGTGAAGCACCGCTCGAGCGCTCGATCCGCGCGGGCGGCATGGTGAAAGTGGGCTCGGTGTCCCGCGATGCCGAGAGCCTGAACGTGGCGTTTACCGTCACCGACTATGTGGATGATCTGCCGGTTGACTATCAGGGCATCCTGCCGGATCTGTTCCGTGAAGGGCAGGGCGTGGTGGTGGTGGGTGAGCTGCAGGACGACGGTCGTTTCCGCGCCGATGAAGTGCTGGCCCGCCACGATGAAAACTACATGCCCCCGGAAGTGGCGAAGGCGCTGGAAGACGCCGGCTACTCCCCCGCCGATTTTCAGGCCAAGGCCGCCGAAATAGGCCGGCAGCAGGAGGACGATACGTGATGCCTGCATCGTTTGTCGCTTTCACCCTGGCGCCGGAGCGCCCATGCTGATCCGTCTGATACCTGAGGTCGGCCACTTTGCTTTGATCATCGCGCTGCTGATGGCGGTGATCCAGGCCGCGTTACCGCTCGCCGGTGCCGCGACGCGTCGGCCGCTATGGATGGCCTACGGCCAGCCGATGGCCACCGGCCAGTTCGTGTTCTTGCTGCTGGCCTACGGGTGTTTGACGGCAAGCTACCTGCTGGACGACTACAGCGTCGTCAACGTCGCCAGCAACGCCAATTCGCTGCTGCCCTGGTACTACAAGCTGAGCGCGGTCTGGGGCAATCACGAAGGCTCGGTGCTGCTGTGGAGCCTGATGCTGGCGGGCTGGGGATGCGTCGCCGCCTGGCGGTCGCAGCGCCTGCCCCGGGATATGCTCGCCCGAGTGCTGGGTGTGCTGGGGCTGATCAGCAGCGGCTTTTTGCTGTTCATGCTGCTAACCTCCAATCCCTTTGAGCGGCAGCTCTTGACGATGCCCACGGACGGCGCTGATCTCAATCCGTTGCTGCAGGATATCGGGCTGATCGTCCATCCGCCGATGCTCTACATGGGCTACGTGGGGTTTTCCGTGGTCTTCGCGTTTGCCATCGCCGCGCTGCTCGGCGGGCGGCTGGACGCCGCCTGGACCCGCTGGGCGCGGCCCTGGACCAACATTGCCTGGGCGTTTCTGACGGTCGGCATTGCCCTGGGCAGCTGGTGGGCTTACTACGAGCTGGGCTGGGGTGGCTGGTGGTTCTGGGACCCGGTGGAAAACGCCTCGTTGCTGCCCTGGCTGACCGGGACAGCCCTGGTGCATTCGCTGGCGGTTACCGAAAAGCGTGGCTCCTTCAAGAGCTGGACCGTACTGATGGCCATTGCCACCTTCTCGCTGTCGTTGATGGGCACCTTCCTGGTGCGATCCGGCGTGCTGACCTCGGTGCACGCCTTCGCCAACGACCCCTCCCGGGGGCTGTTCATTCTGGTGCTGCTGGCGATTACCGTCACGCTGTCGCTGCTGGTATTCGCGCTGCGCGCGCCGCGGGTCAGCCATGCCGTGGGGTTCAACTGGCTATCCCGGGATGCCCTGCTGCTGATCAACAACGGCCTGCTGGTGACCATGACGATGACCGTGCTGCTGGGCACGCTTTACCCGCTGATTCTGGATTCGCTGGGACTGGGTAAAATCAGCGTCGGGCCGCCTTACTTCAATGCCCTGTTTGTACCGCTCACGGTGATTACCTGTCTGTTCATGGGGCTCGGGCCCCTGGCGCGCTGGAAGTCGACCTCGCCAGGGGAACTGGTGCGCCGGCTATGGTGGGCCGGGCTTGCCGCGCTCGCTTTAGGCGCTTTGATTCCGCTGGTGTATCGCGGTGAGTGGAACCTCTGGGTCACGCTGGGCCTGTCGATTGCGCTATGGATCATGCTATCGCTGGGTCGTGACCTGTTCGACAGGCTGCGCCATGGCCGTTCTCCGTGGCAGGCGCTGCGCCGGCTGTCGCTGTCCTACTGGGGCATGGTACTCGGCCATCTGGGCGTGGCGGTGACCATCGTCGGCGCCACCGTGGTGTCCCACTATGCGGTGGAGCAGAGTGTGCGCATGGCGCCGGACACCAGCGTCTCCGTCGCGGGCTATCAGTTCACCATGACCGGGATCAACGATCGTCGCGGCCCCAACTACCTGGCCGACACCGCCGTGATCGAGGTGCAGCGCGGCGACAGCCGACGCCGGTTCGTGATGCAGCCCGAGAAGCGCCTCTATCTGGCGACCGGCATGCCCATGACCCAGGTGGCGCTTAGCCCCGGCCTGTTCCGCGATCTCTATGTGGCCATGGGGGAAGACCTGGGCGACGGCAGTTGGGCCATGCGTATCCAGTACAAGCCGTTTGTGCGCTGGCTGTGGCTGGGGGGATTGCTGATGGCGCTGGGCGGTGTGCTGGCGGTGGCGGATAAGCGCTATCGCCGCGTACGCCCGGCAACGCCTGTACAGGAGGGGCATGGATGAAGCGACGTATGCTCTTGCTGCTGATGCCGGTGATGTTTCTGGGTCTGGCGCTGTTTTTTTACGTGCGCCTCTCCGAAGACCCGTCAGCGCGCGACTCGGCGCTGATGGCGCGTGACTTCCCCGACTTTGAAGCCACCACGCTGCGCGACCCCACGCGGCGTGTCGACCCGTCGCTGTTCAAGGGCGAGCTGACGCTGGTCAACGTCTGGGGCGAGTGGTGCCCGGCCTGTCGCCAGGAGATGCCCCAACTGCTCGACCTCGCCGAGCGCGATATACGCCTGGTGGGCGTCAACTACCGGGATACCCGCGAGGCGGGACTTGCGTTTCTCGACGAGTTCGGCGATCCCTTCGAGGTCAATATCTTTGACCCGGAGGGCGAGCTGGGCTTTGAGCTGGGCGTCATCGGCGCGCCGGAAACGTTTCTGGTCGATGCCCAGGGTGTGATCCGCTACCACCATCAGGGCTATGTGTCCCCCGAGGATGTCCACGACCGTCTACTGCCGGAGGTGGAAAAATGGCGCTAATACGCTTGATAGGCCTGACGGTGCTGGTTTGCCTTTCGCTGCCCGCCTTGGCAGCGGGCATCGAGCTGCGCGACTTCGACGATCCGGTGACGGAGGAACGCTATCGCGACCTGACCGCCTCGATGCGCTGCCCGCTATGCGAGAACCAGGCGATCGACGATTCCGATGCGCCCATTTCGGCGGATATGCGCGAGCGGGTTTACCGGTTGTTGCAGGAGGGCAAATCCGACACCGAAATCATCCACCACATGGTGCAGCGATTCGGCGACTACATCCTTTATAATCCCCGCCTCGAGCAGCGTACCTATCTGCTCTGGGGGCTGCCGGTTGGCCTGCTGGTACTGGCCGGCGTAGTGGTGGCACTGATCGTGCGGGCCCGGCGCCATGCCTCGGCGAAGGCCCTGACTACAGACGAGCAGGCGCGTCTCGATGCCTTGATGGCGCGTAAGGAGTCATCGTGACGCTGCTGTGGATAGTGCTCGCCGGTGTTCTGCTGCCCGCGCTGTGGCTGCTGGTGTTGCCTTTGCGCAAGTCTCGCCGCTGGCACGACGCCCAGGCGACGTTTGAACAACATGACACCGCCGTCGAGCAAAACCTGGCCATCTTCCGGCGGCGGCTCGCCGCGCTGGATGCCGCCCACGAAGACGGCAAGGTGGATCAACGCCAGTACGACGAAGAGAAATTGGCGCTGGAGCGCAGCCTGCTCGATGATACCGCCACCATCAAGCGCAGGCCGCTCAAGTCGCCCGCGTCGGGGCGCTGGGTGGTCCCGCTGATCATGCTCGCGCTGGCCGGGGGCAGTGTGGTGTGGTACCAGCAGCAAGGCGCGGAAGACGACCTTGTGCTGTGGGCCATTGGTCAGGACGTGCGCGAGGACCCCGAGGGCTCCCAGGCGCGCTACCTTGAACGGCTGGAGGCCCAGATAGGCGAGCAGCCGGAAAACCCCAATCTGTGGAGCACGCTGTTCCCGCTGTACCGGGAAACCGGCCAGATGGACAACGCGGTCACTGCGCTTGAGCGGTTGATTGCCCTGGAAGGCCGCGAGCCGTCATTGCTTGCCCAGCTCGCGCAGCTGCGCTTCTTCATGGCCGAGCGCACGCTTACCGACGAGGTCCAGGCGCTGATCGACGAGGTCCGAGAAGCCGACTCGCGTCAGCCCACAGCGCTGAGTATTCTCGGCATCCACGCGTTCGACCAGGGCGAGTACGCCACCGCGATCGACCGCTGGCGGCGGGCCGTGGCCAACGTGGAAGACCCGGAGATTGCCGCGTCCCTGCGCGAGGGCATTCGGGTGGCCCAGGGCCGGCTGGGCGAGGGCGATGGTACGCCGGCGGCTTCAGGCCCGGGCGTGCGGGTCAGCGTATCGCTTGATCCTGACCTGGCCGATCAGGTTGACGGTGATGATAAACTGTTTATTTTGGCGCGTGACGTTGAAGGCGAACAGCCGCCGTTGGCGGTGGTTCAGGGCCTGGTGTCAGAACTGCCGATGACCGTCGTGCTCGACGACCGCGCCGCGATGTCCGCCGAGGCGCAGATTTCCCAGGCGCGCGAAGTCCGCCTGATGGTGCGTGTGTCGCCAAGCGGTCAGTCGACGCCCCAGGCGGGGGATTTATGGGGCGATGTCGACCGGGTCGAGGTAGGCCCGCTCGACGCGCAAGAGGCTACCAGGGTGACCATTGATCGTGTTTTTGAATAATTTCAGCGTGTACGCGCCATGCGTTTAACCTCGATACGCCTCGTCGGCTTCAAGTCGTTCGTCGACCCGGTCACCGTGCCCTTCGACGGCAATATGACCGCGATTGTCGGGCCCAACGGTTGCGGCAAGTCGAACATCATCGACGCCGTGCGCTGGGTGATGGGCGAGTCCTCGGCCAAGACCCTGCGCGGCGAATCCATGGCCGATGTCATCTTCAACGGCTCGACGGGGCGCAAGCCGGTAGGCCAGGCGTCCATTGAGCTCAAATTCGATAACCGCGACGGCACCATGGGCGGCGTCTACGCCCAATACAACGAAATTGCGGTGAAACGTCTGGTGACCCGCGACGGTCAGTCCAACTACTTTTTCAACGGCCAGAAATGCCGCCGCCGGGATATCGCCGACCTGTTCATGGGCACTGGCCTGGGCCCGCGTTCCTACGCGATTATCGGCCAGGGCATGATCTCGCGGCTCATCGAAGCCCGCCCGGATGACCTGCGCGCCACCCTCGAAGAAGCGGCCGGCATTTCCAAGTACAAGGAGCGTCGCCGGGAAACCGAAAACCGCATGCGCCGCACCCAGGAAAACCTCGAGCGGCTTGACGATATCCGCGAGGAACTCGACAAGCAGCTGGAGCGTCTGAAGCGCCAGGCCGAGGCCGCCAAACGCTATCAGGCGCTGAAACAGCAGGAGTTTCAGCTTAAAGGCGAGCTCGCGCTGCTGCGGGGTCGCGCGCTGCGGGCCGAGCAGGCCCAGCAGGAAAGCCGCGTGCGCGAGCTGGAGATCGCCGTCGAAAAGGACGTGTTTGGCGTTCGCCAGTGCGAGACGCGACTGGAGCAGGCCCGCGAGCAACACGACGAACTCTCCGAAGTGCTCGACCGCCACCAGCAGCAGTTCTTTGAAACCACGACGCGGATTGCCCGTCTCGAGCAGGATCAGGCCCATCGGCGCAGCCGCGAGAGTCAGCTGGCCAACGATATCGCCACCGCCCATCGAGAACTCGACGAACAGCGCCGGGTCAGTGAAGGCGACCAGGCGCGGCTCGCGGCGATCGATGAGCGGCTCGAGGAACTGCTGCCCGAGCATGAAGCGCTCGACGAGCAGTTGGAAACCCTCGAGCAAACCCTGGCGGACGCCAGCCCCTCACTTGAGGCGGCGGAGCAGCAGTGGGCCGATGCCGACACCCGCTGGCGCGATGCCAGCCGCGAAGCCGAGCGCCGTCAGGATCAACTGCGCGACCTGGAACAGCGCATTGCCCGCCTGCAGGCAGAGCGCCAGCGCCGCCATCAGCAGCGTGGTGAGCTTGCTGATGTCACCGCGCTGCGCGCCGAGCATGCCGAATGCCAGGCCCAGCGCGAAGACGCCGAACAGCGCGCCGAGGCGTTCGAGACCGAGCGCGATCAATGGCAGCAGCGCTACAGCGACGCCAAGGCCGCTTATCAGCAGGCCACCCAGGCGCGCGACCAGCAGCGTGCCGACCTGAGCCAGCGCCAGGGCGAACTGGCCTCGCTGCAGGCGCTGATCGATGCCGCCCTGGCCGATCATGATCCTCACGTGAGCGACGCCCTTGCCGCCCAGGGGCTTGGCGAAGCGCCGCGCCTGGGGGAGACGATCGAGGTGACCCCAGGGTGGGAACGCGTCATCTCCTGGCTGCTGGCGCCGTGGCTCAATGCCCGCCTGGTGGGGTCGGACCAGCTGAACGCGCTGCCCGAGGCGCTGGGCACCGACTGGTGCCTGATAGACCGCGCAGCGCCTGCGCTGCACGGCGGGCAGCGGCTGGATGCCTTGGTCAGCGGCGCAGGCGCGCTGGGTGAATGGTTAGCAAGTATTCACTATGCAGAAAACGCCGCCGAGGCCGATGCACTCGCGGCGTCGCTGGCGCCCGGCGAAAGCGTCGTTACCCGCGATGGCGTATGGCGCGGACGCGGCTGGCTCCATCAACAGGCCAACGGTGAGGGCGTCGATGCGCTGCTGGTCACGCGCCGCCGCTACGCTGAGCTGGCGGCACGTCGTGAACAGGACGAAGAGGCGCTGGCGGCTGTCGAAGCGCAGTGCGAGGCTGCCAGTGACACCATCGAAACGCTCGAGCACCGCCGTGAACAGCAGGCCGAGGAAGAACGTGCGCACGCCGCCACGCGCCAGCAGTTGGCCATCAAAGAGCACAGCCTTGCCCAGCGGCTGGAGCATCTGGAAAGTCGCGCCAGCGAGCTGAATGACGAGCTGCGCCAGCTGCAGGAAGATGAAGCAGAGTTAGCGCTTACTCTCGACGAGCAGCGTGCCCGCTGGCATGAGGCCATGGAACAGCTGGACGCCGCTGCTGAGGCCCGCGACACCAGCGCCGAACAGCGCGATAGCCAGCGCGAACGGCGTCAGCAGTTGAACCAGCAGCACGCACCGCTGAAGGCCCGCCAGCAGGCGCTGGCGCTCGAGCGTGAACGCTTGAATGCAGAGGGCAGTAGCCTGCGTTCACAGCAGGCCCGCAGCAGCGATAGCGAAGCGCGGCTCGTCGAGCGGATCGAAGCGTTGGAAGCCTCCCGGGAAACGCTGCTGGAACCCGATGAGCTGGCCGCCGAAGAACTCGAAGAACTGCTCCATCAGCGCGAACAGCAGGAGCAGCGACTCAATGACACCCGGCAGCAAGCGCAAACATTGGCGGAGCAGCTGCGTAACGACGAGCTTGCCCGCCAGCAGCACGAACGCAATCTGGAGCAGAGCCGCGAGCAGCTGCAGCAGCGCCGGATGGACGTGCAGGCTCTGGCGCTCAAGGCGACGACCCAGGATGAACAGCTCGCGGAGCTGGGCCACGATGGCGAGGCCCTGGCGGAACAGCTCGCCGATGATGCCAGCGAATCCGCCTGGCAGGAGCGGCTGGAGAGTACCACCGACAAGATCCGCCGCCTGGGAGCGATCAACCTGGCGGCGATCGAAGAATACGACCAGCAGGCCGAGCGCCGTGACTACCTGGAAGCCCAGCACGCCGAGCTTAGTGAAGCGCTGGAAACCCTGGAGCGCGCCATCAAGCGCATCGACCAGGAAACCCGCGTGCGTTTCAGAGATACCTTTGATCAGGTGAATGCGGGACTACAGGCTTTATTCCCACGGGTGTTTGGTGGCGGAACAGCTTGGTTAACATTGACCGGTGATGACCTATTGGAAACCGGTGTGGCTATCATGGCGCGCCCACCGGGTAAAAAGAACAGTACTATTCATTTATTATCCGGGGGTGAAAAGGCACTCACGGCACTGTCGCTAGTGTTCGCGATCTTCCAGTTAAACCCGGCGCCTTTCTGTATGCTGGATGAAGTCGATGCGCCTCTGGATGATGCCAACGTCGGCCGCTATGCAAAGCTGGTAAAAGAGATGTCGGACAACGTTCAGTTCATCTATATTACTCACAATAAAATCGCCATGGAGGCCGCCGAGCGCTTAATGGGTGTCACCATGCAGGAGCCGGGCGTATCGCGGATGGTCTCTGTGGGCATCGATGAAGCAGCGGCCCTGGTGGATTAAGCGGCGTATGCATTAACGTTATTAACGGTCCCATGCTTAATAAATGTCGAGTAAGCGTTAAAAAAAGTGACTAAAGGCGCTAAACTTATCTATATTACTTGTCAAGAGGGTTTTTGAGCGCTTGTTAGCGTTAGCAAAAAGCCGAAAAGCACCGTCTGCCACCCCACTCAGCGGGGCGATCTAAAAGGCAAAGCGAGGCTTTCTAGCAAGGGTTTCAAACGTAAATGATGCGGCTGTCGTTCAGGGTCGTTAATTAATGAGTAGGCATTGGGGCACTTATAACCCGCTTTAGAGTCGAATTTTTGCCTTAAATAACGTTAAAAACTGTGCGATAACGTGAAAATTAGCAAAAAGTGGCCCTTTTCGTAGTAATCGCGCTATGCTTGGGGTAAGTATAGGTTTAATAGTAGTAGTCTAATTTTCAGGCATCGCGCCTTAGCAACCGTCAAAATGACCCATGGAATGTTCAACATGGAATTAAGAGAGTGGCTAATCATTTTAGGGCTGGCGTTGGTATCCCTCATCGTGATTGATGGGGTGAGACGACTTCAGCGCCAGCGTCGCGTTCCGCGCCTCGACCAAGCAGTCAGCAACACGCCGGCAAGTCGACCCTCCGAGTTCGACGATGAGGCTAAAGAGGCTGAAATAAACTGGGAACTTCCCAACGGTGGGGCGCGAGTGGTTAAGCCCGCCGACTATAGCGGTCTCAGTCAGAAACCCAAGTTAGAACGCCAAGAGCATCCGGGACCGTCCAAGATACTCTCACAGTTTAAGCGCAGCACCAGCAAGGCAAGTCCACCTGCCGCCTCAACCACCCCGCGCACCGCCGACGCAGCGACATCGACGCGTGCCCAGCGCCCTGAGGTGAAAATGCCTGAGCCTACGCCCGCGCCCGAAGAACACCCTCGCGAGCCAGCGACGTCGTCTTTTGCCGAAGACGCGCCGACGGCGCACCGCGAGCCACGCCTGAGCGCCATGGACGAACACGACGTTCAGCGCCCGACGGCAAGCGAAGACGATGCCCCGATACTGCGCGCCGAGCCGGAAGACGCGGCATTTGCGAAGCATGCAACCGCCGAGACCTCGACCAAGCGCCGACAGCTGCGTAGCGATATCGCCGGTGAACACCCCGATGATGACGACGAAGAAAGCTATCGTCTGGTGGACTTTGAAGAGATCGGCCGTTCGCTCAAGCAGCGCATGATTGCCCATCGCAAAGCCCGGGTGCAGAAAAAAGCCGAAAAGGCCCGTCGCGCCGAAGCATTGGCCAAACAGAAAGCGGAACGCAAAGCTCTTGAGGCAGAGCAGCGTCGCGAGGCTGAGGAAGCCGCCGAGGCAGAACGCGCTCGTCTTGCGCAGGAACAGGCCCAGGCGCGTGAGTTGGCCGCCCAGGCCGCCGAGGAAGAGCGTCTTGCTCAGGCCGCTGATACGGCCCGCTATGCCGCTGAAGAAGCCACCCGGCCGGTAGCGGATGAACAAGCATGGCACGAGCCCGAAGCACAGGAAGGGGTCGTGCGTACCCATCCGGCGCTCGAAAAGGCGCTACGCCACGATGTCTGTGGTGAGCATGCCAAGGAAACCTTGACCAACGCCGAAGAAGTGGTGGTGATCAGCGTGCTTTCCCGCGACCCGGAAGGCTTCGACGGCGGCAAGCTGCTGGAATTGATGATGGCCTGTGGCCTGCGCTACAGCCGCCCAATGGGGGTTTTCCATCGCTTTGAAACCGAAAGCGACGACAGCGAACTGCAGTTTTCCATGGTCAACGTGGTCAAGCCCGGCACCTTCCCCATCGAGGAAATGGACGAGTTCGTCACGCCGGGTATTACCCTGTTGATGCCCTTGCCAGGCGCGCACGACAGCTCGGCGGCATTTGAGGCCATGGTGGAAACCGCGATGGTAGTCGTCCGCCATATGGGCGGTGAGCTTAAGGATGAAAACCACAGCGTGATGACCGCCCAGACCATCGAGTTCGCCCGCCAGCGCGTGCACGAATTCGAGCGGCGGCATCGGCTGCATCGGCATATGCAAGCCCACTAAACAGCGCTTGCCATCACGCACCCGTCCTCTTGCCGAGGGCGGGTGTTTTTTATTGCATAATACCGTTAACTTGTACGCCCGCTTTTAGTCTGTCGATGAGAACCTGCTTCAATGAGTCAGCCTGACCCTAACGTGCTGGACGAGATCAGCCAGCTGCGCGCCGCGCTGGATGATGCCAATTATCGCTACTACGTGCTTGATGAGCCGTTGTTGACCGATGCGGACTATGACCGCAAGCTGCAGCGCCTGAAACAGCTGGAAGCGGATCATCCTTCGCTGGTGACGCCGGATTCCCCCACCCAGCGGGTAGGGGCGGCGCCTGCGGACGGCTTTCCCGAAGTGCCCCACGCCATCCCCATGCTGTCGCTGGATAACGCCTTCAGCCGCGACGATATTCATGCCTTCGCCGAGCGGGTTGCCGAACGTCTGGAATGCCAGGCCGAGGACATTGAGTTCAGCTGTGAGCCCAAGCTCGATGGTGCCGCCGTATCGCTGGTCTACGAGCAGGGCGTGCTGGTCAGCGGGGCAACCCGCGGTGACGGCCGCACCGGCGAGGGCATTACCTCCAACCTGCGCACGCTGCGCTCGGTGCCCTTGAAGCTGATGGGTAAAAACGTACCCGAGCTGCTGGAAGTGCGTGGCGAGGTAATCATGCGCCATGCAGGCTTTGAGGCTCTCAACGAACGGGCTCGGGAAGACGGCAGCAAGGTATTTGCTAACCCGCGTAATGCAGCGGCCGGCAGCCTGCGCCAGTTGGATCCGCGCATCACCGCTAAACGGCCGCTGGAGTTTCACGCCTATCAGGCGGCGCGGCTCGAGCCCGATCAGGGCGATGCCAGCCACAGCGCACTGATGGCACGACTGACCTCTCTGGGATTTCGTACCAGCGCGGAGCTCGCCACCATGCATGGCCCCGAGGCGGTGGCCGATTATTGCGATCAGCTGGGCGAAAAGCGCGACCAGTTGGGCTACGACATCGACGGCGTGGTGATCAAGGTCAACGACCTGCGCCATCAGCGCGAGCTTGGCTTTGTCGCCCGGGCGCCGCGCTGGGCGGTGGCCTTCAAGTTCCCCGCCCAGGAAGAAGTCACCACCCTGAACGAGGTCGAATTCCAGGTCGGGCGTACCGGGGCAATTACCCCGGTCGCCAGGCTCGAGCCGGTCACGGTCGCCGGCGTGACGGTCTCCAACGCCACGCTGCACAACGCTGATGAAATCAAGCGCCTGGGCGTGATGATTGGCGACACGGTGGCCATCCGCCGGGCCGGGGACGTGATTCCCCAGGTGGTGCGCGTGGATATCGACAAGCGGCCCGACAATGCCCGGGAGATTACCTTTCCGGAGCGGTGCCCGGTGTGTGGCTCGGAGATCGAGCGTCTGGAAGACGAAGCCGTGGCCCGCTGTTCGGGCGGGCTCTACTGTGCGGCCCAGCGCAAGGAAGCATTGAAGCATTTTGCCAGCCGCAAGGCGCTGGATGTCGATGGCCTGGGTGAAAAGCTCATCGAACAGCTCGTCGACCTGGACTGGGTGCAAACTCCCGCCGACCTCTTCCACCTGGATGTCGAGCAGCTCAAAAGCCTGCCGCGCATGGGCGAAAAATCCGCCACCAATCTGGTTAACGCCCTGGAAAAAGCCAAGGCCACGACCCTGGCGCGGTTTATCTACGCCCTTGGAATTCGCGAAGTAGGGGAGGCCACGGCAGCGAACCTGGCGAGCCACTTTGGTACCCTGCAAGCGCTGCAGGACGCCGACCAGACGGCGCTTGAAGCCGTTAACGATGTGGGCCCCGTGGTGGCCGCCCACGTGCACACCTTCTTCCGCCAGCCGCATAACCTGGAAACCCTCCAGGCGTTGATCGCGGCGGGGGTGACATGGCAGGAAAGCGACGTCGTGCATGGCCCTACGCCGCTGGATGGCCAGACCTGGGTGCTCACCGGCACGCTTGAATCGATGACCCGCGACGAAGGCAAGGCCCGCCTGCAAGCCCTGGGCGCGAAAGTGGCGGGCAGCGTATCGAAAAAAACCACCTGCCTGGTGGCGGGGGAAGCCGCCGGTAGCAAACTGACCAAAGCCGAGCAGTTGGGCGTCGAGGTTGTCGACGAGGCCACCTTTATCGAACGCCTGGCCGAATGGGAGCAACGCGAATGAGCCGATTTATCGAAGTCCCGGCGCGCATGCTGCCGCCGGAAACCCTGGACGCGCTGCTGGAAGCCTTTGTCACCCGCCAAGGCTACGACACCACCGATACCACCGGCGAGGGCATGCACGGCTGGGTCGTGGAGCTTAAAAAGCAGCTCGAGCGCAACGAGCTGATCATTGCCCACGACCTCGAGCTTGAAATGACCGAAGTGATGACCCTCGCCCAGTGGCGGTCTTTTGGCCGGGATATCGCCGACGACGAAGAAGAAGGTGATTAACTATTGCGCTTGCCCATACGGCGTTGAAATTCGCCTCAAAATACTCATTTAACAACCGTAAACTCCGTTTTTTCGGCTAATTTCGCCTTGTCTGGGCTTCGCTCATAACGTTAATCAGAGCTGATATCTAGCGGCGACTCAGGTGCTCTCGCCCCGAATAATGGCGCTGATAATGCGCCGCCCGGGGTGCAGATGATCGACCAGCGGCGCTTCGAGGGGCAGCGGGTCGCCGCACATCCGCGAGGCGATCAGCTCGGCGCACAGCGGCGCGCTGGAAAACCCGCGGGAGCCGTGGGCGGTGGATATCCACAGCCCCGGGTAGTGCTCGCCCAGGGTATCGGGCACTTTCGAGGCGTCCTTGCTTAATCCTTGATACACCTCCCGCCAGGCGTCAGCCACCGGCACCGGCCCCGCATAGGGGCTTTTGTCGGGGCTTGCTGCGCGCACCGCCGCACGCCCCGCCAGCGTCTGAGCATTCAGCGCGACGCCCGCCTGTTCAAGGTCGGCCACCCAGGCGGGCAGCGCCTGACGTAGCTCGTCGATATTGCGCTGGTGGTCGTCGGCGGTAACCTCGGTGGTGTCATTGTTGGGCACAAAGCTGGCGCCAAAGGTCAGCACGCCGTCGATAGGCGGTGATACATAGCCGCCTGCGCACACCACCCGCTTGGGGGCGTCCACGCCCTTCGGCAGCGCCACTTCGCTGATCTGGCCGCGCACCCGCTGCAGCGGCAGCGCCGCGGTCTGGGCAAAGCGGTTGGCAAGCTGGGCGTTAGCGATCACCACCTGGTCGGCGCTGATCACGTCACCGTTTGCCAGATCGAGCTGCCAGCGTTGTCCGCTACGATGCAGTTGCGTTACCTCTCCCTGGCACACCTGGATAGCCGGGTGGTCGACCAACCGTTCGCATAACGCCTTGGGGCGTACCCAGCCTGCCTGGGGATAAAACAGCGCCTGCTCGGCGCTGACCGGCACGCCCGCCTGCTCGCTTAACCCTGCCGTTTGGGCGCTCACCACCGTATCCGGCAGCGGGTGGTTGGCGGCAAAGCGCTGCTGGCGGCGGGCCTCCTTTTCGGTTAATGCCAGTTGAACCACGCCGCTTGGCTGCCATAGCGGCGTGGGTGTGGATAACTGGCCGAGCCAGCGCTGGCTGTACATCAGCCCGGCCAGATAAAAGCGGCTTTGGTGATTGGTCTCGGCGGCCAGTTTGACGTAGAGCGCGCCCTGGCGATTACCCGAGGCGCCCGCGCCGGGGCCTTCACGATCGATCAGCCTGACCTGAATGCCGCGCCTGGCCAGGGCCGCCGCAACACTTGCCCCGGCGATGCCAGCGCCAATTACCGCGACCTGGTGTGGATATGTGGCCGCTGGAGGGGTAAACCAGGGCGTGGCTTGACGGCGGGTGTCGGCGGGCGGCGTGTTGATATGCCCAGCCAGCATTTCACGCTTGCGCCCAAAGCCCGGCACCTTCTGCCAGGTAAAGCCGGCGGCTTTCAAACCACGCTTGACGATACCCGCGCAGGTAAAGGTGGCAAAGGTCGCGCCGGGGTGCGAGCGGGCGGCCATGGCCTCAAACAGCGCCGGCTGCCACATGTCCGGATTTTTGGAGGGCGCAAAGCCGTCCAGGAACCAGGCGTCCACCTGGCCGTCGAGCTGACCCAGACGCTCGGCAGTGTCGCCAAAATGCAGATCCAGCGTCACTCGCTCGCTCAGATGCAGGCGGTGGATGCCGCTGACCGGTGCCGGCCACTTGGCGCAAAGTACCTGTGCATAACCGGCAAGGCTCGGCCAGGCGCTCAAGGCACGGGTAAGCGAGCCATGGTCGAGGGGAAACTTTTCTGTGGATAACAGATGCAGGCGCGCATGGGCCGGTGCATGGTCTTCGAAACATGCCCAAGCGCAGAGCATGTTGAGGCCGGTGCCGAACCCCGTTTCGCCGATCACAAAAGCACGCCCCGGTGGCCAGGCGGCAAAGCGGGTGGGCAGGTTGTTGGCGTTGACGAAGACGTGCTCGGTTTCGGCGCGGCCGTCTTCGCGGGAAAAATACACGTCGTCGAAAGCCGTCGAGTGTGGCGCTGCCTCGTTCCAGCTAAGCGACGGCGATGGCAGCGCCGCCAGCGGCGGCAGGGCAGAATGGCGTTGCGTCACGCAGTGATCCGTGTTGGCGAAAGGTGGTTAAAAAATGACCAATTTGTAAACAGGGGCGTTATCTCTGGCTTAGCGAAAAGCGTCCGCCGTGTTTTCACAGAGTTTTCCACAGGCTCTGTGAAAAAGCGGGCGGACCCTCCATATTCACCCCTTAGGGTCAAGGCAAAACTTTCTTGAACGGCTTGACTGTTACCTGGGCGTAGACGCCGGCAATCACGTAGGGGTCGGCATCGGCCCAGCTTTGCGCCTTTTCCAGGCTATCGAACTCGGCGATTACCAGGCTGCCGCTGAAGCCGGCCTCGCCCGGGTCGCTCGCGTCAATGGCGGGATGCGGCCCTGCGAGGACCAGGCGGCCCTCGTCGCGCAGCGCTTCCAGCCGTGCCAGGTGATCGGGGCGGGCGGCCAGGCGGCGTTCCAGACTGTTGGCAATATCTTCACTGATGATGGCATACAGCATGTGCATAACTCCTTGAATGAAAAAGGATCAAAAGAATGGACCACAGGGCAGGCTGAATTGACCGCACCAGCGTAAGCGCGCACCATAGCGGCTTATCGCAACCCCTTATTCTGACAAACTCGCCACACGGCGTCATTATGCCCCGACTTCCCACGACATTTGAGACCGACCAGCGTTACCCCGTTGACCTGCACATGCACTCGACGGCGTCCGATGGCGCACTGACCCCCACCGAGCTTGTGACGCTGTGCGCGGAGCGTGGGCTTACCCACATGGCGCTGACCGATCACGATACCATGGATGGCGTGGCCGAGGCGGGGCAGGCGGCGGCATCGGCGGGTGTCTGCCTGCTGCCGGGCTGTGAGCTATCCACCCGCTGGCAGGGCATCAATATCCACATGGTGGCGCTGATGCCAGGAGGCCTCAAGGGGGCGCTGGTGGACGGTCTGAATCACCAGCGTGAAGCGCGCATCAAGCGGGCCGAGGTCATCGCCGAGCGGCTTGAAAAAGCCGGTCTTGCCAATGCGCTGGCCAAGGCCCGCGAGCAGGCTGGCAGCGACCGGCCCCTGGGTCGCCCCGACTTTGCCCGCGCGCTAGTCGCCGAAGGCATGGTGGCTGACTGGGCGACGGCGTTTAAGCGCTATCTGGGCAGCGGCAAGAAAGGCGACGTAAAGGCCCTCTGGCCGGAGATCAGCGAGGCGGTGGGTTGGGTGGTGGCGTCGGGCGGCGTTGCCGTGCTTGCCCATCCGCTGCGCCACGGTCTCACGCGGCGCAAGCGCGGCCTGTTGATGGATACGTTTCAGGCCGCCGGCGGCCAGGCGGTTGAACTGGTCAGCGGGAAGCAAAACCCGGACAGCACCCGTGACCTGGCTCGCCAGCTGGTGGAGCGAGACCTCTATGCATCGATGGGCAGCGACTTTCACTTTCCCGGCAGCCACGCCGCCCCCGGCAGCATGAGCTTGATTCCCCGCACTGCGGCGCCACCCATCTGGCAGCATCCCCGATTACGCCACCTTGAAGACGCGCCGGCTGGGCCTCTGGCCGCCGAGTAAGCTATGGTAGGCGACAAGAGATCATCCAAGCGCGAAGGAGACCGCCATGAGCCAATACTTTCAGATTCACCCCGAGAATCCGCAGAAACGCCTGATCGACCAGGCCAGCGAAATCATTCGCAAGGGCGGCGTGGTGGCTTATCCCACAGATTCCGGCTACGCCCTGGGCTGTCATCTGGGTGAGAAGAAAGCCATCGAAAAAATCAAATGGCTACGCTCGCTGGACGACAAGCACAACTTTACCCTGGTGTGTTCGGATCTGTCGCAGATCGGCACCTACGCGAAGGTCGACAACGACGTGTTTCGGTTGCTTAAAGCGCATACCCCGGGCGCCTACACGTTTATTTTAGATGCAAGCACCGAGGTACCGCGTCTGTTGTTGCATCCCAAGCGCCGCTCTATCGGCGTGCGTGTGCCGGACCACCGGATAACCCACGCGCTGCTGGCGGCGCTGGGTGAGCCGTTGATGAGCGTTACCCTGATCCCCGTCGGCGAGGATTTGCCGATGAGCGACGCCGAAGACATTCGCGAGCGGTTTGGCGCCCATCTTGATCTGATTATTGACGGCGGTGCCTGCCATCTGGACCCCACCAGCGTCATCGACCTGCGCGAGCTGCCTCCCAAAATCGTCCGCGAAGGACGCGGGGATGTGTCACCGTTTACCGAGTAAATACAGAATATTAGCTGCAGATTTACTATTGACGCCTCCAAGCGAATTCGCTGGAGGCGTTTTATTTGCGCGTAAACGCCACTAGTGCGGCTTTTAAATTATTTGAATGACCAATAAAAATAAAATACGGTAGTTAAGCGATTACTTGATAACAAAGGGCAATCCATGGGGGCAGGATGCTCGCTGCTTTAGGATTGCCAGCGAAAGGAGATTGATAATGACATTATCGCGCTACCGCAATTTGGCCACCTTTGCTGCACTTTCAAGCTTGGCAAGTATACCCCTAGTGGCAGGGCAGGCCGGAGCCAACGACGATTCGGGCTGCGCTCAGGCTGAGTATGCCATGGGGCTGCGCTACCAACAGCAATCTGCAGAAGCTGTCGCGTTGCAGCGTCAGGGGTTTGAGCTTGCCACCTATCGTCTTGAAGAACAGATTGAGGCTCACGGCGACGATGCCGATCTGGCAATCATCACCGATCTTGACGAGACCGTGCTGGATAACAGCGCATTGCTGGTGCGCGATATGCAGGCGTGCCATGATTTCACCACCTGGGATACCTGGAAGCATTGGGAGCGAGAAGGAGATCCACGTCTGATTCCCGGTGCGAAGGATTTCCTTGAATTCGCTGATGAGCACGACGTGGCGATCTACTATGTCTCTGATCGCTACCAGGAAAATAAAGCCGATACCCTGGCCACGCTTGAGGCATTGGAGCTACCCCAAGTCTCTGAAGATAGCGTGATGTTGTTAGGCCCACCCAAGTCAGAACGTCGTGCTGAAGTTGAAGATGGTCACACGCTGGTGATGCAGCTTGGCGATACGCTGCATGATTTTGCCGGTGAGTTCGCCGAGGCGGACCTAGAGGAGCAGCGTACGTTGGTCGACGATAATGCTGAGCGCTTCGGTAAAGACTGGATTGTTTTCCCCAATGCGACCTATGGAGACTGGAGCGAGGCTGACCTGAACGCTTGGGAAGCCCCGCACGAAGTGGATTGATAGGGTTAGAGAATCACGTCGTCTAATAGAAAAAGAGAAACGCGGCGCGCCCCAGGTTTAACTATCCTGGGGCGCGTTTTTGTCTTCGTCTTTCTCCTGGTCGTCTTTGTTTTCATCGTCTTTCTTGCGCGGGTCCTCGCTGTCTTCGTCCAGCCAGGTGCCGCAGCGCATGCAGTAGCGGGCGCGTTTTTCATGGCGGTCGTGGCCACAGCCTGGGCAGGCTTCGTCGGAGTAGCGGTCTTCGCGAATCGAACGAATCACCTGGGCGGAAAACACCCCGGTGGGGACGGCGATAATTGAGTAGCCCAGCAGCATCAGCACCACCGTGATGGATTTGCCGAGAGGGGTAGCCGGGACGATGTCGCCATAGCCCACCGTGGTCATGCTGACGATCGCCCAGTAGATCGACATGGGAATGCTGGTAAAGCCCGCCTCGGGGGATTCGATCACGTACATCAACGCCGCGAACAGCGTCACCACCATGAAGATGCTGAAAAAGAACAGCAGAATCTGGCGCAGACTGCGCTTGAGCGCGTCAATCAGCAGCCCCGCCTCACCGACGAATTCCATCAGCCTCAGGATGCGGAAAATCCGCAGCACCCTCAGGATCCGCACGATGACCAGGCCATGGGCCCCGGGGATAAGCAATACCAGCCAGGTGGGCAGGATGGCGATCAGGTCGACAATGCCGTAAAAACTCTTCAGGTAAAGCGTCGGCCGCTCCAAACAGTAAATGCGCAGCAAGAGTTCAATGCTGAAGAGCAGCGTAAACGCCCACTCGAGCACATAGAACAGCGTACCGTAGCGCGCTGCATAGTCCTCGACGCTGCTCAGCAATATCACCGCTACGCTGAGCAAGATCGCCACGATCAAGCCAATGTCGAAGGCCTTGGCCCCCGGTGTATTGGACTCGAAAATGATATGGAAAATCCGTGCGCGGATTCCCTCTGCGCCTGGGTTTAATGGAAAGGTCATCGTCACGTCCTGAAATGGCCACTTTGGCAGTCAGCGCCTAGCGTAGCGCGGTTTGGTACGCCATGCGATGCGCAAAGGCCAATGATGCTTTGGCATAGGCCACGTTTGGTTGGCCGTCGCTGCCCAGCGCATCGCGCATCACGGCCGCCTCATCGCGGGCCTGATCGGTGAGGGCCGGGTCGGTTGCAAGCGCGGCAAGCGCCTCCTGGGCCGCGACCAGGTGCTCAGCGTGGTGGCTGTCGTGGTAGGCATCGAGCGCCAGCGTTGCCCGGTGCATCCGCTGAAGGGGGGAATCGGCCTCGGGAAGTGGCCACTGCTGGGCGGCCAGCGCGTTGCCGCGTGCGGCTTTGCTGGTGTCCGATGGGCCCAGAGGAACGCCTTCGGCGAGCGCCTGAGCCAGCGACCAGAGCGCCTCGGGCGCGCCACTTTTCAGTTCGAGTTCCGCCTCGCAGATGGTCGCCTGATGCCCGCCGCTGTGAATCTCGCCTTCATCCAGCGCCAGTTCGATATGGCTGTCCTGCCACGTTATCTGCCAGCTCCAGCGCTCAAAGTCGGTGCTCAACTGAGGCTGCAGCGCGGGAATGGCTTCGCCCAGTGCGCCCTTGAACGGCGGCAGCTCGGCAAGCCCTTGAATATCCAGGTGGCGTGTCGGCACCGGCCATTCCCACTCCTGACGTTGAGAGAAACCGCCACCGCCGTGTCCGGCCGTTTTGACGGTCTGCAGCACCTGATCGTCTATCTGACGCAGGCGCAGAGCCACCCGCGCCTGGGCAAGCGCTCCCTCAGGCGTGTCGTAATAGGTATTGGTCAGGGTTTGGCGCTTCGGCGTCAGTGTTTGCAGTAGCGGGTGCTGGCGAAGGGCCAACGGCCCTTCGGGGGCCAGGGCAAGTTTCAATTCGATTTCAGTCGGCATTGATGTTTTCATGACAGTAGCCACCTCGTTATCATGACATTTTGATTAATTTTTTATGACAATATGAACTTTTCATGACGGCAGCAGACGCACTCTCTATACTGTCGCCGCCATTTCCTGGCTTCCCGAAAACAGGCATAAAGGCTTTATGGTTACTTCCAACCCCTTTTCCGCGATGTTTGGCCGCTCGCCATTCCAGCCGTTGCTCGCACACATCGTCAAGGCGAATGAATGTGCCGACCAACTTCTGCCCTTCTTCGAAGCAACCCTGGTAGGCGATTGGGACAGCGCTGAGCAGCTGCGCGAAAACGTCACTCGCTTGGAGCATGACGCAGACGTGCTCAAAACCGAGCTGCGTCTGAACCTGCCCAACACCATGTTCTTGCCCGTCTCGCGTTCCGATCTGCTCGACCTGATCAGCGTACAGGACAAGATTGCCAACAAGGCACGCGACATTACCGGCATTATGCTGGGCCGTAAAATGACCGTGCCTGATGAGCTTGCCGATCCGATGCGCGAATACATCCGCACCAGCGTGGCGTGCGTGGCCCAGGCTCGCCAGGCGCTGGAAGAGCTCAAGGACCTTTTGGAATCGGGCTTTGGGCGCAATGTCTCGGATGTGATGCAAAACATGATTCGCGAACTGCACACCCTCGAGCACCAGGCGGATGGCCAGCAGGTCGCGATTCGCCGCCTGCTATTTAGTCTGGAAAGTGAGTTGCCACCGGTTGATGTGGTCTTCCTTTACAAGATTATTGACTGGGTCGGCGAGCTATCTGACCGCGCTGAGCGCGTAGGCAGCCGCCTTCAGATCATGACCGCCAATTAATTTGTGCGCCCAAATTAATACCTGATCCCCAAACAAGGGAAGCGTTATGCAGATCATTGCTCAGTACGGTGATATTTTTATCATCCTGGCCTGTCTTTTCGGCTTTTTTATGGCCTGGGGCGTGGGCGCCAACGATGTCGCCAATGCCATGGGTACCTCGGTGGGCTCGAAGGCCATCACCATCAAACAGGCCATTCTGATCGCCGTGGTGTTCGAGTTTCTGGGCGCCTGGCTGGCAGGTGGTGAGGTGACCAACACCATCCGCAAAGGCATTATCGACCCCGAACTGCTTCAAGAAGACCCTCAACTGCTGGTTTACGGCATGCTGGCGTCGTTACTTGCGGCGGCGACCTGGCTGTTAATTGCCTCCATGAAAGGCTGGCCGGTATCGACCACCCACTCGATTGTGGGCGCGATTGTTGGTTTTGCGGTAGCCGGGCTGGGCGCAGCGACGGTGGATTGGGGCAGTGTGGGTACTATTGCTGCTAGTTGGGTGGTCTCGCCGCTGTTGGCCGGTACGGTAGGCTTTGTGCTGTTTAAGTCGGTCCATCACTTGGTATTCGTAGCCCCCGACCCGCTAGCTGCCGCTAAGCGCTACTTGCCTGGTTATGTGTTCTTAGTGGGCTTTGTGGTGGCCATGGTCACCATGACGAAAGGTTTAAAGCACGTGGGGCTGGATATTACCTTTTCGCAAAGCCTGGTGCTGTCGATCATTCTTGGTTTGATTATCACTGGCATTGGCGTATTGATGGAGCGCCGCGTTCAGTACGTACAAAGCAGCGATGACCACTTTGGCTACGCCAATGTGGAGCGCGCCTTTGGCGTATTGATGATTTTCACGGCCTGCGCCATGGCGTTTGCCCACGGTTCTAATGACGTGGCCAACGCAGTAGGCCCGCTAGCGGCGGTCATCAGCGTGGTACAAACCGGTGGCGAAATTGAAGGCTCGGCGCTGGTGCCCTGGTGGGTGCTGGTGCTGGGCGGTGGGGGTATCGTGGCTGGGCTCGTCACCTACGGGCATAAAGTGATTGCCACCGTGGGCACGGGAATCACCGAGCTGACCCCCAGCCGGGGTTTTGCAGCAACGCTTGCCGCTGCCACCACCGTGGTGCTGGCTTCTGGCACCGGCTTGCCGATCTCGACTACCCATACGCTGGTGGGTGCCGTGCTTGGGGTTGGTTTAGCGCGCGGTATGACCGCGCTCAACCTGCGAGTAATTGGCACTATTGCCATGTCGTGGTTGATTACGCTACCCGCCGGTGCTGGCCTGGCTATCTTGTTCTTCTTTATGCTTAAGGGCATGTTTGGCGGCTAACGATGCACAGTATGACGTTAAATTACGCGTAAAATCATGGCGGCATCTTCATTAGAAGGTGCCGCTATTTTTTGCGCTCTGGTAAAGTAACTCATGATGAACCCATTCACCTGCTGCCGGAGAGCGGCCCCTTGGATACACGTTTCCCCTTTGTCGACTGGTTTCGTAATGCGTCCCCCTACATCAATGCGCATCGGGGCCGAACCTTTGTCATCTTAATTGAAGGCGAAGCCATGGCGTCTGGCCGAGGGGAACAGCTGATCCAGGACCTGGCGCTGCTGCACACCCTGGGCGTGCGCCTGGTGGTGGTATTCGGCATTCGCCCCCAGGTGCACGAGGCGCTGAGCGCGGCGGGGGTCGAGCCCACTCGCCTCAATGGCCGCTGGGTGGCCGACCGCGCGGTCATGGCGCATGTAGAACAGGTGGCCGCCCATCAGCGGCTGTGGCTGGAGGCGAGGCTGTCGCTGGGCTTGCCCAGCACGCCGCTGCACGGCGTGGAGCTGAGCGTGATTTCCGGCAACCTGGTGACCGCCAAGCCGCTGGGCGTGCGTGAGGGGGTCGACTTCGACCATAGCGGCGAGGTGCGTCGGGTACGCGCCAGCGCCATTCAGGGGCTGCTGGAAAAAGGCTCACTGGTGTTGCTGCCGCCGCTGGGGTTTTCCAGCACCGGCGAGGTATTCGACCTGGATGCCTCCGACGTGGCCCAGCACGCAGCGGTGGCGCTTAAGGCCGACAAGCTGATCCTGCTGGGCGAATCGGAGGGCCTGGAAGACGAGCAGGGCGCGCTGCTGCGCCAGCTTTCTCCCGCCGATGCCGAACCCCGTCTGCAGCACGCCGAGCCCGGCAGCGAGCTGGCGCGTCATCTCAATGCCGCCTGCACTGCGGCGCGGGAAGGCGTGGCCCGCACGCACCTGCTGTCCTGGCATAACCACGACGCCCTGCTGGGTGAGCTGTTTACCCGCGACGGCGTGGGCACGATGATCACCCAGCATCGCTACGAACAGCTGCGCCCGGCCACTCTCAACGACGTCGCCGGCCTGCTGGAGCTTCTCGAGCCGCTGGAGCGTCGCGGCATGCTGGTGGCGCGTTCGCGGGAGCGCCTGGAGCACGAGATCGACGATTACATGGTCATCGAACGCGACGGCATGGTGATTGGCTGCGCGGCCTTGCATGTGTTCCCCAGCACCTCGATTGCCGAACTCGCCTGCGTGGCCGTGCACACCAATTACCGCGGCGGCGAACGCGGCGAGCGGCTGGTCGAGGCGCTGGAGCGTCGTGCCCGCCAGCGCGGGCTGCAGGAAATGTTCGTGCTCACCACCCACACGGCGCACTGGTTCGTGGAGCGCGGTTTCCGCTCTGCAAGCCTTGAAGAGCTGCCGCCGCTGAAGCGCGAAACCTACAACCATGCGCGCAAATCCAAGGTGCTGGTCAAGACGCTGACGTCCTAGACACCGGATTCCCAGGTATCAGGTGTTGAGAATCACGCCGCCGTTCAAGTGCATTGTCTGCCCGGTCATATAGGACGATTCCTCGCAGGCCAGGTACACGTAGGCAGGCCCCATTTCGCTGGGCTGGCCCGCGCGCTTCATCGGCACCTGGCCGCCAAACGAGGCGACCTTGTCGTCGTCAAAGCTGGCGGGGATCAGCGGCGTCCACACCGGCCCGGGCGCCACGGCGTTGACCCGAATGCCGCGATCCATCAGCGACATGGCAAGCGAACGCACCAGGCCCTGAATCGCGCCCTTGGTCGCGGTATAGTCAATCAGCGTATCGTTGCCTTTAAAGGCGTTGATCGACGAGGTGGCGATGATCGTATCGCCCTCGCTCAAGTGGGGTAGCGCGGCCTTGGTCAAATAGAAATGGCTGAACAGGTTGGTTTGAAACGTGCGCTGCAGCTGATCATCGGGGATCTCGGTGATATCGCGCCAGTCGTACTGCTCGGCCGCGTTGTTGATGACGATATTCAGCTTGCCGAACTCTGTCAGGGTACGCTTGACGATCTCTCGACAGAAACTCGGCGCGCCCACATCGCCTTTGAGGACCAGGCAGCGGCGACCTTCTGCCTCCACCAGCCGCTGCGTTTCTTTAGCGTCTTGGGTTTCCTTCAAGTGCACGATCACGCTGTCTGCGCCTTCCCGCGCATAGTGCACCGCCACTGCGCGACCGATGCCGCTGTCGCCGCCGGTAATGATCGCCACTTTATCTAATAACTTGTCGGACCCTTTGTAGCTATCGCGAATATACTCGGGCTCGGGGCGCATCGCGTGCTCGTCGCCCGGCTGCTTGTTCTGGTGCTGAGGGGGTTGATGCTGTTCGCTCATGTGCGGTCACTCCTTGGATTGCACAACTACGGGGACTGACACATTCCCTCCCGGAGAGGGGGTGGTCATTAACCGGGTGCTGACCTCCGTGGGCACCCGGTTTTAATGTAGACCCGACTCGCCAATCGGTGCAAACCGGGCCAGCAGCGCCGGGAAGAGGTGACGATAGCGACAGTCGATACGTCTTATTTAGTGTGCTGAATACCACGTATAATTCTATATAGTTATGTTTTTGAAGTAATTTTTGATGTTTGAGGAAGTGGTGGGCGAGAGAGGCTTAATTGCAAGTTACGCGGGAAGCACTACAGTGAAAGCAGGCAAAGTAATGCCTGGCACCAATGACCGTAAGGAGTACGCGTTATGTCCCATCCCGATAAGAAAGACGAAAAATCGCCCAAACCCAAAGACCAACATTACGATGAAGCGAATCCGATGCCGGATACGCATCACGTGAACCCCGAGTCCAAAAATTCGCCCCAGAAACCGGGCAAGGACAAGAAGTAAGCTGGGTTGATCCCGTCAGCTCAGCTCCCGCGGCGCTACTTCCTGTAGCGCCGTTTTGTTTTAACGCTCAGCTGGCCCGCCAACGTTTTGGCATCTTATGGCAGTTGCGGGTAATACTTTGGCATAACCGTTCGAGTAAAACCTGCTCTGTGCCAGGTTGAGCGTCTGCCTGTAGCGCCTCTGCAGCGTCAGGCAGACAGGTGAGCAACGCCTCGGCGAGCTCCACGCCCTGCCGGATGAAATAAGCAGGCTTGAACCCCAGCGCCTTCGCCAATGATGCCAAATGCGCTTGCTCAATACTGCCGGGCTGGTCAGCACCGCCTACCTGAAACGCAAAACGCTTGGATAGACCGCTGTAAATGGTCGTCGACATCAGGTCGTAAAACGGAGCCAGTTGAACGCCCTGGGGAGTTTGCAGCAATGAAAGGTTTTTGGCGTGGCTGTCGTTGTTGCCGATAAGAAGGTTGTAAAAAAACCAACGGATTAATCGCTGTAAGTCTTTGGCTGGGGCGCCAGCACGCTGCAGCAATTGGCGGCACTGGATCAAGCTGGGGCCGCCATCGCTTTCGTACTTAAGCGTCGAGGGCGTGCCTGCCAATTGGCAGAAGTCCAACTGATGATAGCGCTGTAAGTTGCCGTGCTCATCGGGTACACGGTCGTACCGCTTGATCAAACATGCGCGTGTCTCAGGCTGAAAAGACGTTTCAGCCACATTCAATGACAACGCGGCGGCCAGCTGCATACACAGCGTTTCGTTAAGCGCAGAACACCAGACGCCTTTTAAGCCTGTTATGTCGGGTTTTAGCAGATGGCTGGAAGGCGCTGAGCCCTCAGGAATGGCGGGACGACCATCGTTGCCTATCATCAATAGAAGTTTATATTGAGCGCCCGCCAAGGATATGCGCGCGTTATGCACAAGCTGACCGGGTAGCTCTCCCTGCATGTCGTTATCGAGTAACGTCTTGATTGCCTGCCAGCTTGTTTGTCGATAGCGGGCGGGCTGAGGGGCTTCTCCCTGGGGCAACAGAAGGTAGCCACTGGCCGTATCGCCGCCAACGGATTTCAAAAGCCCAAATATCGTGGTGGTATGGTGGCTTAGCTCAATGTAGCGACGCAGCTCGCCTTCTGGCAGCAGATTTTCAAAGTAAGCCAGTACGTCATCACCGCTGTGAGCCTGTTGCGTTACCGGTAAGCGAGGGGAAAGGCTGGAAGCCCCTGGTGTCTCTAGCCACTCTTGGCGATAAGTGAAGCTCAGCGGTTGGGTGTCGTAAAGCCGCCCTGCGTGCTGCTCACCCCAGTAAAGATCCAGCGCTTCACTATAAGTGGCCATCATGCTGCCCCTTACGCTGAATGACCACTTCGAGCCCCATCAGGTCGAGCGTATCGAGTACTTTTTGTAGCTGAAGCGTTGGTTTGCCACGCTCCAGGTCCACAATGAAGCGGTTCCCCGTGCCTGCAAGCCCCGCAATATCGCTCTGCAGCAGCGACTGATCTTGGCGTACCTGCTTGACCAGCTTTCCAAGTTCTTCGCTTGTACGAATACGCGCTGTCGTGTCGTCAATGAGTGTCATCGCCCATGGCCTGTAAAATTACCGTGCGGTAATGATAGCCAATATAACGCTTGATGCCTGTTATTTTTACCGCTCGGTAATTTTTGGCCATTGGGAGCGGATAACAACAAGAATATTCCCGTTCGGGAATTTTAAGTGTTTTTGTAGCGCCGTTTTACTTCCACGCTTAGCTGGCCTTCGCCCAGGCGTAGCTTCAGCTTCTGGCCCGGTGAGGTATCGTCCGCACGCCGCACGATCTGACCATGCTCGTCCTGAGCGATGGCGTAGCCACGCCCCAATACGGCAAGCGGGCTGACCGCATTCAGTTCCCGGGCGGCGCTGGTTAACCGCGCCTGACGGTGTTCCAGCTGGCGCTGCATCGCGGCCCCCAGGCGGCGCTGGAGCTGGCCGACGCGCTCCTGTTCGCCGCGGTGCAGCCGTGCCATGTCCTGGCTGGCCAGGCGCCTGCTCAATTGCGATACCTGGGCTTTCTGTTGGGTGAGCGTTTGCTGCATGGCGCGGCTCAAGCGCTGGTGGAGCGCGGTTAAATGCTGGCGCTGGCGATTGAGCTGCTCGCCGGGGTGGCGCAGTTTGGCGCGTAGCGTATCCAGCCGCTGGCTGTCGCGTTCCAGCCGCGCCTGCATGGCTCGCATCAGGCGGTTTTCATGGTGCTCGAGCTGGCGCTTTAGGGTGTGCTGGTCCGGCACCAGGCGCTCGGCGGCGGCGGAAGGCGTAGGCGCGCGTATGTCCGCGGCAAAGTCCGCGAGCGTAATATCCACCTCATGACCCACTGCCGACATCACCGGCAGCCGCGAGTGGAAAATCGCCCGCGCCAGGTGCTCGTTGTTGAACGCCCACAGGTCTTCCAGGCTGCCGCCGCCGCGGGTGATGAGAATGACATCGCGCTCCGGGTCGAGCCGTGCCTGACGATTGAGCAGACCAAGCGCCGAGATCATCGCCGGCGCCGCCTCGGCGCCCTGCACCGTTACGGGAATCAGCGTCACATCCGCCAGCGGCCAGCGGGCGGCCAACACGGCCAGTACATCGCGAATCGCCGCGCCGGTGGCCGAGCTCAGTATCAGCAGTTTGCGGGGTGGGAAGGGCAGTGGGCGCGCATTGGCAAACACGCCTTCGCCGTCGAGCTGAGCTTTCAGTCGCTCGAACGCCGCGAGCAGTTCACCTAGCCCTGCGGCCTGCACCGCCTCGGCAATCAACTGGTAGTCGCCGCGCGGCTCGAATAGCGACACCCGCCCGCGCAGCTTGACCTGATCGCCATCGCGCATCGGCGCCGACACAAAGCGTGCCCGCTGGCGAAACAGCGCGCAGCGGATCTGCGCCCGATCATCCTTCAGCGTGAAGTAAACATGCCCGGACGCGGGGCGTGAGACGTTGGACAGCTCACCCTCTACCCACACTTCGCCCACGTCGCGCTCGAGCGTTTGCTTGGCGCGCTGGTTGAGCTGGCTGACGGAAAGCGCCTGAGGCGTGGTAGCGGGCATAATATCAGGCGCGCTCGCTGAGGTAGCGTTTCAGCGCCGCCGGGTCGGGCACGCCCTGGATGGTTTCGCCGTCGATGATCAGGGTCGGTACCGACTGAATGCGTGCTTCTTCCACCGCGTGGCGCAGCGCTGCCTGGTGCTGCTCGCGGTAGCGGCCCTCGGCAAGCGCATCGAGCACCTCCTGGCGCTCCAGCCCGACGGATTCGGCAATATCGGCCAGCACGGCCGGATCGCCGATGTCGCGTTCCTGCTGGAAGAACGCCTTCAGCGTGGCCATTGAATAGGCATGGCCCTGGCCGTGTTCCTCGGCCATGGCGAACACCTCAAAGGCTTTGTCGGTGCGCGGCTGGGGCGAGATGTTGGGCAGCTTGATGGGCACGCCGAGCTGTTCAGCCATCGGGTAGACGGCCTCGCGCCAGACCTTGGGCAGGTACGGGTCTTCGACCTTCAGGGTGGGTGCCGGGTCAGGGCGCAGCTCGAACGGGCGCCATTGGACGTTAACGTCCAGGCCTTCGGTGGCCTGGGCGATCACCTCCTCCGCCAGCAGGCAGAAAGGGCACACGTAATCGCTGTAAACAATGATGTTTTGGGTCAACACGCACCCCTTGGGTCAGTAAATGAGCTACCTATTAGGCTACCATCAATCGTCATTATCCATTGGTATAAGCGTAATGGCGTCTCTGCATTGCTGGGGCGGCCATCAAACCGTTATAATGGGGGATTAACTTTCCACGCCCCGTCCTCCACTTCAAATTGGGTGTTGCCGCTATGCTACGTATGGCCCAAGAAGCACTTACGTTCGACGACGTTCTCCTCCTTCCCGGCTACTCCGACGTCCTCCCCAAGGATGTTAGCCTGAAAACCCGCCTGACTCGCAACCTCTCGCTCAATATTCCGCTGCTTTCCTCCGCGATGGACACGGTGACTGAAGCGCGGTTGGCGATTGCCATGGCGCAGGAAGGGGGCATCGGCATCATCCACAAAAGCATGGCCATGACCCAGCAGGCCGCTGAAGTGCGCAAGGTGAAGAAGCACGAGAGCGTGATCGTGAAAGACCCGATCACCGTCAGCCCCAAGGCCAAGCTCGAAGACCTGCTGACCATGGCCCGCGAGTACGGCTTCTCCGGCTTCCCGGTGGTGGAAGGCGAAACCCTGGTGGGCATTGTGACCGAGCGCGACATGCGTTTCCAGCCCAACCACGGCGACAGCGTCTCCGACATCATGACGCCCCGCGAGCGCCTGGTGACCGTCAAGGAAGGCACCGATCTTGAAACCAGCAAAGCCAAGATGCGCGAACACCGCATCGAGAAAATGCTGATTGTCGACGACGCCTTCCACCTGCGCGGTCTGGTGACCTTCCAGGATATCGAAAAGGCCCGCACCTACCCGATGGCCGCCAAAGACAGCGACGGCCGCCTGCTGGTGGGCGCAGCGGTAGGCACCGGCCCGGAGACCCCGGACCGCGTCGCGGCGCTTGCCGAAGCCGGCGTCGATGTGATCGTGGTCGACACCGCCCACGGCCACTCCAAGGGCGTGATCGACCGTGTGCGCTGGATCAAGGAACACTTCCCGGCCATTCAGGTGATTGGCGGTAACATCGCCACCGCCGGGGCGGCCCTGGCGCTGGCCGAAGCCGGTGCCGACGGCGTGAAAGTGGGCATTGGCCCCGGTTCGATCTGCACCACGCGAGTGGTTGCGGGCGTCGGCGTGCCGCAGATCACCGCCGTGTCCAACGTGGCCGAAGCGCTGAAAGGCATGGACGTGCCGGTCATCGCCGACGGCGGTATCCGCTACTCCGGCGACCTGGCCAAGGCGATTGCCGCTGGCGCCAGCGCCGTCATGGTCGGTAGCCTGCTGGCCGGTACCGAGGAGGCGCCGGGCGAGGTCGAGCTATACCAGGGCCGTACCTACAAGGCCTACCGTGGTATGGGTTCCATGGGCGCGATGTCGCAGAACCAGGGCAGCGCCGACCGCTACTTCCAGGATAAGAGCGAAGGCGCCGAGAAGCTGGTACCGGAAGGCATCGAAGGCCGCGTGGCCTATAAAGGCATGATGGGCGCCATCGTCCACCAGATGATGGGCGGGCTGCGCGCCTCCATGGGCTACACCGGCTGTCGCACGATCGAGGAGATGCGCACCAAGCCGGAGTTCATCCAGATCACCAGCGCCGGCTTCAACGAGTCCCACGTTCACGACGTGCAGATCACCAAGGAAGCGCCCAATTACCGGGGCAGCTAACCAGCGCTTTTAGATACATCGCGGCGGGCATTGCCCCGCCGCTTGCTTTTTGGCCTTACCAGCGGCCCAGCACCGCTTAACCGAGATACCGCCATGAGTGACATTCACGCCCACAAGATCTTGATTCTCGACTTCGGCTCCCAGTACACCCAGTTGATCGCCCGCCGGGTCCGCGAAATCGGTGTGTTCTCCGAAATCCGCGCCTTCGACATCACCGAAGAAGAGATTCGCGAGTACAACCCCAACGGCATCATCCTGGCCGGTGGGCCGGAATCCGTCACCGAGCTGGATTCCCCGCGCGCGCCGCAGTGTGTATTCGAAATGGGCCTGCCGGTGTTTGGCATCTGCTACGGCATGCAGACCATGGCCGAACAGCTGGGCGGTAAGGTGGAAGGCTCCAACAAGCGCGAATTCGGCTACGCCCAGATTCGCCTGGACGAAGAAACCGCGCTGTTCAACGACATCAAGGACCATGTGGACCACGAGACCGGCAAGGCGCTGCTGGACGTCTGGATGAGCCACGGCGACAAGGTGGCCGAAGCGCCCGCCCAGTTCACCGTGACCGCCTCCACGCCTAGCTGCCCGATTGCCGCCATGGCCTGGGAAGACAAGCAGTTCTACGGCGTGCAGTTCCACCCGGAAGTGACCCACACGCTGCAGGGCCAGCGCATTCTTGAGCACTTCGTGCTGGGTATCTGTAAAGCCGAGAAGCTCTGGACGCCCGCGCAAATCATCGAAGACCAGGTACAGCGCGTACGCGAGCAAGTCGGCGACCGCCATGTATTGCTCGGCCTTTCCGGTGGTGTGGATTCTTCCGTGGTCGCCGCGCTGCTGCACAAAGCGATTGGCACCCAACTGACCTGTGTCTTCGTAGACAACGGCCTGCTGCGTAAGGCGGAAGGCGATCAGGTAATGGAAACCTTCGCCAAGCACATGGGCGTGAAGGTCATCCGTGTGGACGCCGAAGACCTGTTCCTCGGTAAGCTGAAAGGCGAAAACGACCCGGAACTCAAGCGCAAAATCATCGGCAACACCTTTATCGACGTGTTCGATGAAGAAGCCAGCAAAATTGAAGGCGTCGATTTCCTCGCCCAGGGCACCATCTACCCGGACGTCATCGAATCCGCCGCCTCCAAGACCGGCAAGGCGCACGTGATCAAATCCCACCACAACGTGGGTGGCCTGCCGGAAACCATGAAGCTCAAGCTGGTCGAGCCGCTGCGCGAACTGTTCAAGGACGAAGTGCGCAAACTAGGCCTGGAGCTCGGCTTGCCCTACGATATGGTTTACCGCCACCCGTTCCCTGGCCCTGGCCTGGGCGTGCGTATCCTCGGCGAAGTCAAAAAAGAGTACGCCGACATCCTCCGCGAAGCCGACGCCATCTTCATCGAAGAGCTGCGCAATTCCGGCTGGTACGAAAAAACCAGCCAGGCGTTCGCCGTATTCCTGCCGGTGAAATCCGTCGGCGTCGTCGGCGACGGCCGCCGCTACGAATGGGTCATCGCGCTACGCGCCGTCGAAACCATCGACTTCATGACCGCCCGCTGGGCGCACCTGCCTTATGAGTTGCTGGAGAAGGTTTCCAACCGGATTATCAATGAGTTGGCGGGGGTTTCTCGGGTGACTTATGATGTGAGTAGTAAGCCGCCTGCTACTATTGAGTGGGAGTGAGTGACAATTATAAATTAATTTGTTACACGGCTGGTGCTAGCTTTGCGACTAAGTCAGTCATCAAAGTATGAGGTGTTTGACTTTCGATATAAGGTGGGAGTTCGTATAGAGTAGGGCCCGTCAAAAGCTCCACATGCTTTGCGGGCTAACATTTATGGCTGTTTATAAATGCCTTACGGGGGCTAGCATGGCTTGCGTTAATACTTGGGTAACAGTATGCCGTCCGGTGGGCACTCGACCTTAACGCGTCAATCGTGCATTCTTATCAATACTTGTTGGGTCACTCCTGCGGTTTTGAGTTTACAACCATTGTCGAGTAACCCATACAAATTTGTGCATCACTAAAACTCGAAAGTTTTCACGTGGGGAGAGGATAAAGTACATGGAAATGAAGGAACGTCAGCAAATTCAGTATGAGCATGATATGAAAAATCATTTTGATATTCTTAGCCTCTCTAGGCTGGATCGGCTGAAACACTACGGGCTTCATTTTGCGAAGTATGCTGGTCGGTTTGCAAGGGGTAGGGAGGAAATTAAAAGTCGAAATGATACTTTGGTCGATGCTTTTTTGGTAGCATTAAGCACAGCAAATGCTTTAAACCAAAAGTTACCAGAAGAGGTGGCTTTGATTGGAGATATTCCTTCTGAGCTTGCATTCACTGATTATGCAGGTCGCTTTGCCGATGCATGTGAAAAAATTGATCATTTAGAAGAATTTCGATCGATCGCTCTCGATGCCAATGCGGCAATTATGGATTGGATCTTGCGTAGTGGTATGGCGCAAGGTGTAGATCTTGACACCCTCGCTGAAGAAAGGCGTAAGCAGCTCTCTCGGCGAGCAGTCTATGCCCCGGGGTCTTAATGTTTCTTTCAGGGGAATCCCTCACTAAATACGGAAGTTCTCTAGTCCAGCCCTTTTATATGGACAGAATAGACTGTGCAGCGTATTCCTTACGTATGGGTAACGAAGCTTACGTTAGTCCTGAGGGCCTTAAAGATCGCAGACCTAATCTCGTACAGTTAGAACATGAGCAGTCCGTTGAGATTCCAGCAGGTCAGTTTGCATTTCTTCTTACACGTGAAATTGTTACCGTCCCTCATGATTTGATTGCCTTTATTAACATGAAGAATGGCCTAAAAAGTAGCGGGCTAGTAAATGTCAGCGGGTTTCATGTTGACCCGGGGTATAAAGGTCGCTTGGTCTTTGCAGTTTTCAATGCTGGGCCAAAGAAAATTACTGTTCGGCAAAATGATGCTGCATTTTTGATTTGGTTCGCTCGGCTAGAAGGCGCGACGGAGAGTTATTCTCGGAAGAAAAAAGGTTTTATGAAAATCGAGAGCGAGCTCATTGCCCGTGTTCCTGAGGAGAGCGCGTCGTTAAACTCGTTAACTGCTCGGATTGAACGATTAGAAACGAAGCTTTATTGGGGCCGGACGATTCTAATTTCTGTAGGAGGTTTTTTTTCTGCGACTGTCGCAGGATTTTTAGCGGGAAAACTAACAGGTATTTTTTAAAGGAGGGCTCGATGGGTACTGCATTTATTTTAAATGATCATATCGACACTATAGATCGTAAAAAGTTAGAACTTGTGCTTGCTAAGGCTGGATATGAGCCGATCTATGGCCTCCCATCTGATATTTCGGTGGTCGATCCAGACGATGACATTGGTGTGGTGGTTCTTCCTGTAGCTCCACAGGATGAGGTAAATATCACTTCAGGAACGCGCTTATTTGGAGGGGGCGGTATTCGTGTGATAGGTATTTGGCTTACTGAAGACGAAAATAATAGCAATGGTTTACCGGAAGGAATGGAAAAGTATGGATCTTCGGCGGTTTCCATTGTTTCGCCAAACCTGCCAGGCGCTTTAGATGGTGAGCATGTAGTATGGGAAGGACCTAGTGGCAATCCTCGCGCGGCCCCTGAGACAAGGCGCAATAGGTGTTAAATTATGAATCGCATTTATTCCTATGTCGTACAACATGATCATGGCTTTGCACCAAATCCTTTTATGGGAATTTGTACGCTCGCCAATTGCAAGCCGAAAATTCGGAAGTTCGCTGAAGTTGGAGACCTCATCATAGGAACTGGGTCGGCAGATGTTGATGCCAGTGGACACTTAGTCTATTGGATGCGGGTATCAAAAATTATCAACTATGATGAATATTGGTTGTCATCGCGATTTGGTCGGAAGAAGCCGGTCATGAACGGTAGTATGATGCAGCGCTATGGTGACAATATTTATTACACTGGTAGCGACGGTACATATCAACAGATTGACTCTTTCCACAGCGAAGAAGATGGAAGTCTTAGTATCTCAAATCGCGAGCGTGATACTGGATCGACTTCAAATGTGCTAATTGGTGAGGAATTTACTTACTTTGGCAAGGCTGCGCCTCCCATACCACAGTCCTTACATTTTTTAGTGAAATCAGGTCCGGGGCATAAATGTAATTTTAGTAATTGTGAAATGGCTAAAGTAGAGGATTGGCTTGCAACGTTGGCGGAGCGCGGCTATGTAGGAGAACCAGGACGATGGTAATTAAAACACGAGATGGAATTGACATTTTTCTGGAAAATCTCGCTGCATTTAAGTCAGCTCGAGTATTTAATCCATGGTCTTCAAACTGCGAAGAAGTTGACAATGAGAACAGTTTTGATGTTCGTTTAAAAAATCTTCATACAGTTCTACGCGCATGTGCTGATGCAAATGAAGTAGATTTATGGATAGGTCGAGACCTTGGATGGCGTGGCGGTCGTAGGACTGGAGTAGCGTTAGTTGATGAGGCCACGCTAGTTGACTATGCAAGCTCCATTAATGCGTCGGGTTTGACAAAGGCTACGGTTGGACCAGCTATGAAAGAGCGTACCGCGACGGAAATACATCTGGCCCGCAAGCGAGTCTCTCGAAAGATTTTCTTTTGGAATGTATTTCCTTTTCATCCTCACGAAGATAACAAACCGCATTCTAACCGAATGCATACGCGAGCAGAGCGCGATCTAGGATTATCGTTTCTTAATAATATATTAGAGCTTCTCCCTATCCGGCGAGCTCTTGCCATTGGTAATGATGCAACTCGTGCAGTGCAAAAAATTGATCTTGAATTCTATTCAGTCCGTCATCCAAGCTACGGGGGGCAGCAAGACTTTCATCGACAAGTTGATGCACATTACGGGCTAGTATCCAATGAGTGCACACAGAAAAGTCTATTTGACGGCAGTATGTAGTATGTGAAAACCCACTAGAGCGGGATTGGTGCTTGGATATTAGTTCTGCATAGTGCACTTTAGGGTGTTTCAAAACTGCTACTACATAAATGATGGCGTATAACATTACTAGCATCGCTTGATGCGCTCAAGGGAAGACGCCCATTGGGTTCATTCTCGAACGCGGAAAAATGATTTCGGGAGATGCTATGAATACCCTATCCACTACAACCTAGGGTAATACATACTAGTACCGCACCGAGGCGTAGTCAGTCCATTCGCTTTCATATCGGTTAGGAATACCTGAGAGCCGTAAGTTAGTCGAGACTGTCTTGTTAAAGACCTATTTTGTGTGGCCCGGCCCGATCATTTCAGCGTGGCACCAATAAAATACCAACGGACTTATTCGCCCATATTTCTCGAAAGGGACTGGCTTCCGAAGATGAATGATGCATTACAGAGGAGTGATATGGCCACACTAAATAATCTCCCCAGAAAACGCTTGCGGTATCGGACATCTACGCAAGCGTTCCTCGGTGAGTATTCAGTGACGCTTAAAACCACAAGTGTGGTGCTTAATGTTTGAATATAGGTATAAAGCGTTTCTTTAATTTTTATTTAGATCTAATAGGGATCTATCACGTCTCATGTCGCTTAATGCCACTCCAAGTATATAAATTAAAAATACAAATAAAGGTGTACTGATCGCCCAGATGGCTTTCAAAATTGGCGTAGGAAAATTCAATCCTATATTGGTGATAAGTAATAATCCTGATGCAAAGCACCAAGTAAGAGTGAGTGTCATTCCTATGATTTCATATGTTCGTATATAACCATACGTAGGATTTGATACTAGTTTGCTTAATCTTCCTTGCGTACTTTTAAATTCATCGTTTTTGAAAACGATACTGCGTCTTGCTTTGTGAAAGTTTTCTATGTTAGACGGAAAGTTTTCTTTTTTTATTAGAAAAATAACCGCCTCGATAGGCAAAGGCCATCCGAATTTAGAAAAAATCGAATTTTCTAGATGAGCACGTTGGACGCCATTCATTTCCACATCGTTAATAAATTTATGCATTTTTGAAATTAAGTCATCAAACTGGTCTTTCTTGGTTCTCCAACGTTTCCCATAGTCGATCATGTCCTTACAAAAGTGCGTTACCACACTAACTATTATTGCACCTATGGATACCAATACCCAGTTCCCAAGATCAATCATCACTTTCCTCCTTAAATATGTAAATTTCATTTCGGCTAAACTGATAAAAACTTTAGTAAGTATTTGTTATTGCTCTATTATTTTTTGAAATCACAGGTTTGCTTTTAATAATTTCCCATTACAATCAGCATCATCGCTGCAATAGACAATGCTATCCCCATCATGGCGGTACCGCTAACCGCCTCCTTGCGAAATAGCGAACCAAATACGACCGGTATCAGCGGGTACATCGACACAATCACGATGCTGACAATGGCGAGTTGCCCTTGTCGTGATATCGCATACAGTGTTAGCCCCAGTGTACTAATACCGCCCGCTGCCGTTGCCAACAGTGTAAAGCGCTTTCGTGCTGGGTGTGTGCGTTGATAAAATGGCAGACAACATACGGCGCCGCTGAGCATGCAGAGGGCGTTGCCATAGAAAGCGCTTCGCTCAGGCCCTTGGCCAAGGAAGTGAAGCTGCAAGGCAAACCCTAATCCTGCACCAAAACCCAATAGCAGGCCCGCTCTGGTGCTGCTATTCATCCGCGTTTTGCTCGGTTTACCCCCGCCCGCGGTTAACCAAATGGCGGGCAGGGCTAAAATCACACCTAGCCATACCCACGCGTTGGGTCGCTCACCCAGGAAAATCAGCGAGAGCCCGAGGGCGATAGTCACCATCGCGACAGCGCTCACAGGCACCACGATGGCGAAGGGCGCCCGGGATAAGCCCTGGTAAAGCAGCCATGCCCCAAGGGCAGAGCCGATGCCCGCCAGCGCGCCCCATATCCACACGGTTGGCTCCCAGGTGGAAAAGAGCAGTGCGCCCGCAAAGCCGACAAGCGCGCCGCCCAGATGGGTATAAAACGCAATATTGAGCGGCGGGTAAAAACGGGCGAGCAAACCATTGATAAAGTGCGTGCTGCCGAGCAGCACCATGGCGCTTAGCGCAAGGGCGATAGACATGCGGGCTCCTGGTCTTGATGATAAGGGAAGGGCCAGCATAGAAGCGGCTAACATGTGGCTTGAAACTCGATTAGGTCATGGTCGCCATGAGGAGTTGTGATGATCAGAGGAGCGGATATCTCCATTGCCCAACTTCGCGCGCTGCTTGCCGTGGCGGAAGCGCAGTCTTATACCCGTGCGGCGGAGCGCCTTGGCGTTAGCCAGTCGGGTGTGAGTCATTCCATGCAGGCACTGGAGAAGCTGGCGGGTGGCCCGCTGATTATCAAAAGCCCAGAAGGGCTGGTACCCACCGCGCTAGGTGAGTTAGTGCTTACTAGCGCTAGAAAGGTGGTAGGTGAACTTCAGGTATTAAGCCTGCAGGTGGGGCAGTTTCATAACGAGGTGGATGAAACGCTGAAGATAGGCGTTATTCCTAGCGCTTTATCGGGCTGGCTGTCGCCCCAGCTTGCGAGCTTTTCGAGCCGCTACCCGGATGCCATCAGTCTTGTTCTGGAAGGCATGGAAGAAGAGATAAAGGAGTGGGTGGAAAGCGGCGTGATCAATATGGGCGTCACAACCGATGTCACTCAGTTGAACCCAACCTACTGGCGTGAGCACTTTGATTGGCAGCTGGTAAAGAAGGATGAGATTGTTGCCGTACTGCCGGAAAGCCATCCGCTCAGCAAACAAGCCAGCGTGACGGTGGCGGAACTGGCGGAGCACCCGCTTGTTATGTCGTCAGGCGGCTGTGAAGCGCTGATCCAGCAAATATTTGCCCACTCGTTGGAGGAAGTTGATACCTTCCAGGTGGATTTCTGGGTGCGCGATACGCGAACGTTATTGCAGATGGTCGCTGGCGATGTGGGCGTGAGCCTGGTGCCCACATTGGCGTTAAATAATAAGCCGACGGGCAACGTGGTGATGTTGCCGTTATCCCCCCGACGTGACCGGAACCTGATTGCATTTTGGCCTAAACGGTATTCCTTGAATCAGGTAGGCAGATACTTGCTGAGTGAGATGGCTCCGCAACCGATACTCGGCTCATGATTTGATTTGGCTAGCGGTAGGCCTACCAACTCAGTGTTAATAACACGCTCAACCTTCTCGATCCTGGCCGTACCTTTCCATGTTGGGAAAGGGCGGTAGCCAATGTTCGCGGCGAATGGTCCAAAGCTCATACGTCGGTGTCAGTTGATTGGGTGAATCAAGGGCGCCAAGGTGTATTTCGATTTCGTCCTCGCTTACCGAAAAAACTGATGAACCGCATACCGAACAGAAGTAACGCCCCTGGTAACTGTGTGGTTCGCCTTCGATCATGACAGCTTGCTTGGGGTAATCCGCCGCCGCATAGAAAAGCGCCCCGTGATGCTTGCGACAATCCATACAGTGGCAAATACCTACCCGGAGCGGCTCGCCATTGGCCACGATTCGGATCTTACCGCAGAGACAGCTACCTGTTAGTTGTTCCATTGCCAGTCTCCAGAAGATTCATACATTCAAAGTAGGTGGCACCGCCGGTTTTGTCTTGCTGCCGTCTCGTTCGTATTTGATGCCAGCAAGCTGAGATAAATCGAGCTGTTACAGGAAGCGGATTTGCCCTCTAAGCCCGGAGTTTGGTCGTATCTTGGCGGCACGCTGGCTCGGGTCTTCAGCAGGTCACTTGCCTAACCGGGGTTCTTTAAAAGATAAATATTTTGTGAACTAAAGGTACACAAAAATTGATTATGTCAAAGGGTGTTGTGGCAGATTCTTTAGTTAAATGCTAATTTGTGAACCATGAGTACACATAAAGAAGCAATACTAAAGAGGTTGCTTGAAGCCATACCGTCAGGGTACATGGTCGATACCGCATGGCTCGAACGCCACGGTGTCAGCCGTTTTCTTGCGCGGAAATACGTTGATAACGGCTGGCTGGAGCGTGTTAACCGCGGCGTCTTCCGACGCCCCGCGCCGAACACAACAACGTCGGCCACAATTGATTGGAAAACCTGCCTGCTATCCATGCAGCATATAATGGGTTACGACAGCTATGTCGGCGGTACAACAGCACTTGCCCAACAGGGCTACGATCACTACCTGCGGTTGGGCAGCAGTGCGCCTGTCTGGGTATATGGAGACGCCACACCCAACTGGCTAAGCAAGCTGTCACTAAATGCACCCATCGTGACCCGCAGCACCTCACTGTTCGCTGACCCGTCAGTTGGGCTTGCTAAAAATAACATCAACGATGAAGACGCGTTGCCATGGGACTGGACGCTCAGGATGTCGGCACCTGAACGGGCGGCCATGGAAGTCATGGACGAATTACCCAACCACGAAAGTTTTCATAACCTTGATATGGTGTTCGAGAGCTTGACGACACTGCGGCCGAAAGTACTGTCGGCGTTGCTGCACAGTTGCAAGAAAATCAAGGTCAAGCGGCTGTTCTTCGTCTTTGCGGATCGTCACGACCACCCTTGGCGCAAACGCCTCGACCCAGCAGAGTTCAACCTTGGCAGTGGCGATCGCGCACTGGTGAAAGGCGGCAAGATACATCCGCGCTATCGCATCATGGTGCCTGAAGCGTTTGTAACGGCGGAGACTAACGATGGCGCGTGAAGCCTATGAAGCACAGGTCGCACTCCTTGTGCGCATTCTTCCGCATGTTGCAAAGGAGGGTGTATTCGCGCTCAAGGGAGGCACCGCGATCAACCTGTTCTATCGTGATCTTCCGCGTTTGTCGGTCGATATCGACCTGACTTATCTTCCGGTGAAAGACAGGGATGACAGCCTTTCCGAAATCAATGACGCGATGGATCGCATTGCGACTGCTATAGAAGGCAGTATCAATGGTGCCAAAACACAACGCATAAAGGGTGGAGGTGGTGGCGCCACTCGTCTTCTTGCCCGCATGGGCGGTGCTGAGATCAAGATCGAAACCTCGCCGGTCACACGCGGCGTCGTGCATGATCCTGAAATGCTCTCCGTCTCCGAAGCTGTTGAAGACGAGTTCGGTTATGCAGACATGCAGATCGTCTCTTTCGAAGATCTGTTCGGCGGCAAGCTGCACGCCGCATTAGATCGCCAGCATCCGCGCGATCTTTTTGATGTGAAGCTGCTATACGATAACGAGGGCCTAGCGGAAGAACTATTCCGAACCTTTCTGATTTATATCGCGAGTTCGTCACGTCCCGCACACGAACTGCTGAACCCTAACTGGCTTGACCTCGACAAGCCTTATGCCCAAGAATTTGAGGGCATGACCAGAACTCCCGTCAGCATCGAAGAGCTCTTGCACACACGTAAACGTTTGATTGCAGATATTCAGTCACGCTTCGATGAGAACACAAAGAGATTCCTGCTGAGCCTGCATGACGGTTCCCCAAATTTTAATGCCATTGATCGCCCTCAGGCAGCGGATCTGCCAGCCGTCCGCTGGAAGCTCATCAATCTGGAAAAGCTTAAGAACGAAAACGGTACCAAGCATGCGGCTCAACGACGCGAACTTGAGGCACTGCTCAGTTAGCCAGAGATGTCTTTGCAGCATGAGCGCACATAGTTAAGAAATTCGATAACCGTTTGAGACGTTCTTAAATCGGTATGCATTAAGCCCCACATATAGGTGCTCAGCTCAGGAATGATGGGGCTGATTCGCTTAATCCCGCCGCGTTTTTCGAGGTAGGTCGGTAATACGGCCGCGTAATCGTAATTCGATACCATGAAGTAATCCATTAGAATCGAGTTGCTTTTTAATAGTCTGTTGTTAAGCAGGTTGTTTTTTGAGAACCATTCGTTGAGCAGTGGGTATTGCATTTCCGTATTGGGCGCAATCCATGGGATATCCTTGTCTAACCAGTCGGTGAATTGGCTTTCTTGTGCTACATACACTGCCTGGTTAATGGGTAGAATCTTTTTGCCTATCAGTGTTTCATTCGGGCTAACTACGGGTCGAAAAGCAATATCCGCGTCGCGTGCCTCAAGGCTCATCAGTTTGTTGCTGACAATCACGCTTATATCTAGAGCTTTATATTTGCAGTTAAAATCATGAATGATGTCGCCTAATAGGCCATACATTAACGTGTCGGTGGTGGTGATTGTTAGGTTGCCAGAGAATTTTTCGTTGGCAGAGAAGATTTTCCGCTCAGCATAGAGAACCTGTTTTTCTATTTCCTTTGCACTTCTAACCAGCTCTAATCCTGCTAGCGTGGGTACGTAGGCGTTGTTGTCGTCACGGTGAAATAACTTTACGCCACATCTTGCCTCAATTTCTGCCAGGCGCCTGTAAATTGTCGGGTGACTGAAATGTAGTTTATTTGCTGCCTTCTTTAAGTTTTTTTCTTCTGCAATAGCCAGCACTACTTTAAAGTCATCCCATTTAAGATTCTCAATCATGATAATCTCGTTTTCATTAATGATAATTTACATGCTAGGTCTGGCTGGATAATATTTCAAGAAATTGATTAACAGAAGATCGTCTTGAAATGAATGAAATAGCTGAAGCTGGCCCTGTGATATCTTCACGTCAAAAACTAAATGCTTTGTTCGTTGCCGCTTTATGTATTATAACGGCTGGAAGTTATGTGACGCTATCCGGCTTGCTGACGTCACAACTGATCGAAGAACTTGGGTGGACGACACTCAGTACAAGCGTCGGCATAACGATCAATATGATCCTTTATGGGGCTACCGCCCCCTTCGCCATTCATTTGATGGAGAAGTATGGGATCAAAAAGATAGTCGTAATAAGCCTGGTGGCACTCTGTGCCGGCGCATTGGTGTGCACAATCAATTCAAAAATCGTTTTTAATCTCGCTTGGGGGATTTTAGTTGGACTTGGGTGCGGCGCTTTAACCATGTCATTTGGCGCCCTGTTTGCTCGCTCCTGGTTCAAGAGAACGGGGCTGCCTACTGGCATATTGACGGCTTCTGCCGTGACGGGTCAGTTTGTATTATTACCTGGGTGGGCAAAGCTGGCGAACGAGTTTGGCTGGCGGGCACCGTTGATTGGCTGTGTTGTGCTCACCGTGATCACCTTGCTAGTCATATTCTTGCTGCTAAATGAGAAGAGGTCGGCGATTAGAACGGTTACGGCCTACCATCTTAAGCCGGATAGTACCGTTGCCGATGTTTTTATTAATTTGAAAGTTTTCATCAAAAATAAAAAGTTTTGGGTAATAGCCCTGGCCTTTGGAATGTGTGGTGCTACCACGAATGGCCTTATGTGGAGCAGTTTTACGCCTGCCGCAAACTTGGAAGGCATACCGGTTGCAGAGGCATCTTACTTGCTGCTGATAGTAGGTGTTTTAAATATTCCGGGTACGATTGGCGCAGGGTGGCTGTCAGATAGAGTCAATAAACAAGCACTGCTATCGGCAATTTTTATTGTAAGGGGTGCTAGCCTGGTTTGGCTTCCCTTCATTTTAACGCAGCCGGTTGGCTGGGAGCTTATCGTTTTTGCTGTCGTGTTCGGTGTGTTTGATGTGGCAACGGTTCCGCCCGTTATTAACTTATGCAATCAAATTTTTGGTGACCAAGGACCTGCCGCTTTTAGCTGGATCAACGTAGCTCATCAGTTAGGCGCTGGGCTGGTTGCTCTGACAGGAGGGATGATCGCCTTTATCACGGGGTCTTATTTCTGGTTGTGGTTCATAGCAGGCGGTCTATGTTTCATCGCTGCTGTGATCGTGCTTAGTCCCTATCATAGTGAACAGTCGGCCCAGTGTATCAGTGCGCAGGGTTGACGCTACTGCAGGGCTCTTGTCTGGGCTACTTTTAAGCCCAGAATGCAAATAGTCGCTATTTCTAGTGACGCTCGTAAATCGTGTTGTACACGGTTTACCCCCGCCCGCTACTAAAAATGGCGGGCAGGGGGATTATCACACCTAGCCATATACGCGTGTGAGTCCGCTCGTCAAGCAAAGCTAAGGGGCGATTTACTGGCTTATGAGCCGAATATAAACCATAATCGGCTCATAATATGATCTGAATAGGGTGTGTGATCGGCTCATGTATATCTGGGAACAGCGCAATTGGCCTTACTTTGAGTGGGATGAATCCTCTCTAAGGCCTACATTGGATGCCGTGCGGCTACTCCAGGGGAGGGTGCTGGGTAAAACCGAGGCTGCCCATGGTCAGGCTGATCTGGATGTGGAGATGGATGCGCTGATCCAGAATGCTATTCGTACCAGCGAAATCGAGGGAGAGCGCCTGGACGTTGGCTCAGTGAGGTCTTCTGTTGCCCGCCACCTAGGTTTAGAGCAGGCAGGTGTGTCCGGCAGAACCACACCGGAATCAGAAGCGCTAGTTGAGCTGTTGCTGCAATCTACCCGTCAGTTAGATGAGCCGCTTTCCCGCGAAACGCTGTGTCTTTGGCAGTCCATGCTGTTTGTGCAAGGCCCTGGCTTGCTAGGGAATATAAGAGTAGGGGAGCTACGTGGTGACCACCCCATGCAAGTGGTATCTGGGCGGCTCGACAAGCCTAATGTACATTTTGAAGCACCGCCCCGTGGGCAGTTGGAGGCAGAGCTGGATGCGTTCATTACTTGGTTCAACAACCCGCCGCAGGGGCTTGATGCACTGGTTCGCGCCGGGATTGCACACTTATGGCTGATTACCTTGCACCCCTTTGATGATGGAAATGGTCGCGTCACCCGCGCGGTGACAGACAGAGCATTGGCGCAAGCAGAGCGGCAATCTGTCCGCTTCTATTCCCTGAGTGCTGCGATCATGGCGCGCAGATCCGCTTACTACGATCACCTTGAAGGCGCGCAGAAAAACAGCCTCGATATTACCACGTGGTTGTTGTGGTTTCTGGAGACGCTGAAAGAGGCGCTTGAGCAGGCGCTGTTAAGAATCGACCGTGTGCTAATGAAAACCACCTTCTGGCAGCAGCATGCCACCACCGTGCTGAGCGAACGCGAGATCAAGGTGCTGAACCGCTTATTGGATTCGGCAGGAGAGGAATTTGAGCATGGCATCAATGCGCGTAAATACCAATCGCTGGCCAAGGTAAGTAAAGCCACGGCAACACGTGATTTGGCTGAACTGTTAGAAAAGGGCTGCCTTTACAAGCTACCCGGCGGGGGGCGCAGCACGCGTTATTGGATAATGCTTGGCTAAGCAACTACCGAGGATGTCTCGGAAGTTCATCATGAATGTAGGCGTCAGCCACCTGTTGCCGTAACACCATCACCCCCGCGATTAAGATCATGCCCATACCCAACCAGGTCATGCCATCAGGGACTTCACTGAAGAGCAGGTAGCCCCAAATACTGGCAAAGATGAGGTAGGCGTAATCAAAGGTACCTATCAACGCTGAAGGGGCAATTTGATAGGCCCTTGCCACACCGGTATTCACAATGATCAGCAGTAGCGCGTAGGCGCTCACGATCAATAACGCTTTGGCATCTAGCGGTTGCCAACCGGCAAACAGGAAGGGCGCGCGTTCAGCGATTGATGCTTTGCTGTTGATGGCGACCAGCACACTGAAAACACTGCCTGCTGCAAGAAAGGCTAGATTTAGTCCCAAGGTGAGTATTAAAGGGTGTTCTGTTTGGCAGTGGTGGCGAGTGACCAGCATTGCTAGCGCATAAAAGAGGGCGGCAAGCACGGGTAGCAGTGTGGCAGGTGTGAAGGTGTCGCCGCCAGGGCGCAACACCACCACCACGCCCAGGAATCCGCAGAGGATGCCCAGCCAGGCCTGGAGTGAAAGATGCTCGCCCGCCCCAAAAGCAGCCAGCACGGCAATAAACAGCGGTGTGGTGTAAATAGCGACCGCCGCCACCGAAAGCGGAATCAGCGGTAGTGCTGCGTAATAGGCTATCCACATCAGCAACAGAAGTAGGCTTCTTATCGCCACCCAGCGGCGTGATTTTACCCTGGGGCGGGGGCCTGGATGGCAAATGATCAACCCGAAAAGTATCGGTAGCGATAGTGTTGAGGCGATGACATAGAGTTGCCATAGCGACATACTGGCACTCAGATACTTAACCAAAGCGTCAGTCAAGGCCAACAGAAAGACGGCTCCCACGATAATACTTATGCCCTGTGGGATATTATCTTGTGATTCAGCGGTGGCCTTCATTGCGGCGTTCCAGATATGAATTTCGCTCTAGAATGCCGCTGCCTCTCGCAGTGCTTCAAACGACTTATACGTTACGATGCATGAGCTCAGATTATGGATAATTTCATCAAGTCTCTTCCGCCGCTGGCGACGCTACGCCCCTTTGAGGCTGCCGCCAGGCTTGAAAGCTTTTCGCGCGCGGCGGATGAGCTCCACCTGACCCAGGCAGCTATCAGTCGACAGATCCGTGCGCTGGAGGAAGATCTTGGCGTGATGCTTTTCGAGCGCCGTAATCGCGGTGTATTTCTTACCCGTGAGGGGCGCGAGTTTGGCCGTACGGTCTCCCAGGCGCTGGAAAGTATCGCTACGGGGGCTCAGGAGCTGCGCGGCGACCCGGATGATAAGCGAGTCGTGTTGTTCTGCCAGTTATGTGAAGCGTTCTATTGGCTGATGCCACAGCTGGCGAACTTCAATCGTCGCTATCCTGAAATTGAGATACAACTGGCGACGTCGACAAGGCCGATTACCGAGTTTAGTGGCAACTTCGACATTGCGCTGCAAACCAACGGACGGCCCAGCGGCAGCCATCGATTGGTGTTTACTGCCGAGGACGAGATATTTCCGGTTTGCAGTCCTGCTTACTTGAAAGAGGCCACTACGCCGTTGAGTCTCAACGCTTTGCTGAACCAGCGGCTACTGCACCACCACGCTGACCCGGCGGATTGGCTGGAGTGGGATGACTGGTTTCGTGCCATGGGGCACTTTGAACTCTCATCAGCGGAGAGTGCCGTTTTCGACAGCTATCCACTGCTACTGCAAGCGGCTGTCGCGGGGCACGGTATTGCACTGGGGTGGCGGCGCACAACGCAACGCTTAATTGAAAATGGCGAACTGATTCGCCCGGTGGCAGAGAGCTTGTCTCAGCACGATGCCATTGCCCTATATACACGCCAGGGTGCTGCCCAACGCCCAGGCAGCGACGCGTTACTTGGCTGGCTGCGAGAGGTGCTGGGTGATGAGTGATTGTAGGGTTTGTATATGCCTTCATACTCCATGAGCCGAATATAAACCATAATCGGCTCACAATATGATCTGAATAAATGGGTTAATCGACTCATGCATGTTTGAAAACAACGCCACGGCCGCGTTTTTAACCGAGCAACTGCGCGCGCGCAGTCTCAAAGCCTTCACGTAACGCGCTATGTTCGGCCCCAAGGTCTTCAACGCAATAGCTGTTCAAAAACTGCCGGCCGGCAAAGAGCTTCCGGTCAGTCTCGGTTAGCTTGGCTTCCTCGCAGAGCTCATGCCATTCACTGGCAATCGTTGCGAGTTGGCGCTCAATGATGCGCTTGGCTTCTTTGTCATTGAGCAAGAAAACAGGAGCGGCCGCGAGACAGCTATGCAGCGTACTCATACGGTTTTCACCCTTGATCAGCATCGCCTGTGTCGCCTCGTTGCCGGTTCTCCCTTGGGGGCAAATGTCATAGGCTGGAGTCAAGGTGAGCATCTCGCCGTCCCAGAATGCGGCATGGTTGCGAGCATGGTCGTCCGTGTTACCGCATAGGATATTAAAAACGATCCGTCCGTAGAGCTCTTTCAGCGTTTCCTTTGGGTCCGTGAAGCGGTGACGGATGATCTCGGCCAAATCTTCATAAGACGCATAGCGCGCCATCATTTCGTCAAGGCCGAGCATCGTCAGAGCTGAAACCATGGCTCTGCGCTGCCAGCCAGCTTCTGATTTGAGGCGGTCAAAGCGTTCGATGAGCAGAACGTCTTTGCCAGCCGCTGAGATCATCGAGACAGGGGCAACATTGAGGTGACATAAAGCCGCGAGCTTCATGGCGATAAATTCCGCTTTTACGACGCTGTAAATGTCCGTGCTCGACGAGAACTTGGCGATTGTTTTGTGATCGCCGTTATCGATCAGGGCTTTCGGCCGGGCGCCGCCGATCGACGTGCCGTGGTTCAACGCTTGATCTAGCGCTGGCGTCAGCGAGGCGCCTTGCTCGATCCGCTCGGCCGCTTCAATCAATTGCTCATAGGACGCTTCTGCCTTGAGGCGAGGAACGTATTCCGTGGCGGAATGCTGAAAATCGAGGGCACCGATTCGGTCCGATCCCGACTCAAGCAAGTAGGTCAGTTCGTCGATGTCGCTGGTTTCCGTCTCGGCGGCCTTGGCACCCATCAGACGGTTGATGATAACCCTGCGGCCCCAAGCGTCGGGCGAGCCGTCACGAAGGCAACTGGCCATTGCCAAGCCAGCGGCCGGTTCGATCAGGCCGCGGCGAAGTGGAAGCTCTGGGTTATAGATGGGTATCGCGTCATCACGCTCCAGATAGCTAGCGCCATAGTTGAAAGCGTAGTTGAAGCCATAGTTGCCCCTTTGCTTTGTGATGCGGCCAGCCACGACGGGTTGTGTTTCTCCCGGCAGCCAAATCCAGACATAGGCTTCTTTGTGGTCGGTAAGCTTAGAAATCATCATCGATCTCCTGCTTACTAGAGCGAACGCTCTTGGGCAGCAGTGTTAGTTTTTCTTCGAGGTGGGCGCGATGCACTGCAAGCATTTGGTCATCAACATCGAACAAACGGACGCCGACGAGGGCGGCAACCTCGAAGACGGTGCCGATCTCAGAACCGGCTTCGCCGTTTTCGATATTGCGGAGGGTTTTGCGGGTGATACCTGCGCGTTCCGCCAGTTCGGTAGCCGTCAGTTTGCGCTCCAAACGGCCAGCCTTGATCAACTTGCCAAAGATTGAGAGCGCCTGCTTCGTAACGCGAGAGTAGCTGCGTGCCCGTTTCATCGCCATTCCATTTATTTGAGTGCTTTAAGATCCATGAGACAGTCCATGGATCTTTAAATGCTCATTATGGACCTGTGTGAGCAAGATGCCAAGATCATGGGTAACTTATGACGCGCAGGGCCTGAAGGTGACGCTGGAGCAAGAGACTGTTTAGTTCAGCCAGGCGCAGATGTGTGAATTTTTCGGACACGAGCGTTCGATTATTACAAAGCACATTCGCAACGTTTTTAAAGAGGGAGAGTTGGAGCGAAATTCAGCATGCGCAACATTTGCACATGCTGCCGAAGATGGAAAAACTTATCAAAAAGAAGGCTGATGACCGAGCTATTACGGCTGAGGAGAGTTCTTTGCGGGCTCTGGTTCCGGCTCGATCACGATTTCATGCGCAAGCCGCTCTTCTTCCAGCGCTGCCAGGGCAATTTGATAGCAGTCTTCGATATGCCGGTTGCCCATCACCTTCATGGCGGTGAAGCTGATGCTGCCTGCCACGGCGCTACCAATAAGCGGTATGAACTTTGTCACGCCTTTCGCGGCGACCTTGACGCCCATCTTTTTGAGCACCGACACGATGAGTTTTTGGGTGATGTATTTCCCGGCCAGCTTGCTGCCGGTATTGGAAATGGCGGTCATCACAAAGAGCTTGGAGTCGGTATCCAGGCTGTCGATTTGTTCAGGCGATAAACCAAATTTTTCATTAATTTTGGGGATCAACCGCATCAAGATGGCCACGTCTGAGCCAATATCCACCCCCGGGATGGGAATGATCGCCGCCCCGGCAGAAAGGCCTGAACTCCTCGTGACCATCGAATGGCACGCCTGTTTGATGGCGTCGAGGTCTTCACGTGACTCGATCATGATGCGGTCCTCCTTTAATGGGCGATGGGGTGCCTTCTAGGCGCCTTCAATCCCTTCCACGATAAACACGCGATAGTCAGCTCCTTGAAAACGGTGCTGGCGCGCTTCCTGGTACGCGGGGCTTTCATACCAAGCGCGGGCAGCGGCCATATCGGGAAAGCGTAAAATCACCGCCCCTTCCATGGCGCTGCCTTCGAGCACTTTTAAATCACCATAGAACGCGAGGGGTTCCGGGTCGTGGCCTTCGCGGGCGGCTTTGGCCTTTTCGCTGTAGCGCTCCATTTCGTCAGTATCGTGGGTGTGTTCTTTGATCATTACCACATAGGCGGTCATAAAATTTTCCTTCGGTGTGAGAGTTGGAGGGTGGGACAGGTCGGCTTAGGCCGTAGTTCCTGGCTGCGTTAGGCCTATTGATAAGACCGTTTACGGCAGGGTCAGGGACATTACGACGTTTGCGCCCACAGGGTTGGTAGCGAGCCGCCTATCGGGTCGCTTTCGGGCATCGCCACGCTAGCCACGCGGGCCAGCGCCGCTTCCAGCTGTGCCGGGTCGCCGCGTTCTATCTCCGGCTGTTGGCCGGGCGGGTAGGCGCCTACCATGCAGAAATCATCGTCCGCTTCTAGACTGGCATGCCCAACGCCTGCGGGCAGCACCAGTACGTCGCCTGCACAAAGCATCAGTTCGCGCCCGTTAGGGCCACCCAGCCTTGCGCGGGCTTGTCCGCGGAAGATGCCCAACGCTTCATGGGCGGTGGAGTGGAAGTGGTCGAAGTCATACAGGTGGTAGCGCCATGCAGGCGGCCATCCGTGGCGTTTGAACATGGCTTCGAACGCGGCGGCGCATGCTTCTGGATCAGGTGTGTAGATAACATCGCGGTAGATCAACACCGGCAGTGGGGAGTTGGGGTAGCCGATCGCGTCATCGCTGTCCAAATAGAGCGTTTCGGGCTGCTCGATACTCATCATGGCTTCCTATGTCGTGACGGGTGTCTCATAGCGTAGACGTCAGTGGCGCGATGAGTCAGCCCATTGTTGCCACTCAGTCACTGGTCACCTCGTAGATATTGTCGAGAAGGCCATCAAAATAAGGATTCCAGGTCAGGCGGGCGTGGTATTTTTCCGCGTCGCTATGCCCCCAGGCGCTAAACCACAAAGCATCAGAGTCGTCGGGCGGTTCTAGGTCCCCCTGGCCGTTTTCCAGCATGGTGTAGCTGCCCGCTTCGCCGTAATAGGGGTTGTCGGGGGCAAACAGCACATTCATGTGGGAAAAGTTGCTGATTCGCCGGTCGGGCAGGTAACTGGTCAGGGAGGTGACGCGTGGATCGTCGAGGTGTGGAGGCGTGTCGCCGTACCATACGAAGCGCGATGCCGGGTGGGTGAAGCGGGTTTGAAAGGCATCGAGCGTTGCGTCTGGGTCCAGCACGCTGTCGTGCTGGCTCATGGTCATCAGTACGGGTTTATCGAAGCGCTCGGTGGCGAGATTTTTTTGCACGGCACTGACCGAGCGATAATACAGCGAGGCCCCGTGGGACGGCAGTGACTGGTAGGTGACGATGTTGTCTTCGTCATCGATATCGAGCCAGTCCCAAAGATAGGAAATGGCAGGGCTGAGAAAGAGATACTGGCTGTCCGGGTAAAAGCCGGGGGAGAACAGCAGCAACCCGTCGACGCGATCGTCCTTGAACGCCTGGGAGGTCACCAGGTTACCCCCGGTCGAGAACCCGCCCAGCCAGAGTTCATCGACTTCATCCGCAAGCAGTTGGGTATGATGGGCGATGGCATCTTCCCAATCGTCATTGCCGGGCAGCATCAGGTCGGCGGGGCGGGTGCCATGGCCGGGCAACAGAATCGAACGAACCAGCCAGCCGTCTTCCGCCATGGCGTTGGCCATATCCGTGAAGTACCAAGGGCTTGAACCCAGCCCGTGCACGAACAGAATGCCGCGTTTTGCTGGCGTGTCCGGACGACGTTCAAACGGGGCGTTGAGCGCTATCTCTCGCTGGCGGTCGTCGCCGATAAAGGCGCGATTGTCGGCAATCCAGTCGCGGGTATCACGCACGTACTGATCGAAACTGGCCTGGTCATAGCGCGGCAGGCCGCTCGAGGGCTGGAACCGCGGAGAATCCGGCGGCACGGCGCAAGAAGTCAGCAACACAAGGGTGGAAAGCAGAATGCTGAGGCGAAACATGGAACGCTCCATCGGTGGGTGTTTGCCTGTGTCAGCGCGTCGCTAATGCTTTGTTTGCCTGGATGGCCAGTTAGACGGGCGTGGCTTACAAGCAGAAAAAAGTCGCCATGGGCGGCGACGATGATTCAGCTGTTCAAGGTGAATCCCGGTAGCATTGCTTCGGCCTCGAAAGCGATCAGCCATTCAGGTTCGGCAAGGCCGTGCACAATCAACCAGGTGGCCGCCGGTGGCGCGCTGGGAAAACGACGCTTCAGCACTTGCATTACCACTTCCTGATCGTAGCGGGCGGACTCTGCCAGATAGATTCTCAGCATCACCACCCGCGAGAGATCGCCATCGAGGTGCAAGAGTAACCGCTCGACATTGTCCAGTGCAGCCTCGGTTTGCTCGGCAAGCTCAGGCCCAGCCAAGTGGCCCTTGATATCGACCCCTACCTGACTGGACATCAGTACCCGGCATCCGCCCTGGACCAGTACAGCCTGACTGCTTCCTTCGGACAGGGTATCGGGCAGGTTGGACGGATTTAAGGGTTTGCGCCTTAAAATATGCATGACAACCTCCTTCGCAAGTGCATAGGTTCGCTTACTGGGATTACCCAGCGGTCACTTGTCTGTTGACTTAAACATTACCGCTGCCCGCCAATATCGGCCTGTTTTTCTTTCTCGTTTCTTACTGGCACTAGGTTTTCACCAACCTGGCTCTAATGCGTAATACGCAAGGCAAGCCACTTAAAGCAGGCCAACCGTGAGCGCCTTGAGTGGGCCCCAGCACGAATGTGGCGCACCGCGCTGGAAGGCCATTAGAGCATAAGCCTGGCTAGCGCCCACTAATGGCTGGAAAGCCGCTACGCTGGACGCTGCCAGAGACCGCTAGGCCTTGGCGCTGGCTTTTGCCAGCGTGATGCCATTGCGTGAGCGAGTCCCAGACCCAGCAGGCGCGCTTTGTCCACCTTGCTGGTCGAGATGCGCGTGTCCCAGGCCCGAGCACCGTGCGCTTTCACCTTGATCCCGATTTCCCGATAGACGCCGTGGGCGGTGCCGATGGCCCAGGCGCAGCGAGGCGGCAAGGCCGTCAAACCACCGCGGGCGGAGTCATAGTAGGGTTCCGCCCGATCGATCAGTTGTCGGGCCAGGCCTGCCAGGGCCTCACGATGCCTTGGCGCGGTCATCTCCTGGCGTGGAATGCCGGCTTCCTCCAGCCACTGTGCCGGCAGATAGCAGCGACCGATGTGTGCATCCTCGATAATGTCCCGGGCGATATTGGTCAGCTGAAAGGCCAGCCCCAGGTCGCAGGCGCGATCCAGGGTCGCCTCATCCTTCGCGCCCATGATCCAGGCCATCATGATGCCCACCACGCCGGCCACGTGATAGCAGTAGCCCAGGGTATCGTCGAGGGTGACATAGTGCCGCTGTGCCACGTCCATGGCGAAGCCGTCCAGGTGAGCCTGGGGATAGCGCTCGGGAATCCCGTGGCCGAGCGCAACCTCCTGAAAGGCGGCGAAGGCCGGGTTTTGCATGGGCTCCCCGGCATAGGCGCGACGCGTCAGGTGTCGCAGTTCGTTCAGGCGCGTCTCGCTGCTTTCGCCCGTTGTTTCCTGAGCACGAAAGCCCAGCTGCTGGTCGTCGATCACATCGTCGCAGTGGCGGCACCAGGCATAAAGCATCAGGGCGCTGCGCCGAGTAGCGGGAGCGAACAGCTTGGCGGCGGTGGCAAAACTCTTGGAGCCCACGGCGATCGTCTGCGCGGCATGCTGTCCTAGCTTATCGGTCATTGAGTCGCTCCAGCATCAGGCCCGCAGTGGCCTTGGCGGAACCGATCACTCCGGGCACCCCGGCGCCGGGATGGGTGCCTGCCCCTACCAGATAAAGGTTGTCGATCTTGGCATCCCGGTTGTGGGGCCGGAACCAGGCGCTCTGAGTGAGAATCGGCTCCAGAGAAAAGGCGGAACCTAGGTGGGCGTTGAGCTCCTCGCGAAAATCCAGGGGCGTGAAGTGGCGACAGGTCACCAGGTGCTCCCGAAGCCCGGGAATATAGTGGCGCTCCAGATAGTCGAGAATGCGGTCGCGGTATATCGGCCCCTGGGTTTTCCAGTCGATGTTCGCCTTGCCCAGGTGCGGCACCGGTGCCAGAACATAGTGAGCGCTACAGCCTTCGGGTGCCATGCTCGGGTCGGTGACACAGGGGGAGTGCAGGTAGAGGGAGAAATCCTCCGCCAGGGTGTCCCCGTTGAAGATCTCGTCGATCAATTCCTTGTAGCGGGGGCCGAAGCACACTGTATGGTGCTCCAGGCCTTGTGGTGGCCTGTCCAGGCCAAAATAGATCACGAAAAGTGACATGCTGAAGCGCTTGCGTCCCAGAGACTTGGCTTGGCGGATGCCGCGGGAATGCCCGCCCAACAACTTGCTGTAGGTATGCATCACGTCCGCGTTGGAAGCCAGTGCATCCGTTGGGAAATGTCGGCCATCCGTCAGGGTGACGCCGTTCACCCGATCTCCCGCGGTTTCGATGCGTGCCACTTCCGCGTTCAGTTCGAGGGTGCCGCCGAGATCCTCGAACAGCTGAACCAGGCCCTGCACCAGGGCGCCAGTGCCGCCCCGGGGAAACCATACGCCCCACTCCCGCTCCAGGGCATGGATCAGGGTATAAATGGAAGACGTGGCGAAAGGATTGCCCCCCACCAGCAGGGAATGAAAGGAGAAGGCCTGGCGCAGGTGCGGATCCTCGATGAATGTCGAGACCATGGAGTTGACGCTGCGCCAGGCCTGAAGCTTCGCCAACTGCGGCCCGGCGGCGAGCATGTCGCGAAAGGCCAGGAATGGCACGGCGCCGAGCTTGCGATAGCCCTCCTCGAACACCGCCTGCGAATAGCTCAGGAAGTGCCGATAGCCCTCCACGTCCCGGGGATTGCGCTCGGCGATCTGTCGCTCCAGGGCGGCCTGGTCGTTGACGTAATCGAAGGCAGGGGCATCTTCCCAGCATAGCCGGTAGAAGGGCGTGACCGGCAGCAGTTCGACGTAATCTGCCATGTGTTTGTCTGCCAGACGAAAGAGCTCTTCCAGGGCGGAGGGATCGGTAATCACCGTCGGACCGGCATCGAAGATGAACCCCTGGTCTTCATAGACATAGGCGCGGCCGCCGGGCTTGTCGCGTTTTTCCAGCAGGGTGGTCTGGTAGCCGCCGGATTGCAGGCGAATCGCCAGGGCCAGGCCGCCGAAGCCGGCGCCGATTACTAGGGCACGTTGAGGCTGGGTCATGAGCGTATTCCGAAGAAGGTGGATGAGATCTTTTGCGGAGAATTCGCCCGCACCGCCTTGATTGCTTCGCCAAGCGGCACCGGCGGCTTGCCCATCAGGATGCGCACCTTGTCGGCACGGGTCAGGCGTCCGGCGTAGAAGCGTTCGATCAGCGGTTCCGGCAGACCGTAGAAGCGTTGCATGACCTGCCAACGCCGCTCCGGGCGGCCCGCCAGGAACAGCATGCGATTGAGCAGGCGAAAGTAGCCCTGGTGTCGCCATTCCCGGGCGGCGAAGGCATGAATGGCCTGGAACAGCGACGCCGCATCGAAATTTCCAAGCTCGGCGATGCGCTCCGCCAGCCCCATGGCCTGGGGCAGAGAGTAGCCGGTGGTGGGGTGGAACAACCCGGCGCGCAGGCCACTTCGCGGCTGGCCCTGGGCGTTCTGCCAGAAGGCATCGAAATCGCCCACCAGGGTGATCGGCAGCACGCCGCTCTCCTCCCGCAGGATATCGAGGATCTGCCAGTCGCGATCCCGCGCGTAGGTATCGATATGCTCCTGCAATCGGGCTGCGTTCGCCTCCGGGCGATCCACGTAGTGGGTATCCTCGATCAGCAGGGTATCGTCGCTGAACGGCAGCACGTAGACGAACCGGTAGCCCTCCTGCTGGGGCACGCTGGCGTCCATGAGAATCGGTTCTTCCAGGCCGTGGGGTTTATCCAGACGGACTTCCCGGCCGAGAAATGCCTGATAGCCGAGGGTCAGGTGAGCGCTGTCGGCGGGGCCCCGACCGTCGATTACTGCGTTCGCGTGCAGCACCTGGCCATCCTCGAGTTCCACGCTATCCGGGGAAAGCCGGGCCACGCGCGTGTCGACCCACAGGCTGTCTCCCAGTGCCTCTTCCAGAACGCGGGCGAAATCCCGGGAGAAAATGCTGGCATAGCCTCCGTTCAACAGGCGCTCGCGGTGCGGGAAAATCACCCGGTGCCGCGGCCAGCGGCGGCCCACCAGGGGCGCCAGCCAGGCATGCTGGGCTTCGGAGAGATCGCTATCGTGAAACGACCAGGTGTGCTGACCGCCTGGACGACTTTCGCTTTCCAGCATCAGCAGACGCAACCCTGGCCGCGCCTGTGCCAGGTGCAGGGCGATCAGGCCGTTGGCCAGGCCGCCTCCCACCAGTATCAGGTCATGCCCCGGCGCGTTCATGAGTTATACCCCGTCGCCCGCGACCGGCGCGGCTGGACAGTGGCGATGACGGCGATATACCTACTCATGGGGCGCTTCCAGAGGGACGCCGCGATCATCCAGCAGCACCGCTGAACGCAAGGCATGCAGATCGGCGCTGCCGGTACAGAAACAGGCGATACGCAGCTGCTGGATGAGCACCTCGAAGTGTTCGATCACCGCCTGACTGGATTCGGTGGCACATTCGAGCACTGCCGCGGCCTGGCCCACCAGATCCGCGCCCAGGCGTATAGCCTTAGCGGCGTCCACCCCATCGCGAATGCCGCCGGAGGCAATGAGCGGTGTCTCTGGCAGGGTCTGGCGCACCGCGCGAATGGCCTGCGCGGTAGGGGTGCCCCAGCCGGCGAAGGCCATGGCGACTCGGCGCTGAGTCTCATCTTGCGCACGTTCCGCCTCCACCGCCGCCCAACTGGTGCCGCCCGCGCCGGCCACGTCGATCATCGCCACGCCTTCTTCCACCAGCGCCCGGGCCACCTCGGGGGAGATACCTGCGCCTACTTCCTTGACCACCACCGGCACCTCGAGCGACGTGACCAGCGTGCCGATGGCCTGAAGCACGCCACGCCAGTCCCGGTCGCCGCCCTGTTGCACTGCCTCCTGCAGGGGGTTGAGATGGACGATCAATGCATCCGCCTCGATCATCTCCACCGCACGGCGCGCCCAGTCGATCCCCTGGGGTTCCCGTAGCTGACCCGCGCCAATATTGCCAAGCAGGGGAATATCCGGGGCGATACGTCGTAACTGCTTAGTCAGGCCATGATCGCTGCCAGATTGCAGGGCGACTCGCTGGGAACCGATGGCCAGGGCGATACCCAGGTGTTGGGCGGCTTCTGCCAGATGGTGATTGATCGTTTTGGCCCGCTCGGCACCGCCGGTCATGGAACTGATCAACAGCGGCGCGTTCACGAGTTTATGGAAAAGTCGTGCGCTTAGATCAATCTCGTCCAGGTTCAACTGTGGCAGGGCGCAATGAGCGAAGCGATAGTCGGCGAATCCCGTAAGGGTCGGCGTGTAAGCCCGGCGAGCGTCCAGCACGATGTCGAGATGATCATTCTTGCGTTTCACCATACTGTCATCGGTCATGTCGCGCTCCCGCTGGCGGTGCAGCCCGTTTCTGCTGTAGGCGTTTTTTGAGTTTTCTGACATCTGGCGCGTAAAGGAAGCCGAAGGACACAGCACCCTCTCGAGTACGTACGGCATGATGTATTCGGTGAGCTTGGACCAGGCGCTTCAAGTAGCCGCTCTTCGGCTGCCAGCGAATCGGCCAGCGTTGGTGAACCATACCGTCGTGAAACAGAGAGTAAGCGACGCCGTACAGCGTAATGCCTGATGCGATTGCCATGAGAGGCTTCCAGTAAAGATCCCCCACAGCAAACATGCCGACCACCACCAGCGAAAACACAACAACATACAGGTCGTTTTTCTCGAACACGCCCTCAGTGGGTTCGTGATGGGATTTGTGCCAGCGCCAGCCCCAGCCGTGCATAATGTACTTATGGGCGTACCAGGCGAACACTTCCATGCCCAGGAAAGCCGCTATCACAAGCATGAGCGTCCAGAACCAGTCCATCATGTTTTACAACCTCTCTTAGGCCGGCGTCTTGAATAAGGGGAGGGCAGCTAAAAGCAGGCTCACAAGCGCCACGGCAGCCAAGATGCCGCCGGGCAGGGCTAGTTGAGCCCAGCTGTCGCCACGAATCAACGCCCCGTAAAAACCTTCAATCGCCCAGGCATTCGGCGTGAACAGGCTTACCGTCTGCAACCACTCAGGCATCATGAAACGTGGCACCATTGAGCCGCCGACGCTGGAAATAATGAGCACAAAAAACGAAGAAAAGGTTGTCGCCTGTTGCGTTGTTCGACACAGCGACAGGAGTAAAAGTGCCAGCCCAGCACTAGCGGCGGCGCAGGCAAGTGCCATGACAATGACTTTCGCCAAAGCGCTCTCTATCTGTAGTCCAAAACCGAACCTGGCGACCAGGAATATAGCGCTAGCCTGCAAGAATCCCAGACTTAACAAGAACAGAAACCGTCCTAGCAGTAACCGTGAATGCGCCGCTTTGCTCAGCAGGAGGCGTTCGGCGATACCGTTTTGGCGCTCTTCCAAACTGACCATGCCCGCGTTCACGGCGGACAATAACAAGAACAGAATAGTGGTGGCGCCCGCATAGTAAGCAATACCGCTAAGCCCAGATATTGACGCCGGCGCCTTGCCATAGACGGGTTCCAGCGCGATAAGCGAGTCTTCGATTGCTGCCTCGCCCGGGTCCCTGGCCATGGCTTCCAGAGCGGCGTCCAGGCGCGCTTGTTGTTCGGGCGAGAAACCCTCAACCAGAGCTTCTGTGGTTTGCGCAATGCGTTGCACAAGAACCTGCGGTTGCTGGGAGAACAGGCGTTGGCGCAGCCAGCCTTGTAGAGACAGAGCGGCAATTTCACGAGTGGGCTCGCTGACGATAGTAAACAGCGGATCGTTGTCCGTTTGTCCGTGAACGATCACCCCCGTGTCGAAATCGCCTTGCCGCACCTCTTCTAGCAGTTGAGCACGGCCCGAATCGGGCAGAGCCGTCATCTCCAGTTCTTCGGTCTGCGTCAGGTACTGCGCAAACTCTTGCATCTGTTGATCTTCGGTTTCCACCACAAGACCGACCCGCAAGTGCAAGTCGCCTTCCGTGGCGCCGGAGAAGATACTGGCGAATATGGCGAATACCAAGCTGGGCAAAGCAAATGCCAGGAGTAAGGCTCCGCGGTCACGCCACAAGCCCAGGGCCATCACCCGAAAAATTGCGCTCATGACACCGGCTCCGCCGCAGAATCGGTTCGAGCACCGGTAAAGTGCTGCATCACGTTTTTTAAACCGGGCCGACGTACCGAGACCTCGGCAATGGCATCACGTGCTCCGTTCAAATCGCTGTAGAGGTGGTCGACCAACCTATCCAGCGGTAGGTCACTTTGTAGCCACCATTCAGTGCTCTCATCACTACTCTCATCACTGCGAGGGCGAAAACCAATCTCCTGCAGCCGCTCATAGAGTGCCGGGGGAAGAATGGGAACCGTACGCACAACGAATAGCTGACGGTTGCCGAAGGTTTCTTGTATTAACGTCTGGGGCTCAGCCAAGGCTTTCAGTTGGCCTTGATGAAGAAGGGCTACGCGGTGGGATAGCACTTCAGCTTCATCTAACTCATGAGTCACAACGACCACGGCCGCACCTTGCTCGGCGCGGCGGCGAATAAGATCGTGGATGGACTTGCGCACACTCAGGTCGACCCCGGCCGTGGGTTCGTCCAGCACGAGTAGAGAAGGGTGCGAGACCAGGGTGGCTGCCAAGTGTAAGCGCCGTTGCATACCACCGGACAAGTGATCCACCCGCATATGGGCTTTGTCTGTTAACTCGATTTCTTCCAGCGCTTGGCTGACCCGTGCGGGCACCTGGTGGCGGCTAACTCCTGTGCAGCGCGCGAAAAACGCCAGGTTCTCCCGTCCCGTCAGGTGCCGGTACAAACCCAGGAACTGGGGGGTGAAGCCGATGGAATGCTGATAGGCCTTACCCGGAGAAAGCGCTTTTCCTGCTATGAATATTTGCCCAGAGGTGGGGCGCAGCTTGCCGGTAATGGCACGCAGCAATGTCGATTTTCCGGCACCGTTAGGCCCGAGGATGCCGAGTATTTCGCCTCGGTCTAGCTGTAAAGAAACGTCGTCCAAGGCGCTGTGGCTGCCGAAGACGATTCTTAGTTGATCAATGGTAAGTGCTGAAGTCGTTGTCATTCGTTAGATCTAAACCCCAAGCCTTTGCGCCGCACCGTCGACGGTAACGAACTTTTGTTCCACGAACGCTGCGAGCAAGGATTCGTCGTATCCTGCTCTGCGCAATTGCTCTCTTGCCATTGCTTGAGCGTTGTTCAGTGCGTTGCGAACTTCTTCCGGTGTGTAAAGAGAAAGCAAAGTGGTTTTCCCCGCATCCTGCAGCACGTCCTTACCGGTCTCTTGCACAAAGGTAGTGTGGTCCAACATATCATCGTAAAGCTGAAGCAGCAGACCAAAGGCGCGGGCAAAGCGCGTCAATGCATCTATCGCTTCTCCATCCAGCCCCCTAAGTCGTGCACCGGTGACGACAGCAAATTCAATCAGGCAACCTGTTTTTAGGTGATAAAGCTGCTCAATGGCGCTTTTGGTGCCCACGGGGTGATTTTGCAAATCAGCGATTTGTCCGCCAATTAATCCCATAGAACCCACAATATGACTGAGGTGAGCGCTCACAGCGACTTTGCTGAAAGCATCTACGTTGGGGCAATTGGCGATAACCCCATACGCAAGGTTGAGGAAGTTGGTTGAGGCAAGAATGGCTGTGCTTTCGGAAAAGCGTATGTGCGTGCAGGGGCGATCACGACGCATAGTCGCATCATCCATGCAGGGCAGGTCGTCAAGAATCAGCGAAGCGGTATGCACCAGTTCCGATACGCAGGCCATACGCAGGGTGTGACTTTCAGGGGCCACGTTCGCAGCCAGAAGCGTAAGAAGCGGACGCAAGCGCTTGCCTGAACCCAATAAGGCGTAATGCATGGCTCGATGTAGATGCGTGGGCGATGTTTCTTGAGCTGGCAGAAGGTTCAATAAGGTTGCGTTTATCATGCTCTTTAGATGAACAGCATCCATCAGTGGAGTCATTGGAGCCGAGATGGTTATTGGTGCCTGTGTCTCGCTCGCGATAGACGCGGGCTCTGCGGCGGATGCTTGCTGCTTGCGTGTAAAGGTCACCCTGTACCCCCGATTGCCTACCGATGCGGCCGTCATAAAGTCAGAGCTGACTCCATTGAACCGCCATTTGAAAATGGTACTGACCTAGTCTTTTTGGATCACCACGAAAGACGGGCGACAACACGCTTCTCATCAGCGAGTAGCGAAAACGACCAGCCATTGCGCTCACACAGCCGTTGCACGATACCCAGACCAAGACCATACCCTTGAGATGACGCTGCCTCAGTCTGCGTGTACCGCTTATCAGCGTCACTGCTCACCTGATTGGTGACTAAGAGTTCATGCTCTTTAATACGAATCATGATCGGGCCGTGCGCGTGGAGCGTATGCTCGAACGCATTTCGCACCAGATTATTGACCGCGATAGAAAAGGCCTGTGGATGTCCGTTGACTATGGGTTTTGCGAGTTCATCGATATCAACATCGACGAATTTGCGGGTCAGCAGATAGCGCTGCTGATCTATCGCTTTGTTCACCAGCGGCATCACTAAGAACTGCTCGTCATACAACCCGTCGTCGGTTTCGCGAGCGAGGCACAAGAACATTTCAATCGTGGTTTTCATGTCGAGCGTCGCGCGCTTCACTCGATCAAGCGCCTTCTCATCGGTCGCTGACAGGTTGCTTTGTTCTAGCAGCTCAAGTGCGCCTGTTATCACCGTGATCGGCGTCCGCAACTCATGACTGGCTGAACTGGTAAAATATCTTTCCCTCTCAACAAATGCGCTGATACGCTCAAGCGTCTTTTCGATGGTCCTCGCCAGCACACCAACTTCATCATCGCCGAACCGGCTGGCCTCTATGCGTTTATGATCTTCGGCCGATAGTTGTTTTGGATCGATGTCTGCGACCGCTTTTGCGAGTTGCGACACAGGGGCGACAGCTTTGCGCATAACAACCACGCCCAGCGCAAAACCAAGCGTAGCGAGCGCACCTACGGCACCGGTGATAAAGAGCAGCCACCACCAATCCTCAGACGAGGCAGCCTCAATCCCGGCAACATCGAACACCACAAAGCCTTGTTGCTGTTCATCGTTGGTAGGTACTACCGCGACATGCAGTTCTATATTCTCGAATTCGTACAAGCCCTCATCGGGATTGGTTTGTGCCCATTCCCTCAATGATTCAGGCAAGCTACCGATCTCATCGTACCCGCGAAGGTTCATCGGCATAGAGGGGTAGCTCTCTGCGGCACGCTGCAGCTGATGCTGGAGCACCCGGTCTTCGGTAAACCTGATCGCAGCGAAGAAGGCGAGCCCCCAGGCCACGCTGAGCACAGCAACGCACACTGCAAATGCAATCGCGACACGCGTGCGCAAGCTGTGCCGGTACATTACTGAGCATCCTCTGCAATTCGGTACCCGATACGATGCACGGTATGGATTAACGGGCTATCAAACGGCCTATCGATAGCCTGGCGCAGCTTGTACAAGTGCGAGCGAAGCGCATCGCCATCAGGGCGCTCGTCAGCCCATAACAATGTTTCGAGATCATCGCGAGCCACAACAGACGGTGCCTCTTCCATCAATCGTTGAAGTAGCCTCATGCCGGCAGGGGTGAGGTCGATACGCTGCCCCGCACGATGTACTTGCAGCGTGGACCTGTTCATCGTCAGATCACCAACCGTTAACAGATTATCGGTCTTTCCGTGACTACGTTTGCACAGCGCCTGCAGTCGCGCATGTAGCTCTTGTAATGCGAATGGCTTAACCAAATAGTCGTCAGCTCCCGCCTCGAAACCCTTGAGTTTATCGTCAAGCGTGTCTCTCGCCGTTAGCATGAGCACGGGCGTTTCTACTTTGGCATCAGCTCGCAGCTTTTTGCAGAAACTCAGGCCATCCATCCCCGGAAGCATCAGGTCCAGAACGATAACGTCGAATGGATTCGTCAATGCCAGGTACATCGCGCTTATACCGTCGAAGGCAAAATCCACAACATAGCGATGCTTTTCGAGATACTCAGCAATGTTCTCGCAAATGTCGCGGTTGTCTTCGACAATCAACACTCTAATCGGCGCCGCTCCAAGCACGTTTCCCATCAGCTGATCTCCCTTATTCAGGCATAACCCAGTCGCAACCCAATGTGTGGCTCGGCCTCTCTGTCTTGATAAAACGATGGCAGGTTAGCAAAGCCGATGTGGCTAAAACGTCGCTGAAATGTGAAAGCGACAATTTAGCGAAATAGCAAATGCGAATAGGACGTTATCGGCTTCTTTTGCCGCTTGTCTGCCCTTTTAATCGGACTCCAGCTCTCCCATGGATTGATCCTCGTCGCATGGAACGAGATTAAACGGTAATGCGTCTTTCAGAAGTCTTACTGGGGGATCGGAACGATCAAGAAATATTGCGTAAGTTTCCAGTAAGTGAGCGGCTGCGACAGTCAACACGCTTTCCACCCAACGTTGACTGAAGGGCCTCTGGTCTTTCGAGGATTAGCGCATGATCTATCGACTCCTGCACCGGTGGCGCTGGCTTGGCGCCTGGACCCTGGCCAACCTGCTGATTGCCTGGATGATCTCGCTGCGCTATGTCGGCTATATCCAGCCCGAGGGGGCCGAGCAGTGGAGCTACCTGCTGATGGTTTTCCTCGGCCATCTCTCGCTGCTGGTATGGCTGGGAGCTTTGCCGATGTTCTTGCTGGCCACGCTTTTACGCGGCATCGGGCTATGGCTGATAACCACCCTTTGGGCGAGTGGCCTGCAGCTGTTGCTGCTGCTCGATACCTTCGTCTACGCTCAGTACCGCTTCCACCTGAGTGGCTTCATTCTCGACCTGCTGCTCAACGCCGGGGGAGACGTGTTTAGCTTCTCATGGGTCGCCTGGGCACTGGCCGTCGGTGGCGTGCTGGGCATGCTGGCGGTGCAGGGTGGTCTCGGACTGCTGTTCAGGCGCCGTCCACCGTCACGGCCTGTGGGCGCAATGCTGGTAGTGAGCTTTTTAGCCCTGCTGGGGGTGCACGGTTGGCATGCCTGGGCGGATGCCCACTATGACCGCGACATCACCGGCATGACGCGTCATGTGCCGGTCTTCTATCCGGCCACTGCCAAGCGTTTCTTTGTCGAACAGGGATGGGTCGATCCCCAGGCGGTGCGCGATCGGGTGGACCTTGAGGCGACAGAGGGCGAGGCGCAGGATCTTGTCTACCCCTCTGCGCCGCTGAGCTGCTCGCCGTCGATGTCTTCCGACAACCTGCTGCTGGTGCTGCTGGATACCCTGCGTCACGATATGCTGACTCCTGACGTGATGCCGAATCTTTACCGGTACGCCAATCAACCCGGCTGGTTCAGGGCGCGTGAGCATATGAGTGGTGGTAACTCCACCAAGGCCGGCGTCTTCAGTCTTTTCTATGGCCTGCCCGTCACCTACTGGGATGCATTTACTGCCAGCCAGACGCCCCCGGTGCTGATGGAGCAATTCGAGGCTGCCGATTACCGCTTTCAGGTTCTCTCTTCGGCGACGCTGGTGAGCCCTGCCTTTGACCGTAACGTTTTTGCCGGCCTTAAGGATGTCTCGCTGGAGCCAGCAAAGGGCGAGCCCTGGGAGCGCGACCAGCAGATCACCGATGACTGGCTAGCCTGGATGGACAAAGAAGAGGCAAGGTCAGATGAGCGGCCGTTCTTTGGTTTCCTGTTCTATGACGCCGTGCATGGCTACAGCCATCCGCCAGACTTTCCACGGTTCACGCCTTATTGGGAGCATGTCAACCACATGAGCCTGGGGCCTGACTTTGATCCCGAACCTTACTGGAACCGCTATCGCACGGCGGCGCGCTATGTGGATCAGCAATTGGGACGCGTACTCGATGACCTGGAACGACGTGGGCAGCTTGAGGATACGGCGGTAGTGATTACTTCCGACCACGGTGAATCCTTCAACGAACATGGCAAGAACTACTGGGGGCATGGCAGCAACTACACGCCGGAGCAGGTCCAGGTCCCGCTGGTGATGCATTTGCCAAGGCGGTCCGGTGGTATGCTGGAGCGGCGAACGCACCATGCCGATATCGCACCGACGCTGCTCGAGGAACTGCTAGATTGTGAGTCGGCTCCTCAACATTACACCCTGGGGCAAAGCCTATTGGACGAAGAACCCCATCGCGACTGGATGCTTTCAGGCAGCTACATGGGTTATGGCATTCTGATGCCCGACTATCAGGTGGCCGTGCACCCCACAGGGGCCTTCGCAGTCTATGACTACCGAATGAACGAACTCGAGGATATCGAGATCCAGTCGGGGGTGTCGAACGAGGTGCTCAGGGCGCTGTCGCGGTTCTATCGCTAATCCACCAAAGATGGGGCAAGGCAAGCAGCTTCGATGGCGTTATCGTCAAAACTGGTGGATGGCGGTCAGGCCGCATTTCTGACTGATTGATCGGCTACTTTTAAACATGATATTAAGAAAAATTTCACGTTAATAAATATATAACGACGAGAGCTCCTGTGCCTGCCACTCCTACTGCATTGGTGAACTCTATGATCTCATCCTCAATATAGCTCAGCAGCCAAGCTGTAGTGGATTTAGTTTTAATTTTTGAAAATATCAAGGCCGTAGAACTAGCTTCAACGCTGAAGACAGCAATGATAATTTCAATTGGTTCTGCGTTAAATAGAACCATGGGTAACATCAAAAAAGAAGTTAAAGAAACTATTATGCGTAGTGCAAAATACTGTAAATAGCTGAGCGTTCTAGGGTGCTTTGACAGCCAGATGTCTGAAAATAACGTTTGTCGCTCTACGTAACACTTTTGAAAAAAGCCCTTGGACGGTGGAAGCTCAGTTCTAGGCATGTCGTTTCCCTCTTTACTTTCAATCAGTCAGATTTTTTCGTTGGTGAGCCGTCTGTAAGGAAAGCGGTTTAAGTTCATAGGGTCGCTTGCAAGAACTATTGATTCGTCATTCGTGCATGATGCATTTGGTTAGCGATTACCATTAGCTGACAATGTCGGCCTATTTTACTTTCTCGTTTCTTACTGAAAGTACGTTTGCATCAAATTGGTCGCTAACAAAAAAGGCGCAAGGCATTTCATTCAAGTCAGGCCTGCTATGAGCGAATAGATAGATAGTGGCCGCAGCATGATTGGCATAGTTGAGTTTTCGGAAAATGCTCGACATGTGTGGCTTCAGCGCTTGGGCTGATCTGATTCGGCAATACCTTAAGTTCGTGCGGCGATTTCATCGCCCAGTTGATAGGCCAACTCACTCGCGTCACTGGTAATCAGCCTGGGGACGTAGCCGACTGGGCTGGTGTGACATTGCGATCACCGAGGCGGGGAACCACCCATGCCTCCGCCTTTTCAAATGACCTTGAGTGGGCGTTTATCTTGGCGGTGGTACACGCGTTCGAAGGTTATATTTTCGCGGGAATCGCTTTCACTGGCTTCGTTTTCTCTGCATAAGGTCATGATCAATCCGGGATGGGCGTTATCGGCCGAAAGCTTCCAACCGTGTGCCATGGCAATCTCTTGGCAGATCGCCAGCCCCAAGCCTGCTCCATGGTCGCGCCGATGCGCCCCACGCCAGAAGCGTGAGAACAGCAGGGCCAATTGCTCTGGTTCGACGCCTGGGCCACGGTCACGCACAGTTATTATATTTTCCTGGATCTCCATGCTGACAAGGGTCTGCTCAGGGGCATGCTGGATGGCGTTCTCCAGCAAGTTCTTGAGCAGGGTGAAGCATGCCCCGCGATCAGCCTTCCATGTCACCCCTTGATCCGGGGCAAGCACCGTTAAATGCACGTCGGCGGACTCTGCCATGCGCTGTAAGTAGGTAGAAGCTTCGTGGGCGATGTCCTGCATCCGAACAACGCTAAACTGGTAGCTGTGTGCCTCGCTCGCTTCGGCCAGCAGTAGCAGTTGTTGCACTTGGCGCGTCATGTACTCGACATCGCTCAATAGCGCCTCACGATCATTCTTACCATCTGCGATCAATTCAATCTGTGCACGGATCAACGCCAGTGGTGTTTTTAACTCGTGTGCTGCATGGCCGAGAAACTCCTGCTGTAGGCGATAACCCCGCTCAAGGCGTTCCAGGGTGTGATTGAAGCTATCCACTAGTGGCGCAATCTCCTCGGGCACCGCGTCCGTATTCAGCCGGGCGTTGATGGAGCGCGGCGAGATGGCCGCCGCGGACTCCGATACGTCTCGCAATGGCTTGAGGGTGTAGCGCAGAGTAATATAGGCGCATAACCCGAAGGCGATGAACAGCACAAGTCCGAACACCGTCACGGCAGCGACCACCTGCGGAAAGGACACGGTATAGACGACATCCAGGAACCTCGCACTGACCGCGAATTGCAGATACCACCTTCGCCCCTCATGCTCGAGGGGCTGCGTTGCGCCGTAGAAGGTATTTCCCTCATGCTCGAAGGTGAAGTTACCGCGTGCCAGCCGAACAAGATCGCCGTCGGCCGTCCAGAACTCCTCACCTGAGCTCGAAAAGACGGCCACGTTTCCGGCTTCATCCAGAATCCGGTAAGCCGCTTCGCGCTGCGGACCGTCGTACAGCCAGGCGCGGTCCTCCAGACTCGAGTCGAAGCCTACGGGTCGGCCGCGACTGTCGAACTCGATATTGTCTACTAGCCCCTCGGTCGCGTCGGCCAGATCCATACGAGCCAGTAGATCGCTCTTAAGCACCGCTGCTGCAGCAATGACCAGCAGTGTGATACTCAGTACCATGCCCGCCACATAGGCCAGCAGCACTTTCAGCCTCAGGCTATTTAGCGTCATCCGCTTGACGAAGCGCATACCCCATTCCTCTGACGTTGGCGATCCGCTGGCGCGAGCCGATGGCCAGCAGTTTGCGGCGTAAACGGTGTAGGGCGACATCCAGGGCGTTAGGTGTTACCGCCTCGCTTAGGCCCCAGGCCGCCGCTTCCAGCGCGCTGCGGCGAACGACCTCATCGTGCTTGTATAACAGCAACTGCATAATGTGCAGCTCTGCCGGGGCAAGGGTTATGCTCTCGTCGCTACAGTACAGAACGCCGCTTTCCGTGTGTAGCCTCAGGTCGCCATGACTGGGGTCGATTGAGTGTAATTCCGCAGGGCGGCGCAGCAAGGCGCGAACCCGTGCCACCATCTCGTCCATGGCAAACGGCTTGGGCAGGTAGTCGTCGGCGCCGGCTTCGAGGCCTTCTAGCCGGTCATGCAGCGCATCGCGTGCTGTTAACACCAGGCAGGGCACGCTAAGGCCCGCGTTGCGGAGCTTCTTGAGCAATAGCAGTCCGTCCCCATCCGGCAAGCCGCGATCGAGTACCAGTGCCTGGTAGGATATCTGCTGAACGGCAGCCCATGCTGCATCAATGCGGTCCACCACATCCACGGCGATGCCAGCGTTCACCAGCCCTTGGTGCATTAGTCGGGCTAGGCGATCGTGATCCTCGATCAGCAGTATCCGGCTCATCAGAAGGTGTAAAGATAGCCAACTAACACGGCGTTTTGGGTCGAGCGATCCACCAGCGGGCTATCTTTGATTTCGTCCGCCAGGCTCGTGACCTCAACACCTATCAGCACAGAGTGATGTTGGTCAAACTGGTACACGCCGCGCACTCCCGCCTCGATATTGGTAGCCGACTCTCCCTTATAGGCGGGGCGATCGAAGCGAACCTCATTATCGCGAACGCCGAAGTAGTAATCGACGTTCTTGTCGTCCTGCCAGGATGCCCCAACGTATGGGGTTAGCATTATATGTTCACCGAATTCCCACGTTCTCTCAAGGCCAAGATCGACGCGCTGCCCGTCGCTGTTGCCGGAGACATCGGCGAGCCATTCGGCGCTGACCTCGAACAGCTCGTTTTCCCACTCCGCCTTGGCCCCCGCCCAAAAGCCGCCCTCGCGCTCACTCATGCCGTTGAGAATCGGGGCGTCGTCTTCTTCGTAGCCGCTCTCATCGTACTGGGCGACGATACCGAAATTGAGCTGTTGAGAGTCGTTGATATCAATACTCGGCAGTTTGAATTCGATTTCCGGTCCGAAGACACTAATGTACCGGTTCTCGACCAGGAATAAGGGAAATGGGGTGCTTTCCCTGTCGATACCGGCATAGGGGTCCTGTTCGCTCATTGCGCCTACGCCCAATCCCCAAGTGGTTCCGTCTGAGCTCGATTCGTCGGCGAACGCCAACGGAGAAGCAATAACAAGACCACCGATAAATGCGGTTGTCGCCAATCTCATAGTGGTGAAACGGCCATTCAGCAATAGCGACTGATCAAAACTCATGATTGCACTCCTAGCATAGTGTGTAAGTGAGAGCGGTATGCAAGTGCCATCATCAGGAGCGCTATCTTACGGGTTTCTTACTGGTGCCGGTTTTTTTAAAACAGTATCTCAGTAAGAAATGAGAAAGGAAGGCAGGCCGATAGTAGTTCAGTAGAAATGCTTGATGTCGTTTTTCATCAACGAACTGAACTATTTGGAACAGGCCTGAATTATGTCATCTCCGACCAGAAAAATGTATCTCGGCATTATGATTGTCGCGATCGCAAGCGCAGCCGCGCTGGCATGTATGCAGGCGGTGTCGTCGGAAAGCGATGAGGTCGACGAGCCGACGGCGCAGCCCTCACTATCCGTCAATGTGACGACTCTAAAGTCTCAGACGCTTCCGACGACGATTGCGGCCAATGGTGATATTGCTGCGTGGCAGGAGATCAGTATCGGCACCGAAATCAGCGGCCTGCGGCTGGTCGACGTCAGGGTGGACGTGGGTGATGAGGTCACAGAAGGGCAGGTGCTGGCCGTTTATAACGATACGACAGTACGTGCAGAGCTGGCGAGGAGCCGCGCTGACGTGGCGGAAGCCGAGGCAACGCTTGCGGAAGCAACGGCCAATGCTCAGCGTGCCCGCGGTTTGAAAACCACGGGATCGCTTTCAGAGCAGCAGATTCAGCAATACGAAACCGCCGAACTCACCGCCAGGGCGCGACTAGGCGTTGCGCAAGCGCAGAATGAAGCCCAAGCGCTACGCTTGGCTCAGACGGAGGTGGTCGCCCCGGACGACGGTTTGATTACCTCCCGCACGGCCACAGTTGGTGCTGTTACCGGCGCCGATCAGGAACTGTTCCGATTGACGCGCCACGGTCGGCTGGAATGGCGGGCCGAAGTCGCCGCTTCTGATCTGAACAAGCTGCGGCCCGGTCAGACTGCCAGAGTCACCCTATCAGGTGGCTACGAACTCGACGGGCGTTTGCGCATGATTGCGCCGCTAGTCGATGCCGCTACCCGAAATGGCCTGGTCTACGTCGATCTTCCAGCAAGCGACGTCGCTCGGGCGGGAATGTTTGCGCGGGGAGAGTTTGAACTGGGCAGCCGCCAAGTAATGACGCTACCCCGAGCTGCGGTGCAACGACGCGATGGCTTTGGCTACGTCCATCGCGTCAGCGATGAAGGCCAGATAACGGAGCAGAAAGTTGCCCTTGGTCAGCAAACGGATGATCGCATCGAAATTCGCGACGGGCTTGAGTCCGATGCCAAGGTGGTCGCCTCGGGCGGTGCTTTTCTGGGTAACGGTGACCAGGTTCGAGTGATTGAAGGAGAGCCGGCTCATTCACCCCAAACGAACGATACCGACGTTGAGGAGGAGGGGGTATGACGCTTAATGCCTCATCCTGGGCGATTCGCAATCCTATTCCGGTGGTTTTGCTCTTTATCCTGCTGACCTTCTGGGGGCTCATCTCCTTCCGAGGCTTGTTTATTCAGGACTTGCCGGATGTACAGCTGCCCCTCGTAGAGGTCTCCGCCTCGTTGCCCGGGGCGGCCCCCGCCTTAATGGAGAACGAGGTTGCTCGCAAGATCGAGGACTCCATCGCTACCGTCTCCGGCGTCAAAAATATCTCTACAACGCTGACGGATGGTAATGCCGATATCGCTATCGAATTCCGGCTGGAAAAGTCCGTGCAAGAGGCTATTGATGACGTGCGCGACGCTGTTGCTCGCATCCGCTCGGATCTACCCGCCGACCTGCGTGATCCAGTGATTCAGAAGGGTGAGTTTTCCAGTGAGCCGATTGTACGCTACACGGTGACCTCCTCCGATCTAGACGATGAGGCCCTCTCCTGGTTCGTCGATGACAAAATGACCAAGGCCGTCTTGGCGGTACCCGGTGTTGGTTCGGTTCGGCGGATCGGTGGCGTTGACCGCGAAGTCCGCGTGGCATTGGATCCGGATCGCCTGCTGGCGTTAAACACGACAGCGCTGGATATCTCCCGCCAGCTGCGCCAAGCGCAGCTGGAGGCGCCCGGTGGCCGTGTAGATGTCGGCGGCGCCGAACAGGCCGTGCGCATCATCGCCAATGCTGAATCCGCCGCCGAGCTGGCGACGATGGAGCTGGCGCTCAGTGACGGTCGGCGCATTCGACTTGATGAAGTGGCGACGGTTACCGATACCGTGGCCGAGCGGCGTTCGATGGCATTGATGGATGGGGCGCCCGTGGTCGGCTTCGAGATGACCCGTGCCGAGGGATACGGCGAGGTGGATGTGGCCGAGGGCGTGCAGTCTGCGCTCGCGGAATTGCAGGCGCAATATCCCCATATAGAGATCGAAGAAGCCTTCAATTTCGTTGGGGAGGTGGTGGAGAACTACCAGGGCTCCATGCAGATGTTATTCGAGGGCATGGCGCTGGCGGTGGTGGTGGTGTTCTGCTTCCTGCGCAATTGGCGTGCCACACTGATTGCGGCGGTTACGCTTCCGCTGTCGATCATCCCCACCTTCGCTTTCATGCAGCTGATGGGCTTCTCGCTCAATGTGGTGACGTTGCTGGCGCTCTCGCTGGTGATCGGGGTGTTGGTGGACGATGCCATCGTCGAGATTGAGAATATCGAGCGGCATCTGCTAATGGGCAAGCCCCCGCGCCGGGCCGCCATGGATGCGGCGGCAGAAATCGGCTTGGCCGTGGTCGCCACGACCTTCACGTTGATTGCCGTTTTTCTGCCCACGGCCTTCATGAGCGGCACCGTCGGGAAATTCTTCGTTCAGTTCGGTTGGACGGCCTCGGTAGCGGTGCTGTTTTCGCTACTGGTGGCGCGCCTGCTGACGCCCATGCTGGCTGCGTATCTGCTGCGCAAACCCGAACATCCCCCGCGCGATCCAGCGTGGATTAGCGTCTATCTGGTCGTCGCCCGTTGGTGCCTGCGCTACCGTAAGACAACGCTGCTCACGGCGGCGGCCTGCTTTGCAGGTGGTATCTGGCTGGCCTCGACTCTGCCGGGTACCTTCATACCCCCCGATGATGAGCCCCAGACGCAGGCGACACTCACCTTACCGCCCGGTAGCACCTTGTCTGAAGCGGAGGCGCTTGCCGAGCAGGCACGCTCACGACTGGTGACGCAACGCCATGTCGTCAGCGTCTTCGCGGCCGTCGGTGAGGACTCCGGCAGCAGTGACAGCGGTGTGACCTCGGTTGAGCTGACCGTTGGTTTGGCGGATCGCGCAACCCGCTCGGGCGTTACGCAGCAAGACATAGAGCAGCAGTTGCGCGCTGCACTCGCCACGCTTCCCGGCGTGCGAACTCGCGTAGGCGACGAGGGGGATGGCTATGAGTTAGTCCTCGCCGGTGAGGATAGCCGGGTACTTGAACGGCATGCCCGCCAAGTCGAGCGGGAGATGCGTTCCATTCCCGGCATCGGCGCGGTGAGTTCGACGGCCAGTCTGGTCAGGCCTGAACTTATTGTACGCCCGGACTTTGCTCGCGCCGCCGACCTTGGGGTCTCTGCACAAGCTATTGCCGATACGCTGCGCATCGCGACCGTGGGAGATGACGACGAGGATCTGCCTAAGCTGAACCTAAGCTCACGCCAAGTGCCAGTGATGATCCGACTGGCGGATGCCGCTCGGGAGGATATGGCGACCCTTAAACGGCTACCAGTGCCTGGTGCGAACGGGTCAGTGCCGCTGGAGAATGTGGCTAACTTTGAGTGGAGCAGCGGTCCTTCGGAAATCACCCGGCGTGATCGTCTGCGCAACGTCAATTTCGAGGTAAGCCTGCAAGGGCAGCCCTTGGGGGAAATCGAACAGGCCGTGCAGGCACTGCCCAGTTTACGTCAGTTGCCGCGCGGCGTGTTTCAGGCAGCAGAAGGCGATGCAGAGGAAATGGAGGAGCTTGCCTCAAGCTTCGGGATTGCCATGCTGACTGGCGTGCTGTGTATCTATATGGTGCTGGTGCTGCTGCTCAAGGATTTCATGCAGCCGATCACCATTCTGGTGGCTCTAGTGCTCTCTATCCCCGGGGCTTTCCTGGCGTTGTTCCTCACGCAGACGCCCGTGTCGCTGCCCGCCATGATCGGATTGATCATGCTGATGGGGATTGCCACCAAGAACTCGATCCTGCTGGTGGACTACATCATCATCGCCCGTCGGGCGCATGGGATGGATCGTGCGGCCGCCATTCTCGATGCCTGCAAGAAGCGTGTCCGGCCTATCGTGATGACCACCATTGCCATGGGGGCGGGCATGATGCCGATCGCTCTAGGATGGGCTGGCGATCCCAGCTTCCGAGCCCCCATGGCGTTTGTGGTCATTGGTGGGCTGATCACGTCGACGCTTTTAAGCCTGCTGGTGATTCCGGTTGTCTACAGTAGCGTCGATGATATTGTGAACGGGCTGCGCCGCTTGACGCCGAACCGGAGCGAGACAAAAACGACTGGTGTTGAATAACATGGGGTTCTGGCAAGGAAGGCAACTAATGCGATCAGAAAAAGACAAGATGCTGGCAGGAGAGCTCTACAATCCTGCTGATCCGGTATTGCGAAAAGAGCATGAAGAAACAAGACGCAAAGTGAGGCAATACAATCAAGTGCTGGAAACCGACGCTCAGCGGTTGAAAGCGTTAAAAGATTTATTTGGCTCTACGGGGAAGTGTCTTTATGTAGAGCCAAATATTCGCTTGGATTATGGATATAATATTCATGTCGGTGAAAACTTCTTTGCCAACTTCGACTGCACGCTGCTGGATGTTTGTGAAATACGCTTTGGCGATAACTGCATGCTGGGTCCAAATGTGCAGATTTATACGGCCACGCATCCCATTGATCCCCATGAGCGTAATACTGGCAAAGAGTATGCAAAGCCGATTACGTTTGGAAACAACGTCTGGGTTGGCGGCGGTGCTATCATTAACCCAGGCGTTAAAGTAGGCAATAACGTTGTTATAGCCTCGGGAGCCGTCGTTACTAAAGATGTGCCCGATAATGTTGTAGTAGGGGGTAATCCCGCTAAGATAATTAAAAGCGTTGAGGTCTGAATAGAAGCTTCTATGGGCTAGATTATTATTGGTTTAATAACGGGAAGAAAACGGCCCTCCCTGAGGGCCTCCCAACAGAATCATTGACTGTACGTGTGGGGATGAAGCCGCCCATGGATATATAAGACCAGAAGCCATTACTGTGTGACATCTTGAACTTTCGAATCTCGCTAGCCGAAACAATTTTTCAAACACTTGCTAGACAACGCACATCAGCTCGGCTCATCCCTGTCCGCAGATAGTGCTACCTCCTTATATGCTTCGAGCGACTCAAGCCGCTCTTGTAGCGCATGGCGAATGGAGTCATAGGCGGTGCTACCTAACGTAATACGCAGTGGCGGGTTCGGCATGTCGGTTATTTTAATCATGGCATCAACGGTGTTGCCTGCATCGCCCTTAATGGTCAAGTCACCTGATGCCAGTGCCCTACGCAGCTCGCCTGCTGGGGTATCTTCATAGGTTGGCGTCGTGAGTGTGCGATCCAGTCCTTCAGCAAAGTGGGTGGCAGTGGGGCCCGGCTCGGCAATAACGAAATCAATACCAAAAGGCGCCACTTCCTTCGCTACGGATTCGACGAACCCCTCAATGCCCCACTTCGTGGCGTGATAAAGGCTGAAGCTTGGATAGGCGATCTGGCCGCCCTCTGACGATACCTGAACGATGCGGCCGCCCCCTTGTTCGCGTAGATACGGCAGTACGGCACGTATAAACTGGATGGAGCCTGTGAGGTTGGTGGCGATTTGCCGCTCGATCTGTGTGTCACTGGCTTCTTCGGCAGCGCCAAAGAGCCCATATCCCGCATTGCTGACCACCACATCGATTCGACCGAACGTCGTGAACGCTTGCGAAACGGCGTCTCTCATCGTCTTTGTATCCGTCACGTCGAAGGTCAGTACCTGTAAGCGATCGCCATGCAAGTCGAGCAAGTCGTCCAGCGAACCCTTGCGACGTAGCGTTGCTATAACGCGGTCGCCGCGTTCTAGCAGCCGTTCAGTGAGCAGGCGGCCAAGGCCGGTGGAAGTGCCTGTGATAAGCCAGATTTTAGCCATGAGATGTCTCCTAAGTCATTCATCAAGTGTTGCAAGACAAAGGTTAGGGCAGTAATACTGGTAAGAGAATGCTCATCAATTAGCATGAAGAGGTGAAAGTAATTCACTAATGGGCAAGCCAACGTTCACCGACCTCAAGGCGTTTCAGGCCGTGGCAGAACACCGCAGCTTTCGCCGTGCAGCCGACCTGATGGGAGTGAGCCGCTCTTCACTCAGCCACACCGTGCGAACGCTTGAACAACGGTTGGGTACCCGGCTGCTGCACCGAACCACACGTAGTGTCTCGCTGACCGAGAGCGGCGAGCGGCTGTTATCGCGGCTGAGCCCGCTATTGAACGACTTGGAGTCCATCCTGGAGGATGCTTCCAGCGCCGAAGGAAAGATCACAGGGCGGCTGCGTATCAATGGCAGCGAAGGGGCCGTGCGGCTGTTGCTGCAAACCGTGGTGCCGCGTTTTCTTGCCCTTCATGATGGTGTCGAGCTTGATCTCGTGGCCGAGGGGCGGCTGGTCGATATTGTCGAGCAAGGGTTTGATGCGGGTGTAAGACTGAGAGAGGCGGTTCCCCAGGATATGATTGCCATCCCTGTGGGACATGAACTGCGTTTTCTTGCCGTTGCCTCCCCTGACTATCTACGTGGCCGTCTGGCACCAACGACACCGGACGACCTGGCTTATCACCAGTGCATAAGGCAAAGGCTGCCGAGCGGAAAACTCTACCGCTGGGAGTTTCAGCAGCACGGCCAGGACGTAGCGATAGATGTGCCCGGTGCGCTGACCTTGGACAGCAGCCAACTGATGGTGGAGGCCGCCGTGGATGGTTTGGGGATTGCCTATGTACCAGAGTCCTATGCCCACGCCTATTTGCGCGATGGGAGGCTGGTCACTGTACTAGAAGAGTGGTGTCCAAGCATTCCCGGTCTATTTCTCTACTACCCGAATAACCGGCATGTGCCGCCTAGCCTGCGGGCTTTTATTGACTTGTTGCGAGAGTGGCGGCCTTGAGATTGCAGGTGACCTCTGAGGACATCCAGTAACCATTGGCCACCATTCCATGAGAACTTCTTATGGAAGCCTAGCAATGACCTTGATTTCAAAATCGAACCCCGCCAGCCAGGTGACGCCGACCGCGGTCCAGTTCGGGTAGGGTTTTTCCGGAAACGCGCGCGCCTTGGCTTCTAGCCAGATAGGGAATTGGGCTTCCGGGTCGGTATGGAAGCTCGTTACATCGACGATATCATCGAAGCTTGCCCCCGCTGCTTCCAGAACATTCTGAAGGTTGTCGAAGGCCAACTGCACCTGAGCGGCGAAATCCGGTTCGGGTGAGCCGTCCTCACGGCTGCCGACCTGGCCCGACACAAACAGAAAGTCGCCCGAGCGGACGGCAGCGGAATAGGTGTTCTGGTCATAGAGCGCCTGGCGGCCCGAGGGGAAAACGACTTCACGCTTAGCCATATGAATCTCCATCAGTAGGTCGAAGCCGACCCTTTGTTTACGATGGATTCACTGTAAGCCTGCATTGGTGGTGGATAAACGGCGGATTCTGTTCAACATTGTTTGTAGTTTGCAAACAATCACGAGGTGTTTGGCGCAACCATGGATCGTTTTAACGCAATGCAGGCCTTTGCACGGGTCGTAGAGACGGGCAGCTTTACCAAGGCCGCCGAAACACTTCACATGAGCAAGACAACCGTGACGCAACTCGTGCAACAGCTGGAGGCCCGGCTGCGTGTCAAACTGCTCAACCGCACCACGCGCAAGGTGAACGTCACGGCGGACGGTGCGGCCTACTACGAGCGCGTCATCAAGCTTCTGGCCGACATGGATGATGCCGAAACCAGCCTGTCCAATGCCTCAATATTGCCCCGTGGGCGGCTGAAGGTGGACGTCCCCAGCCCGTTTGCGCGCATGATCCTGATTCCGGCCTTGCCCGCGTTCCACGCTCAGTATCCCGATATTCAGCTCGACTTGGGCGTGAGTGATCGCAGGGTGGATCTCATCAATGAAGGCGTGGACTGTGTGATCCGCGGCGGGGAGCTTACCGATTTATCCTTGGTGGCGCGTCGCGTGGGCGATCTGACGCTTGGGGTTTTCGCCGCGCCCAGCTATCTGGAAAAGACCGGTGTCCCTTCGCATCCGCAGGCGCTTTCACTCCCACCGCACGCCATTGTCGGTTTCAGATGGGCGCGCGCGGGCTTGGCTTTTCCTTACGCCCTGCACCGCAACGGAGAGCGTGTCACCGTGCAGGGGCGCAGTATGATCTCGGTCGATGACGGGAATGCGGGGCTTGCAGCGGCCCTGACGGGACTCGGCGTCATTTGGCTGCCAGATTACATGGCCAGAGAGCACGTATCCCGAGACGAGCTGGTGCGCCTATTTGATGATTGGCAGTTGGAACCCATGCCGATATACGTCGCTTTTCCACCCAATCGCCACGTTAGCGCCAAGCTGCGCGTGTTCATCGACTGGATCGTAGAGTTGATGGCTCAGCATGCGCCCATGGTGAGACGGTAGATCGACTAGCGACTTAATCGATAACGCAGTTTAGGCAACGTGCGCGAGACGGGTGGAAGACGGGTAGCCATGAGGAGCGCCCCAATGGCCGCATACATGGCCCATTCGCCCATATCGGCACGCACGACCCAGAAGAAGTGCAGCAGCACCAGGCCCAAAATGGCGTAGGAAAATTTGTGCAGCGATTTCCAGCGCTTGCCCAAGCGGCGCATCGACCACTTGTTAGATGTCGCGCCCAGTACTGCCAGGCCGATCAGCGCGATCATGCCGACGATAATGTAGGGCCGTTTGACGATCTCGCTGCCCAGCAGCGCCCAGTTAAGCCCCAGAATAAACAGCACGTAGCTGAGCAGGTGCAGGGTGGCGTAGGCGAGCGTCCAGAGACCCAACTGGCGCCGGATCAACGCAAAGCCTTTCCAGCGGGTGAGCTTGGTAAGCGGTGTGAGGCTTAGCGTGAGCAGCAGCAACCAAAGCCCGCCGATGCCGATGTTAAGCAGCAGGTAGCGGCCCGGCTCGGGCCCCGCAGCGTTGTTGGCCACCTGCCAGCCCCAGTATACCAGCGGCGAAAGCGCCGCCAGAAAGACCGCCACGCGCCACACGAGCCATTTTCTTGGTGTCGCGGTTGCCATCAATAGTGCTTCCTCAAATCCATGCCGGCATATAGCTCGGCCACTTCATCTTCGTAGCCGTTAAACATGCGGGTGTCGATGGTATTGGAATTGAACAGGGTATTGGGCAGGCGGCGTTCGGTCGCCTGGCTCCAGCGGGGGTGGTCGACCTCGGGGTTCACGTTGGCAAAAAAGCCGTACTCATCCGAGGCAATCTGCTGCCAGGAGTTGACCGGCTGTTCTTCGACCAGCGAGATACGCACAATCGACTTGATGCTCTTGAAGCCGTATTTCCAGGGCACGACCAGCCGAAGGGGCGCGCCGTTCTGATTGGGTAGTTCGCGTCCATACATGCCCATGGCCATGATAGTCAACGGGTGCATGGCTTCGTCCAGGCGCAGGCCTTCCACATAGGGCCAATCGATGACCGAGAGCGATGAGCGCTGACCGCGCATCTGGTCCGGGTCGACCAGGGTTTCAAAGCGCACGTACTTGGCTTTGCTGGTGGGGTCGGCGCGTTTGATGATTTCGGCCAGCGGAATGCCCAGCCAGGGAATCACCATCGACCACGCCTCGACGCAACGCAGGCGGTAAATCCGCTCCTCAAACTGAGCGGGCTTTACCAGGTCTTCAAGCGCAAAACGCCCGCCGTTGTTGACCTCGCCGTCGACCACGACGCTCCATGGCTGGGTTTCCAGGCTCCCCGCATGGCGAGCGGGGTCGCCTTTGTCGGTGCCGAACTCGAAGAAATTATTGTATTGGCTGGCGTCATCAAAGGGGGCGAGCTTGTCTTTTTCAGGGTCGCTTGGGGTAATGGCATCCCACTTGGCGTCGCTGATTTTTTCTTTCAGCCAATCGGGCGCATCGCCTTCGGGAACGTCCGAATAATCGTCTGCGGCGGCCTGGGTATGGCCGGAAAGGGCTAGCCCAGCGCCAAGGCCTGCCATGCCACCCATAAAGCGTCTACGCGATAGGTAAATGGATTCCGGCGTCACGTCGGATTCGTGTAAATCACTCGGTTTGGCAATCTTGATCAGCATGGAGCCTCCTACGGGGATAGCCAACGAAAGCGGTGGGCAATGTCTTGGGTCATGGTCTTTAACGGGATCACATTAACGCACCTTTGACGGCCAAGCGCGTTGAAAGTTCTACGTAACTTGTAAGGAAAAATGCATGTGGAAAAGGCGTGAAAAACGGCAAAAGGGGAGGTAAAGGGCCTTTGTCGGATGCGCCTTGATTACTACCACCAGGTAGTCTGTACTTTGACCGACCCCGACACGGAAAGCGCGCCTTGAGTGGCTGGTTGTTGGGGCTAATTTCTTGGCCCATTTCAATCAATAAGGCGTGTATGAAAGTGACAATGGCCTGGCCCGCGTGGCTGATGTTGGTGGTAGGACTCACATTTTCCAGCCTGTGCGCGGGGCAAACGGAAGGAGGAGAGCGCGAGGAAAGTCGCTGGTACGTCGTGGATTCGATCAATAGTGGGCTTGACGACCCGCCTAGTGCGTCGAGCCGCGTAACGCCCAGGGAGTCGATTCGCAACTTTCTTGAACTGACTGGAAAGGAAGACTACGAAGCGGCAGCGCACATGCTCAATCTTTCCGAGTTTTCCGACGAAGAGCAGCGCGAGCAGGGCCCTGAACTAGCTCGCCAGTTGGCGGAGATTCTGCAACGTGGCGAGTGGCTGAGTGTTTCCAACCTGTCCGGCCGTGAGGATGCAATGGTCGAGGATCGGTCGGGGGAGAATCCACTCGTCGGCGAAACTCGACGCAATATTGAACTGGCGTCGATACAGGCCAAGGGGGAAACCTACGATATTCGACTGGGTCGCTATCGAGTGGATGACGAGGAGGCAGCATGGTTAATCATGCCCCTCAGTGTTGCATCCATCCCGACGCTATATGAGCAGTTCGGCCCTTCGATGCTGGAAAGCTATATCCCTGAGCGGTTCGAGGAGTCGTTCGGGATCTTGCGCATCTGGGAGTGGATTGCCATTCCTGTGTTTTTGCTAGTCATTGGCTTGGTGGGTTGGGCGGTCTTCAGGCTCGTCGGATTGGTGGCTAAATGGATGCCTTCCGGGGCAGTGAGTGTTTTTGTCGGCCAGATTGGCATGCCGACGGCGCTTATTGTGGTGTCGTTAGTGACGCAAACGTTGCTCAACTATGTGGTGTCGTTTTCGGCCGTCGCAACGACGACCTTTCGGGTGCTGTTAATCAGTATTATGGCTTGGAGTGTCGGTATCATCGCCTTGCGCTTGGTGGATACCATTATGCTGCGGATGATGCGGCGCTTGGTCGGTGAAATTGATGACACCAAGCCCCAGGACGATCGCAAGCTACTTACTACGCTTTATGCGGTGCGTCGGATCATTATTTTGATCGCCGTGACAGGGGTAACGATCTACGTCCTGGGGCAAGTTCAGCTGTTTGAGACCCTTGGCTTATCCATTCTAGCGTCCGCCAGCGTGTTGGCGGTGCTGGTGGGTGTTGCCGGGCAGGCGGTGCTTGGCAACATTTTGTCGTCGTTCCAGCTGTCGCTTGCCAAGCCCATCCGGATTGGCGATCTGGTGATCTTCGAAGACGAATGGTGCTACGTAGAGGGGATTTTCTATACCTTTATACGCTTGCGCGTTTGGGATGACCGCCGGCTGATCGTGCCGGTGACCTATTTCGTCTCCCGGCCCTTCGATAACCTGTCGGTTAAGGGCACTAAGATGTACCGCTCGGTGACGCTTACTCTCCACCTGAGCGCTGATATCGAACTGATAAGAGAAAAGTTTCTGGAAGTTGCTAAAGAAGAAGAGGATATCATCGAGCACCACAAGCTATTGTGTTACGTCACCAACCAGAGCGGCGCGACACAAACCGTGACGTGCTACTTGATGACCTCTGACCCCATGGCCGGCTGGACCGCGGAAATGCACGTGCGCGAAAAACTCATGGCGTTCGTGCGCGATGAGCATCCCGATTGGTGGCCAAGAGACGTGGTGGTTATCAGCCATCAGGATATTGCCCTGGGTCTAAAACGAGGCAAGCCCCCGGCGGATGTTCACAGCCCAGACCACAGCTCTGAGTCGTCTGCTGAAAAATAAGGAAAAATCAGGCCTGAAGTGTGTATAAGCAGCTTTTTTGCTATTATTGATGAAAATCCATCATCATGGAGTGAGTGATGCCAGCACTAGCTCATACAAAGCCTTCCCCTGAAATGGTGCTTGCTAAAGCAGTGCTGCGTGCAGCCGAGCAGTTGGGGCTATCGCAGACTGATTTGGCAGAAGTGCTTGGCTTACACCGCACAACTATTACGCAGCTCAAAAAAAACCTAAAGCTCGACCCAAACTCTAAGCAGGGAGAGCTAGCTCTGCTGCTCATTCGTTTATCCAGAGCGTTGTTCGCTCTTACCGGTGGCGACCAAAAATGGATCCAGCATTTCATGCGCACGCCCAACCGCGTCACGGGTGGGATACCGGCTGAACAGGTAACGCGTCTGGAGGGATTGTTTGCGGTGCTGAGATTCGTGGATGGCATGCGGGGTAAAGTGTGAGTGTGTGGGAGGCCTGCGGCGGCACGCGAAACATCGAACCCATCTCGGGCACGCTGTACCGGCTGGTAGAAAGTCAGGAGCAGGTCGCCACGCTCAGTTATGTCGACACGTTAGAAGAGCAAGAGGTACTTGAAGCCCTGCTTGAAGGCGCTAAACCGCCTTACCCCGAGCAGGAGCAAGACCTGCACTATCTGCTAAAAACGCCTTTTCGGTATCCCCCTCTCAAATGGGGGTCACGTTTTGGCCGAGTGTTTGAGCCAAGCATTTTCTATGGTGGTAAACGTATCGCCACCACCCTTGCTGAATCTGCCTACTACCGACTGGTTTTCTGGTACTCCATGGATGGGGAGCCTGTAACTGAATCACTTCGCTCGGAGCATACGCTCTTTTCGGTGGACTATGCCGCTAACCGGGGAGTGAAGTTAAACACAGGCCCCTTTGTAGAGTACCTCGATGTGTTGAGGCATCCGGTGAATTACGCCTCATGTCAGCAGTTGGGTAGTGTAATGCGCGGTTCGCAGGTGGAAGCATTTGAGTACACTTCCGCTAGAGATATTCAGGGCGGGTCTTGCGTGGGTTTGTTCACGCCTGAAGCGCTCTCTCAGCACGAGCCAACCGATATGCGCCCATGGCTTTGCGTCACAAGTGCTCATCAAGTGTCCTTCAAGCCCAAAAATGCACCAGGAGTGACGACTTACTACCTGGATGAGTTTTTGTATAACGGTGTGTTGCCCTTCCCGGCGTAACGAGCAGCTCTTTATGCCATTAAATATCGGGGTCGCCGCAAAACCCATCCAGAAAGCCCTTTTTGGCAGCCAAGAGGGGCTGGCTGACTACAGCTGTCGCATTTCTGCAGTTTTACGTTTCTCCTAACTGCGCTTGAGCCAAACGTTTCGCCCCGGCAAAATCCGCTTTTCCAGAGCCAAGGTGGGGAATGGTCTCCACCGTCAACCAGTGGCTGGGGATCATCATTGATGATGTACCGTTGGCGAGCATCGCGGCCTTAACGTTGTTGGCGTCTAACGCGGTTTCTGAAAGCAGCACAATGCGCTCGCCCTTGCGGCTGTCGGGGATACTCACCGCCATTAGCGCGTTGTCTGGCTCTTCCAGCGCCGCCTTAACGGCCACTTCAACGGCGCTGAGGCTGATCATTTCACCGCCAATCTTGGCGAAGCGGGCGTAGCGGTCAATCAGGGTTAAAAAGCCGTCTTCGTCGATAAAGCCTTTATCGCCCGTCACGTACCAGTATTGGCCGTCCATCTCCTTTAGCGCTTGGGCGGTGCGTTGAGGGGCGTTGAGGTAACCCTGCATGATCTGCGGGCCGCTGATCAAAATCATGCCTGCCTCGCCGGTGGGCAGCTCCTCGAAGCTATCCGGGTTGACGATCTTGAAGCTGGTGCCGGGCAGCGGCATCCCGACGCTGCCAACTTTGCTGCCCCGTTGCACTTGCTGATAGTGAACGCCCATGGCATCGGGAAGATTCACTGACGCAACGGGGGCGATTTCAGTGGCGCCGTAGCCTTCGTAAATGGGCTTGTGGAATTTCAGTGCAAAGTCGTTACGCACGTTGTCGTCGAGCTTCTCTGCCCCGGCGACCACGATTCTCAAGCTCTCCAGCATCAGCGGATGCACCTTTGTGCTGCGTACAAACAGCCTTAAAAAGCTGGAGGTACCGAACATAATCGTGGCTTTGTGCTTGGCAATAGCGCCCGAAATACCAGGGGCATCGGTGGGGTCGGGGTGGCATACCAGCGGCAGCCCTTCAATCAATGGTAACAACTGAGTCACTGTGAGGCCGAAGGCGTGGAACAGCGGCAGTGAGCCCATCACCACGTCGTTGCTCTGGGTATTGAGCACATCAGAGGTCTGTTTGATATTGGCCATCAAGTTGCGGTGGCTGAGCATCACGCCCTTGGGTTCGCCTTCACTGCCGCTTGAAAACAGGATGGCGGCAGTCGCGTCGGCATCGTGGCCGTGGCAGAAGCAGCGCTTTAGTAGCCAAGTCGGCAGTATTCTCACCGCAAGCCAGGTACTCAAGCGCTCGGCACGACCAATCGAGGTCTGCAAGTCTTCTAAAAAGACCACCTGCTGCTCACTGAACAATTGGCTAACGTCGAGCCCGCGCTGCTCAAGCTTCTTCACAAAGCGCTGTGAGGTGAACACAGTGGTGATTTCCGCCTGGGAAAGGGCCGAGGAAAGTGCTTCCTGGTCGGCGGTGTAATTCAGGTTCACCAGTGTTTTACCGGCCAGCAGCGTGGCCATATTGGCAATGACCCCGGCACTGCTGGTGGGCAGCAGCAGGCCAACGTTCTGTCCTGGGTTGAGTTTGCGAATCCGTTTTGCCATCAGCAGGCTGGCGGTGAGCGCTTGGCTTGCGTTGAGTGGGCGGCCCAGCGTATCCGCCAGGGCAAGCTCGCTTGGGCGGCGTTTAACGCTTTGAATCCAGGCGTTGGGTAGGCTGGAAAGCTCCCCCATGGCCTGCTGCCAGGAGCGGGTCGCCTGCTCAAAGATGCGCCGTTTGAGCACATCAGCGGGGGTATCTTTGGGAAGCGGTTTGCCAAAGGCGACCACCACCGAACGGTGCAGCGGAGCGTTGCGTAGCTCCTTGAGCTTGCTGGAAGAGCGTGAAAACTGGCTGCCCCAGAGGCCGCGCAGATAGAAAGGCACAATTTTGACGTCTGGATTCGCCCTTTCACAGGCGCGCTCGTAGCCGCGGCGGAACTCGCCTAGCTGTCCGGTGCGGCTGATCGCCCCTTCGGGAAACAGGCACACCACTTCGCCTGCGTTGAGTTGTTCAGCGACATCAGCCAAGGCCTTGTCGGCACCGCTGCCGCGCTCGATGGGAATACAGCCCAGGGATTTTAAGAACCAGTTGAGGTACCAGCGCTGGTAAACCGATCTGAGCATCACAAAGCGCACCGGGCGGGGGCTGGCGATCTGCACCATGGCCCAATCCACCCAGCTGATATGGTTGCCCAGTAGCAGCACGCCGCCCTGGGCGGGCAGGTTCTGCAAGCCCTGCACATCGACCCGATAGCGGCGGGTCAGCAGGAAGCTCAGTAGAAAGCGCACCAGACTCTGCGGCAGCTTTACAATGGTGTAGCCACCGCCGACCATCGCCACGCTCGCAATCAGCAATAACAGATAATGACTATCCACTCCGGCCAGGGCGAACAGCACTGTGAGCAGTAAAAAGCCCAGCATGGCAATGTTCTGAATCCAGTTATTGGCTGCCAGTACGGTGCCTAGTTCGTTGTCTGCGGCGTGAAACTGGATCAGTGCGTTAAGCGGCACGATAAACAGCCCGCCCATCATGCCGATAAACACGAAGTTCAGCGCCTGGCTGCCGGGCGTGGAGAGAAGCGGTAGGCACCATAATCCCACGGCCACTCCAACAGCGCCTACCGGAATCAAGCCGGTCTCGATACGGTTGTGAGAGAGCTTGCTGGCGAGCATGGAGCCCAGCGCAATCCCGATACCGCTAGCCGCCAGAATGCCTTGCAGCACCAGGGTGTTATCGATACTGAGGGCGTCTTTGGCATAGGCGGGGAAGGCCGCCAGTAGCACCTGGCCCACCGACCAGAAGGTGGCCAGACCGATAATGGAAAGCCTGATGACGGGCTGGCGGACGATAAGCTGCAGGTTATCTTTCAGCGCAGCCCCCTTAATGTAGCGCTGCCAAGTGAGCGGGGTATCCGGTTGCGTAGTGCTATCAAGCGGCAGACGGTAAAGCGTTGCCACTTGAATAGCGCTATTGAGCACCAGCAGCCAGCCCAGTGGCGCTATTTGGCGCAACAGCTGGGCTGGGTTGTGATCCTCTGGCGATACCCAGGTCTCAAACAGGGCGGTAAACGCCACCGTACCCGCCAGAATGGCGCCAATGGTCACGGCCTGAATCAGCCCGTTGGCCTCCGCCAAGCGCGGCTTGCCGAACAGCCCCTTTACTAAGCCGTATTTGGCCGGGGAATAGAAGGCTGATTGGATCGCCAGCAGCAGCGTCATCGCAAAGGCCAGCCAGAACCAGCCTTGATAGTAGGCGGCGGTGATGCCCAGCGACACCGCCACGGCGGCCCAGGCCGATGCGCGCAGCACGCGCACTTTAGGGTAGCTATCCGCCACATGGCCCGCAGGGCTAAACAGCAAGATAAACGGCAACAGAATAAGCCCGTTGACCAGGGCGGTGAGTACTACCTGTGTTTCGCCATCGTAACTTTTGAAGATCGTGTTCTGAATCACGATCTTGTGGCCTAGATCCACAAACGCATTGAGAAAGATGGCGATCAGGTAGGGCAAAGCGCCTTTTATGTGTAGCAGTCGTTGCATGGTTGTGTAGCCTTATAAGTCCCTGTAAGTAGACGCACTTTCTAAGCAAGGCTTACTGGTTGCAACTCATTTGCGCGAAGTTGTGTTATATGTGCTTGTTGGTATTATTATCCGCTACTTTTGTGCGTAACGCCTTTTCATACCGTTTAAGAGATTTCTATGTCCCAGGCCGATTCGCTGATTGAGACACTAAAGCGCCAGCTTCGCGCCCAGGGTAAAACCTATGCCGATGTCGCTCAGTGGTTGGCGCTTAGCGAGGCCTCGGTGAAACGCCTGTTCGCTGAAAAGCACTTTACGCTATCGCGACTGGAGTGTATCTGCGACCAGCTTAATATCGACTTCGCCGAGCTGGTGCAGACCATGCAGGCTGATGAGCAGCGTTTGCAGGCACTGACCCAGGCGCAGGAGCAAAGTATCGTCGAGGATCGTGAGCTGTTTCTGGTAGCTGTCTGCGTTATTAATGGCTATAGCTTCGATGAAATTTATCATCAGTACCAGTTAACTGAAGCAGAGTGTACGCGGCAGTTACTCAAGCTTGAGCGGCTCAAACTCATTGAGCTGCTTCCAGGTAACCGGATCAGGCGTCGGGTAGCCGCCAATTTTCGCTGGCGAGCGGACGGCCCTATCCAGCGTTTCTTTCAGCAGCATATCGCCAATGAGTTTTTCCGTTCCCGCTTTGATAATGACAGTGAAAAGCTCATTGTGCTTAACGGTCTTTTATCCCCTGCGGGTAATGCAGAATGGCAGCAGATCATGCAGCGCCTGGCGAAAGAATTTCACGCGCTATGCGAGCGGGAGAGCGGGCTACCCATTCATCAGCGGTTTGGCACGACCTCGGTGCTGGCGGTCCGGCAATGGCAGTACGGGCTGTTTCAGGATTACAAACGGGAGGATCCACTGCAAACCAGGTAGGCAAGAGCTAATTTGCGTTTAGCGAGGCTTTCCCCGTAAAAAACATAGTAGCTTCACCAAGCGGTGGCTTGGCTTTACCCCGCCATGGCCGCCGCTATCTGTACGCTGCCATAGACCGCGACCCCAGCGGCCACCGGCCAGCCCAGCGAGCGTAGCCGCCACCATACCCCCAGGGTGACCCCTAACCCGATGGCGGTCGCGATCCATGAAATGGCGCTTGGCTTGACCGGCATGATTGAGACGCCCAGCACCGCCGCGATCATCAGCGGGCCGAGAATGACGAGCCACTGGGGCATGTTGTTGAGGCCGGTCGCGCTGTCGATGCGGCGCTGCATCCACAGGAACGGCACCACACGCATCAGCAGGGTGCCCAGCGCAGACGCCACCACGGCGATCCATAGTGAAGTACTCATATCCCACGCCCCTCAGACCTGAACTTGACCGTATAAAAGCACAGCGCGCCACTGGCAGCGGCCAGGGGAATGGCCACGTTGCTCCCGCCGTAAAACGTCATCAGTAGCGCCGAGCCAATGGTGACGCTCAGCGCCACGGCCCAACGCTTATTTGTGAAGCGCGGCGCCACCATGGTGAGAAATAGGGCGGGCAGCGCAAACGGCATGACTTCGCCGAGCAGGGGCCAGCGGGCGGTCAGCGTTTCCCCCGCCGTGGCACCCACCACGGTCCCGACTATCCACACGCCCCAGGCGAGCAGGGCCGCACCGGTGAACCAGCCAAACCGGTCGGTGGCGGGCAGTTGGGGAAGCCGGGTGAGCGCCAGGGCAAATACCTGGTCGGTCAAACCATGCATCAGCCAGGGCCAGTGGCGGCTGCGCGGCAATAACGCCGCCAGGTTAGGGCCGTACACCAGGTGACGTACGTTAATCAGCAGCGTCATGGCGACCACCAGCCAAAGCGGGGACCCCGCGGCCACCATGCCCACAAATAGGAACTGCGAGGCGCCGGCGTAAATCAGCGTCGAGATCACGGCGGCTTCCCAGGTGCTAAATCCGGCCTGGGTGGCGACCACACCAAACGACAGCGAGACCGGAATATAGCCGCCAAGCAGCGGAATGGCTTCGCGCACGCCGGTCAGCCAGGCCCGTGAACGATGGGAGGCGGTAAACGGTGTCATGGCGTGGCTCCCGGCGATGCATACACCACGGTCAACAGCAGCGTCGCCCAGGCGTCACGGGTGCGATAAAGATGGGGCTGGTCGGCGGCAAACGTCATGGCGTCGCCCGCTGTCAGCGTCCGCGTGGCGCCCTCCACCCCGGCTTCCAGCCAACCGCTCACCAGCGTCAGCGACTCAAACGTGCCGGGCGTGTGAGGTTCGGCGCGGCGTAGGGTGTGTGGCGCGCAGCGCATCCAGTAGGCATCCACCTTTGGCGTGTCGGCACCCTGATCGATAAGCCGTACTTGCACGCCGTCTTCACCCAGCGGCACCGATATGGGCGCCACCAGGGTGCCGAACGGCACGTTTAGCTGCACGGCCAGTCGCCAGATGGTGTCCAGCGTGGGGTTGCCGTTGCCTTGTTCAAGGCGCGACAGATTGGATTTGGCAACGCCTGCGGCGCTGGCCAATTGCGAAAGCGACCAGCCGCGTTCGACGCGGAGTGCCTGTAAATGCTGCCCCAGAGTGCTGAGGGAGAGTGCGTCCATAAGAATCGCCGCCGGGTTGCTTCTAAATGTTCCTTTTATAGAACGTTCTATATAAAGAACACGCGGCTGTCAAATGACGTATCAGCTTATGCTGGCAGAATGCCATCGGTGCGGGGCAGCGGCGGGTAGCTCTCTAGGCGAAAGCGGCGCTTGTGGCGGGGGCAGGCGTTGTAGTTGCAGCGGGCACGCTCATGGCGTCGATGTTGGCATAGCCTTTTTCGACCAGCGCGACGACGTCCGGGGACGAACCCCAGCGCAGCAGCATGGTGTCGATCACCTGTTCGGCTTCGTCAAAGCGCCCACAGTGGCTAAGCAGCTTGGCCACGGTGTAATCGCAGGCGGGGGTATCAAACATATCGTCCTTGATTTCCTGAATAGCGAGCTGTAACCCGGCTTGAGAAATCTCAATACGTTGTTCGCGTTGCATAGCACGTCTCCTTGTGAATGCGGATGAACATCGGCACTTGCCGATGGCTTTTAAGTTGTACCTATATTATACAAAGGTGACCTTATTAGAATGATTCCAGCGGCGCGATAACCTGGGATATGTTAATGCACGATTGTCGGGAATGATTTGTAAGCAACGGGTAACGGCATGAGAGCTGGTAAAAAACACTTAAATAACATTTATTTGAATAAATTATTGGGCAGACGTGCCATAAAAGCATTAGGGGGAGCTCATTATTGACGGCGATACAAAATAATTTGTGCAAAAGTTTGCAAGTGATACGTTTAGCCACTAAGGTCTGTGTTGTGCGCGACAGGGAATTGTCGATAACGCCAGGATGGCGGGCTTACGGACAAGCCGTTGATACAGGAAGTCGATGACAGGGCGTCACATTGCACGCACCACGGAAAGGTATCCAGGACGGATAGACACGACAGGATGTCGGTGAAACACATCAAGGCCTCCGAGAGGGGGTTTTTTTGTGTCGGTATCCCGCCTCCGGCGTTGCGACGCTTCTTTACCCGAAGCCGATGTATCCTCACTCACTCGGCCACCATGGCGCTTCATGGCACCCTTTATGCATCACCATTGAAGTACTGCGACGAGGAAGCGCAATGCGTTCATTGGCGATGCTCAAACCGGTCAGATCAATTCTCTGGAGCGTGGCGCTGTTGCTACTCGGCAATGGCTTGCTCAATACGCTGTTAACCTTGCGCGGCTCGGGAGAAGGTTTCTCCAGCGCGGTGCTGGGGATGATCATGTCCGGCTATTTCGTGGGTTTCATCTGCGGCACCTGGGTCAGCGGACGGTTGATTCGGCGGATGGGGCATATCCGTACCTTTGGCTTTTGTGCATCGATTTGTGCCTCGGTGGCGTTGTTGCACCTGGTGTTTATCAACCCATGGGTATGGCTACCGTTGCGGATGGCATACGGCCTTTCGTTTATTACCTTAATTACCGTGATTGAAAGTTGGCTGAATAGCCAGGCGGCAAGCCAAGAGCGAGGACGCATTTTTGCCGTCTACATGGTCGTCAACCTGGGCGCCCTGGCGATTGCCCAGCAGTTGCTGAGGCTCTCATCCCCACAAGGGTTTTTACTGTTTGTGGTGATTGCCATTCTGATTAGTTGGGCACTGCTACCTATCACTCTGACCCGCCGTGTTCAGCCGACAGTTCCTGAACGCCCCAAAAGTAGCCTCCGTGCGTTGCTTGGCTTTGCACCGCTCGCGGTAGCCTGCGCCGCTTTATCGGGCTTGGCGATGGGGGCGTTTTGGTCGATGACGCCGGTGTACGTGACTCAATTGGGGTTTGATATTGGCGGCGTGGGGCTGGTGATGAGCATGGCGATTGTAGGTGGTGCGCTGTTACAGATTCCCATCGGCCGCTTTTCTGACAAACATGACCGCCCCAGAGTAATGACTTGGGTGGTACTCATGGCGGCGCTCATCGCCGCCGCCATGCCGTTTGCGCCTAGCCATAACGTGCTCGTGGGGCTGTATTTTATCTGGGGTGGTTTGGCGTTTTCGCTCTACCCGCTGGCAGTTGCCCAGCTTATCGACCAGTTGCACCCGGATGAAATTGTCTCCGGCTCGGCGGACATGCTGGTGATGCACGGCGCAGGCTGCGCGGTGGCACCGATTGCTGCAGGGTCATTGATGACGGCAGTGGGTGGCCATGGCTTACCGATTTATATTGCCTGTGTGTTTGCCCTGCTAGGGGCGTACGCCATCTACCGTCGTCGCCATGTCACAGCCCTGATCACCCATACCGCTCACTTTGAGCCGATGGTGCAAAGTGGTGCAGGGGCGTTGGAAATGATCTTTGATGATACGCAGCCAGATCTATTTGATGACCCGAGTTTCTATGAAGAGAATGAACGCGAGCGGCTAAAGAAAGCGTTGAGTTCGGCAAACGCATGATATTGGAATAACCATCAGGCCCCAGCCAGCAAAAGCGGGAAGGGGCAACAGGTATGACACGGTTTGATCGTGATAAGAATAAGTAGTGCTTGGCCTCCCTAACGTCGCTGAATAAACATTTCAAGCTGGTGGTGGTTGCCATCCAGAGGAATGCGTACTTTGCTTTTTTGGTCCGTCATTGGGCGGCCATCCAATCTTGCACTGAAGGCGTCATCGGTCATGATGAGCTTCACCGCGTAGTGGGTGGCGGCGATCGTGAGCGTCGCGCTAACGCCTGGCCAGTCATTGGGGAGGCAGGGATCAATGACCAGCCAGGCGCCTTCCCGGCGAATCCCCAATATGCCTTCAATGCCCGCGCGGTACATCCAGCCCGCTGAGCCCGTGTACCACGTCCAGCCACCGCGCCCGGTATGAGGCGCCACGGAATAGACATCTGCGGCCACCACATAGGGTTCCACCTTATAGCGGGCAGCCTCCTCAGCGGTGCGGGCATGGTTGATGGGGTTGAGCAGCGCAAACAGCTCGTGGGCCTTGCGGCCGTCGCCCAGCTTGGCAAAGGCGAAGATCACCCACATCGCCGCGTGACTGTACTGGCCGCCGTTTTCGCGCATGCCAGGCGGGTAGCCGCCGATATAGCCAGGGTCTTTCTGGGGTTGGTCGAAAGGCGGCCAGAACAGCAGCGCCAATTGCTCGTCGTGCCTGACGAGCTCGCGCTCAAGGGAGCGCATGGCAAGTGCTGCTCGGTGCGGCTCTGCCGCGCCCGAGAGTACCGCCCAGGTCTGAGCGATTGAATCAATCTGGCAGGCATCGCTGTCTTTGCTGCCCAGCCAGCTGCCGTCATCGTAGGTTGCTCGCCGATACCACTGGCCGTCCCAGGCGTTGCTTTCCAGCGCCAGGCGTAACGCAATGGCGTGGGCACGCCAACGCTCAGCGCGTGAAGGGTCCTGGCTCGCTGAGGGTTCATGCTGTTCGCGCTGTTCGGCAAACGGCAAAAATCGCTCAAGGGTATGCACTAGCAGCCAGCCTAACCAGACGCTTTCGCCTTTGCCTGCTTCGCCTACGCGGTTCATGCCATCGTTCCAGTCGCCGCCACCGATCAGCGGCAAGCCATGCTCGCCGGTAAGTTCTAAGCTCTGATCCAAGCCGCGGGCGCAGTGCTCATAAAGTGAGGCGGTTTCTTCAGCCATCATCGGTTGGAAAAAGCTATCGTGCTCATCGGCCGCTAGTTCGGCACCCTCCAGAAAACTCACCGGCTCATCCAGTATGGCAGCGTCATGAGACGTCGCGATGTATTGGGCGCAGGCATAAGCCAGCCATACCCGGTCATCGGAAATACGCGTACGTACGCCCTGGCCGGAGTGGGGCAGCCACCAGTGCTGGACATCGCCTTCGACAAACTGACGGGAAGCGGCACGCAATAGATGTTCACGGGTCGTTTCGGGGCGGGTGAAGGTCAGCGCCATGCCGTCCTGCAGCTGGTCGCGGAAGCCATAGGCGCCGCTGGCCTGATAGAACCCGGAGCGCGCGGTGATCCGGCAGGCAATGGTTTGATACATCAGCCAGCCGTTGAGCATGATGTCCATGGCGCGGTCCGGGGTCGTTACCTGGATGGCGTTGAGCTGCGTTTGCCAGTGGGCCGTTACCAGCGCAAGCTCGGCATCGATATCGGCCTCGCGGTAGCGGGCGATCAGCGCCTGTGCCTCGGCGGTGGTGCTGCTTTGCCCCATCAGCACCGTGATGTCGATGCTTTCACCTACTGCCAGCGTCACGCTGCGGCTGAGTGCGGCGCAGGGATCCAGCCCCGCGCCGTGGGTACCGGAAAGCGGGCGGCGCCGGCGTAGCCCGGCGGGCGCGGCCAGGCTGCCGCCGTAGCCGATAAATTCGCAGCGATCGGCCGTCCAGCTATCGGGTCGGGCGCCGATATCCAGAAACGCCACCCGGTCGGGAAAAGCGATATTCCAGGGATTGTCGACCAGCAGTGCGCCACTCTCAGGATCCGGGCGAGAGATAAGGAAAGGCGCCGAGCCGCTGCGCGAGGTGCCCAGCACCCACTCGGCGTAGGCGGTCACTGAGAGCTTACGGGGTCGCCCGGAATGGTTGGTGAGGCGCAGCCGCGACAGCCTGACAGGGGCTTCCAGCGGCACCAGGTGCAAGAGTTCCAGCGCGATGCCGTCTGCCTGATGCTCGAACTGGCTGTAGCCGAAGCCATGGCGCGCGGTATAGCGGCCCTGGTCGCGGATGGGCCGTGCGGTAGCGGTATACAGCGCCAGTGTCTCTTCATCGCGTACATAGAGGGCATCGCCGCTGGGGTCCGCCACAGGGTCATTGGACCACGCCGTCAGCTGGTTATCGCGGCTGTTGTCCGCCCATACGTAGCCGGCGCCCTCCGCCGATACCTGAAAGCCGAAGCCTGCGTTGGCGATGACATTGATCCACGGCGCGGGCGTTGTGCTGCCCGCTTCAAGGACCGTGACATACTCGCGACCGTCCAGGGCAAACCCGCCCAGGCCGTTGAAATATTCAAGCGCGGGCAGTGCGGGCGGAGGCGTTGTGTCGTTCGCGGTTGAGGGGTGGGGAAGCGCGCCCTTGGCGTCGAATTGCTTGGCTGAGGGGCGCTTCCCCGGCAGGGTCATGGCGAGTTGGTTGGCCATGCTGCCGCGATGGGCCATCAGCGCAATGCAGGCGATCGACTGCAGCTGCGTGCGCGTTTCCAGGCTCATCAGGTCGGCGCGCAGGGCAATGACCGCGCCGGGGACGTGATCCTTTTTGAACCGCGGCTGAGCCTGGCTGCTGAGTACCGCGGTGTCAATGGCTTGCTGCAGGTCCTGAACATAGGAGGACGCGCGTTCATTGATAATCACGATGTCCACGCTCAGCCGCTTCATGCGCCAGTATTCATGGGCGCGCAACAGCTGGCGTACCTGAGTGATATCGTCAAGGCTTTCGATGCGCATCAGGATGATGGGCAGGTCGCCGGAAATCCCGTGCTGCCAGAGGCGCGACTGCGGCCCAGCGCCACGTTCGATGGCCTCAGCGGGAGCCCTGAAGCGCGGGTCGGGGTACAGAATCGGTGCGGCCAGGCGCTGAAAATCCGCTGCTTCTTCAGGCTGGATACCCAGATGGCGAAGCTGGACCTGCGCCTGGGTCCAGGCGAGGGTCTTGGCCCGCTCAAAGGCGCTGCGGTCGTGGTGCTTATCGATCAGGTCCATCAGCGCGTCGCGGGAGTCGGCGACCACCGTCCAGTAGGCGATACGGGCGTCTTTGCCGGGGGCCACGCGCAAGCAGTAACGCAGCGCAAACACGGGGTCCAGAACGCTGCCGACGCTGCCTGAAAGGTGTTCCCCCGCGGCCAGTGCTGAGGCGTTCAGCGTGCTCCGCCCGCGGCCCAGAAAGCGTGCCCGGTCGGTCTCGAATTCCAGCTCGCCGACGGTGACGCCTTCCACCACGGCAAAGTGGGCCGCCCAGACGGGCGGGTCGTCTGGCGAGCGCCGTCGTCGTGTGGCAATCAGCGCGTTGCAGGCTTCCAGGTATTCGGTCACCACAAACATTTTGGCAAACGCGGGGTGGGCGTTGTCGGTGTCCGGCGTGGTCAGGACCAGCTCCGAATAGGAGGTGATATCGATATCCCGGGCGCGGCGGCCGTTGTTGGTCAACGACAGGTGGCGCACCTCGCTGTCGTCCTCGCCGGAAACCAGCACCTCCATATGGCTGGTGATATCGTCGTGGCGGTGGGTATAGCGCGCGTAGTCCTCGGCAAAGAGGGCGTGGTGGTGATCGTCTTTGGTGTCGCTGGCGGCCCTTGCCGTCTGCCCCGTGGCGGTCCATACGCCGGGGCGCTGGGTGTCGCGCAGAAAAATGAAACTGCCCAGGTGATCGCGGGTGGCGTCCGGCTGCCAGCGACTGATCGCGATGTTGCGCCAGCGGCTATAACCGCCGCCGGTGGCGGTGAGCATGACCGAGTAATAGCCGTTGGAAAGCAAATGCGTGACGGGCGGGCCATCGGCCGCGGTGGATACCCGGCGAATGGTTTGCGCCTCGTTGATGCTCTGGCTGGCCGTTGATTTCACCTCTTCGGCACGGGGGTGAAGAATGGCCACGTCCTTGGGTACGCGCTCCTGCAGCAGTAGTTCACTGGCCTGTATCATCGGCTCGCGATGGAAGCGCGCACGCATCTGGCCGTGGTGGAGCGTATTGGCGATGGCCACGATGGTCATGCCCTGGTGGTGGGCCATGAAACTGCGCACAATCACGGCGGTTTCCCCGGCGGGTAACCGCGAGCGGGTGAAGTCGATCGCTTCATAAAAACCGTAGCGGCCGAGCGCGCCCATTTCCGCCAGGCGCTTGAAGTTGCGGCAGGCGCCGTTGGGGTCAACCATTGAGGCTAGCCCGGTGGCGTAGGGGGCGATGACCAGGTCTGCGGAAAGCCCGCGCTTGAGCCCCAGCCCCGGCACGCCGAAGTTGGAATATTGATAGGTGAATTCCAGGTCGCGGGCGTTATACGCCGATTCGGAGATGCCCCAGGGCGCTGTGAGCTGTGCTGCGTAGGTTTCCTGGCGCTTGACCACCAGCCGGTTGGTTTGCTCGAGCAGGCTGCCCGCCGGGGCGCGCATCACCAGCGACGGCATTAGGTATTCAAACATCGACCCCGACCAGGAGATCAGTGCTGAGTCGAAGGTGATAGGCGTTGCCGCGCGGCCGAGCCTGAACCAGTGGCGAGTCGGCACATCGCCTTTGGCAATCGCAAACAGGCTGGCCAGCCGAGCCTCGGAGGCCAGCAGGTCGTAGCAGCTGGTATCCAGGCAGTTGTCGTCCAGCGAGTAGCCAATCGACAGCAGCTGGCGCTCGCTATCGAGCAGAAAGGCGAAATCCATGCCCAATGCCAGACGCCGTGCGGTATCGGCGAGCTGTTGCAGGCGCGCGGTGAGATCCTCTGCTGGCGGGTCGTTGCGGTCGGCGCGATGCTGGATAACCGCGCTGTTGAGTGCGGCCACCCAAAACAGCAGCTCCTCGCTGTGCGCCTCGTTGCCGTGGTCGTTGACCAGGCACAAGGCGTCGTCCGTCAAGGGAGCGAGCGTCGCCAGGCAGGCCGACGACAGGGCCTCCCCTTTAAGCTGCGCGTCAATCGCGTCAAAGGCCTCGCTAAGCGGAGTGGCGACGGCCGTCGGCAGCGTTGTGGCTTGCTTGAGCGCCTGACGCGCAAGGGCCAGCGTGTCGGCTATCCCCGGGCGAGGGTCCGCAAGGCACTGGGCGGCCTGCCAGGCTTCGCAGGCGTTGGCGATCGTAATCAGGTGACCCGCCAGGTTGCCGCTATCCACGGTCGAGACGTAGCGCGGGTCCAGCGGGCGCAGGTCATGGGTGGCGTACCAGTTATAGAAGTGTCCCCGGTAGCGCGGCAGGCCAAGCATGACGTCAAGCGTCGCTTCGAGTCGCTCCAGTGCCTGTTGGGTGCCGATCCAGCCGAAATCCCGCGCGGCCAGCGTCGAGAGCAGGTACAACCCCATGTTGGTCGGCGAGGTGCGCCGGGCGAGGACGGGGTGAGGGTCCTCCTGGAAGTTATCCGGTGGCAGGCGGTTATCCGCCGCGGTGACAAAGGTTTCAAAAAAGCGCCAGGTGCGCCGCGCAATCAGGCGTAACTCGAGCGCTTCCTCGGCTGACACCGTCGGCTGAACGACCGCGCTATTGCTGCTGCTTAGCCATGCGGCCACGGCGGGGGCGGCCAGCCAGAGCAACGCCATGGGGAGTGCAATTGGCCAGACGTGGCTAGCCGTCCATAGCGTGGCGATGACCACCGCCAGGCCCAGCGCCGTGCCGGGGGCCATGCGCTGGTAGAACCCTTGTACCGTGAGCGGCGGGCTTTTCATCGACTGGGCGGCGGAGGTCCACTCAAGCAGGCGCCGGTGGGTGATCAGCACGCGAACGAGGGTTTTGGCAATAGCATCCAGCATGCGCCACGCCTGGTCGGGTAGAAAGATTACCTGCAGCAGGCTCTGCGCGCTGCCCAGCTTCAGCTCGTCAAACCACAGATGATAATGATGACGCAGCTGCTGCCGCGCGCGAAACGGGATAAAGGTGCTCGCCAGGGAGAGCAGGGCCGGTGCCCCAACGACCGCGAGCAGCAGCAGGGTGCTGATAAGCGCCATGCTCAGCGGCAGTTGCCAACTGACGGCCAGACTGGCGAGGACTAACGGCGGTAACACTGAGCGGCGCAGATTGCCGAGCATTTTCATGCGCCCGGTGAGCGGCAACCCCGGGGCCATCAGCCAGGGCAGCAACTGCCAGTCGCCGCGGGTCCAGCGGTGCTGGCGTTTGGCCGCCACGTCGTAGCGGGCCGGGAAGTCTTCGATCACTTCGATATCGGAGGCAAGCCCGGCGCGGGCAAAAATCCCCTCGAACAGATCGTGGCTGAGCAGGCTGTTGTCAGGCACCCGGTTGATCAGCGAGGCTTCAAAGGCATCCACCGCATAGATGCCTTTACCGGCGAACGAGCCTTCGCCGACCAGGTCCTGGTAAAGATCCGAAATCGCCGCCGCGTAGGGGTCGATGCCGCCAGGCGCCGAAAACAGCCGCTGATAGATGGAGCCTTCTCCCCCGGTGGGTAGCGAAGGGGTGACACGCGGCTGCAGGATGGCATAGCCCTCCACCACCCGGCGCTGTGTCTGATCCAGGCGTGGCTGGTTCAGCGGGTGGGCCATCTTGCCGATCAGCTGGCTGGCCGCCCCTCGGGGCAGCCGGGTGTCGGCATCCAGGGTAATTACATAGCGCACGTCGGTGGGTAGCGGAGGCGGATCGATAAAAGTGGTATCGAGCGCGCCGCGCAACAGCCGGTTTAGCTCCTTGAGCTTGCCCCGCTTGCGTTCCCAGCCCATCCAGGTGTTTTCAGCGGCGTTGAATACCCGGCGGCGGTGGAGCAGAAAGAAACGCCTGTCGCTGCCGGAAGCCTGGGGGCAATAACGAAGGTTCAACTGCTCGACCGCGGCGTGGGCGGCGGACAACAGCGCCGCCTCGCCGGGTAATGCCGCCTGGTCGGCATCAACGCCGTCCAGCAGCAGCGCATAGGCGAGCGCCCCGTCACCGCTGGATAAATGATGCACTTCGAGGCGTTCGATCTGCTCGCGCAGGTCATCTTCGCCGGTCATCAGCGTGGGCACGGCCACCAGGGTTCGAAGCCGGGGTGGTACTCCTTTGGAGAGGTCGAGACCGGGCAACGGCTGGGCGTCGATGCAGTGGATGATCAGCCGGTTCACGATCTGTGTGGCGACGTCCACAATGGGTAAAAACCCCACCACACCTAGCAGCATGAGCCAGGCCAGCGGCGCCTCACCGAGCGGCAGCGGAAGCCAGAGTAACAGACTGCCGGCCAGCGTCATCAGGCCAAGCGTCACCGCCGCCATCATCACGCAATAGCTGCGCATGCCGTGATGAACCAGCGTGCGGCGCAGCCACTGACGCGCAGAGGGTTCGAAGTCCACCTTGTATTCAAGTTCAGCGCGGCCGGAACCGATCAGGAAGTAGCCGGGATCACCCATCCGCGCGGCTTCTGTCGGGTCGTCGGCTTTGTCTCTGGCCTCGCTGGATAAATAGAGCGCCGCTTCCACCACCTCAAGCTCGGTATGGTGTGAGCCCCGGGCGAGCTGCTCTACGGCACTGCGATATTGATTGCGGGTGGGGAAGTCGAGCTGCGTAAAGCAGCTCTGCTGGCGCAACCGTGTGTCCACCGGGCTGATACTTTCAAACAGCTCGGTCCAGTCGATGCTGGAAACGAAGCGCATGCTGGTGATGACATTGCGTACGGTCACATTTGCCGCGCCCTGGCGCTGCTGGGCGTGCTGAACCATGTCATCGATGGTTTCACCGCGCTGGCTGAGCTGCTCATCCAGCCAGCCCACCAGCGGACTGCTGCGCGGGTCCAGGCCGCGCAACCGTTTGGCGAGCTGCGCGGTGAAGGGCTCGGCCAGCGGTCCGGTGTGGAACGTGAAGTTGCTGGTTTCCAGATGAAAGGTATGGCGCTCCTGTGCCGTCTGCTGCTCGGTAGGTTTGAGCCATCGGGTCGCGAGCGTGTCGGCGTCGTCCCGTGCCGTTTGCTCGCTGATCATCTGGTCAGCAAGCCGGCGCAAATTCTCGATCAGCACAATACGCAGCGAGATCGCCAAGGCCCATAGCTCGCCAATGGTCAGCGGCTGAACGCGCTGGTAAGCGGTCATGAAGGTTTGCAGCGTATCGAGATCGAGATGGCTGTCGGTGTGCGCCACAAACGCCCAGGCAATGCCGAAAACCCGTGGGTAACCGGCAAACGGGCCCTTGGCGAGCTTGGGTAGCTGACGGTAATAGCCGGGGGGCAGGTCGCCGCGAATCTCGCGAATCTGGGCTTCGATAAGATGGTAGTTGTCGAGCAGCCAGGCGGCGGCTGGCACGATATCGCGGCCCTCTGCCAGTGCTTTGGCACTGGCGCGGTAAGCTTTCAGTAGAGTGGCGGCGTTATCGTTGAGCCGGCGCGTCAACGACACCACCTTGGGAGGCGTGGCGGTCACTTCCTGGGCATGCGCCAGGCTGCCGGCGTGCTGTTCAAGCCGCTCTGCGCTGAACAGTTCTTCTCTGACGGGCAGCGTCGAATCCCACGGCGCAGCAAACGCATGGTGCGGACGCACAAAACGGACATATTGGTTCACAGATTCCATCCCGGTGAAAGTGGGCTCGACAGGCCGCAAAACGCTGATTCCTTACCGGGACAATGATCCTGCTAGGGGGTTACGTCGGTTCGTTAGCGCACATAATGTGAGGTTTCAGGCGGTGCTTTGAGTGCTGGGCGGGTGGCGGCGCAACGTCCAGTAGCCGCCCCATAGCCGCGTGGCCGTGGTGATCAGGCAGGCGATCGCAAACACCACCGCCAAGATAGCGAAGTGCGAAGGGAACAGACAAAACAGCACCAGAGCCACTACGGTCTCGGTGCCTTCGGTCAGCCCTTCCAGGTAGTAGAACGCCTTGTTGGGAAAGTGAGGGCGCTCGATGGCCTGCTGCTTGGCGGCAATGGCAAAGGCCAAAAATGACGTGCCGGTGCCGATAAACGCAAACAGCAGCAACGCCGCCGCCAGCGCGTTTTCCGCCGGATTGGCCAGGGCAAAGCCGAGCACCACCGTCGCGTAAAACACAAAATCGAGGCCGATATCCAGAAAGCCGCCGGCCTCACTCGACCGGCCGCTTACCCGAGCCAGCGCGCCGTCCAGGCCGTCACCCAGGCGGTTGAGTACCACGGCCACCAGCGCAAGACCGTAGTGTTCCCAGGCCAGCAGCGGCAGGGCGCTGATGCCGATCAGGAAAGCGACGAAGGTCACCTGGTCGGGCGTGGCGCGCCCCATCAGCCGTTGAGCAAGCCGCTCAAGAGGGCGGTGGGTCAGGGGCATGGTCCAGCGATCGAGCATATGGGGCTCCTAGCAATAAAAACAGCAAGTTAACATAGCGATGAATCAGGGGTGCGGTGGCGTGGGCTGTCGTCGTCACCAATACCAAGGTCTTTATACTTTGGTATTAATTGGCCATAAAATACTGGACTAAAGGCGTAGGGAAGTGGAAAACGGGCCCCCGAGAATCCGCGTGTTTGATAGGCTCACTGATCAATGGTGGGTCGTGCGCACTGTTCAATACCTTACACCCTACTCCGTGAGCGAAATTGTCGTATGCGAAGCAATGGAATGATGACGGTGTGGGACCAGCTCTGGGTCTCTCACCAACAGGCAAAAACACTCTTGATGTGCGCGCTGCCCACCTCGGGCGGTGTGGGAGATGGTGCCTCTTCAGGCAATGGCTCCGGCGGGGAGCCGCGTCCGCCAGCATATAAAAAGCCGCAAAAAGTCGGCCTGCTTTTGGGGCCGCTGCTGTTTGCCTTCGTGTTGCTGTTTTTCCATCCTGCCGATCTCAGTGTTGAAGGCCGCATGGTGCTGGCCACCACCTTATGGGTCGCCGTGTGGTGGATTACCGAGGCGATCCCGATTCCGGTGACGTCGCTTTTGCCCATTGTATTGCTGCCGATCACTGGGGCGCTAGAGGGCAGTGAGGTCACAGCGGCCTACGGCAACCCAATCATATTCTTGTTCCTGGGCGGCTTCATGATTGCCCTGGCAATGGAGAAATGGGGGCTGCACAAGCGTATTGCGCTGGCGATTATTGGCGTGCTGGGCACCAGCATTAATCGCATTGTGCTGGGCTTTATGGCCGCCACTGGGTTCTTGTCGATGTGGGTGTCCAACACCGCCTCGGTGATGATGATGCTGCCGATAGGCACGGCGATTGTGTATCAAGTGACCCAGGAACTAAGCAAAACGGAAGGCGACCACAGAGATGATATCGACAAGTTCAGCAAGGCGCTGATTTTCGGTATTGGCTACGGCGGTACCATTGGCGGCTTGGGCACGCTGATTGGCACGCCGCCCAACATCATTCTCGCGGCTACCGTCTCGGAGCTGTTTGATGTGCAAATTTCTTTCGCCGAGTGGCTATTTTTTGCCTTTCCCGTGGTGGTGATTCTGCTGTTTGCTGCATGGCTACTGCTGACCCGGATTATTTATCCGGTCAAACTTGGCGATCTGCCCGGTGGTAAAGAAGTTATCCAGAAAGAAAAGCAGGCCCTGGGGGCCACCAGCTTTGAAGAAAAAGCGGTGCTGTGGGTGTTTTTATTCGCTGCTTTTATGTGGATTTCGCGCTCGTTTTTATGGGAAGGGCAACTGCTGACCATCCCCGGGATCGATGACACCATGGTGGCAATGGTGGCGGCGATTTTACTGTTTTTGATTCCCTCCAAAAATAAGGGTGGTTGCCTGCTGGACTGGGAAGTAGCCAAGGATGTGCCGTGGGGAATCCTGCTGCTGTTTGGCGGCGGCCTGGCGATTGCGGCGGGCTTTAGCTCCTCGGGTCTGGCCGAATGGATCGGCGAGCAGATGAGCGTGCTCGAAGGCGTTAACTTCCTGCTGGTGATTCTGCTGGCCAGTGCCATGGTGCTGTTCCTGACCGAGATCACCTCGAATACCGCCACCGCAACGATGATTCTGCCGGTGCTTGCGTCGCTGGCGCTGGCGCTCAATGTGCACCCCTTCGTGCTGATGGTGCCCGCGGCCATGGCCGCCAACTGCGCCTTCATGCTGCCGGTGGGCACGCCGCCCAACGCGATTATCTTCGCCACGGGCAAAATCAAGATCATCGAGATGGTACGTAACGGCTTCGGGCTGAATATCCTGGCGCTGATATTGATCGTCGCCGCGGTCTACTTCCTGTTGCCGATGCTCTGGGGCGTCGACCTGACCAGCTACCCGGAGGCGTTTCGCCGCTAGCGAACACCCTGAGTCTCAAGCCAAACGCCCTGCTTAACAGCAGGGCGTTTGGGTAGTGAGGTTGGTATGATGCCCCTACGTTTTTTCTGCTGAGCCTGTCATGCGACTACTACATACCGCCGACTGGCACCTGGGGCGGCTGTTTCACAACCTGTCGTTGCTGGATGACCAGCGCTTCGTTCTCGATCAGCTGATCGATATCATCGACCGCGAGGGCGTCGAGGCGGTGCTGATCGCCGGGGACATCTACGACCGCTCGGTGCCGCCGGCCACAGCGGTAGCAGTGCTGGATGAGGTGCTGACGGAACTCTGCAGTGTTCGCAACCTGCCGGTGGTGATGATTTCCGGCAACCACGACAGCGCCCAGCGGCTTGGCTTTGGCGCGCGCCATTTGCGCCAGGCCGGGCTGCATATCCTGTCGGATTTGCGCGACTGCGACCGGCCGGTGACGCTGTCCGCCAACGGCGTGGAGGTGGACGTCTTCGGTATCCCCTACGCCGATCCGGAGTACGTGCGCAGCCAGCTAGCGGTGGATGTGCGCGATTTCGACGGCGCCCACCGCTACCTGGTCGAGCGGATCAACGCCCAACGCCATCCTAGTCGCCCCACCGTATTGATGAGCCACTGCTTTGTGGACGGCGGCAGCGCCTCGGATTCCGAGCGGCCGCTGACGCTGGGTGGCGCCGAAAGCGTGGCCTGGGAGCCGATGCAGGATTTCGACTACGTGGCGCTGGGGCATTTGCACGGCCCGCAGTATAGAGGCGGTGAGCATATCCGCTATAGCGGTTCGCTACTCAAGTACAGCTTTTCCGAAGCCCGTCAGCGCAAAGGGGTCACCCTGGTGGATATCGACGCCAGCGGTGTCACCGGAATTGAACACCTTCCGCTGGTTCCCCGCCGCGACGTGCGCGTGCTGGAGGGCGAACTGGACGCGCTGATCGACCAGGGGCGAACGGATGCCAACGCCGACGACTACCTGCTGGTGCGCTTGACCGACCGCCACGCCATTCTCGACCCCATGGGCAAGCTGCGCGAGGTCTACCCCAACGTGCTGCATCTGGAAAAGCCCGGCATGCTGGAAGGGCGCGGCCAGCAGACGCTTGACCGCGAGCGGCTGCAGTTCAGCGCGCTGGATATGTTCAGCGACTTCTTTACCCAGACCAGTGGCGAGCCGATGAGCGACGAACAGGCCAACGCGATCAGCGAACTGATCGGCGAGCTTGGCCGCGACCAGGAGGCAGGGCAATGACGCCGCTTTGCTTGTCCATGCAGGCCTTCGGCCCCTTTGCCGGGCGCGAAACGGTGGATTTCGCGGCGCTGGGCCAAAGCCCGCTGTTCCTGATCAACGGCCCCACGGGGGCGGGCAAGAGCTCGATCCTCGACGCGCTGTGCTTCGCCCTTTATGGCCAGACCACCGGCAATGAGCGCGATGCCAGCCAGATGCGCTGCGACCAGGCCGTGGCAACGTTGCTCACTGAGGTGATGCTGGACTTCCGCCTGCGCGGTGAGGCCTTCCGGGTGCGCCGCGTTCCCCAGCAGGCGCGTCCCAAGGCGCGGGGCGAGGGCACCACCACCCAGAATGCCGAGGCGCAGCTGTGGCGGCTCACCGCCGACGGCGAGCAGGGCGAGTGCCTGGTGGCCAAAAGCGTCAGCGACGCCACAACCCAGATTCAGGGCCTGATAGGCCTCGATGCCAGCCAGTTCCGGCAAGTCATGGTGCTGCCCCAGGGCAAATTCCGCGAGCTGCTGCTGGCCGAATCCAAAGATCGCGAAAAAATCTTTTCCCAGCTATTTCAAACCCAGATTTTCCAGCGCATCGAAGAGCGCCTGCGCACCCAGGCTAACCAGATCGAACGCGAGGTGAACGACCATCGCCAGCGGGTGAAGGGCATTTTGCAGGCCAGCGACGTAGACAGCGACGCCGCCCTCGATGAAGAACGCCGCACCCTGGCGCCTCAGCACCAGGCCGCCGAACAGGCGTTTCTGGACGCCAAGGCCCGCCGCGAGGCCGCCGAGCAGGCCGAGCGTCAGGGCCAGACGCTTCAGGCGCAGTTCGATCAGCAGGCCACGCTCAACGCCGCCAGGCAAGCGTTGCTCGCGCGTCAGGACGAGATACAGGCGGCGCAAGCGCGGCTTGCCGCTCACGGGCAAACCCAGGCGCTGGCGCCGACCTACCAGCAGCTGCAGACAGCGTTGGAGACGGCCCAGACGACCCACGAAGAGCGCGCCCGGGCCGAGCAGGCCATGGCCGAGCGACAGACGGCGCAGGCCGATGCGCAGCGTGCCCTCGAGGCGGCCAGGCCCGATGCCGAGCAGTTGCCCGCCTGGCGCGAACAGGCGTTCCGCCTGCAGCAGGCCGTCACGCAGTGCCAGGAGTTGGCCGCGCTTGACACCCAGCGCAACCGGCTCGCCGAGCAAGTTGAGCAGGCCGGCGCCGAGACTGACCGCCAGCGGCCGATTACCGAGGCCGCCGAGCAGCACGCTAACGAGCAGGAAATGCGCTGGCACCAGGGCCAGGCCGCGCTGCTCGCCCAGCGGCTGGAAGCCGATGTGCCGTGCCCGGTATGCGGTAGCCGTGAGCATCCAGCGCCCGCCGTCGCTGAACAGACACCGGTCACCCAGGCCGATGTGAAAAAGGCGCGCGCGGTGTTCGAGCAGGCTCGCCAGACGCTAATCAAGGCCGAGCAGCACCATGCCAAGCTTGCCCAGCAGTTGGCCGACAAGTACGCCCACTGCCAGCGGCTGCGCGAGGCGCTTGGCGAACACGCCTCCCTCGAGGTGCTGGAGGCCGACCAGGCCAAGCTCAGCGCCGCTATCCAGGCGGTTGATAGCGCCTGGCAAGCCGCCCAGCAAGCGGCGCAGCAGGCGCAAACCGCGCTGGCCCGCGCCGAGACCACGCTTACGGATGTCCGTCAGCGCGATGACCGCGCCGAGCGAGCGCTCGAAGAGGCCCGGCAAGCCTGGCAACAAGCGCTGGCCGATAGCGCCTTTGACGATGAAGCCGCCTTTAATCAGGCCCGGCTCAGCGAGGCCGACCACCAATGCCTGCAAAACACGGTGACGGAATTTCAGCGCGAGCAGGCCAAACTCGAGGGGCAGTTGGAGGCTAACCAGGCCCGTCTTGAAGGGCAGACACCGCCGGATCTTACCGCCCTAGCGGAGCGCGTCGCCGATGCAAAACGCCAGGAGCAGACCCACGAGCAGACCTATCGGCAGCTGGCGACGCGGGTCGCTCAGTTGGAGGCCACGCGCAAGAAGCTCGACGCCGCCCAGGCCGCTCAGGCCGATCTGGAAGCGCAGTATCGCGTGTGGGGAACGCTCAGCGAGGTCGCCAACGGGCGCACCGGGCATCGCATCAGCCTGCAGCGTTTCGTGCTCGGCGTGCTGCTGGACGACGTGCTGATCCAGGCCTCCGAGCGGCTGATTCGCATGAGTCGCGGGCGCTATCAGCTGGTGCGGCGCGAGGACCCCTCCAAGGGCAATAAAGCCTCGGGGCTTGAGCTGGATGTGGCGGATACCTATACCGGCAAGAACCGCCCGGTGGCGACACTATCCGGCGGTGAGTCCTTCATGGCCGCGCTGGCGCTGGCGCTGGGGCTTTCCGATGTGGTGCAGGCCTACGCCGGCGGCATCCAGCTGGATACGCTGTTTATCGACGAAGGCTTTGGCAGCCTGGATCAGGATGCCCTGGACCAGGCGATTGCCATGCTCAGCGAGCTACAGATGGGTGGGCGCATGATCGGGATTATTTCCCATGTCAGCGAACTCAAAGAGCAAATGCCGGTCCGTGTGGATGTGCGCGCAAGCCGCCAGGGAAGCACGATCGCGCTTCAGGGCACGCTGCGTTAATGTCGCTTTCAATCACCGTGGTCAGACGCTTAACTCAAGGAGTGGAACCATGAACGCAAGCAAGATTCTCCAGCAGCTCATGCAGCAGGCGGGAGGTAGTCAAAAAGGCAGCGGTGTCGATGTCAAAGGCATGCTCGATGGCCTCTCCAAGCAGTTCGGTGGCGGTAGCCAGGGCGCCAAAGGCGGCGGTTCCGGCGGGGTGGATATGAAAAGCCTGCTGGGCGGCGGCGCCATCGGTATGTTGGTCGGCTCCAAACGTGGCCGCAAGCTCGGCGGAAGCGCGCTCAAGTACGGTGCTATTGCTGGCGTTGGCGTGCTCGCCTGGATGGCCTGGCAAAACTCTCAGTCAGGTAAGGCTTCAAGTGACCAGTCCAGCGCTGCCCGGGAAGGCGAACGCGTTGAAGTGCTTAATGGTGAATACCAGGAGCGCCGCAGCCTGGAGTTGCTGCAGGCGATGATCATGGCCGCCCGGGCCGATGGCCACATCGATGAGCAGGAGCAGGCGTTGATCACCGAGCAGATCGATGAGCTGGGCGCCGACGCTGAAATGCACCGCTGGGTCGAACAGCAGCTGAAAGCGCCACTGGATGCCAAGGCCCTGGCCCGCGAAGCGGACTCCCCCCAGGCGGCACGGGAAATGTACCTGATCAGCGTCGCCGTGACCGATGAGCAAAATCCCATGGAGCGTGCCTGGCTGGACCAGCTGGCAAGCGCCCTTGACCTGCCCAAGGAGATGACCGCCGAGCTTGAGCGCCAGGCGCAGCAGGCGGGTTGATGCTGGATACGCTGAATTTCTGGGTTGCCACCGGCTTTGGGCTGGGGTTGGTGCCTATCGCACCGGGCACCTTCGGCTCGCTGATTGGCCTGCCGTTGGCATGGTGGCTGCTGGGCAGGCCAACGGGCCAGCAAGCGGCGGTGATCGGCGTATTGTTGGTAGCGGCGGTGCCGGTTTGTCATGTCGCTGCCTGGCATTATGCCGGGCTGGATCACGGCAGTATCGTTGCCGATGAATACGTGGCGTTTCCGCTAGCGGTCATCGGCTTAACCGCCGCGCGCCATCCGCTGATCATGGCGCTGGCGTTTGCGGTCTATCGTTTCTTCGATGGACTCAAGCCACCACCGATTCATCTGGCGGAGTATGTTAGCGGCGGCTTTGGCATCGTGATGGACGATGTGATCGCCGCTTTAGTGACCTGGGTGGTTATCTCAAGCGGCCTGTTTGTCTGGCAGCGCTCCCAACGACGCAGCGTTTAACGACGAGCCCCGCTGTCAGACGCATAAAAAAATCGCCGCAGGCCAAAAGGCTGCGGCGATTTTGTATCGGCACAATGTGTCGTGCTCGGAGGCTTACTCCTTGACCACGATGACCGACTTGACGTTGACGAATTCGTGCATGCCGAAGCCGCCGTGTTCACGCCCGTAGCCGGAATCCTTCACGCCGCCAAAGGGCATTTCCGGAGTGGCGACGCCAAAGCCGTTGATGAACACCATGCCGGTGTCGAAATACTGGCTGGCAAGCTCGGTGGCGCGCTTCACATCCTTGGAGATGATGCCGCCGCCCAGGCCGTAACGGCTGTCGTTGGCGATGCGCATGGCGTCGTCGTCATCCTTGGCGCGAATCAATGCCGCCACCGGGCCAAACAGCTCGTCATCGTAGGCGGGCTGGCCGGGGGTGACGTTATCCAGCACGGTGATCGGGTAGAAGGCGCCTTTGCCTTCGGGCTTCTGGCCGCCGCACAGAATCTTCGCGCCCTTGCGGACACTTTCTTCCACCTGCGCATGCAGATCGTCGCGTAAATCGACGCGAGCCATGGGGCCTACATCGGTGCCGTCTTGCGTGGGGTCGCCCACCTGCAGGGCGTTCATCTTCTCGACGAAGCGCTCCTTGAAGGCCTCGTAGTTGGCCTCGGTGACCACAAAGCGTTTGGCGGCCACGCAGGTTTGCCCGGTGTTGTAGACGCGACCCATTACGCAGGTGTCCACGGCGACCTCCAGGTCGGCATCGTCCAGCACCAGATAAGCATCGTTGGATCCCAGCTCGAGCACGGTTTTTTTCAGATGTTCGGCGGCCTTGGCGGCGACCTTGCGGCCGGCACCGTCGCTGCCGGTCAGCGTGACGCCGCGCACGGCTTTGTGGGCGATAACTTGGTCGGAGACGTCGTGGGAAATCACCAGCGTGCGGAAGACGTTTTCCGGCAGGCCCGCTTCGCGGTAGATTTTCTCCAGCAGCAGACCGCTGCCGGTGACGCATTCGGCATGCTTCAGCAGCACGGCGTTGCCCGCCATGATGTTGGCGATCGAGTAGCGCACGACCTGATAGGCGGGGAAGTTCCACGGCTGGATGCCGTAGATGACGCCCATCGGCGAATAAGTCACGATGCCGCGTTCACCGTTGCTCGGGCTACGCGTTTCATCGGCAAGGCTTTCCGGGCCGCGCGCGGCGGTGTAATCGCAGATGCCCACACACAGATCGACTTCCTGGTAGGCCTGCTCGGGCAGCTTGCCCATTTCCTTGACCATGAAGTCGGCGAGTTCTTCTTTGTGCGCCTTGAGCGCCTCGCCGATGGCCTTGACCACCTTGGCACGGTGTTCGAGGGGTTTGAGCCGCCAGTCGAGAAAGGCCTGATGACTTGCCTCAACCACCTGAATCGCCTGGCTGGCATCCATCAGCGCATAGGTTTCGAGCGTTTCGCCGGTGGTTGGGTTAACCGTCGTGATGCTGTTGCTCATAAGATCTCCTATCTTTAGATCAACGCGTTAAATCAATACTTTTTGCAGCTGCTTTCAATCAAGCAAAGTATTGTCCGAATCAAAGCAGAGTCAGCGCTTGGGGTTCTAACGTATAACCGTGTTAGACGACTGGTCTACTCATGCTGGAATACTGTAGTAGAAAAATGCCGTCGCTGCCTAAAGTGACGCGCTGGTAATACCCAGCGTGTCGGTCGCGAAGCACAGCGTTAACGGGCGTAGCGGAAAATAGCGCATCTTTACCAAGAGCTCCCGATGGGCGGAACCTGAAACCTAGCCTTTTGGAGCCTTTTGGAGCCTTTTGGAGCCTTTTGGAGCCTTTTGGAGCCTTTGGGCCGTGAGAGGTTCCTTGGTACCTACCGGTGGCGGGGCGGCCAGACGTCATCGAGTGTCTTCAATGCGGTGGCAATGGGCGGCTCCAGGGCCCGGTCGTGTCGCCATATCAAACCCAGCGCGCAGGGCAGGCGCACCTGATCTGCCACGGCCAGGCCACTGGCCTGGCGCTCGGCCATGGCCAGGGCGTCGCGCGCCAGGCTAAGGCCCACGCCGGCGCGCACCAGATCGAGCATGCAGGCTTCCTGGTCGACCTGGGCGACACGGTTTGGTGTCACCTGACTGGTGGCAAAGCGACTTTGCAGCAATCGATAATGCACCGAGTCGTGCGGGGTGACGATCCACGGTAGGCGCGCCAGCGACGTCCAGCGCGTATCCGTCAGCCGCGCCTCCCAGCCGGCGGGGGCAATCACGTGATAGTCGAACTGGGTGAGTTCTCGCCAGGCAAGCGCCGGGTGGCCGGTACCTTCCCCGGGTGGCGCCAGATAAAAGCCGACGTCCAGCTCGCCTTGTTCGATGCGCGCCAGCACACGCCCGCTCATACCGTGGTGCAGCTCGGTTTCCAGCTGTGGCGCCCTCAACATCAGGCGGCTCAGAAATGCCCCAAGGCGAATAAACTCGGGGTCGACGATGGTGCCGATGGTCAGCTTGCCGCGCAGCGTGCTGTGCAGGGCGCTGGCGGTCTGTTCAAAGGCGCTGGCGCTGGCCAGGGCCTTTTCGGCGGCGGGCAGCAACGCCATGCCATCGGCCGTCAGGCTCAGGCCCTGAGGACGTCGGCTGAATAGCGTCAGCCCCAGGCTGGTCTGTAGCTGCTTCAACTTTAGACTAACGGCGGGCTGGGTGAGGTGCAGTTGTTCGGCGCCGCGTGAGACGCTGCCCGTACGGGCAACGGCCACAAAGGCCCGTAATGTGGCGTATTCCTGCATCGGCGTCGTCTCTGGGAGGGGAATGTTATTAATCTAGCTTATATCGTGGTTAAGGATTACTCAATTGATTGCCCCACAAAGCCCGGTAATGTGGTCTTATTGATCCTCTGACCCTCATGACACTTATAAAGGTTGCCTCCATGACCACCTCGACTACGACGACCGCCATCCATCACTTCATCAACGGCCGCACCAGCGAAGGTACCGGCGCTGCCCAGGACGTGTTCAACCCGGCTACGGGGAAAGTGACCGGTCGCGTTTCGCTCGCCGGTGAGCACGAGGTCAACTCGGCGGTTGAGGCGGCCGAAGCTGCGTTTCCTGCCTGGGCCGATACGCCGCCGATTCGCCGGGCACGGGTGATGTTCAAGTTCCTTGAACTGCTGAATGCCAATAAGGACGCCCTCGCCGAGGCGATTACCAAAGAGCACGGCAAGGTGTTTACCGATGCCCAAGGGGAAGTTGCTCGCGGCATCGATATCGTCGAGTTTGCCTGCGGTATTCCGCAACTGATGAAAGGCGATTACACCGAGCAGGTCAGCACCGGGATCGATAACTGGACGGTGCGCCAGCCGCTGGGTGTGGTGGCAGGAATCACGCCGTTCAACTTCCCGGTCATGGTGCCTATGTGGATGTTCCCGGTCGCCATCGCCACAGGGAATACCTTTATCCTCAAGCCCAGCCCGCTGGACCCAAGCGCCTCGCTGCTGATTGCTGACCTGCTCAAGCAGGCCGGCTTGCCTGACGGCGTATTCAACGTGGTGCAGGGCGGTAAGGACGCGGTTGAGCTGCTGCTGGATCACCCTGACGTCAAGGCCCTGTCGTTTGTCGGCTCCACGCCCATCGCCAACCTGATTTACGAGCGCGGTGCCCGCCACGGCAAGCGCGTCCAGGCGCTCGGCGGGGCGAAAAACCATATGGTGGTGATGCCCGACGCGCACCTGGATAAAGCCGTGGACGCGCTGATCGGTGCGGCGTACGGCTCGGCGGGGGAGCGCTGCATGGCGATCAGCGTGGCGGTACTGGTCGGTGACGTCGCCGACAAGGTCGTCCCTGCGCTCAAGGAGCGTGCCAAATCGCTCAACGTCAAAGATGGCATGCAGTTGGACGCCGAGATGGGCCCGATCGTGACGCGGGAAGCACACCAACGCATTACCGGCTACATCGGCAAGGGCGTAGCGGAAGGCGCCGAGCTGCTGGTCGACGGGCGCGAGTTTGACGCCTCACAGACCGGCGACGGCTGCGCAGACGGTTTCTGGATGGGCGGTACGCTGTTCGATCACGTTACCCCGGACATGACGATCTACAAGGAAGAAATCTTTGGCCCCGTGCTGGTCTGCGTGCGGGTGCCCGATGCGTCCACCGCCATTCAACTGATCAACGACCATGAATTCGGCAACGGCGTCAGCTGCTTTACCGAAAGCGGCAGCGTCGCGCGGGAGTTTGGCCGTCGCATCCAGGTGGGCATGGTCGGCATCAATGTGCCCATCCCGGTGCCCATGGCCTGGCACGGCTTCGGCGGCTGGAAGCGCTCGCTGTTTGGCGATACCCATGCCTACGGCGAGGAAGGCGTGCGCTTCTACACCAAGCAGAAGTCGATCATGCAGCGCTGGTCCGACTCCATCGATGGCGGGGCGGACTTTGTCATGCCCACAGCCAAGTAAAGCGCACTCGCGCCGGGAGTCAGCCCATGTCCGATACCCCTCATCAGTTTGACTACATCGTGGTCGGCGCAGGCACCGCTGGGTGCCTGCTGGCCAATCGCCTGAGCGCCAACCCGAACCACCGGGTACTGCTGATCGAGGCGGGCGGGCGGGATAACTATCACTGGATTCATATTCCGGTGGGCTATCTGTATTGCATCAATAACCCTCGCACCGACTGGATGTTTCGCACCGAGCCCGACGCCGGGCTCAACGGCCGCTCGTTGATCTACCCGCGGGGCAAGACCCTGGGGGGCTGTTCGAGCATCAACGGCATGCTCTACGTGCGCGGCCAGGCGCGGGATTATAACCACTGGTCCGAGGTGACCGGCGACGATGTCTGGCGCTGGGAAAATTGCCTGCCTGACTTTATCAAGCACGAACATCATCACCGCTTGGATGAAGGGGGCGATGCCGATGCCGAGCACCGCAATTTTCATGGCCACGGGGGTGAATGGCGGGTGGAAAAGCAGCGGCTGAGCTGGCAAGTGTTGGATGATTTTGCTGAAGCGGCGGTTCAGGCGGGTATTCCGCGGACCCGCGACTTTAATCGCGGCGATAACGAAGGGGTGGATTACTTCGAAGTCAATCAGCGTGCGGGCTGGCGCTGGAACACCTCAAAAGCGTTTCTGAAGCCGGTCCGGCAACGTCATAACCTTACCGTCTGGCACAGCACCCACGTCAATCAACTGATGTTCGAAAACGATGGAGCAATGCCCCGCTGTGTGGGTGCCGAGGTGGTGCGCAACGGTGAAACGCTGCGCGTGGAGGCCCAGCAGGAAGTGATCCTGTCTGCCGGGTCGATCGGTTCGCCGCAGTTGTTACAGCTGTCGGGCATTGGTCCTGCTGACTTGCTGGCCGAGCACGGTATCGAGGTGGTGAGTCCCTTGCCAGGCGTGGGTGAGAACCTGCAGGACCACCTGCAAATTCGCTCGGTGTACAAGGTTAAGGGCGGTAAAACGCTCAACACTTTAGCCAGCTCATTATTAGGCAAGGCGAAAATTGGCCTGGAGTACGCCTTTAAACGGACCGGGCCCATGAGTATGGCGCCGTCGCAGCTGTGCATATTTACGCGCAGCGGCGAGGAGTATGATTACGCCAACATTCAGTACCACGTTCAGCCGTTAAGCCTGGAAGCGTTTGGTCAGCCGTTACACCCGTACCCGGCGATCACCGCCAGCGTGTGCAATCTGAATCCCAGCAGCCGTGGTTCGGTACGGATTAAAAGCCGTGATCCCCGTCAGGCGCCGGCTATCATGCCGAATTACCTGAGTACGCCGGAGGATCGTAAGGTGGCCGCCGATTCGCTGCGGGTGACGCGAAAAATTGCCGAGCAGTCCGCCTTTGCCAAGTACCAGCCCGAAGAAGTGAAACCCGGCCTCGAGTACCAGAGCGACGACGAGCTGGCGCGTCTGGCGGGGGATATCGGCACAACGATTTTTCATCCGGTGGGCACCGCGCGCATGGGACGAGACGACGATCCCATGGCCGTGGTCGACAGCCGGTTGCGGGTGCGCGGCGTCAGTGGCCTGCGCGTGGCGGATGCCAGCGTGATGCCGACGATTACCAGCGGCAACACCAATTCGCCGACGCTGATGATCGCCGAAAAAGCAGCCGGATGGATATTATCGGCGCGGTCATCATACTGACATTTTTTTGAGCGATAGTGTTGACGTGCGCTGAAACAAGGCGCATCCTTCTCGGCAGTAGGTTAGCAAGTCGAACGTAGTCAGCAGTATCGAAGCGCCGCAAGCGTTGAGTCTGGTGAAAGTTTCTTGTTCTACCCACTGCAACTCGGGTATTACCCGGCTCTAAATACGCTTAATCGAGGATTTCGATCATGGCAACTGGTACTGTTAAGTGGTTTAACGACACTAAAGGCTTCGGCTTCATTTCTCCGGACGACAATGGCGACGACCTGTTCGCGCATTTCTCCGAAATTCAAGCTGACGGCTTCAAAACTCTGCAAGACGGTCAGAAGGTTTCCTTCGACGTCACTCAGGGTAAAAAAGGCCTTCAGGCTTCCAACATCAAAGTACTATAATTTTGTACACTGATGTTCGCCATTAGCGGTTAGCGCTGATGAGCCAAAAAAACCCCGCCCATGCGGGGTTTTTTGTTTGCCCGGCGAAGCCGGCAAACCCGGCCATCTGAAAGAAGGTGGCGTCACCCCGACTGAGGGGAAGACAATCCAATTGGCAAGGGCGTCAC
>NZ_LJZS01000010.1 GCF_001314875.1 Halomonas sp. HL-48
ATGGCGGCTCGGTCTTCAGCAGAAAGATGGCGATAACAATGAGTCATGGCAATACCTTACCTGATAGGTTAGGTGTTGCACTTGGTCATTGAGACCGCCGACCGTCCGCTGCTGTACCTTGTTCAAATTTATTTTTTCTTTAACTCCACACCTACCTCAAGAAGGCAGTCACTTCCATGAAAATTTGCTTTTTCCCACCCTTCTTTTTTTGCCTGATCTACATACCACTTCTTAACAGATTCTACGACTCTCTCCTTTTTCTCGTTTTTATTGTGCGCATTGTAATAGCCCAAAACCTGGGTACCGCTGGCAATACAAGATGGTGAGTTTACAGATCGGTCTTTTGGATCAGGCATTGAGTGTGGTTTTGCCATAAATTAACTCCTTACTTTGGTTTATGAGTTTGAACAGTTAATCTACACCCAGCTACAAAACCTCAATAAACGCGACGGCACATTCATTTGGATTTTCCAGCCACCAGTTTTGACTCTACCCCATTGATTCTGCTGGTGGCAAAGGAAATTTTGGCTGCATATCCAAAATTCGCGTGCTTGCGCGACTTGCCATCTTTAATAAAGCTGTATATAAAACCAGCACAAAAGCCACATAAGTACAACCGATTAAACTGATGGAGAGGGTGAAAACTGCCCTCAGAGTCAAGCGCTATAGCCTTCGCATTGAGAAAACCTATTGCTACTGGATTCGCTTTTTCATTCGTTTCCACAGAATGCGGCATCCTGCCACCATGGCGGGTTGTTAGTACGGCAATTTTGGAAGTATCTGGCGAGCCAGCGGCACATCGTCCTGAGCTTACTCAACCCTTGCATCTCCCCCACCCGCCTCCTACACTCCGCTAACGAACAGCTTGACGGGGTGCCGGTGAAATCCGGCTGAGATGGCGCAGGGCGTAGCAATTAATGCTGCCGAGCGCTGGTCCCGCTGAACCTGATCCGGCTAATGCGCTGCTGCTCACATGAGTTGCACGCGGGTACCGGCGTAGGGATCAAGCGATGGCCTTGGCTAGCTCTCTTTCATAATCGCAAGCCACCTTCCGCGCCATTCCCTCGATCTTTTTCGCCCACCCTCCGGATCATTACTACCGGAGGCATCATGGGCTACCGCTTTACTGATCTCACCACCGCTTGCCAGCAAGATTGGCGCGCCTATATTGAGCACGATTTTGTGCGCAAGTTGGGCACGGCTACGCTGCCTGAGGCGTCGTTTCGCCACTACCTTAAGCAGGACTACCTGTTTTTAATCCACTTCGCCCGAGCCTATGCGCTAGCTGCCTATAAAAGCCCCACCCTCGCCGATCTTCGCCAGGCCCATGAAGGCTTGAAAGCCATTGTGGATGTGGAGTTGGGCCTGCACGTGGGCTTTTGTAACGAATGGGGGATTTCCGAGCAGGAGCTTGAAGCGCTTCCCGAAGCGAGAGCCACCCTAGCCTACACCCGCTATGTATTAGATACCGGCAACCGCGGTGACCTGCTGGATCTACATGTGGCGCTGGCCCCCTGCCTAGTGGGCTACGGCGAAATCGCCAACTGGCTTAACGCCCAGCCTTCTACCCTGCGCGGCGCGCAAAATCCCTATGACGCCTGGATCGCCATGTACGAAGGCGAGGAGTTTCAGGCCGCCATGCAGGCGGAGCTTGAATGGCTCAATACCCGCCTGGCCGACGTTACCCCTGCCCGCTTTGCTGAACTCAGCAAAATTTTCCGCGATGCCACCCGCCTGGAAATCGACTTCTGGCAGATGGGTTTAGCGCTGATAGACGCAGACCTCACTCACTAACCCCGCAAAACAACCACAAACTAAGGAGACAGTAATGACTAAGACCGTCAAAAATAGAACCAGTCACTTTTTAGCCGAAACCGCCCAGGTCGATGCCGCCGCCATTGCGCCGCTGCCAGGCTCGCGCAAGGTTTACGTTGAAGGCTCGCGGCCCGATATTCGCGTGCCGTTCCGGGAAATTTCGCTGTCGCCGACCAAAACCACCGGCATCGATGAAGAGAACCCGCCGCTGCTGGTGTACGACACCTCCGGACCCTACACCGACCCAGAGGCTAACAACGATTTACGCAAAGGCTTACCCGCCCTACGCCGGGCCTGGATTGAAGAACGCGACGACACCGAATTTCTATCAGGCCCTACGTCGGAATACGGCAACCGCCGCGCCAACGACCCGACGCTGGCCCAGCTGCGCTTTGATTTAACCCGCACTCCACGGCGGGCCAAGCCGGGTAAAAACGTCACTCAGCTTTACTATGCGCGCAAGGGGATTATCACGCCGGAAATGGAGTTTATTGCCATCCGCGAAAACCAGCGCCGCCAGGCGTTAGGGTCTGAAGAAGTGGAGCGCATTCTGGGCCACCAGCATAAAGGTCAGAGCTTTGGCGCCAGCCTACCGGAAGAGATCACACCCGAGTTTGTGCGCGATGAAGTAGCCCGTGGGCGGGCGATCATTCCCAATAACATCAACCACCCGGAAAGCGAGCCGATGATTATTGGCCGTAACTTCCTGGTCAAGATTAACGGCAACCTGGGTAACTCCGCGGTGACCTCTTCTATCGAAGAAGAGGTGGACAAGATGACCTGGGGCATCCGCTGGGGTGCGGATACCATCATGGATCTTTCTACCGGGCAGAACATCCACGAAACCCGCGAGTGGATCCTGCGTAACTCGCCGGTGCCGATTGGCACGGTGCCTATCTATCAGGCGCTGGAAAAGGTCAAAGGCGTAGCCGAAGACCTCACCTGGGAAGTGTTCCGCGATACGCTGATCGAGCAGGCCGAACAGGGCGTGGACTACTTCACCATTCACGCGGGCGTTCTGCTGCGCTATGTGCCGCTCACCGCCAAGCGCGTCACCGGCATTGTTAGCCGCGGCGGCTCGATTATGGCCAAGTGGTGTTTGTACCATCATCAGGAGAGCTTCCTATATACCCACTTCGAGGAGATCTGCGAGATCTGCAAGCAGTACGATGTGGCGTTCTCCCTCGGTGACGGCCTGCGCCCCGGCTCCGTGGCCGATGCCAACGACGAAGCGCAAATGGCCGAGCTCAAGACCCTGGGCGAGCTGACCCATATTGCCTGGAAGCACGATGTGCAGGTGATGATCGAAGGCCCCGGCCATGTGCCCATGCATCTTGTGAAAGAGAACATGGACAAGCAGCTAGAGTACTGTAGTGAGGCGCCCTTCTACACCCTCGGCCCGCTGGTCACGGATATCGCCCCCGGCTACGACCACATTACCTCGGGCATTGGGGCGGCGATGATCGGCTGGTTTGGCTGCGCGATGCTCTGCTACGTGACGCCCAAAGAGCACCTGGGCCTGCCCAATAAAGATGACGTCAAGACCGGCATCATCACCTACAAGATTGCCGCCCACGCGGCGGACTTGGCCAAGGGCCACCCGGCGGCACAGCGGCGCGACAACGCCCTTTCCAAGGCGCGCTTCGAGTTCCGCTGGGAAGACCAGTTCAACCTGGGCCTGGATCCGGACACCGCCCGGGAATACCACGACGAGACCCTACCCAAGGACTCCGCCAAGGTAGCCCACTTCTGCTCCATGTGCGGGCCGAAGTTCTGCTCCATGAAGATCAGCCAGGAAGTGCGTGATTATGCAAATGAGCACGGGTTAAACGGTGATCAGGAGGCAGTGATGAAAGGCATGGAAGAGCAGGCAGAGAAATTTCGTCAGAAAGGCAGCGAGCTGTATCAGGAGGTGTAACGGGAACACCGACTGTACAGCCACACTGTTGAACCGCGCGCTTGAGGGTCAGGAGACCTCAAGCGCCACTTTCAGCACGCCGTCGCGCTGGTGGGAGAAGAGATCGTAGGCATCGACGATATCCTCCAGCACGTAGCGGTGGGTGACCATGGGGCCAAGATCCAACCGACCGGCAGCGATGATGCTCATCAGCCTACGCATGCGCTCTTTGCCGCCGGGGCACAGCGAGGTAATGATCTTGTGGTCGCCCAGGCCCGCGCAGAACGCGCCCAGCGGAATCGTAAGGTCTTCGGAGTAGACGCCAAGGCTGGATAACGTTCCACCGGGTTTGAGGACACGCAGGGCAGACTCGAACGTCTGCTGCAGGCCGAGGGCTTCGATAGCCACGTCCACGCCGCGCCCGCCGGTGAGCTTGAGGATTTCATCCACCACGTCGACCTTGCGGAAATCCAGCGTGACGTCGGCGCCCATCTGCTTGGCCATGGTCAGGCGCTCATCCACGCCGTCAACGGCAATGATCATGCCCGCGCCGCGCAGCCTTGCGCCCGCCGTGGCGCATAGGCCAATCGGTCCTTGGGCGAACACCACCACAGTGTCACCAATCTTGATACCTCCCGCTTCGGCCCCGGCAAAGCCAGTGGACATGATGTCCGGGCACATCAGCACCTGTTCGTCAGTCAGGCCGTCGGGCACCGGCGAAAGGTTGGCCTGGGCGTCGGGCACCAGCAGGTACTCCGCCTGGGCACCGTCGATGGTGTTGCCGAAACGCCAGCCGCCCATGGGTTTGTAGCCGTGACTGTGGTGGCCGCCATCCTGGGAGGAGCAGCCATCCTGGCAGCCGTAGGAGGTGAAGCTCGGGCAGATCGCCCCGGCAATCACCCGCTGGCCTTCCTGGTAGCCCTGAACGTTGGCGCCCAGCTTTTCGATGATCCCCACTGGCTCGTGGCCAATGGTCAGGCCGCGCTCCACCGGGTACTCGCCTTTGAGGATATGGATATCGGTGCCGCAGATCGTGGTGGTGGTGACGCGCACGAGGGCGTCGTTAGGGCCGATATCGGGAATGGGTTTGTCGTCGATTTCGATGCGGCCGGGCTCGACATAGATGGCCGCTTTCATCATGGCAGGCATAGAGCGTTTCCTCTATCAGGGGAATCGAAGCACATCGCCATTACGTCACAGTGAAGGCGGGATAACGTTGCGCTACATCAACGTTTGCCCAATTAACGCGCAAACGCCAAACGGCAACAGGGGGCCAAGCGCCCCCTGTTGGTTGTCATTTGAACGACTAGCGTTGTTTCTTGTGAGTATCCTTGGCTGCACCTACGCCTTTTTGGACGCCGCCCTTTGCCTGCTGGGCCTTGCCTTTGGCTTCGGTTTTGCCGCTTCCGGTAGCCTTGCCCGCCGCTTCCTTCACCTTGCCAGCAGCCTGGTTGGCAGCGCCTTTCGCTTTATCTTTTTTGCCACTTGCCATGATGAACACCTCTAATCCGTTAGTGGATATGATATCGCGCGCTAGTAAATACTTACTTCATGCACGACTCAGTCATCAGCGTAGTCGGTATTGGCAAAGTTACCTCAACTCGTTTCAGGTAAATGGTCGGGTAGCCGCGTCGGCGAGCGCCACCTTTACCCAGCGGGCAAATCGTTGTTCGGAGGACATGCAAAGCTCGTTAGCGTGATAATTACTCCGCTAGCTTAGAATTTGATTAGCACGCTAAAAGATTAGCGTTGTTTCGAGAGGCTCAACACCACGATGCCACCCACCACGACAGCGCCGCCGACGAGCTGGCTTGGGGTGAGCATTTGCCCCAGCACGAAGTAACCAATCACTAACGAGGCCACCGGTTCGATATTCATCACCGGCGCGTTGCGCGCCATGTTTAGGCGCGGCACGAAAATGAATAGCGTCGAGAACGCCGAGCCATACAGCACGCCCAAAAGCGCCAGGCCCAGCCACCCCGTGGCGTTATCGGGCGGGCTCATGCCCTCCGGTACCACGCCGACTATGCCGCCGATAATCATGGCGATAAAGACGGTTTGCATGGTCAGCAAACTACGCAGCGTGCTGCCCACGCGTGCCAGGCGGTGTTCGGTGATCCACAGCGCGCAGGCGAAGGCAAACGCCGCCGTCAGGCCAAAGCCGATGCCCGCCAACCACCCTGGGCCCATGCCCTCGGCGCTGGCAAACCAGGCCGGTATGTCGAGCACCACCAAAAGGCCGATCAGAATGGTGCCCATGATCAAGCAGCTGCGCAGCGTGGGCCGCGGGCCGCCCAGCGCCCAGCTAAGCAGGGCCAGTTGGATGGGAAAGGTATTGACCAGCAGCAAGGCGATGACCACCGGCAGGCGCGCCACCGCTGAATAAAGGCACACGCTCTGCACCGTGATGCACAGCCCGACGGCAAGCTGCCATGGCCAGGTGCCGGGCGGCAGCCACAGGCGTTTCCGTTGCGCCACGACGAGACACAGCAGGATTAAGCACGCAACACCGGACCGGGTCAGCACGGCCAGCAGCAGCCCGGTGCCGTTATCGAAGGCCAACCTGGCCGAGACATGGTTGGCCGCAAACATGGTGGCCACCGTCATCAGCAACAGGATCGCCAGATGGCGGGGCAGAAAGGACGGCAGCGAAGGGGATGGCATCGTCAAAACAGGCTCTTTTTATGGGTGTGGAATACACTGGCGGTATTACCTAGCATGCCGGGATTAACGCTTGAAGGCTAACGACAACGACACGCTGATCGCGACAGCATCGCCTCATGTTATACTAAGGTCTAAATTTCTACATCCTCTCTCTTTGCTGAAGGGCCCCCATGAACGCATCGGTATTGGTCATCAACTGCGGTTCCTCCTCGATTAAATACGCCTTGATCGACGAAGATCCCCAGGCGCCACGCCTTGACGGCATCGCCGAGCGGCTGGGCAGCAAAGAGGCCGTGCTGGAAGGCAACGACAGCGCAGGCGAACGCTTCAACCAGCCGCTGCCCGGCGCAGATCACGCCCAGGCGTTGAGCGCGATTCTCGAGCGCCTGGAGGGCCGCAAGCCCAGCGCCGTTGGCCATCGCATCGTGCACGGCGGCGAGCACTTCACCCAGGCGGCACTGATCGATGACGACGTCATCGCCGCGATCGACAGCACCGCAGCCCTGGCCCCGCTGCATAACCCCGCCAACCTGACCGGCGTTGCCGCCACTCGGCAGGTGTTTCCCAACCTGCCCCAGGTCGCGGTGTTTGATACCGCCTTTCATCAAACCCTGCCGCCCCGCGCTTACCGCTATGCGCTGCCCGAGTCGCTTTACCGTGATCACGGCATTCGGCGCTACGGCTTTCACGGCACCAGCCATGCGTATGTCAGCCAGCGCGCCGGAGAGCTAAGCACGCATGGCGCGGGTGGCTGGTTGACGGCGCACCTGGGCAACGGCTGCTCGACCAGCGCGGTATGGCAGAACCAGAGCCTGGATACCAGCATGGGGCTCACCCCGCTGGAAGGCCTGGTGATGGGCACGCGAAGCGGCGATGTCGACCCCGGCCTGCACGCTCACCTTCACCGCCAGCTTGGCTGGTCGCTGGACGAGATCGATAACGTGCTGAACAAGCAAAGCGGGCTGCTGGGGCTTTCCGGCCTGACCAACGACATGCGCGAAATCGAACAGGCCGCCGAACAGGGCCACGCGGGGGCTTCGCTGGCGGTGGAGGTGTTCTGTTACCGTATCGCCAAATCACTGGCCGGGCTGTCCTGCGCGCTGCCCTCACTCGATGGCGTGATTTTTACCGGTGGTATCGGCGAAAACTCGCCGCAGGTGCGTCGCCGGGTGATTCAACTGATGCCTCACTTCGGCTTTGCGCTGGACGACGCGGCCAACGACGCCACGGTTCGCGGCCGGGAAGGCGCGCTGGATCGCGCCGATCATCGCGGCCCAGAGGTGTGGGTGATCCCCACCGACGAGGAAGCCCGTATCGCCATGGAAACCCGCCACTGCCTGGAGGCCCACGCATGAATACAGCCGCCGATACACCGCAGGCCTTGTTACTGGTACCGACCCGTCAAGGGGTCGGCCTGACCTCGGCCTGCCTGGGCCTGATCCAGGCGCTCGATACCATCGGGCTTAAAGCGGGTTTTCTCAAGCCGTTCATGCAAAATGAGCTGAACGGCCCGGGCCTCGACCGCTCAACCGCGCTGGTATCACGCACATTGAGCCAGCGCCCGCCCTCACCTATTTCCCAGGCTCGACTGGAGCGTCTGTTGCGCGACGACCAGAGCGACGAGCTGATGGAAAACGTGATGGAGCTTTTCGACCAGGTGACCCAACAGGCCTATCGCGACGGCAGCGCGCTGGACCTGGTGGTGGTCGAAGGTGTGGTGCCCACCCAGCACACCACCTACGCCACCCAGACCAATGCCCAGCTCGCCCATGCGCTCAACGCGCGGATTATTCTGGTGGGCACGGGCGACTTGGATGACCCACAGGGGCTCGCCGAAGAGCTCGACATGCACGCCCGCAGCTTCGGCGGGGTGAGTTCGACCCGTACCCTGGGCGGCATTTTGATGCGTATGAAGCACCTGCCCTACGCCCAGGAAGATGACCTTTCCGCCGCGCCGGGGACCATCAAGCCGCAGCTCGAAGCCTCGCTGCTCGACGAGCTACGCCGCTATTCACCGTCGCTTGCCACCGACAAGTTCCACCTGATCGGCGTTGTGCCCTACAGCAACACCCTCAGCGCACTGCGCACGCTGGACGTCGCCCGGGCGCTGGATGCCCGGCTGCTCAACGAAGGCGAGGCGTCCACCCGCCGGGTGCTCTCCACCAGCCTGTGTGCCCGCAGCGCGGCCAACGCCCTGCATATCTTCAAGCCGGGGACGCTGGTTGTGGCTTCCGGCGACCGCGACGACGTCATACTCGCCTCGGCGCTTGCCACCATGAACGGCACCCGGCTGGCCGGCGTTCTGCTGACCAACGGCTTCATGCCCAACGACAACATGATCGAGATGTGTCGGCCGGCATTGAAAACCGGCCTGCCGGTGCTGGCGGTGGATACCGACAGCCTGACCACCGCGCAAAACCTGAGCCAGCTGAGCAGCGAAATTCCCATGGACGACTTCGAGCGCGCCGAACAGGTCGCCCGCTACGTCGCCGCGCACATCGACCTGGACTGGCTGAAGGCCAACCTCAGCCGCGGCTACACCCACCGGCTGTCGCCTTCCGCCTTTCGCCATCAGCTGGTCAAGCTGGCTCAGCAGGCCAAGAAACGTATCGTGCTCCCTGAAGGCGATGAGCCGCGCACCATCGAGGCGGCGATCATCTGTCAGCGGCGCGGCATTGCCGACTGCGTGCTGCTGGGCAAGCGCGATGACATTGACAATATCGCGCGTAACCGGGGCCTGACGCTGCCGGAAGAACTGACCATCATTGATCCGGAAAGCATCCGCGCGCGTTACATTGCCCCGATGGTGGACCGCCGTCGCGGCAAGCTCAACGAGCTAACCGCCGAGGCGCAGCTGCAGGATACCGTCGTACTGGGCACTATGATGCTGGCGCTGGATGAGGTGGACGGCCTGGTCTCCGGGGCAGTGCATACCACGGCCAATACCGTGCGCCCGGCCTTCCAACTGATCAAGACCGCACCGCAGTACCATCAGGTGTCGTCGATCTTCTTCATGCTGCTGCCCGAGCAGGTCGTGGTGTACGGGGACTGCGCGGTCAACCCCGACCCGGACGCCGAAACGCTGGCGGAAATTGCCCTGCAAAGCGCCCATTCGGCGCAGGCCTTCGGTATCGAGCCGCGCGTGGCGATGATTAGCTATTCGACGGGAGATTCGGGCACCGGGGCCGATGTGGATAAAGTCCGCGAGGCGACGCGCATCGCCAAACAGCGCGCCCCGGATCTGCTGATCGACGGGCCGTTGCAGTACGACGCCGCCGCCATCGAAAGCGTCGGCCGGCAAAAGGCCCCCGATTCGCCGGTCGCAGGCAGAGCCACGGTGTTTGTATTCCCCGACCTGAACACGGGCAACACCACCTACAAGGCGGTTCAGCGCAGTGCCCGCGTGGTCAGTGTTGGTCCCATGCTGCAGGGCCTCAACAAGCCGGTGAACGACCTCTCCCGCGGCGCGCTGGTCGACGATATCGTCTACACCATCGCCCTGACGGCCATTCAAGCCAGTCAGCGCACGGCAAACGAATAATGTCCCAACGCCACCGCCGCCTCATCGTGACCGATTGAGGCGGCGGGCAGTCAATTGCCTAGCAGGCGTAGCGAATGAAGCTTTAATAGTTATTGAAGGAGACCCAGGATAATCTGCTCACCGTAGCCCCACAGCAGCACGGTCGCCGCCAGCAGCATCTCAAGCACCAGCACGCCGATCGCAAGCGTAGCGCTCGAAACGATGAAGCCTTGCTCATCAGTAATATCCAGGAAATTGGGTATCCCGACGTAGAGCAGATAACCCGACCAGCACAGCCCGATAACCCCGGCCAGCAGGCACAGCCAGACAATGGGATAGAGGGCGACAATACCGCTGAGCAACATGGGCGTTGCCACATACCCGGCAAACTTGACGCAGCGACGACGATTCGGGGGATCAACAAACCGCTGGGCCATCCAGTGAATGACGCTGCCCATGAACCAGACGGCCGACAGTATCACCAGATAGAAGACGATGCCCGCGTAAAACGCATCCAGCAGTCCAAGCTGAATGGTCCGTTCACCGCCAAGCCCCCAGCCGAACTGGGTGGTGCCGATAAACGAGCAGATAACGGGGACAGCACTTAGAATTAATACGTGGTGAGCATAAAGGTGAAACACCGTTTCATGCTCGTCGTGCATTTGTTTCCATTCGCGCTGAGGATGGGCCATCAAGCCCCAGACATGTGTCAGCATGGGTACGCCTCCTACTGTCCTTTCAAACCGGCGGGATAGCCGATTACACCCAAGACGGGCTTACAGACAGTATAGGCAGGAGCATTGCACTCCTGCCTACTTTCTGGCGTGCATTACGACCAACGATCTAACAACGGTGGCAACGACAGCAGGCTGGCGTCCAGCGACATGGCGAGGCTCAATGCCGTAATCGCCAGGATCGACACGCCGAACACGCGCTTGGCCCAGCGCACTTCGTCGCCCTGATAGCCCTGAACCGCCAGGTACAGCCAGTAGCTGCCCATGACCAATGCGACGATCAGATAACCAATACCCGCGTATCCGGCCAGCGCCAAGGCAAGCGAAGCGGCAATAAACGCGACGATATAGCCGAGGATATAGCGGCGTGCCGAGGCGATACCGCGTACCACCGGCAATACGGGGATGGACGCGGCGCGGTAATCATCCATCCGGAAAATGGCAATCGCATAGGAGTGCGGCATTTGCCACAGACAGAAGATGAGTAACAGCGTCAGTGCACCGGCGTCGAGCTGATTGGTGACCGCACAGTAGCCCACCACCGGCGGTATTGCGCCGGAGAGGCTACCCACCAGGGTGCCGAACTCTGAATGCCGCTTCATGTAAAGGCTGTACGCCCCGACATAAATCGCATAGCCAAAGCCGGCAAGCCCGACGGTGAGCGCATTGGTGCCCAATGCCAGTACCGTGAAGCCTGCTATGCCGAGCAATGTTGCAAAGCAAAGTGCCGCAAAGGGCGTGATGCGACCCTGTACCAGGGCCCGCGTACGCGTGCGGCTCATCACCGCATCGATATCGCGATCAATCACGTTATTGAAAGCACAACCCGACGCGATTACCAGCGCCAGGCCCACCACCGCGCTTATGAACAGCAGCAGATCAAATTGACCGCGGGCGGCTAAAAAGTAGCCGCCCATGACCGAAATGGTATTGCCACCGATGATGCCCGGTTTGGTGAGGGCGAAATAATCGCCCATCTTTGCCATAAACGTTACCCGATGTGCAGATTGAGGTGCAGGTGATGCATGATCCACAACGAACCTCCAACTACCAGGCCGAGAATAATCAAGGTGAAGACAAAGGACATGAAGTTCCAGCCTTCCTCTTGCTTGGTGTCCATGTGCATGAACATCACAAGCTGCACCAATATCTGGGCAATGGCGGTAATCACGATCGTCCAAACGGTGGCATTCATGCTCAGCGCGCCGCTCATTACCGCCGCGAACGGGATAATGGTCAGCACGATGGAGAGAATCAGCCCCGTCACATAAGACTTAACGCTGCCGTGTGCAGTGGGTGAGTCCTTCATATTACAGAGCCCCCATCAGGTAGACGAACGAAAATACGCAAATCCACACGATATCCAGGAAGTGCCAGAACAAGCTTAGGCACAAAATACGCGGGCGTGTCATATCGTTCAGACCTTTGGTACGCAATTGATAGAGTACCACCAGGATCCAGACCAGCCCGAAGAATACGTGCAGACCGTGTGTGCCAACCAATGTAAAGAAGGCAGATAAAAAGGCGCTGCGATCAGGCCCGTAGCCGAGATGAATGAGATGCTGGAACTCATAAATCTCGAGGGCGATAAAGCCCGCCCCCAGCACGAAGGTGATCCATAGCCATTTCTTGACCTGGTCAACCTTCTCGGCGGTCATTGAAAGCACCGCCATGCCGTAGGTGAAACTACTGATCAACAGCATGAACGTACCGGCTAGAATCAGCGGTAGATCAAAGATCTCGGAGCCGTCGGGTCCACCGGCCGTGCCCCGAAGGAGCACGGCGAAGGTTGCGAATAGTGTTCCGAAGATCACCAAATCGCTCATCAGGTAAACCCAGAAACCGAACACCTTGATGCTGCCGGTATCGTGGTGATCATGCGATTCTGGATGCGCGTGATCGTCGTGGTTAGTTACTGCTTCGCTCGCCATGGTTACCCCTGCATCCGAACCTGTAGATGAGACGCTTCTTCGGGATGCTGCTTAACCCACTCCCGATACTCTTCGAGGCGTTGCTTATGCTCAGTCTCAATACGCTCGACTTCAGCCGCCGGCACGTAGTAATCGATATCGTCGTTGGCTACGCGGGCGATAAAGGCAACAAACATACCGATACCACCGACAATCGCCAGCCACCAGATATGCCATACCAAGGCAAAACCAAAGATCATCGAGAACAGACTGATCACCGGTCCGGCAATGGTGTTGCGCGGCATATGGATGTCCTGGTAAGGCCCAGTACCAATAGCTTCACGACCTTCCTGCTTCTGGCGCCAGAAATCATCAATACCGCTGATTTTGGGCAGATGCGCGAAGTTATAGAAAGGCGCAGGCGAAGAGGTTGCCCACTCTAGGGTACGGCCATCCCAAGGGTCACCGCTCAAGTCTGCATACTTCATGCTATGACGATTCTTGATGCTGACCGCCACCATGATCAGTGTCGACAAGATACCCAGCATGATGATACATGCGCCGATAAAGGCGACGATCATCATCGGCTGCCATTCAGTGGCTTCGTAAGACGACATGCGACGCACGGCCCCATCGAAGCTGAGCACATACAGCGGCATAAAGGCCATGAGAAAGCCGATCAACCAGCACCAGAAGCTGCGCTTGCCCCACTTTTCGTCGAGCTTGAAGCCAAACGCCTTCGGGAACCAGTAGTACATTCCCGCCATCATGCCGAAGACCACGCCGCCGATAATCACGTTGTGGAAGTGGGCGATAACGAACAGGCTGTTATGCAGCACGAAGTTGGCTGCCGGTAGCGACAGCATCACACCGGTCATACCACCGATGGTAAAGACGATGATGAAACCGATGAGCCACAGCATGGGCACAGACAGCTCGATGCTGCCGCGGTACATGGTGAACAGCCAGTTAAATACCTTCACACCCGTGGGAATGGCAATGATCATCGTCATGATGCCGAAGAAGGCATTGACGTTGGCCCCCGCCCCCATGGTGAAGAAGTGGTGCAGCCATACGACAAACGACAGAATCGTAATCGCAACGGTCGCCCAAACCATGGTGGTATAGCCAAACAATCGCTTACGGGCGTACGTCGCCACGACTTCAGAGAACACCCCGAAGGCCGGCAGAATCAGGATGTACACCTCAGGATGGCCCCAGGCCCAGATGAGGTTGACGTACATCATCACGTTGCCGCCAAGATCGTTGGTGAAGAAGTTCATCCCCAGGTAGCGATCAAGGGTCAGCAGTACAATCGTCGCGGTCAGAATCGGGAACGACGCGATGATCAGTACGTTGGCGCACAGCGATGTCCACGTAAAGATCGGCATGCGGAACATCTTCATGCCCGGCGCACGCATTTTCAGGATCGTCACGAAGAAGTTGATACCCGTCAACGTGGTCCCGATGCCGGATATCTGCAACGCCCATATCCAGTAATCGACCCCGACCCCGGGACTGTACTCAATCCCCGAGAGAGGCGCGTAGGCCAACCAGCCGGTGGTACCAAACTCGCCGATAAACAGAGACAGGTTGACGATCATCGCACCAGATACAAACAACCAGAAACTGAGGTTGTTCAGGAACGGGTAGGCAACGTCGCGAGCACCGATCTGTAGCGGAACGATCAGGTTCATCAAGCCGATGACCATGGGCATGGCCACGAAGAAGATCATGATCACGCCGTGGGTCGTGAACAGCTGGTCGTAGTGCTCCGGCGGCAGGAAACCCTCTGACCCGCCAGAGGCAATTGCCAACTGCAAACGCATCATCAGCGCTTCGCCAATACCGCGGATCAGCATCACCAGGGCCACGATGAAATACATGATCCCGATCTTTTTATGATCGACCGAGGTTACCCACTCGCTCCACAGGTAGCCCCACTTGCGGTAGTAGGTAACACCCCCTACCACTACCGCTCCGCCCAAGGCGGTCATGATCATGAGCGATACGATGATAGGATCGTAGAAGGGGATCGAGTCTAAACCGAGTTTTCCAAACATAGTTTACTCCGCTGCCTCAGCGCTATCCGACATGTCTTGCTCGTCTTGATCGTCGCTTTTGGCAAATTTGTATCCGGTCTCATTAGGCAACACTTCAACAGGCTCACCGCTGTGGTAAGTGTGGAGAATGTCGTCATAAAGGGTCGGCGATACTTCAGAGAAGTACTCGACCGGATGATTACGGCTTGGCTTTAACAACTCGAGATAGCCATCGTCGAAGCTAATCGAATCAGAGGACTCTCTCACTTCGTCCACCCACTCATCGAAGCCTTCATCAGAGGTCGCATGCGCTTCAAAGGTCATGCCCGAGAAGCCTGAACCGCTGTAGTTGGTGGAACGGCCTGGGTAAGTGCCTTCCTCATCAGCAATCAGATGAACGTCATTGTCCATACCCGCCATGGCATAGATCTGGCTGCCAAGATCAGGGATGAAGAAAGAATTCATCACAGACGCGGAGCTCACCCGGAAACGTACCGGCGTGTCCGCAGGGAACGCCACCTCGTTAACCGAGGCAATGCCTTGCTCGGGATAGATGAACAGCCACTTCCAGTCCATCGCTACGGCCTGGATTTCAAACGTCTCTTCGTCTTCCTCAGCAATGGACTTGTGCGGATCCAGGCTGTTCGAGGTGTACCACGTCAACCCCGCAAGGAAGAGAACGATGACGCATGGAATCAGCCACACCACCACTTCTACCCAGGTGTTGTGTGCCCAATCAGGCGTGTAGGCAGCATTATGGTTGCTGCGGCGGTAACGCCACGCAAAGAACAGCGTCATCCCGATAACGGGAAGCACGACGATCTGCATAATGCCAAAGGCTGTCAGAATCAGGGTGCGTTGCTCGGCGCCGATTTGACCTTTCGGGTCCATCAACGCCGAGCTACAACCACCCAGCAGTAAAAATAAAGAAAGCAACAGTAGAAGACCTGCCGCTTTGGCGTAGAGGTTTTTTCTCATGTTACGACCTCGTCAGGGCTGGGAGGCAAACATTGTGAACAAGCTGCTAAGTAGCGAGCTAACAAAGTCTCTTGAACAAACGCGGCCGAAAAGCAGGTGCTTGACGTTGGTGTCTGATCGCGAGAGAGGACCGTTTGGCAGGCTAACGCCAAACACAATTACCGCAGACGCTGGCTATTCTCGCATCAATGACGCAGAAGAGAAGAGACGATTTGCCGCAGGTAAACGCCGCGGATTTTGCCACGATTGGTCCACGGCTTAAAGCTAACTTGGCTAATTTAATCCAAAAACCCGGCAAGAAATCATGGCGCGGTGATCGTAGGCGAGGCGCTTTGTGCGTCGCGCAGCAAGGTCGGGGCGCCCTCCTCGTCGGTGACAATGACATCAAATTCATTCACCGACGCAAAGTAGGCCGGGCGCACCACACCAAACTTGCTGGCATCTACGACCAATAGACGCTGCATGGCCGCCGCCATCGCCGCCTGCTTGGGCAATACCTCGTGGAAGTGGAAACAGCTTACCCCGCGCTGCACGTCCACCCCCGCCGCTGAAATAAACGCCTTGTTGATGCCCAATCGCTCGATGGACTCGGCCATGGTGTCACTGGCAAAGGTTTGCGACGCCGGATAGAACAGCCCGCCCAGCAGCACCAGCCGGACATTGGGCAGCGGCGCCACGGCATTGGCCACGTTGAGGGCATAGGTAATGACCGTCAGCTCGCGATAATCCCCCAACTGATTCATTAGCGGCATCAGGGTCGAGCCGCAATCCACGAACAGCGTATCGCCGTCTTCGATAAAGCGTTGCGCCCGCTGGCATAACCGGCTTTTCGCCTGATAGCGACTGGCCTGCTGCTCGCTCAAATCGTAGACCGGTGTTACGCCAGGGGTATGCGCCATGACCAGGCGCCCGCCCAGCAGGCTGATCACGTGAGGGTGGGCATTCAGATCTCGGCGAATGGTCATTTCCGACACCCCGCAAAGCGCCGCCGCATCGCGCAAATGCAGCGTCCCGCCGCTTGCAAGCGCCTCCTGCAATGTTGCCAAGCGCAATGCGCTCCGATCTTTCATTGGCAGCTTCTCCTGGTAACGGCCTGTTGTCGTTGAGTGGGCCTAGGTTATCGCTGAGCGCTTTCACGCCTGCCGCTGAGGGCAACCCCTATGCTGAGCGACTGCTGAGGGAATTACCATTACATCAACGGCTTTTGAATGACATGTCAGCGGTTTTTCATTTAATCACCGTTGGCGCGATAAAATTTGCAAATACGCGTTAGAAAAATAACACTAAATGTTATAATTTTAACATTACAACAAAACGCCAGCCCTCACGTCCGTCGTCGAGGCGGATCAAAACTGCAACTAACAACCTGTTGAGGCTCTCATGACTGCTCGTACGTATTTTACTACCGCCCTGTCTTCACGTGCGTCCCTCGCGGCGCTCGGCGCTGGTGTATTGATGGCCGGCGCCACAAGTACTGCCAACGCCGACACCTTCGATCCTGTCTGGTCATTCGCCAATGTCTCCGTCAACTACCTCGACTGGTCCGACGGCACTGAAGAGCGCTCCGGTAAAAGCGATTTCATGTATCTCGAGGTCGAAGGCGGCCTGGGCTACGAATGGGGTGAATTCTACGGGTTCTTCGATTTTGAGAACCCCACCAATGACCAATTCGATGAAGCAAGCAACGGCGCCGACAATTTCCGTACGGCGGGCAAGCTGACCTCACATATTTACCTGGGCGACAGCCCACTTTCCCTTTATGCGCACGTGTATGATTTCCGCGACTACGGCTTCGACGTTCGCGAACAGGACCAGATCCTCGGCCTTGGCTACTTAGCCAACTTCGACAACGGCCTGTGGTTCAAACCCTTTATCGGCGCCGCACGTGTGCAGAGCGATGGCTATACCGGCTCGAACGGCTTCATGGCCGGCTGGGTCGCAGGTTATGATTTCAGCGCCTTTGGCCAAGACTTTGGTGTCACCAACTGGCACGAGCAGACCTTTGGCCGTGACGATGAGTATCTGGAGCAAAACTACGTCGGCGGCAAGGCGGACAGCGTGGGTACTAACGGTGCCGTGAGCCTGTGGTGGCATCCATCTGAGCGGCTGACGACCGGTATCCAGTACCGTTACTCTGATGAAAAGTTGGGCACGCCTGACAACTATCAGAATGCGATGATTTACACCGTGAAGCTCAACTTGCTGTAACACCGCCTAACGCGATGCGAAGGATTTCCCTATGACACTCCTGATGAGCCTGGTCGGCATGGTCACTCTGGTGACCATCGCCCTGATCTTTTCATACGATCGCAAGTCGATCCGCTTACGTACTGTGCTCGGCGCGTTTGGCATTCAAGCGGGTATCGGCGCCTTTGTACTCTACGTCCCTTTTGGCCAGACGGTGCTGCAAACCATTTCGGCGGGCGTCAGCCAGATTCTGGTGTTCGCCGATGACGGCATCGAGTTCCTGTTCGGCGGCCTGGCCGATGCTGACGAAGTTGGTTTCGTGTTTGCCATCAAGGTATTGCCGGTCATCATCTTTTTCTCCTCGCTGATTGCGGTGCTGTATTACCTCGGCATCATGCAGTGGGTGATTCGCATCCTGGGCGGCGCGCTGCAAAAGGCGCTCGGCACTTCGCGTACCGAATCGCTGTCCGCCACCGCGAACATCTTCGTTGGTCAGACCGAAGCGCCTTTGGTGGTGCGTCCGTTTATCGCCCGGATGACCCCCTCCCAGCTGTTTGCCGTCATGTGCGGCGGCCTGGCATCGGTGGCGGGCTCTGTATTGGCCGGCTATGCCGCGCTGGGCATTCCCATGGAATACCTGGTGGCTGCCTCCTTTATGGCGGCTCCCGGCGGCCTGCTGTTCGCCAAGCTGATCATGCCGGAAACCCAGGATGCCCAGGACAGCGACAGCGTCTCCAAAGTGGAAGAAGAGCTTAAAGAACAGGAAGACAAACCCACCAACGTGCTGGACGCGGCTGCATCCGGTGCGACCTCTGGTCTTATGCTGGCCGCTAACGTCGGCGCCATGCTGCTGGCCTTCATCGCGCTGATTGCCCTGATCAACGGCATTCTGGGTGGCGTTGGCGGCTGGGTAGGTTTCGAATCGTTGAGCCTTGAGTGGATTTTGGGCTGGCTGTTTGCCCCGCTGGCGTTCCTGCTGGGCGTGCCGTGGGAAGAGGCCACGCTTGCCGGTTCGTTCATCGGCCAGAAGCTGGTGGTCAACGAGTTTGTCGCCTATATCAACCTGGCCCCCTATATTGAAGGCGAGCAGATGGTCGCGGCGACCGGCCAGGCCATGACGCCGCACACCATGGCGATCCTTTCCTTTGCCCTGTGTGGCTTTGCGAATTTATCGTCAATTGCGATTCTGCTCGGCGGTCTGGGAAGCATTGCCCCCACCCGTCGCAAAGAAATCGCCCGGTTTGGCGTCAAGGCGGTATTGGCCGGTACACTGTCCAACCTGATGTCGGCGTCGATTGCGGGCTTCTTCCTTGCCCTGGGCAGCGCCGCTTCCTAAACGCGACATACGGCTATATCCCGGGCGCTGCTGTCTATACGGCAGTGCCCGTTTTTTTCAGTTATTGATTAACCCTACCACTGTGCGAGATGTCCATGACCGCTTCGATTAACGTGATCCTTGCCGCGCGCCAGGCGCTTTCACTAATGGACTTGACCAGTCTCAACGACACCGATACCGATGCGACCATCGAATCGCTCTGCCAGCATGTGAAAACGCCCCACGGCCATCCGGCGGCGGTATGCGTCTTCCCGCAGTTTGTGGTGACCGCACGGCGTGCGCTTACCGCCCACAAACTCAACGGCGAGGTCAAGATTGCTACCGTGACCAACTTCCCCCACGGCGGTGACGACATCATGGCAGCCGCCCGGGAAACCCGCGAAGCCGTTGCTTCGGGCGCTGACGAAGTCGATGTGGTGTTCCCCTACCGCGCGCTGATGGCAGGCGATGAAGAAACCGGCCGCGAGCTGGTGGAAATGTGCCACGCCGCCTGCGGCGGCCAGGCGCTGTTGAAAGTCATCATCGAGTCCGGCGAACTCAAGGACCCCGCGCTGATCAAACGGGCAAGCGAGCTGGCCATCGAGGGCGGTGCAGACTTCATCAAGACCTCGACCGGCAAGGTGGCCGTCAACGCGACGCTCGACGCCGCCGAGATCATGCTCCAGGCGATCAAGGCCAGCGGCAAGGATGTCGGTTTTAAAGCGGCCGGTGGCGTCAAGACCGCCGAAGACGCCGCCGAGTATCTGTCCCTGGCCGCCAATATCATGGGCGATCAGTGGGTCTCGGCTCGCCACTTCCGCTTCGGCGCGTCGAGTCTTTTGAGTAATCTGCTCGACGTCCTCAACGGCAACCCGCGCTCGACTACCGACGGAGGCTACTAATGGCGTCAACTGCCCCTCAGCACACCCTGCTCCCCCAGGAACTGATTCGCCTTAAACGCGACGCTCAGCCGCTGCCCGCCGATGAAATCAAGGCCTTTGTGCAGAGCATTGCCGACGACCGCATCAGCGACGCGCAAATTGGCGCCTTCACCATGGCGGTATATTTGAACGGCATGAGCCGCGAAGAAGTCGTCGCCCTGACCACCGCGACACGCGACTCCGGCCACGTCATGCAGTGGGATTCACTCAACCTGCCAGGGCCGATCGTCGACAAGCATTCCACCGGCGGCGTAGGGGATCTCGTCTCGCTGGTACTGGGCCCCTGGGTCGCCGCCTGCGGCGCGTTCGTGCCGATGATCTCCGGCCGTGGCCTGGGCCACACCGGCGGCACGCTGGACAAGCTTGAGTCGATTCCTGGCTACAACCCCTACCCCGCCCCGGAACGCTTCGGCGATGTGGTGAAATCCACCGGCGTGGCGATTATCGGTCAGACCGGCAACCTCGCCCCGGCGGACAAGCGCATCTATGGGGTGCGCGACGTGACCGCCACGGTGGAATCCATTCCGCTGATCACCGCCTCGATCCTGGGTAAAAAGCTGGCGTCGGGCCTCGACGCCCTGGTGATGGACGTCAAAGTCGGCAGCGGCGCTTTCATGCCGACGCCGGAAAAATCCCGCGAACTGGCTAAGAGCATTGCCAACGTGGCCACCCAGGCCGGCACACCCACCACCGCGCTGCTTACCGACATGAGCCAACCGCTGGCCCCCTGCGCCGGTAACGCGGTCGAGATCGTCGAAACCCTGGCGCTGCTGCGCGGCGAGCGCTCCGATAGCCGCGTCATGCAGGTAACCCGCGAACTGGCCGTCGAAATGCTGATGGCCGGCAAGCTGGCCGCCAGCCGTGACGACGCGCTGGCCAAGCTCGACAAAGCACTCACCTCGGGTGCTGCCGCTGAAGTCTTCGCCCGCATGGTGAGCGAGCTTGGCGGCCCGGCCGACTTTATGGAGCGCTCGGATAGCTATCTGGCCACCGCCCCGGTGGTTCAGGCCGTCTACCCCGAGCAGGCCGGTATCCTCCAGCGTATTGATACCCGCGCCGTGGGAATGAGCGTTGTGGAGCTCGGCGGTGGCCGCCTGCGCAACGACGCCAGCGTCGACCACAGCGTCGGCTTCAGCGATATCGCCGAAATCGGCGATCGGGTGGATAACCAGCGCCCGCTGGCCATCGTTCACGCCCAAAGCGAAGACGCCGCCGCCCGCGCCGCCGCCCAGCTTCGCGCCGCAGTCACGCTGGGTGAACAGCCCGCCACCGCCGACACGCTACTTCAAGACACCTTCCGAGGAGAAGCCTAATGCGCCGTGCCATTGTCGTGGTTCTCGATTCGTTTGGCATCGGCAGCGCGCCGGACGCCGACACATTCGGTGACCAGGGGGCCGACACCCTGGGCCACATCGCCGCCGCCTGCGCGCGCGGTGAGGCCGACACCGCCGAACGTTCCGGGCCGCTGAAACTACCCAACATGGCCGCGCTGGGGCTCTTTCACGCCCACCGCGATGCCACCGGCAGCGTTGCCGAAGGCGTCACGCTTCCAGAAAACCTGAAAGGCGCCTACGCCCACGCCAAAGAGATTTCCAGCGGCAAGGATACGCCGTCGGGCCACTGGGAAATTGCCGGCGTGCCGGTCCGCTTTGACTGGGGCTACTTTCTCGATAAGACCAATAGCTTCCCGGCTGAGCTGCTCGATAAGATTGTCGATGAGGCCAACCTTCCCGGCGTGATCGGCAACTGCCACGCCTCGGGCACCGAGATCATCGCCCGCCTGGGCGAAGCGCACGTTGCCACGGGCAAGCCGATCGTCTACACCTCGGCGGATTCCGTCTTCCAGATTGCCGCCCATGAGGAGCACTTCGGCCTTGAGCGGCTCTATGAACTGTGCGAAACCGTGCGCGGGTTGCTTGAGCCTTACAACATCGGCCGGGTAATCGCCCGCCCGTTCATTGGCGACGACAGCACAAGCTTTGCCCGCACCGGCAACCGCCGCGACTACAGCGTCGAGCCGCCGACGCCTACCGTGCTGCAAAAGCTTGCCGAGGCCGGTGGCGAAGTGGTCTCGATCGGCAAGATTGCCGATATCTACGCCCACTGCGGGATCACCCACAAGGTCAAAGCCAGCGGTCACGACGCGCTGATGGAAGCGACGCTTGGCGAGATAGCGCGTACTGCCAAGGAAACCAGCGACCGCCCGACCATGATCATGACCAACTTCGTCGATTTTGACTCGGTTTACGGTCACCGCCGCGACGTGCCGGGCTATGCCGCGGCGCTTGAGCACTTCGATGCCCGCCTGCCCGAGCTTTTTGCCGCCCTAAACGATGACGACCTGCTGCTGCTCACCGCTGACCACGGCTGTGACCCCAGTTGGGAAGGCACCGAGCACACACGTGAATACGTGCCGGTCATGGTACGTGGCGCGGGCTTTGCCCCCGGCCCCATGGGCGAACGCGGCACCTTCGCCGATATCGGCCAGACGCTCGCCGACTACTTCGCGCTCGAGGCCATGACCGACGGCGACAGTTTTTTGCCCAACGCGGCTTGAGTGCGGCAACAAACGACTAGCACCATACAGTGCAAGGTCAGAATCAACCCGTAGCGGGGGTTTTTCGCCATGGATGGCGAAAGTAGCGCCCAGGGATGGGTTTACAGCGCCCCCGCGGAGGGTTGTTCGGACCTCCCGTAATAGACATAGGAGATTTTCATGGCAACTCCACACATTAACGCTGCCCCAGGTGATTTCGCCGATACCGTGCTGATGCCCGGCGATCCGCTGCGCGCCAAGTACATTGCCGACACCTACCTGGAAAACGTTCGCCAGGTGAACGACGTGCGCAGCATGTTTGGTTACACCGGCACCTACAAAGGCCGCAAGATTTCGGTCATGGGCCACGGCATGGGCATCCCTTCGGTATCGATTTACGCCAAAGAGTTGATCACCGACTACGGCGTTAAGTCCGTTATTCGCGTGGGCTCCTGCGGTGCCGTGCGCGACGACGTCAATGTTCGCGATGTGGTCATCGGCATGGGCGCCTGCACTGACTCCAAGGTCAACCGCATGCGCTTCAACGACCACGACTTTGCCGCGATTGCCGACTTTGACCTGACCCAGCACGCCGTGGCCGCTGCCAACGCCCAGAACGTACCGGTCAAGGTGGGCAACATCTTCTCGGCGGATCTGTTCTACAACCCGCAAACCGAGATGGCCGAGCTGCTCAAGCGCTACGGCATTGTCGGCGTCGAGATGGAAGCCGCAGGCCTCTACGGCGTGGCGGCGGAATTCGGTGCCCGGGCGCTGACCATCTGCACCGTGTCAGACCACATCCTGAAAGGCGACTCGTTGTCGAGCGCCGACCGTCAGACCACCTTCGACGACATGATGATCATTGCGCTGGATACGGTGCTGCGCGACGACGCCGCGCACGCCTGAAAGCCAACCCTAAGGAAATCGCCATGAGCCAAGTCGCCCCCGCGCTGGTTGAAACACTGCTCAAAACGCTGGGCAATGCCTATGCGCCCTACTCCCACCACCCGGTGGCATCGGTGGTAGAGACACCCGACGGGCAGCAGTTTGCTGGCGCCAACGTGGAAGTCGCCCACTACAAGGGACTGTGTGCCGAAGCCTCGGCGATTTCCGCCATGGCGACCGCCGGGCAGCGCGAGCTTGCAAAAGTCTATGTCATGGGCCCCGGCGAGCATCTGTGTACGCCCTGCGGCGACTGCCGCCAGCGTATCCGCGAATTTGCCACGCCCGACACGCAGATCCTGGTGCTTTCCCGCGAAGGCGAGGTGCTGAAAACCTACACCATGGAAACGCTGCTGCCCGACGCCTTCGGCCCCGAGCAACTGCCGCCGCGCTAAGCCGTCAGGTACCCCACCACAGACCAGCCCACGGGCTGGTTTTGTGCGTTTATTACTCGTACTCTTAAGCTCACGCTTTTGTTGACTCAGAGTGTGCCGTCAAGAGCACACCACTTCTTTGGAGAACGCCATGGCTGGCTTACTGCCCAACGTTGATCCCGACGGCCTGCTGGAATATTCGGTGGTCTACACCGACCGCTCGCTGAACCATATGTCGCAGCAGTTTCAGGGCGTGATGCGCGACATCTCCGCCACGCTGAAGGAGGTCTACAACGCCCACGCCAGCGTTATCGTGCCGGGTAGCGGCACCTTCGGCATGGAAGCGGTGGCGCGGCAGTTTGCCGTCGACCAGCCGACGCTGGTGATTCGTAACGGCTGGTTCAGCTACCGCTGGACGCAGATTATTGAGATGGGTCGCCTGACCGACCAGCATACGGTGCTCAAGGCGCGGCGGCTCGACGCCAGCGACCCGCACTCCCCCTTCGCGCCGGTGCCCGCCGACGACGTCGCCGCGCGTATTCGTGAGGAAAAGCCTGCCGTGGTGTTTGCCCCGCAGGTGGAGACCTCGGCCGGGCTGCTGCTACCGGACGACTATATCCGCACCGTTGCCCAGGCGACCCATGACGTGGGCGGCCTGTTCGTGCTCGACGCCATTGCCGCCGGTACGCTGTGGGTGGATATGCAGGCGCTGGGGGTGGATGTCGTGGTCAGCGCGCCGCAGAAAGGCTGGAGCGGCTCGCCCTGCTGCGCCATGGTCATGCTCTCGGAGCGCGCCACCCAGCGTCTTGCCGAGACGCAAAGCAACAGCTTCGCCTGCGATCTGGGCAAGTGGCACAGCATTATGCAGGCCTACGAAAACGGCGGGCACGCTTATCACGCGACCATGCCCACCGATGCCCTGCGCAAGCTTCGCGACATCATGCAGGAAACCCGCGAGTATGGGTTTGCCAAGGTCAAAGCCGAGCAGCAGACGATTGGCCGCGAGGTCCGCGCCATGCTCACGCGCCACGGGTTTAAAAGCGTGGCCGCCGGGGGCTTCGAAGCCCCCGGCGTCGTGGTCTGCTACACCGACGACGCCGGCCTGGTCGGCAGGCTTGCCCAGGCGGGCGTTCAGGTCGCCGGCGGCGTACCGCTGATGTGCGATGAGGGCGACAGCTTCCAGACCTTCCGCATTGGCCTGTTTGGTCTCGACAAGCTGCACCATACGGAGCGCAGTGTGGGTAGCCTGGAAAACGCCATCGACGCGGTCAGCTAGGCCTAAAAAAGCCCGCTATCAGCGATAGCGGGCTTTAGGCATGTCAGGCTAGCCGACGCGAAACGAGCCATGGGTTACATATAGCCCACGCCACGGGGCATCATGCCCAGATGGTTCTCGACCTGCGTCACCCCGGAAACGTTTTCCGCCGCGACGCTGACGGCCTTTTTCTGCTCGAGAGAATCCACCAGCCCCCAGATTTCCACGGCCCCGCCGTCAACGATAACGCTGATGTTTTCGGTCCGCACGTCCGTGCCATGCTCGACCTCATTGAGAATGGCTTCACGAATCGCCCGGTCGTCGCTGGGCGATTGCGTCGGGCCCACCGCGGCATTGGCAATGCCCTGCAGCAAATTGGCCCGGCTGACGATACCCACCAGCTTGCCTTCACGCAGCACCGGCACGCGTTTGATATGGTGCTTTTCCAGCAATCGCGCGATGCTGTGCAGCGGCGTATTTTCCTCAACGGTCAGCGGGTCAGCGGTCATGATTTCCTGGGCTTTGCGGCCGTGCGCCTTCACATACTCGCCGGCATTCTTCCCTGCGCTGAAAAGCGATAGCCATCCGCCGTGATCCTCGCCGCTGTCATCCTTTAGCCGGCGCATCAGATCGCCCTCGCTGACAATCCCGACCACTTGGTGCTGAGCATCCACGACGGGCACGGCGCTGATGCGATGCTTGAGCAGCAGTTGGGCAATATCTCGCACCTCTGTGTCAGGCGATACGCTGACGACTTTGGGGGTCATAATATCGATTGCTTGCATCATTTTTCTCCTTGCGACGCGTATTGAGATGACGTCGCCAATGCGGGGGCATTGCCTATCAATAAGCCTAGTTCGCCCCCAGGCATTTGCCTATGCAAGCTTGAGCTGGATGACACAACCTTGATCCAGCGCAGTTTATGGCGGCTGGTGAGCCTCGTTTTCCTCGACTTTCTCCACCGAAACAATCCCCGAGCGGCTGACCACGACCTTCCAACGGGCCAGGTAGGGCTGGTCTTCGCTGCCGGTCTCGCGGATCACCAGGTTGAACAGGTGGCGGCGCTCGACGGTCTCGCGCACGGCCTGATCTTCCTTGAGCCGATAGATGGCATGCTTGCCCTTGCTCATCAGTCGCGTGAGCATGGATATATCCAGGGTCAGACTCTCCTGGGTGTGTTCATAGCCACTCAGGAAACGCGTCGGCGACATGCGCGACTGCGAGCGATAATGCAGCACCACCTCTTCACGCTGGGCGACGGTACGCCGCCGCAGCTGCTGAATTTCCGTGTCCAGCACGGCGTAGCGCTTATAGTCGAACCATTCGAGCTGATGTCCGACCGGCACATTGCGGTTGGGGTCGACGTACTGGCGCCGCCACTTGGGCCGCCCCCGCCGAAGCCAGCGCCAGAGCGTGTTGCGCAGATCGTCCTTGAACACCTCGCGCATGGCGTAGAGCACCGCCATGGCGATCACGAACAGCGCGGTTATGTCGCCAAGCGTATCGCGCAGGCGCAGCACGCCGAAGGAGACAAACCCCATGACCACGGCGGTCGCCAGGGCCTTGACGGCTTTCTGCTCACCGCCGCCGAGTTCCTGGGAACGCTGCTTGAGGGTAATCGGGTACTCGATTAAACGGCGTAACAGGCGCATCTTGTTCGACATGCGCGTGGGGTCTTCCATCACTCGCATGGCGTTGTATTCCTGCTCCTGACGGTACTCGGCCTCACGCTGGCAAATCGCCACGAAGCGGTGACGGATGGGGGTAAATTCGCCGCCCCTGGGCATGTGCGCCACCAAGGCCAATAGCTGCTGCTCGGTGAACCACGACAGGTAATTGTCGATATTGGCAAAATATTTATACAGCCGATCGTCCTTGGGTGGATGGCGGCGCAGACGCCTCAGGATACTCTCGCTCAAGTCGCTGGTCTCTTGAAGCTCCTCGCACAGGCGGTCGACGCTTGGCTGATCGACCTGCTGTTTGTCCTGCCCACGGCGAATCTCCCGGGCACGGTCGAGCATGCTCTGGGTGGTGCGCTCCATGGCGCCAACGTACTGGTAGGCGTAAAGGCTTAAGCTCAATCGGTAGGAGTCGCTGCCCAGTTGGTTGCGTGTGGCCAGGCGACTGTGCACCAGCGGCAGGTGGTGCTGGTCGCTGTAATAGGTCCGCGATATCTGGATCGCCGCGTGATAGAACGCTTCTTCGGAGATCAGTTGGGTCGACAGGCCCAGTTCCCCCGGCACGAACAGATAGACGTCCAGCGTGTGCGAGGTCTCCTCTTTCAGGCGTCGTGAAATACGCAGCTGATAGCTGTTTTTGCGCTCAACATTGATCAACGACCAATCTCCTACTTCCCTGTATGTGGTGATGCGATAACATGACTGTGCATCGGGTATGGGGAGGACTTGCCTTAACGGACGCCGAACGCCACTATTGCTCGCTGTTTACCTCTTCGCATTGGGAGCTTGGGAATGTCCATGGCCCGTTTTTCACCCTTTGAGCTGGTGCTGTTGAAAAGCCGCAGCCAAGTGGATACGGCAACGCTGTTATTGCTGGCCTGGGTGCTGGTGCACCGTCAGCATGTGTCCGAAGGTCAGCGGCGCCGCCGCCTGGCCCAGGTCACGGCACGGTTCCGTCATGGACACGAGCTCGGGCCGGTCATGGGCATCGCCCATAGCCAGGACCTGCAGGCCATTCAGCTGGCCGCCGAAATTCTGCGCAAGGAATGCTCCAAGGAGCGTAGCTTAAGCGTACTGCACCAGTCGATCACCGTTGCCACCGACGACGGCGAGCTGTCGTTAGCCAACCACTATATCCTGCGCTTTCTTGCCGACTTGCTCAACGTGACGCCCACCACGCTGAGCACGCTGTTTTACGAACTCACCGGGCGCCCCATGGGCACCCCCGAAGATCCCAGCCGGCATGCCTATTGGCAGCAGCATAACCCCGACTATTTCAGTCAAAAAGCACACGAGGCCGCCGCCGAACAGCAAGCCCGCGAAGCCGCCGAACGCCAGGCCCGGGAGCAAGCCGAGCAGCGCGAACAGAAGAAAAAGCGCAGGCAGCAGGAAAAGCAGCGCCAGCAGGAGCAGGCGCACGCGCGAAAGGAACAGACCCGACAGGAACGCGAACGTCAGCGCCAGCGCGACGAGCAGCAGCGCCGTGAACAGGCCCAGCAAGAGCAGGCGCGTCACGAGCGCGCCCAGGGCGGGCAACGTCAGTCGTCTTACACCCCGCCCCCGCCGGATAGAACCACCCGGGCGCTGGCCGTGCTTGGACTGCCGCCGGGCGCCAGCCGCGGCGACGTCAGGCTCGCCTACCGGCGCATGGCCCAACTGCACCATCCGGACCGCTTCTTCAGTGAAAGCGAGCATCAGGTCGCGCTGGCATCCGCCCGTTTCCAGCGCATCAAAAACGCGTATGATTACCTGATGCAAACCTACTAAACCGACGCGGCGGCCACCGACGGAACAAGACCACCCTTATGCGCGATTTGTATCAACGCCTATCGCTTTCATCAGCGGCCAGCGAGCACGACATCCAGAACGCCGTGGAGCGCTGCCAAAACAGCGCCCTGCGTCAGGATGCCGAAACCGTGCTGGCGGTCAATGCGCATCGTGAAGCCTACGACACGCTACATCAGACACTCAACGATATTGGCTGCCTGCGCGCGCGTCTGGGGTTGACCCATGGTGCGCACTGGCAGGGCGATGTGGCCAATGACTTTTCGCTGCCCCCCGATCACGCCATTTCACGCCACGATGAACTGGTCGACCGCGTCAGTAACGCGGTCTCCCTGTATAACCGCTGGCGTCGGTGGCGAGGCCCGTGGCTACTCGTCGCCATGTTCGCGACCGGGGCCGGCATCGGTATCGTGGTAGGGTTTGCCCTTTGCCTGGGCCTTGCCGCCGGGTAACCCCTTGCCTTGGCTGTTACCCTTGCGCTGACGCTCGTCCTGTTTAATTTCGGTTTGGGTCGGCAATGGCGCAGGCTTAGGAGCTGTTGGCCGCTCCCGGTCCTCGGGCAGCGCCTCGTCGTCACCTTTGTCTTCCGCCCCATCGCTGGCTTCGTCCAGGTCCATGTCAGCGCGGCTATCCGGCGCCATCGGACCGCCTGCCTGCCCCTCCATGCTGACACTCAGGCGCGGCACGCCCAGATCAACACCATCCGCTTCCATACGCTGTTTGAGCATCAGGTTAAAGGCGCGAGCTACATCCCACTGCATTTCCGGCGCGGTGCGGAACCGCATACGCAGGATGGCACCGCCGTCGTCAAAGCTGTCGATCCCCTGCATCTCCAGCGGCGACCAGATGTAGTGACGCATCATCGGATCCTTGCGCAGCTCCTGAGCGGTTTCCTGCATTAGATGGATGGCGTCGTCTATGTTCATGTCGTGGGGAATGCGGATGCGCATTAGCGCAATCCCGAACTGGCGAGACATGTTGTGGATCGATTCGATCCGGCTGAAGGTGATGATATGCACGATGCCATCGAGGTCACGCAGCCTTACCGTACGCAGGGTCAGGCCTTCGACCGTGCCCGTGTGGCTATTGATTTCGACGAAATCATCAACTGCCAGGGAGTCTTCGATCAGGATAAATATCCCGGTGATCAAATCCTGGACCAGGGTTTGTGCCCCGAAACCAATCGCCAGGCCGATGACACCGGCACCCGCCAGCAAGGGCGTCACGTTGACACCCAGATTGGCAAGCCCGGCAATGACCGCAATAATCAGAATCGTCACAAAAATGACGTTGCGAATCATCGGCGTAATGGTTTGCGCACGGGCCTGATTGACCCGTTTACCGCGCGAGCGGGTTGATGAAACCAGCGCCCGCTGAATGGCGGTATCGGCAAAGATCCATACCAGCCATGCCAGCAGCAGCGTTCCCCCCAGGCTCACCAGGGCTGGGCCGAGCTGTGCCCCTGCCAGGCCGCGCTGGCCCAAGCCAAACATCGAGCTACCCCATACCTGCATCGACAGTTCGGCAAAGACCACCCAGGCACAAATATGTGCCAGCACGAACCCAAAGCGCTCCAGCCGTTTACGGTACTGGCTTTGACGACGGCGGCGGCGTTTACCCAGGCGCTCCGCCTGACGACGCATCAGGCCGGTCACTACCAGGGTCAGCACCAGCAGGCTGGCAGAAATGATCGACCGAGCAAGCGCCGTGCCCACGTCGCCAACGGTAATAAAGATCGCCAGCAACGAACCACCGACCAGCAATAGCGCGGGAATATGCCACAGCCCACCCAGCGCGCGGATCATCTCGACCGCGGTGTTAGCATCCCGGCGCTGCTTGTAGGGCCGGTTACAGATCAGGTGACGCACCGGGCGTTTGAATTTGATGACAAAGCGCGCGGAGATCAGCGCTGCCAACATATTGGCCAGCACCGACACCAGGCTGGAAAGCTCTTGGCCCAGCATCTCGACGATACGACTGGAATTCACCGCATCGCCCAGCGCAATCAGCGCGCCAATCACGAACAGGCCACGCAGCGCCTGCTGATGAAGTAGCTGCACGGCGGTAAAACGATGCCCACGGCTGAAAAATGCCACCACGGTCTCAAACACCACCGACAGCAGCCGACCGCAGACGCAAATGTAGGCCACTACCAGCACCATGGTCCTGCCGGGGCTATAAGCCATCAACTGGCCGATCCCCAAGGTAATCGCAAACGCCAGTATCCAGGGCAGGATGCGGCGGAAAAAGTGCACCACCATCAGCCAGCCTTTGGGGTCGCGGGGCAAATCCAGAGGCCACTCGCGACGCTTTGCAATCACCCGTCCTGCGCCTATCATGGCCACCAGCAGCATGACCCAGACAACGGCCAGCACCGTGCCCTCAACCACGGCTCGAAACGTCTCGCCACGACTGGCGTTGCTTACGAGGGCGCGCATCTCCTCGCCGCCGTTGACCAACTGACGCTGCCACTCTTCAAGGGGAGAACCGCCTGCCTGTGCCTGCTCGCCGATGTCGGTGAGCGTATCGGCGAGTGCGCCTAGCACCCCCTGGCGAACGACGCCCTCATCCGCGCTTGCTTCTTCCGAGGTGGTTTGTAGCTCGCGCAGCGAATTGAGCAGTTCGCTGCGGCGCTCTTCATCTTCGAGCAAGGTGATCACGTCATCCAGCGACCCCTGAAACTCCTCGCTGTTGACGTCGTTCTGCTCCTCCGAATCACCGCCTCCCAGGCCCGGCAGGGTGATCGATTGCGCCTGGGCCTGTGTGGCCACGCCGCCCATCATCACGATGAAAACGAGGCTTAGAACGGTATTGATTAGCCAGTGCGATCGCACATGTTACTCCTGGACCAAGGCGTGAATAGACGTTGCCACACGGTAACGCTTAAGTGGCGCGCTGAGCGATTATTCTCAGCCCGCACGCGTGATTATGATAGGCTGAGCGCATGAATCGTTCACCTCACAGGATGCCGAGATGACGTTAGATGCGCCACCTAACGGACGCAATGCAAAGGGCCAAACCCGCCGAGTCGGTGTTGAAATCGAGTTTGCCGGTCTTCCGCCTCGCGATACGGCACAGATTGTACGCGAGCTGTTTGGTGGCGAGCTTAACGTGGTCAGCCCTCATCGGCTACTGGTCGAGGGCACCCGTTGGGGGGAGTTTGGCATTGAGCTGGATACCCAGTATGCCCATCCGGACAAGGCGCTACTGGAAGCGGGTCAAGCGCAGGACAGCGAATGGGCCCGCCAGCACCACCATCACCGCCTGGAGTTCCACCGCAAAACCCGCGAGCTGATTGGCGACATGGTGACCGGCCTGGTACCCACCGAAATCGTCTGCCCACCGGTGCCCTGGGACGAGCTTTCCGATCTCGATAGCCTTTTCGAGGCGTTGCGGGCGCACGGCGCCAAGGGCACGGATGCCAGTTTACTCTACGGCTTCGGGCTGCACCTCAACCCCGAAATCGAGCGCGATGACGTGGATTACCTGCTGTCGATGCTCCGCGCTTACCTGCTGATGGCAAGCTGGCTTCGCGATGAAATCAAGGTGGATATCACCCGCGAGGTCCTCCCTCACGCCAATCCTTTTCCCAAAGAGTACGCGCTCAAGGTGCTGGATCGTCAGTACACGCCGGATCTCGACACGCTGATTGACGACTACCTGCATTTTAATCCGACCCGCAACCGCGAGCTGGACTTGTTGCCGCTGTTTGCCTATCTGCGCCCCGACCATCCCCACAAGCTACTGCATAGCGAGCTGACCAAGCCGCGGCCGACGTTTCACTACCGGCTGCCCAATGCGCAGCTATCGGAGCCTCACTGGGGGGCCGTTACCGAATGGAATCGCTGGGCCGCCGTCGAGCATCTGGCCGCCGCTCAGGAGTCCCTGTCTGCTCGTTGCGACGACTACATCGCCCTGCATAATCGGCCCTGGACCATCCGTATGACCAGCCGTATCAAGCGCTGGTGGCACGGTGTTGCGGCGACGAAACGCTGATACCTTGAAATCGACCCATCCACATCGACCAAAGAGTGCCGTTGCATGGCCCGCCCGTTAATTGGCATCACCACCTCCGACGCAAAAAGCCAGCTTGCCTGGTGGTTCGACTGGTTCGCCGTCTGGCGCCATGGTGGGCGACCGCTACGCCTGTCTCCGTCAAGGCCCAAGCCCAAGCACCTGGATGGACTGATCATTGGCGGCGGCGATGATATTGAAGCGTCACTGTATGGTGGGGAGGTGCAGCTTGATGTGCGCCTGGACCTTGCTCGGGATGAACTGGAGCTCAACCTGCTCGAACGCTTCATCCCTCAACATACCCCGGTCCTGGGTATCTGTCGGGGTGCTCAACTGATCAACGTGCACCTCGGCGGCACCCTCGACCCGGATATCTACACGACCCACGAAGGGCTCAAGCGTCGAAGGACGGTACTGCCGCGCAAAACGGTGGATATCGTCGGGGCCAGCCAGCTCCATCGCCTGCTCGGCGTTACCTGGTGCCGGGTGAATAGCCTTCATCACCAGGCCGTCAACCGGGCGGGTGAGGGTATCGACATTGTCGCCCGCGATCGCGACGGCCTGGTGCAGGGTATCGAGTCCCGGGACCACGACTTCCTGATTGGCGTGCAGTGGCACCCCGAGTGGCTGATCTTCAACCGCCCCCAGCAGCGGCTGATTCGCGCGCTAGTGGCGGCGGCTGAGCGCCATCAGTTGGGCATCACGCGTTAAGCACGGCCAGCGCGGCGGCGTAGTCCGGCTCGTTCTTGAGCTCGCTGACAAGCTCGCTGTGCAACACGCGGTTGTCAACATCCAGAACCACGACCGCACGGGCGCAAAGCCCTTCCATCGCACTGTTGCAAAGCGCCACGCCCCAGGCTTCCTGGAACTCACGATGACGGAAGGTGGAGAGCGTCTCGACCTCATCGAGCCCTTCCGCGCCGCAAAAGCGCTTGGCCGCAAACGGCAGGTCGGCGGACACCACCAGTACCACGGTGTTGTCCAGCTTGGAGGCCAGCTCATTGAACTGCCGGGTCGACATCGCACAGGTCGGCGTATCGACGCTGGGAATGATGTTGAGCACCTTGCGCTTGCCCTGGTAAGTATCCAGGGTGACATCCTTGAGCTCGCCGTTGGTCAGCGTCATCGCCGGGGCTTGCTGGCCGGGGGCAGGCAGGTTGCCGGCCACGTCCATCGGTTCACCCGCACGGGTTATCTGTTGCATATCAGGCTCCTAAACGTAATATGGGCTTACGGATGCACCTTACATGGGAATCGCCCCGGCAGGCTATTGTTTCTGTCGTTGTTGACGACCTTGACACCCTTCAACGACCCCTCGGCGCCAGGGTGGGAGCCAGCATGTCCTCTTTAGTGATTATTAAAACCGGTGACGCCTTCCCGGAAGTCGTCGATGCGCACGGCGACTTCGAACAGCTTTTTATCCGCCCGCTTCGCGAGGCGCTGCCGAAAGCGCTGACGTTAAGCGTGTGGGATGCCCGCGATGAGGTGCCGACCATGCCCGCCGCGGCGTATGCCGGCGTTATCATCACCGGCTCGCACAGCATGGTCAGCGAAGCACCTCCCTGGAGCGAGGCGCTCAAGCCCTGGCTGCGCCAGGCGCTGGCGGACGAGGTGCCGATGCTGGGGGTGTGCTACGGCCATCAGTTGATGGCTGCGGCATTCGACGGTATCAGCGATTACCATCCTGCCGGCCGCGAGTCGGGCACGCATTCGGTGCGCCTCACCCAGGCGGGCCAGGAAGACCCGCTATTCGGCCAGCTGCCGGCGTGTTTCACGGCCCACCTGACCCATGCCCAGTCGGTCATGCAGCTGCCGCCCGGCACCACGATTCTGGCGCATAACCGCCACGACGCGCACCAGGCACTGCGCTACGGGCCACGCCAGTGGAGCGTACAGTTTCACCCGGAATTCACCGCGCCGGTCATGCGCGCTTACCTGGAACGGCAGCAGGCCGCGCTGCGCGATCAGGGCGACGACCCCGAGGCATTGCTCCAAAGCGTGGAAGACACCCCGGCGGCCTCCAGCCTGCTGCGCCGCTTTTTGGCCTTCGTCTAGCATCGCTCTAGCGGGCAGGCGCGCGCTTTTCGTCGCGCTGTGATGCCAGCCGGTCGGCCAGGCGAGTGGGTTCGGGCAGCTTGGTCGCCCCGAGGCAGCGCATAACCCAGCAAAGCGAGGTGTCCAGACACAGTCTGTGGCCGGGAGAAACGAACACCGGTTTGACCTTGGCGCGGGAGCGAAGCACCGCGCCGATCACCTCACCGCCGGCGGTCAGCGGCACCCAGTCGCCCCGCGCCTCACCCACCTCGGCATGCCTGCCCGTCAGCCGTGATTTGGCAATGCCAATGGTGGGCAGGTCCAGCCACAGGCCTAAGTGGGCCGCGACGCCTAGACGGCGCGGGTGGGCAATGCCCTGCCCGTCCACCATCACCAGCTCGGGCGTCACGCTGAGTTTCTCGAACGCGCCAAGCGCGGCGGGAATCTCGCGAAACGACAGCAGCCCGGGGATATAGGGCATGCGTGTCGGCTCACGATGCACCACCTCCTCGACCACGGCCAGGTGGGAGGCAGCGCTCGGGTCCCAGCGTAGCACCACCACCGCCGCCCGGGTGGTGGCGCCTTGATCTTCGAAGCCAATATCCACTCCGGCGATATGTTGTACCGGATCGATACGGTCGCTAAGCACCAGCCGCTTCGCCAACTGGGTCTGCAGTGCCATGGCCTGTTTAGGCGCCAGGTTCCATGCGTGTAGCGATGTCGCTATATTTCCTCCCTGATCGTCCATCATCCTGACGGACAAGGTAGCAAAAAAACGCCCCCGGGCCTGGAAAGGCACGGGGGCGTTGGGATCTATTCCGTTGCCGCCTGGCGGCAGCCGGTTAGTCCTTAGGCGCGTTCGCGGCGACGAATTGGCGCATCGCCTTCGTCACGACGACGGCGCGGCGCACGCTCGGGTGCGCTGTCTTCGCTGATTTCCAGCGGGCGACCGGCAACCCGGGCACGCGCCATCTTGGTCAGGATGGTAGACGGCAGGCCGCTGGGCAGCTCGACTACCGAGAAGGCGTTACGGATATCGATGCGGCCGATACGCGCGCCTTCAATACCCCCTTCGTTCGCCAGGGCGCCTACCAGCTGGCCGGGCTTGACGCCGTCTTTGTGGCCAACGGAAACGCGGTAGCGAGTCATGCCTTCGCTGGGTGTGCTGGAGCGTTCGCGACGCGCGCCCGGCTTACCGGCTGACGCGCCGTCACGCGAGGGCTTTTCCTTGCGCGGCGCCTGCAGGCGACCAATCGGCGCTTCGTCAGCGCGGGCCATGGCGGCAAAGGCACAGGCCAGCTCGACGGGGTCATGACCTTCTTCAACCAGACGCTCGACCAGGGCACGCTGCTCGTCAGCACCCTTGGTGAGTGCGGCCACGACGCGATGATGGAAGACATCGTCACGGTGGGCACGGATCGCGGTTTCGTCAGGCAGCGGCATTTCGGACATTTTCTGACCGGTTGCTTGTTCCATCCAGCCCACTTTGCGGCCTTCACGGAAACCGGCAAAGGTAATCGCGATGCCGCTACGCCCGGCACGACCGGTACGCCCGATACGGTGGGTGTAGGCTTCCGCATCCTGGGGCAGGTCGTAATTGATCACGTGGGTGATACGCGACACGTCAAGGCCACGCGCAGCCACATCGGTGGCAATCAGCACATCGACCTTGCCACGCTTCAAGCGGGTGATGGTGCGCTCGCGCAGGCTCTGATCGAGATCGCCCGAGAGGCCAGCGGCGTTAACGCCACGCGCGGTCAACTGCTCGACCAGGGTGGTACAGGCGGCACGGGTACGCACAAAGACGATGGCGCCATCGACGGGCTCGACTTCGAGGATACGCGCCAGGGCTTCAAGCTTGGCGCCACCGTCAACACGGACGATGCGCTGCTCGATGTTTTCACCGGTGGTGGTGCGCGACTCAATCGCCACCTTGACCGGGTCAACCAGATAGCGGTTAACAATGCGCTCGATTTCGGTCGGCAACGTCGCCGAGAAGAACACACGCTGAGCATCTTTCGGGGTATCGGCAACCACGCGTTTTACGTCGTCGATAAAGCCCATGCGCAGCATTTCGTCGGCTTCGTCGAGCACCAGGGCAGACAGGCCGTCAAGCTTCAGGCTGCCGCGATCAAGGTGGTCGATAATCCGGCCGGGGGTGCCGACAATCACCTGGGCGCCGCGCTTCAGCGCGCCCAGCTGTTCACGGTATTCCTGGCCGCCACACAGGATCGCGACTTCGAGACCCTTGAGGTTTTGGCCATACTTGCTGAACGAGGCGGCAACCTGCTGCGCCAGCTCGCGGGTCGGCGCCATGACGAGCACCTGAGGTTCGCGACGCGTCAGTTCCAGACGCGACAACAATGGCAATGCAAACGCAGCGGTTTTGCCGGTGCCGGTTTGTGCCTGGCCCAGCATATCGCGGCCTTCCAGCAGCGCAGGAATCGTCTGCGCCTGGATCGGCGAGGGAATTTCGTAGCCCTGTGCTTCAACAGCAGACAGAACGGCAGGCAATAGAGCCAGATCGCCGAAGCTCGGCGAGGCGACAGAAGTCGAGGTCATTAATCACACCTTGGTAGGCCGGTTGTGCCGGCAAAAAACATCGTAAGCGTCTCTGACTCTGTTAATGATGCGCATCAAGTAAGCAGCATCAAATAACATCGGTCCGCAGAGCGGATATCGTCATCAGTGGAGTCGGAGACGCCGGTCGCACCTAGCATCCGGATCGATCACCCCTAGGGTGGCTCAATCCGCCGTGGCGACCTTACTGCGCCGATTTCACCCGTTTGGTGAAATGCTGGAGGCGCGCCATCTTCACAGCAGCGAACATCTGCCGATAGGGAGATGTTCCAGCAAACGTTTCCAGGTAGCGAGCAATAACTTGACAATGGCTACGCAGGCAAACGCTTATCGTCGTGATGGAGGGGTCAACACATGCGAGGAGCGTGCATCCTAACACTGCTATGGGTGGCTGACCAGTGATTTCAGCGGCTTTTTTTGGGCTGCCTTCCTTGCAGCGAGCCATATTTGAACTAGCCTGATGGGTGCCTATCAATTTCAAGGCACCTCAAAGGAGTGATTCGATGAACTGGGATCAAGTCGAAGGTAGATGGACCGAAATGAAGGGCAAAGCGCGCGCCAGCTGGGGCGAACTGACCGACGATGAGCTGGATCAGATCAACGGTAAACGCGAGCAGCTGGTGGGCAAGCTTCAGCAAAAATATGGCTTGGCTAAGGACGAAGCCGAGCGCAAGGCAGACGAGTGGGCAAGCTCTTTATAGTCACCCTTTCTATAGTCAAACTTTGCCTCTACATGTCTGCACGTTTATTTCCCTCAATGCGCCTGTCGCTATACAGCGATGAAACGACGCTTGAGCATCGTAGCCACAAGGAGAGACGCTATGCGTAAATCTATCCTCACCACCGCCGTCAGTGCCGCTTTGCTAAGCAGCGTTGCCTTCAATGCCAATGCGGCGTCTGACGAGCCTCAAGGCATGTATTCCGCCAATGACATCATGGATGCGGATGTCTATCTCGAAGGCGACGATACGAACGAAGAGATTGGCGACGTCGACGACATTCTGTTGAATGAAGACATGAAAGTCAGCGCGCTGGTCGTGGAAAGCGGCTCCGTACTCGGCCTTGGCGGCCGTGAAATCGTTGTCGATACCGACTACTTCAGCCTGGAAACCGATACCGACGGTGACGACACCGAACATCGGATTCTCGTCAATGCCTCTGAAGATGAAGTCAAATCCTTCCCGACCTATGATCGTGACTGGTGGGAACAGACCAAAGCGAATGCCCGCGATGCTTGGGAAAGCACTGAAGAAGGGGTAGAAAGCGCTTGGCAGTCCACCCGCGAAGCCATTAATCCAGATGATGAAGCGATGGAAGAGTAACGCCGTCGTCTTTACCGCTGATCCCGTTACCCGTTAAGGGATAACGACAAAAAGCCACCGCAAGGTGGCTTTTTGGTGTCTGAAGATACTCAGGATTTGCGGCGTATCCCCTTGCCTGGCAGTCGCTCACGATCATGGGGGCGATCAAGATCGAGCGCCGGCCCAACCGGCACGATGCGCGTAGGATTGATGGTATCGTGGCTGTAGTAGTAATGGCGTTTGATGTGGTCCATGTTGACCGTTTCCGCCACGCCCGGCCATTGATAAAGCTCACGCACGTAGTTGGCCAGGTTGGGGAAGTCTTCGATGCGCTTGATGTTGCACTTGAAATGCCCGTAGTACACGGCGTCAAAGCGTATCAGGGTGGTAAACAGTCGAATATCTGCTTCGGTTAGCCACTCCCCTGCCAGATAACGATGCTCACCCAGGCGTTTTTCCATACGCTCCAGGGATTCAAAAAGCGCACGCACGTGCTTTTCGTATACCTGCTGTTCGGTGGCAAAGCCTGATTTGTATACGCCATTATTGATGTGATCGTAGACATCGTCGTTGACCTCATCAATCACATTGCGCAAATCGGCAGGATAGAAATCCAGATCATTGCCGGTCAGCCCATCGAAGGCATCATTGAGTATGCGTACCAGATCGGCGGATTCATTATTGACGATGGCGTTACGCTGCTTGTCCCAGAGAACGGGAACGGTAACGCGCCCGGTATAGGCAGGGTCCGTCATCGTATAAAGCTGGTGATGAAACTCGGCACCGTTGATAGGGTCGCCACTGGCCCCTTCGTCCTGATGGTAGGTCCATCCCTGATCGAGCATCAAAGGGCTGACGTGCGAGGCGCCAATCACCGAATCGAGGCCCTTAAGCGTTCGCATGATGAGGGTGCGGTGAGCCCAGGGGCAGGCAAGCGACACATAAAGGTGGTAACGATCGTGTTCGGCGGGGTGGCAGCGGCGATCGCCGTCAGGGGTGTCGCCCACCCAGTCGCGTAGCTGGGCGGATTCGCGAACAAATTCGCCGCCATGCTTCTTGGTGTCGTACCACTGATCGTGCCATTTACCTTCAATCAACAAGCCCATATCGCCTCTCCTCAGAACGTTAGCGTTGGCTAAGCATACGCCAGAGGCGACCCGACTCAAGCGGATGTTTTACCGCTATTCATTCGACACAATCGAATCCTCGGGCGCGCACTCGCGGACCGCCTGGCGAAGTGCTGCCGCCATGGCATGGGCCGCGGGCCCGGCCCGATCCTGATCGCGAAAAATCAATTGGATGGGCACCTCCCGAATACTGCCCGCGGCCAGTGGTAGCGGCTTGAGCTGGCCATCGCGAAGCTCTTGCTCAATGCGCGTTTCCGGCATCCAGGCAAACCCCAGGCCACGCCTGAGCATATCGAGCGAGGTATTGAGATGGCTCACCGTCCAGCGCTGCTCGGCTTTGAGCCACCCGGCATTGGTGGACTGACGCAGCGCGGAGTCGCGCACCACCAGTTGGCGGTATTGGGCAAGGTCGCGTAGATCCAACGACCGGCCCAGCCGATGCAGCGCGTGCGTTGGGTGAGCCACGGCGACAAACCTGACCATTACCAGCGGCTCACCGAGAAACCCTTGCGCCTCGATGCCCGAGATCACCAGATCGGCACGGCCGTCGTAAAGCATTTCGATGCCGCCATTTAATACGCTTTCAAATAGCTGCACGCGCACCTGGGGGTAGGTTTCCGAAAATCGCTCCAGCGCTTTTGCCTGGGCCGCGGCGGGGAACACCTGGTCAATCGCCAGTACCACTTCAGCTTCGAGTCCGGCCGCAAGCCGCGAGGCGACATCTTCCAATGATTCGGCACTCTCGATCAGCTGACGCGCCCGACGCAGCAGCAGTTCACCCGCTTCGGTCAACCGCACCTGGCGGCCCACCGGCTCGAGCACCTGAACCCCTAACTGCTCTTCCAATTTATGTACTGCGTGATTCAGCGTTGAGGGGCTTTTATGCACGGCCTCGGCGGCCCGAGCAAACCCTCCATGGTCAACCACTGCGGCAAGCATCTGCCACTGTGCAAGTGTTACCCGAGACATTTCGATTTCCTCGACGCAAAACAGCGAAACAATCCGCCTACTCTTCGAAAAACGCCTCTAGAATGCCAGCATTTATGCTTGATTACCGTACCCAAAACTAACTAATCTAAACGTACATTGTGTTATTTGCCGCGTTTACCTCCCTTGATGCGTCAGCAGTAGCCCCATACCTCCAGCAGTGTTAAACACGACTTATATAGTCACTTTACAAAATACAGATCACGTCTATGCTTCACGTTCACAGTTTAGCCCCTTCAACAAGGACGACTATCGCCTACCGTTACAATTTTTAGCAAACAGTGTTCAAAAATCGTAAAGTCTGCTTAAATCTTGCGTAATTTAGCGTAAGTTTACTTTATGTATGAATATACAGTCTAGGCACCCCCGTTATCATGGGTTATGGTTCATGGGTTTATTCGCTTTTGTTACTTTCAAATCACGAAATCGGCGGCCCATTTACCCATGTTGCGAATCCTTCATTCGCTGCCCCGCACGCACAAATTGTTATTGTTACCCGTAGCCACCATGGTTACCGTGCTGGGCACACAAAAATTATTAACGACATATCATGACCTTAACCAACCCCATGCTTCAATGGAAAGCGTTCTGGTCCCTCTTCCAAGCGATTCCGCCCCGGGTGTTCCTTCCTTACATAAAGAACGTACGCCCGTTGCCGATGCGATCGACCGCGCCTCCCGCGCCTTTGACGCTACCCGAGAAAATATTCCCCTCAGCGAGTTGAAAGCGACTGAAATCGTCGACCTTGGCGTTATCGACGGTGCCGAAGCCGACATCGATGTGCAAACGGCAGGCGTACTGATCCCCGACCCCGAGGCGATTAACGTCAGCACATTGAATGACGGCGCCCTGCACATGGCGATCGTGGTGGGCACTTTGACCAATGGCATGCTGGACGTTGATGACGCGCCAGCTAATCAGCTTGCCGATGCCTCCAGCGACGCGACCTCCTATGAAGATTATGGCACCGACCTTTTCGGCGATGTGTCTTTCCTCGATCTGGAACTAGCGGCTGAAGAGTCCTTCGTCCCAGAATGGGAAACTCACATCGTCGAATCCGGTGAAACCTTCGCTATTCTGGCGCAAAACCAGTTTGGCATGGGGTACAGCGAAGTCCTCCGGCTGCTTGACGAGGTCCCCGACCCGAAGATGCTCACGCACTGGCGTGCCGGGCATAGCTTCGACTACCAGTTGGACGAGGAAGGCCGCCTGCTGTCGCTTCGCATGATGAAGAATACCCGCGAAGGGGTGCTGGTCGAGCGCGAAGATGACAACTACGCCATCACCGGCATCGAGCGCCAGGGCGAACCTGTTCAGCGTCTGTATGCCGGTACCGTCAGCGGCAGCTTTGCACGTTCAGCCCAGTCGACGGGCCTCAACAGCAGCGCCGTCACGGAACTGACCCGCATTCTTGAGAAGAAACTCGATTTCCGCCGCGACAGCCGTCGCGGCGATCGTTTTCAGGTACTGGTCGAATCCGACATGATCGAAGGCGAAACGCTGGATTCTCGTGTTCTGGCGGTAAAGTACCAGGGCGAGCGCATGGATATGACGGTGGTGCGGAACGCCAACGACGACAATTTTTACACGCCTGAAGGCAGCAGCCTGGACCCGGCCTTTGCGCGCCGGCCCTTTGAAGGCAATTATCGGTTGAGCTCAAATTTCAATCCGCAGCGCAAGCATCCGGTCACCGGGCGGGTAAGTCCGCATAACGGCACCGACTTTGCCATGCCGATTGGCACGCCCATCACGGCTCCGGCCACCGGACGTGTCGAGCGTATTGGCAATCACCATGCTGCAGGGCGCTTTGTTGTCATCCGTCACGACAACGGCTACCGCACGCGGTACCTGCACCTTTCCGAGCCGCTGGTGAGCAAGGGCGAGCGGGTTGACATGGGCGAGCGCATCGCGCTTTCGGGCAACTCCGGCCGCAGTACCGGCCCGCACCTGCATTATGAGGTCATCGTCGACAACTCCCCGGTGAACGCCATGACCGTGGATCTACCTGAGAACACCAGCCTTGAGGGCGATACGCTGGTGGCGTTTCAGCGCCAGGCGGAACCCATGATGGCCGCGCTGGAAAGCGGCGAAACCGGCAACATCAGCCTGGTCGATAACGACGCAGAGGACGCTGACGAGTAAGCAGGATAGCGTCTCGCAGCCAAACGGAAGCGCCACTTTATGTGGCGCTTTTTTGTGTCGGTCACCCTGGCGCCATTCAGCCAGATAGCCGTAATGATTGATTAAGCGCCGATTCCACATCGGCATCGTGACCGTAAATATCCGGGCGAAACTCAACCTCGCCCTCGGCATTGGGCCAGGCGGTCAAATAATGCAGCGCAATCGGCACGCGCTGGGGCAAATTCACCTGGCGGTCGCTGTCGCTGCTGGCCATCAGGCGCGTTAACTGCGCCGAACTGCCGGTATCCTGGAGCAGCAGCTGAGCAAACTGGGTGACGCCCTCCACCCTGACACAGCCCGAGCTCAGCGCGCGCCGGTGCTGCTGAAAAAGCCCCTGGGCAGGCGTGTCGTGCAGGTAGATCATGTGGTTATTGGGAAAACGCACCACCACGCGCCCAAGCGGGTTCGCGCTACCCGCCACCTGGCGCAGCATGATATTCCCCGGTCGCTGCCAGTCGACCGTGCCGGCATCCACCGGATTGCCGGAAAAATCCACGATCTGAATATTTTCGTCGGCGAGATAGCCGACATCCTCGCGCACCCGGGGCAAGACATCCTCGCGCAGAATAGTCGGCGGAATCGTCCAGCTAGGATTAACGGTCAGATGGGTAATCGCCGACTGGATCATCGGCGTCGCACGCTGCGGCGAGCCCACGATGACGCGGGTCTGCCAGTGCTCGCCGTTTGGCCGGGTGTAGTGCAGCCGGTAGCCCGCAAGATCAACCCATACGTTCGGCGCCGCATCCGGTTGAGCGCCCATCCAGCGGGCGCGTTCAAGATTGACCTTGAGCTGCTCGACCCGTGAAGACAACGGCACATTGAGCGCGCGACGCGTCTGCTCGCCGACGACGCCATCGTCCTCGAGCAGATGCCGGCGCTGGAAACGCTTTACCGCTGCGGCCAGCGACGCGTCAAACTGACGCTGGTCCGGAGCAGCGGCGCCGATTTGCGGGTAAGCCTCGGGATTGGCCGCCAGCAGGTGCGATTCGCCCCAATGGGTCAGCCGCCGACGCAAGGTAAGCACGTCGTCGTGTTGATCCCCCAACTGCAACGAGGCATCACGCCGGTCGAGATAAGGCACGCTGGACTGCGACGCACGCGACTGGAAGTCTGCATAGGCCGCCTTTAGCTGGCGATACGCCGGGGAATCAGGACGCGCCTGATCAAGCACTGCCGCCATGTCCATCTGATTGACCGCCTCGACCACCCGCGCCATCGAATAGCCACGCGATGGCCGCTCGCCATCCCACTGACTGCTCAGTTGGCGGGGATTCAGCTGTCCGCGGTTCAGGTCGTCCAGCGCCTGCAACAGCGCCTGACTGGCCTGTAGCTCAAAGGCCACCTGAGCCGCTGTCCCGGCTGCCTGGCTACGTTCAAACGCCCCCATCAAAGCCCCAGCCTCGTAATGGTCTGGATTGAGGCCGTCTTGCGCGAGCTCGTTGAGCCCGGCGATCAGCGCCGCCACACTTGCTGCATCCGTCCACACCGGCTGGTAGTCGCGGTACGCATAAAAGCGCTCGACGGGCAGCCGCTGATCACTTTGGGTCACACGCGCTTCCAGTGCCTCGCTCAAGAGCGGCGAGGCATCGCCCCCCGCGCTTCCGACCACGCCTACGCTCAGGCAAAGCGCCACCCCTATCGCCCATCGTCTTAATGGCTGCCGCTCGTTCATTGCCCACTCCTTGCGTTACTATGATCATCCCGACAATGCGGTGTACTTCCCTTTTATAATAGCCGGTTGGCATCAGCCTCACCGCGTGCCACTTGCAGGATGGACTTCTATGATGCCACTTTTTTCGTCGCGTGCATGGCTTGCCTGCCTACCATTCACGTTATTGAGTCTGCCGCTTCACGCAGCCAGCTTTTTCAGCCAGGTCAATGCCGCCCCGCCTCACGGTGTTCTGCCCCTGCATCACCAGTTGCTCCAGCTTGCCCCCAGCGCCAGCCCGGAGGCACTCCGCCTGGCCGCCCAGGCGCTTAGCTGCCGCGATCCCCATGCAGAGCGCTTGGCCGTAATTGATTACTCGCTACCGTCAACTGAACCGCGCCTCTGGGTGTTCGACCTGGCGCAGCACGAGCTGATGTTCAAGGAGCTTGTCTCCCACGGGCAAGGGTCCGGCGATGCCGTGGCGGAAAACTTTTCCAATATTCCCGACAGCCATCAGTCGAGCATCGGCCTGTTCAAGACAATGAACAGCTACTACGGCCGCAACGGCTACTCGCTGCGCCTTGAAGGACTGGAAGCCAACGTTAACGATAACGCCTTTGAGCGCGCCATCGTGATTCACGGCGCCGACTACGTCAGCGAAGCCTTCATCGATCAAACCGGGCGGCTAGGGCGAAGTCATGGCTGCCCGGCGGTTCGCGAAGAAGTGACCTACCCGCTGATCGACAGCCTGAAAGAAGACCACTATGTTTTCGCGTACTATCCGGATCAAGAATGGTTAGCCACGTCCCAGGTGATCAACTGCCCGAATACGCCGTCGCTCGCACAGCGCGACTAGCCGAATGGCAGGGCCGAATGGCAGGGCCGAATGACCGCCAAATCACCCGGAGGATAACGGTTCCAGACCTCGATGTGCCATGCTGGTAGCCACTTGGTGGTTTATCGATCACCCACTGCACGGAGGCAAGCCGATGGTTCAACCCAAATCGTTAGACCTGGCCTTACAGGGGGGCGGCGCCCACGGTGCCTATACCTGGGGCGTCATTGATCGCTTACTGGCGGATGACCGCATCGAGATCGAGGGTATCAGCGGCACCAGCGCCGGGGCGATGAACGGCGTGGTGATGGCCGATGCCCTGACCCGCGGCAACAAGGAAACCGCCCGCACCGCCCTCCACGACTTCTGGCAGGCAGTCAGCCGTGCAGGCATGGCAAGCCCTATCCGACGCACGCCGCTTGATAAACTGACCGGCAACTGGAGCCTTGCGCACTCGCCGGGCTATATCGCCATGGACCTGATGAGCCGCCTGGTCTCGCCGTATCAGTTCAACCCATTAAACGTGAACCCGCTGCGTGAAATTGTCGCTGAGCGAATCGACTTTGACCGGGTTCGCCGCTGCGAGCAGCTCAAGCTGTTCGTGACGGCCACTAACGTGCGCACCGGTAAGCAACGGGTGTTCCGCCGCCAGGAGATGACCCTGGAAGCCATCATGGCGTCGGCCTGCCTGCCGTTTGTTTTCCAGGCCGTTGAAATTGACGGGGAAGCCTACTGGGACGGCGGGTATATGGGCAATCCGGCGCTGTTTCCGCTGATGGAGGAATGTAGCGCCCGGGACATTCTGCTGGTTCAGATCAACCCCATTCGCCGGGACACGGTCCCGACCACCGCTTCGGGCATCATGAACCGCCTCAACGAGATCACCTTCAATTCGGCGCTGATAAAAGAGATACGCATGATCGCCATGCTGAAGCAGGTGCTTGACGCCCAGGGCATCGAGAACTGCTATCAGCAGGCACTGTTTCACCGCATCAGCGGCGAGGGCGCGCTGCAGGAGCTCTCTGTGTCCAGCAAGCTCAACGCCGAATGGCCTTTCCTGTGCCATCTGTTTGAACAGGGGCGCGCGGCGGCCGACCGCTGGCTGGAGGACAACATCGACGCGCTGGGCCATCACTCGACGCTGGATATCGATGACGTCTATCTGGACGACAGCTCGGCGCCTGCCGAGGCACCAATATAAGTCAAACCGCGTATGCCAGTGCCCAACAATGCAGCACGGGTCGGGTGCTATCCCCTTGCATCATCCGATCTATTAAATGTAATTAGCTGATAAAAATAAAAAAACAACGCCATGGCAACCACTTTGCATAGTATTGGGCAGTGGTGGTAGGCGTGGACCAGGCCCTTCTGGGTACGAGTGCGTCGAACCTGACCTTCAATGAAGAAGGCATGTTCTCGTGAACCGATGACGCTGCGTGATTGCGCAGGGTATTGAACTCGTAATAGGACCCGTGAGGCCATCCCATGGATATTCGCAACAAAGCCAACCGCATCCGGTTGCTCAATTTTTCGACGCCGCAAATGCGCGCGTTCCATTTTTCCTAGTTTGCTTTCCACCTTTGCTTTTTCGGCTGGTTCGGCATCGCCCCGCTCATGGCGGTGGTGCGCGAAGATCTTGCCCTTACCCAGACCCAGATTGGCAACACGATCATTGCTTCGGTCGCCATTACCGTCATCGTCCGCCTGGTGATTGGCGTATTGTGTGACCGGCTGGGGCCGCGCAAAACCTATTCGGGGCTGCTGCTGCTCGGCTCGATCCCGGTCATGGGCATTGGCCTGGCCGATAGCTTCGAGACCTTCCTCATGGCGCGGCTCGCCATCGGCGCCATCGGCGCATCATTCGTGATTACCCAGTACCATACCTCTATCATGTTCGCGCCCAACGTCGTTGGCACAGCCAACGCCACCAGCGCGGGCTGGGGCAACCTGGGCGGGGGTACCACCCAGATCGTGATGCCGCTGATCTTTGCCGGCATGCTGATGCTGGGCGTCAACGAAGCCCTGGGCTGGCGGTTAGCCATGGTCGTGCCGGGCGTCGTGCTGTTCTTTACCGGCATTGCCTATTGGCTGTTTACCCAGGATGCCCCTGATGGCAACTTCGACGAGCTGCGCGCTCGCGGCGAGTTACCGCCCGCCAGTGGCGAACACGGCGCGCTACAAAGCTTTATCGTAGCGGCGAAGGATATTCGCGTATGGGCCCTGTTTGTGGTGTATGGCATTTGTTTTGGCGTAGAGCTGACGATCAACAACATTGCCGCGATCTACTTTTTCGATAATTTCGAGCTGACGCTTGCAACCGCCGGTATGATTGCCGGGCTATTTGGGCTGATGAATATTTTCGCGCGTACCCTGGGCGGCATGTTTTCCGATCTGTTCGCCAAACAGGGCGGCCTGAAAGGACGCGTGCGCTGGTTATTGGTGGCGCTGATTTGCGAAGGGATTGCGCTGGTTGCCTTCTCGCAGATGCATGTATTAAGCCTGGCCATCGGTATCATGCTGGTCTTCAGCCTGTTTGTGCAGATGGCCGAGGGCGCGACCTATGGCGTGGTTCCGTTCATCAATAAAAAGGCCCTGGGGGCAGTGGCCGGTATCGTCGGCGCGGGCGGCAACGTCGGTGCGGTGTCCGCTGCCTTTCTGTTCCGGAGCGAAAGCCTGACCTATCAGCAGGGGCTGCTCTATCTTGGCCTGGCGGTATTGGCGCTGGCCTCATGCGTGTTGCTGGTGCGCTTCAGCGATGCGCAGGAAGCCGAAGAAGCCATGGCCTATCGCGAGGCGGTGGGTGACGACACAGGTGCCGGTGCCCTATCGTTACGTTAAACGACGCCGACGGCGCGCCTTTACGCAGGTGCGCCGTCCTGGCGGTGAGCCACAAGGAAACGCACTATGTCTTCAGCTCAACAGTTACTGTTAACCGCCAAACGTTGCGATATCGACAACCTGACCCATCTGGCCACGACGTGCGACATTGTCGGCGATATCAGCCACTTCATCCATATGCTGCAGCGTGAACGGGGGGCGTCGACGATTTTTCTCGTCTCCCAGGGTGCGCGCTTCAAGGAGCGGCGTGCGACTTACCAGCAGCACAGTCAGGATGCTGAAGCCCTGATGCGCCGTCGGCTCGAGGCGTTGAGCCAGGAAGCCAGGCCTCAGGCGGCGGCCCGCCTACTGCGCCGGATTGCCACGGTTTGGGCCGCGCTGGACGAGCTTGGCGCATTGCGCCACGCCATCGACACCTTTGCCATTACTCCCGATGCGGCCACTCAGGCGTTTAACCAGTTGACCAGCGGGTTGCTGGCGATCGTCTTCGAAGCCGCCGATACAGCCGTCGATCCGGATATCACCCGCGCGCTGGTGGCCATTTTTCATTTGATGCAGGGTAAAGAGTTGGCCGGGCAGGAACGCGCCTGCGGTGCCTTTGGCTTTACCCAGGGGTACTTTGACGATGCCCACGGTGCCCTGCTCACCCAGCTTATCAATGACCAGCAACGCTGCTTTGATACCTTTGAGGAGTTTGCCTCACCCGACGCCCAGGAGTGCTGGCAGCAGGAACTGTCGCCGCGCACCCTGTCCGGCATCGGCCATTTGCGCGACATAGCCTGCCAGCGGCGTTCACATCCTGATTCGTCGGATTCGCTGGGAGAAACCTGGTACGAGCTGACCACCTTGCGTATCGACAGCATCAAGAACGTCGAGGACACGCTCAATGCCCAGCTCACCGCGCTTTGCCATCGCAAGATCGATCAGGCCAACGCCGCGCTGGAAAAAGCCAAGACAGACCCCTGCACAAACACCCCGGCTCCCTGCGCACAGCTGCTGGCGTTGACCAGCGCCGAGCCGCTGGGCGACCTGACCGCCAGTGCGCTCAACTCGCCACTGGGCCGGTCGCTCATCGAGCTTACCCAGGCCCAGTCCAGCCGCCTGCAAGGGCTCAGCGACGAGCTGGAAAACACCCGAAAAGCGCTGCGCGAGCGCAAGCTGATCGAGCGGGCGAAAGGCCTGATCATGGCTCACCAGGGAATGACGGAGGAAGAGGCTTATCGCTTTCTGCGTACCACCTCCATGAATCAGAGCAAAAGCATGGCGGACATGGCCCAGTCGATTCTCGACCTTTCCACCATATTAAAGCGCAAGGAAGCCCAACCCTGAAACACGCGACCCAGTCGTTTGCAGGCTTATGATTTGCACAATGGCGCTTCGTTAGCCATCCTGAGGGGATACTTATGGTTAACCGCAAGGAGCGCAAAGGATGCACAAAGGCGTATTACTGATCACGGGAGCCTCAAGCGGCATCGGTGCTGCTACGGCGCGCGCAGCGGCCCGGGAAGGCTACAAACTGGTGTTGGCGGCCCGCTCCACGGATAAGCTCAGTGCGCTCGCCCAGGAACTTGGGCCTGAGAACGTGCTGACCTGTGAACTCGACGTTACCCGGATGGACGCCCAGCAGGCGATGGTCGACGAAGCCCTGGAAACCTTCGGCCGCCTCGATGCGGTTTTCGCCAATGCCGGGTGCGGCGGAACGCCAGGTGGCTTTAGTGGCGCCGACCATGAGCGCTGGAAAGACATGATCCTGACCAACGTCTACGGCGTCGGGTTAACGCTTCAGGCCTGCCTGCCAGCGCTCAAACGTAGCAAAGGCCATGTGTTGCTGACCGGCTCGGCCGCCGGGCGCGCGACCATCCCGGGCTCAATGTACAGCGCCACCAAGTGGGCAGTGACCGGCATCGGCTATAACCTTCGCGAGGAGCTGCGTGGTACCGGCATGCGAGTCACGCTGATAGAACCCGGCATGGTCGACACCCCTTTCTTTGACGAACCGCCCGAGCATGCGCTGGAAGATCGCGACATTGCCAATGCGGTGGTCTATGCGCTGTCACAGCCCGCCCATGTCGACGTCAATGAAATATTGATCCGCCCCACCCCGCCGGTTGAATGACCGCTTTTATAGCGCCCCGCCTTGCAATTCAACGGTACCGGCCGCATAACGAGTAAATAACAAGCGTGCTAATGATCCGCTCGACGTCACCACGTCGAGCCATGTCGGGCACGCCTTCTCTGTACGGCTCAACAGGTGATGCATGAGCGAACTCGCGTCTACCGCGCTATCGGTATTGGATCTAGCCCCGATTCGTCAGGGCGGCAGCGCTGCCGAAACGTTTCAGGATAGCGTGTCACTTGCCCAACTGGCCGAACAGCTGGGCTATGAACGTTACTGGCTGGCGGAACACCACAACATCGAGGGAATCGCCAGCGCCGCGACGGCGGTGCTGATCGGCCATATCGCCGGGCAAACCTCGCGTATTCGCGTCGGCAGCGGCGGCATCATGCTGCCCAACCATCCCCCGCTGGTGGTGGCCGAGCAGTTTGGCACGCTCGAAACGCTTTACCCGGGGCGCATCGACCTGGGCCTTGGCCGCGCGCCCGGGTCCGACGGTGCCACCATGCAGGCGATGCGTCGCCATGCCCGGGCCGGGGTGGACGACTTCCCCGCCCAGCTCGACGAACTACGCGGCTATCTTGGCGATGCCTCGCCCCAGCAACGCGTCAAGGCCGTGCCCGGCCAGGGCACCCACGTGCCTATCTGGCTGCTGGGGTCGAGCGGCTTCAGCGCACAGCTGGCCGCCAAGCTGGGTCTGCCTTTTGCCTTTGCCGCCCAGTTCGCGCCCGGTTACCTGTTCGAGGCGCTACGCCTGTATCGCGACAACTTCCAGCCGTCGGCCCATCTGGATGCCCCCTACGCAACGGTCGGTCTGCCAGTGATCGCAGCCGAGAGCGACGCCATGGCCCATTATCTGGCGACCACGGCCCAGCAGAAATTCCTCAACCTGATCCGCGGCAAGCCCACGGTGTCCATGCCCCCGGTTGAGCAGTTGGACTGGACGCCCATGGAACGCGCCCAGGTCGAGCAATTCCTGGGCGCTGCCATCATTGGCGGCCCCGAAACGGTCAAAGCCCAACTGGGCGAGTTTCAGGCACGCACGGGGGCCAACGAGCTGATGATCAACAGCGATTTCTACGACCATCAGGATCGGCTGAAAAGCTACCAGATCGTTGCCGACGCGGCGCGCTGAAGGATAAGCGCCGCCCCACCCGTGACCCCGGCCACTGCCAGCGTTAAAACCGCGCACGTCAATAGCATGAATGTGGGTTGTTGATCCCGGCCCAGCATGGTTCTATGACTCACATTCTCTCGACGCTTCCCCATCACTGAGACGCTGGTAATGCCTGATCTTGTGCGGTTACGCCGCATTTCCCTTCGTACGCGCTTTACGCTGCTGGTGGTCGCCCTGGTGTTTGGCATTACCGCGCTGCTTGGCTGGGTCGCCGCTCGCCAGTCGGCTGATCAATTAGAAGCCAACATCGGCGCGTCCACGGCAGAGTCCGCCTACCAGATGGTCGACAAACTCGACCGCAGCATGGATGCCCGCATCAAGGAAGTGAAACTGCTGCTGGGCATCGAAGCGCTGACCAGCGGTATTGACAACGACCAGCTCCGCGCCCAGCTGGAAGCCCTGCAGGACAACTATAACGTGGTGTCCTGGATTGGCTTTACCGACGACAAGGGTGTGGTCCAGGCCGCAACCGGGGGGATTCTGGAAGGCACCTCCATTGCCGAGCGCCCGGTATTTCAGAACGGCCGCGACGGCATGTGGATAGGCGATGTTCATGACGCCGTCCTGCTCTCCCAGCGTCTCCCCAATCCCTACGGCGAAGCGCTGCAGTTCGTCGATGTTGCCACGCCGGTTTACGGCCAGAACGACGGTTTTCTGGGCGTGCTTGCCGTTCACCTCAGTTGGGAATGGGCCGCCTATATTCAGCGCGCCATGTTCTCCCCCGCGCAAGCCCGGCAAGACACCGAAATGCTGTTGCTGTCCGCCGAAGGCACCGTCCTGCTCGGCCCCGACGAGATGCTGGGCAACCCCATTGAGGGACTGTCACCGCTGCCATCCTCCGATACATCGAGTCCTTCCTGGAGCATCGAGACCTGGCCCGACGGCCGGCGCTACGTCACCGGCATGGCGCGAAGCCAGGGCTTTGAAGACTTTCCGGGGCTGGGCTGGGTGGCGGTCAGCCGCCAGCCCGTCGACCAGGCGTTTGCGCCGGTGCAGCGTCTGCAACGGGTGATCATGGGCATTGGCCTGGTGTTGGCGCTGGTCTTTGCGGTGATTGGCTGGCTAGTGGCGTCCCGGCTGACGGCCCCCCTGACCCGGCTCTCCCACGCCGCGGATACTATCCACGACGCGGCCCGGCCGGCCAATAACATTCCCGTTGAAACAGGCTCGCCAGAATTGATGCGCCTTTCCATTTCGATGCGCAACATGGTCGGACGCCTGCTCGATCAGCACCGTACCATTCGTCAACTCGAAGATCTGGCCAATAGCGACCCGCTGACGGGACTGCCCAATCGGACCTTTCTCAATCGCTACCTGTTACACCTGCTGCCCGAAGCCAAGCGCGAGCAGCAAAGCATTGCGCTTATCTTCATCGACCTGGACGGCTTTAAAGAGGTCAATGACGAACTCGGCCATCACGCCGGCGATCTGTTGCTGATCGATATCACCCAGCGCCTGCAGTCGGTTCTGCGGGCCAACGACATTGTCGCCCGCTGGGGCGGTGACGAATTCGTGATGGTCTTGAAGGCGCCTTCTCACCAGTTGCCGACGCTCACCCAGGCGATCAGCGAACGGCTACTGACGACCATCGCCCAGCCGGTCGCTCTTCCCGAAGAACTGCAGGTCACGGTCAACTGCAGCCTGGGGGCTGCCTGGTGGCCGGACCACAGCCGCGATATCGAAGAGGTCATGCAGTTCGCCGACGCGGCCCTGTATGTCGCCAAAGAAAAGGGCAAGCACCAGCTAGTGATTCATCAGCCTTGAGGATTCACAGCGCAGCTGCGCTGCCATAGCTGTTCGACGGCGTCACTACCCATACCGTTGAGCAATGCGACGTTGCGCTCAGGGATTGCCGCCGTGTCGCCGTAATAATCGATCGCCCGGGCCACACTTTCCTCGCGGAGCAGATGCACCATGGCGTAGGGCGAACGATTGGTATAGTTGGCGGCGTCGCTCGGGTCCGCATCCGCAAAGCAGTAATCCGGGTGAAAGCTCGCCAACTGATAGATCCCTTCATATCCCTGGTCGACCAGGATGCTTTCTGCCAGGTCGATAAAGTCCAGGTAGTGGTCGAAGCTCTTGAACAGCGTGGGAAATACTAGCAGCGTCGTTTCCGTGTCCGGGTGCTCATCCAGCCACTGCACCTCGACCATCAGCTCTTCGAGCGCCACCTCGATTTTCTTGGAGCGCACCACCTCGACACGCACCGCGTCACGCTTAAGCTCTCGCTGCGCAAACGGGCAGATGTCGTGGGCCACAATAAAGCTGTTTACCCAGTTTAGCGTCTGGGCGATGACCGTTTTATCGGCGTCCTGCATGCTGCTCCCCTGTATTGGCGTCGCCGGTGCCCAGCGCGGCGGGCGACAGTTTACACGTCAGCGCCTGATCAGGCGTGCGCCTCGTAACGTTTTAACGCCACCTGGTAGGATTTTTGAATGTGATCATCCATGAGCGCCCGGGCGGCCTTGCGGTCGCGCTGAAGGGCCAGCTCCACGAGCTGGTGGTGCTGATCGTCCAGCGTCTGACGAACCGTGGGCATTTTTGGCCCCAGGCGGCGGTAACGGTCAAACTGGTCGTGGAGCTGTTCGATAAAGCGCAACAGCCAGACAGAGCCGCAGGGAGCGACCAGCGTGCGGTGAAACTGGCTGTGTAGCGCCTCCCATTCCTCGCCTTTCTCAAGCGACATATCCGCACGCTTCAGGCGATGCGCCGCGGCCAGCAGTTCGGCTTCCCACACGGCATCGCCATGCTGAATCGCCCGCTCGAACGCCATGCCCTCCAGTTCAAGACGCATGCTGGCAATGTCGTCAAGCTCGGCACGGCTCAGCGTCGGCACTCTGAAGCCACGCTGGTTTTCCTGGATTAACAGGCCATAGGCGGCCAGCTTATTTAGCGCCTCACGCAGCGGGCTCAAACCAACGTGATAATGCTCTTTGAGCGCATTGATCGCCAATTTCTCGCCTGCCGCAAATCGCCCGCCGACCAGATCCCGCCGCAGCGTTTCATAAATCCGGCTCGACGCCGTACTGATAACCGGTTGAAGATGTTGATTCATGTAAGGTCCTTTCTCATTCCGGCTTCCATGCTAAACCACACAGTAGTTGACGCCCTAGGAAGCCCTCGCCTATATTCTATTTTATATAGAATAATCGATTTTTTAACTGACAAACGATAAATAAGGGTCGGCTATGCGCTATTTCACGTTTTTGGCCTTGCAAGGCCGTCACCGATGACCTCATCGACGCCCATCTGGCAACTTTTCTGGGCTTTCTTTCGCGTCGGTCTGCTGGGGTTCGGCGGCGGGCCTGCCATGATACCGCTGGTGCACGCAGAAGTCGTCACCCGCCACCACTGGCTCAGCGATGAAGAATTCGCCGACGTGCTGGCCATCGGCAATACGTTACCCGGCCCTATCGCCACCAAGATGCCCGGCTACATCGGCTATCGGGTAGCCGGTGTTGCTGGCTGTATCGCTGCCGTCGTCGCGATCATCGTCCCCATGATCATCGCCATGATCGTCATGTTAGGCATTTTCAGCCGCTACCGCGATGTCGCCTGGATCCGCGGCATGGGCCAGGCGGTGGTGCCCGTGGTCATGATCATGATGGCACAGCTCACCTGGGATTTTTTCGACAAATCCCAGGCGGCGCTGGGCTGGCTGGCCAGCGGCTTCATGGCAATCATTGCGGCGGGGCTAATTTATTGGCTTGGCATCCATCCCGGCTGGGTAATAGGCGCCATTCTGCTTGTCGCCCTGCTGCGCCCCACGGGTAACAAAAACGCCAAGGAGTCAGCATGATCTACTGGGACGTGTTTCTCGCGTTTTTTATCCCTAACGTCATCGGCTACGGCGGCGGCCCGGCGATCATTCCACTCATCGAGGCTGAAGTGGTGGGCCGCTATGACTGGATGACCGCGCAGACCTTTGCTGAAACCCTGGCGCTTGGCAATGCGCTGCCAAGTCCCATCGCCACCAAAATGGCCGGTTATATCGGCTACGAAGTGGCCGGCATTGGCGGCGCTGTCGTCGCGGTCGTCGCTACGGTCGTTCCAACGCTGCTGCTGATGCTGGGTGCGCTGGGCCTTTTGTACCGCCATCGCGAATCGCCACGGGTCAAACGCATGAGCCAATGGGTTCGCCCGGTCATCGCCATGATGATGGGGTGGCTGACGCTTGGTTTTTTGCTGGAAAGTATTAATACCAGCGGCACGGTACACACGCTGATCATTGGCGCAATAGCGGCACTTGCGTTGGTCAGATTCAATATCCACCCCGCCTACGTGGTATTGGGGGCACTTGCTTACGGAGGATTGCTTCTCGGCTAAAAAGTGGTATCCGAATATCTCAGAAAACAAAAACCCGGAAAGGATCACGCGCTCACCGTGCCGTCACAGCTCCGACGGCCATCATCACACCAACCTTAACCATAAAGGTGTAACAAAATGACGCGTTCAAAATTCACTCTACGTTCGACCCTAACCGCCATCGGACTTGTGTCTGGTATGGCCGTTGCCACCACTTCTCACGCTGACTATCCAGAACAGGATGTCCGCCTAATCATTCCTTACGGACCTGGCGGCGCCACGGACATCATTTTCCGCCTTATTTCCCAGGAAGCGGAAAAAACGCTGGGCGAGTCCATCGTCCCCGTCAACATGGCAGGCGCAGGGGCGACGCTTGGCTCTCGTGACGTGAAAGATGCCGATCCAGATGGCTACACGGTACTCGGCAGCCACGATACCATTGCCCTTTCAAAGCTTGCTGGCACTGTTGACTATTCCTACGACGCCTTTGAACCTGTTGCCCTGCTGACACAGACCATCAATATTCCCACGGCTCACTCCGACCACCCTGTCCAGAGTGCTGACGAAATTGCCGATTACGTGAGTGAGAACCCAGGCGACGTTCGCTTTAGCATGATTCCCGGTTCGACCGATCACTTCTTCTGGGCGCAATTTTTCCAGGAAGCCGGCATTGAGATGGATGACGTGAGGCTTGTCGGCTATCCAGACACTGGTGAACAAGTGTCTGCTTTAATGGCAGAGGAAGTCGACTTCGCCATGTTCAATCTGCCTTCTGGTGGTTCTTACTTTGAAGATGGCAGCTTCCGACCTTTAGGCATTGCCCACCCTGAGCGTCTTGAAAGCATGCCCGATGTCGAAACGCTGCGTGAACAGGGCATCGAAATGGATCACTCCACCAGCCGTGGCATTTTCGCACCGAAAGGAACACCGCAGGAAGTCATCGATACCATCGCCGAAGCCTACGGCGAAGCACTGGAAAATGAAGAAGTACAGAGCCGCATCGAAAATGAATTTGGTTCTGTGGTGCAGTTTCTTGCCGGTGAGGACTATCACGAATTCCTTGAAGACAACGAAGCCGCCCTTTCAGCCGCCGCTGAAAACATTGAATTCCAGAACTGATGACGTCCTCCCTGGCCCTAATTCAAGGCCAGGGAGGCCGGGAGGCTTCTATCATGCTAACCCTAACCAAAGACCGCGCCTTGGCGTTGGCGCTATTGCTTATTGTTGCGGTCATGTGGATCGCATCGGGTGATATCCGCCCACCTACCGCTTGGCAGCCTTATGGGTCAGCACTTTTTCCGCGTATTTTATTGGTCGTGATTGGGCTGTTGTCACTATTGATTTTAGTGCGTTCCCTATTGGTAAAAGTGCCTGAACAGGCGGGGCTGGGCACCCGCATCAACGAATGGTTTCAACGTCGACGTACCATTCTTGCACTCTTTCTACTGTTTGGGCTTTATGCAGCACTCCTTCCGTTAGTGGGCTATATCGCTGCCACCCTGGGCTTCCTGATCGCGTCCTTTGCACTCCTCATGGGCATTGATACACGTCGCAAGTGGGTTATTAACCTCACGATCAGTTGCACCTTGGCTATCGCGATATTTGTCATTTTTCGCTATGGCCTGAATGTCTGGCTGCCCTAACCTGTGGAGTCAATAATGACGAACTTTTTTCTCCAAGCCCTCACTGAGGTGGGCTCACCATCGGTTTTGGGCCTCATACTTATCGGCGTGCTGTTCGGTATCATCGGCGGCAGCATTCCCGGCTTTACTGTCACCATGGCGATTCTGGTGGTATTTCCGTTCACCTTTGCCATGGACCCCGTTAGCGGTGTGTCGTTGATGGTCGGCGTGTTTGTAGGGGGATACTCCGGCGGGATCGTGTCCGGCGTTATGCTCGGTATTCCCGGCACGCCTTCCTCTATCACCACCGTCTATGACGGCTACCCCATGGCGCAAAAAGGCGAGCCGGGGCGCGCCCTCGGTATAGGGGTTGCGGCCTCTTTCCTGGGCACCCTGATCAGCGTGGCGGTACTGGTCTTTTTCGGGCCGTTAATTGCCAGCTTCAGCATGAACTTTCGCCCGTGGGAAATCACCGCGCTGATTGTATTCGCACTGACACTGGTCGCGGGGCTATCAAATGGTGCGCTACTTAAAGGCCTACTCGCCGCTGCCTTGGGGCTTTTGATCACCACCGTTGGCTATGATCGTAACAGCAACCTTCGCTTTGATTTTGGCCTACCTGCCTTGGGTTCAGGGTTTGAAATTCTACCGGTCATGATTGGTATTTTTGCTTTTTCTCAGTTACTTGGAAACATTGAAAAAATAAAAGATGAAGGTCACGACGCTAAAAAAGTCGACACCAATGTCACCATTCCCTACGGCCAAATTATCAAGGACATGGCGGGGCAAAAGCTAAATACCCTACGCTCTTCATTAATAGGCAGCCTCGTCGGTGCATTGCCGGGTACTGGCGGCACGGTGGCTAACTTTTTAAGCTACGACCAAGCCAAGAAGTTCTCCCGTCATCCGGAAGAATTTGGCACGGGTACGCCTAGCGGCATCGTTGCTTCGGAAGCGTCCAACAGCGCGGTGGCGGGCGGTGCCTTTGTCCCCACACTGGCACTCGGCATCCCTGGCGATCTTCCCATGGCGATCATGATGGGCGTACTGATTCTCCACGGCATTACGCCGGGGCCGATGATGTTTGAACAAAACCCGGTATTGGTGGGTGCCATTTACGCCAGCCTGCTGATTGGTGCGGTGGTCATGGTGCTATGTAACCTGCTACTGGTGCGCTGGTTTGCCAAGATATCGTTGATCCCCCAACAGATCCTCGTTCCCGTTGTGTTAATGCTGTGTGCCATTGGCGCTTATGCCCTGAATAACAACCTGTTTGATATTTGGGTGCTGTTTATTTTTGGCGTTATCGGCTACCTACTTTGGAAAGCCGAGGTGCCTCTTACACCGCTAATACTGGGCGTCGTACTTGGCGAAAACCTTGAGCGGCAGCTATTTCGTGCCCTGGAACTCAATGACAACTGGTTAACATTCTTAACCCGCCCTCTCTCGGCTCTTTTCTTGGCACTGGCCATCGCCTCCATCCTGTTTTCTCTCTATCAGGATCGAAAGATACGGCGTTTAAAACAGGCGGCCCAACAAGAAAACGTTTGATCGTTAAAAGGACTCTGATATGCAACACGATGCACTCTACTACCCCAGCGCCTCGCGACGTATGGCAACCTTCGGCAAACGTGGCATGGTCGCGACCTCTCAGCCATTGGCGGCGCAAGTGGGTATCACTATTTTGCAGCAAGGCGGTAATGCCATTGACGCCGCCATTGCCACTGCAGCGGCATTGACGGTGGTCGAACCCACGTCCAACGGGATTGGCAGCGATGCCTTCGCTATTGTGTGGGTAAACGGTAAGCTGCATGGCCTGAATGCCAGTGGGCCTGCGCCTCAAGCGGCAACCATTGAAAAGCTCAAATCACTAGGCCATGACGCGATACCCAACCACGGCATGTTGCCTGTCACGGTACCCGGCGCTCCCGCTGCCTGGTCGGCATTGTCTGAGCGCTTCGGCAAGCTGCCGTTTGCTGAGTTGTTAGCTCCGGCCATCGCCTTGGCCGATGAAGGCTTCCCCGTTTCTCCCGTCATCCATCAAATGTGGAAGGACGCTTTTACTAACTACTCAGCCTATGACGACGCCTCCTTCAAACCCTGGTTCGACACCTTTGCACCCGAAGGTCGAGCGCCGCAGCCCGGTGAGCTTTGGCGCTCTGAAGGTCATGCAAAAAGCCTAAAAGCGATTGCTGACACCCACGCCAACGCGTTTTACAAAGGCGAACTGGCCGACGCCATTGATGCTTTTTCCCGCGAAAGTGGCGGTCTATTACGCAAAGAAGATCTTGCGGCTTACCAGCCGGAGTGGGTCGATCCGATTAGCGTGAAATACAAAGGCCACGACATCTGGGAAATCCCCCCCAACGGCAGCGGCATGATCGTGCTGCAAGCGCTGGGTATGCTTGAGCGTCTTGGCGAAGCAGGATCGGACCCGGTCGAAACGCTCCACCGCCGCATTGAAGCCACTAAACTGGCTTACGTTGATGGTTTCGCGCACGTTACCGATCTGGATGCCATGCGCCCCACTGTTGATCAGATGCTGGACGATGATTACTTAAAAGCGCGTGCCGCGTTGATCGGTGAACAGGCCGTTGACCCCAAGCACGGCAACCCGATCAAGGGTGGCACCGTGTATCTTGCGACGGCCGACAGCGACGGCAATATGGTGTCGCTGATTCAGAGCAACTTCAAAGGTTTTGGCTCTGGCATGGTGGTACCTGGGACCGGCATCAGCCTGCAAAACCGCGGCTGGTCGTTCTCACTCGACCCGCAGCACCCGAATGCACTCGCCCCCGGCAAGCGCACCTACCACACCATCATCCCGGGCTTTATTACCAAGGATAACCAGGCCGTTGGGCCCTTTGGTGTGATGGGCGGCTACATGCAGCCCCAAGGCCATGTGCAAGTGGTGACGGCAATGCTGGAGGATCAACTTAATCCCCAGGCGGCGCTTGATATGCCACGCTGGAAGTGGACCCAAGGCAAGACCATCGAAGTCGAAGCCGATTTCCCCAATCACTTAGCGCTTGCCCTGGCCCGGCGTGGCCACAACATCGTCAAGGTTGCCGACTCCATCAGCTTTGGCCGTGGTCAAATCATTCTGCGCAATGCTGACACCGGCGTGCTCCAAGGCGGCACCGAGCCACGCACCGATGGGGCTGTCCTTCCCTGGTAATATCTCACCCCTAACACTGGCTCTCCGCCGTATTGCCGTTGCAGGCAAACGGCGGTTGGGATGGCTAATTATCTGCTTATGGCGGGCTTTTGCTGGGTTGAACTGGCTATCCACGGTTAACCATCGCATCATGGCTCTCCGTATCTGCCAGGTCCTTGCCCGTTCTATTATGTCGCCACCCTCGTCCCCCGATGCTTCTTCGTCATCGCCGCTCAGCAGCTTTTTTGGTGTCTTCCGCTATAGCCGCCGGGCGCTCGGCCTGGTATGGGAGACCTCACGGTGGATGATGCTTGGCCTGGCGCTGTGCACGCTGGTGGCCGGGGTGCTGCCCGCCGTGGCGGCCTGGGTCGGCCAGTTGATCGTTGATGGCGTGGTCAATGCGATGGAAACGCATCAAGCCGCCACCGACCCCAACCTGCTGGTGTCCATCACGCCGGTGCTCAAACTGGTGGCCTTCGAGGCGCTTATCATTGCGCTTATCGCGCTCGCCCAGCGAGGCCTGTCGGCTCAGCAGTCGCTGCTGCGGGCACTACTGGGGCAAAAGGTCAATGTGATGATCCTGGAGAAGGCGGGCCAGCTGTCGCTTAGCCAGTTCGAGGATTCCGAGCTCTATGACCAGCTAACTCGGGCGCGGCGCGAGGCCTCAACGCGCCCTCTCGCCCTGGTGAATAAAACCTTTGGGCTATTACAGAACGCGATCTCGCTGGGCAGCTTTGGGGTCTTGCTGGTGCAGTTCTCACCCTGGGCATTGCTGATTCTAGTGGCCGGTGCCCTGCCGGTATTTATGTCCGAAGCCAAGTTCTCGGGCGATGGCTTTCGCTTGTTTCGCCGACGCTCGCCACAAAGCCGCATGCAAATTTATCTGGAAACCGTGCTCGCCCGAGAAGACAGCATAAAAGAGGTCAAGCTGTTTGGCCTGGAGAAGCTTTTCCTCAAGCGCTACCGCGATATTTTTACCCAGCTGTTTGCCGAAGACCGGAGCCTGACGCTGCGCCGGGAAAGCTGGGGCTTTGTGCTGGGGTTGCTTGGCACGCTCACCTTTTACGCGGCCTATGCCTGGGTGGTGATTGAAACGATTACCGGCGCGCTGACCCTCGGCCAGATGACCATGTACCTGATGGTCTTCAAGCAGGGCCAGGCCGCGCTTTCCGCCAGCCTGACCGCGATCAGCGGCATGTATGAAGATAACCTCTATCTGTCCAACCTTTATGAGTATCTGGAGCAGCCGGTCGAGACACACGCAGGAACACTGACCCAGGGCGTGTTGCCCGGCGACGGCCTTCGCTTTGAGAATGTCAGCTTTGCCTACCCCGGCAGTTCACCGGTATTGCACGATATTTCCCTGCACTTGTCTCCTGGGCAGAGCCTGGCGCTGGTAGGTGAAAACGGCTCGGGTAAAACGACCTTGATCAAGCTGTTGACGCGGCTCTATCACCCCACCGAAGGCCGAATATTGCTCGACGGCAGCGATTTGCGCGACTGGAGCACCCAGGCGCTACGCGAACGTACCGGCGTTATTTTCCAGGACTTTGTGCGTTACCAGTTACAGGTGGGTGAAAATCTGGGCGTCGGCGACACCCATGCCTATGAGGATGAGCAGCGCTGGCAGCAAGCCGCCCGACACGGCATGGCGGATGATTTCATCAGCGCCATGGCCAGCGGCTACCAGACCCAGTTGGGTCGCTGGTTCAAAAACGGCCAGGAACTCTCCGGTGGCCAGTGGCAGAAAATCGCCCTTTCCCGCGCCTACATGCGCGAGAACGCCGACATCATCGTGCTGGATGAACCCACTGCCGCCATGGATGCCGCTGCGGAGGCCGCAGTATTCGCCCGCTTCCGCGAGCACAGCCGGGACAAGATGGCGATTCTGATCTCCCACCGCTTCTCCACCGTGCGCAGCGCCGACCTCATCCTGGTAATCGACCAGGGCCACATCATCGAACGCGGCACCCACGAAGAACTGCTCGCGGCAGACGGCCGCTATGCGAAGCTGTTTCGACTTCAGGCCAAGGGTTATCAGTAGCCCTTGCTGATTCAACACTTTTCATTGCGCACGCCCCCGAACCCACTATCTTTAATGACACGCTCAGCAACGATGTTGCTGTCACATTCTTGGGTTGGGGATTCGGGTGACATTCTTTAAACAATTTGTTCGTTGGTTACGACGTCTGGGCGTTGTGGTTTTGGTCTTACTCACCTTCTATTTCACCCTCATGGCGTACCATCAGCTAAAGCCGTTGCCACCCGGCATTTCCCACGCCAGCCCGGTTTACCAAACTGACAATGTTGAGTTCTTCCGCGACCTGACGCACCACGCGGATGACGAACGGCAAGTGGACCAGGAAATTTTTGACCAGGTCGAGCGTATGATCGAACGCGCCGATGACTTTATCGTGATCGATAACTTCATGGTCAATGGCTTGGTCAATGATCCCTCCGAAGATTACCCCGCGCTGAGCGATAACCTTGTTGATCAGTTAGTTCGCAAACGCGACGCCCATCCCGATATGCCGATTGTGTTTATCAGCGACGCCATTAATTCTGGCTACGGCTCCTACCCCGCCGAGTGGCTCGATCGCCTGCGGGAGGCCGATATCGACGTGGTGATCTCCAACCTGACCCGGCTGCGCGATTCAACGCCGGTGTATTCATCGCTGTGGCGTATGGGGCCGCAGTGGCTGGGCGATCTGGGTGGCGAATGGTGGGAAAACCCGTTTGTTGACGGTGGGCCCAAATTCAACCTGGGCGGCTACTTGGATATGTTTAATATCAAAGCCAATCACCGCAAAGTGGTGATCACCGAGCGAACGGCGCTGGTCGCCTCCGCCAATGCCCACGATGAATCCGGCTTTCATGAGAACGTCGCGTTTGAAATCGATGGGCCGATCATCGGCGACCTGTTACGCGCCGAGCAGGCGGTCATCGACCTGGGCGACAGCGGTATTCAGTTGCCAAACTACACCCCTGAAGAACAGCCCGAGAACGGTGAGTTAAGCATTCAGTACACCACCGAAGCCCAGACCCTGAACAACGTGCTCGACACCATCGAACGCGCCAGGGAGGACGACGAACTGTGGCTGGCGATGTACTACCTCGCCGACCGGGAGATCGTCAACGCGCTGACCGACGCCAGCCAGCGCGGCGTCCAGGTATCGTTGATCCTTGATCCCAATAAGAAAGCTTTTGGCCGCGAAAAGACCGGCCTGCCCAACCGTCCGGTGGTGGAAGAGCTTGTTGAGGATACCGACGGTAACGTGCGCGTGCGCTGGTACGACGTTGAGATCGAGCAGTTTCATCCCAAGATGATGATGCTGCGCCAGGCCCAACAAAGCACCATTATCAGCGGCTCCACCAACTTCACCAGCCGCAACATGGATAACTACAACCTTGAGGCGAGCCTTACGATCTCAGGCCCCAACGATGCCGACGTGATGCGCGAGGTCGACGACTACTTTCTGATGTTATGGCATAACGAAGGCGGTGATTACACGCTCGACGTCGACGAATACCAAAGCACCATGACCGACTGGCAACGGGTGATCTATGGCGTTCAGGCCTATCTCAAGCTGACCACCTATTGAGGCATGTTGGCCAAAAGCGCCACGATAATGACGCCGAGCACGGCACATAGCCACTGCCAGAAGCGCGCCGGGTCACGCTCGAGAAGCGGCGGCCGCGACTGTTTCAGGGTCCCTGGGCTTGGCGTGCGCAACTCGAAGATGAACTCCGAAAGCGCTGGGTAGCGCTGCTCCGGATTGGGGTGCAGGGCTTTTTTCAACACCGTATCCACCCAGGCGGGCAGCGCGCGGTTTTCGCTGATCGCTGACTGGTAGGCGAGCTTGCACTGGGCCGCTCGGGTACGGGTTTTGGCCACCTCAGTACCGTAAGGCAGCGTACCGGTCAGCATTTGATAGGCAATCACCGCCAGCGAATACAGGTCAGATCGCGGCGTGCCGGACTCGCCTAGGAAATACTCGGGCGCGGTGTACTGGGCGGTGCCGAGTATCGGGTCCCCCTCCGTCGAGGGATGCCCGTTCTCTGATATCCCCGCCACCCGGGTAGCGCCAAAATCAATCAGCCGGACCGTGCCGTGGCGGTCGATCATGATGTTGTCTGGACGCACATCCTGGTGGAGCATTTCCAGCCGGTGAAAAGCGCGCAACCCCTTGGCCACCTGCTCAATAATATCGCGTACGTCGGCCAGTTCTGGGTCGGGATGGTCGCGCATCCACTGGGTCAGCGTCTGGCCGTCAATGTACGCCCAAACGGTATACAGATAGCGCCTTGGTCCGCGCTGCGCGGGCGCTGACAGCACATGGGCATTGTGCAAACGACGCGCGATCCACTCCTCCCGCACAAACCGCTCGACGCTTGCGGGGTCCTCGGCAAGCTCGGTGGCCAGGGTCTTGACCACCACATGCTGGTCTGACTGTGGGTCGTGCGCCAGGTAGACGTGACTGCGGGCGCTGGCATGCAGCGGGCGGATGATCCGCAGGCCATCAAGCTCGCTGTTCGCACGCAGTTCAGGGGGTGACGGCAGGCTGCCCAGGGACTCGAAAAGCTCGTCGGCCTCGCGGTCGGGTAACGTCTCGATGCGCACCAGCTGCGCGGTCAGATTATCGTCGCTGCCGTTGGCAAGCGCGGCGTCCACCAGGGCTTTTGCGCCGGCCTCAAGGTCCGCCGCATGGTCGTGGATCAGCGCGGCCATCACCTGAGGGGACAACCATTCATAAACGCCGTCGCTGGCCAGTAAAAATACATCGCCCTCGCTGAGCGAGACGGCACGGTAATCAAGCTCAAGGTGCTGGCTTGCCCCCATCGCGCGGCTCAGGTGGCTGACCTCCCGCGAGGCCCAGAAGCGGTGATCCTCGGTCAAGGGCTCAAGCGTCTTGCCCGTTAACTGATAAATGCGGCAGTCGCCGACGTGGAACAGGTGCGCCGTGGCCGACTTGATCACCATAGCGCTCAGCGTGCAGACGTAGCCCCGATCCATGTCATAGCGGTATTGGCTTTGCCGCGTTTGCGCATACAGCCACGCATTGGTGGCCTGAAGCACCCGCTGCGCCGAGCTTTTCACGCTCCACGGCGCGGGGGTGGCGTAGTAATCGGTCAAAAAACCGCCGACCGCCGCTTCGGCGGCGTCACGACTCACCGCACTGCTGCTGATACCGTCCGCCAGGGCAACGGCAATGCCCTTTTGGCGCCGCTGGGTGTCGTCGGGCAAACAGGCGCCGTAGAAATCCTGATTGCTGGGCTTTTGCCCTTTATCGGACCACTGGCCGAGGGAAATGCTCAGCGTTGGCATGCATAACGTACCTGATTGGCCACGTTGGCCGGGCTTGCCGCGACGCGTTTGACGACGCTACCCACGACAATCACGCAGGGCGACGGCAGCGGCTCGGCGGCCAATCGCCCGGGCATATCGGCCAGGCTGCCGACCAGTGACTGCTGATCAGGCTGACTGGCGTTGGCCACCAGCATGATCGGCCAGTCGTCCGGCAGCCCCGCCTCGCGCAGGCCCGCGCAGATTGCGTCCACCTTGGAAAGCCCCATGTAAAACACCAGCGTTTCGTCGCGTCGCGCCAACGCCGCCCAGTCCGGCGTGCCGTCCTCCCGGCATAGCTGCGCGGTGACAAAACGCAACTGCTGGGCATGGCCCCGGTCGGTAAGCGGAATCCCCATGCAGGCCGCCGCCGAGGAGGCCGCTGTAATCCCGGGCACGATGGTGGCCGGCACCTGAGCGTCGGCCAAGGCATCGAGCTCTTCGCCCATGCGCCCGAAAACGGCCGGGTCACCGCCTTTCAAGCGCACCACGGATTTGCCCTGCTGGGCCAGGCGCACCATCAGCGCGCCGATGTCAGCCTGGGGAACGCTATGATGGCCCTTGGCCTTGCCCACATAGTGCCGCTCGCCCCCCGAAGGAAGCAGCGCCAGAACGTCATCGCCCACCAGGCGGTCGTAGACCACGACATCGGCCTGCTGCAAAAGCCGCGCGGCCTTTAGCGTCAGCAGTTCGGCGTCGCCGCTGCCGGCGCCCACCAGGTACACGTGCCCGGGCTGACAGTCGCCGCCCAACGGGAGGGACCGCGACATATCACGGCCGCTGCGGGGAAGCTCAAAGCGACTCGCCAAACGCGCCAAGGGGTTACACCATTTCAGAAGCTGGGATTTGCTTAGCGCGCGCATGGGGGCGTTCCTCTTCAAGTAATGATTTCAATTCGGGAATGCAGCTACCGCACTGGGTGCCGCACGCCAGTCGTGCGCCTAACGCCTCGACGCTGGTGTCGCCGCGCCGGATGGCCTCGACAATCGCTGTCTGGCCAACCTGATGGCAGCTACATACCACCGGGCCGCTATCCACCGCACCGTCATCGCACCCCGCCAGCAGACGGCGACGGTGGGTATCGCTCACCGCGTCGTCGTTGAAGCGTGCCTCCAGCCAGGCAAAGCCCGGCAGTTCGCTGGGCGGGCCCACCATCAGCCACCAGCTGAGACGACCGTTTTCGATGCCTGCGGCGCGCAGCCGACCGGCGGCGGCATCTTCACACCATAGCGCCGGCGACGCGGACAGCCACTCGCCCATCTGGTGGAACCAGTCGCCGACCGCCCTGCCGCCGGCCAGTTGCCAGCGCTGGCAGCCGCGCATCGGGATTCGCGTCCAGTAATCGCTTGCACACCAGCGCGGCGCATCAGGCAGCGACGCCAGGGCATGGTCAGCGACAAACAGCGTCGCCTGCCAGGCGGTCGGCAAGGGCGCCAGGGCCACGGCACCGTGCTTGGCTTCCGGCTGACCGGAAAGCGGATCGGTGATGCCATCGATCAAGGCACTGCTGCGCGCGCTATGAGTAAAGCAGTCGGTCCAGTGAATCGGCACGAAGACTTCGCCGCGCCGCTGGGCATGGGCCACTCTCACCCGTGCGCGATACTCACCGGTGGCAGCGGTCAACACGCCAAGCGCCTGGTCGGTGACGCCCGCCTGGGCGGCATCGTCCGGATGCACCTCCATGAAAGGCTCGGCGCGGTGATTCATCAGCCGCGGTGAGCGTGCGGTGCGCGTCATGGTATGCCATTGATCGCGAATCCGGCCGGTATTCAGCCGCAACGGGTAGGCGTTACTCAAGGCTTGCTCCGGCCCACGCGGGGTAATCGGCACCAGCCGGGCCCGGCCGTCGGCCGTTGCGAACCACCCATCTTCAAACAAACGCGCGGTGCCCTGGGGGGCATCGCCATTCACCGGCCACTGAATCGGCGCGAGCGCATCATAGCCGTCGCGGCCAAGCCCGACCAGCCCTGAAATATCGAAAAGGCGCTGCGTGGCGCCGATATTGTCAACGCCGGAGAGCCGCGCGTGCTCGTCAAAGATCTCACTGGAGTGAGCATAGTCAAACGCCTCGCCAAAGCCCAAATGCTTGGCGACGTCGCAGATGATCTGCCAGTCGTGGCGCGCCTCGCCGGGGGGTGGCAGCATGCCCCGCTGGCGCGAAATACAGCGCTCGGAATTGGTCACAGTACCATCTTTCTCGGACCACCCGGACGCGGGCAGCACGATGTCGGCGTAGGGCAGCAGGTCGGTATGCGCCGCGCATTCCGAGACGATCACCAGCGGGCACTTTTCCAGCGCGGCACGCACGCGGGCAGCATCGGGCAGGCTAATCGCCGGGTTGGTGGCCATCACCCACAGCACCTTGATGTCGCCGCGCTCAATCGCCTCAAAGAGATCGACCGCCTTGTGGCCGGGGCCTTCCGGTAGGATGGGCACGAGGTTATCGGTGGCCCAGAAGCGGCTGACCCGTTCCCGCGCGCCGGGGGTGTCGTAATCCATGTGCGCCGCCAACTGGTTGGCCAGGCCGCCGACTTCACGGCCGCCCATGGCATTGGGCTGGCCGGTGATCGAGAACGGACCGGCTCCAGGCAGGCCGATTTTGCCGCCGGCCAGGTGACAGTTGATGATGGCGTTGCACTTATCCGTACCGCTGGACGACTGATTGACCCCCTGGGAATACAGGGTCACCACGTGGAGCTGGCTTGCAAACCAGTAGTAGAGGGTTTCCAGCCGCTCGGCGTCTACTTCGCAGGCCGCCGCCACCTCAGCGATGGAACTGGCCGACTGCTGCGCGGCGCTTAACGCATCGTCAAACCCTTGGGTATGGCGCTCAAGGTACAAAGCGTCCAGCTTGTGCTTGGCCGCCATCCAGGCCAGCAGGCCGTTGAACAACACCGCATCGCTGCCGGGCTTGATACCCAGATACAGGTCGGCAATCTCACAGCTATCGGTCACGCGCGGGTCGATCACCACGACCCGCATCAACGGATTGCGCTCCTTGGCGACTTTAATCCGCTGATAGAGAACCGGATGGTTCCAGGCCAGGTTGGACCCCACCAACACCACCAGCTCCGCCTCTTCCAGATCCTCGTAGTTGCACGGCACGGCGTCGGCACCAAAGGCGCGCTTGTAGGCGGCCACCGCCGACGCCATGCACAGCCGCGAGTTGGTATCCAGATGCGGCGTGCCCAGAAAGCCCTTGAACAGCTTGTTGGCCGCGTAATAATCCTCGGTCAGCAGCTGTCCTGACAGATAGGCCGCCACGCACTGGTTACCGTGGGCGCGGCGCAGCGCGTTCATGCGCTCGGCGGTGGCGTTCAAGGCGGTGTCCCAGGACACCTCCTTGCCATCCACCCGCGGTCGAATCAGGCGGCCCTGTTTGCCCAGCGTTTCGTGCAGCGCCGAGCCTTTCACGCACAGCCGGCCGAAGTTGGCGGGATGGTCGCGGTCGCCCTCCACGGCGTCAAGGGCGCCGTCCGCTATGGTCGCGGTAACGCCGCAGCCAACGCCGCAGTAGGGGCAGGTCGTCTTGGCTTGGTGCATGGTGACTCCTCGGCTGATTGCCAACGCCGCACATAAAAAAACGCCCAGGCCGCTGACCTGGTTGCGCAAAGCGCAAGGCGATCAGCAGGCTGGACGTCGTTGCCGCAGCGGGCACCGTTAAAGGTGCCAAACGTATTGTGTAAAGATACTTATTTGTCTAACAACGTTATTGGGCTTGTTCGCTGCCACTGTTTTTTGATGAACGCACTAACATGCGCGTTTGTTGCTTATGCCTGAATAGCTGCAAAGGCTACGCCGTCACCGCGCACTTCCAATAAAAAAACCGGTAAAACAGTATTTTAAAAGACTTCACCGGCACCTTTTGATCATCCAATCCCCGTGCACCGCTTGATATTTTGGGTGTTGAGAGTGCAATTCGTCGCCCGGTACGCACCAACAGCGTGCACCACAGCCCGGGGAGCAACGCACAGACACTTACTATGCTCATTTTCAAAATGATGAAAATAAAGCAAAAAAACGTCATGCGCGCAGTTTGGCCGTAGGTTTGCTTATTACTGACAAGACAATCGTTGGTAATCGTAAATTTGTCGGCAGCCAATGGCGGTTGCCCCGCATTACCAGACGCAGCCGGGCAATGGCGCCCCTGATTCCGGTTTTCCTGAGGTCCAGGAAAAGCGATGGATCAGGGGCGTTTTTGTTTGGCGCTCAAGCAGCCGCAACGTCACAGAGGAGTCACCCATGGAAACCGTTTCCCGGTGCTCACCTAATGATCATCTCGTCATTATCGGCAACGGCATGGCCAGCCACCGTCTGGTGGAAGCTCTGATCAACCAGCCGCAACGCCCCAGGGCGATTACCGTGATCGGGGCAGAGCCAACGCCTGCCTACAACCGTATTCTGCTGTCGCCGCTCCTGGCGGGCGACATGCAGCACGATGCACTTACCCTGCGCGATGCCGACTGGTACGCCGACAACGACGTAACGCTTCGTCTTGGCGAACAGGTTGAAACCATTGATCGTGAGAAACGCTGCTTGGCCACCGACAGCGGCCATACCATTCACTACGACCGACTCGTGCTGGCCACCGGCTCGCGCCCGACGCTGCCTGACGTGCCCGGCATCAAGCTTGGCGGCGTCCACGGCTTTCGCGACCTGGACGATGCCGCCGAGCTGGAGGCGATCGCCAAGCGCGGCGGTCATGCGCTGGTCATCGGCGGCGGCCTGCTGGGCCTTGAAGCCGCTGAAGGGCTGCGCAAACGCGGCAACGGGCTAAGTGTCAGCGTGCTCCAGCGCAGCGAGCGCTTGATGAATCGCCAGCTTGATGCCACCGCCGCCGATCTACTCAAAGATGCGCTGACAAGGCGCGGGCTAAACATTATCACCCACGCCCAGCTCGCAAGGCTCGAAGGCGACGTCAATGGTCAGGTGTGCGCCGCGGTGCTCACGGATGGGCGCCACCTGCCCACCGACAGCGTGATCATCGCCGCAGGCATTACGCCCAACGCCGATATCGGGCGCAACGCCGGCCTCAACACCGAGCGGGCCGTGATGGTTGACGCCTTCCTGACGACGTCAGACCCGGCGATTTATGCCCTGGGCGAATGCTGCCAGTTTGAGCAGCACACCTATGGCCTGGTCGAGCCCATTTGGCACCAGGTCGAGGTATTGGCGGCGACCCTCTGCGGCGCACCCACCAACGGCTACCGCGAAGTGCCCACGGCCACCAAGCTCAAGGTAAGCGGCGTCGCGCTTTATGCGTTCGGCCCCACCGACCCTGGACCCGAGCACGACGAGCTGCGCTACCAGGACCCCCTAAGCGGTGACTACCGCCGCCTGCTGCTACGCGATGGGCGCCTCGAAGGCGCCGTGCTATACGGCGATACCCGCCACGGCCCGTGGTATTTCGAGCAGGCCCTGGCCGGCGCTGACCTGAGCGCATCTCGCCAGGCGCTACTATTTGGCGCCGCCGATGTAGCAGTGCTCAAAGATCAGCAGAACGACACACCCCATTTATCGACTTCAGAGGCGGCATAATGATGTCTTCCAAGAATCCCGAACAGCTTATTATTATTGGTAACGGCATGGTCGGCCACCACCTGGTCGAGCAGCTCGTTGATAACGGCGCGCTTGAGCGTTATCAGGTCACCGTGTTTGGCGAAGAGCGTCACCGTGCCTATGATCGCGTCCACCTGTCGGAATATTTCAGCGGCCGCGATGCCGAATCGCTCGCCCTTTGCGACGCCGACTACTACTCCACCAGCGGCGTCACGCTGCGCACCGGCGAAGCCGTGACGCACATCGACCGCGACCAGCAGGAGGTAGTGACCGACCAGGGCCGCTACCCCTACCACAAGCTGGTGCTGGCCACCGGCTCCTACCCCTTTGTGCCGCCAATTCCCGGCAACGACCGGGACGGCTGCCTGGTCTACCGTACGCTGGACGACCTGGACGACATTCGCGCAGCGGCCGAAAACGCCACCAACGGCGTAGTAGTCGGCGGCGGGCTACTGGGCCTGGAGGCCGCCAATGCGCTGCGCGGCTTGAACCTGGATACCGCCGTGGTCGAGTTTGCCTCGCGGCTGATGCCCATGCAGGTGGATAACGAAGGCGGCGAGCTGCTGCGCGAAAAAATCGAAGCTTTGGGCGTGCAGGTGCTCACCGAGCGGGCCACCCAGCGCATCGAGGACGGCGACGCGAGCCATCACCGCATGGTCTTCCAGGACGACAAGGTGCTGGAAACCGACCTGATCGTGTTCTCGGCGGGCATTCGCCCCCGCGACCAACTGGCCCGGGACTGCGATCTGGAAATCGGCGAACGCGGCGGCGTGGTGGTCGACGACCAGTGCCTCACCAGCGACCCCGCCATCCTGGCGATTGGCGAAGTGGCGCTGTGGAACCAGAGCATTTTCGGCCTGGTAGCCCCCGGCTATCAAATGGCCAAGGCGGCACTGGCCACGCTGACCGACGGCGATACCCGCTTTAGCGGCGCGGACATGAGTACCAAGCTCAAACTGCTCGGCGTGGATGTGGGGTCAATTGGCGATGCCCACGGCAATCAGAACCCGGGCGCGCGCATGTTCCGCTACCTCGACCCGCTCACTCAGGTGTACCGCAAGATGGTCGTCTCCAGCGACGGCAAAAAGCTGCTCGGCGCCATGCTGGTGGGCGATAACAGCGCCTACGACACCCTGCTGCAGTACTATTCAAACGGCATCGAGCTGCCGGAGGAACCCGCCTCGCTAATTCTGCCGCAAAGCAGTGGCGCCGCCCCCACGCTCGGCCCCGGTGCGCTGCCGGAAACCGCTACTATTTGCTCCTGCCATAACGTCACCAAGGGCGATATTTGCGCCACCATCGATGACGGCGCAGTTGACCTTGGCGGTGTCAAAGGCGTGACCAAAGCTAGCACCGGCTGCGGCGGCTGCACCGCGCTGCTCAAGAGCGTGGTGGATCACGAACTGGAAGCCCGCGGCGTGGAGGTCGACAAATCGATCTGCGAGCACTTCGCCTTCACCCGACAGGGGCTTTACGACATCGTCCGAGTGGAAGGCATTAAGACCTTCAGCGAGCTGATCGACAAGCACGGCAATCCTGAGACCCATCGCCTGGGCTGCGATATCTGCAAACCCGCCGTGGCCTCGATTCTGGCGTCGTGCTTTAACGAGCCGATCACCGACGCCGCGCATGTGCCCTTGCAGGATACCAACGACAGCTTCATGGCCAACATGCAGAAAAACGGCACCTACTCGGTGGTGCCGCGGGTTGCCGGTGGTGAAATCACCCCCGACAAGCTAATCGCGCTTGGCGCGGTGGCCAAGAAATATGACCTCTACTCCAAGGTTACCGGCGGCCAGCGCATCGACTTGTTCGGTGCCCGCCTGGAAGACCTGCCGGATATCTGGAGCGAGCTGATCGACGCCGGCTTTGAGACCGGCCACGCCTATGGCAAATCGCTGCGTACGGTGAAATCCTGCGTCGGCAGCACCTGGTGCCGTTACGGCGTGCAGGACAGCGTCGGCATGGCGATCCAACTTGAGAACCGCTACAAGGGCCTGCGTGCGCCGCACAAGATCAAATTTGGCGTTTCCGGCTGCACCCGTGAGTGCGCCGAAGCCCAAAGCAAAGATATCGGCATTATTGCCACGGAAAACGGCTGGAACCTGTATGTGTGCGGTAACGGCGGCATGCGCCCGCGCCACGCTGAACTGTTCGCTACAGACCTGGACGACGAGCAGCTGTACCGCACTATTGACCGCTTCCTGATGTTCTACGTGCGCACCGCCGACCGTCTCCAGCGCACCTCGGTATGGCGCGAGAATCTCGACGGCGGCCTGGACTACCTCAAGGACGTCATCCTGGAAGACAGCCTGGGCATCAACGACGAGCTGGAGCGTCAGATGCAGACTGTGGTGGATACCTACCAGTGCGAATGGGCGGATGCGATCAGCGATCCAGAAAAACTCAAGCGTTTCAGAAGCTTTGTCAACGATGAGCGCCCGGACCCGTCAATCATCATGACCAGCGAGCGCGGCCAGCTTCGGCCTGCTTGATCGACGCGTTGACTGACTCTCTGAATAAGAAACGAGGTACCTCATGACCGCAACGGCAATGAAAAAAGAGATGGACACTGTGGATTCCGAAAACAGCAAGGTATGGCAAAAAATCTGCACCCAAGCCGACCTGGTGGCGTTCTCCGGCGTCGCCGCCTGGCTTGAAACCGCCGATGGGCCCGCCCAGGTGGCGGTTTTTTATCTTCCCGACCAAGGGAATGAGCTTTTCGCGCTGGACCATCACGACCCTTTTTCCAACGCCAATGTGATTGCCCGAGGGATTGTGGGCGATCTTAAAGGCTCGGCGGTGGTCGCCTCGCCTATCTACAAGCAGCACTTCCGACTGGAAGACGGTCAGTGCCTGGAAGACGAGGACGTCAAACTGCGGACCTGGAAGATCGAATTTAAAGGGGATGAGGTGTGGATTGAGGGGTAGCGCCACCCCTCGCTAACATACGCTGCTGTTATACTGTCGCTTTTATCAAGCTCACAGGGCAGTGGCGCCATGAAAACCGAGTCTCATACCTTAGCCTTTTCCGCCTTCATGGCGTTGCTGATCGGCTGTGCGGGCATTGCCGCCACACTGGCGTCCAATTCCCAGGCGATTCTGCTGGATGGACTCTTCAATCTGATCTATTTCGGCGTGGCGCTGGTCACCATCAAGGTCAGCCGGCTGGCCAGCCGTCCGGATAGCGAATCGTACCCGTTCGGCTACAGTTACTTCGAATCGCTGGTCAACCTGTGCAAAGGGCTGCTGATTTTCGGCGTCGCCGTCTTCGCATTAGTGGATGCCATTGCGGCATTGCTGACGGGCGGACGCGCCATTGCGGCTGGTATCGCCATCGCCTACGCCCTGTTCGCCACCGCCGCGTGCTCGCTGACGGCCTGGGTCATGCACCGCAGTCTGCGCTCGGTCAGCAGCCCGCTGGTGGAAGCCGACAAGGCGAACTGGGTCGTCAATAGCGTGATCTCAGCGGCGGTTTTGGCGGCTTTTTGTCTGGTGCTTGTTTTTGAAAAACTAGAGTGGCAAAGCGTGCTCACCTATATCGACCCACTGCTGGTCATTGCCGTCGTCGTCTTGTGTATGGGGGTGCCGGTCCGCATGGCCTCCCAGGCATTGAGGGAGTTGCTTAACAAAACGCCAGAAGATGCCCTTGCAGAGCCGGTCCACCAAGCTGTTGGGCGCGCACTGGCATACATCGACACCCAGGAAGTACGCGTTCGCATGGTGCGCCCCGGGCGCCTGCTGTATGTCATCGTGCATGTGGTATTGCCAGCCGCCCCTGACGTTTCCATTGCAACCCAGGACACATTGCGGGCACGCGTCGATGAAGAAGTGAGGCGCTATTACTCTCCGGTGGTTTGCGACGTGGTATTCACCGCAGATACCCGCTGGGCAGCGCCCTCCTGCGGGCTGTTGGTCGAGAAGCACACTTAGGCAATCTATCCAGGCGATGGCGCTTTTCGCAACTTAACTAGCGTGATGATCACACCGCCCAACAGCGCTAGGCCAAATAGCGTTAACGCCAAGGTATGCCCCACAGCATCAATCAGCACCCCGGTGGTGATCACCGGGATACTGAAGCCCAAATAGGCCATGAGAAAGTAGCCCGCACTGGCTTGTTGGCTAGTCGACGTACCCGCAATCGCCAATACACCGCTTAATCCCCCCAGATAGATAAACCCATAGCAGGCGCTGCTGGCGGCCACCGTGCCCAGTAGCACTGCTGCGAGATATCCTTGAACGGCGCCCCAGGCGATCAACCCGTAGGCCATCGGTAGAATCACCAGCCCCAGTTGAGTAGCGCTTCGCGGCGCAAGCCTTCTCGCCCAGGGCTGAAAAAGCACTCCGCAGCTGCAAATACCGAAGGTGGCGAAGCCGCTCCAGGCGGATAAGCTGTGTTGATTCAATGCCGAAGGGAGAATCGCGATGACTAGTCCCACCGTGGCCCAGGCCACCATAATCGCCAACCCAAAGGCGAAAGACCCTCTAGGATAGCCTGGAAGACGCAACATAGAACGTTTAGTGGGGCTCGGTGCGCGATCTTTAAGTGTGGTGACCACCACGAGTGCCAACGCAGCAATAGCAAGATAAAGCCACAGGCTGGGAGGTGATACGCTCGGCGTTTGGAAAACAAACAGGCTAGTCACCGCTGCCCCCAGGCCAAAACCGAGCGCGGTACTGGCAGTGACATAGTTGGTCGCCATGCGGTTATCCTGCCCATTCAACAGCACCTGCATATAAGCAGGCGCCACCGCAGAGGTTAGCCCCGTGCTGATACCCAGCAACAAACGGGCAACCCCCAGCGCCAGCAAACCGGGCGCTATCAGTGTCATCGTGGTGGCCAAGAGACATAACAGGAGCGCAGTAACGATCAGGGGCTTGCACCCCACGCGGTCAGCCAGACCATTTAACCCCAGCAGCACTGGCACAATACCCAACACATAGCAGGCAAAAGCGATGGTAGTGGCCCCAGCGCCCAAGCCATCCCGCGCTGCCAGGGCATCGTAAAGCGGGGCCTGTAAGTTAACCGCTGTGGTAATCGCACATAGCGCAAACGCCAGGCAGGCGGCACTTTTTCTATTAATCGTTGGGGTAGCAGCGCAGTTCATAGCCAAGTCCTAAATAAGCGAGTTGTTGAACCGCTAAGCTCGCACGCTTACCGCAAAGCGGTAAGATACACTTCACCATCACTTTTCAGGCACTGTTACGCCCTTTTAGCGAACAGTTGTAAGCCATAGGGCACGCTATGAAACTAGAGGTTAATCGGCACTCTTCCACGCCCATCGCGCAACAACTCGAAGCGAGCATGCGCGCCTGGATTGAAGCTCACGGTGCCGGTGGTGGCCGTCGTTTACCTTCTATTCGCCGCCTTGCGGCCACACATAACATCAGCCGCAATGCGGTGATTGAAGCCTACGAGCGACTTGTGGCGTCTGGACTTGTGCGCTCACAACCCGGCTCAGGGTTTTACGTCGCGGATAACGCAGCATCACTGGTGTCGCCATCGACAACAAAGAGCGGTTTGGAAGAGGTCACCAATGGGCTATGGGGGCTTTTTAGTGCGAATGAGCACACGCTAAAACTCGGCTGCGGCTGGCTGCCCAGCGACTGGCGCGAAGGCGACGACCTCACCCACGCCATTCGCCAAGTGGCACGTAAAAGCCGTTCAGGAATCTTCGAGTACAGTACCCCTCAAGGGCCCCAGGATTTACGCGGTTTGATCCAGGAACGCCTGCGCCCACTGGCGATTACCGCGGACGCCCAGCAGATTGTGATGACCGGCGGCGGCAGCCATTCGCTGGATTTGCTGGTAAGGATGCTGCTTGAACCCGGCGATGTGGTCTTTGTAGAGTCGCCAGGCTATTACAATCTGTTTGGTCTGCTGCACTTACAGCGTATCCGCGTCATTGGCGTGCCGCGCCTGGCGGACGGGCCGGATATTGAACGCCTGGAGGCGTTGTTAGCCCAGCACCGCCCTAAGCTATTCTATATCAACAGCGTGTTTCATAACCCTACGGGCAGCACGCTCACCGCGGCGATTGCGCACCGAGTGTTACAGCTCGCCGAGCAACACGATTTTCAGATTATTGAAGACGATATCTACGCGGATTTTCAGCACACCCCCACCACGCGCCTGGCAGCCCTCGATGGATTGAACCGAGTGGTCTATCTGGGCAGCTTCTCGAAAAGCCTCTCCTCTTCACTGCGAGTAGGTTTTATCGCCGCACCACCACCGTTGGTTCAGCGGTTGGTGGATATAAAGATGTTAACGAGCATTTCCGCTTCGCGCTTTGCGGAGCAGGTGGTCACCACCCTGCTGCAAAACGGCAGCTATAGGAAGCTTACCGAACGGCTGCGCATCAAGCTTGCCAAGCAAATGGCAATGTCACTGACAATGCTTAAAAATGCCGGTTGGGAGGTGTATACCCAACCGGCAGGCGGAATGTTTGTGTGGGCAAAACCACCGTCGACCATCACGCCTGAGACACTGAGCGAGCTGGCCAACCGCTGGGAAGTCACCCTATCGCCGGGGCACTTATTCTTTGCTGACCATCAGCCGACGCCCTGGCTGCGGCTCAATGTTGCCTATATGCAGGATCCCAGGGCGAAGGCATTTATTGAAGCAGCAAACGCTCCTCCTACCTTTCTTTAACTTCTTGCACCGGCCATACATCGGCGTCTACCAGCTCGGGTCGTTTGAGAACGGATGGATCAAAGCGCGGCTCCTTGATGCCATCACGGCGCTGGCGTTCATAGTCTTTCAGCACCGACACGGCGATGGGCCCCATGATCAGAATGGCGAAGAGGTTGGTGGTAGCCATCAGCCCCATGGCCAGGTCGGCGAAGTCCCACACCACGGTGAGCTCTGCTACCGATCCAATCAGTACCATGGCGATGATAATGACTTTAAAGACGGTGACCGCTTTTTGCGCATGACGGCGGAAAAGGTACTCGATATTCACTGCAGAAAACGAGAAGTTGGCCAGAATCGAGGTGAAGGCGAAGAAGAAGATCGCCAAGGCGATAAAGATTTCACCGAAACCGCCCAGGTGATCCACCATGGCGTCCTGGGTAAGCTGAATGCCTTCAATGCTATCCCCCGCCGACTCAGACAGCAGCCGCTCGTATACGCCGGAAAGCAATATCACCACCGCCGTGCAGCTACAGATCACGATGGTATCCACAAACACCCCAAACGACTGCACCAGCCCCTGGGCGGCGGGGTGTTTTACAGTCGCCTGGGCGGCGGCGTTGGGTGTCGATCCCATACCCGCCTCGTTGGAAAACAAGCCGCGCTTGATGCCGTTTTCCATGGCCGCCTTAATGGCATAGCCGGCGGCACCACCAACAGCGGGGCCGAGTCCAAAAGCGCTCATCACAATCAGCGAAAGCATATCCGGCACGGCGGAGATGTTGGCGATTAGAATCCACAGCGCTACCAGCAGATAGGCAATCGCCATGACGGGGACGATCTTCTCAGCGGTCCGCGCGACTGACTTAAGCCCGCCATAAATGACCAGGCCCGCCAGGATGGCAATGACCACACCCGTTAGCCAATCAGGTACGCCAAACGCGCCATTCATGCCCTGGGCAATAGTGTTTGACTGCGCGGCATTGAAGGCCAGGCCATAAGCAATAATCAGAAATACCGCGAACAACGAGCCCAGCCAGCGCCACCCCAGGCAGCGTTCAATGTAGTAGGCAGGGCCACCGCGAAACACGCCATCTTCATTGCGGTGCTTGTAGACCTGGGCCAGCGTGGATTCGATGAAAGCGGTCGCGAAGCCCACCAGCGCCGTCACCCACATCCAAAAAATCGCCCCAGGGCCGCCGATCCAAAGCGCCAGCGCTACCCCCGCCAGATTCCCCGTCCCGACACGCGCAGCCATCGATGTCGCAAACGCCTGGAAGCCGCTAATACCTTCGCCAGCACCTCGGGCCGTTACCGTGACACGGGCCATATGACCGAACAATCGGAACTGCATGCCACGGGTGATAATGGTGAACCACACCCCCGCTCCCAGCAGCAGATACACCAGGATGTAGCTCCAGATAAAGTCGCTGACCGGCATCATGACGGCATAAAGGCCATCACGCAGCGGGCCTACTATCGATTCGAGGATTTCCATGGCCATGCTCTCCAGATTGCTGAATAACGGCGGGAAGTGCCTTACCCCGCAAGCGGGCGGTAGTCTAAATGCGCGCTCTTATTCGAGTCTAGCCAGTTTTTATCCTTGTCGCATCGTGGTCATTGCCGAGCCTTACAGGCCCACCACCCAATCTGGCTTAAACAATGGCGGGATGAACTCGTCAGGATAGCCACCGGGGTTGGCGACCACTCTTGTTCCCTTGCGCCACATATCGACTGGCTCATGGACATGGCCGTGCACCCATAAATGCATTTGGCCCATAAGCTGCGGAAGGTGCGACGCAAACGCAGGCGAAAGCACATCGCCTGTGTACTGGGCAGGAATGCATTCACGCATTGGGGCATGGTGGCTAACCACGACCTTGGGCCCGTCAAACGAATCATCGAGTGCCGCCGTCAGCCAGCTCAAGGCCTCCTGATGCAACGCTTTGCTTGCCTCCGGAGTCATGGTGGTGCCGGGAGCTGATTCAACAATTCGGAAATCAGGCATATAGCGTTTCGCTTTGGCGACCGTGTCTTCTGGATTACGCGTTGGGTTGTCTGCATACAGCGCAAAATCGGTCCATAAAGTAGTGCCATAGAAACGCACGCCATTAAGGGTCACGGCACGATTGTCCAGAAGCTCAATGTCGAGCCGTTTGGCTTCGTGCGCCAGTTCCTCACGCAACAGCGGCAAGCACGTGCCGTAAAACTCATGGTTGCCGGGTACATAAATAATTGGCGTTTCAGGAAAGCGCAGCCGGGCCCAGGCCAAGCCTTCACATCGACGATGAATATCACCCGCCAGGATCACTACATCAGCCATCACCTCCGGCAAAACACGGTCGCCATTAAAAAACTCCAAATGCAGGTCTGATAAAACGCGCAAGCGCATCCGCTTTCTCCATGCTTAAGCTCAGCGCTCATCTTGACGATAAACACTTGAATACAATACTGGTTTAACTGATATCGGCGCCCAACATGACTCAGCAAGTCCTCATTAACTCAGCGCGCCCGCCATAGATTCCGCAGCCCAAAACGAACGTTTGAAAAATCTTTGCTGCATCGCAGCAAAAGCGCTATACTGGTTATGTTGTCCGAATAGGAGGGCCACACACATGTCTACATTCAATTTATGCCCAACACGAGATAGCGAAGTGCTCAACTTCTGGACGCAACGTGCGCATTTACAGCGCGCGGCCAGTGAGGCCCTCGCGGATTACTGCGAGTCACTGATGTATTGCTAACCTCGTTAGACCAAAAGATTGTCATCGAAGCCGAGCTGTTGCTCGGCTTTTTGATTTTATAAAAGCTTTCCCGCTCAAACACCTGGGTGCCTTAGGCCAAAATTGTAAGCATATGCTTACAAGCGTAGGCATAAAGACTACATCTTAAGCACTAGATTGATCGGTCAAAAGCTCTTAATATCGTTTTCTCGCTAATCATATTGCTACGCAATATAGCGGCTATTTCTATAACAACACGCTTCCCTTCCCACCCAGGAGTTGACGCCATGACGTTACAAAACAACGCCGCCGACGTTGATGTATTCAACGTATGGGCTGCACGTGCCGAGAAACAGAACGCTGCGTTTGAGGCCATCGCCGCCTATTTGCGCTAGCCACCCAACGCCTCGTAATGAGGCGTTTTTTATAGCCCCGCGAGTTCCGAATGCTCGGTATCGGTCAACTGGGCTAAGAAAGCTTCTTGCAGGATATACATCCGCTTTACGTCGCGATAACGACCATTGATGAAAAACTCCTGCACCAGATGTCCCTCCTCCACAAAGCCGCTTTGTTGATACAAATGAATGGCTTTGACGTTTTCCACCGCCACGATCAAGAACACCTTGTGAAGGTTGAGAATGGTGAATGAGTAGTGCAATGCCTGGTAAATCAGCGTGCGCGCGAAGCCTTTGCCCTGATAGCTCGGTGCGATGATGATCTGAAATTCCGCGCTGCGGTGGATGTAGTCAATCTCGATCAGTTCAACCAGGCCGATGGGATTGCCACTGGCGTCTTCGGCCACAAAGCGGCGTTCGGCGTTATCGTGAATATGCTTGTTGTATAGCTCTTCCAGCTCATCGAAGGATTCGTAGGGTTCCTCGAACCAGTACGACATAATGCTTTGATTATTATTGAGCTCATGCACAAAGCGCAGGTCATTGCGCTCGAGCGCCCGAAGGTGCAGCGTGTCTTGCATGGTGGTCGTTCCCCGACAGATATGCATCCCGACAAGCTACATTGATTGCCTACTTGCTGCCAAGTGTAAGACGTTTGAATGAAAACAGCTCGGTAAGGGGGTGCGGCTTGCCCTCGATAATGGCGCGCAGCAGTTTGGCGCCAATCATGCTGTAGCTGATGCCGTTGCCACCGTAGGCCATGGCGAAATGCACCTTTGGCCCCAGTGAATCGTGAGGGCCGAAATACGGCAGACCATCGTCGGTTTCAGCAAAGGTGCCCGCCCAGCTAAACGTAGGATTGATCACCATATCCGGCCACAGCGCTTCGATTTTGCGCGAAAGTCCCTCCGCTTTACCCAGCACGCGGCCATCGCGTTGCTCGGGTATGTCCTCATCGTCGTCGTCGCCGCCCACCAGCAGTCGCCCATCCCGGGTCGTGCGCAGATATAGATAAGGGCGCGCCGACTCCCAGATCATGGTATGGCGAAGCTTGCCCAATGCTTCAGGGGGTAAGGGGTCGGTAATCAGGGCATAGCTGCTGCGGTTTTCCGCCACCGCTTCAGAGAGCCAGGTTTGCGATTCGTAGCCTGCCGCGATGATCAAGTTCTGACAGCGCAACTTGGCGTTGCTGGTCAAGGTAAGCGTGACGCCGTCTTCGTCGGGCACAATGTGCTCGACCTGGGTGCGGTCGTAGACCTCGCCGCCGCGCTGTACCAGCTGTTCAAAAAGCTGATAGGCCATGCGATATGGGTCCATGCTGGCCGCCACCTGAGTGAGAATCGCCGCCGGCGCCTGGAAACCGTATTCAGCATGAACGTCATCACTTTCCAGCCAGGTGGCGAGAAAGCCATGTTTTTGCCGCAACGCAAATTCTTCCTTGAGCGGCAGGACGTCTTCTTCATTACTGGCATAGTAGAGGCTCTGTTGACGCTCAAAGTCCACGTCGCCCATGCCCGCCGCCAGGGCTTCCAGCTCGCCGATGGCGTCAGCGCAAGCCTGATAGGCCAACACGGCGTTGGCCTCACCATAACGCCTGGCAAGCTCGGTCATATGCGTATCAATCTCGTACTGAAGCAGCGCCGTGCTTGCCGAAGTACTGCCCCAGCCAATGTCGCGACGTTCCAACACCACCACATGGTGCCCGTGTCGGCTCAATTCATCGGCGATGAGAGCGCCGGTAATGCCACCACCGATCACGACGACTTCGCTTTGGTGGTCACGGGTCAACTGTGGAAACGTCTTCAGCAAGCCATTCTTGACCGCCCAAAACGGATAACCGCTTTTCAGATCCATCTGATTGCCTTTGCCGGGTTGCCCTGGAGTAGTCTATGGGTAATAGAAGTATGCTGTTAACCATAGAAGCTTATCGAGAATTGCCCAGGACTATGTCATCAGGAGACGCCATGATCGATTTACGCAGCGATACCGTTACACGCCCCACCTCCGCAATGCTGGCGGCCATGACCTCGGCCCCGCTGGGAGACGACGTGTGGGGCGACGACCCGACAGTGAACGCCTTCCAGGAGCGCCTTGCCGAGCAAACCGGCAAAGACGCCGCCTTGCTGTTTCCCAGCGGCACCCAAAGTAACCTGGTGGCGCTGATGGCCCACTGCGAGCGGGGCGATGAGTATATCGTGGGGCAGTCGGCCCATACCTATCGCTATGAAGGCGGCGGCGCCGCGGTGCTGGGCAGCATTCAACCCCAGCCCATTGAAAACGCCGCCGACGGCAGCCTGCCTCTGGAGAAAATCAGCGCGGCGATCAAAGCCGATGATTTCCACTTCGCCCGCACGCGCCTGCTGGCACTGGAAAACACCATCGGTGGCAAAGTACTGCCCGCAGACTACGTCTTGAAAGCCACCGAACTGGCCCGTGAGCGGGGCCTGGCCACGCACTTGGACGGAGCGCGGCTGTTTAACGCCGCCGTGGCGAGCGACATTCCCCTCAAACAGCTCAGCCTGCCGTTCGACAGCATCTCGCTGTGCTTTTCCAAGGGGCTTGGCACACCCTTCGGCTCGGCACTGGTGGGCTCGCAAGCATTGATCGACCGCGCTCGTCGCTGGCGTAAAGTCGTCGGTGGCGGCATGCGCCAATCGGGCATGATCGCCGCTGCCTGCCAGCATGCGTTAGACCATCACGTAGCAGACCTGGCCGACGATCACCGCCGAGCGGCGCGTCTGGCCGAAGGCTTGGCAAAGCTGCCAGGAGTCGAGATCACCTCCCAGGCGACCAATATGGTATTTGCGCACTTCCCCGACGAGCACGTTCAGCCACTCTCCGCCTGGCTCAAAGAGCAAGGCATTTTGATTGAGTTACTTTACGCCACGCGCTTTGTCGCACATCGAGACATTAGCGATGCAGATATCGATAAGGTTATCGCGGTAATGGAAGCCTATTTCAGACGGCATTAAGCGCCAGATGCACGGCGATCCCGGCCATCATCAAGCCAATCAGGCCATCGATAGTGCGCCACGCGATAGGTTTTGAAAGCCAAGGCGAGAGCGCGGCGCCACCCCAGGCCAGCAGGCTAAACCAGAGAATGGACGCGGTTGAGGCCCCCGCCACAAACACACCGGCGCTCTCCTGCTGGGCGCCAATGGCGGGTATCAGCAGCAGCGTATCCAGGTAGACCTGTGGATTGAGCACGGTGACGGCAAGGGTTGCGAAAATCACTTTGGTTAAACTGCGCGCTTTGCCCGCTTCAGCGCTTAGCCCCTGCCGACCACTAACGGCTCTGAACAATGCCTGCGCCGCCAGCCAGCTCAAAAACACCACGCCCACCCAGCGCATAACCTCCATAGCGCTGGGCATCGTCAGCAGGAAAGCGCTCACACCAAACATTCCCGCCGTGAGCAGAAGAATATCCGCGCTGATGCACAGACCCGCCGACCACCAGTGATACTCGCGACGAATCGCCAGCCCCAGAATGTAGGCGTTCTGCGCCCCAATCGCCATGATAATCCCGCCGCACACCACCAGCCCGGTGATATAACTCTCCCACATTGCCCAGCTCCCAGCGTCAGAATTAGCGTCGTGTTGATAAATCCTGGCACTAAGGTAACGGGCAGTTTGGATAACTAAAAATCATCCTGTTAATGGGGCATTAGTTTTTCTTATAAAAACAGACGCTTCAGACACTGCCAAAATCAGCCGCCGATTGAGCTGATGGCTAGTTAGCCATTACGCTTTCACACATTCACCCTTGCCACCGCATCGCGGCTGGCGGCTTCACGCTGTTCCCCGGTGAGTTCGACCAACTGGCCCTGGCGCATTTCCAGCAGGCGGTCGGCTTGGTCGAAGTAATGATCATCGTGGCTGATCACGACCAGCGTCTTGTCCAGCGCCCGAAGTTGGGGCAGTAGCTCACGGTAGAACACCCGCCGGAATTGCGGGTCTTGGTCGGCGGCCCACTCGTCCAGCAGCAACAGGTCGCGCTGCTCGGCCACGGCCAGCAGCATCGCCAGGCGCTTGCGCTGCCCTTGTGAAAGGTTGGCGTTGGTGACCCGGTCGCCGTCAAAATCGAGCTTGCTGTGCATGCCAAGGGCTGCCAGCCACTCTTCCATTAGCGCTGGGTCGGGTGATTCACCCGCCGGGCCGATCAAGCGATCAAACAGGTGAAGGTCGGTGTAGATCGCCGAAATATGTTGGCGATAGGTTGTCCAGTCTTCCTCTTGCAGGGGCCTGCCATCGACGCGAATGTCGCCGCTCTGGGGCTGATACAGCCCGGTCAAGAGTCTTGCCAGGGTCGATTTGCCGCTGCCGTTACCACCAATCAGGAACACTACTTCCCCGCGCTTCAAAGTGAAGTCGATGGGGCCAATGGCAAAACCCGGCCGCGCCTCTTCAGCGGGGTAACGATAAGTGACCTGATCCAGCGACAGCGTTTGCCACTCATGGCGATGGGAAGCGTGCTCGAATGATTCATGATGTTCAGCGAGCTCTAACGCGCTGATTTTTTCAAACGCCACTCGCGCATTGATCAACGGCGGAAAAGCGCCAATGGCCTGAATCAGCGGCGCGCGCAAGAACAGCAGCGTGAGCGAAAAGGTAGTCGCCACCTGTGCCGACGACCAGCCCAGGCCGTTAGCTAGGAAAAACACCTCGCCGATGGCGCCCAGCATCATGATATTGAACCAGTTCACGGCGCTGAGATGGTAGGTATCGCCGCGAATGATATGGTGTCGATACGCTTCGGCGTTGGGGGTGTAAACGTCGCGGTACAGCCACTCGGCGCGGTCGCGATTGAGCGCCAGCTCCTTGCGCCCCTCGATCACCGACTGATAATCCTCGTAGAGACGGTCTTCAGCATCGCGCAGCTTGGCCATGTGCCGATAGACCTTCGCTACCAGGCGCATGCCCACCAAGATCGTGACAATCACCCACAGCGCTGTGACCGCCAGCATGGCAGGCGAGAGCCAGGCCAAATAAAGGGTAACGCCCACCGTCAATACACCACCCTGCACCAGCTCTGGCAAGCGCACAAAGGCCACGGTGATATAGCGCACATCGCTGGATAGGCTGGCCAGCAAGCGTGCGCTGCCCATCTGCTCGATACGCTCGATATCGGTATCCATAATGCGCTTGATCAACTGACCCCGCAGCCGATAGACAAAGTGATGACCCAGGGTGGTCAAAGCCAACTGTGAGGCTAGGGTAATCGTCAGCAACAGCGCCACCAGGGCTAGAAATTCCGGCAGGATGCGCCAGGGATCGGCGAAGGTGCCCAGCATCCGTTCATTGATATAGGCAATGACGCCGATGCCCAGCCCGGCGCTGACCAGACTAAGTACCACCACGGCCACGAAGGGCCAGCGGTAATCACGCCAGACAATCCTCAACAACTCCATGAACCAGGCTCCTTGGCGCTTAGCAGCGAGTTAGCGCCGACGCTTGGCCGGCTTGTTTTCTGGCTTTAGCGGGCAGCCGCCGCACAGCGGCTCGCCAGACAGCCGATACTTGATGCAGCACAGGCGACGCACGCGAGCGGGAGTTTCACCGCCCAGTTCCAGATAGCGCACCGGCTGATAGAGCGGGTTGCGGCGCCCACCAGGGAGCGTCCTGGTGTCGAGATAATCCAGCAGCGGCACACCCGCGCCAACGAAATCGGGGTGCTGGGAGCAGGTCTTTCCCACGAATTCCACGTAATGGCCGAGATTGCTCCAGAACACCTTGGCAGACAGCCCGGAAACCTCGGATAGCGCTTCGATAAGCGGCACACAATGATCATCGAACAGGGTACTGAAGCGCACCTGGAGCGCTTTGGAGGCCAGCGGCACACCACCATGGGGCAGCCAGATACGCACGGTCTGGCCCTTATCACCCAGCGCCAGCCGCAGCTCATCTCCACCCAACGGCAGGTCATAACCCAATAGCAGGTTGGCCACCAGCGTCGGGATCGAGACACTGCTGAAATGAAATTTCGACCAGATCGACGCCACGGCTTTGCGATCGGCGTCATCGCCATAGGTACGGCCGAAGTATGCCAACTGCTCGTTTAGGACGGCTCTATCCAGCAGTTCAGAGGCCGCCAGTGTCGGCTCACTGGGCGGACCAAACGCGGGGGCCTTCATGGTGTCCAGCGGCGGTTGGCGGTAAAGCGCCAATAACGCCTCGGCAGGATCCGCCGCTGCCCAAAACTCGTCCGGTTTAGTCGCCACATGACTCATAGCCGCCGCAGCCCCCACATAAAGTAAGCGCCGCCAATCAGGGAGGCGACCAAGCCGGCCGGTATCTCGTAAGGAAAAATGATCTGACGGCCGACCCAATCGGCCAGAACCATCAGCAGCATGCCGATCAATGCCGCCCCAAGCAGGTGCTGCCCTGCGCGGGAGAAGCCCACCAAGCGCGCCATATGGGGTGCCAGTAAGCCAATAAACGATAGCGGCCCCACCACCAGGGTGGCGCAGGCAGTGAGCAGCGCCACCAACAGCAGCAGCGCTAAACGGGCGCGATTGAGGTTAACGCCCAATGCCCTGGCGGTGGGTGCCCCCAAGGGCAGGATATCCAGCCAGCGGGTAAAGGGCAGCGTGATCAGTGCCAATACGGCGGCAACAACCCCGACCACCACCGCATTGGTAATATCCACGTAGTAGGTGGAACCCGCTAGCCAAGCGATTACCTGCTGACCACGGGGGTCGCCGCCCGCCAGCATCACGCTGCGCACAGCGTCAAACAGCGCGCTGATCGCCACCCCTGTGAGCAACAAACGCTCGGGTAGAAAACCACTTTTACGGTTGATACCCACCAACACCAATAACGTCGCGAAAGCGCCCAGGGTGCCTACCCCGATCAGCATCATGTTGGTCGGCGCGGGTAACAGAAAAATTCCCAGAATCAACGCAATAGCACAGCCACCGCTGATACCTAATACTTCAGGGCTGGCCATGGGGTTGGCCGACAGGCGCTGAAGAATCGTACCTGCCACCGCCAGCATCAATCCGCTGGCCGCCGCCGCCATTACGCGGGGCAGGCGCCACTGCATCACACTCCAATCGTTGGGCGGCAGCCAATACCAGCCATCAACGCCCTGGCCAAACAATAAGCCAAGCAGCGTGGCGCCTAGTAACGCGAGGATTAAACCGGTGGCCAAGCGCGAAGGTGCAGGATGACGATGGGCAAAAACACCTGCCCCCTGCGGCGGCTTGTCACCCTGGAGTTTCAAGCGGGGAATCAGCCACATCAGAAGCGGCGCCCCCAGGGCACCGGTAATCGCCCCGGTAGGAATAAAGGCCGCCGCCATGCCAGAAAACTGCTGTAGCAGCAGATCCGTGGTGGCCAGTAACACCGCGCCCAAGAGCGTCGACCATAACAGGCGCGCCCCCAAGCGCCGCGCACCTGCCATGCGCACAATGTTAGGGGCCGCCAGGCCGATAAAGCCGATAATGCCCACCACGCTGACGATGCTGCCGGTAATGAACACCGCCAGCCCCATGCCCGCAAAGCGCAGATAGGTCAGCGACACGCCAAGACTCTTGGCGCTGGCGTCGTCCAGCTCCAGCACTGACAGAGGGCGCAGCAGAAACCACGCCGCCACGCAGCTAACTGCCATCCGAGGCCAGAGCACTGCAGCACCGTCCCAGCCGTTTTGTGCCAGCGAACCTGCCCCCCAGATCAGCAACCCCGAGAGCGCCTCGTGGTTGAACAGCAAAAGCGCCGTGGCGAGCGCACCTAAGTACAGATTGACCACGAGCCCGGCCAGCACCACCACCATGGGTGCCAATCCACGACGCCAGGAGAGCAGGAACACCAACCCTACCGCCATTGCGCCCCCCAACAGGGCGATCCATTCACGACCAGCCACCAATAAGCCCGGTGCCAGCAGCGTGGCCGCCATCAGCGCCAGGTTCGCGCCCGACGCCACCCCAAGCGTGGTGGGCGACGCCAACGGGTTGCGCAGTACCTGCTGCATCAACACCCCGGCAAGCCCCAGGCCGGCACCGGCGAGTAACGCCACCGACAGGCGCGGCCACCAAGCGTAATGCAGCAACAGCTCATCCACGTTCTCAAAAGAGGGGGCCACCAATGCCTGCAGGCCCAGCGCAACACCGCCTTGGCCCTGCAGGCCCAGCCAAAACAGCACCACCATCGGCAGGCTAAGCAATAGGCAGGCTTTTGCGGGCGACATGCCTCCCACTCGCTGGGCAACTTGCGCGGCACCTAACATTTTGGGGCGCCTTTTGTGGAGGCCGTGCCGTTCGCCAAGTGGGACGTGATAGGCAGCAGAATCATTGTCTTAGCCTTACTATGTTCTGGAGGTTAATAGCTGAATTATAGATAGCGATTCTAAATGATAATAATTAGCACTACAATTGACTCCTGATATAAAGGAGACCCGCACCATGGCAGCCAAGCCGAGCTATCAGCTTTTTGACATCACCCTTGCGAGACGTACCCAGGTCAGCGCCTCGCTCGTCAGGTTTACCTTTACCGGCCCAGACGTTGGCCATATGGCGACCTACGCCCCGGATCAGCGCGTCAAGCTATTCTTCCCCGAAGGCGGTGGCAGCCTTGATCCACTGTTCGAGATCGCCAAGCTGGAAGAGCACGACTGGTACGGCGCCTATCGCGCTCTACCGGATGCCCAGCGGCCCTCTGCCCGCACTTACACCATCCGCGCCCTGCGCCCGGAAAAAGCCGAAGTGGATGTAGAGTTCGTGCTACATGGCGACAATGGCCCCGCCTCGCGCTGGGCAATGCGCGCCCGCCCCGGCGACCGCCTGGCCATGACAGCCCCCGACGCTAACGTGGAAGGCCCAAAGCTAGGCTACGAGTGGAAGCCGCCCAAGGGCGTACGCCGGATCCTGATTATCGCCGACGAAACCGCCCTCCCCGCGGCGGCTGGCATTCTGGAAACTCTCGATGACCTGCCGCTCAAACCCAGGGTCGAAGCACTGTTCGAAGTACCCCGCACTGACGACGTTCAGCCGCTGCCCCAAGCCGCCAAGCTGCGCTGGCTAGCCCGCGATGCTGAGTCCAGCTGCCAGCACGGGGAGCTGTTGATGAGAGCACTGCGTGATATTGATTTGCAGAAGGAAATTGTTGCGTTGGGGGGTAACCCGTCGAGCGCGACCAAGGGTAGTGAGGATGAACAAAACGAGGATGAAAGTGCTCCACTCTGGGAACCTGCCACTCTGGACGACAGCGCGCCCTTCTACGCCTGGATCGCCGCTGAAACCAAGGTCGCCATGAAGCTGCGCCGCTATTTGGTCAACGAGTGTGGGCTACCCAAGCAATACGTCACCAGCATGGGCTACTGGCGCAAGGAAAAGGCCAATGGCTAAAGGCGCAGCAAACTGCACAGCGCTCAACAGTGATCACCTAAGCATTCCAGCTCAAACACCTATTGGTTGGCGAGACAGCCCCCGCCTCTTCGGACGCATAAGCCGTGCGCCGCACTCGCGGGTCACGCTTCAATTTACCGTGTTGCTGGCCAGGCGGACATTGGGCCTCATAGCTCGTTAGGTTTTCTGATTCTGATCGTAACCCTGGCGCGTCTTGGCTGGGCATGGGTTAACCACAAGCAGCGTGCGCCCCATCCGCCTGGGCTGGGTGGTCGCTTGGCGCGCCTTGTACATATCACCTTTTATGCGCTGCTGCCGATACCCCAAGTGGCTGGGCATCAGCAGTCCAGGCTCGGCGGCGCTGGAGATCGCCTACATCAGTCTGGGCCGTTCTTGTTGCCTTTTGGTCCCAGGGCGCCAAGCTCGAGTTGTGGGATATCGCCGCGGGCATTTGATTGCCCGAGGAGCAGGCTGCACCGTAACCAATCTCAATGGCGAGCCGAACCCTGAAGAATGGAATAGCGTGATAGCGACACACCCGGATCACCATCATCAGTTGCTGGCATGTTTACGCGCCTGCTGATAACCGCTTACATGCGTTTCTAGCTGCCCTATCTCCTCAGCCTCTCGACCTGGCCGCCATCCCGAGCAAGACCTAGCCGTGATCGTTCTTTTCATTTTTTGTTTAAAAATGAGAACTATTAGCACTAGAATGGAACCATTGTCATTTAACCAATCGCCAGGAGTCATTCATGTTCGAGGTCAAAGGCGCCACCTTTGAAATCAATGGCAAGCCGCTGCTTCAGCCTATTGAGCATAACTTCCATGAAGGCAAGGTATACGGCCTGATTGGCCACAATGGCTCGGGCAAGTCGACCTTGATAAAACTCATGGCCCAGCAGCAGCCCACCAGCCAGGGAGAAATCTACTTTGACCAGCGCCCGTTGAGCGACTGGGGCAACCGCGAGTTCGCTCGCCAAGTCGCCTACCTGCCTCAACACCTGCCCAGTGCTGAAAGCCTGACCGGGCGTGAACTGGTTTCCTTTGGCCGCTATCCATGGCACGGCTTACTCGGGCGCCACACCCACAAAGACAAAGACGCCATTGACCGCGCCATTGCCCTCACCCACACAGAAGACTTCGCCGACCGCCTGGTCGATACGCTTTCCGGCGGCGAGCGCCAGCGGGTCTGGCTGGCCATGCTACTGGCGCAAGGCAGCCGTTTTCTGCTGCTGGATGAACCGCTCGCGGCGCTGGATATCGCCCACCAGATCGAAGTGTTGGCGCTGATTCGCAAGCTGTGCGATGAGCTAAACCTCGGGGTGATTATCGTGCTGCACGATGTCAACATGGCCTCGCGCTATTGCGATGAGCTGATGGCGTTGCACAGCGGCCACCTGCTGGCCTGCGGCTCCCCCAATGACATGATGTGCGATAGCACCCTGGAAGCGATTTACGGGCTCCCCATGCAGGTCATGAAGCACCCGAACGGGGAGCACAATATCGCCGTGGCGCAGTGATATGCTGCTTTTTGGGGTGGTGCTGCTCAAAGCCGCCAGAGTGTCGTCGACGGCATAGCCCTACTGATTCTCAGCCGACTAAACAGGGCTGAAGGCTAGCAGCCGCGTCTCTTGCCAAAAGGCGTCATTCATATTGACTGGCAATCAGTAGCTTGACAGCAAGATAGCCTGAACCGAAACGCTATACCTTAGAGCTCTCTCAAATAACTGTCACGAAGCGCTATGTCAGGTGGTTATCCCAGCGGAGTTCCAGGCTGGCAAGCAGCTCGGGCGCTTCCGAGTCAGGCGTTACCCGGTAGAGCCCGCCCTGGCCGGAGGAGACCAGAAAGCCGCCGTTGCCGTCGCAGCGGGCACCGGCGGCGTCGGGCAGTTCCAGGTTGGCAACAAGCTTGCCTTTGGCGGCATCCAGCAGCAGTACTTGGTTGCCGCGGGGTGCGGTTACCAGAACGTTTGCCGAAACACGGCTGAACGCGACGCTGGCGGTGTAATGGTGCAGGCTGGCGGTGATATCCTCAGGCAGCGCCAGCTCGGAGAAGCGCCCGGCGGCATCCAGGCGGCAAATCAGCGGATGGGTCTCCCACTCGGGGCCTTCGAACTGGTACCCGGCAATCACCGTGCCGTCTTCCGCCACGTCGAGATGACGGCAGCTGAGCTGGTGGTGCGAGGGTTCATGGCGGGCTAGAATTTCGCCGCTGTGGCGATCCATCAGCAGCAGCGCCGGGGCCATGGTGTCCAGATTGAGTTTTACCCGGCCATAGTCAGGGTGGGTCTGAATGCCGCCCAAGCCAATCACCAGGGTGTCGCCGTCCGGCATCAGCCGCAGCTCGTGAGGGCCGATGCCGTCCAGTGGCATATCGCGCACATGGGCGTAGTCGTTGGCAGCGTCGTAAACCCGCACCAGCCCGGCGCTGTCCTCCAGGCGGTTGGCGGTGACATACAGGTAGCGCCCGCTCAGATCAAACACGCCGTGGCCGTAGAAATGGTAGCCCTCCTCTGCCGCAATGGTGTGGGCGAGTTGGCGGCTGTCACCATCGATCACATGCATCCGCGTGCCGGGGCGGCGGGCAAACAGCACCGCCTGGCGGGAATCCGGCCGCAAGCAACCGCCGTGGCAGCGCTTGGGCACTTCGATCATAAAGCGGGCCTGCCCATCCAGCGCCACACCGGCGATAAAATGCCCGCCGCTGAGATCATCCACCGCGCTATACAGCCAATCCAGCTCTTCACGGCCGGGCAGCGCCCAGCTCAGCGGCGTCAGCGTCATGGCCATGCTGCCCAATCCTACCTTGAGTACCTGGCGTCGGTGCATGGCTCAATCCCCGTCGCTGGAATTGAAGCCGCGCACCAGCCCCAGTTCAGCGGCTATCTCGTTACCCAGCAGGTGGCGTAGCTGGCTGATGTCGAGGTAGAGCGACTGCAGGCCGCGAAATGCCTCATCGTCTTCAAGGGAGGGCACCAAGCCCGGCGGCAGCTCGCGGGCCTGGGCGAGCGTCTTGTCGAGCTGGTCACGGAACGCCTCGGCGAGGGGCAGCGCATCGGCCTCGCGCAGCAGCGCGGTGAGGCCCGGCAAGAAGCCGGTACGCAGACCCTCCAGGCTACTCGCTACCAAACGAACCGATTGTTCACTGCGCCACGCTTCGGCCAGGTAGCCGTTGGCAGAAGCGCCTTTGAGGCCCATGGGCTCACCGAGGCGTTTGTCTTCGAGCTGCTCAAGGGTCTGGATGGCGCTGGCCAGGGTAGTTTCGGTGTAGTCAGAAGTTTCAATATAGTGCTCACCAAAGGCCTGCCAGTCGCGATGCAGCGCGTTTGTGGTATCCGCGAGATGCGTCGTGATGGCCTGCATCAAGTCGCAGGCGGCAGGATCGCTAAGGGCCTGCTCGCCCATGGCATCGTCATAGAGCAAGTACTCAAGGGCGGGGAAGCCTTGGATCGCTACGCTGTCAGCGGCGATATCCTGGGCATTCGGCGCGTCAGCTGCTTGCAGCCATCCGCCCACTTTGCGGCCCACCAGGTTTTTACGATCCGGCCAGAACTGCAGCTGCCAGCCCCGGCTGTTCTGCTCCACCGGGCCGAACTGGATAAAGCGCACTGCCTGCCAGGCTTGATAGGCACTCAGCCAGTCGTTTTCCAGCCGCTGCCTGTGCGACTCATCGGGGGCTTGGCAAAAGCGCGCGGCGCTAGTCTCCAGGCGCTCGGAGGCGGCACTCAGCTCGGCGTACTGCAGCTCCACCGCGCCGTGCCACATATCCCGCGGCGTGGGAGCGTCCGAAGCAAAAGAGAACGGCGCGGCCAATAGCGTACAGGCCAGCACCCCCAACCGTCGAAACGCAGCCATCATCTAAACTCCTTGGCAATCAAACCTTTCAACCTTTCAACGACCCTTACAGGGATTCAAGAAAACGAATGAGCTCAGCACGCTGATCCTCAGGCAAGTCACGATAGCCCTGTGCGGCCGCTTCCGCCTCTCCGCCGTGCCAGAGAATCGCCTCTTCCAGGGTACGGGCGCGGCCGTCGTGGAGAAAGCCCGCCCGGGGGTTAACCGTCTGTGCAAGGCCGATACCCCACAGCGGCGGGGTTCGCCATTCGCGGCCGTCGGCCTGGAACTCACTGCGATGATCCGCCAGAGCGTCGCCCATATCGTGCAACAACAGGTCGCTATAAGGCCATATGATCTGATCCGCTAGCGCCGGGCGTTCGGCATCCGAAGCGGTGCGATGGCGCGGCGTGTGGCAGCTGGCGCATCCCAGGGTATTGAACCGTTCGGCACCCTGCTTAACCGCCGGGTCGTCCATGTTACGGCGCATCGGCACCGCCAGGCTGGAGGCGTAGAAAGTCACGAAGTCGGCCACATCGTCGCTGACCTCCGGTGTTCCGCCATCGGGAAAGTCATCGCAGCCCTGGCTCGCCATGCAGTCGGTTTGCGGCACCAGGCTGGACGTCAGCCCCATATCGCCAGCAAAGGCGTGCATGCCCTGCTGTTCGATGCTGGGCTCGCCGGCTTTCCAGCCGAAGCGCCCCATAACGGTGCTGCCCGTACGCAGATCCCAGACCTGATTGGCACGCCCGGAAATACGGTCGCCATCGGCGTCGTCAGGGTCGGCGGCGGCCAGCAGATCGGCTTCGGGAATCGCCGCCAGCAGCCCCAGACCAATCATCGGCGGCGCCAGCCGGGGCGAGATCTGCAGATCCTCAGGCAGCTCGCCGTAGGCGGGCTCGGCAATCGAGTAAAGCGGCTCCTGTAGGGTAACGCCCGTGCTATCGGCAAACGTCACCTCCCGAGGACGATACTCGATCAGCATCCTGGCCTCCGGTTCGGCTCCGCCGATGGCCGCCGTTTGTAGCTGTAGGCCGTAGTTGGGCACGGGGAGCGCGCCGCGCTGCTCCAGAACCTTGGGCTCTGCTTGCTGAGCAGGCAGCGAAAGGCGCAGAAAAAGCGCAATGGGACTCTCGTCACCTGTCGGTGGGTGTCCCCGACCATCTTTTATGTGACAGCCCTGGCAGCTATTGGTATTGAGCAGCGGCCCCAGACCATCGCGCGCCTCAGTGCTGGCGGGGGCCGCCACCCAAGGGTTACGGAAGAAGCTGTTGCCGACGCTGAAATCCAGCCGCTTGGTCATCGACATATTACCCAGCGGCAGCGAATAGGCGTTATGGTCGAACTGCTCCACCGACCCATCGCCGCCGCTCATGGGCGTCGTTTGGATGGGGTAATTCTGGGCTGGTGACTCGGCAGCCTGCGCAGGCATTGCCATCAGAGCCAACAGAAGACCGTTTAGCGAACACCGGCTTAACGAGACACGGAATAAGCGGTACATGGTGATACCTTGAGACGGATGGCACGTGACACGAAGCACAAAAGCCGCACGGTGACGAGGCAACCGGCGGCTCGTGGGCATCAATAGGTTGCGTTAAAATTGATGGCCTGCGTCATCCGGTTGCAGCGACGTCACACCCAGCTCGCCCGCGGCCTGCTCGATGGATCCCGTTTGTACCACCAGGGTGAGTATCGCGTCGTTGATCAATTCGCTGCCCTGCTCGTTACCAGGGGCAATCATCATATCGAAGGCCATTGGCGAGCTTTCCGCCTCGGCCGCCTGCTTGATCGCATCGAGGCGCGCCATCGTGGCGTCAAGCTGCTGAGCAAGGGTATCGGCAAGCTCGCTATCGTCCTGAGCCAATAGGTCTTGCAGCGAAGGCCCCTCGACCACGCTGCCGTCAAGGCGCTGGTAGGTGCCGGTGAATATATTCTGAATACCCTGACCGTTGTAGTAGTGGGAATTGTGAGTGTTGTCGCTGAAGCAGTCGTGCTCATCCTCGAACGAATTGGCTTCCAGCGCCACCTTCAAGCGCTCGCCTGCCAGCTCGCCAAGCGACAACGAGCCCATGCCGAACAGCATGCGACGCAGGCCTTCCTGATCGCTCTCCGCCAGCAGTTCCTGACGATAGTTACCCTCGGTTTCCGGCGCCCACTGGGCCACCATCCACTCAAGGTCGTCGACTAACAGATCGGATACCGCGTCCAGGTAAGTGCGACGACGGTCGCAGTGGCCATGGGTGCAGTCGTCGCCGGTCTGAAAATCACTTGCCGGTCGCTCGCCGCTGCCCGCCTCGAAGCCGTTTAGATCCTGCCCCCAGAGCAGAAACTCGATGGCGTGATAACCGCTGGCGACGTTAGCTTCCGAGCCGCCGATTTCATTCAGGTCGGCGAGGAGTTCTGGGGTGATCTCGCTGACGTCCAGGCTCTCACCCCCAACTGTGATTTGCTCGTTGGCGATGATATTGGCGGTGGCGCCTTCGTTACCCAGCTCATGCTGGTAGTCGTCGCCTTCCACATAATCGATCATGCCCTCATCCAGGGGCCAGGCGTTTAGCTGGCCTTCCCAGTCGTCGACCACGGCATTGCCAAAGCGGAATACTTCGCTCTGCTGATAAGGCACCCGCGCCTGCAGCCAGGCTTGCCTGGCGGCTTGCAGCGTGTCGGCACTGGGGTTGGCGAGCAATTCGTCGATACGCTCGTTCAACACCTCGGCGGCGTTGAGCGCATCGGCGTAATTGGCATGGGCCAGATCGGCGTAGTGGTGCACGACAGCCTCGGCGTTGATCGAGTCGCTGGCATTCACGGCGAAAGGCATCAGGGCGCTAAGCGCAACGATGCCGACCAGAGGGCGACGAAGCGTAATGGCGGGCATGGCAGTGTCCTTTAGGCGATAACGTGACAGAAGGTCCGCAAAAGGTACTTATGCAAAGAGGTCTGCCGTACCTTTGACTGGAATGTAATTCATTGCTTTTTGATATTCAATCTTATTTATAGCCTGATCACGGCCGCCTATTTGTCTAATCTTGCCTTTTTGCTTAACGTCACGGCTTCATGCCTTGGGAACACCGTCATGCTGGATTACAAATTACTCAAAGCGCTGGCAACCGTGGTGGAATGCGGGGGGTTCGAACGCGCCGGCGACGTGCTGGGACTGTCGCAGTCGGCCGTTTCGCAACGGGTCAAAGCCCTCGAAGTCCGTCTTGGGCAGCCCGTGCTGATCCGCCATCCTCATTTGGCGCCCACGCCGGCGGGGCAGCGGCTGTTGACGCACTACCAGCAGGTTCAACTCCTTGAACGCGACTTGCGCGGCTCGCTTCCCACCCTGGACGACTCGGCACCCCGCCTGCGGATTGCGATCAATGCCGATAGCGTCGTGACCTGGTGGGCCGATGCCATCGCCGATATCTGCCAGGCCGAAGGGCTGTTGCTTGACCTGGTGATCGAAGATCAGGACGTCGGTCTCAAGCGCCTCCGCGATGGCGATGTCGCAGCATGCCTGTGCGCGACGCCTCATCCTATCGCCGGCGCGCGTTGCCTGGCATTGGGCGACATGCATTACCACCCGCTTGCTTCGCCCGACTACGTGGCGCGCCACTTTCCCCATGGCCCCAGCGCAGACGCTTTCCTTCAAGCACCCGCCATTGTCTATGGCCCACACGACCAGCTGCAGCACCAGTTTCTTGCCCAGTGTGGCTATCATGGCCGCTTCCCCTATCACTTATGCCCCTCATCGGAGGGCTTTATTCGCCTGGCAGCGGCGGGCATCGGCTACGGCATGATGCCGCAGTTACAGACCCATGCGCTGATGCAAAGCGGCCAACTGGTCAGCATTGCGCCCGGGCAGACCCTGAGTGTTCCGCTCTATTGGCATTACTGGCGGCATAGCGGCAATCTGGTCGAGCGATTGACCGAGCGGCTGGCACAGGTCGCCTTGATTTAGATCATGCATTTTTCCAATGCCACCGCCGAAACCCTCCTACACTTTCACTTATCATCACTTGCACAAGCCGGGTAGTCGGGAATAGCTGAATTACCGTTGACCTATTACGTGTCATCAGAACGACGTAAATGCCAGAGTTAACTAAGTAGCCTTTACATTCATCACACGCGGGCGAAGCGCGTGCGATAGCCAGGATGACAAGTCCCGACAGCGGTAATGGCCTTTAGGGAAGGGGCCACGGGGGGGAGAGAAAAACATAACCAAAGCGACCTCTATGCAGGCTTCTTGCTTATCTAACAACCTATACGCTCGCATCCTACTGTTGCTGGTGGGATGCCTGCTGTGCTTGCAGGAAGCGACCGCATCGCTTTCGATTTCGCCGGAAAAATCGCGCTACTCGCTTACCCCCCATACCCAGTTTCTGCACAGCGACGAACCGCTGACGCTTGAAGAGCTTCTGACACGCGCCCCTGCGTTTACCCAGGCTCATGACAAAAGTGACCTGAACTTTGGCTACACGCCCAACGAGGTATGGCTGCGTACCCAGATTGAAAACCCTACCCAGCATTCCAGAGACTGGATTGTCGAATTTGAATACCCTTTCCTGGATCGCGTCACGCTGCATGTATTGCGCGAGCATTTCAGCGAACAAATGACCAGCGGCAGCGCCGTGCCGAAATCCCAACGCGAACTTGCCCATCGCCAACCGGTGTTCCCGCTGACGCTCGCGCCCGGTGAAACGGTCACGCTGTATGCGCGCATTGACGCGGCGGGCAGCAAAATGCTCAACGCCAATCTGCTTTCAGACCAGGCCTTCTACACGCAGAACGATCGCCATAACTTCTGGCTGGCGACCTATTTCGGCATGCTCCTCGCGCTTGGCCTTTACAACTTCATGCTGTTTTTCGGCCTCAAAGAACGCGTATTCCTGTATTACTCGCTGTTTGCGCTCGGCTTTACCGTTGCCATCCTGACGTTCAATGGGATCGGTACGCTGATGTTCTGGAGCATCCTCGGCGACAACACCGCGCGGCTGGTCGCTATCGGGTTCACCTTTGCCTCCACCATGGGCACCCTGTTCGCCCAGAGCTTTCTCAACACGCGCCAGTTCACGCCCCGCTGGCATCGCGCGCTGAGTTTTTTTCGCACTTACTGCGCCACGGCCCTCCTCGCGACGCTGATACTGCCCATTCAACCCGCCCTTAGGCTGATGGACGTCACCGGCTTCATGGCGGCGCTGCTGATGCTGGTCTGCGGGGCATACTGCGTGTCACGACGCGTACCCAGCGCCCGGCTGTTCGTGCTGGCATGGTCGCTTTTTCTGGTCGGCGCCTGCGTCTTTGCGTTGCGCAATCTGGGCGTCTTGCCCGCCAATTTCATTACCCTGCACGGCATACAGATTGGCTCGGCGCTGGAAATGCTGTTGCTGTCGTTTGCCCTGGCCGCCCGCTTCAATAAGCTCAAACGGCAAAAGGAGCGCGCTCAGGCGGAAATGTTGATGACGCTCAAACGCCAGGAAGCCGTGCTGGAACAGAAAGTGGCCGACCGAACCAGGGCGCTCGAGCAACTGGCCAGTCGCGATGTATTGACGGGGCTATTGAACCGCAACGGCTTGACCGATTGCGCCAAGAAAGCCCTCCGGCGCAGTCAGCAGACCGGCCAGCCGGTGGCGCTTTTCATGCTGGATCTGGACCGCTTTAAACCGATCAATGACCAGTTTGGGCACGAGGCAGGTGACTTTGTGCTCCAACAGGTTGCCAGGCGTATCGACCACCTGGCGCGCGCCCACGATCACGCCGCCCGCTTTGGCGGCGATGAGTTCATTCTGCTGATCGAGGGTATTGACGATCGCAACACGCTCAATGACATTCGCCACCGCCTGAATTCAGCGATACGCGCGCCCATCAAGTTGCCCTGCGGCGAGCTGGTCAGCGTCGAAGTCAGTATCGGGATGAGCGTCAGCCACGCTGACGGCAAAAACCTCGAGTGTTTGATGCGCGAAGCCGACGGTCAGATGTACGACGTGAAAGCGCGCCAAGCCGACAGCGATGTGCGCTACGGCTCGGCGCCATCCTAGGGCCTAATCGAACAGACTCATTCGCGTCATCACGTGATCACGCTTGATGCGCCAGTGATAAAGCGCCCCAAGCACATGCAGCGTGATCAGTACGACAATTGCCCAGCCAAGCCAGCCGTGCCAGATGAAGAGTCGCTCTGACAGCGCCGGGTGCTCACCGATGAAGCCAGGCAAATGCCACTTGAAGAACTCCACGGGGAAGCCACCGCTGGCCGTTGCTGCCCAGCCAAGCAGCGGCATTACCACCAGCGCCGCATAGAGCAGATGATGCACGCTGGTACTGACGATGCGCTCGAAGGCGTTGAGGGGCGGATCATGGTCGGGCACGACAAACGCCACCCGGGTGATGATACGCAGCGTCATCAGCAACAGTATCGTCACTCCCAGGGTCTTGTGGCTGGTATAGAGCAGATTGGTGAGCCCTGTTCCGATCAGCGAAACCGTTCGCTCAAAGCCCAGAAAACCCAGCGTCAAACCGCTCGCCAGTGACAGCAGCGCAGCCCCCGCCACCAGCCAGTGAAGTACCCGGTGCGGGTAAATATAGTGGTCCAACTCATGCATGCCCTGCTCCTTTCGCCCGCTCAAAAATCGCTTATGTGAGCTTAGTTTAGCCATTTCCAGCCGGCTTCGCCGATAAAGCCGTCCGTCATCGTCAACGCTTGGCGCTAGGGTGCCCAGGCATCGACCGGTGCTGCCAACTGCTCGCGAATCAACTCGCCCAGGCGGCGCGCGGGTTCCGACGGGCGGTGCGGCGCGCGGTGCAGGGCCAGTTCGATCATTGGCAACGACGGCAAACCACTGGCCTCGTCGAGGGGCCTTAACAGCGGCGTCAGCATGCTCCGCGTGACCACGACCACCGCCAGCCCCGCCGTGACAATAGGTGCCAGGCCGGCCATCGATTGACTGGTATAGGCCACGCGCCAGTCGCGGCCGGCATTGCGTAATGCCTGTTCGGCGATCTCGCGGAAGACATCCGCGCCCGGGGAATACAGCGCCAGCGGCAGCGGGTCGGTTAGCGACGGCTGCTGGTTGACGCCCACCGCCCAGATCAGCGGCTCGCGGCGAATCACCTCGCCGCCCGGCGAGTTGCGCTGCCGGGTCACCAGCGCCAGGTCCAGCTCGGCGCGTTTGACGCGCTCTACCAGATCGCCGCTGGTGCCGCAGCGAACCTGCAATCCCACGCCGGGGTAAAGCTGATGAAAGTACGCAAACACCGATGGCAATAGCGACGCGTAATCCTCCGGGATACCCAGCGTCAGTTCACCGCTGACCTGATGCGCCTGCATGTCGCTCCAAGCTTCATCGTTGAGCATCAACAGACGCCGCGCGTGATTCAGCAGACGTTCACCATCGGGGGTGAAACGCAGCCGCCGCCCTTCGCGTTCGTGAAGCGTCAATGCCAGCTGCGCTTCCAGACGCTGTAGCTGCATGCTCACCGTCGACTGGGTATAGGCCAGACGCTTGGCAGCCGCCGTCACGCTGCCGGTATCGGCAATCGTCACTAAGGTGCGCAAAAGCGTCAGGTCCAGCGTGGGCGCTCGCATACATCATATTCCTTGATAAGAACGATCAATAAACATCGATATTGTGATGTGTTGTGGATGAGTATGCTGTGCAGGTCACTTCAAGGCAAGTCACTTCAAGGCATGTCACTTCAAGGCAAAGTCAGGAGATCCTCTATGCATCACGTCAATCCACTCGTTGTGTTTCCACGAAGCTACAGTGTTGGCGCGGCGTTAGTGGCCGTGATGCTTTGGAGCGTCGCCCCGCTGCTGGCCGATTATGCCCGCGCCACGCCACCGCTTCAGCTCACCGCCTTGACACTGTTGGCGGGGGCGCTGGCTACGCTTCCGTTGAGTCGGCGGGTTAACGTCGCGACCTGCGGCCGCGTTTGGCAGTTGAGTATCTGGCTGGGGATTCCGCTGCTGATTATCGGTGCCGTCAGCACCTACTTTATCGGCATGCGGCTTGCGCCTGCCGCCGAAGCCGCCTTGATTACCTATACCTGGCCGGTGCTGTTCGTGCTGCTCAGCCAGTGGAGCCGCTTCGGCCGTTTGCGCATGGGCGGCCTGGTGGGCGCATTGATTGCATTTGCCGGCGCCGCCGTGCTGCTGATTCCTCAAGCGTCCGGCGGTGGCACGGATACCGCGCTCACCGGTTATGCGCTGGCACTTTTAGCGGCCTGCTGCTGGGCGCTTTATTCCTGGCTCAGCCAGGTGGCGCCGGTACCGCTGACGCCCTTGCTACCCCGCTTGCTGCTGATGGCCTGCGTGATGGCGGCAGCGGCCAGCGCCATACTGGAAGGCCAACTGGCGTTACCCAGCAGCGAAGCGGTCCTGACTGGCATGGCCCTGGGCCTCGGCCCTTACGGCATCGCCATGGTGGCCTGGGACAAGGCACTGCGCTGGGGACATACCAGCTTGGTGGGCAGCCTGGCCTACGGCGTGCCGATACTGGCGGCGCTGCTGCTTGTACTGGCCGGCATGAGCACCCTGGACTGGCGGTTACCGATGGCGGCCCTGCTGGTGGTAGTAGGCTGTCTCAAGGCCAGCCGATAGCGTGGAAGGCGTCGGCCGCCTGGCTAACCAGGCGGCCATCCAGCTTAAAGCTCGGGTTCTCCCTCGCTTGGTTCGGTGCGAGTGGTCAGCTCGAACAGACCACTGGCCGACAGGTTATAGCCCCGGGCAGTGACCGTATAAGTGCCGGGCAGCAATTGCTCGCTGAGACGCGAATCCGTGCCGCCAGCTCCATCGTCATCGCTCAACGTCACCCCGTTCCCCTCGACTTCCAGGAAGGTATCAAAATCGCTGGAGCGCATTTCAAGGGTCACGTCTGACGTTTCGTCGAGATTGAGCTCGTAGGTCAGTGCCTCTCCGCTGTACCAGCCATTAATGGGCTCATCGGGCGTCAGCTCACCAGAGTTACGCAGTTCGGTATCGCTTGGCAACTCGCGAGGCGCAAGCGCCAGGGTAAACACCCCCTCGCCATCGCCGTATGCGGAACGTGCCGTCAGTTGATACTCGCCAGGCGCCAGAAAATCGGCGATGCGCGCATTCAGATTGCCGGCGCTGTCATCGTCTTCGCGGTAGTAGTCATTCGGTCCTTCCAGTTCCAGAAAGGTATCGAACTCATCGGAACGCATGTCGATTTCGTACATGCCGGCTTCGTCAATGGTGAAACTGTATTCGCGCTCGTCCTGTTGCAGCCAGCTATCCAGCGGCGACTCCAGCGTGAGGGTCTCGCTATCGCTGAGCTCGACGCGACGGCTCTCCAGAGAGAAAGGCCCGTAGCTTTGCGCATCTGCTCCGCTTACTACCAGCATGTAGTCGCCGCTCTGCTCGATGCGTTGGCGCATGGCCTCGCCGCTGCTCACCAACTGACGCTGATCATCATAGAGGGACACGGTGCCCTGTAGCGCGCCATCCAGCGTTACCTCGACCAGTTCGTCTTCCTCAAGCGCCATGACATAGCGCTCGAAGCGGCTACCGTCATTGCCGTTAAGCTCGCTTCCCGAGGTGACTTCACCCCGCAGACGCTCGCCAAGAGTGACACGCTCAAGGTCCGCGAGGCGCTCCGATTGACCGTCATCATCGTCGGTTTGCGAGGCAGGCGCTGAATCGGGCGGTACGCTGGGCGTTATCGCCTGCGCCGCTAAAAAGCCGATAACGCCACCGCCAACGGCAACGAGCAGGTAACTTAAGGGAGACGATTTAGCCATGAGTACATCCTTGATCCTGTGGCAAAAAAGAACAGATTGAGCCAGGCATTATAAGCCCTTCTGCGTCTTGATGGGGGGATCGTCTGGCCGGGCGTTGCGTTTTTCTATAAGCAAGATGCCAGCGTCGCCCTGAATAAGCCACTGAATTCAAAGGCGCAGAACATACGGGTTAACGTTGGCCAATATGAAGCCAACTGCACCGAACGTCTAAAAGCTTGCTCAGCACGTCGGACAACGCTACTATCCAATAGCCAAATTGGCACCTCATCGATGAATGCGAAACCCGCGACACGACACACTGGGGTACTCCTATGGGAGCTATCAAACACAGGTTATTGAGTTTTTGCTTTGCCATAGCCGTATTCACCATGGCAGTGAATAGCGCTCTGGCACACGGTACACAAACAGATACACAGCGAGGCGTTGCGTCCTTCTACAGCGACCGCTTCCAGGGCGCGACCACTGCCAGTGGTGAAGCCTTTGACCAGAAAGCGCTTACCGCCGCGCACCCAAGCCTGCCCTTTGGCAGCAAGGTGCGGGTGTCTCGCCCGGACACCGGGCAAGAGGTAGAAGTACTGATCAACGACCGCGGCCCCTACGTGGAAGGCCGTATCATTGATCTGTCGAAAAGCGCCGCGCGTGAGCTGGGCATTATCAGCAGCGGGGTTGCCCCGGTCATGGTCACGCTGCTCGACCAGTAACGGCCCAGGCGCTCGACGCATATCAGTCAGCATCATCCTACCTATCCACAACGGGCGCCCTGGCGCCCGTTGTGCGTTTCACCTCCTCGGCATTTCCCCTTGCGTTGACGGCGAACTATCAAGCACGCTAACGGTCTTTACAAAGCACGGACCGTATTACCAACGCATACGCAGGAGGCCCCATGCAATCACGCTTTTTCACTTTGAGCCGCTATCCGGAAGGACGCCCCGAGCGCGAGCTTTTTGAGATGGAAACCCAAACCCTGCCCGACCTCGCCCCTGGCGAAGTACGCATTCGCAACCACTGGCTCTCGGTCGACCCGTACATGCGCGGGCGAATGACGGGAGTGCATACCTACGTGGCGCCTTTTGAGCTGGGCAAGCCCATGGAAGGCGGTGCGGTAGGCGAAATCATTGCCTCCGAAGACAAGCGCTTCAAGGAAGGCGACCTGGTGGGCCATATGGGCGGCTGGCGCGACATCGCGCAAATCTCCGCCGAAGGCGTCCAGGCGTTGCCCGACTTCGGCGTCGACGAGCAGGCCTATCTTGGCGTGCTGGGAATGCCCGGCATGACCGCCTGGACCGGCCTCAACCTGATTGCCAACTGCCAACCCGGCGATCAGGTACTGGTCAGCGCGGCCAGCGGTGCAGTGGGGTCGCTGGCGGTTCAACTGGCCAAGGCCAAAGGCTGCCACGTCGTCGGCATAGCCGGCGCGGCCAACAAGCTGGCCTGGCTTGAGTCCCTGGGAGTCGAGCCGGTGAGCTACCGCAATCGCAACGCCCAGGAACTGAGCGATGCGATTCAGCTTGCCAGCCCCAAAGGCATTGACGTGGTGTTTGAAAACGTGGGCGGCATTTGCCTTGAAGCCGCCCTCAGCCAGCTTAATGAAGGGGCGAGAATCGCGGTATGTGGCATGATCGGTAGCTACAACGCCAAAACCCCGGTGCCCGGCCCCAGCAACCTGTCGCAACTCGTGGTGCGCAAGGCCATGATGCAGGGCTTTATCGTCACCGACCATTGGCAGCACTATCAGTATTTCCTCAACGAAGTGGCTCCCCAGGTAGTCGCCGGCAAGCTCGCCTACAAGGAGACCGTCAAGCAAGGACTCGAAAGTACGCCTGACGCCTTCCTGGCGTTATTTGAAGGCGCCAATACCGGTAAAATGCTGGTCAAGCTGGACCACTAACCGCGACGCTCTATCTCGTTTTCTGCCAAACCGCGCGGGTTCGCCCAGCGCGGTTTTTGGTTGCGGCGCAGCCGCCAAGACCCTCTTTGCTAAAATCATTAGACCATCGCCGCATTGACCCCTAAGCTAATTAGCGTGTTAAGCGTTTTATCCGCATGACGATAAAGCGCACGATGGACCGTGGGTGCAGCGACTGGCGGTTCGGGATCGTGTACAAGGGGACCTTTCATGGAAGAACAGAAGCGATACAAATGGCCTGCGATACTCCTCGGCGCCGTACTGATCATTGCCGGACTTGCCCTGGCGGTCGGTGGCGGGAAGCTGCTCAGTCTGGGCGGCAGCGCCTATTACCTGATAGCGGGCGTTGGCATTATGGCCAGCGGAATCTTGCTGACGCTGCGCAAAGGCGCCGCCCTCTGGCTCTACGCGCTTATCCTGTCGGCCACCCTGGCGTGGGCCTTGTGGGAAGTCGGTCTGGACTGGTGGCAGCTTGTTCCTCGAGTGGCCATCCCCTGCCTGATCGGTATTGTGTTGCTGCTGCCGTGGTGGCGAAAGCCCCTCGACTCGCGTGGCGGTAGTCTGGCGTTGGGGCTCAGCGTCCTGGCCGCCCTCGGCGTGGCACTGGCCAGCCAGTTCGACGACCCGGCTGCGCTCGACGGCACGCTCGACACCCAACGCAGCGAGCACCAGGAAACCGTCAACCCCGCCCAGGTAGCCGATGAGGACTGGCCGGCCTACGGCGGCACGAACGCTGGCACGCATTACTCATCCCTCGATCAGATCACGCCGGAGAATATCGGCGAGCTAGAAGAAGCCTGGCGCATCGAAACCGGCGACGAAGCGGGCCCCAATGCGCCACCGGAAATCACCAACCAGAACACCCCACTGAAAGTGAACGACAGCCTGTATATCTGCACGTCTCACAGCCGTGCGATGTCGCTTGACCCGGAAACCGGCGAGACGAACTGGTCCTTCGACCCAGACATCAGCACCATGGGTGCCGACGATTTCTCCGGCTGGGCGCACATGACCTGTCGCGGCCTTGCCTATTACGACGCCGCCCACTACGCAGACGGTGAGCTGGCTAGCAACAACGGCGCCGAGCCGGACTCGGACAATGCGCCCGTACTGTTCGACGACCGCGACAACTTCGATATCGACCTGGCCTTTCTATTATTTCTGGACCTCGGCAGCCGTGCCGAAGAGGACAGCACGCCGCTCATGCCCAGCGCCGCCGATGTGATGTGCCCGCGCCGGCTCTTTCTTCCCACCGCCGATGCGCGCCTGATCGCGCTGGACGCGGATACCGGCAAACGCTGCGAGGCATTTGGCGATGCCGGTGAGATCGACCTCACCCGTAACATCGGCGATTTCGCCCCCGGCGGCTACTATTCCACCTCGCCCCCCACCGTGACCGAGAACCTGGTGATTCTGGGCGGCCACGTCACCGACAACCGTTCCACCGATGAGCCGTCCGGGGTGATTCGCGCCTTTGACGTGCACACCGGCGAGCTGGTCTGGAACTGGGATAGCGGCAACCCCCGCGACACCGAACCGCTTGACGAGGGGGAGACCTATACGCGCAACTCGCCCAACGTATGGGCGCCGATCAGCGTCGATGAAGATCTGGGGATGGTGTATCTGCCCATGGGCAATGCCACCCCCGACCAGTACGGCGCCAACCGCAGCCAGAACGATGAAACCTACAGCGCAGGGCTGGTGGCGCTTGACCTTGCCAGCGGTCAGGTCGAGTGGGTCTATCAGTTTGTTCACCACGACCTGTGGGACATGGACACGCCCGCCCAGCCGGTGTTGATTGACCTCGCCACCAACGAAGGAACCCAGCCAGCGGTGGTACAACCCACCAAACAGGGCAGCCTCTATGTGCTGAACCGCGAAACCGGCGAGCCCATCGTGCCCATCGACGAATTCGCCGCGCCGCTGGGTGCCGTTGAGGGTGATTGGACCTCGGAGACGCAGCCGCGCTCGGCGCTCAACCTGCTGCCCCCGCCGCTGACCGAGCGGGACATGTGGGGCGCCTCACCGTTCGATCAGATGATGTGTCGCATTCAGTTCAACTCCCTGCGCTACGACGGTCAGTACACGCCGCCGTCGCTGGAGGGCAGCATCGTCTACCCGGGTAACGTGGGCGTAATGAACTGGGGCGGGGTCGCCGTCGACCCCGAGCGCCAGGCGCTGTTTACCGGCGCCAAGTACCTGGCGTTTGTCTCGACGCTGGTTCCCCGTGAAGAGGTCGAAGAGGGCCAGGGCTCGGCCAGCGAACAGGGGCTGCAAGTCAATGCCGGCGCGCCCTACGCCGTCAAGCTGGGGCCGCTGCTGTCAGTGCTCGGCCTGCCCTGCCAAGCGCCCTCCTGGGGTGATGTGGCGGGTATCGACTTGCAGGAAGCCGAGGTGGTATGGAAACACCGCAACGGCACGACCCGCGACAGCATGCCCTTCGACCTGCCGATTGGCTTGAACGTAGGCGTGCCAGCCCTGGGCGGACCGCTGACCACCGGCGGCGGCGTGTCGTTCCTGAGCGGCACGCTGGATCAGTACCTGCGCGGCTACGATATCGCCACTGGCGAAGAGCTGTTCAAAGCGCGCCTGCCGGCTGGCGGCCAGGCAACGCCGATGACCTACACCGGCGACGACGGCCGCCAGTACGTGGTAGTCACGGCGGGCGGACACGGCACCTTTGGCACCAAGATGGGCGATTACGTGATTGGCTACGCCCTGCCAGAATAGTCGATTGACTAACGCCAGTACTAACCAATCGGGCGGCCCTGAGGCCGCCCGATTTCATTGCGTAAAAGGCGAGAAGCTAAAAACTTACTTCCAGCCCGCCGTATACGCTGCGCCCTGGGGCGGGCTCGTAAAAGCGCCCGAAGCTCGCGTTCAAGCGCACGTTGGCGTAGTGCTCTTCATCGAGCAAATTGCGCACGCCGACATAGGCGTTAAGACGCGTCTTATCCGTCAATTGCCAGCCGTCCCCCGCCCGCAGGTTTACCAGCCAGTAGCTATCGACCTCTGTCTCGTTGGCGTTATCGGCCGCCATATCGCCCACGTACTGGGTTTCCAGCGTGGCGAAGCGCTCGTCGCGGCCTTCCCAGGTCAGCTGATTGACCCAGGTTTGCTCTGGTAAGCCAGGGATGCGATTTCCATCAAAGCTCTCCGTCTTTGTGGAAAAACGATCAAACTCATAGCGCGCCAGCGTCAAGGCACTATCCCATCGCCACTGGTCGGCTAACTGCCAGCCCAACGCCAGCTCGATACCATCGCGGTCGGTATCGCCCGCATTTCGATAGAGAGTGCGCCCCCCATCTTCCTCGTCCTCCTCTTCGTAAGGCACCAACTCATCGCGTACGCGCACCGAAAACAGCGCCAAGTCGTAGTCCATCGCCAGCGGCTCAATATTGCCACGCAAACCGATTTCACGGCTCCAGGCTTTTTGCGGCGACAACGATGGGTTAAAACCGCCGCCCGACGGGTTAGCAAACTCCGAGAACGCGGGGGTTTCAAACGCCGTCCCTGTATTGATATAGGCCTGGTGCTGGGGGCGATAGCGGTAGCTTAGCCCCGCCGAGCCACTCCACTCGTTGAAGGTTTGCTCTTCGCTTAGATCGACATCGTCCTGGTAGCGATCATCTATTTCTAAGTCAACACGATCAAAACGCGCGCCAAGCGAAAGCGTTAGCTGCTCGGTCAGTGATAGATCGCCTTGGGCAAACGCGCCGGTGGAGGTCGCCGTCTGGGTCTCTTCAGCTACTTGCTCGCCGACGACGCCTTGCGGGTTTACATCATTGCGAAAGCGTTCATCATCCTGCCGGGCAACTTCAATACCAGTGATGTAGCTCAACGGCAGGCTGCCCAGGCTAATCTCGTGGTGGTACTCGGCGCTCGCTCCCAGGTAGTCACGCTGATAGCCCAACCGACTGTCGCCCACATAAGGCAGTTGCTGCTCAAAATCGCGCTGGGAGACAAATCCCTTGAGGTAAAACTCGCCGGGGCCCGCAGACAGATCCTCGTATTGAAGGCCAAGAAGCTGCTGATCCACATTCTGGCCCGCGTCCAGCGCTAGCGAGTTCGGCGCGGCCTGATCACGCCCTTCTGCTACTTCATCAGCGTTCAAGGCACCGGGATCCTCCGAGCGCGGGTTGTCCAATAGATTGACGATGGCGGTCAACGCCCGCTCGCTGCCCAGCTCCCGGCGCAGCTTGGCGTTCAGCAGGTACTTCTCCGTGGAACTTTGCTCACTGTAGCCATCCACGTTGAGCGCCGAGAGGCTGACGTGGTGCGACCAATCTCCATCACTGCCGCCGGTCTGCAGCGACGTTTTGCGGTAGCCATCGCTGCCGGCTTCGGCGCGCAGGCTCGTGCCGGGATTTTCGCGGCCATCGGCGGTGGTCACATCGATCACCCCGCCCGCCGCATTGCCGTAAAGCACCGACGACGGCCCGCGAATCACTTCGATACGCTCGGCGCTGTCCAGGTCGATCGCGTCCAGCTGCGCCTGGCCGTCGGGCAGCGTGTAAGGAATACCGTCGACCATCACGGTAATCCCGCTCACACCAAAGGGCGCCCGGGCGCCAAAGCCGCGAATCGAGATCCGCTGGCCCTGGGCAAAGTTATCGCGGTTTTGCAGAAACATCCCGGGCACGCGCACCAGGGACTCATCGAGCCGCACACGCTGCTGGCCCTGGGCGATGGCATCCCCTTCGAGCGTAGAAACGGCGGCGGGCGTTGCGTACAGCTCGCGGGCCAGCCGGGGGGCGGTCACCTCAAGCGTTGCCATAGCCGGCTCGCTGGATTGCGCCCAGGTGGGGCCTGATAGCGCGCAGCCCGCCAGGCAAACCGAGGTGATCAATTTTTTCACGGGGCCCCTCCCAATATATTAAATAATACTTAAATAATAGCATTGTACCGTACAACGGAACGTTTTCCCGCGGCCCGCGTCACAGGGGCTCACATCAGCATCGATAAAAACGCTGAGCATGGCTACACTGATGGCGTATTTGCATGACCGTTGCGGTTAACACGGTTGTGTAAAATAACCGTTAAGGCGTTTTAAAACGTTTGTAAACGTTACTTTTACTGAAACGGATGCGAGCACCACTACCCTGCAAGCAAAGGAGGCTTCATGGCGTTTACCGCGACTGATCCGATCAAGATGATATTTGCGGTCATTTTACCGCCCCTCGGCGTATTCTTTGAGGTCGGTTTTAAAGGACATTTCTGGCTGAACATCATCCTGACGCTATTTGGCTTTGTGCCGGGCATCATTCACGCGTTCTACGTGATACTGAAACACTAGCCGACAACGGCGACCAAGACACCGCCTGAGCTTCACTCAGGCGGTTTTTTTATGCTCAGCGCTTATACCGCGTGGCGACGCTGGTGCAGCGCATGAACCTTGTCGTCCCAGCCTGCCACCGGGCCCGCCACTGGAAGCCCGGGCACGATGTGCTGAATGGGCAGGGTGGCCACCGGCGGCGGCGCCACGCCCAGGTCGGCAAGCCAACGGCTCAACTGCTCTGACGAACTGGCGTAGACAATACGCCCAAGCCCCACCCAACCGTGGGCCGCTGCACACATCGGGCAGTGCTCGCCGGACGTATAGACAGTCGCCCTCGCCCGGGCCTCCGGCGTCATATGCTGGGCCGCCCAGCGGGCCAGGGCAAACTCAGGGTGCTGGGTGGAATCGCCGCCGGCAATCCGGTTGCGGTCCTCCGCCAGCACCTCGCCGTCACCGCTGACCAGCACGCTGCCAAAGGGCTCATCCCCCGCGTCAAGGGCTTCTTCGGCCAGCGCCACGGCACGGGCGATGTGGGCGGTTTCCTGATCATCCAGCATATATCCTCCTGATTGTGATGGTGCTTCAGCATTCTTCTATTGTGGCATAGCCATGGCGTCGCGCGCCCGCCCACCACCGACGCCAGGCATCGAGAATCGCCCATTGAAAATCGGCGCGATACCGAGCAACCTCCACCTGACGCCTTCCCCAGGTGTTTCCCTCGAACCGGAGCCCCCATGCACACGATCAACCCCAGCAAATTGCATCACAGCAAATGGACCGCCGTGACGCCACGCGATAAAGAGAAACACTTCATCGTCACCCAGCTACTGCGCGACGAAGAAGACAATGTCGTGGACGTCGTGATCGAGGCCGTTCACTCCCATCGCGAAACGGTGCTCCCCTGGCAGCGCTTGAAAGACGACAGCGTATGGAAAATGGGTTGGCAATAGCTGTCGACCGTCAGGCGACCCTAGAAAATAAACGGGAAAGGCTTTGACACATCCGCTGATCCGTGACACTGTGTGCTCAGTGGTTAGCAAGCAGCATGGTTTCAGAAGTGTACGATCTATTTCGGCAGCCTGACATTGTATTCCTTGTTTCACCCGCTACTTCAATCTGGGTAATACCAGGAACTTAATTAAGGCGCTTTTGCGCGAAAGGATCTACATCATGGCAACTGGCACAGTTAAATGGTTTAACGACACTAAAGGCTTCGGTTTCATCGCTCCTTCTGACGGCGGCGACGACCTCTTTGCCCACTTCTCTGAGATTCAAGCCGACGGCTTCAAATCTCTGCAGGAAGGCGCTAGCGTCTCTTTTGACGTTACCCAAGGCAAGAAAGGCCTACAAGCTTCAAACATCAAGCAAACTTCCTAACATCCGTTAGCAGTTTGCTCGAACCCTCCGGGGTTCGAATAACAAGGCCCGCTCAAGCGGGCCTTGTTGCGTTTATGGCCTGCCCATTTTTGTTCACCGCCAGCTAGACGCGCTCCCACCGCACGATACGCACATCCACCGTTACCGTTATGGCCTTGAGCTGCGCTGCCTTCTCACGCCCCTCTGCGGACGCCCGATAAAAATGCGGCGTCATCACCAGCAGATCCGCAACGGCTTCCCCATCATCCAGCGTCAACGCATAGCGCAAGGTCTCTGTGCCGAGGTGCCTGAAGCCCTCCGGTTGTTCAACTGGACTGTCACGCTCAGATCTCAAGCTCGGGTAGATGATATCGCGCAGCTCGCGCAGATGATCCGCCCCGGCCTCGACCTGCATCAGCAAGCCGCCTGGCTTGAGCACACGGGCAAATTCTCGATGGACCGGAAAGCCAAACATGCACAGCACGCGGTCAAGCGTCCCGCTCGTCACCGGCAGATTGGCATTACTGCCCACCACCCAGCGACTTTGCGGTGAGGCTTTATCGTCCTGCTTGGCCGCAGCCTGTACCGCCCATTTGGAAATATCCAGCCCCATCAGCGCAAGCGACGACGCCTCGGGCACCGCTCTTGCAAGGCCACGCAGGTAATAGCCTTCACCGCAGCCGGCATCCAGGCAGCAAAGCGGTGCGTCACCTTCTTCCCGCGGCGCGTGGCTGAAAACCGCCGTGCTGACTGCGTCGGCAATCGGCTGATAGTAACCCGCATCGAGAAAACGCTGCCGCGCCGCCACCATGGCCTTGCTATCGCCGGGATCCGCTGAGCGTTTTTGCTGCACGGGGAGCAGATTGACATAGCCCTGCTTGGCAACGTCAAAGCTATGCCCAGCAGCACAACGCCAGACGCGGCCGTCCACTTGTAACGGCTCGCCGTCCAACGGGCAGGCCAGCGCCTGAAACGGAGAAATACTCATGCGATTCGTGCCTTTCGCCTAGGTAAGAAGAGCCAACACAGCGCAGCATGGTACCGCACCAGCATGGGAAAACCAGCCGGGCTTCACAGAAGATCTTAATTGATAACGATTTGCATTAGTTAATGCGTCATGCAATCATTTTGGTCTCTTTACATACAACACTGGCAAATCTGCAGGTCAATTTGATTGTGTTCCGCACTAAGTGAATTTAAATGACGAGAACTCCAGCACATGGCAGCAAGGTGCTATTCAGCGTGCTACTAGGCACTTTTACCGTAAGCCTTAACAATAGCGCCCTGAACCTTGCCGTAGCTGAATTGATGACCACGTTCAATGCCAGCACTACCCAGGTGAGCTGGGTGGTGACCCTTTTTATGATCACCATGGGTATGACCATGCCGCTAACCGGTTACTTAGCCGGAAAATTTGGCCGTAAACGTATTTACCTGCTAGGTCTTTTGGGTTTCCTGGCCGGTTCTAGTCTGGGCGCCATGGCTCAAAGTCTAAATGGTATTATTCTCGCCCGCGGGGTTCAGGGCATAGCAGCCGGACTAATGATTCCGCTGTCGCTATCGCTAATTTTTTCGGCCTATCCCTCTCATCAACGTGGCAGAGCCAGCGGCATATGGGGAGCTGCCGTTATGATTGCGCCCGCCATTGGGCCAACGGTTGGCGGGCTATTGCTTGAAATTAGTCACTGGCGAGCGCTGTTTTTAATGAATATCCCTTTTGCACTGCTTGGTCTGCTGTGTGGCTACCGCTATCTAACGACAGAACCCTCCAACCAACCGCGCCGATTTGATATAGCCGGTTTTACGCTGATTACGCTTGGTCTGGGTGCGGTGCTGTTTTCGCTTAGCTGGGTGGATACCCTCGCCGACCTCTTGCGTTTCCAGATAATCACCCCGCTGATAATCGGCGTGTTGGCGCTACTGAGTTTTGTTCATGTTGAGCGGCGTCATCCGACGCCCTTGCTTGACCTGTCACTTTTCACTCATCAAGGCTTCCGTATCAGTGTCGTGCTCGCCTGCCTGCAATCCGTTATTCTGTTTGGCTGTATTCTGCTTGTTCCCTTGCGGATGCAGAATGCGCTGGGATTTAGCCCACTAACCACAGGCGTGGTGTTTTTGGCCACCGCGCTCGCCGCCGCCGCCTGCTCCCCTGTTGCAGGACAGCTGATTGACCGCTACCCGCCCCAATGGTGCATGAGTATCGGGCTGATAGTTACTATTGTGAGTCTGATAGGGCTTGGCATGCTGACGCCAGCCACACCGGTCTGGGTGATTGGCGCCTGGATGGGAATGCGCGGTGTTGGCCTGGGCTGTGCCTACCTGCCTGCCACCACGGCTGGCATGAAAGATCTGCCTGAATCGAGTGTTGCCCAGGCGTCGGCGATGAACAATATGTCACGTCGGGTAAGCGCTTCTGTGGGCATTGTTGCCCTGTCGATCTACTACGACATAACAGTCAACGCAGCGCTAAATCAGGGAGCCACCTATACCGAGGCTAGCGCCTCGAGTCTTCACCAGGCCTTTTTTGCCCTGGCCTGCATCGCCGCGCTCTGCTTACCCCTGGCGTGGCAGTTAGGTCGCGCGATTCAGACCACCCCAGATGCCAGGACGATATGCAGTCAGTGATCTTACCTCGACTCATCATGAGCATTCTCGCCTCAGCACTTATGGTGACCGGCATACTCTCTACAGCGACGAGCGCGGCAGCCAGTGCCGATAACGCCGAAACGGTTTCGCGCAGCACGCCAACACGCATCGTCACGCTTTACCAGGGCGCCACCGACAGCGCTATTGCTCTTGGGCTGACGCCCATAGGCGTGGTCGATTCCTGGCTGGAAAAGCCCATGTACCGCTATCTGCGCGACGCGCTGTCGGGCGTTGAGCATGTGGGACTGGAAACCCAGCCAAACCTGGAAAAGATTGCTTGGCTTGATCCAGACCTTGTCATTGCCAGCGACTTTCGCCATGCGCGGATAGCACCGCTACTGGAAGCCATCGCCCCTACGGTCTCAGCCTCCACGGTGTTTAACTTCAAGACCACGCTGAACATGGTGGCCAAGGCTACTGGCCGCAAAACGCAGGCAAATGAGCTGCTTGAGCAATGGGACAATCGTGTCGCCGACTTTCGCCAGCAGATCGCCGCCAAATTGAGCAGCGAATGGCCGCAAAAAGTGGCTGTCGTCCGCTTCAAGAGTGACCACGTGCGTATCTATACCAGCGGTTTTGCGGGTTCGATCCTTGATGAACTGGGTTTTGAGCAACCCGATACACTGCAAAGCCAGAGCTGGGGAATGAAGCTTTCCAGCACTGAAAACATTCCGGTACTAGATGCCGATGCCCTCTTTATCCTGCTTGAGCCAGATGACCCCGCTATTGCAGATAATTACCAGCACTGGGCTTCCCACCCTCTTTGGCAACAGCTGTCAGCGGTACAAAGCGGGCACGTATTTGAAGTGGATCCGGTCAGTTGGATGATGGGCGGCGGCATACTGGCGGCCAACGCCATGCTGGATGATCTGTATACCCATTATGGGCTGTTGCAACCCGAAGCGGCGCCGCATCGGTTTTGCCTGCCTCACGCCAGTGGCCGTGGGGAGCCTACTTCATGCTAAACAGTATTGCCGCAAAAAGTATTGGCCTTTTCATCGGCGCACTGGTGGCGCTGGGCGCCTTTTTCGCCAGCGTGATGTTAGGCACAACGGAGATCGCCTTCTCCTCTCTGTATGGTTCCCTCGCCCATTTCGACCCAACCAATATCGCCCACATCATCCTTCTGACCGAACGCCTTCCTCGGGCGGTGATTGCCGCGCTGGTGGGCGCCAGCCTGGCCATTGCCGGCGCGCTGATGCAGACCATGACGCGCAACCCGCTGGCATCGCCAGGCATTTTAGGTATCAACGCAGGCGCGATGTTTTTTGTGGTGGTAGCGGTTGCGTTATTGCCGCTGCACACCCCCGCGCACTACGTCTGGGCCGCGCTTTTGGGCGCGCTGGTCGCAGCCGTTCTGGTGATGGTACTTAGCCGTGGTCGCCATGGCGAGCTCTCCCCCCTACGGGTTGTACTGGCAGGCGTTGCCGTCACGGCGATGTTCGTATCGTTCAGCCAGGGGCTGCTGGTGATTGACCAGCAAAGCTTTGAAAGCGTTCTTCAGTGGCTGGCGGGGTCGGTATCGGGGCGTGAACTTTCCGTCGTCATGCCTCTGCTGCCGCTCTTTGGCGGGGCACTTTTGCTCTGCGCGCTGCTGGTACGCCACGCCAATGCGCTGCTGCTTGGCGATGACATGGCCACCGGGCTTGGCATGCAGGCCACCACCATCAAGCTACTTTTGGGGCTAATCGTGATTGTGCTGGCGGGTAGCTCCGTGGCCCTGGCGGGCATGATCGGCTTTGTGGGTTTGATTGTGCCACATATGGCGCGTGGGCTGTTTGGCATCGACCACCGCTGGCTGCTGCCCGCCTGCGCCTTGCTGGGCGCCTGTTTGTTGCTGCTGGCCGACTTGGCCTCGCGGTTTTTAATGCCGCCCCAGGAGATTCCGGTCGGTGTGATGACGGCGCTGATTGGCACCCCCTTCTTTATTTACTTAGCACGACGCAAGATGGTCGCCCAATGAGAACAAGTGCAGCGTTAATCCACAGCAGCGCAATAAAAAACGCAAGTAATCGCTTACTTAGAAGACTGCTGCTACTAGGTCTTCTATTAGTGGCCAGCGCTACGCTGTCGCTGTGTTTAGGCAGTTTTTCCACGTCGTTTACGCAGGTGCTGCGTGCTTTGGCAGCGCCGCAAAGTAGCGATATCGCCTTTATTATCTGGGAACTACGTCTTCCGCGCATCGTACTGGCGATACTGGTCGGCGCTGCCCTGGCAATAGCCGGGGCGATTCTGCAGAGCATTGTGCGCAATCCGTTGGCGTCTCCCGATGTCATTGGCATTACCAGCGGCGCCGCGTTTGCAGCAGTGCTATTTCTGGCGATGCTGAGTACCACACTGACTATTCACTGGCTGCCCGTTGCGGCCATGCTCGGAGCGCTGGTTTCGGCATTGTTGGTCATCAGCTTGACCTGGAAAAATGGCATTAGCCCATCACGCATGGTACTGGTCGGCATTGGCCTGGCAGCGGCCATGAGCTCTGGCACCACGCTGCTGATAGTGATCAGCGATGACGCTGCTGCCATGACGGCCTATGTATGGCTGACCGGCAGTCTTTACGCGGCCCAATGGGACGATGTACGTGGTCTATTGCCATGGCTATTAGTGGCGATGCCAGTCAGCTTAGCCTTCACTCGTCATGCCGATGCCATGGCGCTGGGCGATAGCGTTGCCGAAGGTCTGGGCGTGGCTATTCTACGCAGCCGGTTGGCGCTGCTGGCCTGCAGCGTGGCCCTGGCCGGGGCCGCCGTGGCGTTTGCCGGTGGCTTAAGCTTTGTGGGCCTGATTGCCCCTCATCTGGCAGCCAGATTGGTAGGCCGCAATCTGGCACGACTGGTGCCAGCCTCAGCGCTGGTCGGCGCCTTGATAGTGCTTTACGCCGACCTTCTGGGCCGAGTGGCCTTTTTACCCAAAGACCTTCCTGCAGGCATCTTCGTTGCCGGGATAGGCGCGCCCTTCTTCGTGTATCTGTTACACAGAACGCGCTACCGACAGCGTTAAACGTCCAAGACAGGTTTATTGAACTTTTCAAACGGGAAAGACATGTTTCATATCGAACCCCGCAAGGTCACACTGAGTGCCGAACAGCGCTCTCGCTACCGGCATATTGCCACATCCACCTTGGGTCACTTCACCGACTTTGGCGCCATCACTTCGCTGCCACCCCTTCAACGCCCTGCGCGCCTGTTAGGCACAGCCTTGACGGTCAGAATTCCCTACGTGGATGGCAGCATTATCCACGAGGCGCTAAAAATGGCATGCCCTGGAGACGTGCTGGTGATTGATGTCTCCGGCGACCACCAACGCGCCTGCTGGGGAGAGTTTCGCGCCTATGCGGCGCTACGCAAACAACTGGCAGGCGTGGTAACCAATGGCGCGGTCACCGACTGGGACGCATTGACCCAGTTAACGCTGCCGACATACGCACGCGCCGCAAGCCCGCTGACTACCCGGGCCCTGGAACTGGAAGGAGAGCTCAATACTCCCGTCGCTATCGAGGGTGTCACCATCAATCCCGGTGATCTGGTCGTGGGCGATGACGATGGATTGTTTATCATTCCTCCCCATAGGGCTGACGTGCTGGCAGGTGCAGCGGAGGCCAAGCAGGCTCAGGAGGAAGAGAAGCGCCGTGCGCTGAAGGCGGAGTTTCCTGAATGGTTTCGCTGACTGGTTTTAATGACTCGTTTACCCCCCTTTCGCCTAGAACGCTTTACTGAATATCAGGGCAGTAAAAAAACCGCCCGATATTGATCGGGCGGTTAATCGATCTCAGCTCTCCGCCACTGCCTCATCTTTGATATCAACCGCGTGAGGGGCTACGCGCCTGAAGGGATTACAGGTGGCGCTGGTTCCAAAGGGCATGCTACCCGGCCCGCCGGCACGCTCGATAATCGGCGCAATAAGGCGCTTGTAAGGCCACTGTTCCCGCTCGAACAGCTGCTCGCGGAGCATGTCACGATCGTGTTGCTCAAAAGGCAGCGTATTGATCTGCTCTTCAAGGCGCGTCGCCATCACCTGCCAAAGGTCGCGTGCAGAAAGCCGATAATAGTTGGCAAGATTGTCGATGATTGCGCGAAGATTGACCTGGATGGCCAGGGTCTGCAACCAGAACAGCAGGTCTTTGAGGCTATCATGATAGAGCGTATTGGCATGTCCCGGCTTGATGCGATAGCACGGGTCCTGCATGCCATGCTGCTCCAGGCGTTCCACGCTAATACGCAGCGAGTCGTGGTCGCGCAGCAGCAGCCCATGACATTGTCCTTCCTTGAAGACCAGTACGGCATTCTGGCCATGCACTTCTGCCAGCATGCCCAGCCGCAGCATGCGCAGGTTGATGTCGAAGAAACGGTTGCAAAGCTCCCCAAATAGCCGTATCACCGTTGCCCCACTCGCCGCGAGGCCCCGTTGCGCCAGCCAGTCATCAAACACATGATGCTCGTTGGCCGGTAGCGGCGTGCCCAGCGTAGCCATAGGAACCAAACGTGCGCTTGGGTCTTGCAGTAGCGCGCTTGGATAGCTGCGCACCATGGCCGATAGATGGCGTGGCGCTTCATCAAACAGCGTGGCCTCTTCTGGCATATAGGCCCACCACTTGCTCTCGTCGCACAGGTAAAGCCTCTCGCCAAGCTCGGCATCCAGCTGTATGGCTTGCTTTAGTAGCCGTTCGCTGAGATCACCATTCACCATTTTGACGGCAGGCAGATAGCGTGAGGCTCCCAGAGAGTGGATCGCCATGGGTAGCTTCAGAAAATGGGGGCTTGCCGTTGTCGGAGCCAATGAACGCAGCGAAGAGGTTGCAAGCCAAGGCTCGGTAACCGCTGAAAGCGAAACGCACTCGCCTGCATCAAAGGCTTCCTGCAGCCAGTGAGGTAGCGCATGCTCATGCTGCCAAGGGTGCACGGGGATGGCGGTATGTGTGTGCGCTAACCCTTTTGCTGCCATCTCACGCTCCAGCGCCTGGCCATGCTCATCGCCTGCCAGCCATTGAATTGGGGCAGCGCAGTTCTCGTTGACACCCGCCCCGGTGATTATCCGGCTGGTCTTGATCGCTACCCAGCGCAGTTGGATCGGGTTATTGAACTCGGCCATATAGGCGCGATACTCCGCCTCACGGAGCCCTTGCTTGGCTTTTGCGGTAGGATGATAGGGGCGGTCCAGAAGCGATGCCCACTGCTCCATAACGGCAAAGTGTCTGGGCGTGGTTAGCTGGTGCAAACCTTGCGTTTCCACTTGGTGATCCACAGAGCTTTCAGCCTGCCAGAGGCTGTCGGCTAGCGCCTGAAGAAACACCAACTGTCCCTGATTCAAGTCCTCGTCGTCGGTTATGGCGCAAAAGAGGCGTCGAGTGAACTCAACAGGATCCAGCGCATGCCCCTGGCAGTTTTCTTGGTTTAGCAGCATCACCGGTGTTTGCGGCACCTTCTCCCAGGTCTGAGTAATGCCGGGCTGCAGCAGCATAATCACGCTATGCTGTTGATCCTGCGGCCAGCGCCATAGCCGCTTTGATGAGTCGTACTGACACGTATTCAACACGGATAACTGGGTGAGCAGCTCTTCGGCATGCGCGGTGTTGATCCACTCGGCATTAAGCTTATCCAGCAGGCCTTCAACCAGTAATCCATCTATCAGGGCCTGCATGATCAGCTGCTGGGAATAGCGTTTGGCATCAAGGGATTGCATGATAGCGAGCTCCAAAAATTATGAGTGCGGATAGTTGGCGAGACCTCATTAAACGGATCACGACGTGGGGGCCCTGGCCTCACCGAGGCGCGTTTGCAGGGCGCGAAAGGCAATCCCCCGCTCATCGCCCAACATGAAGGCGCCAACCCCTTTTGCCCGCCACCTCTCCTGCGCTTTCGGTTGGCGCAGAAAGGCGCAGTAGGGAATCCCGTACTCCCATGCCCTGCGCTGAACCGTTTCCAGGGCATCAATAACGTCGGCATGCTCTGGCTGCCATGTCACTCCCATGGACTGGGAGAGATCAGCCGCGCCTTCCAGCACCATATCGAGCCCTGGCACCGCACAAATTTCATCGATATTCGCCACACCGCGACGGCTTTCAAGCATGGCGATCAGCATGATTTCCCGGTTCGCCTGAACGACGTAGTCCGCAAGCGAGCTTTTGCCAAACCCGCCGGGGCGTCCGGCATTGAGGCTGCGCTGCCCTTCTGGCGCGTATTTGCAGGCGGCGACAGCCTGGGCCAGGGTATCGGCGTCTTCCACATTAGGCAGCACGATACCCTGGGCCCCACCATCCAACAGGCGCAGCAGTGTTTTGGGGTGGGCATCGGCAACGCGCACCAGCGGCGTCAACGCGTAACTTTCGGCGGTACGAATCATGTGCTCGATGGTTTCCGGGTTGATCAGCACGTGCTCGGTATCAATGACCACGAAGTCAAAGCCTGCCTCACCAATCAGTTCTATCGAGGCCGCCGAAGGTATCGAGGCCATAACACCGTAGACCTCCCGCCCTTCTGCAAGCGCCCGCTTGAGTCGGTTGGTTCTCAGCATAGAGCCTCCCGCGATTCGGCATAGGCGGCCAACGGGTTGGGGACCTGCTTGACCTGTGGCCGCTCGTCCCCAAACAGGCGGCGTCGCGTCAGGGCCTCTACCTCCCATTCTGGCGCAAACACATCGAAGCACTGGTAGCGCTCGGCGTGCTCAGGATGAGCGCGCTGGTACTCTCTGATGACGCCAGCAGTCATTGCCCAGAACCGAGACTCCTCCAGACCGAAATGGCGCTGCAGGAAAATCGCCATTTCGGCCAGCGCAATAAAGAAGAAGGCATCACAGGAGTAGTCACGTACGGCGGCCAGATCGTCGGTCACGATAAAGGAGTTACGATTAAGGGCAGCATGGCTCGCAGGCACCGGCTCAAGCGCAGGGGCCAGTTCAGGCCTGGCCAGTTGGCCGGTACTAAAACGAACACCATCGTGGAAATCTTTTAGCGCCACTCTGGTCGGCCAGCCATCGCGATGAATGACCAGGATATTCTGGCCGTGGGACTCCATCCCGATACCTTCAGCAAACAGTAGATGGATAATCGGCAGCGTAGCCACGTGAACAAGCTGGCGCGTCCAGGCCTCCAGCCCATGATTTGCTATCCAGGGCTCAATAAAAGGGGCTGTCGGCTCGCCGGCTGGGTTTCGCATCTGCTGGCTCAGCCCGTTGAAGGGCACGGCCTGCTCGCCAGCCTGCAAAAACTGGCTGATATTCTGCCGCCAGATAGCACCGACCTTGCCATAGATATCGTGGTAGCGCGTTCGAGGAAAGGCGCGCTCATCTAGAGCCACGCCAGCCACTTCACCCAGGATCACGAAGCCCGCCGCTTGGGCAGTGCTATCGGTGTCAACAAGCTGCTGAAGCCACCGAGTAATGATCGGGCCGTTGGTCACGGTATGACGAGCCAGAATTCGCGTGCTCGACGTATTGGTAATGCTCATTGCCAGCTTGAGATAGGGCTGACTGGTATCGAGAGGAGCGAGCGTGCGAATCGACTGCTGAGGGGTATACATCGTCTCACCGCAGCCGAGCAAGGCAATCTCTCCTTTGGCAAGCTCTGGATAGAGCGCAGGCACCAGCGCATTCTCCCACTGCCATGGGTGTACCGGCATCAGCACCACATCGGCACGTGCCAACTGTCGCTGTGTGAGGTACTCCTTCAGGCTTGCCTGAACGCGAGGGCCGGCGTACTGCTCAAGACTTTCAACAGGCAGCTCGCCCTCAACGCCACCCTGGTGCGCCAGCTGGCTGGGCACCGCCAGCCATAGAACCTGAAGCGGCTGGGCAAACTCGGGGCCATAGCGCTGGTTATCCCGCAGCGAAAAACCAAGTCGTGACTTGTAGCAGGGGTGATAGCTATGCGCATCGGTGAAGTAGTGCTCCAGGGCGTCCGCATCCAGCGATTGCGGTGCTTCGGGGCAAGCCGAGAGCGAGGACGAGGATTGAATGTCCTTGATCAGGGTCTGCTTCAGCTCGTTCACAAAGCCGGGCTGAATCGCGCCGCCGCCCAGCACACTCTCAATGTCGTCGATAAATTGCTGCAGGCTGGTGGGTTCAGGCGCCCCGTTTTGCGGAACGATGGTCAGCGAGGAGTGCTCAAGCCGGATAATCTGGAAGCTATGACACAGCCAGCCGTACACCTGATAGCAGCGGTTACCCAGGGTGATAGTGAAGAGCGTGTTACCGGCAAACGCTGGATTCGACGCTGGCAACACCTCATAACGAAGTACATCTTCAAACAGCAACGTCTGCAGAAGCTGACCAACTACGCGCTGTTCGATCCGCTGATGATGGCGCCAGCTGGCTAATGAAGCGAACGGTGTCGCTGGCGCACCAGATATGCATTCATGCGATGACATGGGGTACCTTCAAGACATAAATAATGGGTTAACTAAACAACCTGCTCACTCCACCGGCTCGCTCTGCACATGCGACGCTTCGGGAGTGGGACTCTCGGAGGCGTGCCCGACAAAAATTTGCTCAGGCCGGGGATGGCAGAGAAAGTCCGCGTGGGAGATGTTGTAGCCATAGGCGCCCGCCAGCGGCAGCACCAGCAGATCGCCAATGGCGACACCGCGCAGCGGCTGATGCCGACTCAGCACATCCTTGGGCGTACATAGCTGACCGACGACCGTCCACGGCCGGTACTCTGCCTGGTTAGGCTGGTTAGCGCTGCGCGGAAGGTGAATGACCGGATGATCGTGGGCTTGAGCCGCCGGCAAACGAAACTGATGGGTACCGCCACGACAGACCAGGAAACCTTCGCCGTGGCTAATCTTGGTATCCATCACCTCGACTACGTAGTAGCCACAAAAAGCGGAAAGAAACCGGCCGATTTCAAAGCGCACCCGCGGCGGCTCGTGCATAGCTTCCAGTTGCTGTTCAAGGGAGCTGCACAGGTCGGGCCAGTCAAACTGCTGCGCTGGCTGGAGGTAGTTCACGCCGATACCGCCTCCCACGTTAAGCTGGGTGAGCTGCTCGGGCTTGCTCGCTAACGCTCGCCAACGCGGCCAGCACTGCAAATAGAAACTCAATAGCCGTTGATGCCGCTGCTCACATTTCTGATGCGACATGGCATGGATATGAAAGCCGCGCAGCGATAGATTGGGCGCACTATCCACGGCGGTAACGGCCTCTGCCAACTGCGCTTCATCAATACCAAAGGGCGAGGCAGTGCCAGCCATTTTCAACCGGCTTGAGAGCTCGTCCGGCAGTGTGGGGTTGATGCGCAGCAGCACCGGCTGGGTGCGCTGGATCGATGCCGCTATCGTTTGCAGGCGAGCAATTTCGCCAATGCTTTCGATATGAAAGGCCTCCACCCCTTGCAGCATCGCATGGCGCATGTCGGAGTCTAGCTTTCCAGGCCCTGACAGGACCCACGGGCGCGGCGTTGCGCTGTTGCAGGCGCGCTCAATTTCTCCACCGGATGACAGCTCAAACCCATCGACAACAGGGGCCAGCGTATCAATGATGGCGGCTTCGCTATTGGCCTTTATTGCGTAGTACAGCTCGACGTTTGCTGGCAGCGCTGCCTTGACCGCACGGCCATGGGCGGCAAGCGCAGGCAGGTCATAAAAGAAGGCCGCCACGGGGTCACTGCATTGCCGCTGATGTTCTTCAATGGCAGCAAGCACGTGAACAGGCATCGTGGTCTGCTCAGCCATAAGCCACCTCCCGCCCCATGACCCGGTTTAGCTGCCATGGACTAGGCAGCAACACGTACTCGGCCTGGCGGTCGGGCTTGGCCATCAGCCGCAGTTTGAAGTTGGTTTTACACGGCAGGCTGCCCCCCTTCAGCAAGGCGTCCAGCTCGGGCGCCGCTACATCCAGCGTTTTCCTCACGCGGAGCAGCTCTTCCAGGGTGTCCTCCCATAGCAGATCGGCCAAAGCCGGTCGCTGCCAGCTTAGAGCGAGGATCGCCTCGGCAATATGGTTGACCAACAGGCAGTAGGCGATCCGGCTCCAGCCCTGCTCGCGGCTGTAGATCATCGACGCCTCAACGCGAGGATCAAGGGCTTCGCCCGCCAGCCAGTCAACGCCCTTGTCACTGGTCAGCTTGACCCCTTCAAAATCTCGCAGCAGCATCTTTTGCGGTTCGCCTTGCGCATGGATTAGCACACAGTTCTGCAGATGCGGCTCCATGACGACGCCATGCCGAAAGAACAGCCCCATGACCGGGGCCACCAGTGTGCGTAAATATGCCTGGAACCAGTGCCGCACCCGGTGTTCCGTCGGTAGGGTTTCCTGTTGGGCGGAGGTCATCGCGCCATCAATGAAGGGCAGTATCATTGGCGCCAGCCGCGCATCGCGGGCAAACAGCGTTGCGCTTAGCAGGCAGTTCTGTGAAGCGTAGCGCTGGCAGAAGTTCTCCCTCAGAATCACCCCGGTCTGTTCACGGAACCAGCGCTTCTGCTCCTCATCACCGTTTACCGGCTGCCAGTGTATGGTGGCGGGCTCCTGTGCCACGTAGAGCGCTTCCAGCGCGTTGTCTTTGCGCTGAAGAAGTCGATGCATGATGCGATCAATAATCAGCGTGCTTTCCTGCTCGTACCAGGCATTCTTGCGCACACAGTTGGTAATACGGACGTTCAGCGAGCCTTTTATGAACCAGGGTTGTCCATCGACATACCAAGTGCGCATGGAGGCAGTCGGAGCAGCCTGCCAACCCGTCTTGCCAAGATCGCCAATGACGCCCTCCTTTATCATCTCGGCTACCCTGGCGTCCTGCTTGAACAGCGCCGCCTGAACCGGATGCATGCCAAGTACGACACGCTGACTGTTTTCTGACTTGCGCTGATCCGCCACATACGGGAGCACTTCCAGTGCATTCATTCGGTTGGCCTGGGCATTCAACCCCTCAAGCGGAAACGAAAACTGATGCAAGGCCGCAGTGGCGCTGAACTCCGGCGCATAAGGGGGCTTATCCTGCAGCAGATGGGCGGGCCACTGCCTGGCCTTTGGGGTTGGATGATTGGGGTGACCAAACCATAACCCCTGCTCGCTGCTGCGGTAGTCTTTCAGGGGGTCGAGGCTGGGTTGCTCAGAAGCATGGGCGACAATCGAGGTCATGACCTCCTGGCTCTGGAGTATCTGGTCAACCAGCTCACCATTGGGCGAACCGTCCAGCCACTCGCAGTGCTCCAGTAACGCATTGACCAAACTTGCCATGCCAGGCACTTGCCATTGAGATACCACGCCAGCTCTGGCGTAGATGTCGGAGAGATAGTAATGGTTACCGATGCTTGAGCGCCGGTCGACCATCACCAGCAGGGTGAGGGTTGTGGACCACTCAATCAGTAAAGGCATGCCATACAAATGCTCAGGCAAACCTTCAAGACAGTCTGGCCAGCGATAGGATAGCGTACCATCGGGTATTGCCACTTCCTTGATAATACAGTTCAGCAACGCATGCATAGAGGCATGCCGACTGATCTCTCCAGGTAAACGAGAGTAGTGTGCGTAGCTCATATGGCCCCCGCAAAAATGTCATCCTTTTAAGATTCATATGCCGCATGGCATGTGAATCCGCGCGTCCGTGGCTAGTCACTTTGCGAAGTTTTTTAGATGTGGTGTTGTGCTTATCGAATGAGTTAAGAGGAGTAAGAACTACCGCCAATCTACCGGCGGTAGTTCTTTATTGCTGAAAGCCCTACATTTCAGAACGTCAACGCTTAGAAATCCAATTGATAGCCCAGCGTGAAGGTGCGCCCACGGCCGGTGAAATAGTACTCATCACTGATCCGCGCCGACTGTGAGTAATAGGTTAGATAGTCCTCGTCGGTGAGGTTTTCGACACCCACCGAAACCCTACCGGCTGGCAGGCGGTAACCCACCGAGGCATCGACTAGGCCATAGCCCTCGAAATCGAGGTCGGGACTATCCACACTACGATCAAAGTAGTAAGTGCTTTGTAAACGGCTCGAGAGGCGGTCATTCCATGTGGCGCTCCAGCCGAGCTTGAGCGTATCCGGTGCAATATTGATCCCCGTGAGGTCAGTATCCACACGGCCATCACCGTCCTGGTCGGACTCACCTTCGGCATGCGTATACGAAAGTGAAAGGTCGTGATTATCGGTCACCTGCATATCGCCAGTAATCTCAACACCCTGAATTTCGGTCTTCTCGCGGCTACCTACCCAGGTACCATTCTCCTCTGTCAGACGCTGACCATAATCGGAATCGGATTCGAAGTAGCTCAACTCCAAGCCGTAGCGGTCCCAGTCGAAACGCGCACCGATTTCACGGTTGTCGGTGACGATGGGCTGTAGCTGCAACAGATTATTCACGTCCTGCCCCGGGGTGCCGATACCACGCAGCACCCGGCCGACGTCGGGCATACCGAAGCCCTCGGAGTAGTTGGCATAAAGCTGCGCCCACTCGGTGGCTTGATAGGTCAAACCAGCGTTATATAGCGTCTCGTCAAAGCTGGGCTTACCGCCCTCAACGGTCACGTTATCCTGGGTGACATTGTCGCGGTCGATACTTTGATAGGTATCCACCTCAAGGTCGGCGTGCTCGTGGCGGACCCCCGCGTGAAGCGTGAGCGGCTCGGCCAGTTCAAACTTACCCTGCACGAAGGGCGCAATATTATCGAACTGACTTTCCGGCACGTAGGTACGTCCGGTTTCCACCAGCATCTGGCGGGTTTCATCGCGCAGTATATCCAGGCCCACCGTCAGGCCGAGACGGTCGTCCAACATGCCATCGCGATTCACGGTGAACTTGGCACCGACCTTGTCAGATTCATTACGTGTTTGGTCGTATTGCGTGTCGCCATTGCTGTCCAGGTAAGGGAAAAACGGGGTAGTGGCAAAACGAGCGCGGAAGCGCTGGTGATACACTTGAGCATCCACCTCGTTGCCAAACCAGTCCGCGTGGGAATAGGCCAGCCGCGTCTTCGTGACCTCGTTGAAGCCAGGCGCACCATCTCGCGTGCCCCTTTGCGCGGTAGAGGGAACGCCCGCATCGCGATCACCCGCTACGGGCACATAGTCATTGCTTTCTTCCAGATCAAAATGGTTAAGCGTCAGCTCAAGGTTCTGGTTGTCGTCTATCCAGTAACCCAACTTACCGAATAGATCATAGCTTTCAGAGTTTTGCAGCTCACCTGGATAGGCAATGCCCACACGCTCGTCGTTGCCATCGTAAAACGAGCCGCGCTCCTGGCGCGTAGCGGCGGCGACAAAATCCCATTTTTCGTGCTGACCGCTGACCCGGTAGTCCAGCTTATGGCCGAATCCGTCAGACTCGAAGTCGTCATCAGTGGTCAGGCGCACACCCGCATGCTGGCTAATTCCCCCACCCTCGGCTTTACGGGTCACAAAATTGATCAGTCCACCCGTTGCACCCAGGCCATGCTCAGCGCTGGCACCATGAATTACCTCGATGCGCTCGACCATGGAGAGATCAATGGTGTAGCTATCCCGCGAACTATCCCGTAATGGATTGGACTGAGGCACCCCGTCGACCAAGAAAGCCGCATCGCGGCCACGAAAGGTTTCCCCGGCGTTTGAGAGCTTTTGTCGGCTGGGGGAATAGGAAGGAATCAGATTACTCAAGACCTGCCCCGGGTCCTCGGTGATCGCCATTTGTTGCTCGATCTGCTCCCGGTCGATGACCGTCACGCGTTGAGGCGTTTCACCCTCATCACTACGACTGCGGGTCGCGGTGACCACCATCGCCTCGCTTTCCTCCGAAAGACTCTCGCTCTCTTCGCTGGTGGAAGCCTGTTGCGCGTATGCTTGGCTTGCTGCCACCAAGCTTACCAAAGACAAGGTTGGCCAGAGCGCGTTACGTTTCTTGGAGTTCATCAACTTTTATCCCCTTACGACTTGAAGTATCCCATGCTAATAAGACTCATAACTAAATGAGAATGAGTGTATTATGCATATACAAATTAATTTGGTCTACCCTGGTGCAACGACAAGTTGCTAATTGGGGAATCGGCATCACCGGGGCCTCTAAACAACCTGCCCCAGGTGCCAGGCCACCGTAAACAACAGTAAGTGGTCGCCAACATAAGAATGAACATTGAAAATGAGAATATTTTGTCTTACCGTGCGAATTGCTTTAATGACGGTTGAGCCTACCCATGCCTTTTTCTTTAGCCACTCATGCCCGGTTAATCGGCGACAACCTGTTCGCCGGCTATGACGCCCGCCATGTACTTAATGGTGTGAATCTGGCGGTGGCAGAGGGAAAGCTGACGGTATTGCTGGGTCCAAATGGAAGCGGTAAATCTACGCTGCTGAAAACGCTCGCCCGCACGCTCACCCCGAGCGCCGGGCATGTTTACCTGGACGGCAAGGATATTCATCATCGCAATACACGCGAGGTAGCAATGCAGTTAGGCATTCTTCCCCAGGGGCCCGTCGCGCCCGAGGGCCTGAGCGTCAAGCAGCTGGTGAGCATGGGGCGCTTTCCGCATCAGCGATTATGGCGGCGGAATACGATTGAAGACGCGACGGCCATTCGCGAGGCCATGGCATTCACCGACGTCACCGACTTTGCCGACCAAAGCATCGACACGCTTTCCGGCGGGCAGCGCCAGCGCTGCTGGATTGCCATGGTGCTGGCCCAGCAGACCGACTTGATGCTACTCGATGAACCCACCACCTTTCTGGATCTCAAGGTACAGGTTGACCTGTTGGAACTCCTTTCGCGGTTGGCCCATGAACGTGGCCGTACCTTGCTGCTGGTGCTCCACGACCTGAATCTGGCCGCCGCCTACGCCGATCAGCTGGTGATGATGCGCGACGGCCATATCGTGACCAGCGGTACGCCCAATGAGGTGTTTACCACCCACAACCTCAAGCGCGTCTTCGACCTGGACGCCCAGGTGATCCAAGACCCGGAAACTAACCGCCCGATTTGCGTACCCCGTAAACGGCACCAAGTCATCACCGAGTCTTGTCTTTTTGCTCAGGAACATAGTGTGCTATGAATCATTTATTTGTGCAGACTTAAGCTAACACCCTGGATTCATAGAATAACCGCAGCCCTTTTCCTTCCGAGCAGGAGCAATGAGTGACAGAGGGGATTCGCGGTAGCTTCAAGCGCGGGCTCCCCGACCAAACCTGGCGTGGTGATGGTCCTAATATTGAAAACCGTGATGAAATCGGGGGCGAGGCTTTCAACCGCTCGCTAGTGACATGTTCCGCGACGCAAGCGCAGCAACCAATTCACGAGCAAAACGCTGAGCAGACGGCAGCGCGCCAAAAACCCTCACATGACGGGCATCCATGAATTACACCATCAGTAGCGGCGGTGCATCGGGGCGCTGTTGGCGAAGCATGTCCATCACGTATGCGTTTCGTTCATTAGCTGCGCTGCTTGCAGCCGGTGGCCGGTCAACTCACCTAGCTGCTGGGTGAGTGTTTGTATCTCTTGCCAGGTATGGGTGCCGGGCAAATAGGGGGAGAACGACGTGACAGGGGCGATTCTCTCCAGACGCTCCGTCAAACTGGTGAACATCGGCGAAATGAACGTTTGCGTCGGCGGCGATTGCGCCATGAGCTCGAGGTTGGGCTGTGAACGCAGGCCAATATCTGCAACCCCGTCGGGGATCCTTGGCTCCCCTACCCACTCATGGTAGCCATTTTGTTGAGCGGTACCACTCAGCGGCGCGTCAATGGCCAGCAGCGTTTCGGTATTGGTCCGGTTGATAGTGGCCCACTGCGCATGGGCATTCGACATGGGCAGCAAGCAAGTGGCCGTTAAACAGCAGCGAGACAAGAAAGAGAGCATCGACCGGGGTACATAGCAACGAGAGCATCAGTAAAAAGGATCACATTGAGACGTCAATGTGCATTGTTTGCAAGGCAGCACGGAAAAAATGTCATCCGCAGGTGTTAATAAGTCTCATTTTGTTTATCATATAGATCCATGTCGGAAAAGTAATCATGACACGACAGCCAAGCCTTCCGCTTTCTTACATCGGCTTCATAAAAACGCGGCGGCTGGGTGCTGATGTAAAAACGATAGGATCGACACTATGCCTCTTGGGAACACCTCCAACACAGCGCGCAAAGCACGGTTTCTGCGCACGCTGACGTTGATCGCGATGGGTATCACACCGGCGAGCGCCTGGGCGCAGACTAATGCTGACGATCAGTCCCTGGATACCGTCACCGTAACGGGCTCCCTACCGACCTATGGAGATACGCCACCTCCGGCCTTCGCTGGTGGCCAAATCGCTGCGGGTGGCCGCGTAGGTCTGATCGGTGAAAAAGACGCGCTGGACGTGCCTTTCAACGTCACCAGTTATACCAGTGACCTGGTGGAGAACCAGCAATCTCAGACACTCGGCGATACCCTGCAAAACGATGCCTCGGTGTCGACTGGGCTGGGCTTTGGCATCTATGGCGAAGCGTACAAAGTGCGCGGCTTTAACCTGACTGGTGACGACGTGGCTTATGGCGGCCTCTACGGCGTACTGCCACGCCAGATCATCAACAGCGACCTTGCCGAGCGCGTCGAAGTTTTCAAAGGCGCCAGCGCCTTTACATCGGGTATTCCCATCGGCGGGAGCGGCGGAATCGGTGGCACCATCAACATCGAGCCCAAGCATGCGGGGGATGACCCGATGCTCAAGCTATCCAATGATTATCGCTCAGATGGCTACGGCGAAGTGGGCGTCGATGCTAGCCAGCGTTATGGTGATCAGAAGCAATGGGGAGCACGCGTAAGTGCCACGCGCGGCCGTGGTGATACCGCCATTGATGACGAAACCCGGCGCGATACCTCCGTCGTGGTTGGGCTCGACTACCGTGGGGATCGAGGCCGGTTATTGTTCGATTTCGGTCATCAAAAGCTCACCCTGGATGGTGGCCGTTCAAGCGTCAGAACCGACGCGGCCACTCAGGTGCCCGCTGCACCGGATTCATCGTTGAACTACACCCCTTCTTTCGGTGGAACCGAGCTAGAAACCAATTTCGGCATGGTCAGGGGCGAATATGACCTCACCGACACCTGGACCGCTTTCGCGGCCTTGGGGGGTAACCGCACGCTCGAAGGCATCGTGTCGGCGACTCCGATCCTTACCGATGACGCGGGTAACGCCAGTGTCACCGACTTCGAGACCGACAACCATATCGACAACTTCGCAAGCCAAGCGGGGCTCCGTGGCTACGTTATGACCGGCCCGGTTAGCCATGACATTACCGTTGGCTACTCTAGCGCCTATCGCAAGTTCGACACGGACTGGAAGTCCCTCGCGGCAGGCACGACCAACATCTACGATCCCGTCGATTTATCTCGCCCGGATGGCACGCCTTCCGTGGGGGGTAACGTGAGGCGCCAACGCTCCCAAGGGGTCACGCTGAGCGATACGCTTGGATTCATCGATGACCGACTGTTGCTGACGCTGGGCGCACGCTATCAGGAATTTGAGATCGACGAACGTCCTAACGAGGGCAGCAGCAATCGCTATGCCGATCGTCGGGTAACCCCCGCCGTTGGCGCGGTGTTCAAGACTACGGATAATATCTCGCTCTACGCCAACTATGTCGAAGCTTTGCAGGATGGCGGCACGGTCACCGATACCGCAGCGCTGAACTATGGTCAGCACTTGGGCATTGCCCGTGCCGAGCAGCACGAGATGGGTGCCAAGTTCGACTATGGTCACTTGGGTGGCGGCATTAGCTTGTTCCAGATTGAGCGGCCCTCTGAAGCGGTTGTCGATGGCGTTGGCAACCTGGATAACGAGCAGCGTAATCGCGGTCTGGAGCTAAGCCTTTACGGTGAGCCGACGACAGGAGTGCGTCTATTCAGCAGCGCGACCTGGATAGATGCGGAACTCACCAAAACACAGGATGGCAACGAAGGAAATGATGCCACAGGCGTTCCTGAGTATCGTTTTGTGCTCGGTGGCGAATGGGATACGCCCTTTGTCGAGCGCCTCACTGCCACTGGACGCATCCTGCACACGGGCTCGCAGTACTCCGATGTGGCCAACGACTTGGAGCTGGATTCCTCGACACGCCTCGATCTTGGCCTGCGCTACACCACCCCGGTCGGTGGCGCTGATTGGATCTGGCGCGCAGGTATCGACAACGTTACCGACGAAGATTACTGGTCAGGTGCCTCGACGTCCTTTGCGAATTATTTGATTCAAGGCGAACCGCGCACATTCAAGCTTTCGGCGACCATCGAGTTTTAAGTAACACTCTTGTATTCGTTGCAATGGGAGCGCTTTAGGAAGCGCTCCCATTTTTTTGTGCAGTTTGTATCTTACTCGTGTTAATGAGGTTATTTTGCAAGCCTGCTATATCGTTACCGAAGGAAAGTTCAGCCTAGGATTCATGGAATGAAAGCAGCACTTTGAACAACAAAGTAGAGGCCAAATGGACAGTACGAGAAGGACCTTGGAATGAAGAGGAAGCGTATAATTATAGTAAAGCGAATGATACGAATTTTTTACGCTTCACAACGGTGATCAATACGCAAAACCATTCCTGACCGTGAGGCCGCACATTTTCTCTGATGCCTCACGGGGAGGGCGGTCTCAATGACCAAGTGCAACACCTAACCTATCAGGTAAGGTATTGCCATGACTCATTGTTATCGCCATCTTTCTGCTGAAGACCGAGCCGCCA
>NZ_LJZS01000006.1 GCF_001314875.1 Halomonas sp. HL-48
GGCGCACGCCGCTGGAAGTCTACGCCGAGGTGCTTAAAAAATCCGTCGCCGGCCCGAGCACGCTTCAATAGTGTTGCACTTGGAACTTGAGGCCGCCGTGTTTACCATCGAACCCATGATTAACCAGGGAAAGGCCAAGATTAAAACCAAGAAGGATGGATGGACGGTGGTGACCAGTGACAAGAAATTGTCTGCTCAGTGGGAGCATACGGTTGCGGTCACATCCTCTGGCTTCGAAGTGCTCACGCTGCGCGATGAAGAGCGTATTGAACCCGTATCTCAATAGTCGCCGTACCCCGTTGCCTACCTTTAGCTGGCTTGGCGGCCAGTATTGCTTTGCATTTAGCTTAACGCCTGCATGGCCAGACACTCATCTGGCGAAGTTCATTAGCTGCGTTAAGCTGAAATGACCGGGTGTCTGTATAGCTATGTGAAGTTTTTATGGCTAAGCGCCTGAACAGCAACGTTTTAAAGCCAAATGAAAAGGAGGTCGACGATGGCTAAAAAACCGAAAGGTAGCGGCAGCGGCGAATCTTCGGGTGCGAGTGAATCACTCAACTCGGTTTCCTGCGGCACCGAAAAACTCTTGCTGGCAGCAATGGAGCGTGGCGGCAACTGCCTTGAAACGGGGCGCTTCCTGATCAGCTACCGTGAGGGGCGAGTGGAAGAGGGCGTCAGAGCGCTGAAGGCACAAAACTTTCGGGTGGCCGATGCCCGTGACTTTGCCGATCAGGCGGTCAGCCTGGAAGACGCCGGGGATGCCGAGGCGATGGTATTCCCGGAGCTTGGTGTCGCGCTCGTTGGTGGTGATGCCCTACAGCAGCATGGCATGAGTGTTTTTGATGAGATCTCCGCGGAAGGCCCGATAGAAATTATCGAGCCGGAATATTTTGCGTTTTCAGACAGCGCTGATGCTAAACACGCCGAGTACCTGCGGGGCTTTCTGCGGGCAGCGAGTGTCATCGCTCGCGATCTCGGTGTTGATCTTGGTCATGATGAAAGCGACGAGGCGCGTGTAGCAGAAGAGATGGAAGTGACCTGGGGGTTGGCCCAGTGCAAGGTGGCGCAAAGTAGCTTTTCTGGCGCAGGTATTAAGGTGGCTGTGCTTGATACCGGAATGGATCTTGGCCACCCGGATTTCGCTGACCGGGAGTTCGTTACGCGCTCATTCGTTGGGGAGCCGGTTCAGGATATCAATGGGCACGGAACGCACTGTATCGGCACCGCCTGCGGCCCAAAGGTGCCCGATGGAAACACCCAGCGTTATGGCATTGCGTATGAGGCGCAGGTATTCGTTGGCAAGGTATTGACCAACTCCGGCAGCAGCACAGGGGCGGGCGTACTTGCAGGCTTGAACTGGGCGATTGCCAAGCGCTGCGAAGTGATCTCGATGTCGCTGGGCAGCCAGAGCCCGGTGCAGGCCGCCTACACCCATGCTGGCGAGGCGGCGCTGCGTAATGGCTGCCTGATTATCGCCGCCGCGGGCAATGCCTCTGCACGCACTGGTGCGCCCGCCAACTCGCCTACCGTTATGTCCGTGGCGTCACTCGATGAGAACCTGACGCCTTCCCGTTTTTCCAATCATGGCAAAATCGAGATTGCCGCGCCGGGGCGGGATGTTTTTTCTTCCTGGCCACGGCCGAGTCGCCATAAAACGATTAGTGGCACCAGTATGGCAGCCCCTCACGTGGCAGGTTGCGCAGCTCTCTGGGCGCAGTCTGACGCGTCACTGCGCGGGTTGAAGCTGTGGCAACAGTTGGTGGCGTCGGTGCAAGCGCTGCCATCGCGTGAATCCCGCATTGGTGCCGGATTGGTACAAGCGCCCTAAGAGAGGATGGTCGATGCCGAAGATAGCGCTATGGATAATTACAATTTCTAACGATCAATCGATCAATGACATCGCCACACGCCTTAGTGAAGAGGGGTTGACCGTTAAGGAGATCCTCGAAGAGATCGGATGTATTACCGGGTCGGCAGATGAGGTCACGGCTGAGCGGCTGAAACGGGTTAAAGGCGTGGTGGATATTGCCCCTGATATGCAGATTGATGTGGGGCCGCCGGGCGCTGAAGAGACCTGGTAATACCCTTGGCTATTTGCCAAGAACTGGGTGAAAGAGAGGTGGGTTTGAACGAGTCATTACAAGCGCTGTTAGTCGAATTAGAGCAATTTGGTCAGGAAAACGATGCCGCCATCGCCGACCGCCCACGACGAATGCTGAATATCAGCCGTGATACCGGAGAGTTTCTTGCGGTGCTAATACAGGCAACCAATGCGCAACGTGTGCTGGAGATTGGCACCTCCAACGGGTATTCCACTTTGTGGCTGGCGCAAGCGGCGCAAAAGGTAGGCGGGCACGTCACGACGATTGAACAATCCGAGTTCAAGCTTGAACTGGCGGCCAAAAATTTTGAGCGTTCAGGGCTTTCTGATGCTATCACCCAACTTCGCGGGGAGGCGGGCGGCCTGCTTGAAAGCATGTTAGATGCCAATGCTGATTTGATTTTCCTGGATTCCAAACGCTCGGAGTATGAACGCTGGTGGCCGACCATCAAGCGTGTACTGAGAAAGGGAGGTCTTCTCGTGGTTGATAACGCTACTTCCCACGCTGACGAGATGGGGCCCTTCATGGCGCTGGTATCGGGAGATGCGGATGCCACTACCTGCACCGTCCCTGTCGGAAATGGGCAATTTTTGGCCACGCGAGCTTGACGCTAGCTGGTCGCCTGGCATTTTCTCGCTGTGGGAAGGTTTGCATTGTGTTCGTGACCGGGCGGCCCCTATGCCTCACACTGCCAGTCTGTCCCTTTCGGATGCATACCCTTGACCACCGCCGCCTGGTTTGTATTGATCGGAATCCTGTTGATCATGATGGGATTGCGTTCCCCTTTTCTGCAACGTATGCGGCTGACGCCGTCGATTGTCTATCTGGCCATTGGGATCACCCTGGGGCCGTCGGTGCTGGGCGCCTTTCATTTTAATCCGCTCAAACAGGCGCATCTGCTGGAAGTGCTCGCTGAAATTGCCGTGCTGGTGTCGTTGTTTATCGCGGGTATGAAGATGCCTTTGCCTTTCAGGTGGCGCGAATGGCGTGTGCCGGTGCGGCTGGCGTTTGTCTCCATGTCGATCAGCGTCGCCCTGACTGCCGCCTTCGGCTACTACATATTGGCCTTACCGCTGGGAGCGGCGGTGGTGCTCGGCGCTATACTGGCGCCTACCGATCCGGTACTGGCTACCGACGTACAGGTTCGCCACATGGGCGATAAAGACCCGCTGCGGTTCACGTTGACCAGTGAAGCGGGCATGAATGACGGCAGTGCCTTTCCGTTTGTGATGCTTGGGCTTGTCATGCTCAGCGCGCCGGTCAGCTTGGACATGCTCCAGGGCTGGCTGCTAAAGGATGTACTCTGGTCCACGTTGGTAGCGCTGGTGGTTGGCGTGATCATGGCGCGCCTATTGGCCCAACTGGTGTGGAAACAACGTTTCCTGGTCAGCGAGGGGCCTTTACTGGATGACTTCCTAGGCCTGGGACTGATCGGCGTGGTCTACGGCATCTGCCTGCTGCTGGATGCCTGGGGCTTTCTGGCGGTGTTTGCAGCGGCTATCTCGCTGCGTCAGGCGGAGCGCAAGCTGGCAAATGCTCATACACCCGCCACAGACGCACCGCCCGAGCCTGCCGTGGCGGTCCTCGACGAGGAGGCAACGTCCCAACACGGTACGCAAGTGGCAGAAGGCTCGCTGGTGTTCAAGGAATCCCTCGAGCGGCTGTCCGAGTTGGTGCTTGTCATACTGCTGGGTGGCATGCTGTTTCTTGATTCGTGGAGTTTCAGAGCTGTGGGGCTGGCGCTCTTTCTATTTATCGTGGTGCGTCCCGTCAGTGTCTTTCTTGGCCTGCTTGGCTCGGGTGCGCCGATGCGTCTGCAAATGCTGGTGGGCTGGTTCGGCGTGCGCGGTATCGGGTCGATCTATTACCTGATGTTCGCGATTGTCTTTGGACTGCCGGAAGCGCTGGCGGTGGAATTCATTCACATTACGCTGGTGGTGATCGTGCTCTCGATCATCATCCACGGCCTTACCGTCAAGCCGATGATGTCAAAGTGGTGGCCTTAGACTGAGAAAGGGCGCCCGTCTATCCCTGCCAGTAAGCCCCTTTGGCTAGCGCAGTAACAGGAACAACACAATGGAAGTGATTGGCAATACCGTTGTCTCCGAGTTTTCGGATTTTAACGATTTAAGTGAATTTGTCGTGGTGGTGCTTCGGCTGTTGATGGCAGCCCTATTGGGGGGACTGCTGGGCCTGGAGCGCGAACAGATGGGTAAGCCAGCGGGCATACGTACCCATATGCTGGTATGCATGGGGGCTGCGCTGTTTATCTTGATTCCCGCGCAGGCGGGTATTTCCGATTCAGAGATGAGCCGCGTCATTCAGGGTGTCATTTCCGGCATTGGTTTTCTTTGCGCCGGCACCATCATCACCCGTAAAGATGAACAAGGCACATCAGGGCTGACCACGGCGGCGGGCATTTGGTTTACCGCCGCCATCGGCATCGCCGTGGGCCTGGGGCGCGAGCAGACGGCCGTGTTATGTACGCTGCTGGCCTGGCTGGTGCTTTACGTGGTGCCTTTCTTCTCGCGTTCCATCAGCAGGAAAAGAGTGGAGCGCGGCGAGGACACTGACGACACGCCCGATGCCTGAAGGGCCAAGGCACCCGTTGGTGTAACGGTGTCAGGTGTGCTTCAGCTATATCGGGACGTTTGGGGTTGTTGCTTGTTTGGCCAAGCATGTCGATATCCCGTGTGGGGCGAATATCTGGCCCTTGCATCGCCCAAAGCAATAGGGCCCCTTTAAGAGTAAAGCAGCGGTTATGCGCCGATTGGCTAAGTCGATATAGAAACCGTTCCATGGCGTAATATTGCAGCAATTCTTGAAAGGGCCTTTTCTCTTCTCGAGATTTATTCAATAGTTGCTGGCGTGCAGAAGCAGCGATGTTTTTAGCCACGATGATCTCCTTTCACTCTGTGTGGGCTTCTTTCAGAGTTTGGCTTCCACATAAGGCGCCATGACCTTGGCGACGCGACAAACTTTGGCGTATTCCATTAGCTTTCCAGGCCGAAAGGTTTTACGGACGCGGTAAAGCTCCAAGGCTTCCAGTACCACATCCATGCCGATGCGATTACGAAACTTGAAGCAGTCAGCCAGCGTTTTCTCGGGGTTGTAGACCTGCAGCGAAATCCCATCCACAACCACCTGTTCTATACCATCGCTGAAGGCTTTCTCGGAGAACCGATAGCCGTACACAGGAGGGTAATCCAGAACGGGCAGACGAGTATTCCGCTCCACCGCCAGGTGAACCGCATGGGGGATTTGCGTGGTAATACCGTGCCAGTCGAGCGCGGAAATCAGACACAGCACGGCATGGGGGAAACGGGTAGCGGCAGCTACCAGATCCGGATTTTCAATAGGCGGTAGATCAGCCAGCCGGTAAAGGCCGCGACTGACGGGTTCGATCAGCCCTTCATCGCGTAGCCGATAGAACTGGTACCGGCTGATTCCCTGCGCCAGAGCTTGGCTAATACGCAGTTGACCGCCGTGTTGGCGGAATACGGCTTGGACATACCCCCGGAAGGATTGGCAAGCATCGCTAGCAGACAAATTGTCACCACTTATTGATATATGGAAACAGTTTGTCTGAATAAGAAAAGTGAATCAAGTTCTAGGCCTATTCAAGCTTGGGTTTGCGCTTTGCATAGCGGGCACGTTTGGGCTTAGCGCTTTTACGCTTGGCGACACCACCCGTTTCTCCCTGTGCGGTATGCAAACTGCGTCTCAGCTTGCCCGCATCGCTATGGGTGAGCAGGCCGCGTAAATCCTCCAGCAGTGCATGCTGAAACGCGTTGGCGTCGTCCTGCTGCTCGGCGATGGCGCGTAGGCGCTGCTCCCAGAGGGCAGTCCGTTCCGGCGTGCTTACGGCGCTGGGCAGGGCGGCGATGAGCGCGCTGCCCAGTTTGGTGGCGCGCAGAGCTTTCTGCTTGCGGACCAGGTAGCCTCGCTGTACCAGGGTTTCGATGATGCCCGCGCGGGTCGCCTCGGTGCCCAGGCCATCGGTGTCGCGTAGCGTGCGGCGCACTTCTGGATCATCCACATAGCGGCCGATGTTCATCATCGCCTTGATCAGGCTGGCATCGGTGAAGGGCTCCGGCGGGCGGGTTTCTTTCTCCTCGACGCCTGCCCCTAGCGCCTGGCAGGCTTCGCCCTGGGTCAGCGGCGGCAGGGGTGGCGTCTCTTCCCGGGTGGTGAACAGCGGTTTCCAACCGGGGTCGAGAATGCTCTGGCCGCGGGCGCGGAAGGCTTCATTGAGCAGGGTAAATTCTGCCTTCACTTCAAAAGTACGCAGCGGGCGGTAGAACTGGGCCATCACGTTGCGCACGATCAGCCGGAATACATGGCCCTCGGTGGCGGAGAGCTGGCTCAAGTCCGCCGGTTTGCCGGTGGGGGCAATGGCGTGGTGCGCGCCTACCTGCTTGTCGTTCCACGCCTTGGAGCGCAGGGAAAAGTCGGCACCGTTGAGCCACTGGCGCAGGGTATCGTCGTTCTGGCAGGCGCCGGTCAAGCTGCGCTGGGCAAGCGGGAGGTGTTCCTCGGGCAGGTACCGGCAGTCGGAGCGCGGGTAGGTAATCAGCTTGTGCTGCTCGTATAGCCGCTGGCAAACATCCAGCACCATCTGCGCGGAAAGCCCGTGGCGGCGAGCGGCGTCGACCTGCAGGGCGGAAAGCGAGTAGGGCAGCGGTGGTGCTTGGCGTTTCTCCTGTTGCTCCAGTTGGGAAAGCTCTCCAGTTGCACCGGGCAGCTGCGCTGCCAGCGCATCGGCGGGGGCGCGGTCGATCAGTCGCCCCTGGTCATCCAGCGGCTGATGCGCTTTAGGCGCCCACCAGGCGCGCAGCTGACCCTGAGCCACCTTGAGATCGACCCATAGCGGGTAGAACGGATGGGGCACGAAATCACGAATGGCGTTATCGCGGCGCACGATCAGCCCGAGCACCGGCGTCTGCACGCGGCCCACGGAAAGCACGCCGTCATGGCCCGCCTGGCGGCCGGTAAGGGTCCAGGCGCGGGTCAGGTTGATGCCGTACAGCCAGTCGGCCCGGGCGCGGGCCTGGGCCGCCTGGTAAAGCGGCTGGAAGTCGGCGTTGGGGCGCAGGGCGGCAAGAGCTCGACTCACCGCCGGGCGGTTCAGGTCGCTGATCAGCAGCCGCTGCACCGGGCCGCGATACTTCATGTGCTCGATCACTTCCTGGACCAACAGTTGGCCTTCACGGTCCGGGTCGCCGGCGTGAACCACTTCCTTGGCCTGCTTGATCAGCTTGCGAATCACCGCCAACTGCCCGCGGGCCTTGGGGCGCGGCGCAAGCTGCCAGGTAGAAGGCACAATCGGCAGCCGGTCGAGCCGCCACTGTTTGTCGGCGGGGTCGTAGGCTTCCGGCGCGGCCTGTTCCAGCAGGTGACCCAGGCACCAGGTCACCGTGGTATCGCCGCAGGTAATCGCGCCGTCCTGGCGCTGGGCGCTGCTGGGCAGCGCGTCGGCAATGGCCCGGGCCAGGCTGGGTTTTTCGGCGATAATCAAGCGCATGCGGGCTGGGCCTGAGTGGTTGAACGTGATCGTTATGGTACCAGACCGCAGGCAGCCTTGAGCATCCTGCAAGGCTGTCAATGAAATGATACACAACCTTTATGCGTATAGCTTTTGTATAAATATGAATGATTGCGTAAGCTGTGGGGCAGATGGTCAACGAGGCAGCTGCCATGCGAGATCGCGGTAGAACACGACGTTTAATGGGATTGGGGGCGCGCACCGGCGGTGCGCTGCTCAAGACGCGCCTGGGTGGCAAGGCGGACTGGCGGGCACTCGGCGAAGCGCTGTTTGAGGGGCTTTCCGAGCTCAAGGGCCCGGCCATGAAGCTGGCGCAGATCATGTCCCAGTGGGATGACCTCTTGCCGCCGGACCTTGCCGAGGAGCTGTCGCGCCTTCAACGCCAGGCGGAGCCCATGCCCTGGCCACGCATCCGCGAGGCGCTGGTACTGCAGTACGGTGACCTGGATTCGCACTTTCGCGAGATCGAAGAGCGGCCCTTTGCCAGCGCTTCCATGGGCCAGGTGCACAAGGCGGTGACCCTTGAGGGCGAGACGGTGGTGCTCAAGGTGCAGTACCCGGGGCTTGCCGACGTGCTGGAAAGCGACCTCAAACAGGTGAGGCGCATCATGGGGCTGGGCCGCTGGTTCAAAGTGCCCCAGGCGCGACTGGACGCGCTGTTTGAAGAGCTGGCGGCGGGGCTGCGCGACGAGCTTGATTACCGCGCCGAGGCCGACGCCATGGCCCGCTATCGCGAACGCTACCAGGCCGATAGCCGCCTGGTGATCCCAGAGCCACTGTTCGAGCTTTCCGGCGAGCATGTGCTGGCGATGCGCTTTGTGGGCGGCACGCCGCTGCGCGATCTGGAAAGCGCCGACGACGACACCCGCCAGAAAGTCGCTGTGGCGCTGGCGGATTGGATCACCGAGGAGCTGTTTACCTACGGCGAGCTCCACGCCGACCCCCACGCGGGGAACTTTGCCGCCGATGAGCAGGGCCGGCTGGTGATTTATGACTTTGGCGCGGTGATTCCGGTGCCGGAGGCGCGTCTTAAAGCGATGATGGAGCTGCTGGAGGCCACGCTGGCCCACGACCCCATGGCCATGGACGAGGCGCTGGTTCAGATGGGGGGCCGCCAGGGGCAGGGCGCGCCCCTGGCGCTTTACCGCGAATCCGCCGAGTGCGTCGCCCCGCTATTTGCCCCCGGCGAGCAGGACTTCAGCGACGTCCGCGTTCACCGCCGACTGCGTGAATTGACTCCCAAGGTATGGGCGGCGATGGATCGCCTCCAGCCGCCCGCCGAGACGTTGCTGCTCTCGCGCGCGTTGAACGGTCACTACTGGAACCTGGTGCGCCTCAAGGCACGGCTGGACATGCATACGCGCACCCAGCCGCTGCTGGAGTGGGCAGGTAGAGGTTAGCCAAGGCTCTTTAGCCAGAACACCATCGTCTTGTGGGTTTCCTGCGCCTCACCGATGTCTTTCCAGGCGAAGGTAGTGGTCAGCTCGCCGTGGCGCTGGTAGCCCTGGGCATGCCAGAAACCGTGCAGCGGGCGATAGTCCGCTGGTTCCGCTGGATGGCCGCTGGGACGCTCCACGGCGCAGAAGGCGGCGATCTCGAATCCCTGGTATCTGGCATGCGCTTCCCGCTCGGCCATGAACCGCTTGCCAATGCCCCGGCCACGGTAGTCGCTCAGCAGTACCGATTCGCCGTAGTAGAACACCCGCTCGGGGTCGATGCTGTTGGCCTCAAAGGGGCCGCGAAATTCGTCGACTTCGTCCCTCAGCGGCTGCCCGGTGGCCGCGCCTACCAGTGCGTCACCGTCGAAGGCCAGCACGAACAGGCTTGCGGGGTTTTCCGCGTAGCGGCCTAGATAGTCTGCTTCGTAGCTCAGATCGCCGTTGTAGAGGTAGGGAAAATCCCGGAATACCCGAATACGAAGCCGCGCAAGCGCGTCCAGATGGGGCGCAATGGCGTGGCCTTGGCAGGCAGTAAGGGTCAGTTCGTTCATAGCATCGCTCTGAGTGGTTAAAACGCTGCGTGGTGTGATGAATGGCTGCACCCTAGCAGCCCGTGACGATGACGCCAATCCTCTCTGTGTGCCCCCTGTCGGTCATGCTAAACTATGGCGCTTTTGAATACGGTCTTTAATACAGTGGAGACGGCAATGCTGGCGGTATGGGTCGATCAGCTGCTGGGATTTGCCTCCGGGGCACTCTCGGCAATCAGGCAACAAGAACATTATCCGGATTTCATGACCTGGGTGCGTGCCGAAGGGGCGAGTTATTTCAACGACGACCTGGCCACCGCCCAGGCGCTAGCGCCCATTCTGTGGTCGCAAACCCCGCTGGAGCGGCTGGACTTCGCCTGCGAACCCCTGGCCACGCCGGGCCGCAACGAGCCCTGCTGGTGTGATTCCGGTCGCAAATTCAAGCAGTGCTGCTCGCAGGTCGAGTTTCCCACGGACATTCCCGAGCAGATGATGTGGATGCTCTCGCTGCGCGAATGGAAAGGCACGACGTTGAAAGCCGCGCTGGAGAGCCAGCGCGCGCTGCCCCAGGCACTCCTCGAGGCCGGGCTGATTGCCGCCGAAAGTGGCCAGAGCGGCCGCGCCATGCAGATTCTTGAATCGCTGTTCGACGGCAGCGACTGGTCGCGGCTGCCCGAACAGGCCGAACCCGCCTTTGAAATTCTGCTGGATATCTATCAGGAGCGCGGCTTTAACCGCAAGCGCGCCGACCTGCTGGATGAAGTGCTCGAACGCGGCCCGCTGTTCCTCCGGGGCGTGGCGCTGGAGCGGCTGTGCCTGACACACCTGGACAACGACGACCTGGACAGCGCCCGGGCGGCCTTCGTCAAGGCGCAGCAGGCGCTGCCGGACTCGCCCACGCTTGCCTATATCGAAGCCATGTTGCTGCTTCACGAAGGCCACGAGCGCGAGGCCAAGGAGCGCGCCAACTTCTGGTATCGCCGCCTGGTTCGCCAGGGCGATCTGGACGAAGAGCAGCTCGACTTCCTCGCGGCGCTGGCGGAAAACCCCGGCGCCACCCTCGCGGATCAGCTGCTCAGCGCCGAAGAGGACCTGGCAACGCCGCTGATTTCGCTGCAGGCGCTGCTTGCCGCCTTGCCGACTGCACCCAAGATCGACATCCAGCAAGACCCCGAGTCCGGACACCTGGCGTACCGCACCAGCGCCCGCGAGGCGACGCTGTTTGCCGCCTGGCATGAGCAGTTTCAGGTGATGGTCGATGACGACGTGGCGCTGGGCTTTCGCGGTGACCCCTGGGGCAACGCCGTAGAGTGGATGTCGGCACTGTGTGCCCACCCCGAATGGTTGGATGCGCCGCAGGTCGTGCAGGACCTGACCCTGGCCTTGACCAGCCGGTTCGGCAGCCTGCCGTGGATGGCCCCAAGCCTGCTGGCACCGTTGGCACAGCGACTCTCCCGCTGGCTTTCCCAGGCGCGGGCCGCAGGCGACGGTAGCCTGCGCTGGGACGATGCCGACAATGCCATATTGCTGCGCATTGGGCTTGCGCTGGTGGTGGGTATGGAGCGGGGCGCGCGTCAGCACTCCCGCGAGCTGGCCGAGGAACTGCTGGCGATCGACCAGGAGGATAGTCTCGGCCTCAAGGAACTGGTGCTCGATCAGCTGCTGCGCGACGACCGCAATGAAGAAGCGCTGGCGCTTACCGAGCACGCCCGCGACGACGGCTCTCTGGAACTGGGCCTGCTCATGGGGCGCACGCTGGCACTTTACCGGCTGGGCCACCGCGAGGCGGCTGAACGTTCGCTCAAGGAAGTCATGGCCCATAACCGCCACACCCTGGACATGATCTGCGCCGAAAACCCACGGCCGGTGATGCCCCACGCCGACGGCCAGGTAGACCCCGGTTCCCGGGCCGAGGCCTGGCAGTATCGCACGCTGATGCGCGATCAATGGCGGACGACGCAGGGGGCGCTGGACTGGCTCGACGCCCATCGCCCCGCGAGTCGTTAAGGCTCAGTGCTCGCCAGTCTTGGAGCGGGCACCAGCTGGCGGTCGCGGTTGATCCAGATCGCCAGGGCAATGGCCGGCAGGCCGAGCAGGGCGGCCAGCACGAAAAAGCTGGCGTAGCCCTGACCGGTGACGACCAGCCCGCCAAAGCCGCTCAGGAACTTGCCGGGTAGCGTCATCAAGGATGAAAACAGCGCGTACTGGGTCGCAGTGTAGGCGCGCGACGTCAGGCTGGAGAGAAAGGCGATAAACACCGCGCTGGCCAGGCCGTTCGCCAGGTTGTCGCCGGTAATCGTCAGCACCAGCATGGGCAACTGATTGCCGATCAGCGCCAGGGCCGCAAACAGCAGGTTAGTGACCATCACGATGCCCGCGCCGAAAATCAGCAGCGGCCCAATGCCGTAGCGTGCCACCAGCAGCCCGCCGAGAATTCCCCCCGCAATACTCATCACAATACCGAACACATTGGTCACGTTAGCGATGGTTTCCAGCGAGAACCCCAGATCGATATACAGCGGGTTGGCCATTGAGGCCATGGCTAGATCGCTGATGCGAAACACCCCGATAAACACCAGCAGCCACAGCGCCTTGACCCCGTAGCGAGTGAAGAAGTCGGTGAACGGGCAGACAATGGCGCCTATCACCCAGGCCCCGATACGGCGCAACAGTTTGGGCTGGCCCCGGCTGGCGCGGATAAAGGCACGGACTTTGGGCTCATGAATTAACTGCACGGCTAACGAGGTGCGTTTGGGTTCTGGACGTATCAGTACCGTGATCACGCCAACCCCAACCAGCGCCGCCATGGTGAGGTAAGCCACCTGCCACGACACGGCTGAGGCGACATACAGCGCCAGCGCCCCGGCGGCAATCAACCCGCCGCGATAGCCAATGATGTAGGTAGACGCCATGGCCGCCTGTACGTCGTCCTCGGCGGATTCGATACGAAAGGCATCGATGGCGATGTCCTGGGTGGCGGAACCGAAGGCCACCACCAATGCAAAGGCCGCGACCCAGCCAAGATTACCTACCGGGTCGAGCCCGGCGAGGCCGACGAGCCCGCCGGCGATCATCGCCTGGGCGAGCAGCATCCAGCCGCGGCGTTGGCCGAAGTGGCGGGTGAGCACCGGCAGCGCCAGGCGATCGACCACCGGGGCCCAGAAGAACTTGATCGAGTAGAGCATGCCGATCCAGGCGAAAAAGCCGATCGCCGCGACCTCCACGCCGTCGCTACGCAGCCAGGCGGAGAGCGTCGAGAACACCAGCAAAAAGGGCAGCCCGGCAGAAAACCCTAAAAACAGCATGGTAATGACCGGTGCGCGCAGATAAATCGCCAGGGCAGCGCGCCAGCTGCGCTGGGGAGTGGGGATGGGCATTCAGGGTGACTCCTGGGTAAGACGGTGACAATGGCCTAATGATAAGCTATGCCCACGCTTGGACACACAGGCGACAGCTTACCGGAGAGGAGTTTTGTATGTCGATTTCAGCGCATCACGTGGTGACTCTGCACTATGTCTTGAAAGACGTGTTGAGCGACGGCGGCGAGCAGGTGCTCGATGACTCCCGGTCACGGGATAAACCGCTCGAGTATCTGCACGGTCACGATAATATCCTGCCGGGGCTGGAAAACGCCCTCGAAGGCCAGGCGGAGGGCGCCGAGCTTAGCGTGACCCTCGCCCCTGCCGAGGCCTATGGGCTGTATAACGATGCGCTGGTGCAAACGGTGACGCGCGCCTCCTTTGGCAATGCAGACCTCAGCGTCGGCAGCCGTTTTCAGACCGAGGGCGAAGCCGGTCCGCAGATCGTCACTGTGCTCGATATCGACGCAGACCAAGTCACGGTGGATACCAACCATCCCCTGGCGGGGCATACCCTGCGCTACCAGGTAAGGGTGCTGACTATTCGCGAGGCGACGCGAGCCGAATTAGCCAAGGGCCACCCATTGCCCCCAGGTACGGAACACAGCAAGGTGGAAGATCGTAAGGTGTTGTAGCGCCGTTAATCCGTTGACTAGCAAGCCAGCGCTGACTGGTTTACAGTTTTTACCGTAAACCTGGGGCGATGACACAGGAGATACTGCCGGATGCAACTTGCCTTATTGATGGGATTTTTGATGGCGGCGGTAGCTCCGCTGTTGCATCGCTGGTTCGGTGACCAGACGGCACGTGTCATGGCGGCGTATCCCGCCTTTCTGGCGGTCTGGTTGCTGGGCATGGCTCCCGAGATACTCGCCGGCGAGTCGCTGCTGCTGGAGTGGGCCTGGGTGCCGGGGCTCGATATTAGCCTGACCTTCTTTATCGACGGGCTGTCTTGGCTGTTTGCCATGCTGATCACCGTGATCGGCGCTCTGGTGTTGGTCTACGCGGGTGAGTACCTGCGGGGCCATCGTGATCTTGCCCGTTTCCTGGTGATTATCACCGCCTTTATGATGTCGATGCTGGGCCTGGTGCTTGCCGACAACCTGGTGACGCTATTCGTTTTCTGGGAGCTCACCAGCATCACCTCCTATCTGCTGATCGGTTTCAACCACACCGACCCAGAGGCCAGAAAGTCGGCGTTGCAGGGATTATTCGTTACTGCGGGCGGGGGCTTGGCCCTGCTTGCTGGCTTCGCCATGCTGGGGGTGGCTGGCGATAGCTGGTCACTCGTTGAGCTCAACAATCAGGGAGACGCCCTGCGCGAACATGCCCTCTACGCGCCGCTGCTGGTCTGCGTATTGCTAGGCGCTTTCACCAAGTCGGCCCAGTTTCCTTTCCATTTCTGGTTGCCCAACGCCATGGCGGCGCCCACCCCGGTCTCCGCTTATCTGCACTCGGCGACCATGGTCAAGGCAGGCATCTACCTGCTGGCGCGCCTGCATCCCTCGCTGGGCGGGACCGAACTTTGGGTGATCACCCTGTCGTTGGTGGGTGCGCTGACCATGGCCACCGGGGCCTTCTTGGCCATCCAGCACACCAATATCAAGAAGTTGCTGGCCTATTCCACGGTAATGGCGCTGGGCACCCTGACCATGCTGTTGGGCATCGGCACAGAGTATGCCCTGACCGCCTTCGTGGTCTTTCTGCTCGCCCATTCACTTTATAAGGGGGCGCTGTTCATGGTTGCCGGCATCCTCGACCACGAGACCGGCACCAAGGACGTCACCGCTATGGGCGGCTTGCGCCAATTAATGCCGCGCACCGCCGTGGTCGCCGCGGTGGCGGCAGTTTCCCTTGCGGGCCTGCCGCCGTTGCTTGGCTTCCTGGGCAAGGAATTAATGTTCGAGTCGGTGCTTGAGGCCGAGGCGTGGCGCTGGGTGATCCTGCTGTTGGCCTTCACAGCGGCCTTCCTGACGCTGGCGGTGGCGGCCATTGTAGTGCTGCGCCCCTTTGCCGGAGCGCGTCGGGAGACGCCCAGCGCGCCCCATGACCCACCCCTGGGCATGCTTGTCGGGCCGGCGCTGTTGGCCGGGCTGTCGCTGGTTTTCGGTCTGGCGCCTGGCCTGCTGGATGGCCTGGTATCGGCCACTGCCTCGGGGATCGGCACGGCTGAGGTGTCGGCGCAACTGGCGCTGTGGCACGGGGTCAATCTGCCGCTGATACTGTCGCTTTTGAGCCTGGCGTTGGGCATCCTGGTATTCCGCCACTGGGATCGAGTGCGCGCCGTCCTGGCGAGGTTGGAACCCATCATGGCCCGTGGCCCCGAGGCCGGCTATGAGGCGATGATGCGTGGCCTGGTGGCGGTCGCCGAAGGGCAGACGCGGGTGCTGCAGAATGGTTACATCCGCAACTACCTTGTGATGACCCTGCTGGTACTGTTGGGCCTTGTAGGGCATGCGCTGTTTTTCCGGCATTCGCCGAGCTTTCCTTTCTCGGTGGACGCCTATTTCCATGAGGTGGTCACCGCGGGTCTGATGGTGGCCGGCGCGGTAACGGCCTGCGTGATGCGCTCGCGCCTGGCCGCGGTGGCCGCGGTGGGGATCATGGGCTTCTCCATCGCCCTGACTTTCGTGCTGTTCAGCGCGCCTGACCTGGCCATCACCCAACTGCTGGTGGAGACACTGACGGTGATCCTGCTGGTCCTGGTGCTGTTTCGCCTGCCCCGTTTCGCCACGCTTTCCACCACGGCGGAGCGCCTGCGCGATCTGGTGGTCGCCTGTCTGATGGGCACCATGGTCACGCTGCTGATGCTCTCGGTGTTGGGTGGCGAGCGGCTGCCGAGGATTTCCGACTACATGGTCGAGAACAGCCAGCCGCTGGGCCATGGCCACAACATCGTCAACGTCATCCTGGTCGACTTCCGGGCACTGGACACCTTGGGGGAAATGTTCGTATTGGCCCTCGCGGCCATGGGGGTCTATGCCATGATGCGCTTCCACGCTGAGGACTACGACGCCAAGCCATCGACCCTGCCGGAGAGATACGATGATTAAACCGGGCACGCTGATCCTCACCGTCGCCGCGCGGCTGTTGATGCCGTTGCAGCTGCTGTTTTCGGTGTTTTTATTGCTGCGCGGCCACGACGAGCCGGGCGGCGGTTTCATCGCCGGCCTGGTAGCGGCGGGGGCCTTCGCGCTTTACCTCTTCGCCTTCGGGCGTCGGGCCATGCACGCCATTCTCAAGGTCTCGCCGCGCGATCTGGTCGGTATGGGCCTGCTGCTGGGGGTGCTGTCGACGTTGCCTGCCTGGTGGGTCGGTGACCCTTTCTTTACCGCCCAGTGGTGGACCATTCCGATCATCGACTTCAAGGCCTCGACGCCGCTGATCTTCGACATTGGCGTCTATCTGGTGGTGCTGGGCTCGGTGCTCACCGCTATCAGTGCTTTGATCAAGACCGACCAAGAAGACCAACCCGACCCTGAGGAGGCCACATGGAACCATTGATGGCTGTGTCCATCGGCGTCCTGTTCGCCACCGCCATCTACATGATGCTGCGCCGCTCCATCGTCAAGCTGGTGATCGGCCTGATGCTGCTGTCCAATGCGGCCAACCTGTTGATCTTTGTCACCGCAGGCATGACCCGCGGCGCACCGCCGTTGGTCCCCCCGGGCATGAGCGCCCCTGAGGGGGTGGTCGCCGACCCGCTGCCCCAGGCCCTGGTACTTACCGCCATCGTCATCGCCTTCGGCGTACTGTCCTTCGCAGTGGTGCTGGTGCGTCGCGCCTGGGAGATCGTACGCGCCGATGACCTGGATAAGATGAAGGATACCGACACGTGATGCCCCAAATCGCGCTGCCCATCCTGATCCCGCTATTCGCCGGCGCGGTGTCGCTGATGTTCTGGCGTTCGCGGGGCATGCAACGCTTCGTCGCCGTGGCCGGTACCGGTGGCCTGCTGATCACCGCCATCTGGTTGCTGGCCACGGTGAATCGCGAGGGCATCCTGGTGATGCACATGGGCGACTGGCAGGCACCCTTTGGTATCAGCCTGGTGGCCGACCTGCTGGGTGCCATCATGGTGGTGCTCACCGGGATCATCGGCTTTGCCGTGGCACTTTATTCGCTTGCCACCACCGGGCGAGGCCACGAAAAATTTGGTTACTTCCCGCTGATGCATCTGCTGCTGGCCGGGGTGGTCGGCGCCTTCCTCACCGGCGACATCTTCAACCTTTACGTCTGGTTCGAGGTAATGCTGGTGGCGTCCTTCGCGCTGCTGATCCTCGGCAGCGAGAAGGCGCAGATGGAGGGCGCGATCAAGTACGTGACCCTGAACCTGGTGTCCTCGGTGATCTTCCTGGTGGCCGTGGGCCTGCTCTACGGCATGGTCGGTACCCTCAACATGGCCGACATCGCCCGGCGTATCGCAACGCTTGAAGACACTGGCATGGTCGATGTCCTGGCGATGATGTTCATGGTGGCCTTCGGCATCAAGGCGGCGGCTTTCCCGCTGTTCTTCTGGTTGCCGGCTTCCTACCACACGCCGCCTGTAGCGGTGTCGGCGCTATTCGCCGGGCTGCTCACCAAGGTGGGGGTCTACGCGCTGTATCGGGTGTTCACGCTGATTTTCAACCAGAGCCCCGGCTATACCCATGAGATCTTGCTCTGGGGGGCGGGGCTGACCATGCTTTCCGGGGTGTTGGGCGCAGCGGCCCAGTATGAGTTCCGGCGTATCCTGTCGTTCCATATCGTCAGCCAGATTGGCTACATGATCCTGGGCCTTGCGCTGTTCACGCCTTTGGCAATCATCGGCGGGGTCTTCTATATCATGCACCACATCATTGTGAAGACGAATCTCTTCCTTGTCAGCGGCATCGTGCGCCGCCTGCGCGGGACCTACCAGCTCAAGCAGCTGGGCGGACTGTATCGCAGTCATCCCTGGCTGGCCGTGCTGTTCTTGATCCCGGCGCTTTCGCTGGCGGGCATGCCGCCGTTGTCCGGCTTCTTCGCCAAGTTCATCGTGATCCGTGCGGGCGTCGAGGCTGAAGCCTGGGGGGTGACCTTTATTGCGTTGCTGGTCGGCCTGCTGACCCTGTATTCGATGGTCAAGATATGGAACGAGGTATTCTGGAAGGATGCCCCGGAGGAAGGCGAGGTCGATCCCTACCCGGCGGTGGGCCAGCGCGAGATGTGGCTGATGACCGCGCCCGCGGTGGGGCTGGCGCTGTGCACCTTGTTCATCGGCCTCAACGCCGAGCCCATCTATGCCCTGGCCGAGGCCTCGGCGAACGAGTTGCTCGATCCGTCTCGCTACATCGAGGCGGTGCTGGGCGAAAGTGAGGAGGTGATACCATGATCGGTGCCGCCTGGAACCTGCTGCTGGGGTTCGCCTGGGTGGTGCTCACCGGCGACTTCAGCGGGCGCAACCTGCTCGCCGGCCTGCTGTTTGGCTACCTGGTGCTGGCGTTGATTCAATCCCAGGTGCCGGCGCTTGCCGGCCACGCTCAGCGCCTGCCGCGGCTGATTCTGTTCATCGGCTTCTTCCTCAAGGAGCTGGTGGTGGCCAACTGCAAGGTGGCCTTCGACATCATCACGCCGCCCTGGTACATGAAACCGGGTGTGATCGCCATGCCGCTCAAGGCGAGCAGCGAATTTGAGATCGCCTTCGTCGCCAACCTCATATCGTTGACGCCGGGAACCTTGAGCCTGGACGTCTCCGACGACCGCCGGGTGCTCTACATCCACGCCATGTTCCTCGACGACGAGGACGAGTTGCGCCGGGGGCTGGCCGAGCTCGAGCGCCGCGCTCTGGAGCTGTTCCATTGAGAATGTCATTGAGAGTGTTATTGAGAGTGCCATTGAGAGGAGGGGAGCCGTGTCGACCGTCATTCTGCTGAGCCTGGCGCTCATGTGCCTGGCGCTGTGCCTGGCCTTTGTGCGTCTGTTCAAGGGCCCCAGCCTGCCTGACCGGGTGGTGGCCCTGGAGCTCTTCTCGTCAATTCTGGTCGGCACCATCGGCTTGGTGGCCATCGCCACCGACGTGCCCAGCCTGCTGGACGTGGCGATCGTCATGGCGCTGATGGCCTTCATGGCGGCCATTGGCTTCGCGCGCTTCCTGGAACGCGGAGGGCCCCGCGATGATTGAACTGCTCAAGGGCGCGCTGATCCTGATCGGCGCCATTTTTATGTTCCTCGCCGCCCTGGGCCTGGTGCGCATGCCTGATCTGTTGACGCGCATGCATGCCACCACCAAGGCGGCGACCCTGGGCGCGACCCTGATCATGCTGGCGGTGGCCCTGCACTTCGGCGAGGTGGCGGTGGTTGCGCGGGCCTTCGGGGTGATTCTCTTCATCATGATGACCGCGCCGGTGGCGGCCCATGTGATTGGCCGGGCAGGCTACTTTGTGGGGGCGCGGCTGTGGAGCGGTACGGTCAAGGACGAGCTAAGGCCCAATTACGACCCTTTGACCCACGAGCTGAAAAGCGGTCTCGAAACCCAGGAAAACGCCAAAAGGCACCCCCGGGAGACCGGTCCGGATTGACCTTCCTTGCCCGACGTTACGGTTTCTCGATGGTGTTGAGTTAGTAGCCGTTGAAAGGAAAAGTAATCTTGAGAATGGTAAAGTTACTCTATCGTAAACTATTGAGATGTTTTCTCTATGGCGGCTACCGTTCTCAGGCGTTACATGCGTTCGTACCCATGGCGTTCCTGGGTATTGGGGGTAGGCCTCGGCGTGCTGCTGACACCGACCACCAGCATGGCAGAGACGTTACGCCTGATCGATGGCGATGACACCAAGGCCATCAGTGTCGATCAACTGCGTCAGCAGTCCAACCATCAATTTGACCTGTTCGATCCTTACCAGGGCGAAAGCGTGACCATGCGGGGGATGCCTTTCAAGGACTTTCTCACCCGTCACTTTGGCCGAGTTCCCACCACGCTGAGCTTTACGGCGTGGGATGGTTACCAGGTGACGCTGGATGGCTGGGAAGATGCCAACTGGTATCTGGTCACCATCGAAGACGACCAGCCTTTGACCCTGCGTTCGAGGGGGCCAGTGCGCCTGGTAGAGCGAGATTATGCGAACCGGGACGTTAATAACCTGCGCGAATTCAACAACTGGATCTGGATGATTCGCAGTATTGAAGCCGTAGGTAGTTCATGAGGCCATCCTTTTTCTCAGCAAAGCGTCGTGAACCAAACAACCGGCCCGGCGGCCGCTACGTGACATGGCTTTCCCTTAGCCTGCTGAGCTTCATGGCGTTGATGACACTGATCATTTTCGAAGCCCGCTGGGTGTTTCCTGATATTCAAGCGTATTTCAGCCAGTCGGGAAATTTGACCGGCCAGCAGTTGGCCACGCGCTCGCGCCACTATTTGCAGAATGCACAGGAGCGACTGTTGGACGTGCCAGCGCCAGAGGCCCGTGTGCAAGCGATCACCGACATTGAACTGGCTTACGGACTGTTCGATGTGGGTATCTATCATCAGCATTATGCATGCACCGCTGCCAGCTTGGGCGTACTCGATGAAACACTGGCAGCCCTTGAGGGAGATAGCGCGTTCCCGGTCGTGCTTGCCCGGGAGTTGTTCAACCCCATCAACTGCCTGACGGAAATCGAGATGGGGCAGCTCGACCGGCGCGGGGAAGTCATCACCGAGTTTGCCGATAGAACCGGGTGGCATCATAAGGTGCTTATTTATTCCAGCGTGTTGATCTTCTTTGTCGGCCTGTTGTTCTGGTGGCTGCATGAACGCCAGCTGCGCCGCGCCGAGAAAGCCACCCAGGAAACGCTCACCTGGATGGCGCGCGCCATGCAGGATCCCTTGACCGGGATCGGCAATCGTAGCGCACTGCATCAGGATGTCATGGAGCAACAGTCGCAGTCGCTTGGGCTGGTACTGGTCGATATCGACTTCTTCAAACAGTATAACGATGCCATGGGGCATCCGGCCGGTGACACCCTGTTGCGCCAGCTGGCACAGCTGATCGCCGATGCCTTGACCGATGAGGCAACCCTTTACCGCCTGGGGGGCGATGAGTTTGCAGCCCTGCTGCCTTGCGAAAACACGGCGACGCTTGAAGCCTATTGCCAAACGCTACATCGTCAGGTTAGGCAATCGCAGTTCGCCCATGTTGCCCACCCGGATAAAAAACAGGTCACGCTGAGTATTGGTGCCACCTGTTTCGTGGCCTCGGAATCCGGGTTTGCCAGCGCTTATGCAGCGGCGGACAAGGCGCTCTACCAGGTGAAAACCTCGGGCCGGGATAACTGGCGAATTATTGACGTCGCATAATATCTTCGTATAGCGGCGCCAGACGGCCAAGCAGTTCGTTTTGTTCCGCCAGGGGGACGCCTTCCTCTTCCATGGCATCGGCGAGGTATTCGACGACGCGGTTGAAGTGCGCGTCATTGATGCCCATGTGCTGATGGGCACGATCCATGGGCGGCCCATCATACTGGCAGGGGCCGTCGCTGATATCGCACAGCTGCGTAGCAAAGGCTTCCGCGAAGTGGTCGATGTTGGTATTGGCAAAAAAGACCACGACCTCGGGGTCGTCTGCCACACGATACAGCATGTTCTCGACCACGTTATCGATGGTCGACATGCCGCCGAGTCGTGTGTAAAGCGATGGCTGGGTGGCATCCTGGGCCGCACAGCCCGTCAGCCAGAGGGCCAGCAGCAGCGGAGTGGCGTAGCGGTGAACGTGCATGGTGGAATCTCCTTGGCCGGTCAAAAGGCCGCCTGGAGCGACGCATAGGCGCCGTTCTGTGAGGCAAGCCCGGCGATATCGCCAAGTGACAGCCAGGCGGCGGTGAGCGATACGTGCTTGTTGAAGAAATACGCGCTGTAAAGGCTTTGCCAGTCGTCTTCTTCGGCAGCACCGAGTAGATCGGGTTTTTGGCGGTACTCCATGCCCACCACCCATTTGGGCGTCACGAACACGCCTAGGCTGCCTTCTGCGACCCACTGACGACCACCGCTGTCGCCGCCAAATCCCAGCAGGCCGCCCTGGTTGGCGTCCGTGTTACGCAGGGTGGCGTTAAGCAGCAGATTGCGCCCGGCGACGGCGTTGAACACCAGTTTGCTGGCGCTTAGGTACACATCGTTGCCCTGGCCTTCCTTGGCGCCCAGCACCTTGGGAATGCCGTCGTCGGCCACCGACTTGTGCTGGAAACCCGCGCTCCAGACGCCCCAGGGGTGATACAGCACATCGCCGAACAGGCGAACCTTGCCGCCTACGATCGTTTGTTCCAACTCGCCGCCCAGTGTTTCAAGGTCCAGGGTTTGGCGTGCCACCGAGACCTCGACACGGTCATAGAGGTTGGCGCTGGCAGCTTCGACGGTCAAACGGTAGTCATCAAGCCAAGCGCGGGACACCGAGGCCGTGGCGCCGACTTCCTGCTCGCTGGCCGTGCTGGTCAGCACTGCCCAGGGTGAAAGGCCCCCACCTGCGGCTCCCTCAATGGCGCTGACGCCGCCGGTGCCCAGGATCCGGCTGCCGGCAAGTGCACTGCCGCTGAACAATAGGGTTGAAGCGACAGCCAGGAAGACCAAGCCTCTGATCAGCGCCGGCGGGGATGAGTTACGCATGATGAAGTCCTCATGGTCGTCGCAGGGTAAGTGGATAAAGAGGCTTAGTGGGTGAAGATGAACGGCTCGATGCTGTTCAGCCAGGGGGCGACTGCGTCGCTGGGCATGGGTTTGGCAATCCAGTAGCCCTGCAGATAGTCGCAGCCCAGACGGTTGAGCAGGGCGGCGCTGGCGGCGTTTTCGACCCCTTCGGCGACGATGCTCAGGCCCAGGCTATGGCCCATCTCGATGGTGGAGCGTACGATCGTCAGGTCATCCTCCTGGGTGTCCAGCTTGAGCACGAAGGACTTGTCGATCTTGAGCTCGTTGACCGGCAGTCGTTTGAGCTGGGCAAGCGAGGAGTAGCCGGTGCCATAGTCGTCGATCGCAATCGACACGCCGAGCTGACTGAGTTCATCGAGCGTTCTCGCCGCAGCGTCGATATCCTGCATGACCGCGCTTTCGGTGACTTCCAGGCTGAATTGATCGGCGGCGAGATGATAGCGTTCCAGCAGTTCGGCCAGCTGTGGGGCAAGCAGGGAGTCGCTGACGTCGCTGGCCGAGAGGTTGACGGCCACACTGACCCGATAGCCCTGCTGCTGCCACTGATAGAGCTGGGCGGCGACGTGCTCGAGCATCCATTGGCTGAGCTGGCGAATATTGCCGGAGCGCTCGGCGAGCCCGATAAATTCGTCTGGCGGCACGAAACCAAGCGAGGGGTGGCGCCAGCGCATCAGCGCTTCAAACTGACATACCTCCCCGGTTTGCGTTGCCACTTGGGGCTGATAGGCCATCCACAGTTCGTCATTGTTCACGGCGTCGCGCAGGTCGCGTATCAAGGTCAGCTGGCGTAAATGGCGTTCATCCTGGCCTTCGACGTATCGCTGGTGGGCATGGGGGTGGTGGCGCGCCAGGTCCAGCGCGATGTCGGCGCGGCGCAACAGCAACTGGGCGTTTTCACCGTGTGCGGGGTAACTCACTTCGCCCATGGCGAGCGTCAGGCCGATCGTCGATTTATCCAGCTCGATGGGCATCGAGAGCTCTTCGCGCAGTCGGCGATGCCATTCGGGCGTTGCGTAAGGCACGTCAATCAGCAGCAGGAATTCATCGCTTGCCAGGCGATAGGCCGACTGAACGGGCGCCGGTTGGGCCTTTAGGCGCTGCGCCAGGGTCACCAGAACATGATCACCCAGCTCATAGCCGAAGGTGTCGTTGATATTGCGAAAATCCTTGATGGCCAGCCGCAGCAGGGTGAAGGGACGCGTGCTTTGTATGCGCTGATTGATGTCCTCCAGGGCACTCATCCGATTGGGCAGATTGGTCAGCAGGTCGTGGCGGGACTGATGCCGCAAGGTGGCCTCCCGCTGGGCAATATCTTCCTGCATCGAACGCAGAGTGCCGGCGAGCAGGCCTGCCTCGCTGCGCGGTGACTCTTCGGGAAGCGCGACGTGCTCGCCTTGGCCGATTCGCCGGGCGGCGTCGGCCAGCGCCACCAGCGGACGGCTGATACTGCGGGCGCTCCAGGCGGCCACGGCAAGCGCAAACAACAGGATAAGCGCGACGATGGCCAGCAGTTGCCACTGTAGATCGTCGTAGGCCGCCAACAGCTCGTCCCGCGACAGCTGAATCAGCGCAAAGGTCTGGTTCTGGCTATCGCCATAAAGGGTGCTTGAGTAGGTCAGGTAACGGTCGTCCGGGCTCATTTGGCTGGTGCGCGAGTAGTCACCGTCCATGGCGTTGCCGCCCAGGCGAGTAAGCGTCTCGGTTTCAGCCCGGGAGTGGGAGCTTGCGATAAACGTCCGCGTCTGGGGGGTGGCATAATTGACCACGCTGATTTCAAGGCCGGTGAGCGCGTTGATTTCTTCCACCACGGCATCGTCGATCAAAAAACCCATACCCACCCAGCCAATGACGTTGGGGGCATATACCGGCAACATGACAAATTCGTAGGGCTGCCCCTCGGCGATGACGACATCGACCGCCGAGCCTTGCTTGCGTGCGGTGTCAAACAAGGCGGGAAAGGGCATCGGCGTTCGCGTCGGGTGGTGGCTGCTGGCAAGCAGCTCACCGTCCAGGTCGCTGAGCAGCACGATGTCGGCATCGGCCCGGTCGCCATGGTTGGCAAGGACGGAGCGAAGCGTATCGTTATCCTGGGATGACACGGCACTTTTAAACCCGAAGTCATCCGCCAGAATCGTCACGTTGTCGCGTAGCTGCTCGCCACGGCTCTCGAGCACCAGCCTGAGTACCCGGGCGCCCACCTCGAGGCGTTGGTTGCCTTTGTCGAACGCATCCTGCTGGGTGGCATGCAGAAATGCGAGGCCGGTGGCCAGTTGTGACACCACCACCACGGTCAGTAACACGAGCATCAGACGGGTACGAAAGCGCATAACGGGTTACCCGATCTCTAGCTTGTGACCATCCACTAGGAGGCCTCGTTGAAACGTTGTTGCAGGGAGGAAGGCTGCTTGCCCGGCTGGGGCGTGGCGTTCAGCTCAAGGGGCACCGACAAGTGGTCGGTCGCGGTGATATTACCTTCCCACCAGCGCTGCTGGCTGTCGTCGAGCCGTTGATGCCAGACCCGAACACGATGCTCGCCCGGCGGCAGTGAGGGCAGGGTCACCTGACCCGTACTGTCGGTCAGGGCATAGAAGGGCGCCTCGCTGACCACGATAAAGGCTTGCATGTGGTCGTGAATGTTACACCCGAGGACCACCACGCCCGGCTTATCGAAGCTGACAGGTGGCGGGGTTTCCTTTAGATAAAGGTTCAGGTCGAACGTCTTGGCGGGTGAAAACGAGTAGACGTGATGGCGTGTGGAGTCATTGTTGGGAAATTCCACCTCGCTCATTACCGGGATCGCCAGCACTTCAGGGTGAAACGCCGCGTCACGCTGCGACACCTGTTCCACGCCGGTGTCGGCTGAGGCGTCGTCTGGAAAATATACTTCGACCACGGCGTTGGGCAGTGGTTGGCCGTCGGCATCGGTGACGCTGATGCGGGTATCACTTGCCAGGCCATGCGGGCTGACACTGACCAGTGCCATGAGCATGGCGGTGCCTGCAAGCGTTCGATACACAGCTTTAAAACACGCCATACGTTCCCTTATTGTTCGCCTTATGAACTGATTCCTATCATGCGAGTTTACACCCGGAATGTCATGCGCCTTTCTTAACGCTTGGCTCACTCTGGCGTTGCGGCTCGCTTACTGCCAGTGATCCCGCCAGGCATGCAATACCCGCTCGGGATACCAGGTGTCACCCAGGCTACCGTTATAGCGGGCCAGAGCGCGGGTGAAGTCGCCATTTTCCACGGCGAGATAGTGGGCAAGGATGGTACACCCATAGCGCAGGTTGCGCGTCGGGCGGCGCAGGTCATCCACCGGCAAACCCAACTCCTCGACCCAGAACGGCATGATCTGCATGAGCCCCACGGCCCCAGCCGACGACACGGCATCGGCATCGAAGGCGCTTTCCACATGGATCAAGGCCAGCACTAACGCAGGCGGTAGCCCGGCCAGGCGAGCTTCCTGATAGATAGTGGTTAACAGCTCGCGGCGTTGGGTTGGCGCGGGGATAAAGTCCGACAGTGGCGCGTCCATGCGGTCGCGCCATTGGCGCATCAGCCACTGTTGTTGAGGCGTTTGTTGCTGGTGGGTGTCGGCCAGGGTCGGGCGAAGCGATGCAGGCAAAGATTCCGCCTGCGCGACCGGGCTGATCATCGCCCAGCCAACCACCAGGCTGGCCGCCAGTAGCGGCCGCGCCATGGCGTTGGCGCGGCCGAAATGCAAGTTACTGGGCGCTGGGCGCAAGACCGGCTTTTTCGCGCAGAAAATCGATAATCTGCTCGGCGGGCACCATCGTTGCATCGCTGTCCCGGCGGCCCTTGTATTCCAGCTCGCCGTTATCCAGGCTGCGGTCGCCGATCACCAGGCGGTGCGGCACGCCCATCAGTTCGAGATCGGCAAATTTGACCCCGGGGCGGATGTCGCGGTCATCGAGCAGTACATCCAGGCCGGCAGCGCTCAACGCCTGGTAAAGCCGCTCGGACTCTTCGCGCACGCGCTGGGATTTGTGCGCGTTCATCGGCACCAGGGCGACGTGGAAAGGCGCCAGGGCATTGGGCCAGATAATCCCGGCGGCGTCGTGGTTCTGCTCGATGGCGGCGGCCACCACGCGGGTGACGCCAATGCCGTAGCAGCCCATCCAGGGGTGGCTGGTCTTTCCGTTATCACCCAGGACGCTGGCGTTCATGGCTTCGGAATATTTCTTGCCGAGCTGGAACACATGGCCGACTTCGATGCCGCGCTTGATCGAAAGCGTGCCGTGACCGTCGGGAGACGGATCGCCCTCGACCACGTTTCGTAAATCGGCAACGGTCGGCAGCGGTGTATCGCGCTCCCAGTTGATGCCGAAATAGTGCTTGTCTTCAATGTTGGCGCCGGCGCCGAAGTCGCTCATCAGGGCGACGCTGCGGTCGATGATGATCGGCAGCTTGAGGCCCACCGGACCTAACGAGCCGGGGCCTGCGCCAATGGCCGCGCGAATTTCCTCTTCGCTGGCCATGGTCAGCGGGCTCGCCACCTGGGGCAGGTTTTCCGCCTTGACTTCGTTGAGCTCGTGGTCACCGCGGACCAGCAGGGCGACCAGATCGTCCTCGGTGCCCTTGACGATCAGCGTTTTGACGGTCTTCTCGATGGCCAGGCCGAACTGCTTGACCAACGCGGCGATGGTCTTGGCATCGGGGGTGTCGACCAGGCGCATGTCTTCCTGGGGCGCGGCCCGGGTGACATCGCTACCCAGCGGCGCCGGCAAGGCTTCGGCTTTCTCGATGTTGGCCGCGTAGTCCGAGGCGTTGGAGAAGACGATGTCGTCTTCCCCTGAGTCGGCCAGCACGTGGAATTCATGGGAGCCCGTGCCGCCAATCGAGCCGTTGTCGGCAATTACCGGCCGAAAGTCGAGCCCCAGGCGGGTGAAAATACGGATGTAGGCATCGTACATCGCCTGGTAGGTGTCTTTCAGCGAGGCTTCGTCCAGGTGAAACGAATAGGCATCTTTCATGATGAATTCCCGCGAACGCATCACCCCGAAGCGCGGGCGAATCTCGTCGCGGAACTTGGTCTGGATCTGGTAAAAGTTGACCGGCAGCTGCTTGTAGCTGGCAATTTCCTTGCGTACCAGGTCGGTAATAACTTCCTCGTGGGTGGGGCCCACGCAGTAGTCGCGCTCATGGCGGTCCTTAAGGCGCAACAGCTCAGGGCCGTACTGTTCCCAGCGGCCGGATTCCTGCCATAGCTCGGCCGGCTGCACGGCGGGCATCAACACCTCCTGGGCACCGGCACGATCCATTTCTTCGCGCACGATGGCTTCCGCCTTGCGCAGCGTACGAAGCCCCATCGGCAGCCAGGTATACAGGCCCGACGTCAGGCGGCGGATCATGCCCGCGCGCAGCATGAGCTGGTGGCTGATCACCTCGGCGTCTGCCGGGGTTTCTTTTAAGGTGGCAATGAGTAGTTGGCTGGCGCGCATGGGCGAGAGCATTCCTTGGTGAAGGGGCGGACCCGTTATCGTTCGTTGGGGCATTGTAAGGCCAAGCGGGTAAGGCGGCAAAATTGCGCGGCACGCAAGGGCGCTGACGTGGCCGTGCGGTGTGGTAAACTCAGTTCGTTTTACCCTACATAACATTGATTAATAACGGGGAGACCCTGCATGCAACGGACAGTTAAACGGTGGTTGAAAGGGGCCGTCATCGGCGCGTCAGTTATCGCCATTAGTGGATGCGGGACCATTTTTTATCCGGAACGCAAGGGCCAGCTGAGCGGTGATATCGACCCAGCTGTGGCGGTGGCCAATGGCGTTGGGCTGCTGTTCTTTATCGTCCCGGGCGTGATTGCCTATGCCGTCGACTTCTCGAATGGCACGATCTATCTACCCAGCCGGACGAGCGGCGATATCGACACGCAACCGCTGGACGACAACATGGACATCGCCGCGCTTGAACAGCTGCTGTCCGAGCAGGCGGGCCAGCCGGTTACGCTACAAAGCGAGCTGATGAAAGTCGAAGAGGTGGATAGCTTGGACGAAGCCCTGGCGATGGTGCGCATGTCTGGGGTGATGGATGATGATCGTCTCTCGGCCATGTAGTGACACCCGCCCGCTCTGACCCGGCGGCAAAGCTGTCAGCCCCGTTTGGCGATTAGGTAACGGGTGAGCATTCCGGCGATCAGTCCCCAGAAAGCGCCGCCGATGCCGAGCAAGGTAATACCCGACCCGGCGAGCAGAAACGTCACCAGCGCGGCGTCGCGTTCGTCGGGCTTCGCGAACGCATCGGCCAGCCCGTTGCTCAGCGTTCCCAGCAGGGCAATGCCTGCCACGACCGCCACCATGGCACCGGGGAGCGCGGCAAATAGCGCCGTGACGGTGGCCGCAAACACCCCCAGTAGCAGGTACAACAGCCCGGCGACAATGCCGGCCGGGTAGCGGCGGTTGGGGTCCGGGTGGGCATCAGGGCCGGTACACACCGCGGCGCTGATGGCGGCCATGTTGAGCGCGTAACCGCCAAAGGACGCCAGGGCCAGGGTGGCGCCGCCGGTCGCGATCAACAGCGGCGAACTGTTCGGCGTATAGCCCGCGGCGTTCAACACGGCCATGCCCGGAACGTTCTGGGTGGCCATAGTGATGATAAACAGCGGAATCGCCACGCTAATCAGCGTCGCAAGCGAAAACTCAGGCGCCATGAACACCGGAAAGGTAGGCGATAGCGGCAGGCCCTCAATCACCAGTTGCCCGTCCAGCATGGCCCACACCACGCCGGTCAAGACCACGCCGGGCACGGCAAGCGTCGGCCAGTAGCGCCGCCCGACACCCCACGCGGTCAGCAGTGCCAGCGGCATGAGCCAGTGCTGCTCAAGCTGGGTAAATATCTCCAGACCAAAGTTAAGCAGGATGCCCGCCAGCATGGCGGACGCCAGGCTGCTCGGAATATGCCGCATCAGCCGTTCGAACAGACCGGTGATGCCGCACAGCGTGATCAGCCCCGCCGAGACGATGAAGGCGCCAATCGCCTCCCCAAGTGGCACGCCTGGCAGGTTGGTCGCCAAAAAAGCGGCGCCAGGGGTCGACCAGGCGGTCACCAGCGGCATTCGATAGCGAAGCGACAAGCCCAGTGAGGTAAGCCCGACGCCAATGCCCAGCGCCCACAGCCACGAGCTGGTCTGGGCGCTGGAGGCGCCGGCGGCTGATGCCGCCTGGAAGATAATCGCCGCTGAACTGGTATAGCCGATGACTACCGCGACAATACCCGCCGTCACGTTGGAGAGTGATATATCGCGCTTCAGGCAGGGCGTATGGGTAGCGGACGTGGTCGACATTGCGGTCACTCGCTGGCGGCTGGCTTCAAAGGAAAACGCAAACGCTCAGCCGAGTCGATGGTCTGAGCGTTATAGCGCACAAATGAAGCCTATCATTGTGCGCTATAACGCACAATGGCAGTCAGCGATACCTTTTACGCCGTGTTCAAGCGTATTGAGAAGGGTTGGGAACGGTGGGGAAACGCGGTGGATGCGCTTCCATAAAGGCATGGCAGGCGCGTAGCACCCGCACGTCATCGAACTTGCCGCCCGCCAGTTGGAAACCCACCGGTAGCCCGTTGTCGGTAAAGCCGCAGGGCACCGAGGCGGCGGGCTGCTGGCTGAGATTGAAAGGATAAGAGAAGGGCGCCCACTCTTCCCAATCGCGCATGTCGCTGCCTGGCGGCACCTCCTGATTGATTTCAAACGGCAGGACGGCTACCGATGGCGTCATGATCAGGTGGTAGTGCTGATTAAAATGCTCGAGTTGCTGGGTCAGCAGCGCCCGATCCGTCAGTGCACGGAAGAGGTCTAGGGCGGACCACGCTTCGGCCTCGCGGGCATTGGCCACCATGCCGGGGTCCAACTGCTCGCGCTGGGATTGATCCATCTGCCGCCACTGGTCCAGCGAGGCCGTGAACCACATCTTGCGGAAGGTATCCAGCGGCGAGGAAAAGCCGGGATCCACCTCGACGACCTCCGCCCCCAGTGCTTCCATCTTCTCGGCAGCCTCTTTCACCCGGCTGGCAATTTGCGGTTCAACGTCGGCATAGCCCAGATCCGCCGAGTAGCCAATGCGTAATCCCTCAAGGCCTTTGTCGAGGTCGGCGCCCCAGCACTCGGGCTGCCCGCGGGTGGCGTAAGGGTCGCGGTAGTCGTAGCGGCCCATTACATTGAGCATGCTCACCGCATCGCGCACCGAGCGCGTTAACGGCCCGAGGTGCGAAAGGCTTGGTTCCTTGGCTGGCGGCCACTGGGGCGTCCAGCCGAAGGTAGGCTTGAAGCCGAATACCCCGGTGAAGGCTGCGGGGATGCGGATAGAGCCGCCTGAATCACCGCCCTGATGCAGCACCCCCATGTTGAGGGCCGCGGCCGCGGCGGCACCGCCTGACGACCCGCCGGGGGTAAGACGCGTGTCCCAGGGGTTGGTGGTGGCGCCAAACACGCGATTGTCGGTGACGGCTTTCCAGCCAAATTCGGGCGTATTGGTCTTGCCGAGAAAAATCGCCCCGGCCTCGCGGAGCATGCGCGCAGGGGGCGCATCGGTATCGCACAGTGCATTGGATGTGGTCAATGAACCCGCTCGGCAGGGCATACCGGCCACTTCGGTCAAATCCTTCATCGACACCGGAATACCGTCAATCGGGCTAAGCGGTTTGCCCTGGCCCCAGCGTCGGGCCGAAGCTTTCGCGGCTTGCTCTGCGCCTTCGGCATCCACATGGACGTAGGCGTTAACGGCCTCGTTGAATTGGTCAATGCGCGCCAGCGCGGCACGCGTCGCCTCCAGCGGCGAGGCCCGGCGCGTTTCGAAGAGCTGCCTGAGGGTTTGCGCATCCAGGGTGCCGAGGTCCGTATCGTTCATCTCACTCTCCATGTTGGTCACGACCCAGAGGGGCTATCCAGAGCCTAGTGTAAGGGACGATCAGCGTCTAACCGGCCTCCGCACATTACTTACCATCAACGTCAGCTACCGGCCTATGTCCTGTGATAAGTGGCGGACAAAAATTCCCGCCAGGGCGTGATCTAAGCGAAACTTATGAATAGAGTGATATGAACAGAGTAATACTAGCGGGCACGCGTGTTTTGGATATGTTACCAAGCGGTCGGGTTTATGTCTTATAAATCAGTGGTTTATTAGAGGCTGGCTGTAGAGGTAATATCAATAAACGTTCAGGTACGTTCAATAACGTTATGTGGCTGGCGGTATAATCACTGTTAGAGCCCAGGAGTGTTAGATGAGAGGTGTGGCTGATCAAGATTTCAGGCTCGTTTTTGGCCGAACACGAATCGACTACGATCCAGCCAAAGAGACAGCGAATCGGAAAAAGCATGGTTACTCCCTCGAAAGTGCAGTTCACTTACTTGAGCGAATCATGCTGCCGACTGGTGGCCCACTCCATCATGCAGTGAGTGATGCCTTTCAAGAAAATGGGGAAACGCGCCATCAACACATGAGCGTTGATGACAACTGGCAGGTAGTCTTCATGGTGACGACAATGCGTCCTGATGAAACTGTCCGTGTCATATCTTTCCGTAGGGCACATGAGACTGAACGGGAGCGATTTCGAGAATTGACGGGTTACCGTGAGCGCTAACCAATTATTCCAGTTCGTTCCGGCCCTGAGGGCCTCACTGGACGTCCCTGTCGTGCCGCCGCTGAATATTGGTATTAGGTTCATATGAAAGAGCTGAAATTCCCGAAGGCTATCACTCTGCGTCTAGATCTTGATCGCCCTGACCCGTTGCAAAGGCGGCCGTCACGTTTGGTCGATGAGATGACTGTAATAGAGAAAAACGGTACTGAAATACTTTCCGCGATGGTGATGATAGAGGATCGAATCATTGAGGCGGTCAGCAAAATTCTTTTTACTGAGACAGATCAGAATAGCAATTACAGAGATTTTTTCGTTAGCGAGATCATGGGAACCTCCGACTTCTCGTTCTCATTTAAACGTCGGGCCTTCACGCGTCTACTTGAACAATTTGAGCTGTTAGGGCAGGACAAGATCAGAATTCTGAAGGCAGACTTAAACAAACTGATGTTGTGGAGAAATGCATTCGCCCATGGGCAGGTGCTCCACGATCAGCACGATGGCTATGTGCTTCAGTACTACAGTGGAGGACATAAGGAACAGGTTCTCGACGATGACTTCTTTAAAAAAGTTGATAGTACTGTCCGAAATTGCCTTTATGTCTGCAACGGAATTATCCAGTCGCATGCTAGAACCTAACCAGTGCAGGCACGGCGACGCCCATTACATTGCGCCTTCGGCTCCATTCCATGGGCGCGCATGCTGCAAGCGTTAGGTTTTCACGATGCATATTCTTATTACCGGTGCAGCAGGTTCCGGAACCAGCACACTCGGCAAAGCTCTCGCCAAGGAGCTGAATGCCTCCTTCTTGGAGGCCGATGACTTCTATTGGTTAGAAACCAATCCGCCGTTCACGAAGAAAAGACCCGTAGAGGAAAGGCGTAGGCTGCTGATGTTGAGATTGAAAAGCTATCCGAACGCAGTTGTCTCAGGATCTGTAATGAACTGGGGCGAGCAGATTGAGGATGCTTTTAATGTGATTATCTTTCTTTATGTGGAAACCCATATCCGCTTGCAGAGGCTACGGGAAAGAGAAGTCTATCTTTTTGGCGCTGCAGATTCCGACTTTTTGGAATGGGCGGCACAGTATGACCAAGGCACTGCGCCGGGAAGAAGTCTCGCCAAGCACCAGTCTTGGCTAGAGCAGCGTTCATGTCCCGTCATAAAGCTAAAGGGGGTTATGTCAGTGTCTGAACAAATAGAAGCTTTAAGGCGTAAAGGCCTAACTAACCACTACAGTTGACCGTCCAAAACGCTGTTGCGCTTCGGCTGGCAACTGAGCTTCGGCGCTAGCTGTAATTGCCTTACCCGTAAAGTGATACTATAGTGTCACTATCTATTTCTGTCAGGGTGAGCCCATGAAAGTTGAGCTTGTTACGAACCTCAAACGTCAAGCCACAAAGATTTTGGCAGATCTGCATTTGTCGAAAGAACCGGTACTGATTACCGAGCATGGTCACCCATCCGCATACCTTGTTGACGTTCAGGATTACGAGTTTATGCAGCGTCGGCTTGAGCTGCTTGAGGGGCTCTCACGAGGAGAGCGTGCTGTACTTGAGGGAAGAACGTACAGCCAAAGTGAGGCCAGGGAGAAAATGAGTAAATGGCTGAAGTAGTCTGGACGGAGCCCGCCCTTCAGCAACTGGATGCCATCGCTGAGTACATTGCTCTGGACAAACCTGCGGCCGCAAGCGAGCTGATTCAGGAAGTTTTCGATAAGACCGAGCGTTTGGAAAATTTTCCTCAATCCGGACGGGTTCCTCCTGAACTCCCCAATTCGGTATACAGGGAAGTAGTGGTGACGCCGTGCCGCATTTTTTATCGGGAGGATGAGAAGCGGGTTCTCGTCCTCTATGTCATGCGAGAGGAAAGGCAGCTTCGTGCGTTCATGCTCGGAAGCATTTAACTAGGCGCGTCACTCAGGTGCCTTTGTCTCCGCTTCGCTACGTCAAAGTAACCGGTGCGCTGAGGCGTTATTCGCAGGGAGGCTATGGTGCAGGTTTGTGAAACAGAGAGGTTGATTTTACGTCGGTTATCCCTCGAGGATGTTCCCGCATTGACCGAAATCCTCAGCGATCCTGAGGTGATGAAGCACTCGGTGAATGGCGTTTGTGATGAGGCCGCCACCCGAAAATTTGTTGAGTGGTGTTTATCCTGTTATGAATCACATGGTGCGGGGCCGTGGGCGCTAATCGATAAGAAAGCTTTTGAACTCATAGGCTTTTGCAGCGCTGCGCCAGAAATGGTCGCTGATGTGGAGGAAATCAACCTCGGCTACCGGCTTGCCAGGCGTTATTGGAATAAAGGGCTGGCCTCTGAGGCGGCTAGAGCAGTTCTAGATTATGTTTTTGGCGAGAAACTGTTCAATTCAGTGGTGGTGATCATAGAGCCCGAGCATGTGGCATCACTGAAGGTCGCTGAGAAAGCGGGTTTTTCCAGCTTTGATGTGCTGGAGTTTCATGGCAGGCCGGTGAGGCTATACCGGCTAACGTCCGAGCAATGGGAGGCATTGCAAAACAATGCCATGCACGCGACAAGCACGTGATGGCTGGCGTTATGCAATAAGCTGGACGGGTGACATGGAGGTGGGTTTACTCCAAGCAAGCCCAGAAAGATGCAAAGAAGCTGGCCATCAGTGGTCTCAAACCAAACGCTCAGGCGCCGGTTTAAAATGACGCCACGTATTCAAGGAGCGGTTTCATGACTGCTGAGCCTCACACCTTGGCGGCGCATATCGCCGCGACCGTGAAGCAACTGCGCCGTGAGCGTGGCTGGAGCCTGACCCGCGCGGCGGAGGCCACCGGCGTCAGTAAAGCCATGCTGGGCCAGATCGAGCGCGGCGAGTCGAGCCCGACCATTGCCACGCTGTGGCGGATGGCCAGCGGCTTTCGCGTGTCGTTTTCCAGTCTGTTCGAGGCTGGCTCAGACGCCGTGACAAGGCCGCCGCACCCGCCTACCTGGCAGGACAGCGCCGGTATGCAGGCGCAGGTGCTGTTTGCCTACGACCCGCTCCTCGGCTTTGAAATGCTGGTGATCGAGCTGGCGCCGAATTGCGCAAGCGAATCGGCACCTCACGCGCCCGGCGTGGTGGAGCATATCGTGGTGATCGAGGGGAGCATGGCGCTGCGCATTGACGACGCCTGGCAAACGCTGACGGCAGGCCAGGGCGTTCGCTTCGCCGCGGACCGGCCGCACGTTATGCGCAACGATGGCGATACACCGCTGCGCTTTCACGATGTCATCCATTACCTGCCAGGTGCTGCGCTGACCGAGGCCGATAAATAACGCTGGAAGGCCTCGGGTTCATCGGTGATCGCGCTGGCAGGCCCCCAGTCCCAGAGCGGATGAAAAGCGTGGGGATCGTTAGGGGTATAGCAGAGCAGCGCGTAGCCCGCCTGGGTAATGGCCTCGGCCTGCGCACGCTTCAGGCGTGACCAGTGGGCGTGCAGGCTGAAGGCATCGACGTCGGCACACAGCGTCCGCCACTCCTTGGGCAGGCGGTTGACCAGTACGCCGAGCGCAAGCCTGTCGGCCGGGGCAAAGGTGCGGCTGTGGCGTAGCGCCGTTTGGTCAAAAGACGACAGGACAAGCCGCTCGGCGGGCAAGGCGTCGAGTACGTTCGGCAGCACGCGGTCGACCAGCGCGATGGGGTCGTGGCCGCGGTTGACCTTGAGCTCCAGATTTACGCCCATCCCCAGCTCGTTGAGCAGTGCCAGCATGGCCTCCAGGCTTGCCATCTTTTCCCCGGCGAACGCCTTCCCAAACCAGTGGCCAACGTCGAGGGCCTGCGCCTGGGGCCAGCTCATGCGCCGCAGCCTGCCGCGTCCGTTCGAACAGCGGGCAACGTCGGCATCGTGCCAGATCACAGGCGTGCCATCCCCCAGCAATTGAACGTCGAGCTCGACCCAGTCAACTCCCGCCTGATGAGCGGCACGGACGGCCGCGAGAGTGTTTTCCGGAGCGGCGGCAGAGTAGCCACGGTGGGCAATAAGCGTGGGCAGCGCGATAGCAGGGTGCATGAGCAATGTTCCGTTAGCCGTCGGTCATCAACAAAGCCCCACTCTAGCATGCGCGTTATGACAGCCGCGTTGCGCTGGCGAGCCGATAGCGTTAGCTTGCTAGTCTGTCCTTCACCCAACAACAAGGAGTTTCCTGTGTCCCAAGCACATGTGTCTCAACGGATTCAGTTTTCCCGCACCGGCGGTTCGGAGGTGCTTGAACTGGTGGATGCCACACCGGCAGCACCGGCCGCGGGCGAAGTCCGCGTGGCCAACAAGGCGATTGGCCTTAATTTCATCGATATTTACTTCCGCACCGGGCTGTATCTGGCGCCGTCCCTGCCTTCTGGGCTGGGCACCGAAGGCGCGGGCGTGGTCGATGCCGTTGGTGAAGGCGTTACCCACCTGAAAGAAGGCGACCGGGTCGCTTATGCCCAGGGGCCGCTTGGTGCCTATGCCGAGTTGCATACGCTGCCGGCGTCTAAAGTCGTCAAGCTGCCGGACTTCATCGACTTTGAAACCGCCGCCGCCAGCATGCTCAAGGGGCTGACGGTGCAGTACCTGCTGCGCCAGACCTGCGAACTCAAGGGCGGCGAAACGATTCTGTTCCACGCCGCAGCCGGTGGAGTGGGATCGATTGCCTGCCAGTGGGCCAAGGCGCTGGGCGTCAAGCTGATCGGAACCGTCAGCTCACAGGAGAAAGCGGATCTGGCCATGGCCAACGGTGCCTGGGCGACCATCAACTACACCGAAGAGGATGTGGTGGAACGCGTACGCGAGCTGACCAACGGTGAGATGTGCGACGTGGTCTACGACTCGGTAGGCAAGGATACCTGGGAAATGTCGCTTGACTGCCTCAAGCCGCGCGCCCTGATGGTCAGCTTTGGTAACGCCTCAGGCCCCGTCGACGGCGTGAACATCGGTATTCTCAATCAGAAAGGCTCGCTATTCGTGACCCGCCCAAGCCTGAATGGCTACGCGGATACCCGCGAGCGCTTCGAGATGATGTGCGAGGATTTCTTTGCCATGCTGGAAAGCGGCAAGATCAAGATTGATGTGGCCAACCGCTACCCGCTGAAAGATGTGGGCCTCGCCCAGGACGCGCTGCAAAGCCGCAAGACCACCGGCTCAACCATCCTCTTTCCTGAGCAATAAGTCAGTTTAGAAAGTGGCGAAGCCTACCACTGCGCTTGCGGGTGGCAGTGGTGGGTCCGGTTCAAAATCAGGACACGTCTACGTACGCGCCCATGTTACGCATACGGGTTTCGAAGTTTTTGACATTGTCGACCAAATGATCGGGCCCAAACGCCACGCACTCCGCCAGTATGGCCTCGCTTAAGGTGATGGCGGACAGAATCGAGGGGAAGAAGTGGGGCGTCGCATTGGCCACGGTAAAGGTCATCAGCGAACCGGGGACCAGCGGTGAGCGCAGCGTATCGGTGATGGCGATGGCCTGAACACCGTTTCGACGAGTGACTTCCAGCGCCTTGACGGTTTCTGCACAGTAGGGCTCAAAGCCAAAGACCACCACCAGATCCCGTTCATTGAAGTGATCCAGCTCGGTCAAAAGCCCGCCCTCAAGCCCACGAATAAGGGTGATGTTGGGCATGGCAATGCGGCCTACATAGGCAAAGTGATAGGCGCAGGCAAACGTATCCCGAAACCCCACCACCGCCACGTTACGCGCCGCCAGCAGGTGCCTGGCGGCGTCGCGAACCCGCGACTGATTATCGGCAGTAAACAGGCGGCCGATGTTGTCGAATGCCGCCTCGCCGACGTTCACGAACAGCGGGTCGTCTGGCTGGTTGGCCTGGTGGCGAAGCCGACTGGCGCGCCCGGAAAGCTCCACCGGCGGCGCCTGGACAGAGGATTGAAACGCCTCGCGGAACGGTTCATAGCTTTCAAACCCCAGTCGCTTGGCCAGGCGTACCAGCGTTGAAGGTGTGACCTGGGCGGCGCCCGCCGTCTTGCGTATCGACTGGAAAGCAATGTCCAGCGGATGCTCCATCACGTAGCCCGCGGCCTGCTTTAACTGCGGGCTCAAGGTTGGGTAAAGCACCGCAAGACGTTGGTTGATGGCGTCCAACGGTGTGGTGGAGGGGGGCTCTCCATCAGTCTGGTAGCGCGTCATGTTCGGCCTCCGGCGGATAGTGGGCTGCAGTGTAACGCATCGTGCTGCAAATGGTACATTTGTATCTATTTTGGCTTTTATAGGTACATATGTATTGACGCGCGTGGCAAGGTCTCGCTAGCATGCTGATTGTCACATTTGTTTCTTATTGGTTTTTTAAAAGAAACAAATGTATTGAGCTGCCGTTTCTTCTCGCTGACCAGGTAACCCGACCGTGATGACCACGCCGCTAGATTTGCCTTCCTATTCCCATCTTCTCGTCACCCAGCAAGACCATGTGCTGACGGTGTATCTCAATCGGCCCGACAGGCTCAATGCGGTGGTGGAAGCCCTTTATGACGAACTGCTCGGCGTGCTGGCCATTGCCCAGCGGGAGCGGGATATCCGCGCGGTGGTAATCACTGGGGAGGGGCGCGCCTTCTGCGTCGGGGCGGACATGAAAGCCCACGAAGGCGCGGGGCGGACGCTGTTCCAGCGCCGCCAGTACCTCCAGTTGGGTAACGACGTGGGCGAGGCGATCGCCCAACTGAGCAAGCCGGTGATCGCCGCGGTGAACGGCTATGCCCTGGGGGCGGGTGCCGAGATGGCCGTGGCCTGCGATTTCATCCTGATGGCCGACGATGCCCAGATCGGTTTTCCCGAAACCAGCATTGGCACCTGCGTCGGCGGCGGCGTTTCCAAGTGGCTACCTCAACTGGTCGGCCTGGCCCAGGCGCGCCGGCTGCTGTATACCGGCGAAAACATCAACGGGGCCGAGGCAACGCGGCTGGGCCTGGCGCTGGCCAACTATCCGCTGGATCAGTTGATGCCCGAGGCCGAGTCACTGGCGTTGCAGCTGGCGGGCAAGGCGCCGGTGTCATTGGCGATGTTGAAGCCGCTGGTCAATCGCGCCGCGCAAACCGATATGCCAAGCCAGCTCCAGCAAGAGCTGGACGCGGTGTTTACCTGCTCGACCACCGAGGATTGGCAGGAAGGTGTCAACGCCTTCGCCGAAAAACGCACGCCCCAGTTCAAGGGGCGCTAGGCGCCCGCGCCGACACGCATTGTCGATTGTCATCTTTCTATAGGTAACGCCATGCAATCCATCGAAGGTCACCTGCCTTCTCAAAGCCCGCTGCATGCCATTCTGGCGCCGTCGGGCATCGCTGTCGTAGGCGCATCCTCTGATCCCACCAAGCGTGGCTACAAGGCCATGGTGGGGCTCAGCAAGGGCGGTTACCGCGGTAACGTGTACCCGGTCAATCCCAAGGCGACCTCGATTTTAGGGGTCAAGGCCTTTGCGTCGATCAGTGACATCCCAGGCACTCCGGCGCTGGCGCTGATTTGCACTCCCGCCTCCACAGTGCCCGACCTGATCGCCGAATGCGGTCGTCGCGGTATCAAGGGGGCCGTGGTGTTGGCCAGTGGCTTTGGCGAGACCGGCGAGGCCGGTGCGGCGCTGGAAGCCCAGATGATGGCCAACGCCCAGGCCCATGGCGTGCGCATCATTGGACCCAATACGTCTGGGCTATTCAACCTGCACCATCAGGTCAACCTGCTGGCGCTTGACAACCTCAAGACCGGCGACATCGGAATCGTCTCCCAGTCGGGCAACATGCTGCTTTCGCTGGCGTTGGAGGCCCAGCATAACGGTCAGGTCGGGTTCAGTACCTACATCGGCCCGGGCAACCAGACCGACATCGGCTTTAACGATTACCTGCGCTATCTGGGGGAAGATGAGCACACCCGGGTGGCAACGCTTTACGTGGAAGGCTTTCGCGACGGGCGCAATTTTCTCGACGTGGCGCACGAGGTCGCCGCCATGAAGCCCGTGGTGGTGTATAAATCAGGCGCTACCGAACAGGGTCAAAAAGCGGCCAGCTCGCATACCGGCGCCTTGGCCGGCAGCTACCAGATGACCGTTGACCTGCTGCGCCAGGTTGGCGTAAGCGTGGTTCAGTACTCCGACGAAATTCTCCCGGTCGCGGAGGGGCTTGGCCGCTTGCAGAAAGCTGCCGGTAAGCGCGTCGCGGTGATCGCGGATGGCGGCGGCCAGGCGACCATCGCCGCGGACCGGCTGGCTGAAGCGGGGCTTGTGCTTGCCACGCTGTCCGATCACACCCAGGCAAGGCTTGAAGCGCTGTTGCTGCCCCAGGCGTCGTCGCTGAACCCGGTGGACGTGGCTGGCTCGTCGGATGCGCATCCTTCGCTGCTGGCGCAGTGCATGGCCGTCGTCGCCGAGGATGACAACGTCGACAGCATTTTCCTGGTGGGCATGTTCGGTGGCTACAGCCTGCGCTTTGACGAGTCGCTATTGGAGGATGAGATGCGCGGTGCCGACGCCATGCTGGCGCTTGCCAAGGCCACGCCCAAACCGCTGGTCATCTACAGCCTCTACGCACCGGTCAAACCGCCGCCGCTGCGGCGCTTGCACGAGGCGGGCCTGCCGGTCTACGCCTCGATCGAACACGCGGTTCGGGTGCTCGCCGCCCTGGGGGAACGCGGCGACTATCTGGCAAGACACGCAAGCAGGCAGGTGGCGCCACCCGCGCCTGCGTCCGCCACCGGAAGCGCATTGCTGGCGAACGCCCAGGCTGAAGGGCGCGATCTGCTCGAGTTTGAAGCCAAGGCACTGCTGGCCGAGCACGCTATTTGCGTCCCTGACGAGCGGCTGGTCACAAATCTGGAGGAGCTTGCGGAGGTGGCGGCGGACTTTGCTGACCGGCCTCTAGCAATGAAAGTGGTCTCACGGGATATTCTGCACAAATCGGATGCCGGTGGGGTGAAGCTGAACCTTGTAGGCGAAGCCGCGTTGCGCGATGCTTACCTGACGATTGTCGCCAACGCACGTGAATACGCCCCCAGCGCTGTGCTCGACGGGGTGTTGGTGACCCCCATGGCCGACAAGGGGGTCGAGGTTATCGTCGGCATGCTGCGCGACCCGATATTTGGCCCGGTCCTGATGTTTGGCTTGGGCGGCGTCTTTGTCGAGGTGCTCGACGATGTCGCGTTTCGCGCACTGCCGATCACCCAGGCCGACGCCGAGTCCATGGTGAATCAGATCAAGGCGCAAAAGATGCTGGCAGGCGTTCGGGGCGCCCAGGCCGTCAGCAAGCCGGCGCTGGTCGAGTTATTGATGCAGGTTTCGCAGCTGGTGGAGGCCTATCCATCGATTCGCGAACTGGATCTGAACCCGGTGATCGCCTATCCCGACCACCACCCCAGCGGGTATGCGATTGTCGATGCCCGAATTATTGTGGAGCGTGACCAATGAGCCAGACGTTACCCGTGCTAACGGATGCCACCCTGACGCTGGATAAGCGGATTGCCACCTTGACGCTGAACCGCCACGACGTGCGCAATGCGCTTACCGGCACCGCGCTGGTGGATGACATTGTGGCCACCGCCGCCTGGGTGAATCGCGCTGATGACGTCTCGGTGCTGGTGATCACCGGGGCCGGGACGGCGTTCAGCGCCGGCGGCAACATCAAGGATATGGCTCGCCGCGACGGTGATTTTGCCGGTGATGTGGCGGAGGTGGCCAAGCGCTATCGGCGGGGCATCCAGCGTATGCCGTTGGCGCTCAGCGAGGTAGAGGTGCCGATTATTGCAGCGGTTAACGGCCCGGCGATTGGCGCCGGCTTTGATTTGGCCAACATGGCGGATTTACGTATCGCTTCCCGCGAGGCGCGGTTTGGTGAAACTTTTCTCAATCTGGGGATTGTCCCCGGTGACGGCGGCGCCTGGTTTCTGCAGCGCCAGATTGGCTATCAGCGCGCCTTCGAGCTCACGCTGTCCGGGCGTGTCATCGATGCCCGGGAAGCCCTGGAGTACGGGGTGGTGCTCGAAGTGGTCGAGCCCGAGGCGTTGATGGAGTCAGCGATGACGCACGCCGCGCGGATTGCCGCTCAGCCGCCCAAGGCGACGCGGCTGACCAAACGGCTGATGAAAATGGCCCCCGATATGGAGCTCAAGGCGTTTCTGGACGTCTGTGCCGTCTTTCAGGGGATGTGCCACAACGAGCCCGAGCATCTCGAGGCCGTTCAGCACATGCTGGCGCGCATGAAAACCTGACGTCCTGACAGCCACTGACGTTGGCTCAACGTGCCCATCGCCTGGTCTTGCCAGGCTTTTTTGTGTCCGCAGGCGTCAGCAGAAACGTCTAATATTGGTTACCCGCACAGCGGTATCTGATTTAGAGTGGTGGGAGCCATTCACTTAAGTTGGCCGCGTTGGTTCATAGGGAGGTGATGTAATCATGGCAATTGAGGACGTGGGGCTTGCACCGAGCACCCTAGTGTTTATGGTGCTCGGGCTGACGCTTGTGGCCTTTATCTGGGGGCGGTTTCGTTACGATCTAGTAGCCCTGGCGGCCCTGTTGGGCTCGGTCATGCTCGGCTTGGTACCCGCGGAAGAGGCCTTCCTGGGCTTCGGGCATCCTGCAGTGATTACCGTGGCCGCCGTGCTGGTGCTCAGCCGTGGGTTCGAGCGCTCTGGCCTGGTGGATGTCATTGCCGGACAGGTCTTCAAGGTCGGCGAGCGGCTGGTGCTTCAGCTGCTGGTGCTGGTGGGCACCGTGGTGGTGCTGTCCGGCATAATGAATAATGTCGGCGCGCTGGCGCTGCTCCTGCCGGTGGCCATGCGCCTGTCGCGTGAACACAATACCTCGCCGTCGCTGTTGTTGATGCCGTTGGCGTTCGGCTCGCTGTTGGGCGGGCTGATTACCCTGATTGGTACTCCCCCCAATATCATTATTTCCAGCTACCGGGCCGACGTGTCGGACGGCAATTTCAGCATGTTCAGCTTTGCACCGGTGGGCATCGTCGTGGCGCTGGTGGGGTTGGCGTTTATCGTGCTGGTCGGCTGGCGCTTAACCCCCAAGCGTAGCGGACAGGCTTCCGCCGCGGATATGTTTGATACCGCCAATTATCTGGTGGAGCTCAAGGTGAGCGAAGAATCAAAAGCCAAGGGAATGACGCTCCAGCAACTGCGCGATGAGCTCGACGAAACCATTCCGGTGCTGGCCGTGGTGCGCGACGACAACCGTCAGGCGGGTTATACCTTCCATGGGATGCTTCAGGCCGGGGATATACTGCTGCTGGAAGCGGGCCCTGAAGAACTCAAACTGCTTGAGGACAAAGCAGGGCTGAGTGCCGTGGCGGAGCTCGATGAGGACGAAGCAGACGCCGATTCCGACGCGGCTGAAACGTCGGCGGAAGACGGTGATGCCCATCCACCCGTCGATACGGAGGGGCTTCAGCTGGTGGAAGTGGTGGTGCGCAACGACTCGATGATGCTCAATCGCAGCGTGCGCCAGTTGCGCCTCAATCATCAGTTTGGCTTGCATCTGGTGGCCGTGGCGCGCGATGGCACGCGCCTCAAGCAGCGGCTGCGCGACGTTCGCTTCAAGGCCGGCGATATACTGCTCTTGCAGGGGGAAGAAAATGAAATAGCCGAAAGCCTGCCAACGCTGGGCTGCTTGCCGTTGGCAAACCGCGATCTCAACCTTGGCCAGCCGCGCAAGTTGATACTCTCGCTGGCCATTTTTGCCGCCGCCATCGTCGCCATGCTGCTGGATGTGCTGCCTGCGGCGGTGGCCTTGAGCACCGCCGCCCTGATCTCATTGCTGATCGGTGTGCTGCCGTTACGCGAGGGCTATCAGGCGATCGATGGGCCGGTCATCGTACTGCTGGGGGCGATGATACCGGTGGGTGAAGCGCTTGAAACCAGCGGCGGGGCGGACCTGATCGCCCAGACGCTGTTGACCTGGGGAAGCGACTGGCCGGTGGTGGTCACGCTGGTGGGGCTATTTATTCTTTCCATGCTGCTTTCCAACGTGATCAATAATGCCGCGGCGGCGCTTCTGATGGCGCCCATTGCGGTAAGCTTGGCGGAGGGCTTTGACGCGTCCCTCGATCCTTTCCTGATGGTCGTGGCGGTTAGCGCCTCGTGTGCGTTTTTAACGCCGATCGGCCATCAGTCCAACACCCTGGTGCTGGGGCCAGGTGGCTACCGGTTTGGCGACTATTGGAAACTGGGTCTGCCGTTGTCGGTGGTGGTGCTGGTGGTGGCCATGCCGATGATACTGTGGGTCTGGCCGCTGGCGGGATAACCTTCGCCCGTGATCATCGATAAGCGTTATTTGATGAAAATTTTGCTACGCTGGTATGTTTTAAAGTAAACAGTTTTAAAGTAAATACGTTCTAAAGCGAAAAAATAACGTAACGGGCCGGCTTATGAATCAACAGTTTCGTCAAGACGCGATCATCGAGCTGGTCCGCCAGCATGGTTACATGAGCATCGAGCAGCTTACTGACCATTTTGCCGTGACGCCGCAAACCATTCGCCGTGATCTCAATACCCTGGCCAACGATGGCCGCGTGAGGCGGGTTCATGGCGGGGTAGGCATCGAATCCAGCACGGTTAATACCGCTTACAGCACGCGCAAGACCCTGCACCTGGAAGAAAAGGAGCGCATCGCCCGCTGTCTCGCCGAGCAGATCCCCAATGACGCCTCGCTGTTCATCAATATCGGTACCAGCAACGAGATGATTGCCCAGGCCCTGCTCGATCATCAGGGGCTGGAGATCATTACCAACAACCTGAACGTGGCGGCGATTCTGCAGCACAAGGAAGACTTTACCGTGATCATCGCCGGTGGGCAGGTCCGCTCCCGGGATGGCGGGATTATTGGCGAGGCCACGATCGACTTTATCAATCAGTTCAAGGTCGATTACGGGATTATCGGCATCAGCGGCATCGATGAAGACGGTTCGCTGCTCGAGTTCGACTATCAGGAAGTGCGCGTCGCCCAGGCGATCATCGCCAATTCCCGGCGCGTCTATCTGGCCGCCGATTATTCCAAGTTCCACCGTAACCCTGTGGTCCGCCAGGGGAATATCGCACAGCTGGATGCATTGTTTACCGACCGCAAACCGCCGGAGGCTATTCAACGCCTGCTGACCCAGCACGATGTTGCACTACACCTCGCCTGAGCGGATAAAACGGTAGGTTTCATACTTGAGCATTGCGGGCGGCTGGCGTAGCCTTAAAACATAATAAATCGAAAGCAATCACGCAAAATCGAAAATACCCAACAACAAAGCGAACGTGTTATGACCTCCTTTATACTTGCCATCGATCAAGGCACGACCAGTTCCCGCGCCATTCTGTTTGACCGCGAAGGCCATGTCAGCGCCGTTGCGCAACAGGAATTCACCCAGCACTATCCCCACGACGGCTGGATCGAGCATGATCCCGAAGACATCTGGGACACGGTGGTCGCCACCTGTTGCGACGTGGTCAAAAAGGCGGCGATCGACGTCGACCAGATTGCCGGCGTGGGGATCACCAACCAGCGCGAAACCACCATCGTGTGGGACAAAAATAGCGGCAAGCCGGTATACAACGCTATTGTCTGGCAGGACCGGCGAACCTCGGCGTTATGCGAGCGGCTACGCGCTGACGGCCATACCGAGCGGGTCCAGGCCAAGACAGGCCTGCTCATCGACCCCTACTTTTCCGCCACCAAGCTTGCCTGGGTGCTGGACAACGTCGAGGGCGTTCGCGCACGGGCGGAAAAGGGTGAGTTACTGTTCGGGACGGTCGACAGCTTCCTGATCTGGCGACTGACTGGCGGGCGCCGGCACGTGACAGATGCCACCAATGCCTCGCGCACGGCGCTGTTCAACATCCATACCCAGTGCTGGGATGACGAACTGCTCGAGCTGTTCGATATTCCAGCGTCGCTGCTGCCTGAGGTGAAGGACTCGAGCGACGACTTCGGCACCATGGAGGCCCGCTGGCTGGGGGCCGAGCTGCCCATTGCCGGGGTTGCCGGCGACCAGCAGGCTGCGCTGGTCGGGCAGGCCTGCTTTCAGCCCGGCATGGGCAAGAGTACCTACGGCACCGGCTGCTTCATGATCGTCAACACCGGTGATACGCCGTCGCTGTCGCGTAACCGGCTGCTGACCACCATCGGGTATCGGCTCAACGGCAAGCCCACCTACGCCATGGAGGGCAGTATTTTCGTTGCCGGTGCCACCGTGCAGTGGCTGCGCGACGGCCTGAACCTGTTTGCCGACGCGGCGGAAACCGAAGCGCTTGCCCGCAAGACGCGCAGCGGACACAGCGTTTATCTGGTGCCTGCGTTTACCGGCCTCGGCGCACCGCATTGGGACCCCAAGGCCCGCGGGGCGATTTTTGGGCTGACCCGCGACACCGGGATCGCGGAGATCGTCGCCGCTGGCCTTCAGGCGGTCTGCTACCAGACGCGGGATCTTCAGCACTGCATGAACGACGATATGGAAGCCACGCCCGGTAACCTGCGGGTCGATGGTGGCATGGTCAAGAACAACTGGGTCATGCAGTTTCTGGCCGACATGCTGAACGTGCAGGTGGACCGTCCTACCATTCTGGAAACCACTGCATTGGGGGCTGCCTACCTGGCGGGGCTGCGTTTGGGCTGGTACCAGACGCTTGACGAGATCGAGGAGCTCTGGCGCTGCGAGCGCAGCTTTACGCCCAGCATGGAAGACGCCACGCGGGAATCGCTCTACCAGGGCTGGCTGGATGCGGTGTCCCGCGTCCGCTCCGTGGATTGAATCCCCTTTTTATGCACTAGCACGCCGCTATGGCCTCGGGCCGTAGCGGCGTCGTTTTATGATCCCCAGCATATTAGCCCTTCGTCGACTGGCGTCATCGCCAGCATGGCGTATACTGCTTCGCGCTTGCCCAGGTTCCCTGGGTTCGCCTCCTGCCTTGTCGGCGCGCCATGCGCCCATATGTATCCGTTGTGAAATTCTATAACACCCTCAACGCCTGATTGCCGTGTATGTAGTCAAGCTACAACGCCGCCTGCGGCCAATGACGCATTGTGGCTTTTACGGCAGTGCACCATAGTGAAGTCATGGATCAGGGCGGTGTTTCGTTATCCCGGTATGTCGGCTTGATCCCTGCTACAACCGAGGCGCTTCTGCATTACCCAGGCGCTTCACGCGAAGGTCTTGTAACGCTTGTGACCCCATCGCAGTCACCGAACTGGACACTTATCCGGTCCAGCATGAGTAGCAACGTCACCATTCGTCACTAACAAGATGGCTGCTTAACGATTAATGACAATAGTAAGCAGCGGATGACCATACCATGAGGGTTTAACCATGAACTGCACCGAATTAAGCCAACAAGCCGACCGTATCGCGAATACTTTCAGCAAAATGGACCTTGCCAAGCTGGTGTTGGCGCTAAAGGGTCAGCGCGAGTCGCTTCAACACGCAGTTGAAGTGATTGACACCATCGATAATCGCATGGGTTACACCCTTGAGGAAGCCTGGGACGAGGTGCTGGCAGGCGACTCTCAATTGCTGGTCGAGAACGAAGAATAACGTCTAGCCAAGCAAGACATGAAAGCCCCCTGACGGTCTCCGTGAGGGGGCTTTCATCGTTGGGCCGGGATGGTAACAAGCGCGCATTTATGAAGTGACTTCCTGCTTGGGCACATAGGGCTGAGCGGTATCGCGATGTTCGGCGAAATACGCCTCAAAACGCTGGTCGGCTTGCTCGCCAAACAGCACGCGGCAGGCCTCTCTCAAACCTTTGGAGTGGCGCAGCTGCTCGTGATGGACCACCAACGAGACTTTTGCCCGGCGACGCAGGAAATCCTCGAGCTGCGTGATCATTTCATGGTCGCGGGCATGCTCGAGTTCGCAGCGGATGTACTCGGTGCCTTCGATCAGAATGTCGGCCTCGGAGGGATCCTGGCGAATCTTTTCCAGCATGGGCATCGCCTGTTCGGCGTAACGCCGCCATAGACGCGATGAAAGGGGCTCTGACGACGTTGCGGCGGTCATGGCGTCCAGGTCCATGCGCTTTGCGTGATCCATGAACTGCTGCTTGACGGCGTTGGGTGGCTCGCCATACCAGCGGAAGCCCTGATCGGGTAACGCGACGCCCAGTTTCGCCACCGCCTCGGCGATTTCATCTCCCACGTTGAGGCAGTCAGTCAACTTGCCGCCGAAGATACTGATGTGCGCGCTATCGCCATTGGTATCAATGACATGCTTGCGTGACAGCTGCAAAAAGTCGCGGTCGCTTCCCTGGTCGGATTTGATCGCCAGCGGACGCACGCCGCAGCGGGTCGAGATGATATCCGCCTGGCCCAGGGGTTTGTCGAGGGTCAGGCGTTTATTGATGTTCTCCAGCACGAAATCGATGTCTTCCGCGGTGACTTCCACCTCGGGGTGCTCCATATGCGTGTCGGTGGTGCCGATGCAGGTGCGGTTTCCCATGGGGATCACGAAGAACAGCCGGCCATCGTCGGCAAAAAACGCCAGCACGCGTTTTGTTTCCGTCAGCTGGGGGACGATCAGGTGAATACCCTTGGAGTACAAGTGCTGGTGGCTGGTCTTCTGCCCGGTCAGCGCATTGTGCTGGTCCACCCAGGGGCCCGCTGCATTGATCAGGACCTTGGCGCGAATATCAAACGTCTCGCCATTCATCACGTTGCGGGCCTTGGTCACCCAATGATCGCCATCTCGCTCGGCGCCCAGTGACTCGACATAATTCGCGGCGATGGCGCCATAGTTAAGGGCGTGGCGGACGAAATTGAAGACGAATCGTGCATCGTTGTCGTGCAGATAGGCATCGGAATATTCAAAGCCCCCGACAGAGTCATCGATGCTGATGATCGGCTCTTCCTGCTTGATATCCTTGGGCGACAGCAGGCGAGGACGCTTGGTGAAACCATTGCCCATCAGCCAGTAGAGCCAGGTGCCGATCCATAAATAACGCGGCGAGTGACGAAATCCGCGGGTGATGTTAGTGAGAAAGCGGATTTCCTGGACGGTAGAGGGGTAACTTTCAATCAGATGGTTACGGCTTTTGCAAAGCTTTCTCACCAGGGCAAAATCTTTGCTTTCCATATATTTGATGCCTCCCCAAACGAGATTGGAGGAGTGCATGCTGGTGCTGCCGGCAAAGTCGCCTCGATCGATCAGTGCGACCTTGGCGCCTTTGCCCGACAGCGCAGCGGCGGTGGCGGCACCGTTGATGCCCCCACCAATAATCAGTACGTCGAAGTGTTCGCTGTGCAGTTGCTCTATATTTCGGTTACGCAGTTTCATAGCGGATCCAAATTAGCAAAGTAAAAGCCCCGTTCACGGTCTCCGGATGGCCGTTCACCCGCTCAGGCGGTGTAACAACGTGAAACCGGATGCTTGCGGCGCAAGGGCTACCGTGGTGTCGGTAGAGGGTGCCGCCGATGAAGCCGGAAAGGGCGGGCCCAAAGGCCCGCCCAACCGGAATTAACGCGTACCGGCTGACATCCATTCCTCCATCATTTCGTCGTAAGGCATGGTGGTGCCTTGTGGCATTTCATCATCCAGCTTGGCTTTCGGTGCGCCGTCCCGATCCAGCCAGTACTGCGGGTCGCGCTCTTCGTTCAGCACGGGGGCGTAGCTATCGAAGACGTTGGCACGGGCCAAGCGGTTCATGGTGCTATCCAGGTCTGCCGCCAGGTCATCAAGACCTTCCTGGGGCGTGACTTCGCCACTCATGACGGGTGCGAGGTTCTGCCACCACAGCGGCGCCATGCGCGGATAGTCAGGCACGTTGGTACCTGTCGGCGTCCAGTTGGACTCGTTGGGGCTGCGGTAGAACTCGACCAGGCCGCCCAGTTTGGGTGCCATTTCGGTCATCTCATCAGAGAAGATGTCTGATTCGCGGATCGGCGTCAGGCCATGCATCAGCTTTTCAAGCGAAGCGGTCTTGGAGACGGTGAACTGGGCGAACAGCCACGCGGCGGTGCGGCGGTCTTCCGGGGTAGAGTCGAAGAACGTCCAGGCACCCACGTCCTGGTAGCCAACCTTCATGCCTTCTTCCCAGTACGGACCGGTGGGCGAGGGAGCCATACGCCATTTTGGATTGCCTTCGTCATCGGTCACGGCAACATCCGGGTCAGTCATGTCGGCAGTGAACGCGGTGTACCAGAAAATCTGCTGGGCAATGTGGCCTTGGGCGGGTACCGGGCCGGCTTCGCCGAAGGTCATGCCCTGGGCTTCTTCAGGCGCATAGTTGGCGAGCCAGTCAACGGCCTTTTGCATGGCAAAGACGGACGCAGGTGAGTTGGTGGCGCCACCACGGCTGACGCTGGCGCCCACCGGCTGGCTGTCTTCGTTGACACGAATACCCCAGTCATCCACCGGGTTACCGGAAGGTACGCCCGGGCTACCCATGCCGGCCATGGAAAGCCAGGAATCGTGGAAACGCCAGCCAAGTGATGGGTCACGACGACCATAGTCCATGTGGCCATAGACTTTTTCGCCGTCGATCTCGCCGACATGTTCAGTAAAGAATTCGGCGATGTCTTCGTAGGCGGTCCAGTTGGTGGGCACGCCTAAGTCGTAGCCGTAAATCTCACGGAACTGGTCCTGGAGGTCTTCGCGCTGGAACCAGTCATAGCGGAACCAGTAAAGGTTGGCGAACTGCTGAGTAGGCAACTGGTAGAGGCTGCCATCGGGGCCCGTGCCGTACTGCAGGCCGATGAAGTCGTCCAGGTCGAGCGAGGGTAGCGTGTAGTCCGCCCACTCGTTTTCCATGGCGTCGGACAGGTTGATGGTGGTGCCGTAGCGGATGTGGGTACCGATAGCGTCGGTATCGTTGACGAAGCCGTCGTAGATACTGTTACCCGACTGCATCTGGTTCTGCATGGTGTCGACGACATCGCCTTCACCGATGATGTTGTGGGTGACGTTGATACCGGTCAGCTCTTCGAAGACTTCGGCGAGGACTTCGCTTTCGTAGACGTGGGTCGTCAGACCTTCGGCGACGGTTTCAATATCCATATCGCGAAACGGCTCGGCCGCTTTGGCAAACCACATCAGCTCTTCGATCTGTTCCTCACGGCTCAGGGTCGAATTCTGAAAGTGCTCATCGACCAGCCGCTCGGCAACGGCGCGTGCATCATGGTCGTCCGCTACTAGCGTGCCGGAGGCCAGCAGTAAACTGGCGGCGAGGGTAGTGAGTTTGAACTTGTTATGTTGCATATTAACCTCGTTTTGTTGTGATCTTCCCTAATGGCGAATCCGTCCTTGAGACCGCTTTTGGTTACTGAGCCGGGTTACCCCCAGCGCATTAGCACCAACAGCCAGACAAGCGAAGCGGCTAGTGCTAACCAAATTGATAATGAGGTATAGCCAATCACGCCTAGATGAATAAACGCAGCGGAAAGCAGGCCAACAAACAGCCGGTCCCCTCGGGTCGTCGAGATTGGCAGAAAGCCCTTGCGTTCGATTGTGGGCGAGACAATCTCCCATACCGTCATCCCGGCCAGCATGGCCGCGATGGCAGAAAAGAAAATAGCAGTGGGCACCGTCCATACCATCCAAGACATACGTCACCTCCTTAGGTACGACCCAGGGCAAAGCCCTTGGCGATATGGTTGCGAACGAAGTAGACCACCAGAATACCGGGCAAAATGGTCAATACACCGGCGGCGGCAAGCGTGCCCCAGTCGATCCCTGACGCAGTGGACGTGCGCGTCATGATCATGCCAATAGGCTGTGCACCGGTAGACGTCAGCGTGCGTGCTAGGAGCAGCTCGACCCACGAGAACATGAACAGGAAAAACAGCGTGACGCCGATCCCTGAGCTAATCATCGGGATAAAGATTTTCACGAAGAACTTAGGAAAGCTGTAGCCGTCGATGTAGGCCGTTTCGTCGATTTCCTTGGGCACGCTGCTCATGAAGCCTTCGAGAATCCAGATGGCCAGCGGAATATTGAACAGACAGTGCGCCAGCGCCACGGCAATGTGCGTGTCAAAAAGGCCAACCGAGTAGTACAGCTGGAAGTAGGGCAGCAAGAACACTGCTGGCGGCGCCATCAGGTTGGTCAGCAGCCAGAAGAACAGGTGCTTGTCGCCAATAAAGCTGTAGCGGCTGAAGGCATAGGCGGCGGGGAGCGCCACGCAAATGGTGATCAGCATGTTCATCAGTACATAGGCGATCGAATTGACGTAACCCATGTACCAGCTTGAATTGGTAAAGATGCCGATATAGTTATCAAAGGTGATGTTTTCCGGCCACATCGTCATGGAGCCCAATATGTCGCTGTTGGTCTGCAGCGACATATTCAGCAGCCAGTAAATTGGCAGAATCATCAAGACCAGATAGAGCCCCAGCAGCAATCGTGAACGGAGCCTGCTTCTTGTGTTGCGCTTGCGCCGCTGTGCCGGTGTGATGCGGCTGAATATATTGTTGTATTTTTCGCCCTGTTGGACGTTGTCGAGTTGATAACTCATGTCACGCGCCTCCCTGGGGATTACGGTCTTTTTGCATGTGCATGATGGTGGTGTAGAACACCCAGCTCACCAGCAGGATGACCAGGAAGTAGATAATGGAAAATGCAGCGGATGGCCCCAGGTCTTGTTGACCAATCGCCATGGTGGCAAGCGACTGACTTAGGAACGTCGTTGAACTGCCCGGTCCGCCACCGGTCAGCACGAACGGCTCGGCATAGATCATGAACGAGTGCATAAAACGCAGCAGCACCGCAATGACCAGCACATTGGTCAGTTTGGGAAGCTGGATGTAGCGGAAGACGGCCCATTTGGAAGCCCGGTCGATGCGCGCCGCCTGATAGTAGGCCTCGGGGATTGAACGCAGGCCGCTGTAGCAAAGCATGGCGACGAGCGGTGTCCAGTGCCAGACGTCCATCAGGATGATGGTCAGCCAGGCATCCGTACCGTTGCGGGTAATGTTGTAGTCAACGCCCAACTGGCGCAGCCCCCAGCCCATCAAACCGATATCACCCCGGGTGAAGATCTGCCAGATGCTGCCGACCACGTTCCATGGAATCAGCAAGGGCAGGGTGATCAGAATTAGCACGGCCGATGCCTGCCAGCCGCGCTTGGGCATGATCAGCGCAATGCCGATCCCCAGCGGCACCTGAATGGCCAGGATGGTAAGCGAGAAAACGATCTGACGCAGAAACGCTGCCTGCAGCCCAGGGTCGTTGAGCATGGTCTTGAACCATTCGGTGCCGGTAAAGAAGCGGGCGTTCGCCCCCAGCACATCCTGAACCGAATAGTTGACAACGGTCATCAGCGGCACGATCGCGGAGAACGCGACCAGGATCAGCATGGGCAGTACCAGCAGCCATGCGCGGTTGTTATGGACTTTATTCATGATCTACCTCGACTCGGTACTCATCGACGTAAAGGCTCAGTTTGTCGTCGGGAAAACGGATGTATACGGTCTCACCAAGCGGTGGGTGATCCTCTGGGAGCCTGGCTTTAAACGTTTGCTGGTTGAGTGAGAAGGTGAGAATGGCGTAGGTGCCCAGGTCCTGCAGGTTTTCCTTTTGCACCGCTAATGTGTCGGATTCGGCGCTGGTGCAGACCTCAATAAATTCCGGGCGTATGCCGAGCTTGACGTTATTGCTTTCAATCCGGCCGAGTGTGCGTAGATAGCGATCACTCAACGGAAGTGGCTGCTCGCCGAAATAAGCGGTGCCCTGGGCGTAGTTGAGCGCGAAGAAATTCATACCGGGGCTGCCGATGAAATAGCCGACGAAGGTATGGGCGGGGGTCTCAAACAGTTCGCGCGGCGTGCCGAATTGCACCACCTGGCCTTCGTACATCACGGCGATCTTGTCGGCGAAGGTCGAGGCCTCGAGCTGATCGTGGGTCACGTAGATCATGGTGATGTTGAAGCGCTCGTGAATTTCCTTGAGCTTGCGGCGCAGTTTCCACTTCAACTGGGGGTCGATGACCGTCAGGGGCTCATCGAACAGGATCGCGGTGACATCATCGCGAACCAGCCCGCGGCCCATGGAGACCTTTTGCTTTTCATCGGCGGTCAGGTTCTTGGCCTTGCGCGATAGCAGCGGGGTCAGGTCGAGGATGTCGGCGACTTCCAGCACCTTGGGTTTGACCCGGTATTCCGGGGTGTTCATGTTGCGCAGGGGAAAGGCGAGATTGTCGTACACCGTCATGGTGTCGTAGATCACCGGGAACTGGAACACCTGCGCAATATTGCGCTCCTCTGGGGGCAGTTCGTTGACCCGATGGCCATCGAACATCACGTCGCCCTCGGTGGGCGCCAACAGCCCGGAGATGATATTCAGCAGCGTCGACTTGCCACATCCCGATGGCCCCAATAGCGCATAGGCGCCGCCCTGATGCCACACGTGCTCCATGTGACGGATAGCGTAATCCTCGGCGGATTGCGGGTTGGCGCTGTAAGTGTGCGCGAGTGATTTAAGCACGATCTCAGACATGCGCGACGCCCTCCGTCTGAAGCACCGGGGTATGCACGGTGCTGCCTTGTTCATCGAACACGAACAGTTTGTGGGTGGGGAAATAGATCTTGATAGGTTCGTCCACCTTCAATTCATGAATGCCGGAGAGATGCAGCACCAGTGGGAAGTGCGGGTGTCGAACGTGCAGAAAGGTTTCCGAACCGCTGATCTCGGCAACGTCCACGGTGACCGACAGCTCGAGGTCATCGGGCGCCCGGGGCGTCAGGCTTAAATGCGAGGCGCGGACCCCAAAGCGGTAGTCGCCCGGCGGCAGTCGGCGCAGGGCGTTGTCGCAGGCAAAGTGGGTCTCATTATCGAAGGTGATGTCATTCTCGGTGAGCCGTCCCGGGATAATATTGATCGGTGGTTCCGAGAACATTTCGGCGCTCTGAATACCGTTGGGCTCGCGATAGATTTGATCGGTGGGGCCGTACTGCAGCAGCTTGCCCTCGTGAAGGATGGCGGTGTTGCCACCAAGGGCCAGGGCCTCATTGGGCTCGGTGGTGGCGTATACCGCGATGCAGTTACGCACCTTGAACAAATCGCGCAGCTCGTCGCGCAGCTCTTCGCGAAGCTTGTAGTCCAGGTTGACCAGCGGCTCGTCGAAAAGAATCACATCGGCGTCCTTGACCAGCGCACGGCCCATGGCGGTCCGCTGCTGCTGCCCCCCGGAAAGCTCCTGGGGGTAGCGGTCAAGCAGATGTTCAATGTGCAGCATTTCGGCGATTTCGCCAACGCGCTTGTCAATCTCGCGCGGCGCATGCTTGGCGAGCTTGAGGGGGGAGGCGATGTTGTCGTAGACCGTTAAGCTTGGGTAGTTAATGAACTGCTGGTACACCATGGAAACGTTGCGGTTACGCACCGAAACCCCGGTGACGTCCTTGCCGTCCATCAGGATGCGTCCTTTGGTGGGCGGTTCGAGCCCGGCCATCAGGCGCATCAAGGTGGTCTTGCCGGCAAGCGTTCTACCCAGTAGCACGTTAAAAGAGCCAGGCTCCAGTGCCAGGTCAACGTCGCTAATATAGGGAATACCGCCCACGGTGTGTGCGATATTTTGCAAATGTAGGGACATGCGAATCTCGCTAGCGTCGTTGTTATTGGGAAGTATCTAGCTTTCGTTTACGAAATCCTAGTTGATCGTTTTCGAACCTGCAATGCCTTTCATCGCTTTCGTTTGCTGAAAAGGCATGAAAATTCGAAAATTAAACGAAAGTCTAGGATCAAAAAAAACCGGCCGCGATGGCCGGTTATGGTCAGCGCCAGGGTGACGCTATTTCACGCTGGCGGATGCCTCGCTGGAAGGCGCATCCGACGTGGTCGTTGGTTGATCAGCGCCTTGGGCGTTGTGGTCAATCAGCGTCGATTTATTGGTGGCAAAGGTGTCGTAGGGGAAGTCATCCACGGTGAGCATTTCAAGCACTTCCGCCTCGAACTCGCGCATGAACTGAGCGTCTTCTTCGCTGATCAGCTCAATGGCCAGCGCGGCTTCTACCCGTGCTTCAGGGTGCAGTGCCGTCTGCGGCAGCTCGCCCTTGGCATAGGCCTTGTTGACCGTGCGATAGATCGCTTCAGCACGGTCGTAATCGACCAGCAGCGCGTTATAGCGCGCGAGCGGGTTGCGCTGTTCGCCGTCGTCGGCGTCCCAGGTGTTGTGCAGCAGTTTGCTGCGTAACGCGCTGTGGGTGGACACCCGCGTGGCGATATCCCGTGCATAGTCATCGTGGGGCTTGTCCCAGCGGCGACCAGTCGGCATCACGATCACTTTCAGCGTTTTGCCCAGCGCCCGGTTGGGCAGGTTATCGAAAATTTCCACGAACGCCTGCTCAGCGCGCTGGAGCAGGAAGCGGCAGCTGTAATGCAGCAGGGCTTCTTCGCCTTCCACCTTGTCACCCGCCTGCCACTGCTTGAGTACCATTGAGGCCAGGTAAAGGTTGGAAAGCACATCGCCGAGGCGCGCGGAGAGCATTTCACGCTTTTTCAGAGCCGAGCCGAGGCTTGCCATGGCTGCATCGGCGCACAGTCCAAAGCCTGCCGAGAGACGCGCGATATCCTGTGCGTAGGCGGTCGCCGGGCCGTCGAACGGCACCTGGGGTTTGCCGATGCCGAAGCCCAGCGTAAAGGCGCGCGCTGCGTTGCCAAAGATAAGGCCCGCATGGCTGAAGAACGCCTTGTCGAACGCCTTGATATCGTTGGCGTCTTTAGCGGCCAGCTCTTCGAGCACGTAGGGATGGCAGCGGATCGCGCCCTGACCGAAGATCATCAGGTTGCGGGTCATGATGTTGGCGCCTTCCACGGTGATCGCCACCGGGTTGGCACTGTAGCCGATCCCCAGGTAGTTGCGCGGGCCGAGGGTTACCGCCTTGCCGCCGTGTACGTCCATGGCATCGGCCAGGATGTCACGCTGGAATTCGGTCAGCTGGCTTTTCAGAATCGCCGAGGGGACCGCGGGCTTCTCGCCGTGGTCGATCAGGTTGGCTGTCTGGTAGACCGTCGCCTGGGAGATATAGCCGAGCGCAGCGATTCGCGCTAAAGGTTCCTGAACGCCTTCCATTTCCGCTACGGGCACGTTGAACTGACGACGCACGCGGGTGAAACCACCGCTCCAGCCCAGCGCATAGCGCGCGGTGCCGGTGGCGCCGGAGGGCAGGGTGATGCAGCGACCGATGGAGAGACACTCGACCAGCATGCGCCACCCCTGACCGATCATGTCGGGGCCGCCGATGATGGTATCAAGCGGAACAAAGACGTCCTTGCCCTTGATCGGGCCGTTCATGAACGGGCTGCCGATCGGGTGGTGGCGGCGGCCGATTTCCATGCCGTCGGTATCGCGGGGAATCAACGCCAGGGTAATGCCGCGGTCTTCTTCCTCGCCGAGCAGGTGGTCGGGATCGAACAGGCGAAACGCCAGGCCCACCACGGTGGCGATAGGCGCCAGGGTAATCCAGCGCTTTTCGAAATTGAGACGCAGACCGAGGACTTCTTTGCCGTCAACCAGTTGCTTGCACACGACGCCGGTGTCCGGCAGCGAGGTGGCGTCCGAACCGGCACGCGGCCCCGTCAGACCGAAGCAGGGGATTTCACGGCCGTCGGAGAGGCGTGGCAGGTAGTGGTCTTTCTGTTCCTGGGTGCCGTACTTGAGCAGCAGCTCACCTGGGCCCAGCGAGTTGGGAACGCCGACGGTGACCATCAGGGTTTCGTTGGCCGAGAGCTTTTGCAGCACCATGGACTGCGCTTTGGCAGAGAAGCCAAGACCGCCATACTCCTTCGGAATGATCATGCCGAAGAAGCCTTCTTTTTTCAGGTAGTCCCACAGCTGCTGGGGGAGGTCGGCGCGCTCAATGGCGATATCCCAGGCGTTACACATGCCGGCGGCTTTTGCGCACTGGTTATCGAGGAAAGCTTGCTCATCGTCGCGCAGGCCATCGTCTTTGAAGTTGAGCAGTGTGTTCCACTGGGGCTTGCCGGAGAACAGTTCGCCGTCCCATGACACGGTGCCCGCTTCCAGCGCAGTGCGCTCGGTGGCGGATACCTTGGGCGCGACCTTCTTGAACATGGCAAACACCCGGGGAGTGAGCCATTTACTGCGCAGCGCCGGGAGGCCGGCCACGGCCACCGCGGCTGCGCCGAGCAGTAGCAACACGCCGATAACGGTGGCGTCGACCAGCAGGCCCGCCAGGCCTAATACGCCAAGCACCGCCAGGGCGGCGGTCGCCCCTGCTTCGCGGCGCATCACCGCAAGCAGGCCAACAACCGCCAGCACAATCAGTAATAGGGTGAGCATAGAGCCTCTCCATATGTTAGGAAAAGAAAGTGTTGAGGATAGAGCCGTGTGGTGGATGACCACATTTAAACAGATGTTTGAATATTGGCAGACCTGCGCTGTCCAGTGCAAGTATTTCACTACGAATAGACGACATAAAAAAACGCCGCGGCGTTTGCCACAGCGTTTTAGAGTTTTGCTACCGGACCTTGGTTCAGTGTTGTCTTGCCGGCGCCCCATCGGCGACATAATAGTCAACGTCGGCGCGGGGCAGAGGCTCCTTATCGCGAATCCGGTCGGCGATCTTTTCCGCCAGCATGATGGTTGGCGCGTTGAGATTGCCGGTGGGAATCACCGGGAAGAGCGAGGCGTCGACGACGCGCAGGCCTTCCACGCCGTGTACGCGGCCCTGGCCATCGGTTACCGCCTGGTCGTCGTTGCCCATCCGGCAGCTTCCGCAGGGATGATAGGCGGTTTCCGCGTGCTGTTTGACGAAGGCATCGAGCTCGGCATCTGATTGCACGTCCGGGCCGGGGGCGATTTCGCGGCCACGGTAGGGGCCAAAGGCCGGCTGGGCGATGATCTCGCGGGTAAGGCGAATGGCATCCCGGAATTCTTCCCAGTCCTTGTCCTTGGCCATGTAGTTGAACAGGATGCTGGGCGCGGCGTGGGGGTCTTTTGACGTCAACCGGATACGTCCGCGGCTTTCGGAGCGCATCGAGCCCACGTGAGCCTGGAAGCCATGGGCCTGCACCGCGCTTTTGCCGTTGTAGCTGATCGCAATGGGCAGGAAGTGATATTGCAGGTTGGGCCACTCTTCCTCATCGCGGCTGCGGATAAAGCCACAGGATTCGAACTGGTTGCTGGCACCGATGCCGGTCCCCTTGAACAGCCATTCAGCCCCGATTTTTGGCTGGTTGTACCATTTCAGCGCCGGATAGAGCGAGATGGGTTCCTTGCACTCGTACTGAATGTACATCTCCAGGTGGTCCTGGAGGTTTTCGCCTACGCCGGGTAGTGCATGGACCGGCTCGATATCGAGTGCTTTGAGCAGTTCGGGGTTGCCGATGCCCGAGCGCTGCAAAATCTGCGGCGAGGCAATGGCGCCACCGCAAAGCAACACTTCGCGACGCGCACGGGCCTTTAGCGGCTGGCCTTTGCGCTCATAGCGAACACCAACGGCGCGCTTGCCGTCGAACTCAATCACATCGGTCACCGCGTGGGTTTCGATGGTCAGGTTGTCGCGCTGCTTGGCGGTATCCAGATAGCCACGCGCAGTAGACGCGCGGCGACCGTTGGGCGTCACAAAACGGTCCATGGGGCCGAAGCCTTCCTGCTGGTAGCCGTTGACGTCCTCGGTTTCCGGATAGCCTGCCTGCTTGCCGGCCTCGATAAAGGTGCGATACAGCGGGTTGTTGCCGGCTTTCGGCGTGGTCACGCTCACTGGGCCGTCACCGCCGTGATAGTCGTTCGGGCCGATATCGCGGGTTTCGCTTTTCTTGAAGTAGGGCAGGCAGCTTAGGTAATCCCAGTCTTCAAGGCCGGGCTGTTTGGCCCAGTTATCGTAATCCAGCGCGTTGCCGCGGATATAGCACATGCCGTTGATCAGCGAGGAGCCGCCGAGCCCCTTGCCGCGGCCACATTCCATACGACGGCCATCCATGTGCGGTTCAGGATCGGTTTCAAACGCCCAGTTGTAACGCTTGCCCTGCAGTGGATAGGCGAGTGCGGCGGGCATCTGGGTGCGGAAATCAAAGCGATAGTCAGGGCCGCCAGCTTCCAGCAGCAAGACGCTTACGTCGCTGTCTTCGGTGAGGCGGGTGGCAAGCACGTTCCCCGCCGAGCCAGCACCGATAATGATGTAATCAAATTCGCGTGGTTGAGACATAGTGTATTACCAAAGCTGAAAGTGAGGCGGCGGCGCTGGTGGTAGCTTTCCGCGAGGGCGCTGTGAACCCCTCCCTGGGCGCTACTTTTCCCATCCCTGGGAAAAGACCCTCGCTCCAAGCTACCTCCAGCGCCCCTTTACTAGTGAGCTCGTGTCATTGGCAAAGATTAAAACACTGACTCAAACGGCCCCATCTCGATCTGTATGGACTTGGTCTGGGTATAGTGATTGAGCGTCTCGACACCGTTTTCGCGCCCAATGCCCGACTCTTTGTAGCCGCCGACTGGCATCTCGGAGGGCGACTCGCCCCAGGTATTGACCCAGCAGATACCCGCTTCCAACTGATGGATCACTCGGTGGGCGCGGTTCAGGCTTTCGCTGAAGACACCGGCGGCGAGGCCGTAGGTGGTGTCATTGGCGCGGCGAATCACCTCGTCCTCGTCATCAAAGGCGAGTACCGACATCACCGGGCCAAAGATCTCTTCCTTGACGATGCGCATGTCATCGGTGCAGTCGGTGAAGACCGTGGGTGCCGCCCAGGCACCGTTGGCCCAGCTGCCGGTGTTCCAGTCTTCGCCGCCCACCAGGACGCGTGCGCCTTCGGTTTTGCCCAGGGCAATGTAGGAAAGCACTTTCTCCTGATGCTCGAAGCTGACCAGCGGGCCAAAGTTGACCGCCGGGTCCATGGGGTCGCCTGCCTTGATACGCTTGACGCGCTCGACCAGCTTGGCCTCAAAGGCGTCTTTTACGCTGCGTTCAACGAATACCCGCGTGCCGTTGGTGCAGATTTGGCCGCTGGAGTAGAAGTTGGCCATCATGGCAGCGTCGGCGGCGCGATCCAGGTCGGCATCGGCGAAAACGAGTAGCGGCGATTTGCCTCCCAGCTCCATGGTGACGTCCTTGAGCGTCGACTCGGCCGCCGCTGACATGACTTTTTTGCCGGTACCGGCTTCACCGGTAAACGATACCTTGTCGATACCTTTATGCCCGGTCAGCATGGCGCCCACGCGGCCGTCGCCCTGCACCACGTTGAACACGCCGTCGGGGAGGCCGGCTTCGGTGAAGATTTCGGCAAGCTTGATGGTGGTGAGCGGCGTGACTTCGCTGGGCTTGAAGACAACCGCGTTACCCGCGGCCAGCGCCGGGGCGGCTTTCCAGCAGGCAATCTGAATCGGGTAGTTCCAGGCGCCGATGGCGCCGATCACGCCCAGCGGCTCGCGGCGGGTGTAAACGAAGGAACTCTCGCGCAGGGGAATCTGGCTGCCCTCGATCGCCGGGGCCAGGCCCGCATAGTACTCAATCGCATCGGCACCGGTGACGATATCGACGCTGGCGGTTTCGCTGATCGGCTTGCCGGTATTGCGGGTTTCCAGCTCGGCCAGCTCGTCGTTGCGCTCGCGCAGGATGGCAACGGCACGCAGCAGAATGCGCGCGCGTTCCATGCCGGTCATGGCGGCCCACTGGCGTTGGCCGTGGCGGGCGGCCTCGACCGCGCTGTCTACGTCGGCCTGGCTGGCCTGGCCGACGGTTGCCAGCAGGCTGCCATCGAACGGATTGGTGATAGTAAAGGTATCGCCTGAGGTGGCTTCTACCGGGCGACCATTAATGTAAAGGGGCTGCACGTCTTGAACGGCCATGGTGGTCTCCTTAATAAGATTCGGTGATGGATGCAGGCTGTTGGCACCCATGGTGAGCCAGTAATTGGTCCAGATAATGATGTGCCAGGTGGCGGGCCTCCGCGGCGTCCAGTCCTTCCGGCGCTAGTGCGCCACGAAGCCAGAGGCCGTCGATCATGGCTGCCAGGCCGCGGGCGGCATTGCGCGCGTCAGGTCTTGGCATTACCCGGCGAAACTGATGGCATAGATTGGCGTAGAGCCGACGGTCGTTGACGTACTGCAGACGTAGCAGCATGGGTTTATGCATGCTGCTGGCCCAGAAGGCGAGCCAGGTCTTGGCCGCCGGGCCGGTTACCTGGGTGCGGTCAAAGTTGCCTTCAATGATGGCGCCGATGTGGGCGCGCGGCGAATCGTCTTCCAGGGCATGGCGGCGGATCGACACCGCGTTGTTCAGGTCGGTCAGAATCTGGCGCATGGTGGCTTCCAGCAAGCCATCCTTGCCACCGAAGTAGTGACTAATGATGCCTGCGGAAACCCCCGCATGACGGGCGATGCGCATAACGGTGGCTTCCGCCAGACCGACTTCATCAATGGCCGCCATGGTGGCTTTGATCAACTGCTGGCGGCGTATTGGTTCCATTCCCACCTTAGGCACAGCTTCCTCTCCTCACGTTGAATGCCTGTTCGTCCCCTCAACTTGAAAAAGAGAGGTAGGCATGGTTACCTAGATATAGTCGCATTTTTTTATTGAACGTTCAATCAATAAAAAGGTGCTGCAATTATCCGCCAAAACGATAACGTCGAGCGGGTATTAGACAATTCGATGAAAAGGGGATGATGAATGAAAAAAACACGTTTAAGTATGATGGGGGCGATGGTTGTCACGGCAGGGCTTCCCACCCTGGCCATGGCGAATGAGTGCACCACGGTGCGTTTTGCCGAGGTAGGCTGGACCGACATTACCGCGACCACGGCGCTTGCCAGCGAAGTGCTTGAAGGCATGGGCTACGAAACCAGTGTGGATACCGTCTCGGTACCCATCGCCTATTCGGGCATGGAAAACGGTGACTTCGACGTGTTTCTGGGCAACTGGATGCCGTCTATGGCCTCCATCAGCGACCCTTACGTCGACAAAGGCACCGTCGACCGGTTGACCGCCAACCTCGAAGGAGCCAAGTACACCCTGGCGGTGCCGCAATACGTGTATGACGCAGGCATCACCTCGGTGGAAGACCTGGCCGAGCATGCTGATGAATTCGATCAGCAGTTGCACGGCATTGAAGCGGGCAACGACGGCAACGAATTGATTCAGCAGATGATCGATGACGATGCCTTCGGCCTTGGCGACTGGCAAATAGTCGACTCCAGTGAAGCTGGCATGCTCGCGGAACTGAACGCACGCGTACCCAACGAAGAATGGATGGTGTTCCTGGGCTGGGAGCCACATCCCATGAACACCAACTTCGACATGGCCTACCTTGAAGGCGCAGGCGACTACTTCGGCCCTGACCTGGGTGGCGCGACGGTGTATACCAATGCGCGCGGCGGCTACGTTGAAGAGTGCCCCAATGTAGGCGAATTGCTCAACAACATGACCTTCACGCTCGAGATGGAAAACCAGCTCATGGGTGAAATCATGGACGAGGGCGAAGATCCCCGTGATGCCGCCCGCGCTTACCTGCAGGAAAATGACGAGCTGCTGGAAGAGTGGCTGGCAGGCGTTGAGACCATCGACGGCGAACCTGCCGAAGAAGCGGTGCGTAACGCCCTGCAATAAGCAGCACTTGCGGTGAAGGGCAAGCCGATTCGCGGCTTGCCTTTTGCCGTTTAGGTAGGCACAATATGCCCTCGCTGAAGTCGGAAAGGCTACGTAGCTCAGCTGGTTAGAGCACATCACTCATAATGATGGGGTCCCCTGTTCAAATCAGGGCGTAGCCACCAGTCAGCGAAGACAGACTTATCAATGAGTCAGTCGCTATGGTGGCCCCTTAGGTCCTCCCGCAACGCTAAACCGCAAACCCCGCCAGGCCCGGAAGGGAGCAACGGTAGTGGTGGCCGCGTGTGCCGGGATGTGGCTTTTGGGGCCGCCTCCATTTCTGTCCTCTTTTTTTGCCCGTAAACGCTGTTACTGATCTTCAGGCAGTTTGTTTTGCATGGGCAAATTCGCCGTTTTTATCTACGTAGTACTTTTCCTCACATCTCGTGAACCGAGTTTCGTGCGGTAGGTCGCGTTAAAATAAATGTAGCAACACCGCAAAAGAACACCGCCATTCCTGCAAGCAACAAAGGATGTCCGCCACTTGCCCAAAGTGTCACCCAACTGGTGGCAAGCAAAAGAAGGGCGATGATTTTGGCTCGTTTGGGTATGGCACGCTGCTCTTGCCAAGCGTGCAGGTAAGGCCCGAAGCGAGGGTGGTAATATAGCCAGTTGGCGAGGCGAGGTGAGCCATTGGTGGCGGCCCATAGCGCCAACAGCAGGAATGGCGTGGTGGGAACAAGCGGCAATATAATGCCTGCTATGCCCAGCCCGATGCATAGATATGCCAGCGCACACCAAGCCAGCTGTTTCAGTCGCATTATATCTCCTTATCCCCTAGCGCTGAGCGACAGAACCACTTGCAAGGCCCATTCAACCTGTACGGCGATGGTTAGCACGAATGCTCATTTCATTGGCATGTGGTTGCCGTTTCCAGACAGTATAAACAACCCGTGAGGGATGTTAACCGCTGGGTTCTTTGGCGCATCATCAGCATGCGCTGAGTCAATGTTGGTAAGGAGGGCGTGAAGACGCAGAGTTATCAATACCGATGGATTACCAGTAGCGTGGATAGCGCCGATGGCGGGCCAGGTTGTTGATCAGGATGGCAACCACCAGCATGATCAAACAGCCCGCGCCAACCGGTACCAGGGGAAACCACCAGCCCAGGGCATGCACGTTGTCGCCGCCGGCAACGGCAATCAGCGCCGCGGCGGCTCCCGGCGGATGGACTGTGTGAGTGAGCTGCATGACCAGAATGGATAATGACACGGCCAGCGCCATGGCCATCGGAGTCGCCCCCAGCCATTGGTAACAGCCAACGCCCACGGCGGCTGACAGCATGCTGCCAAACAGCACGTGGCTGGGTTGGGCAAACGGACTTTCCGGCGCGGCGTAAATGAGTACCGAGGTGGCGCCAAACGAGCCGACAATCAGCAGTTCATTGGAGAGCCAGCCCGCGCTTAACCAGCAAATCAGCGCCATGCCGCTAAAGGCGCCCAGCCACGACCAGAAGGCATCCCGCCAACCGACAAAAGGTCGACGGGTACGTTCGCCACGCATTTTACCCAGATAGGTTTTCATTGGGCGCCTTGTTGCATCAAAAGAGTGCAGATAATGACAAATTGCACCACTCTAAAGCAAGTGAGCGATTTGCATTCAGCAATGAAACAGCTTCATGACGTTCTTTAGCCTCGCGCGGGGTAGCATGATGAGGAGAGCCTGATGAGTTATGACATCGTTTTCAAACGTATTTACTCACCGCATACGGAGGACGACGGTGCCCGGGTGCTGGTCGACCGGCTTTGGCCAAGAGGCAAGTCCCGCGCGGCGCTTGCGCTGGACGAATGGTACCGCGACGCCTCGCCTGCGCCGGCACTGCGACGCGACTATCACCGCCACGCCATCAGCGAGAATGACTTTCGCGAGCACTATCGCAAGTCGCTGAGGGCCGAGCCGGAAGTGCTGGTGCCGCTGATGCGTTATGCCCGCCAGGGCAAGCTGACGCTTCTGACCGCTGCCCGCGACCCCGAGCATTCGCATTTGCCTGTGCTAAGGAAGATGCTCCTCGAAGCGTTGCGGCAAGAGGATGACGCCGATAGTGAATGCGCGTCGCCGCCGTGTTTTTTACCCCCTTCCTAGTTGGCTTGGCTTTTGCGTATGCACCGCGTTTAGATCAGCGCCTCGATTTGTGCTCAGCGCCGGGTTAGGTTATTTGCCGAACATAATGGGTCCGATGTCAATCGAGGTCAGACATGAAGAAAGCGCTAGCGGCGTTTGGACGCTGGGTGGCCGTACTGGTCGTGCTGCTGGCGGTGCTGCTGGCCGGGCCCATCTGGATGTTGGCCAGCGACCAGATCGTGACCGAGGGCCACTGGTCGGCGCTTGACCGTTCCTCTGCGGCGATTGCCCCGTCCCCCGAGGAAGTCTCAGAGGCGGTGGTTCAGGTCTACGCGGCCCGCGCGTACAACTGGCGCGGCGCGTTCGGTGTGCATATCTGGATCGCCACCAAGGCGCAAAATGCTGACGACTATCGTCTGCACCAGGTGCTGAGCTGGCGGCGTCCGACGGTGGTGTCGTCGATAGACATACCCGACCGTTCGTGGTTTGGCCACGCGCCCGAAGTGCTGGCGGATTATCGCGGCGACCAGGCTCAGCAGATGATTCCCCAGATTATCGATGCCGCGGCCCGCTTTCCCTACGCTGATCTCTACCGCGTATGGCCGGGTCCCAACAGCAACAGCTTTATTGCCTGGGTGGCCCGAGAAGTCCCGGGCTTCGACGTATCGCTGCCGGTGACGGCCGTGGGCAAGGACTATCTGTTCGACGGAGTGTTTGCGCCGACCCCCAGCGGTACCGGGTATCAGCTTTCGCTGGGCGGTGTCGTGGGGGTGCTGGTGGCGCTGGAAGAAGGCATCGAAGTCAATATGCTCGGATTGGGCGTCGGAGTCGACTTCATGCGACCTGCGTTGAAACTGCCGGGGATTGGACGGCTGGGCATGCCGGCCCGCGTCATGGGCAATCACCAGTAAGCACCGGCCATCGCGCGAATGTCACCTGTGTGGGCAAACCCGCCCGGAAGGGTGTATTATGTCTGTAGATACATTTAATGATTAAATGTTTTTGTAGAGACAAGGCGAGGTGGCCATGCAAACGGTCAGTGAACAGGCGCAAAACAAAGCCGCGGCAGCGGCCGGTTTGAAGACGGCCGTGCGTATCCTGGATAAGTGGCAGGCAACCGGCGAGCAGGGCGAGGCGATCCTGCGCGTTTCACACAGCACCTATGCGCGTGCCCGGCGGGGTGACTTGGCAGAAATCAAGCTGGATAGCGATCAGCTCACACGGATCAGCTATCTGCTTAATATTCATGCGGCGTTACGCATGCTGTTTGAAAACCCCGACAATCTGTACGGGTTTGTGTCCATGCCCAATCACAACCCTTTCTTTAACGGCCGTACCCCGCTCGACATCATCAGCAGTGGCGATTTCGCAGCGTTATACGAAACCTTCAAGCGGATTGATAGCTTGCGGGGTGCGCAGTGGTAGCCCCGAATGAGCTGCCGGAATGTGGCGCCCACCAAGTGGAGAGCTACCGCTTGATCAACAGCAAGTTTCCGCCGATTGCGCTGTTTGATGACGTGGCCACGGCGGAGGAGTTCGAGGCGTTATATGCGCTTCAGGCATTGACTAACCCGCGCCTGCGCAATGACGTCGGCGACCTGGGATTGCTGCCAGTCAAGGATATTCCCTTCCGTATTCGCGGCTGCTCCTATGCCGCCGCGCCTTTTACGCATGTTAACCCCAATGGTTCGCGGTTCAGCGATGGCAGTTTTGGCGTACTGTATGTCGCTGATTCGCTGAACGCCGCCATCAGCGAGGTGAAGCACCATCAGCAAGCCTACTGGGAGAAGGTGCCGTCGCTGCACTATGAGCGGTTCGTGTTCAGAGGCTTGAAGTGCGTCTTCGATGAAGCCGGGTGTCGGGACGCGACCCGGCTGGCGCGGGCGCATGCCATTTATCGACCCGACGACTACCAGGCGTCGCGAGCGTTAGGCGCGGCCCTGCGCAACGAATCAGGGGTGGGGCTGCGTTATCATTCGGTGCGCCATGCCGGCGCCACCTGCTGGGCGCTAATGACACCGCGCCAGGTCATCGACATTGTGCAGACGACCCACCTGGAAATGATCTGGAACGGCGCCATTGCCCAGGTCAACCGGCTTTCAGCGGTACCGGTGCCGCCCCGATAGCGCTCCCGTTATGGCTGATGCGACTCGGTAAAGCGCTGCATGATGGCCAGGGTTTCATCGCTTACGTGGTGCTCCATGCCCTCGGCATCGATGCGGGCGGTGGTATCGCGGACCCCCAAGGCGCGCAAGAAATGCAGCACGATGTCGTGTCGCTCCCGCGATGTTTCGGCCATTTGTTGGCCTTCCTCGGTCAAGAACAGCGAGCGGTAAGGGCGACTCGTTACCAGTCCCAGCTCGTTCAGGCGGCGGATCATTTTGGACACGGTCGCCTGGCTGACCGCCATGCGGCTGGCAATATCGGCCGCGCGCGCTTCGCCGCGATGGCGCAGCAGATCACCGATCAGCTCTACGTAGTCTTCGATAAGCTCGGTTTCGTGAGCATTGCGTACGGTTTCGTACTGCTGTGCGTGCTGCTCGACAGGCGGCAACGCATCGCCGCTCAGGCGAGAAGTAGGAGGCAATGGCCGCTGTTCGTGATCGCTCATAATGGCTATATAGGTTGGCTATATCAGAGTGAGTAAAAACGTTGATTAGCATGGTAGCTTATTTTACGGAATAATTGTTAGCCAAGGCTAAACTATTTGCATGATGCTTTTTAAGTGAGCTAAAGTTGTGCTTAACGCGATCCTATCACAGAGGAGAGTTACCATGCGCCAACGAGATATGTGGTTGTGGTTGAGTATTCCCGTCGCCCTTGCCGGGGCGGCGACCGGTGCCCAGGCCGACGAAGACGCCCCGTCGCTCAAGGTGGCGGTGACCTTTTCGGTGTTGGGTGATCTGGTCGAGCGAGTGGCGGGAGAGGATGCCGAGGTAACCGTGCTCACTCCGATCAATGCCGAAGTGCACGAGTGGGAATTGACCCCTGATAACTTTGCCGCTCTCGAAGATGCCGACGTGGTGTTTTACAACGGCTATCAGCTAGAGCAGTGGATGTCACAGGTCAATGAGACGGTGGGTGACAATACGCCAGTGATGGCAGTGGCCGAAGAGTCGGGCTATCCGACCCAGAGCATCGTGACCGGTGATATGGAAGGCGATGTCGATCCCCATCTGTGGATGGACCCGCGCGCGGCGGTAGCCTACGTGAAGGCGATTGCCGATCAGTTGGAAGATAGCCTGCCGCAGCGGGCGGATGAGTTTCAGCGTCGTGCTGATGAGCTTGAAGCGTCGCTCGATGACTTGCACGTTGAGCTGCAAGAAACCCTTTCCTCAATACCTGAAGAGCGTCGTGTGCTGCTTTCCAGCGAAGCTGCGTTTCTTTACTTCGCCGATGCTTACGATTTCGAACACGACGGCATCTGGGGCACCAACGCTGAAACCGAGGGCTCGCCGCGCCAGTTGATGCGGGTTATCGACATGATCAACGAGCGCAAGCCCGCCGCGCTGTTCTGGGAAAGCACCATTTCTGATCGCCATGTCACCAGCGTGGCGAATGATACGGACCTGCCCGTGGCTGGCCCGCTGTATGTTGACTCGCTGAGCGAACCCGATGGCGAAGCCCCCGACTATTTTGCCATGCTGCGCCACAACGCTGAGCTATTGCGTGATCATTTGGCAAGTGAGTAATCCGTTATGTCCCTAAGCTCTGGCACATCCACCGCCGCCGTTGAGATTGAAGGTCTGTATGCGGCTTATCAGCGCCAGCCGGTGCTGGAAAATATCAATCTGGTGTTTCCAGCCGGCCAGTGGACCGCCATCGTGGGCCCCAACGGCGCGGGCAAGTCGACGCTTTTCCATGTGCTGACGGGCAGCATGAAACCGCTGCGTGGCCGGGTTCGCGCCTTTGGGGAGCCGATTGCCGACCATCGCCGTGCCGGCCACATCGCCTATATGGCCCAGCGCGAGGCCATCGAATGGGATTTCCCTGTGTCGGTCTGGGAAACGGTGATGGGCGGCCGTTTCGGCCACATGCGGCAGGATGCATGGTGGCGGCGCTGCATTCCGGCGCGCTGGTATCATCCCCGCCATGGCGATGCCGTCCGCGATGCGTTGGAAGCCGTCGATATGCTGGCATATGCGAACCGGCCGATTGGCGCGCTTTCCGGCGGGCAGAAAAAACGTGTCCTGCTGGCCCGGGCGTTGGCGCAGCAAGCGCGCATTTTGCTGCTGGACGAACCGCTCGCCGGGGTCGACCCGCCCAGTGAAAAGCTGATTCTGGACGTGCTTCGTGGTCAGCGTCAGGCGGGGCGTACCGTCATTATGGTCACCCACGACATGCCCAGTGCACGGCGCTATGTGGATCATGTGGTGTTGATCAACCGGGTGATTCGCGGCGAAGGGCGACCCGACGACATGCTCAGCGACGCCAAGCTGGCGGCACTGGCGGTCAGCGCCATGGCGTCGTCGCCCAGCGATGACGTTGCCGGTTCATTTTCCACCGCGACAGGATAATCAGGAGGCGCTGCACATATGGAGTTGCTATCTACCCTAGGCAACGGCCTGGTAAACGGCCTGATCAGCGCGCTGATGGTCGTGGTCAATCTGCTGCCCGATACGCTGTCGGATGCCTTTCAGTACCGCTTTATGCAGCGCGCGCTGTTGACCTCGGTGATGGTCGGTGCGATCTGCGGACTGCTTTCCTGCTATGTGGTGCTCAAGCGCTGGTCGCTGCTCGGCGACGCCATTTCCCACGCGGTGCTGCCAGGAGTGGCGATTGCCTATCTGCTTGGCTGGCCGTTTTTCATCGGGGCCTTTATCACCGGGGCCTTGACCTCAATCGGTATCGGGGCCATTGAACGCCACACCCGCATCAAGTCGGATGCCGCCATGGGGCTGATGTTTACCGGCGCGTTTGCGCTGGGCATTGTGATCATCAGCAAGATCGCCTCCAGTACCCACCTGATGCATATCCTGTTTGGCAACGTGCTCGGCGTGCGCGAATCGGCGCTTGTGCTCACCCTGGTCGCCAGCGTTATCGCGCTGCTGGTGGTGTGGCTCTGCTTTCGGCCGCTACTGCTATACGCCTTCGACCCCCAGCAGGCGCAGGCGCTTGGCTTCAACACCAGCGTGATTCACTACGGGCTGATTCTGCTGTTGACGCTGACCATTGTGGCGAGCCTCGAAACCGTGGGCATTATTCTGGTGGTGGCGATGCTGATAACGCCCGGGGCCACCGCCCACCTGCTCACCGATCGGTTTCGCAGCATGATGCTGATTTCGGTTGCCGTAGGCGTGAGCTCAGCGGTGATCGGCCTATGGCTCTCGGCCGCGCTGGATGTGGCTTCGGGCGGCACTATCGTGCTGGTCGCCACCGGCTGGTTCTTTGCGGCGCTGGTGTTTTCACCCAGGCACGGCGTACTTGCGCGCCAGTGGCGTCGCTGGCGAATGAGTTAAGGCTAGGTTAGCGCGGGTTACTGGTTTTTATGGCCTTTGGTATCGGATAGGGCTTCTATTTGATGTTGCACCCCGGCAGCCTCTTCTACGTCTAGTTGAAATGCGATGCCGGTGCCTGGCGTTTCATCAAATTCGCCAACTCGGGCGATGGCTTCGAGGATGTGCTGGCTCCGGTGTGCTTCGGCAAGGAATAACAACATGTCTCTTTGTGCGGTGATCTCCATACCAAAGATGCCCAGCGCTTTATTTAACCCTTCTCCGCGTGCGTTATTAATCACGGTGGAGCCGGTGGCGCCTGCTTGCCGAGCGGCGTCAAGCAGAGTATTGGTTAGGTCATCCTCGACCATTGCGACAATAAGTTTAAAGCGCATTACGGACCTCCTTTTGAGGCAGACTGAGCCTTGCTGGGTGCAGAAGTGGTAGCTTTGCGCTTACGCTTGGCCTGCCCTTCAGCAAGCTGGGCGTAGCCCATGACGGTGATAATTGGAAACAAGCAGGCCAGGGCAATCATGCCAAAACCGTCCATTACGGGGCTTCGGCCCGGAATGGCTGATGCGAGCCCTAATCCCAAAGCAGCAATAATAGGAACAGTGATAGTTGACGTTGTCACCCCGCCAGAGTCATAGGCGAGGGGGATGATCGCACGGGGTGAGCGAAGCGTTTGTACAATCACTAGCAGATAAGCCGTGCAGACGAACCACTGAAGTGGCCAGCCCATGACGATACGCCATGCGCCCAGAGTGATGCCGAACGCCATGCCTATTGCGACGGCTATTCGCAGCATAAATGGGTTAATCGTTCCGCCAGAGATCTGACCGGCTTTCAAGGATACCGCGATAAGCGAGGGCTCTGCGATAGTCGTACTGGCACCGATAGTGAAAGCGAAAATATACACCCAATAATAATCGCTCCAATGGCGCTGACCGTCGTTCGCTAAAGTGGGTAAAAAATCGTGGTTGGTGAGCTGGGTCGCCATCAGTTCGCCCATTGGAAACAACGCCTGCTCTAAACCCACCAAGAAAAAAGACAATCCCACCCACACCATCACAAATCCGGTGAGTACTTGAGCCAGGCGTTTTACGGGCTTGCGAATAACGACGTACTGAAAACCAAAAATAATGGCGGCAATGGGCAGAATATCCAGTAGCGTTCCCCATAAGGTCGCTATAAACGTCATGGGGTAACTCCTGGAAGTACATGAAGGCCAACAATACCGAATAACAATACAAAAATGATCGGCATTACCGAGGCGAGCGCAATCAGCCCAAAGCCATCTAGCATAGGACTGCGACCTTTAATAGAAGAGGCGAGACCAACGCCAAGGGCCGTCACTAACGGTACTGTAATGGTGGAGGTTGTAACACCCCCCGAATCATACGCTATGCCGATCATTTCGGCGGGCGCTAATAGCGTGAGCAGAAGGACGATCAGGTAGCCCGTAATAATCATTAAATGAAGTGGCCACCCCTTGAAAATCCGCAGCACGCCGACGACCACCGCCAGCCCAACTGAAGCAGCCACCACCATACGAAGGGTAAAGGCAAAAGTGCTTTGTGCACTGCGCGTGTCGATAATCAGCCCACCTTGCGCTACGACCTCTGCTGCGCGAGCGGCAATGGCGATCAAGGCCGGCTCTGCCACCGTGGAGCCAAACCCCAGGGCAAAGGCGAAAAGCAGCAGCCATGCGACCGATCCTTTTTTAACAAACGCATGGGCCAAGTTCTCGCCAATTGGAAAAAGTCCTAATTCCAGCCCTTTAATAAACAGTGTCAGGCCGACTACGACAAACAGCAGACCTAAGGCTAAGTCTACTAATGCCAAGGTGTCCGGAAGGGGCTGACGAATAACTACCAACTGAAAAAAGGCCATGACCAGCACGACGGGGGCTAAATCGCGCAAGCTATCTTTAAGTTGGCGGGCAAGCGATGCGACAAAATACATCAGCATTTCCGTGTATCAGGGAGGGGCGAACAAACCTTGTGAGAGACTCAGTGTAGAGGAGTACGGCCTACAAAAATATGATCTTGCTCAATGTAAACCGTACTTAATATCAGAAAGGTAGTGCGCAGTCCTACTATCAGAAGCTGCCGAACAGGGTGCCGAGAGTGATTACGCTGATCAGGGCCGCAATGGGCAACACAATGGTGACCATGGCCACGTGGCCATAGGACTGGCGATGGGTCAGCCCACAGATGGTCAGCAGGGTAATCACCGCTCCCGAGTGTGGGAGCGTGTCCATACCACCGGCAGAAATCGTGGCCACACGGTGCATGAGCTCGGGGTCGATGCCGGCTTCCTGGGCCATTGTGAGGTATTCGCTGCCCAGTGTTTCCAGCGCAATGGATAGGCCACCGGAAGACGACCCCGTTATGCCCGCCAGCACGCTCATCGCCATGGCTTCGGAAATAAGCGGATTGCCTGGTGACACGTTAAGCACCGCATCGCGAATCAATGCAAAACCGGCAAGGCTGGCAATTACCGCGCCATAACCGACTTCGGAGGCGGTGTTGAAAATCGGTAGCAGTGAGCCGAAGCAGCCGTTATTCACTGTACCCTTCAAGTTGGTCCAGCGTTTCCACTGACTGATGATGAGCCAGGCCGACGCGCTCAGCAGGGCAATTAATATCGACCACAGGCCGGTTTGGCCACTTGGCGACACGTCTTCAAATTCATCGCTGATGAAGCTCAAGTCAAGTGACGGGAAGATGCCGTAAGTGAGAAGGGCATTCAGGCCAATCACCATTATCAGGGGAATCAGTGCGACGGCCATGGGCATCGAGGCGGCAGAGGCGTCAGTATTTTCGGTGTCAGTCTGTTCGGCTTCGCGTTCCGTATGCTGGCCATAACCTTCGCCTTTGGCGGCCGCCTGCTTCACCCGTGACTGCAGATAAATAGTGCCTAACCCAAGCATGATTAGCCCGGCGATAATGCCAAGACCGGGGGCTGCGAAGCTATTGGTTTCAAAGTAGGGAATGGGAATAGCGTTTTGAATCGCCGGGGTGCCAGGCAGGGCGGTCATCGTGAACGTGAAAGAACCCAGCGCAATAGCGCCTGGAATTAACCGCTTAGGCGCATTGGCGCGACGAAACAGTTCACGGCTGATCGGATAAATGGCGAATGCCACCACGAACAGCGAAACCCCTCCGTAGGTAAGAATTGCGCAGGCAATGACCACCGTTAACACCACATGCTGGGTGCCTAGCTTGTTGACAATACCGTTAGCGATTGCCTGGGCTGCGCCGGAGTCCGCCATGAGCTGGCCAAACAGAGCGCCCAACAAAAACAGCGGGAAGAACTGAATGACATAATCACCCAGCGCGCCCATAAAGGTATCGGTGTAAATAGGCAGCAGGAAGGCGGCATCGCCGGAGAGCGTGACCGCGAGTGTGGCCATCAGCGGGGCTAGCAGCAGAACGCTGATCCCTCGGTAAGCAAGAAAGATGAGCAGCATTAACGAGATGACAATGGCGAGGGTGCTCATGTGGGCTCCTGGCAAAATTTCATTTATATAGGCGAGTCGTAAGTAAACCGTGGATGCTAGGCATTATGTTGCATGGCAGCAATAAGCATGTGACTAAAGTGGTAGTGAAGTAAATAAGTGTTATATCAGGCAAAAGACGCCTCATGTAGGTGTTTTCTCTGATAAAATCCCGCGTTTTCTCGCTGACCACTTCATTGCTTTGCTTTAGGAAGATTGATGAACGCCGTAATTATTGCCGTACTTGTCATGGTCGCGCTCTCGCTAGCGCGGGTGTCGGTTGTGTTCGCCCTTATCGTGGGCGCGTTAGTTGGGGGGCTTGTGGGTGGGCTCTCATTGGATCAGACGCTTGAGGCGTTCAACGATGGTGTTGGCGGTGGCGCCCAGGTGGCGCTTGCATACGCGACGTTGGGGGCGTTCGCCGTAGCGATCTCCCGCTCTGGGCTTCCGGACATGCTGGCCAACGTATTGATCAGAATGCTGGGGAAAGAAACCCATGCGGCCAACCAAAATAGAGTGAAGTGGGTGTTGTTGGCCGCGGTCGTGCTGGTCGCGATTCTGTCCCAGAACGCGATCCCCGTGCATATCGCGTTTATCCCGGTGTTGATTCCACCTCTGCTGGTCGTCATGAACCGCTTACAGCTAGATCGTCGGGCGGTGGCCTGTGCGCTGACGTTCGGCTTGACGGCTCCCTACATGCTGCTTCCCGTTGGCTTTGGGGCGATCTTCCTCAACGATATCCTGCTGGCCAACCTGAATAGCGCGGGTGAGCCGCTGGGTCTGGAAATCTCACGAGAGATGCTGCCGATGGCCATGGCAATACCCGTCGTCGGTATGCTGATGGGGTTGATCGTGGCGCTAACCTTCAGCTATCGCGGCCGTCGTGATTATGCGGCCAAGCCGTTAGCGAACACGTCGGCAGGGCATTCAGCCACGCCCGCCAAGCCCCATATGCTTGGGCTGGTTATGTCGGGGGTCGCCATTGTCGCCGCCCTCGGGCTTCAGCTGTATAGCGGCTCGATGATACTGGGCGGTCTGGTGGGTATCGCGCTGCTGTCGCTGGGCGGTATCTTTAAATGGCGCGAGGCCGATGACTTGTTCACCAGCGGGATGCGCATGATGGCGCTGATTGGTTTTATCATGATTTCGGCGGCAGGTTTTGCGGAGGTCATGAAAACCACCGGCGATATCGACACGCTCGTCTCCGGCGCTGTCGACCTGTTCGGTGATAATCGCGGCCTGGCCGCCCTGGTCATGTTGCTGGTTGGCTTGTTCATCACCCTGGGCATCGGCTCGTCGTTTTCGACGATTCCCATCATTGCCGCCATCTTTGTGCCGCTCGCCGTTCAGTTCGACTTTTCCCCCATGGCGACCGTGGTGCTGGTCGGTACCGCGGCGGCCTTGGGGGATGCGGGCTCGCCGGCATCCGACTCGACGCTTGGCCCAACCGCGGGGCTGAATGTGGATGGACAGCACGATCATATGTGGGACAGCGTGGTCCCCACCTTCCTGCACTACAACCTGCCGCTGATTGGCTTCGGCTGGCTGGCGGCGATGACGCTGTAGGCTGAATCTGACGATGTCAGCGCCGCTGAAATAAGAGACGGCTTGCAACCCGGTGAATCTGCCCCCACCTAGGATAGGTGACATTCGAAGCGATCCAAGGCTTCACCGTTAGGAGATGATCGATGAGCAAGCGTATTCTGGTAGTACTGACGTCGCATGATCAACTGGGCGATACCGGCGAAAAGACCGGTTTTTGGCTGGAAGAGCTCGCCGCGCCCTACTATGTGTTCAAGGACGCTGGCGCTGAGGTAACGCTGGCGTCACCCAAAGGCGGCCAGCCGCCGCTTGACCCAAAAAGCGACGCGGAAGACAGCCAGACCGATGAAACGCGGCGCTTCAAGCAGGATGAACAGGCCAATGCTGCTCTTGCGGCCACGCATCGCCTGAGCGACATGAGTGCGGATGACTTCGATGCCGTGTTTTACCCGGGCGGCCACGGTCCGCTTTGGGACCTGGTCAACGACCAGGATTCCATCAGGCTGATTGAGACCTTTATCGAACAGGGCAAGCCCGTGGCCTCGGTGTGCCACGCGCCTATCGTGCTGGTCAACGCGAAAACCGCCAATGGCGACCCGCTGGTGAAAGGTCGCGAAGTGACCGGCTTTACCAATGGGGAAGAGGAAGCGGTCGGCCTGACCAAGGTGGTACCGCACCTTGTCGAAGATGCGCTGCAGCAATGCGGCGGCATCTACAGCAAAGCCGACGACTTTACGCCCTACGTGCGTGAAGACGGTCAGCTGATTACTGGGCAAAACCCGCCTTCATCAGCCCCAACGGCGAAAGCGCTCATTGGCTGGCTTGTGCGTTAACCCCACGCGACACGCAGTCGATAAACGAAAACGGCGGGCATTGTGCCCGCCGTTTTTTACTGCGCGCTTGACGACCGAGCGGCCAGAGAAGCGAACATCCAGGCCAGCCAGCCAGCCAGCCAGCCGGGCATTGCCTTAGCGTTCGGGGAGGTGTGACTCAAAGGCGCTGAGCAGGCCGCGCAGTAGCGATAACTCTTTGCGACTTGGCTGGGCGCGAGTAAACAGCGCCTGCAGCTGTTCTTCGGTGCGCGCATGCGGCTGCGTGATAAAGCCGCTTTGCTGCATGAGACGGCCCAGATGCGCCTGAAAGTGGGTCATTTGCTCGCGGCTGGGTGGCGTGCTTTCAACTGGCTGTTGGTAGGTGTAGAGGCTGTCGTCGCGCTTGCGCCAGGCACGGTGCACCTCATAGGCGAGTATCTGGACCGCCTGGGAAAGGTTCAGAATGCCATAGTCAGGGTTGGCGGGGATGCTGACCTGATGCGTGCAGCAGCGGATTTCCTCATTGGTCAACCCGGAGCGTTCGCGGCCAAACACTATGGCCACTGGTGCATATTGTGCATTGTCGGTCACCGCCTGGGCCATGTCATCGGGCTCTTCAAAGTGCGGCAAGGGCAGGCTGCGCAGCCGCGCACTGGCGCCTACTACCTGAACGCAGTCACTCACTGCTTCGTCAAGCCGGGTGACGACCTGGGCATTGTCGATGACGTCTGTGGCTCCGGCGGCAAGACGGGTGGCTTCCTCGTCGGGAAACTGACGCGGATTGACCAGCACCAGGTTCGTCAAGCCCATGGTTTTCATGGCCCGGGCGGTGGCGCCAATATTGCCGGGATGAAAGGTTTGCACCAGCACAATGCGAATATTGGAAAGCACGGTGATAAGACAGCCTGAATAGCGAATGGAAAACGACGATTTTACCATGCTTTAACGACAAGAACCCCGCACAGGGCGGGGTTCTTGATGACGGCTAACCGTCAGAGCGATAGGGCTCAGGGGCAATTTACATCATGCCGTTGTCAGGCAGGATAAGTTTCTGAAATCCTTGTGTTTCAGCTGGTTGCGGCTACAATACTTCCTACTTTCCTTCCTACATTGTGTGCCGCCCATGTCCTCATCCGACCATAAGTACCTCAAGCTGCGTCATAACACATGGTACTTCCAAAAGCGGGTGCCGAAGGCTCTCAAGCACCTCTATCCAGACCAGGTCTTGATCGAGCAGTCTCTGGAAACAGGCGACATCAAGGAGGCACGGTACAAGCGGGACATTCTGCTTGGGCAGCTGAGGCAGCGCGAGCAACTCCTCAAGATCCAGTCACAGCCAAGGCAGCGTTTCCTCCAGTATGTAGATGAACTGCAGGATGTTGCTGCGAAGCAGTTCGTTGGGCCGGGTCTGATGTGGCATGAAGTTCTCGATCCTGAGAGTGTCAGAAAGGCGAGTGACCCTGAGTACGTTGAGGCTTTCAAGACGGTCATGCAGGGTAAAACCCAGAGTGACCGGTACGGAGTCACGCTGAATGAGGTGCTGGATCACTTCATCAAGTCCAGCGAGCGTGAGGAACTGCATACCGTTGGGACACGGGAGCGGTTCAAGAAGACCGTGGTGGTCTTCCTCCGGTATCACAATTCCGATGATATCCAGATGAGCGAGATCGAGCGGTCCAAGGTCTTCGGTTTCATTGATCACTGCCGAGAGAAGCTGTCAGGAGCCACGGTGCAAGGCCATATCTCTCGGTTAAAGAACCTCTGGGATTACGCTTATTCGCGAGCGTGGGTATCAGCTGATAATCCGTTCGAAAAACACAAGATCAACACCACAAAAGGACGGCAGATGAAGCAGCCGTTCACATCGAGTGAGCTGAGGAAACTTCTTGCAGTCATGGAGAATCAGCCTCAGTCGATGCAGCTCCTCACCCAGATGGGCCTATACACTGGTGCCAGGATCAGTGAGCTGGTGGGCTTGAAGTTGGAGGACTTCAAAGAAGATGACGGCGTCCTAATGATGGGAATTGCACAGCAGGGAGATGGTAAAACGAAAGCAGCTTCTCGCTGGATTCCTGTACCACTGCCTTGTCATGAAGCCCTGAAACGAGCTCAAGCGAGTGCTGTCAACGCCAAATCTGAGTACTTGTTCCATGATCTGGTCAGCATTCGTCCAGATGGCCGCCATTCCTATGCTGCGACCAAGCAGTTCGGTGAGATCAAGCGACAGCATGTCACTGATCGCCAGGATAAAGGGTTCCATTCTTTCAGAGTGATGATGGCAACAGCAATGCAGCAAGCGGATGTGTCAGAGTTAGAAACTGCATATTTGCTGGGTCATAGTCGAAAAGGACTGACCATGAGCTATGGCTATTACAGCAAGGGCTATGATGCCAAACGTTTACTCACGGCCCAGAACAAAGTGGTCGGTGTGATTAGGCAGTGGATGTAGGCAGAGATATTCAAGATCCTGCTGTTGATCGTAACTAGGCTCTCGGGTGTCCGTGGAGTGTCGCCATATTGGTCAAATCACCAGACGTCATCAGCCCTTTCCAGCAGGGTAAATACCAACCGTTGGCTATCCTATTTAGCTGAGATTTATTCTCATATTTCTCTGCTTTGGATGATTAAGCATGGCCGAGGTGTTTTACAGCACCTCCTGATGCCCAAGATGAAATCTGCAAGATGGCAGCAAGATCGACGACGTTCGATTACCACACAGTTATGGAGAAACGAGCGCCTGATCACGGACGATCACTCACGCTTGATCTTCACCTCGACCTTTATGTCTCAGGCGTAACCCGATGACCACATCCCACAAGGGTGGTAGGTGAACGACGCGAACCTGACAAAGCTGGCGCAGATGAGTTGGTAGGGCACTGTGCTGAGGCAGACAACACCCATCACGGGTGGTGGAAGGGGTAGGGCGTAGCCCCTTAAAGATACTCTAGGAGTTCTTCTGGGTATCTTCATCCATCAATACCACCATTGATAATCCCAACAAAGATTCTCTCTCTGGGACAACCATCAAGAGATCTTGAGGAACCACTCATGGCTCATCCACCAGTGACCTCCTCAAGGCGATCTTGATGATGGAAACCCTGGAGGGATGGAATCGGTGATGGTTGTGATGGATTACTCACTCTCGGGAAACACCTGCAACGTTGTCAGCCATTCCCTTGTGTCGGCTGTCAGCACCACCACTGGCTTTCCCCAAGCCAATCATCATGTAACCACAGTGACATTTCCAAAGGCGACAGACAGGTAGCGGCATGTGTCCGCTCGCTGGGTCTGCTGCCTGTGGGGACTGTCGTCTTTGCAAATGAGGACACACCAATGACCACGAACATCAACACCACCATCATCACCATTTATGTCGATGGTGCCTGTCGGAACAACGGTTCTGACTTCGCCCAAGGTGGATGGGCAGCGGTACTGGAGAACTGGCAAGATCAGCTCAGGATCAGTGGATCAGAGCAGACCACCACCAACAACCGGATGGAGCTGACGGCTGTCATCCAGGGACTGAAAGCGATTCGACGCGAGTACGCCTGTGCAAAGGTCTACACGGACAGCAAGTACGTCCAGAAGGGATGCACCGAGTGGCTGGATGGTTGGAAGCGGAACGGCTGGAGGCGCTCAGACGGCAAGCCAGTGCAGAACGCTGATCTCTGGCAGGAGCTGGACGCTTTAATCCAGAGGCACACCATCGAGTTCTGCTGGGTGAAGGGACACAACGGGCATCCGATGAACGAGCTGGCAGACCGGCTGGCGACTGCTGCGAGCCACGGACAAGTAGTACGTGTGCGGACCCACGCGGGCAACACGGGACCGGTCACGCCGCAGCACAGTCGTCCTGACGAACTCCGTGCTATTCCAGCAGACGAGGGGTGTGCCTGTGCCTGACCTGTCATCAATGGGAAAGCGAATCGAGCCCTCGGTACCATCTCCGAGAACCCAGGCGTTGAAGCGCGAGAGAGCCTTGGCTTAAACGGCAGGGCGACACTGGCAGTCCTGGAGATTCAAGTCCTTTATCTCAGGCGAGGGAACCGACAACGGGGCAACCCGGCAGGGCAGGGTGATGACAGGGCGGTCGTCTCGGGGAGCTACAGATTTTTTGTGGCACATTTTCGAGCCGACACACACGTGCGAGCATTCCTGCCTTTCCCCCTGGCACCCCCTCCCTTACTTCTTTGACAGGTGGGTGCCGTCCACGGGGAGTCATGTCTGCTCGGTTCGCCCTGGAAACAGTTGCCCCGCACCCCGGTTCAACTCCCTGAGGTGCGGGACCATAAATGCTGCCAAGAACTTAGCCAGTGTCTTTCAGCACCCGTTGCACTGTGCTGGATGCACATCCCGCCAGCTCAGCAGTCTTACGAATACTGAACCCCTTGGCTCTAAGCTCTTTCACTTTGGCGTGGAGATCCTCGTCAGTTGGACGACCTTGGTAGACGCCCCTTGCCTTGGCTTGCTCGATCCCCTGGACCTGGCGTCTCCTGCGGTCCTCGTAGTCCTTCCTGGCGACAGCGGCCAGCATGTCCAGCAACATGGCGTTCACCGCATCCAGCATCCTCGCAGTGAAGTCATCACTACTGGTCACTCGCATGGCGTTATGGCTGGTCGGGAGATCCAGTGAGACGATCCGCACACCTGCCTTCTGGATGGCGGCCTTGAGCGTCTCCCAGTCGTCACGGGTCAGTCGGGTGAGGCGGTCCACTTGCTCGATCAGGAGCACATCCCCAGGTCCTGAGTCGGACAGAAGCCGCATCAGCTCGGATCTGTTCGTCTTGGTGCCACTGACGTTCTCGGTGTACCACGAGGCGACCCTGGAGCCATGCTCATCTGCGAACCGGCTGAGCACTTCTTTGGCACGCTCAGCGTTCTGATCGTCAGTGGAGGCGCGGAGGTAGCCTCGTATGAAGATGTGAGGGGACATAATCGATATCTCGTAAATGTCTCTGTACCGAGACGGGTGTATCGATTTATAGCGTACCCATTTGGATTGTCAAGCGATACTTATCGGTACAATTCTGGCAGGTACATATGTGTACTCGTTGGGGTATACCCATTTAAGCACAAGTTAGCACAAGTCGGCTGGACGTATCGTTAGTGTTTACTAACCTGGATTCGTGGTTTGGTGTGTCTTTATTTTTTACTTTTCCAAAAAGTCATTCATCTAACGAAAAGTATCTTCGAAGACTTCTTCGCTCACGTTGATAAAGACCAATAGCAGTAGGACTATTCGTCTTTTCTTTCGGTGGTTTCGGGATTGAAGGTATTGTATCGGCTAGAGACTTTAAACCGTTTGTCACTAATTCAATGTCTTGTTGATCACTCAGATTTTCCAAAAGTTTTTTGATTTCGTCTTGGACTTCCTGTAACTGCATCGTGATCTCGCTTGCCGTAAGACTTCCCTCTGACGCCCTTCGAATATAAGCCAGCTGCCGTGTGACCTTGTTGAGAGAGCCCACGACTCCGGTACGCGACTCCAAGCGAATAACATCTTGGTGCTTGGCTCCAGACAGGAACTGCATTTCAGACACGATATACTCAGCGAGTCTTTTGGAATCATTGTAGAGAAGTACAGCCCCCTCTCTGAAGTCGGGATAGTTCGAGACTCCTTGAAGCAGTAAAAATAACGTCCCGATTACGGTCACCCTTGCTTTAAGAGACCCTTCCTCAAATTCTATTTCAACATCGACATCAGGATGTAGATAGAAATCCGACCGTGTGCGAGCGAAGTCCTTTATGTGTTGCTTGAGCCTGTCAATATCTTCTTCAGAGTCAAGCGCCACAGGCTCAACATGGATGTAGGCTTGGCTCAGTATGTTTTTGTTAATGTAATCCGCCAAGGTTAACCCCTTTTAATTTTGTCCATTTAGATAGCGGAATACACACTTTGACCACCACCGTAGTAGCTAGTCATCAGGTGGTGAAAAGCCGCATCACATTTCTCGTTGTAGATGTCTTCCTCGAAGCTATCCGGTAGTCCCCGGTCAAAGACGATTTCCAGAGTACGGCGGACATCGCCCTTGGCCTGGGCTTTCTTCCGCCAGTCCAGCACCAGCTTCTCTTCCTTGAGGGTCTCCAGCAGCTCCCGACACATGGCCTTCACCTGGGCCACCTCCTTGTCGGTCATCTCCGGGGCTGGCTTGGTGATGATGTCGAACAGTGCCAGCTCCTCCTCTGTCAGTCCTTCACGGATTGCGCGCTGGTCTTCTTCCTGTAGCTCCTCTGTGAACTTCATCAACTGCTGGAAGAAAGCCTCGATGTTCAAGCTGCCGGAATTGTATCTCTCGATCAGCTTTTGCAGCTTCTCCATGAAGTCGGTGCGGCTGGGGTTCTTCGCCACCATGCTTTCCAGCTTCTGGTTCAATAGCGCCCTTAGCTTCTCGGCCTCGGTGCGCTTCTTGCCCTTATTGAACCGCTCCTTGAGCTTCTCGAAGTCGATCTGGCTGAGATCGAAGAGCTTCTCCTCATCCGTATCCTCGATGACGTAGGGAACCGGAGCGACCGACTGATCCAGCAGGTCGTCTACGTCCTTCATCACTTGGGAGATATCCACTTCGGGCTCCAGCGCCTTGATCTTCTGGGCCAGCACCGAAAGCAGTACTGCATCGGGGGCCAGATCATTGGCTGAGGGATCGGGGAGGATAGCTCGGTAGACTCGGGAAGTGGCCCTGGCGAGGTTAAGGAAGGCTTTCTTGGACTCCTCGCTCTCCAATAGCTTCTCGCGAGCATCGTCCAGCAGGGCAACCTTATCGAAGCCACCAGCCGTTTTGATCGCCTCGGGGTAGATCTGCTTTTCGGTCAGGAAGGCAACCCCCTTGGCCAGCAGGTGCTTGAGGTACTCAACCAGCTCGGCCTTCTGGTGGATCGGTGTGTCACCGTCTTGAGGCGGCTCATCACCGTATCCTGGCCTCGGCTCGGCTACTTTGGATGAAGCCCCACCATAGATGGCCAACGCCTCCTGCAGCTTCCTGAAGACACCCGCGTAGTCCACGATCAGACCCGCTTCCTTGCCGGGGTGCTTGCGGTTGGCCCTGGCAATAGTCTGCATCAGGGTGTGGTTTTTCATCGGCTTATCGAGGTAGATAGTCGAGCAGGAGGGCACATCGAAGCCGGTGATCCACATGGCACAGACGAACACCAATCGTAGCGGCCCGTCAGGATCCTTGAACTGCTCATCGAGGTCTTCCTCCACCATGCGCTTGCGGTGGGGCAGGATGTCGAGACCTTTGTCCGCCAGCTCCTTCACCTCGTTCTGACCCTGAGAGACCACCACCGCCATATCAGTTGTCTCCAGCACCTTGATTTTGTGCTTGAGAGCCTTTTGCTGCTCCTTGGGGGCCGATGCCAGGTCAGCCTGAAGTCGGGCCAGGTAGTCTTTCCAGTGGGCCTGAACCTTGTCGTACATCTTCACGGCGGTGGCCTTGTCGATGCAGACCATCATCGCCTTGCCTTGGTGGCCCCTGCCGACGAAGTGCTGCACCAGATCGTCGGCGATGGCTTCCAGGCGGTCATCGCGTGTGATCAGATGGTATTCACGGGCGAACACTCGCTCGACCTTCTTCTCCTGATCCTCGTCCAGCTCGGCATCTTCCAGCAGCCGAGTCAGATCGTCGTTGAGGTTCTCATTGATCAGTTGCAGCTCGGGAATCCGGTTCTCGTAGTAGAGGGGTACCGTCGCCCCATCGGCGATGGACTGGCCGAAGTCGTAGACCGAGATGTAGTCACCGAACACCTCCTTGGTCTTCTCTTCACCGGCCATCAGAGGCGTCCCTGTGAAGCCCAGGAAGGCGGCATGGGGGAGGGCCGTCCGCATGTTCATCGCCAGGGTATCGTACTGGGAGCGGTGGGCCTCGTCGGTGATGACGATGATATCCTGGCGATCGGAGAGCTTGGGATAAGTCTCACCTTGCTTGGTGCCGAACTTCTGGATCAGCGTGAAGACGTAGCGGTGATCCTCGCTGAGGAGCTGCTTGAGGTGGGCACCGCTCTCGGCGTGGGCTTCTACCTCGTTGACCGCACCCGTGGCGGCAAATGTCTTGTAGATCTGCTCGTCCAGCTCGTTTCGGTCAGTGACGATCACGAACGTCCAGTTGCCAGGGATGGTGCGGTGGATCTTCTGGGTAAAGAACACCATGGAGAGCGACTTGCCCGAGCCCTGGGTGTGCCAGAAGACCCCCAGCCGACCCGCCTCACCGGCAGGGCGATCCTTGATCCGCTGCAGCTCGGCGATGGCCTTGTTCACCCCGAGGTACTGGTGGTTCTTGGCAATCTTCTTGATGGTGCCGCCCTGGGCTTCCTCGAACACCGTGAAGTTCTCCACGATGTCCAGCAGTCGCGTCCGCTCGGCAATGCCACGGATGGCGGTCTCCAGGGACACCACGCCTTTCTCACCCTCGTCGTTGATCCGCTTCCACTCAAACAGATGCTCCCAGGGGGAAAAGGTGCTGCCCACCAGGGTCTCGGACCCGTTGGAGAGCATCACCACGGCGTTGTAGGTGAACAGCTGAGGGATCACCGAGCGGTAGTCGCTCAGGTTGCCGTCATAGGCAGCTTTGAGGGTCTTGTGGCTGGCCTTCAGCTCCACGAACAGCAGCGGTAGCCCGTTCACGAACCCGACAAGATCGGTACGTCGTGTATGCAACTCGCCCCTAACCCAGAACTGCGAGGTCAGTAGAAAGTCGTTCTCCTCAGGCTGGCTCCAGTCGATCACCCGCACTGTCTCGATAGCGGTGCCGCCATCCTTCTCCGACACCTCGACCTTTACGCCATCTTTGAGTAGCCGGTAGATCTCCAGGTTAGCGCTCACTGGTAGAAGTGTTGAGCGGTCGCGGGTCAGCTCCTCGATGGCCTTCTCCAGGGCATCGGCGGGCAGCTGGGGGTTGAGCTTCTCCAAGGCCACGCGCAGCCGGGGCACCAGCACCACATCCTGCTGTGTCTGCCGTCCCTCGCTCGATACCGTACCCGACCACTCTCCGTAGAGATTGGCAGTGTCCCAGCCCAGATCAGCGAACAGCTCGATAGCGGGCTGCTCGACCAGGGCATCTTCAGAGTAGGCATAAGCGGGGGATGGCGGGGGTGTCATGCGGCTTCGACCTCCTTGTCTTCGGGCATGGTAATGTCGGATACGTCGATCTCACCGGAGACCAGCTTGGGGAGCAGCAAGTCGCGTTGGGTGCGGAGGTTTCTATTCTTTAGTGCCAATGTACGTGCTTGCTTGAAACAAGGCGACACAAAACGCTGAAAGGCTTCCAAGGTAGCATTGTCAGGTTGAACCACCGGAAACTCCACCAAACTCTCGACCCGCACTCGCTGCCTTCCAGTAGCCCCTGACATGCTTTTGATGGCGACATCACGGAATCGGTCACTTCTCGCGAGTAAGTAAACCATTTCTGGGCACAAACTGATTGAACGCAATACGATGAACTCGGTGGAACCACAAGCGGTCGGCTGGTCTTCAGGAAGGAAGTCAACAAATCCGGTCTTTCCGTTCTCAAGACAAGGCGTAATCCGAGCAACCAAGGTGTCGCCATTCTGGAATTTTGCACCACTGTTGCCTGGCTTCCTCTCCAAGCTGCCAACAATCATGCTGGATTCTGATAACGCCCCCATCGGCACAAACCACTTTTCTCCGTCCTTGGGAACCTTAGTGCGTGGATTTAAAGCTACCGTATCCTCAAGTCGACGAACCTCCCACCCCTCAGGAATCTCCCCAAGCTCACTCTCCTTGAAGCTCACCTCCTCATGCCCAGGGAAGCGGAAGTGGACGAACCACTCCTCGTAAAGCCGCCGGGCCATCTCCTCGAGGATCTCGATGCGGCGCGTGTTGTTCTCGATGAGGTCGTCGTAGGCGGAGAGAATAGCGGAAATCCGCTGCTGAATCGTTAACGGCGGGAGACTGATAGGAAACTCTGGGAACTGCGTCAGGGGAACCCTGTCAACGGTCGCACCTGCCAGCTTATTTGCTTCAATCGTCTCTCGCCAGTCTTTGCTAAAGAAGTAATAGTGCAGAAACCTGGTATCGACTTTCTCGGTATTTGGCCTTATCAGAGCCATCCTTCTTCCAAGGCATCCACGAAATCCTTCAGGTATAATTGCATACCTATTCAAGGTCGCCTCGTAAGTGAAGACAATATCACCCCGTTGAGGGGTGACTCTTTTCGTCCACTTGGGATAGTCATCCTCCGAGATATGCCTCACCTTGCTATAATCAAGGTGGCCGTCTTCAGTTACGTTACCAATCCCCAAAAAAATCGGGCCATCTTCTGAGGGCTTCGGAGTCGCATGTGGGCCATCATAAAGCCCATCATAAATTGCTTTTATCGGGACACGCTCCCAGTTCTCTGGCAATCTCATGAGGCAGCCTCCAGAACAGAGCTTAAGTTCAAGCTGATAGTTTCTTCGAACTCTCTGGCCTCAGCGTTCAACACCTCCAGCTCCTCAGCCAATTCCTCCAGCCGCTCCGTAAAGTCCACATCCTCAGCTTCCCTCGCAGCCGCTCCGACATAGCGCCCAGGGTTCAGCGACCAGCCCTGCGCCTCGATTTCCTCCCGAGTCGCCACCTTGCAGAGCCCAGGGACATCGGCGTAGCCCTCCGACAGCCCCTTCTCGGCCAGCAGCGGCTCACTGCCCTGATCCAGCTCGATCTCTTCGCCACGGTAGAGGCGGACGATATTGGCCAGGAATTCGACCTGCTCCGGTAGCCAGTCTCGGTGTGCCCGGTCGATCTGGCGATAGAGGTGGCGAGCATCGATGAATAGCACCTTGTCGCCGCGCTCGGTCTCACTCTTAGCTCGGTCGAAGAACCACAGGGTGCAGGGTAGCGTGACGGTGTAAAAGAAGTTCGGCCCCACCGAGACGATCACATCCACAGCACCTGACTCGATCAGCTTCTGGCGGATTACCTGCTCGCTGCCTCGGGCATCGCCCGCTGAGTTGGCCATGACGAAGCCAGCTCGTCCGGTCGGCTTGAGGGAGGCGAAGAAGAGCTGAATCCAGAGGTAGTTGGCGTTGTCGGTCTTGGGCACACCGAAGGGGAACCGGGGGTCGCCCTCCAGGCGCTCCTTATCCACCCCCGAGACGTTGAACGGAGGATTGGCCATTACGAAGTCGAAGAAACCATTACCGTTCTTGTAGACCGAGCCGTGAGGGTCTTCATAGTAGGTGTTGGACACCCTCACATCGCCGGAGAGGCCATGCACCGCGAGGTTCATCTTGTTGAGGTTGACGGTGGTCTGATCTTTCTCGGTGCCGAAGATCGAGATTTCGTCCATGGCCGTCTTGTGGTGACGCTCCACGAATTCTGCCGAGTGGACGAACATACCCCCTGAGCCACAAGCCGGGTCGAAGATGCGTCCGTGGTAGGGCTCGATGATCTCGACGATCAGCTTGACGATGGACTCGGGCGTGTAGAAGACACCGCCTTTCTGACCTTCCTTCAGGGCGAAGTTGCCCAGGAAGTACTCGTAGACCTTGCCGAAGGCGTCCCCCGACAGGTCAACCGGAGCGAGCTGCTTGAGTAGTTCCTGCAGCACCCAGTTGTCCAGGCGGGTGTAGGTTCGCGGCAGGGCACCCTTGAGGTCGGGGTTCTCGTCCTCAATGGCCTTCATAGCATCATTAATGGCCTTGCCGATGTTGTCGCCCTCGGTGAGCGACAGCAGGTGCGAGAAGCGGGCCGTCTCAGGGAGGAAGATCACTCCCTCGGCCAGGTAGTCATCCTTGCTCACCTTGCGGCGGCCACCGGAACCCACCGGCCCGAGCTTCTCCTCGGCGGCTGAGTACTTCTTGTCGGCGTACTTCAGGAAGATGAGCCCCAGCACGGGGGTCGAGAACTCGGCGGGCTTGAGGCCGGTGTTGGCCCATAACTGGTCAGCTGCTGCCCATAGGCGCTTCCCCACGTCTCCGTTAACCAAGGTGTACTGCTCCTAATGCTTATTGATCATGCTTTGTCTGATATTAGCTATGCATCTTACTACAGCAACCCCTTCCCCTGGCAGGTGAGTAAGACAACCCACCATGCCCGCAACTGATGCGCAGCGTCATCACATGCAGTAGTGAATTATATGTTATTGATTTTACAGTCTTTATTGTTGGTCACGATGATGCTATACCAATAAGGTCTCTCGCATATAGCATCGGAGGATTCGGTATGAAGCTAGAGATTGGGCGTTGGGGTGTCGGTGTGGCAATCGGAGATTTCGAGCTGCGCCTGTTCCTGGGGGACTTCTACCTGAAGATCCCTGGAAGGCTGGAGGTGGCCTGGAACTCGACAGGTCGCTATGTTGACCGCCTTGAGCGCACAGGGAGGGAGAGTTGATGGATACCCTCGGTGCCCCTCGTCATATCCCTGACATCGAAGGGGAAGCAACAGAGCGAGTAGCAGCCAGAATCGGCATCACACGCCTGATCGGCGCAGTCGTTGTCATCCGTGAGGTTGCGCCGGATATCGGCATCCAGGCCGTTCATATACTGCTGGAGGTTGCCAGAAAGCCCGGAATCACAGTCAGTGAGCTGATAAGGAAGACGGGGTTATCGCAGTCATCTTGCTCTCGCAACCTGGCGCTGCTATCAGCCCAACACCGCCTCGGGAAGCCTGGACTGGATCTAGTGTACACACAGGAAGACCCCTCGGAGAGACGCCGGAAGCTGGCTCGCTTGACCCCCAAGGGAGAAGAGCTGGTGTCATTGGTTGTCGATTCGGTGCGCTAGGGGTACGGCCTGGAGGAGTGCATCCAGGCGCTGGGATAGTCGCCTTCCCTCGGCGTGTTTCAGGCGAATGAGTCTTCCGACTCGCCCCTTGGCACTGTCCCAGGCTTTGCGGTTCTCGGGCGTCATGCCATCTTCGTTGACTGCCTTCTCTAGGTTATGGACTGCTGACCGGATCCTGTTTCGCTCGTCCTTGCTGATTGCTGGACATCGCCCGGCAGTTACCAGGCCTGTGACTTCCAACTTTCGCCCCTTGCGGCTGACTTGGCTCTTGGAGCGTTTAGGCCGACACCCCTTTGAAGTCAGCATCCGGTATAACTTGGCCCTGGCCTCGCCAATGGTTCTGTCTGGAATCCGGCGGCGGGATGAATAGGTGACATCATCGACGAATCGGGAGTATGTCAGATCCATCGCCTTCAGTTCTCCGACCAGTTGAGCCTCCCGGTCCCAGAATGCGAGATTTGCTAGGTAGCTGCTCGTTTTGGCTCCCTGTGGTATGGATCCCTTGCGCGTAGTCAGTTTGGTCAACAATTCTGCTACTTCAGCAGAGAACCCAAAGAAGCGTAGCCAGACTGTGAACACCAGTTTGCGATCCAGCGATGGGTAGAAGTCGGCAATATCGTCCAATACGAGAATAGCTGCCCCCGTATGCAGGGCCGCATTCGATACGTGATCCCTTGGGAACTCGGTATCCTTTATCCCGCCATGCAGGTAGCGCGGGAAGCGCACTTTGTGGAGGATCTTCTGGACGATCTGATGCTGCACACGTTTCAGTTCTGGGTACGCATCGTAGGTCATCCGAAGGCTGCCATCTTTCTTCTTCTGAGGAACAGGCCGGTACGAAGCAGACGCGCTCTCGGCGATGGCTTTCAGTTTAGGGAGTGGTGTATTCAGTAATCGCGCGAGGTGCTCAGGATCCACAATCGGGTTGTGGGGGTAAAACGGCGTCAGCTCAGGCGAGACGAACATCAAGCCGACTCTCTCATCAGGTTCAGCGCAGCGGCTGAGAGCTTTTCCTTCAGCTCTGGAGTAAAGCCTTCCAGATCGTCTTCCTCAGCAGCGAGAAAGAGCAGCAGGGTCATCGGAACTTCCAACCCTTTGGCAATGTTCTCCAGCGAGGACAGGCCCGGATCTGATCTTTCACCCCGCTCAAGGAGCGATAGATAGGAGACTGACACGCCAGCACGTTTGGCCAACTCACCTTGAGTCAGCTTACGCTGCTGGCGGCACAGTTTGATTGCGTAGCCAATATTCATATTTCGCAACCAATCGAAAATCTAAAAGTAGTGGTTTGCTGTGTCACAGGAAGTCCTCAAAAAGCGCCTTGATCACGGGAAGGTACTTCAATGCCTCACCGAGCTTGGCTAGAGCGGCAGCCGCCCTTGCTGGCTTTGGATCGGCAGTCAGTGCCTCCTCCAGAATCGTAATCGCCTCATCCAGTCCATCTGTAACGCGAGCATCTACGTCGTCATGCATCTCCGACCGCACCTGCTTGAGCAGGTCGACAGTCTTGGTTAAACGTGCAGTATTCATCCGAAATACCTCTTCTCTCATCGGGCGGAATTGCCCCGCCGTCAAGCAATTGAGCCGATAAGGAACGCGTAGATGCTCCAGCAAACCACCGTTCAGCTCCTTTTCAAAGGAGCCTCCCGCCGTACAAAACAGCTGACTACCGGGTATCTGAGACACCGAGCAGCCGGGTCGCTGTGCGGCAAGTGAACCCTGGGTGAACAACTCCCTGGGTGACCAACAAGGTTGGCCCGCTTGCAAGCTCAATCGAGGTAAATCAACACGTTTAAAGAGCACCTGGGTGGTACACCCAGCCTGAAAGTAACAATACCTGTAGTTTTACTGTCAGTCAAATTATTGGTACCCGATGCGGGGTGAGCTGGTCAGATACCCACCAAAAGAAAACCCCCGGTGTCTGGGAGTAGGCTTCCTACATTCCCATGACCGGGGGTTTCGTTTAGCAGGGCAGGAAGGTCGTTAGGGGGAGGTCTGGAGCCTTCGCAGCTGTCCCAGACCTTCCTACAATCTTCCTACATTCCTTCCTACATCTATGCCTACATTGCTTCGTAAGACATTGATTTCAAAAGGATGCTAGGGGTAGTCGGCAGTTTACATCATGCCGCCCATACCACCCATTCCGCCCATGCCACCCATGTCTGGCGCGGCTTCTTTCTCGTCTGGATCGTCGGCGATCATGCACTCAGTGGTGATCATCAGACCAGCAACAGAGCCCGCAGACTGCAGCGCGGAACGCGTTACTTTGGCCGGATCGAGAACGCCCATTTCGAACAGGTCGCCAAACTCGCCGGTTTGCGCGTTGTAGCCGAAGTTGCCTTCAGCGTCTTTCACGCGGTTGATGATCACAGCCGGTTCTTCGCCAGCGTTGCTGACGATTTGACGCAGCGGCGACTGCAGGGCGCGGAGCGCCATGTTGATGCCGTGGTTCTGGTCTTCGTTATCACCGGTCAGACCCTGTACCTTGGCCATGACGCGAACCAGTGCGGTACCGCCACCCGGGACAACGCCTTCTTCAACGGCGGCGCGAGTCGAATGCAGCGCATCTTCAACGCGTGCCTTCTTCTCTTTCATCTCGACTTCGGTAGCCGCACCGACGCGGATAACCGCAACGCCGCCCGCCAGCTTGGCGACACGCTCTTGCAGCTTCTCTTTGTCGTAGTCGGAAGACGTATCTTCGATCTGAGTGCGAATCTGACCCACACGGGCTTCGATATCGGCTTCAACACCGGCGCCATCGATGATGGTGGTGTTTTCCTTGGTCATCGTCATGCGCTTGGCGGTACCCAGGTGATCCAGGTTCGCCTGCTCAAGGGTCAGACCGACTTCTTCAGAAATCACGGTGCCATTGGTGAGGATCGCGATATCCTGAAGCATCGCCTTGCGACGATCGCCAAAGCCGGGCGCCTTGGTGGCCGCTACTTTCACGATGCCGCGCATGTTGTTCACGACCAGCGTGGCCAACGCTTCGCCTTCGATGTCTTCGGCAACGATGGCAAGCGGCTTGCCTTGCTTGGCAACGGCTTCGAGGACCGGCAGAAGCTCGCGGATGTTGGAGATCTTCTTATCCACTAGCAAGATGTAAGGATCTTCCAGTTCAACGGACATGGTGTCCTGGTTGGTCACGAAGTAGGGCGACAGGTAACCGCGGTCGAACTGCATGCCTTCAACGACTTCCAGCTCGTCTTCGAAGCCGCGACCTTCATCAACGGTGATGACGCCTTCTTTACCAACTTTCTCCATCGCCTCGGCAATGATCTCGCCGATACGCTTGTCGCCGTTGGCAGAGATGGTGCCTACCTGGGCAATGGACTTGGTGTCGGTGCAGGGCACAGACATTGCCTGGATTTCCTTGACCGCTGCCGCCACGGCCTGGTCGATCCCGCGCTTGAGGTCCATCGGGTTCATGCCGGCGGTCACGCCCTTCAGGCCTTCCGCAATGATGGCCTGGGCCAGCACGGTCGCGGTCGTAGTACCGTCACCTGCAACGTCAGACGTTTGCGAAGCGACTTCTTTAACCATCTGGGCGCCCATGTTCTCGAACTTGTCTTTCAGTTCGATTTCCTTGGCGACCGAGACGCCGTCTTTGGTGACGGTGGGCGCGCCGAAGGATTTCTCAAGAACGACGTTGCGTCCTTTCGGGCCCAGGGTAACTTTTACTGCGTTGGCGAGAACGTCAACACCACGCGCCATGCGCTTACGAGCATCATCGGAAAACTTGACTTGTTTAGCTGCCATGTTCGTTACTTCCTAATAAATTCAGAAAAATGGGAAAGTAAGTAATCGGTCGAGGCAATGATCAGCCTTCGACAACTGCCAGAATATCGGCTTCGCTCATGATCAAGACTTCTTCGCCGTCGATTTTCTGTTTTTCAACGCCGAAGCCGTCTTTGAAGATCACGCTGTCGCCAACTTTCACGTCGAGAGGGCGAACATCACCGCTTTCTAGAATGCGACCATTGCCTACGGCGAGTACTTCACCACGAGTAGGCTTTTCCTGCGCATTGCCCGGAAGCACGATGCCGCCAGCGGTTTTCTGCTCTTCTTCCACGCGACGGACGACGACGCGATCGTGCAAAGGACGGATATTCATGCTCACGTTCTCCTAAGTATCGTCAAAGCCCCATTCAGGGCGGTTAATGTTGATGGTTTTCGTGGGCAGAGCCCGCGAAAAATGAAGACGAGACGTCTTCGCTGTTAATGGCAACCACTTTATAGTGAAGCGGTTACCGAACTTGTGTGCTGCCTCAAAAATGGGGGCTGCGGGTAACCTTTCAAGGGGGTATTAACAAAAAAATCTTGAAGCTTGCATTCTTTGCCAAAACGCTTAACCACGGTGCTTGGGCTCATCCCGGCTGATGAAGTCGCCTTCGATCGGGCCCTCGGGCTGTTCAGATGACGACGTGCCTTCACGCTGACGGTAATCAGCCTCGTTCTGCTGGTAGGTCTGGGAGGTGTAAGTCCCCCCGGTGCGTTGGGCCGTGACCTTTAGCCCCAGAGCGGTCAACAGTTTAAACAGCAGTCGGCGGGCATCGGGAACCAGGCAGGCAAGCCCCAGGGCATCCGACAGGAAGCCGGGTGCCATCAGCAGTGCCCCACCAAATATCAGCGCCGCACCGGTAAACAGTTCGTTTGAGGGGATTTCGCCTGCCTGCATGCGCTGGCGGGCGCGGGAAAACGTGGCGACCCCTTCCTTGCGGATAAGATGAAGCCCCACAACGCCGGTACCGATCACCAGCAGTAGGGTGATCAATAAACCAATTTGGCTGCCAATCGAAAACAGAATGACAAAATCAAGCAGCGTGAATAAAGACACAAACACCAGAATAGGCATCACAAACTCCGTCATAGATGTCGCGTTAGATATGGTGACAGTCTGATTGAAAAACAAGGCAAACAAAATGGCCGCGCTAGCCGCATTGCGCCTTTTGGGGATTGCCGGTTGTTAGCCAGCGTGTCAATTTGAAGGACGGAACGATATCGATCTGATAAAGGCTGAACGAGAGGAGCGTTAAATGAAACTGAATGGTCGGGTGATTGCGATAACGGGCGGCGCCCGTGGTTTAGGGTATGCCGTGGCGTTGCGCTTTGGGCAGCAAGGTGCGCGCTTGGCATTGATGGACATCAGCGCAGAGGCGCTGGATGACGCGGTCTCGAGACTGGCTCACCAGGGCATTGAGGCTCTGGGCGTGGTGGTGGATGTCGCCGACGAGACCTCGGTCGTCCAGGCCTTTGCCGATATAGCCGAACGCCAAGGCCCGGTCAGCGGCTGCGTCAACAACGCGGGCATCACCGACGATGCCTTGGTCGTCAAAGCCAAGGAAGGGCAGGTCGAAGCGCGTATGTCCCTTGCGGCATGGCAACGGGTCATCGACATCAACCTGACGGGGGTATTCCTTTGCGGGCGCGAAGCGGCAACGCAAATGATCGAGGCCGGTCACGAAGGCGTGATCGTCAATATTTCGAGTATCTCCAAGGCGGGCAATCCGGGGCAAAGCAATTACGCCGCCGCCAAAGCCGGCGTCCATGCCTTGACCGTCACCTGGGCGAGCGAGCTGGCGCGCTACGGTATTCGCACGGGAACGGTAGCACCGGGGTTCATTGATACCGAAATGACCGCCTCAATGCGCCCCGACATGTTGGAGCGTATTGCCTCAAGGGTGCCGCTGAGACGTTTGGGAGAACCGGATAACATCGCGCAAAGCGTCGCCTTCGTGATGGAGAATGATTACTTCTCCGGGCGCATCATCGAATGTGATGGTGGTTTGCGGATTTAGAGCCGCAGGTGTTCATGTCGAAATGTGGTGGTACGACCTTGCGGGTATTGCTCAGCGGCGCGTTTCCAGGTGGTCGATTTCTTCTGCCCAACGCTTCACCTTGCGCCGTTGAAGTCGGCTGTTGAGCCGTTTGGTATCGATGCTGAGAGGTATCAATGCCCGCTTTGAAGTGGAGGGGGCATTAAGGTAGAACGAGCGTGATGCTCCGATCGGCCTGTCCTCCGAGCCATAGATGGCAATGACCCGTATCTCCATTTGCAGATTGATCTGCTCAAAGATATCGTCGTCCAGCTGCCAGGAGGCGCGAATCTGTTCGGCAATGTCAGCAAAGCGTTGCATGTGTAGGTAGTCGCCCGATGAAAGCGGCCCCTGATGACTTCTGACCGATTTCTCCTGCTGCTCGTCCTTTTCTTCCTGATACTCCGCCACATCGACCATGTAGGTTTCATCCGACGTATGCAGGAGAGCCACCACATGCTGGATATAGATGGATTCGCTGCTCATGTTGCTGATCAGGCACAGCGCGTTCTGACCCGTGCCGAGTCCCCGGTTGATAATGACCCGGGGGCGTCGCTGGCGAACGTAGCCGTTGTATAGCAGTTGCGCATAAAAAAACCAGACGAAGAGCGTCAGCACGCTGGTAATGGCGGAAATCGCCTGACCATTGTCGTTCAACCATTCCATGGAAGCGTTCCTTTGCCTGCAGGAAGATATTGTAGGTAGCAGCAACGTTAGCCCACTGCGCAGAAAATGCCAGTTGACGGCGTTGGCTTATTTATTAGTATGTACGAATATAATGAGGCTAAAAAAACGCCTGCTGGCGTGGGATATATGTAGCGATGAATCTACATTAGGGAAAGTGGGGGTATAAAGCAGTCAAGTAACAGCGTTTTATCGAATTGGTGCGGATGGGGAGACTTGAACTCCCACGCCTTACGGCACTAGAACCTAAATCTAGCGTGTCTACCAATTCCACCACATCCGCAGAACGACGCGTATACTATCAACGTTCTGCATAAAGTCAATCATAAACTCGTTGCCCGGCCAGGGAAGGAGCCGTTGATGCTGACACGCTGGATAGCCGCCGGAGGTCGCGTGGTGAGGCGCGCGCTACCCGGCTACTGCGCGTTCTGTCTCGACCCGTTGAGTGGGGAGGCGAGCTGGTGCCAAGCCTGTTTCGACCAGCTGCCCTGGAACCATCCCGCCTGCCCGCGCTGTGGTGATGGGCTCACCCACCATCAGCAATCCCTGTGTGGTCATTGCGTCAGCAAGCGACCGGCCTTCGATGCCGCTCATGTCGCCTTGCGTTACCAGTTTCCCATCACTGCGCTGGTGCGCGACTTCAAGTTCAATGCCAAACCCCGTGCCGGTATGCTGTTGTGCGAGTTGATGCAGACAAGCCTGCCGTCGCCGCCTTTTGATGCGATACTACCCGTCCCCATGACGCCCGAGCGTGCCCGTGAACGTGGCTTCAACCAGGCCCGTTGGCTGGCGGCCGAACTGGGGCGACGTGAGCGTCTGCCGGTGCTGGAGGTACAGCGCGTCAAGCAGGGGCCTTCGCAGCGCCGCTTGAACCGACAGGCGCGTTTTGCCAACCTGTCCGGGGCGTTCAGGATCACTACCTCGCCGCCGCGCTATGTGGCCATCGTCGACGATGTGGTCACCACCGGGGCAACCGCCCATGCACTGGCCTTGGCGCTGCGTCGGGCCGGGGCCGAACGCGTGGACGTCTGGGCTGCAGCCCGAACGCCGTTGGTGGTTGAGCAATCGTAGCGACGCGCCGTAATACCCCGATGTGGCATCTCCCTTACCGACTGCTCCTGGAGTCACCATGACGCATGCTTTTCGCTCGCTTTCTCCCGGCCTTGTGATGTCGGCGGTGGAGTCATTGGATATATGGCCGACCTCGGAGCCGTTTGCCTTAAACAGCTACGAGAATCGGGTGATGATGTTCCGCGATGAGCAGGGCACACAGTGGGTCATCAAGTTCTATCGTCCGGAGCGCTGGCAGGACGCCGCCATTCAGGAAGAGCACGACTTTCTGGAGGAGCTGAGCGGGGCAGGCGTGCCGGTGGCCGCGGCATGGTCCGATGTAAGTGGGAAAAGTCTGCACCGCTTCGAAGGCTTTCGCTTTGCACTCTTCCGGCACTGCCCAGGGCAGGCCCCGGAGCTGGATAATGATGCCCATCTGTTTGCGCTGGGCGAGTTGTTAGGCCGTTTGCACGAGACGTCAAGCAAGGCGTCGTTCACTCATCGACCACACCTTGAACTGGTGGCGGGTGTGCAGGACGCCCAGCAGCGGGTGTTCGATAGCCAGCGTCTCGACCGGCATCAGCGCAGGGCCTATGAAAGTGTCGTTACCCGGATCAGCGAGGCCCTGGCGCCGCATCAATGGCGTGATAGCGAGATGATTCGCTGCCATGGAGATTGTCATCTAGGCAACATTCTCGGGCGCGACGAGCAGTTTTCGCTGGTTGATTTTGATGACTGTCTGATGGCGCCGGCGATTCAGGATGTCTGGATGCTGCTGTCGGCCAACGAGCCCCAGGAATGGCAACGTCAGATGAGCGAGATGGTAGAAGGGTACGAGGAGGTGCGGCCTTTTCCCCACGCGCAAATGACGCTGATTGAACCGCTTCGTGCTTACCGGTTGATTCGTCATAGCGCCTGGTGGGTGTCACGCTGGGAAGATCCCGCCTTCCAGCAGGCGTTTCCCTGGGTCGCCGATAAAGGCTATTGGGACCAGCACATTCGTCAGTTAGAGCAGCAATTGCTGGTGCTACAGTCGCCGCGCTGGTTGGCATAAGCTTCGAGGTGGCGACCCAGGTGGCGATAATCGGCAAGGAGACGGTCGTTGCGACGCTGCCCCCAGGGCGTGGGGTGCGTTAAAATACGCCGTCTTGACGCGCTATGTTAATAATTTATTGTACATGCGCTATTAAAAGTATATTTTTTGTACATGGTAGAGGCCCGTAGAGGTCAACTCCTGCCATGACCGCCGATGGCCGGCACTATTAAGCGCGACGGATCTAGCCCCGCGCGTTCGACACCTTTCGACGAGGCTTACCATGACGGATGATATCGCCCAGCATTATCGACACATTATTAGCGCGCTTGGGGAAAATCCAGAGCGTGAGGGGCTGAGAGACACGCCAAAACGCGCGGCGAAAGCCATGCAGTTCCTGAATGCGGGCTATCATCAGTCGCTGGATGAAATTGTTAACGGCGCCGTATTCGAGTCGCAAACCGATGAAATGGTGCTGGTGAAGGATATCGAGCTTTACTCGATGTGCGAGCATCACCTCTTGCCATTTATCGGCAAGTGCCACATTGCCTACCTGCCGAGCGGCAGGGTGCTTGGGCTGTCCAAGTTTGCCCGTATCGTCGATATGTTTGCCCGTCGCATGCAGATTCAGGAGAACCTGACCCGGGAAATCGCCGAGGCCGTCCAGCAGGTCACCCAGGCGCGCGGCGTGGCGGTGGTGATCGAAGCGCGTCACCTGTGCATGATGATGCGGGGCGTGGAGAAGCAGAATTCCAGCATGACGTCGTCCGTAATGCTAGGCGATTTTCGTGCCAATCAGGCGACCCGCCAGGAATTTTTAATGCTGGTCAGCTAACACTTATCTGCCCGATAGTGTCAGACGGTTGGTCTGCTACCCTGTTTCGTCATAGCATGAAGAAGTCTATTTGCTGATGAGTCCCTTGCAAGGGGCAGGAGTCTGTCATGGAAGCGCTTAAAGAGACCAAGCTGTACTGTCCGTTTGCCTATATCGATGGAAGTTGGGTGGCGGCCGACAGCGGCGAGCAGATCAATGTGCTGAATCCGGCCACTGGCGAGACGGTCGGTGACATGCCAAGGCTTGGCAAAGCGGAAACCGAGCGCGCTATCGAGGCGGCCGATGCGGCACTCCCGGCATGGCGCTCGCTGACCGCCCAGGAGCGAGCGGATTTATTGCTGAAATGGCACGATCTGATGCTCGAGCATCAACAGGATCTGGCCATGCTGATGACCCACGAGCAGGGCAAGCCACTCAAAGAAGCCGCGGGCGAAATTGCTTACGCCGCCAGCTTTCTGCGCTGGTTTGCTGAAGAGGCCCGTCGCGTCTACGGCGAAACCATTCCCGCCGCCAATTCCCACCAGCGGATCGTGGTCACCAAGCAGCCTGTGGGCGTTGTCGGGGCCATCACGCCCTGGAACTTCCCCGCGGCGATGATTACCCGTAAGGCGGGCGCTGCGCTGGCGGCCGGCTGTACCATCGTTGTCAAACCCGCGAGCCAGACGCCGTTTTCGGCCACGGCGCTTGCCATGCTGGCGGAACGCGCCGGGATCCCGCGGGGTGTTTTCAACGTCGTGCCGGGTAGTGCCACCGACATTGCCGCGGCGCTTACCCAGTCCCCCAAAGTGCGTAAGATTACCTTCACCGGCTCAACCGAAGTGGGTCGCAAGCTGATGGCGCAGGCGGCTGAACACGTACAAAAGATATCGCTGGAGCTGGGCGGCAACGCGCCCTTCATCGTGTTTGAAGACGCCGATCTGGATGCCGCCGTCGACGGAGCTATGGCCGCCAAGTTCCGCAATGCCGGGCAGACCTGCATTTGCACCAATCGCTTCCTGGTCCAGTCGAGCGTGATCAATGCGTTCTGTGAAAAACTGGCCGTTGCGATGAACAGCGAGCTTTACGTGGGCAATGGAACGCAGAAGAATATCAATATCGGTCCGCTGATCGATGGCGACGGGGTCAAGAAGGTCAGTGAGCACGTTCAGGACGCCGTGGACAAAGGGGCTCAGCTATTGCTGGGTGGCCACCCGCACCCGCTGGGCGGCAACTTCTTCAGTCCGACGTTGATCAGCTTTGCCACCCAGGACATGAAAGTTGCGCAGGAAGAAACCTTCGGCCCCTTGGCCGCGGTATTTCCTTTCGATGATGAAGAAACCGCCATTGAAATGGCCAACGACACCCAATACGGGCTGGCGTCGTACTTTTACTCGCGTGACCTCGGGCGCGTATGGCGGGTGGCCGAGGCGCTGGAATATGGCATGGTAGGTATCAATACCGGGCTGATTTCCAATGCGTCGGCGCCGTTTGGCGGCGTGAAAGCATCGGGTCTGGGGCGCGAAGGCGGCCACCAGGGCCTGGAAGAATATCTGGAGACCAAATACCTGTGTATTGATATCGGCTGAGCCGACCCGCTCGCCTCGCCTTGAAACGCGCAAGCGGAAACAGGCAAGCAAAAGCCCTCATCGACAGCGTCGACGAGGGCTTTTTTGAGGCGCATTGATTAGTGGCGGAAGTGGCGCATGCCGGTAAACACCATGGCAATACCGGCTTCATTGGCCGCGTCGATCACTTCCTGGTCGCGCATGGAGCCGCCCGGCTGAATGACGGCGGTGATGCCCGCTTCGGCGGCGGCATCGATGCCGTCACGGAAGGGGAAGAATGCATCCGACGCCATTACGGAGCCCGGCACGGAGAGGCCTTCATCGGCGGCCTTGATGCCGGCAATCTTGGCGGAATAGACACGGCTCATTTGCCCGGCGCCCACGCCAACCGTCTGGCCGTTGTTGGCGTAGACAATGGCATTGGATTTGACGAATTTGGCTACCCGCCAGGCAAACGTCAGGTCGCGCAGTTCCTGGTCGGAGGGGGCACGCTTGCTGACCACCGTCAGTTCATCCCGGGATACCATGCCCTGGTCGCGTTCCTGTACCAGTAAGCCGCCGTTCACGCGCTTGAAATCCAGGGCGTGGGCGGTCTCGCCGGGCCAGTGCGCGCTGACGTCCAGCAGTCGAACGTTCTTTTTGGCTGCGACGATGGCAGCCGCGTCAGCGCTAACCCCAGGCGCGATGATGACCTCGACGAACTGACGGTCGATGATGGCCTTAGCGGTGTCGGCATCGAGCGCCACGTTGAAGGCAATGATGCCGCCAAACGCGCTGGTCGGGTCGGTAGCGAAGGCCTTGTCGTAGGCGTCAAGGGCCGTGGCGCCAATGGCAACACCGCAGGGGTTGGCGTGCTTGACGATCACGCAGGCGGTATCGGTGAATGCCTTGACGCATTCAAAGGCGGCATCGGTGTCGGCGACGTTGTTGTACGACAGCGGCTTGCCCTGGAGCATTTTGGCCGTTGCCACGCTGGGCTCGTTGGCGTCGGCTTCGGTGTAAAACGCGGCCTGCTGGTGCGGGTTTTCGCCGTAGCGCATCGTCTGCTGCTTGTGCAGCTGCAGGTTGAAGGTGCGCGGGAAGTCGCCTGCCGTCGCCTCCACTTTACGGCCCAGATAGTTGGCTATGGCACCGTCATAACTGGCGGTGTGCTCAAACGCTTTGACCGCGAGGTCGAAGCGGGTGGCATCGCTGACCTTGCCTTCCTGGGCGGCGAGTTCGCCAAGGATTCGCGGGTAGTCGTCGGCGCTGACCACGATGGTGGTGTAGGCGTGATTCTTGGCGCAGGCGCGGACCATGGTCGGGCCGCCGATGTCGATGTTTTCGATCGCGTCCTCAAGGGTGCAGTCAGGCTTGGCAACCGTGGCGGCGAAGGGGTAGAGGTTCACCACGACCATATCGATCGGGGTGATATCGTTGGCGGCCATGACGTCGTCGTCCTGTCCGCGGCGGGCCAGAATGCCGCCATGGATTTTAGGGTGCAGCGTTTTGACCCGGCCATCCATGATTTCAGGAAAGCCGGTATGCTCGCTGACTTCCTTGACTGGAATCTGGTGTTCCTGCAGCAGCCTGAAGGTGCCGCCGGTGGAAAGGAGTTCCACGCCATGTTCGTTCAAGCCGCGGGCAAACTCGACGATACCGGTTTTATCGGAAACGCTCAGCAGCGCGCGTCGGACGGGGGTCGCAGTACTATCAGCCATGAGGGTGCTCGTGTGCAGGGTAAAAGTGGGAAACAATAACGCCCCACGGTCAGGGGGCGTCACCTTCAATAAGTCCGTAAAGCTTCAGTTTCTTGCGCAGCGTGCCACGGTTGAGGCCAAGCGCATCCGCGGCCCGGGTTTGGTTGCCGTCGGTGTGCTCCAGTACGCAGGCCAGCAGCGGCGCCTCTACTTCGGCCATCACCATGGCGTACAGGTCGGTTGCCTGACTGCCATCGAGATGCTCGAAGTAGCGACGCATCGCGTCCTCCACGGCTTCGCGAAGCGGCTGCGGTGGAGCGCTGGCCGCCGGGTCTGCAAGCGTGCCGTTAAGCCGGGTGTGGGTGTCGCTGACACTGTTATCGCTGGAAAGAAGATCAAGATCGCGTTCGGTCATGCTGCATAGCTTCCTTTGGCTAGCAGACGCTTGATGGCATCGGGCGCCATGGCGTCGTTGATCCAGTTAACTTGTGTTTCAGTGGATACCAATCCGTTGAACTGCTGTTTCAAATCACGCCGTTGATCCGGGGTGAAGCGGGCATCCTCGTTGAGATACCAGCCCAGGTGCTTGCGCGCGATGCGCACGCCCATGGTCGCCCCGTAGAACCCATGCAGAGCACTCAAATGATCAACCAGCACATGGCGACGTTCGTCCAGGCTGGGCGCAGCACCGTGCTCGCCGTGCTCTAGAAAATGCTGAATCTGCTGGAAAATCCATGGATTGCCCTGGGCTGCACGGCCCACCATGACAGCGTCTGCCTGGGTGTAGCGCAGTACCTCCGCCGCTTTTTCCGGGCTGGTGATATCGCCGTTGGCAATCACCGGAATGCCCAGGCGCGACTTGATATCCGCAATGGTGTCGTACTCCGCCCATCCAGTATAGCGCTGCTCGCGATGGCGGCCATGAACCGCTAGCGATTGAATGCCTGCCTCCTCGGCAAGTCGCGCAATACGCACGCCGTTATTGGAGTCAGCACACCAGCCAGTACGTATTTTCAGCGTCACGGGGATATCGACGGCGTTGACCACGGCGTCAAGAATAGCGCCGACGAGTTTTTCATCGCGCAGCAGGGCAGAGCCAGCGGCCTTGTTGCAGACCTTTTTGGCCGGGCAGCCCATATTGATATCGATCACCTGCGCGCCCAGGTCCGCATTCAGCCTGGCGGCGTGGGCGAGCATCTCGGCATCGCCGCCGGCGATCTGCACCACCCGTGGATCAGGCTCGCCGCGATGGTCCATGCGCAACTGGGATTTGCGCGTATGCCAAAGGCTGGGGTCGGCGGTAACCATTTCGCCCACCACCCAGCCCGCCCCCAGGCGCCGGCATAGCTGGCGGAATGGGCGGTCGGTTACCCCGGCCATAGGCGCAAGCATCAGCCGGTTGGGCAGTGCGTACAGGCCAATCTTGAGCGGTTGAGATGTCGATAGGGTCATGGCAATGGGCGCTTTGATAGTGCGATTAACGACCCTGGAGTCGTTCGAGGAGGCGTATGATACGCCTCCTCGACGGCGGGGTGAAGGCGGCCTATGTCGTAAACTAAAGATTAAGCAGGGCGCTGCCCGGTTAGCCGCACCCAGCCTTCGCGCACGGTCGGTGAATCTATCTGCAAGCCCTGCGCCTGGTAGGCGTGGATCACGTCGTCGGCCTGATTGGCCAGAATGCCCGAGAGCGCAAGTCGTCCGCCGGGCGCTACGTGGCTGGCAATCGTCGGCGCAAGCTCCACCAGAGGCCCTGCCAGGATGTTGGCGGTCACGATCGGATACTGGCCCGCCGCCAGCTGCTCAGGGTAGCAAAGCGACAGCACTGACTCACCGATTTGATTGCGCTGGGCATTGTCGCGGCTTGCCTGCAGTGCCTGTGGGTCAATATCTGTTCCATCGGCATGCACCGCGCCGAGCTTTAATGCCGCGATGGCCAGAATGCCCGAGCCGCAGCCGATATCGAGCACCTGTTGACCGGCGAGCAGGCCGTTGACCGCCAAGCCGTCAAGCCATTCCAGGCAAAGTGCCGTTGTCGGGTGGGTGCCGGTGCCAAAGGCAAGGCCGGGGTCGAGCACCAGATTGACGCCGTCGGTTTGGGGCGGCTCGTGCCAGCTGGGAACGATCCACAGCCGCTCCCCCATGCGCAGTGGCGTGAAGTCCTCCATCCACTCGCGCTCCCAATCGCGATCCGCCAGCAATTCGTACTCAATTGTCGGGCAGGGTTCGTCCGGCACCTGTTCGGCCCAGGCGGCTTCGATACGCGCAAGCATTGCGTCGATGCCCTCCAGGTCGTCATACAGGCCGGTCACGACGGTGTCTTGCCAAAGGGGGGTCGTTCCGCGTTCGGGCTCGAATACCGGGTCATCGTGGGCGTCTTGCAGCCCAATGGCCGTGGCGCCTTCTTCCAGTAGCAGCTCTTCCAGGAGTTCTGCCTGCTCGGGGGGAACGTGCGCTTTCAGTTGAAGCCAGGGCATGCCGGGTCTCCGCAACACCAAAAAAAGCGGGATGGCGCTGCCACCCCGTTCGGACCGTGCTCAGCGTAAGCGTTAGCTGCTGAGTTTCTTTTCGAGATAGTGGATGTTGACGCCACCCTGGCGGAAGTAGCTGTCCCGCACCAGGTCCTTCTGCAAGTCGATATTGGTCTTGATACCCTCGACCAGCAGCTCATCCAGCGCATTGCGCATGCGGGTAAGCGCAATCTCGCGGTCTTCTCCCCAGGTGATCAGCTTGCCAATCAGCGAGTCGTAGTGGGGCGGCACGGTGTAGCCGGTGTACAGGTGAGAATCCATGCGTACACCCAGGCCGCCAGGCGCGTGATAAAGCGTCACCTTGCCGGGGGACGGCATGAAGGTGCGGGAATCTTCGGCGTTGATGCGGCATTCAAAGGCGTGACCGTTGATCTTGACGTCGTCCTGGCGAATCGTCAGCGGCATGCCCGAGGCAATACGCAGCTGTTCCTTGACGATGTCGACGCCCGTGACCATCTCGGTGACCGGGTGCTCAACCTGGACGCGGGTGTTCATCTCGATAAAGAAGAAATCGCCGTCCTCGTAGAGGAATTCGAACGTCCCAGCGCCGCGGTAGTTGATTTCCAGGCAGGCCTGGCGGCAGGCTTCCAGCACCCTGGCGCGGGCCTCGGGGTCGATGCCCGGTGCCGGGGCTTCTTCCAGCACTTTCTGGTGGCGGCGCTGCAGGGAGCAATCGCGGTCATAGAGATGAATGGCGTTGCCCTGACCATCGGCGAGTACCTGGACTTCCACGTGGCGCGGGTTTTCGAGGAATTTCTCCATATAGACGGTGCCATCGCCAAATGAAGAGTGGGCCTCGGTGCGCGTGACGTTGATGGCCGATAACAGGTGACCTTCGGCGTGCACGACGCGCATGCCACGGCCACCACCACCGGCTGCCGCTTTGATGATCACCGGGTAGCCGATGCGTCGAGCGGTGGCGAGATTGATATCATCATCGTCGCCCAGCGGGCCGTCCGAGCCGGGCACGGTGGGCACGCCAGCCGCCTTCATGGACTCAATGGCGCTGACCTTGTCGCCCATCAGACGAATCGTCTCGGCGCGTGGGCCGATAAACGTGAAGCCGGAGCGCTCTACCTGCTCGGCAAAGTTGGCATTCTCGGACAGGAAGCCGTAGCCGGGATGAATGGCGCTTGAGTCGGTGACTTCCGCGGCGCTGATCAATGCCGGGATATTGAGATAGGACTGTGCGGAGGAGGCCGGGCCGATGCACACGGCTTCGTCAGCCAGGCGTACGTGCATGAGTTCGCGGTCGGCCTTGGAGTGCACCGCCACGGTTTTGATGCCTAGCTCTTTACAGGCCCGGAGGATACGTAGGGCAATCTCGCCGCGGTTGGCGATAAGTACCTTGTCGAGCATGGGAGAGTCCATCCGTATTGAAATGAAGGTTTAAGCGAGGACGATCATTGGCTGATCGAATTCCACCGGCTCACCGTCTTCTACCAGAATGGCTTCCACTACGCCGTCGCGGTCCGCTTCAATTTGGTTCATCATTTTCATGGCTTCCACGATGCACACCGTGTCGCCTTGCTTGACCGTGTCGCCAACTTCTACAAAGGACTTGGCGCCCGGCGCAGGGCTGCGATAGAAGGTGCCAACCATGGGCGAGTTGACGGCTTCACCGCGATAGCTTTTGCCGGGGGCCGACTCTGCTTCAGGCGCCACATTTGCAGCGGGGGCGGCCGGCGCCTGTTGAGGGGCGTACTGAGCATACTGGGGCATTGACTGTGGCTGCCAGGTAGCCCCGTTAGGATGGCGGCTAATGCGGACAGACTCTTCGCCTTCCTGAATTTCAATCTCGCTAATATTGGACTCTTCAAGCAGCTCAATCAGTTTTTTGACTTTGCGGATATCCATTACCTGGCCCCATCACTATCGTTAAGAGTGGTGTGCTTACTACGCGGAAACAGCGCAGTAAACCAAATTAAAAAAATTAGAGAACGCCGCATGATGACGAACGTTACCCTTTTTTACTGCTAATAAAAGCAGAAGTTCAATTAATATGGTGGCGAAGTGTGCCGAAAAACTCATACGATGTCCAGCCACCGCAGTGTTCGGGCTCAAGGCTATATTTAAACGGCCGTTTGACGAACTTCGCGACAAGACCCGCCCAGATCACGCGGCGCGGGTAGTTGCCTTACCTATGCCAGCCTAGCGACTGTCTACCCATCGCGCCAACTCGCGTAAATGTTGGGTGAAGTCAGCGGCATTGATATCGCCCTGAATGCGCGCGTCACGGATCTCCTGACCTTGATGAAAAAATAACAGGCTAGGCGGGCCGAAAAGCTGGAACTTATTCAGCAGCGCGCGACTTTGCGTATTGGTATCGGTGACGTCGACCGCAATGCGGTTGAAGCCTGACAGTTCGTCAATGACGGCAGGATCGGTATACACCTCCCGTTCCAACTGACGGCAGGAGATGCACCAGTCAGCGGTAAAGTGGACGAAAACGGGCCGGTCCGCCGCTTCAGCGTCGGCCAGGGCGCTCTCAAGGTCAGACAGGCGATCCAGGCGTTGAAAGTCCAGCGGCGCGGTAGAGGTGCCCGTTGAGGGGCTGGACAGCTGTAATGGGCGCAGTGGGTTATTCGACCCTTGGGCGGCGCCGATCGTCAGGGCAATGCCCCAGGTCAACAACACCAGGCCCAGTGTCTGGCGGGCTTTTGGCCAGCCTGAAGGCGTGTTGGTCTGCACGGCGCCCAATGCCAGCGCGGTGCCAATGGCCAGGGCTGCCCAGAGCAGCAGCGCGACTGGACCGGGCACCAGGCGTTCCACCATCCAGATGGCAACGCCGAACAGCAGCAGGCCAAAGGCGATCTTGACGCCGTTGAGCCAGGCCCCCGAGCGCGGCAGCAGGGTCGCCCCAAAGGTGCCGACGAGAAGCAGGGGCACCCCCATCCCCATGCCCAGGGCAAACAGCATGGCGCCGCCGGAGAAGGCATCGCCGGTGGTGGAAATGATTACCAGCGCACCGGCCAGAGGCGCCGTGACGCAGGGCGACACCACCAGCACCGATAACGCCCCTGCCAGCGCCAGGCCGGGCGGACCGCTGCGCTGCGCCCGCGCCTGCCAGGCGTCGATGCGCTGTGCCAGACGTGGCGACAGGCGCAGGTTGAAGGCGCCGAGCATCGCCAGGCCAAACAGGCTGAACAGGACGGCAAAGGTGATCAGTACCGGCGCGGACTGGAGCTGCGCCTGGAGGTTGAGGCCGGCCCCAAACAGGCCCATCAGTACGCCGACCGCTGCATAGGTGGCGGCCATGCCGAGCACATAGCTCGCCGACAGCAGGAAAGCACGGGGCCGGGTGGCTTGCTGGCCGACGATGATCGACGACAGGATGGGCACCATGGGGAGTACGCAAGGGGTGAAGGTCAGCCCGATGCCCGCCAGAAAGAACAGCCCAAGCGCCAAGGGGAAGCTTGCATCGGTCATCAACTGGCTAAAGCGGCTGTCCTCGCTCTGTGGCGCGCCAAGGGAAGCGGCGGATTCCTCAAGCCCAGCCGAGGTGTCAGTGGTCTCAGCCGTATTGTCGGCGTCATTCGACGTGTCTGCGGGCGACGAGGCGGGCGCCGCCTCGTCGTCAGTGGCGGGCTCCCAATCGGCAAAGGCACGCGGCGGCTGGCTTTCGGTGGCCTGCAGCGCAACGGTTTCCGGCGGGTAACAGAGCCCGGCATCGGCGCAGCCCTGGAAGGTGAAATCGATATCCAGCGGACCCGAGAAGCTGTCTTCCAGCGGCACTTCCATGACCACCCGGCCACGGAAAATATACACATCACCCAGGAATTCATCATTGGTGAACGTGCCTTCGGGTAGTTCGGGTTCACCCAGGCGAGCCTCATTGTTCAGGCTTTCCACGGCAAACTGGTGCCGGTAGAGGTAGTACTCGTCAGCGGCTTCGACGCCCACGAAGAGGGTGTCACCGTCGTGCCAGGCGGTGGGTTGAAAGGCTTCCAGAACGGGGAGAAAGTCATCGTCCTGATCGCTTGAAGAAAACCACTGCGCCTGGGCCAATAGGGGTAGCGCACCGAGCAGAAGCAACAGCCCTAAACGTCGAATCGTAAGCAAAACGTGTCCTTGGTCGATAACGTCATATCAGGCGGCTAGCATAACGCAACATGGCGTGCTGGCAATGGTCGGCGCCGGCCTTCAGGACAATGAGTGTCCGTCAACGAAACGGGGCCACCCGAAGGCAGCCCCGTCTCATGCTAACGCTAAGTGCTTAGGCTTTGTGGTAAGCCGCCGCTGATTTTTCAATTGCCTTGCGCGCCGCTTCTACGCCTTCCCAGGACTCGACCTTGACCCACTTGCCTTTCTCGAGATCCTTGTAGTTCTCGAAGAAGTGAGCAATCTGTTGACGCAGCAGTTCGGGCAGGTCGGTGACTTCCTGCACGTCGTCGTACAGTGAGCTGAGTTTGGGGTGCGGCACGCACACCAGCTTGGCATCTTCACCGGCTTCGTCGGTCATGTTGAGAATGCCGACCGGGCGCGCACGAATGATGCTGCCTGGCTGAACCGGATGCGGCGTGACGACCAGCGCGTCCAGCGGGTCGCCGTCGTCGGCCAGGGTGTGGGGAATGAAACCGTAGTTGGCCGGGTAGAACATGGGGGTGGCCATAAAGCGGTCGACCAGCAGAGCCCCCATGTCTTTGTCGATCTCATACTTGATCGGGGCATGGTTGGCAGGAATTTCAATCGCCACGTATAGGTCGTTGGGCAGATCCTTACCAGCGGGGATGTTGTCGAAGTTCATCGTTGATTCCTTGGTCGTACAATGGCTAGGCAATCGAAATTGCTGTATGGATTGCGTCGAATTATACGAACATGGCTGCAGGATTACCAATGCGACATAGGTGTTGCGCAGCACGCGGTCACACGGGTTGCCATGCCGCGACGTTTGGCGGGCATCACTTGACGTTTTCAGCGTGTATCATAGGGTCTCCTAGACAGTGATGTCAGTTGCCAACGCAGTATGCTCAGGAGGATGACTTGGCACATGCCCAATTGCTGATCAGTTACGGTCAGGCATTTGTTGCCCCTGACCGACGGCTGCACCGCAGCTCCATGTCGGTTCGCTTTCCCGAGCCGCCGTTGCTCAAGGCAAAGGGTGGCTGTGCGGTCATTAGTGACTCGCTATCACGCAATACTCTGGCAAAACAGGCGGGCGATCTGAGCGTGCGCGGGTTTTTGGCCGATTATTTCTCAACGCCGGATCACTGGGATGTCAAAACGTCGGCAACCCGCGTGCTGCTGGCTCTCAACGGCTGGTGCTATGGCCAAAGTCAGCATGTGCAAAACGGCAGCTTCGTGTCGTCGCTCTCCGCCATGGTATTTCGCGAGCGCGATGCCCACCTGTTTCACATGGGCGATACCCTGGTGTTTCGTCTGCGCGGGGCCGAGTTCGAACAGCTGACCCGGGACCATGTCACCGACCTTGGCGGCTATCGCTATCCATCCCGGGCGCTGGGCATGGATGGCAGCGTGGACATTGACTATACCTTGCTGCCCATGAAACAGGGCGACCTGTTCCTGTTCACCACCCAGGCGGTCGGCGGCACCTTGCTGCCCTCGGACTACGTGCGCCTGATTCGCCAGGATGCCAGCGACCTGGACGCGGCCTGCGAGCGCCTTGCCAACGAAGCCAAGCAGCGCGCCCAGGAGCGCGGTTATGGCGGTGACCAGTTCTGCTTCCAACTGGTGCGCATTGACGAGCTGCCCGAGGAAAGCCGTGACCATCCCGGTCAGCTATACGGCGAGCTGCCCATTCCCCCTGAGCTTGCGCCTGGGTCGAGGCTGGATGGCCTCGAGGTGCTGGCCGTCCTGTCGCGCACGGCACAGTCGCGCATTTATCGCGTCCGCGATGTCTACTCCGAGCGCGAAATGGTCATGAAGGCCCCAAGCCCCGAGCTTTCGCTGCGCAATTCCTATCTCGAGCACTTCCTTTTGCAGCAGTGGGTCGTCGAGCGGGTGAACTCGCCGTTCGTGGTCAAGGTGGTCGAGCCATCACGCCCGCGGCGCTATCTCTACTATCTGATGCAGTATATCGAAGGTGAGACCTTACGCGAGTGGGCGGAACGCCATCCCCAGGCGAACCTGTCCCAGCGCCTGGATATCGCCAACCAGCTCGGCAAGGCCGTGCAGGCGCTGCATCATCGGGACATCATTCACCAGCAGATCATGCCGGATAACATCTTGATCGACCCGCATGGCAAGGTGGTGCTGACGGATTTCAGCGCCTGTCACATGCGCGAGGTGGATGGCCATCGCCATTCAGGGGAGCTGCTAAGGCAGGTTGGGCTCAACGAGCATACGGCGCCTGAATATGCGCTGGGCGATAGCGTTGGCCGCCGCAGCGATCAATATTCCCTGGCATCGACGGTGTATTGGCTGCTGACCGGGGAAATGCCTTACAGCATGACGCCCAACCGGCTACGCAGTCATACCGACCTGGAAGGCTTGACTTACCGCAATGCTCGCACCACCAATCCCGAGATATCGCCGGAGCTCGACGAGGCGCTGAGGCGCGCGCTGGATACCCAGCGGTCGCTGCGTTTCAGGCGGCTATCCGAATTCCTGCATGCGCTACGCTTGCCATTGGGCAAACGGTCTGCGGCCGATGCCGAGAAAGAGCGCCAGGAGCCGCGTCGTTTCTGGCAGGGAGTGGCGGGCATTCTGCTGTTGCTGCTGGTGCTCTCCTGGCTGTTGCGCTAAGCCAGCGATAGAGGATTTTGCCATACAAAAACGCCCGGGTATCGCTGAGATGCCCGGGCGTTTTTTTGTCGTGCAATGATAGCTTTTAGAGGGTGAAAACCGGCAGCTTGCGCTCGACCTTGGCCAGTTTCAGTTTGGCCACTTTGGGCAGACCGTTTTCAAACGGCGGGAAGTCTTCGCCCTGGATAAGCGGGGAGAGATACTCGCGACAGGCGTCGGTAATGTCGAAGCCCTCTTCGCTGATGAAATCTCGGGGCATGAATTTCTCTTGATTGGCCACCTGCGCAAGCGGAGCGGAAATCACATCCCACTGATAGGGAGTCTGCGAGATCCGGCGAATGGCCGGCATCATGGCATTCTTGCCCGCCAGTGCCAGGGTCACGGCTTCGCGGCCCACGGCGTAGGCCTGTTCGACGTCGGTTTTGGATGCCAGATGGCGGGCGGCGCGCTGCAGATAGTCGGCAACCGCCCAGTGATACTTATAGCCCAGATCCTGCTTGATCATGCCGGCAAGCGTCGGCGCAACGCCGCCCAACTGGCGGTGGCCAAAGGCATCGGTATTACCCGCATCGGCCAGGAAAGTACCGTCTTGGTAACGAGCGCCTTCAGACACCACGATAACGCAGTAGCCATTCTGCTTAACGCTCTGTTCAACCCGCGCCATTACCGCTTTACGATTAAACGGTATTTCCGGGAATATGATCAGGTGGGGTGGTTCGTCCGGGCCTTCCCCCGCCAATCCGCCAGCCGCTGCGATCCAGCCCGCATGGCGACCCATCACCTCAAGCACGAATACCTTGGTTGAGGTGGCGCACATGGAGGCAATGTCCAGTGACGCCTCGCGGGTGGACGTCGCGATATATTTTGCCACGCTGCCGAAGCCCGGGCTGTTATCGGTGATTGGCAGATCGTTATCGACAGTTTTTGGAACATGAATGGCCGTCAGCGGGTAGCCCAGCTTCTCGGACAGCTGGGATACTTTCAGGCAGGTATCGGCGCTGTCGCCGCCGCCGTTGTAGAAGAAGTAGCGAATGTCGTGGGCCTTGAAGACCTCAATCAGACGCTCGTACTGGGTGCGATGCGTGTCGATATCCTTGAGCTTGTAGCGGCAAGAGCCAAATGCGCCTCCCGGCGTGTAGCGCAAGGCGGCAATTGATTCGTCGGTTTCTTGGGTTACGTCGATGAGGTCTTCTGTGAGCGCGCCGATAATGCCGTTATGGCCGGCATACACCTTGCCGATCTGGTCGGGGGCTTGTCGGCAAGCTTCAATGACACCACAAGCGCTGGCGTTGATCACAGCGGTGACACCGCCTGACTGGGCGTAAAAGGCATTATGCTGGGCCATGGAAACGTCTCATCTCTGGGGGTCGGAAGGCGTAGTGAACGCAAAAATAAGTGGGCAAAGTTTAGCGTAAAGCCGCATGGCCTGCATCCGGCTAGTCGCCGTTATCCATCGACTGTTCGCGCTGTGCCAGTTGCCAGCCGCCGAGGTCCTTGTAGCGATTGACCATGGCGCAGAACAATTCGGCGGTGCGCTCGGTGTCGTAACGTGCCGAGTGTGCGGCCTTGTTGTCAAACTCGATGCCCGCTGCCCGGCAGGCCCGGGCAAGCACGGTCTGGCCGTAAATCAGGCCGGCCAGGGTGGCGGTATCAAAGCTCGAAAAGGGATGAAAGGGATTGCGCTTGATGCCACAGCGATTCGCCGCCGCGTTCAGAAAGCCGTGATCGAAGGCGGCATTGTGGCCGACCAGGATGGCCCGCGAGCAGCCATGGGCCTTGATCGACTTGCGGATGGGTCGGAAGATTTCGCCCAGGGCTTGTTCTTCGCTCAACGCGACCTGCCGGCGTAACGGGTCATCCAGATTGATCCCGGTAAAATCCAGTGCAGACTGTTCGACATTGGCACCATCGAACGGCTGGATGTGGTAGGCGTAAGTGGCGTCGGGCAGGAGGTTGCCTTCAGGGTCCATCGTCAGGGTGACCGCCGCAATTTCCAGCAGGGCATCGCCTTGTGCATTGAAGCCGCCCGTCTCCAGATCAACGACAACGGGAAGGTAACTGCGAAAACGTTGGGCCATCAATTCGCGGGCAATCGCCTCGCTCATGCAGCTCTCCTTAGTAAGCGAGTAATCAGTGGGCAAAGAGCATCTAGCGCTTTTCGTGGAGAGATTCTAGCAGTTTCCGGCAAAGCCGTCGTTGGCGGTATTCGCTGAGCACTGAGAACGCTATACTTGGCATTTATCCGATCGCGTGAACCACTCACTCTCTGGCGTGTCTGGTTGCGCATTTTGTACAGCAGAAGGAGTCAAGAATGTCCGATGTCAAAAAGGTTGTGCTGGCATATTCAGGCGGCCTGGACACATCCGTTATCGTTAAGTGGTTGCAGGAAACTTACAACTGCGAGGTGGTGACGTTTACCGCCGACATCGGTCAAGGTGAAGAGGTCGAGCCCGCCCGTGCCAAGGCGGAAGCGCTAGGTGTCAAAGAAATCTACATTGAAGACCTGCGCGAAGAATTCGTCCGCGACTACGTCTTCCCCATGTTCCGCGCCAACACCATCTACGAAGGTGAGTACCTGCTGGGCACCTCCATCGCTCGCCCGCTGATCGCCAAACGGTTGATCGATATTGCCAACGAAACCGGTGCCGATGCGATCTCCCACGGTGCGACCGGCAAGGGCAACGACCAGGTGCGTTTCGAACTTGGCGGCTATGCGCTAAAGCCTGGCGTCAAAGTCATCGCGCCGTGGCGTGAGTGGGATCTTACCTCGCGGGAAAAGCTGATGGCCTACTGCGAACAGCACAATATCCCCGTCGACTTTTCCAGCAAGAAGAAAAAGTCGCCGTACTCCATGGATGCCAACCTGCTGCACATTTCTTACGAAGGCGGCATTCTGGAAGATCCCTGGGCGGAAGCCGAAGAGGACATGTGGCGCTGGAGCGTCTCGCCGGAAGCGGCACCTGACCAGCCCACTTATGTGGAGCTGACGTTCGACAAGGGCGATATCGTGGCCATTGACGGCGAGGCCCATAAGCCCCACGAAGTGCTTGAAAAGCTCAATAAGCTGGGCGGTGACAACGGCATCGGCCGCCTGGATATCGTCGAAAACCGCTACGTGGGCATGAAGTCCCGCGGCTGTTACGAGACCCCGGGCGGCACCATCATGTTGCGCGCTCACCGGGCCATCGAGTCGCTGACGCTGGACCGCGAAGAAGCGCACTTGAAAGACCAATTGATGCCGAAGTACGCCGAAGTGATCTACAACGGCTACTGGTGGAGCCCCGAGCGTCGCATGCTGCAGGCGGCCATCGACGAAACCCAGCATAACGTTTCCGGCGTCGTGCGCATGAAGCTCTACAAGGGCAACGCCATCGTCGTTGGGCGCAAGTCCGAACAGTCGCTGTTTGACGAGTCGATCGCCACCTTTGAAGATGATGCGGGTGCCTACGATCAGAAGGATGCCGAAGGCTTCATCAAGCTTAACGCTTTGCGCCTGCGGATTGCCGCAGGTAAAGGTCGTAAACAGAGCTAACGGGCAGGGCAGGCGGCGAGTACCATGCGCCGCCTGCCGACGCAGGAGGCAAGATGCTTAAAAAACTACTTTCAGGCTTGCTGGGTGGCGGTCGCGAGGGGGCCTCGGCCCCGTCGCAGACCGCCGAGCCCGTCGAGTACAAGGGCTACCTGATCACCTCTCAGCCCGATAACCAGAGCGGCCAGTATCGGGTGAGCGGTACGATCCGTCGGCCTCAGGGAGACGGCGATGATCTGGAGCACCGTTTCGAGCGTTCGGACATGGTGCCCAGTCGAGAGGCGTGCGACGCCTTGATGGTCAGCAAAGCCCAGCGCTATATTGATGAGGTGGGTGACGACATGTTTGCCCCTGACCCTCGTCATGAAGGTAACGGCTAACCGCAAAACCGCCATCACGCTAGGGGAGGTCTATGCGCCTGATCCACCGTGCCTCACCCTGGCGCTCCCTGATCGATGACGATGGAGCGCTCAATATCCCGGCGCTCACCGCGCCATTGGACTATCTCACGGACTGTCTCACCCCCCGCACGTCGTCGTTGCCGTCCTCGCTACCCCATGCCCATGCTTGGCAGCTGTCGCTGGTAGAATCGCTGGTGCACTATGATCTGCCTGCCTGGCGCATCAGCCAGCTCATCAGCGACCATAACGCCAGTCTTTACCGCCAGGCGATCAACCTCTCGCTTGACGATATGCGCGCCCAGGGCTGGGGAGAGCCACCGGCCGATTATTGCGTACTGCTGCTGGGCTCGGCGGCGCGCTACGAAAGCCTGCTGGGCCCGGATCAGGATAATGCGTTGATTATTGGCGACTACCCTGACCACCGCCACGTTGAAATCGACGGCTACTTTCAGGCATTGGGGGAGCGATTTACCGCACGCTTGGACGATGCGGGCATACCGCTGTGCCGCGGCCATGTCATGGCGCGCTGGCCGATGTGGCGTAAACGGCTCAGCGAATGGTGCGCGCAGCTATCGATCTGGAGCGCTGACCGGCGGGTGAAGCGCGTGCAGCAGACCAATATCCTGCTCGATTTTTTCCCGGTGGCGGGCAATCCAGCGCTGGCTGAGCGACTTGGCGATTGCATCGCGGCGACACTCCCCAAGGCTGCTCTTTTCATGCATGAGATGAGCGCATTGCTCGAGGAGCTGCCGGTCGCGCTGGATCGCTTTGGCCGGATTGCCTCGAGCCCCGCACTGGATGCGCCCCATGACGAAGCCATCAACCTCAAGCAGCAGGGCCTGCTGCCCTTGATCAGCGCCGTGCGGCTGCTGTGCGTGCGCCATCAGCGCCGTGAAGTCGCGACTCGCGAACGCTTGGCCGCGCTCAGCCATGTGGCCGGTGTGCTGCCTGTGGCGCAGGCGGATTTGCTGGTGGCCGCCCTTGAGCGCCTTCAGCAGTGCCTGCTGAATCAGCAGCGCGCCAATAAAGCCCGAGGTCAGGCCGCCGACGGCTGGGTAGACCTGGGGGCTTTAAGGGACGATGAGCGCCTGCTGCTGAAGTTTGATCTCCAGCAGATCAAAGCGTTTGTCCAGCAGGTAAGCGACCGTTGATGATGGGCCGGCCTCATGTGGATGACGGCGCTGTCGTGTCGTCCGGTGCCGGCGGCAGTTCGAGGGTCAGGCAGGCGCCGCCAAGGGTTCTGGCATCTTCCACCCAGAGTCGCCCGCCCAGATGGGCAATGATGCCTCGGCTGATGGGCAGCCCCAGGCCGCTGCCCTTGGGTCGCCCGTGGGGAATGTCGCCGTCCTGCTGGAGCTGGTGGAATTTCTCGAATACCCGCTCGCGCTCGTCGGCGCTGATGCCGGCGCCGTTATCTTCCACGCTCAGGCGAAAATGACGGCGGTGATGGTAGAGGGTCAGGCGGACCTTGGGGTGCTGCCGGTCGGCAAACTTGCCCGCGTTATCGAGCAGGTTGATGATGACCTGTTCGAGGCGGTCCTGGTCGCCGATCACCATGGCCGGGTCGGCCTCGAGGCTAATCTCAAGCTCAATGCCGCGTTCCTGATGCAGGTGGGCAATGGCATCGACGCTGTGCCGCGCCAGCGCCGCCAGGTCAAGCGGCACCGGGTTGAGCGTCAAGCGGCCGCTCTCCAGGCGGGCCAGATCCAGAATCTCTTCAATCAGGCGCGACAGCCGCTGGCTTTCATGAACGATAACGTCAAGGAAGTGCTCACGCTTGTCGTCGGGTAGCTCGCTGTTGTCACGCAGAATCTCAGCAAAGGCACGAATCGAGGTGAGCGGCGTGCGCAGCTCGTGGCTGACCATGGCGACAAACTCGTCCTTCAACCGGTCCAGCTCGCGCAGGCGCTCGTTGGCGCTGCGCAACTCCTCACCAATCTGCGCCAGCTCCTGGGACTTTTGCTCCAGGCGCCGGTTGTACTCGAGGGTCTGAGAGGTGGTATCCAGAATGCTCAGAATGGACTCGATATCCAGCGCTTCGCCGCGCACCACCGAATTGATCAGCACCCGCGCCGAGGCGCTGCCGAGCGACCCGGCGAGCGCCTGTTCGGCGCGGGTAATCAGCCCAGCGTCGGCGGGCTCTTCAGCATCGAACCCACCTTTGGGCCCGCTTTGGCGGAACACCCGACGCGTGGCCTGCTCGCCGAGGTAGCGAATAAGCAGCTCACTGAGCGCCCCCTGGGTGGTTTGCCCGCGCCACAGCGGGGTGCTTTGCAGGTTGGGGTGCATGGCTTGGGTAAACAGCGCTGCCTGGGTCTGTTCAAGCGGGGTGGGGCGCGTAAATAGCGACACGCCGACCAGGAGCCCGACGTTGGCCAGCATGCTCCACAGCAGCGAATGGGTGTAAATATCCCAGCCTTCCAGGCCGAACAGCGCGTAGGGCGTCAGCCAGCCTATGCCCCAGGGCCCGTCGGTGAGCAGCGAGGCATCCAGCCAGCCCGACTGGGCAAACCCCGGCAGCAGCAGCGTGTAGCACCAGACCAGAAACCCGGCGATCAGCCCGGCAGCCGCCCCCTGGCGTGTGGCGCCCCGCCAGTACAGGCCAATCAGCAGCGCGGGGGCAAACTGGGCGGCCCCCGCGAAGGACACCAGCCCAATCGTCACCAGGCTGTAAGAGTCGCCAATCAGCGCGTGGTAGAGATAGCCAAGCAGCAGAATCAGCACAATGGCCACCCGCCGGATGCCGAGCAGCCAGCCGGCAAGTTCGCCCTTGGTGCTCAAGTGCAAGCGCCGTGAACGCAGCAGCAGCGGCATCACCAGCTGGTTGCTGACCATGGTCGACAGTGCAATGGTCTCGACAATGACCATCCCGGTGGCCGCCGACAGACCGCCGATGAATACCAGCAGCGGCAGCCCTTCAAGCCCCGCCGAGAGCGGCAGCGTCAGCACGAAGCTGTCAGGGTCGCCAGCGCTCACGCCGAGCAACAGCCCGGCCAGGGCAATGGGGATCACGAACAGGTTGATCAGCAGCATATACAGCGGGAACAGCCAGCTCGCCCGGGTCAAATGCTGCTCATCGACGTTTTCTACCACCAATACCTGGAACTGGCGTGGCAGGGTCAAGAACGCCAGAAACGCCAGCACCAGCATGCCGACCCAGCCGGTAACCCCGCCGGGTACGCTGTCCAGGCGCATGCTGTCGGCGAGGCCCGGCGTGGCGGCTACCTCGGCAAACAGCGCAGCAGGCCCCTCAAACATCACAAAAACGACGAATATGCCCACGGCCATGAAGGCCACCAGCTTGACGATCGATTCAAGCGCAATGGCGGCCACCATGCCCTCGTGACGTTCGCTGGCATCCAGGTGGCGGGTGCCGAACAGGATGATGAAAATCGCCAGCACCAGGGCAACCCAGAGGGATTTATCCATCCAGAAGCGTTCATCCACCAGGGTGGTGTCGGCGGTATTCGGGTAGTTGATCAATACCGCATGACTCACCGTGATCGCCTTCAGCTGGAGCGCAATATACGGAGTAATGCTGATCAGCGCCATCAGGGCGACAAGGGCGCCCAGGCCGCTGCTCTTGCCGTAGCGCGCGCTAATGAAGTCGGCAATCGAGGTGATCCGCTGCCGCGCGGCGATGCGTACCATCTTGCGGATCACAAAGGGGGCCAGCAGCATGGCAAGTGTTGGGCCCAGATAGATTAGTAAAAAGCTGGGACCGTGCTCGGCGGCCCGCCCGACGCTGCCGTAGAACGTCCAGGCGGTGCAGTAGACGGCAATGGAGAGGGCATAGACCGTAGGCGAGCCGATCAGTGAACGGCCCTGTTCCGCGCGGCGGTCTCCCCAGGCAGCGACCAGAAACAATAGCGCCAGATAACCAAAGGCGGTGCCGAGTATGAGCGGATCAGTAAGCATGGTCAGCGGCCCGCACGATGTTCCATGAGCCACGCCACCAGGCCGATCACGATCGCCCAGGCACTGAACAGATACAGCGGCAGCCAGCCGATGTGCGACGCAGGGAAGCGGTCGACCACAAGGATCACGGGCGGGCAGAACAGCAGTAGCGCGATGGCCACCAGGGCCATCAGCCGTTCGGCTTTACGTGACTTGAGGCCTGACGGTTTCATGTGGAGCTGGCATCCTGTCGGTCAAAGGCATTGGCCTGAAGGGCGAGCAACTGCTCCAGGGTATCGATCCCCCGCGCCTCCAGCCGCGGCAGCAGCGCCAGCCATAGCTCGGCGGTGACGCGTGCATCGCCAAGCGCGGTGTGGCGCGTGCCGGGTGGAAACGCCAGGTCATACCGCTGGGCAAGGCTGTCGAGGTCGTGGCCATCCAGCGCTTCGTCCAGGGCGCGTGAAATCAGCAGGGTATCGATCACCGGGATGTCGAACGTAACGCCTTTATGGCTGATAGCCAGTAAGTCAAAGGCGGCGTTATGGGCCAGCATGACGGCGTCGCCCACGTAGTCGCGGAAGCGGGTCAGGACGATGTCCAGCGGCGGCGCGCCGGCCACATCGGCATCGGTAAGACCGTGGATGGCGGTGCTGGCCAGCGGAATAGGCCGCTTGGGGTCGACCTTCTGGTCGAAGACGTCGCTTGCCAGCAGCTTTGCGTTGACCACGCGGCAGGCGCCGAGACTGATCACCGTATCGCCGCGGCGCAGTTCAAGTCCGGTGGTTTCGGTATCAAAGGCGACGATCTCGAGGCTGCGCAGCGAACGGCTGGCAAGGGCTTCGTCGGGCGGCGGCAGGTCGGCAATGCCGAAATCATGAAATTCAGGGCGCGGCGGGGCGGTTTCCCGCGGAGCGCCGACGCGCTCCATGGCGGGTAACGGAAGGCGCAGCCGGGCATGGGTGCCGTTATCGTCGGCCAGGCTCCAGATATCGCTGGCGTGTTGGCGCAGCACGTCGGCAACGCTTGGGCTCAGCGGCAGTGACGGCAGCGTCTGCTGCCGCCATTCAGCCAGCTCGTGTTCGGGCAGTGCCTTGCCGTGCCAGATAAGGTCCAGATAGACGCGCTTGTTGCCCAGGCACATCTCGCCTTCAAAGCCGCTGTCGGGAAGATGGGTGTTGAGATGCTTGACCAGCGAATCGAACAGCGCGATCAGCGCCGGCGCGTCGCCCTTGAACCAGGCGGGCATGCCCACGGGGGTGATCAGGCGGTGCTCGGGGTCGAGGCGTTCATCCAGCGCCTGCCAGAAATCGTTGGACCACATGGGCGTCAGACGCTCGCCCTGATGCTGCATGTCATCCAGTAGCTGACCAATCTTGGCGACGTTGTCGCCAAGCGTGGCGCCTTCTTCCTGGATAACCCGCTCGAACCGCTGACGCAGCGCTGAGGTGTCGACGTCGCCCTGATGCCTGAGCTGAATCAGCGCGTCGGCGGCGCTGGTCAGGCTGGCGGTATGCTGGCGCAGCGGCGTCAACATACCGGCGAGTTCCGCTCTAACGCCCATTTCACTCGACCATGAGGCGGTGGCGTCGCTGAAGGTCAGCAGCGTTTCGCCATCGCTGCCCGGTACGCGGCGCAAAATAACCTTGAGCCAGCGGTCATCGCAGGGCGCCAGCAGCTCGCGTGGGGCACCATCGTCGGGTAGCTGACTAATCGCCTGCTGCAAGCTGGCGACCGGGATAAGCGCTTCGAGACGCTTGCCCAGGCCGAGGCCGGTATGGTCGACAAAAAAATCCTCGGCGGCCTGATTGAACAGCATGACCCGGCGATGGTGGTCGCACAGCAGCAGCGGCGTCTCGAGCACCTGCAGCAGGGTTTCCAGCTCCTGGCGGATCTTGGCGGCGCTGCGAGCGCCCTCCGTGTGTGCCGTGGCTAAACGGCTGCGGTCTTCCCGCCAGCTTTCGCGGACGCGCTGCAGGTCTGGACCAAGGCCCTTAAGCCAGCCTTCAGGTGGGTATTCATCGCGGGCATCGGGGTTGGCCACCAGGCGTGCCAGTTGAACCTGTAAATGACGCAGCGGGGTAAACAGCATGCGTTCGAGCAGCAAGCCGACCAGGAATATCGTCGCGCCGCCGGCAAAGCTGCCGAGCCACAGGGCAATGCGCGTTGTGCCGGTGGGGGCAAGCTGAGTGTCCAGCCAGGCGGCAAACACCGCCCCGCCCAGCAGGCTGATACCGCTGAGAATGAGCCACAGGCCAATCAGTCGCTGGCGTTTGGGTAGCCCGCCTCGTGTCATGAAGGGTGTCCGCTTAGCAGGGCGTTGACTTTTTCAACCAGCGCCTGGGTGGAAAAGGGCTTGGTAATGTAATCATCAGCGCCCAGGGCCATGCCTTTTTCCCGCTCGACCTCGCGGCCGTGCGCCGTCAGCATGATGATGGGCAGCGCGGCCGTGGCAGTCTGCTGGCGAAGCTGTTCCAGCACATCGAAACCGCTAATGCCGGGTAGGCTGATGTCCAGCAGGATCAGATCAGGAGGGGCCTGCTGCACATGGGCAAGGGCCTGTTCGCCATCTTCTGCCGTGATGACGTCGAAGCCCGCCTGCTGCATCAGAAACTCAAGCGATATGAGGATATTGGGCTCGTCATCGACCACAAGCACTTTGGCCATCGTGGGCTCCCGAACGTTAAGGGTTAGAGGGACGCAAAACGTCCCCGTGAATAGCCAGAGTGTAGGTAGGTGAAAGGGATGCGCCAAGACGACCTTGGCCGAATGCGATGGCATGAAATGGAGGCTTGGCGTTCATTTTTAGACTGATGTGTACAACTTTAGATGTATTTTTGCCGTGTGACAGGTTGGTCGCGTGGACGTTATCCCGTCGGCAGGCCACCATATAGGAGTTTGTGCTTTTCTGATTTTATAACTGATTGATAACCATACCCAAAGGAGCAACGCCAATGAGTGCCGTCATTTTGCTGCTGCTAGGTCTTGGGGCCATGGCAGCAGGATACTTTGTTTACTCAAGGTTCATCGCTGAAAAGATTTATCAGCTCGATCCGGACTTTAAAACCCCAGCCCATGAGTTTGAAGACGGTGTCGACTATGTCCCGACCAACCGTTTTGTACTGTGGGGGCATCATTTTACGTCGGTAGCGGGTGCTGCGCCCATCGTAGGCCCCGCGATCGCCGTGATCTGGGGCTGGGCGCCGGCGTTTTTGTGGGTGGTGTTCGGCACTATCTTTTTTGCCGGTATTCATGATTCCGGGGCCATATGGGCCAGTGTGCGCAATAAGGCGAAATCCGTAGGGGCGCTGACAGGTGACGTTGTTGGCGCGCGTGCACGCAGTATCTTCATGATCGTCATTTTTTTGGTCTTGCTGATGGTTAACGCCGTGTTTGCGGTGGTGATCGCGGGCTTGATGATGGATTTCTCCAGCGCAGTGGTGCCGGTCTGGGGAGCTATTCTGGTGGCGTTGGTGATAGGCCAATTGATTTATCGGCGGATTTTGAGTCTTCCGGTCGTCTCGATATTGGGCGTCATTGCCCTCTATGCGTTGATAGGGATTGGGCCTTCAGTGCCTGTGCAAATGCCTGACGAAGTGGGTGCCATGTCAGGTAACGCAGTATGGATTTTAATTCTATTTGGCTATGCCGCTGTGGCATCGCTACTGCCGGTATGGATGCTATTGCAGCCACGCGACTATATTAATGGTCTTCAGCTGTTTATCGGGTTGATCATTCTCTACGGGGCATTAGTGCTACTTAACCCCAACCTGGTTGCACCGGCATTCAACAGTGATGTGCCTGATGGAACGCCTTCACTGTTACCGCTGCTTTTTGTGACCATTGCATGCGGTGCGATCTCGGGTTTCCACGGTTTGGTGTCGTCGGGCACCACGTCAAAACAGCTGGATAAGGAAACCGATGTTCGCTTCGTGGGCTATTTTGGTGCCGTCGGTGAGGGCATGTTGGCGCTGGCCGCCATTCTGGTTGCAACCGCTGGTTTTGCTTCGCTGGGCGACTGGGAGGCAATGTATTCCGCCTTCGGTCAAGGGGGCGTGAACGCCTTTGTTGAAGGGGGTGCCTTTGTCATCCATAACGGCATCGGATTGCCGGAAGCCACGGCGTCCACCCTGTTAACCGTCATGGCAGCCCTCTTTGCGGGCACGACCATGGATACCGGGCTACGTTTGCAGCGTTATATATTCCAGGAGTGGGGCGAGATCTATCAGCAGCAGTGGATGAAAAAGCCGGCGATTGCGACCTTTCTGGCCGTGGGCTCCTGTTTGCTACTTGCCTTTGGTGCCGGTGGCGCTGATGGATCAGGCGGGCTGATTATCTGGCCGCTGTTCGGTACCACCAATCAGCTTTTAGCAGGTCTTACGCTGCTGGTGATTACCGTTATGCTGGTTCGGCTTAAGCGTCCGATGTGGTTTACGCTGGCACCGCTTTGCTTTTTGCTGGTGATGACCATCCTGGCGCTGTTGCTTCAGCTTCGCACGTTCTGGAATGACGGCAACATGTTCCTGCTGGGGCTGGATATCGTGGTGCTTATTGCCGCTGTGCTGGTAGCAATGGAGTGTGCGTCGGCGCTCAAGCGTTCGCGGGCGGACATTGCCGCTCAGCGCTCATCATGATGAATCTGTAGGAGTCACAGCTGATGAACGACGAGCCCAAACACGGGTCATCATCGCGTCGTAGCGGCTGGCGGGCCTGGTTGTACCAGCCAGGCCCGCTTCTACACCGAAGAGGTGTACAGCTCGCGCTATCGAGGCGCTATCGCACGCGCGCGCCGCGACGAGGACGATCTGTTTATGCTGCTGGTGTTTTCCGAAATGATGGGGTTACAAAATCCCGCTTCCTACTACACGCTCGAGCTTCAGCCGCTGCTGTTGGAACGCTTCCATGACTGGCATATCCGCATGGGTATGGAGCGTTCGCCTCTGGATAATTTCCGCTGCTGCTGAGCTCGCCTTGGCGTTTTTTATTGAGTCATACATGCAAGCTTTATTGAATCGACGTCTGTTATGGGTGGGTGGCAAGGGCGGGGTGGGTAAAACCACCGTCGCTGCATCACTGGGCGTGTTGGCCGCAAGCCGCGGGCGACGGGTATTGGTGGTGTCGACCGACCCCGCCCACAGTCTTGGTGATGTATTTGACCGCACGCTTGGCGACACCCCCCGGCGCCTGTTAGCCAACCTTGACGCGATGGAAATCGATCCTGACGTCGAAGTGGAGGCGCATCTAAAGCGTGTGACTGACCAGATGCGGCGCTATGCGGCTCCCGATATGATGAAGGAGTTAGAGCGGCAGATGCGGCTTACACGCCAGTCGCCAGGCACGCAGGAAGCGGCGCTGCTGGAGCGTCTGGCGCGTTTGATGATCGATGATGATGCTCCCTATGATCTGATCATTTTTGATACCGCGCCTACGGGGCATACGCTTAGGCTGTTAACCCTGCCGGAAGCCATGGCGGCCTGGACGGATGGCTTGCTAGCTCATAATCGTAAATCGGCAGAACTGGGTAAGGTGCTGGACCACTTGACCCCTAAACGCGGTCGAGATGTGGCGACGCCGTTTGACGACCCCACGGAAGATCCCATGGATGATCTGGACGACCGTACCCGGGATGTGGCGAAGACATTGCTCAATCGTCGTCGCTTGTTTCACCAAGCGAGACGACGCATCGAAGATCCCCAGACGTGCAGCTTTCTGTTTGTCATGACCCCGGAGCGCTTGCCGATTCTGGAAACCGATCGCGCCGTGCGCGCGTTGGAGGAGGTCAATATACCGGTGGCAGGCACGCTGATTAATCGTGTCATACCTCAGGAGGCAGACGGCTCATTTTTACAGTCGCGACGCGAACAAGAGGCCACTTATTTGGCGCGTATTGATGAACTGTTTTCCCGTCTGCCACGCCCAACGCTGCCCTGGCTGTCCACCGATGTTCAAGGGTTTCAGGCACTGGAGACATTAGCCGGCAAACTTGAACAGCAAGGCTTTTAATGCGGGCTTTGCTGCTGTCCGCTTACGATGCCGTGAGCCACCGTTACTGGGCCGATAGCGTTATGCAACACGTCCAGGGCGTGGAATGGACGGCGCTACGTTTGCCGGCGCGGAATTTTAGCTGGCGGGTCAGGGGCAATCCGCTAACGTGGCTATTGAAGGAAGGAGACACCCTAAGCCAGTCTTACGATGTGGTGCTTGCGACCTCGATGGTGGATCTGGCGACCCTGGCGGGGCTGTTTCCGTCGCTAGGCCGCGCGCGCAAGATCGTCTATTTCCACGAGAATCAGTTTGCCTACCCCGAATCGGGAGCACAGCGGCCCCAGGTGGAAGCCAAGATGGTGAATCTGTATGCGGCACTGGCGGCCGATACCCTAGTATTCAATACCGCCTACAACCGCGATTCGTTCATTGACGGTGCCCGCGCTTTTTTAAAGAAAATGCCCGAAAATGTGCCAGCGGTAAAACCCCTCGAAGCGCTTCGTCAGCGTGCCAGGGTGTTGCCCGTGCCGATCATGCCGCTTGCCGCCGAGCCACTCGCCAAGCGTCGCCCCGGACGCATACTCTGGAACCACCGCTGGGAGTACGATAAAAACCCTGAGGACTTTTTCGCGGTGCTGTTCGAGCTAAGCGAACGTGACGTGGACTTCGAACTGACGGTGGTGGGCCAGCGCTTTCGTCACGTGCCGGCGATTTTTGCCCAGGCGGAGCAGCGCCTAGCCGCTCATATCACTGCCTGGGGCCCCCTGCCGGAAGGAGACTACCAGGCCGAGCTGGATAAGGCGGACATCGTGGTGTCCACCACCTGGCAGGAATTTCAGGGGCTTTCGATTATGGAGGCGGCCCAGCGCGGCGCGCTCCCCCTGGTGCCGGATCGGCTGTGTTTCCCCGACCTCTACCCGGCGGCCTATCGCTACGACGGCACGCGTCAAGGGCTCTACGAGCGCCTTCACCAATGGCTGACCGCCCCAGCCACCCGGCCCGAGCGTCTGATGACCGATCATTGGGAGTGGCCCACCTGGCAGGCGGCCTACGCTGAGCTGCTGACGGAAGGCGCCTCTAACTGATCCAGGCGGCGCGTCGGCCAATGTACGACGGCCGTGTGTCGCCGCATGGTGGCCGCCAGCGCTGGATGCTCACGACGAATGACCTGCTCGGCAAAGTCAGAGAGAAAGCGCGACTTGAGTTCGGCGCGCGCACGATCGACCCCGCTGTGCTGGTAAGGGGTGGAGGCGAGGAGCAGAAAGCCATCATCGGGGATGCGTCCTGCCTGGCGGTTGGCGTCGATAATAGCCGCGGCGGTGCCAATCGGCGCGGCGAGGTCCGGCCCGTAAGGCCCGATGATCAGCGCGGTGTTGGGCAGGTGCAGGAAATCAAAGCCTCTGCCGATGCAGATCACCCATTCGCGATGCTCGATATCCAACTCGCGCTTGACGCCCTGGAGTTCGCGAACGTGGGCGAGGTTGCCGGTTAGCAAGGGCAACAGATCGCGGCGCATCTCGAAAGGCATATCGGGGCAGGTGGCTTGCAGCTGTGCGCCAAGCTGTTCCGCTGAGTGGTCAAGGCAGTCGCGTATATCCAGGGTGGCCCCGTGCTGGCCGTGAACAATCAAGGCGTCACTGTCGGTTTCAAACCCGCAAACCAGCGGGTAGACCTGCTGGCGGTCACGGCCGAATAAATGCTCGGCCTGTTCAGCGATGGTATAGGCATGTGCCCTGGCGGCGTGCGTATCGCAATTGAAGCCAGCGCACCCCCGCATGCTATTCCCCTGGGAAAAGTGATAGGTGATCAGCATCAGAGTACCGCGGCCTTCCCTGGCCGCTTCGATGACCGACTCGGTCAGCAGTTCGCCCAAATACGGCCAGCCGAGGTCGAAAATGCCGCCCAGGTTGCGAAAGGGGGTAATGATGCCCAGCGGCGTGCGCGTGGCGTGGGGAATATGAATGCGGCCGTCCATGCATTTCATGACCAGTAGCGAAGTGGGGTGCTTGGCGATATAGCGCTGCCTGGCCAGCCAGGCTTCAGGACTGCAAAAGTGCGCCGCGTGTTGGCGCGATAAATCGAACAGCGCGTCAATGCGCGCTTCGATGGGCTGGTCATGCAGCAGTGAGGCAGGGGTGGGCATGGACGGTCTGTCTCCAGATGATGAAACGCCGTCAGGCGATCTCGGTCTTTTCCTTATAGTCGCATAAATCTTCAATGATGCAGCTGCCGCAGCGAGGTTTGCGGGCGATACACGTATACCGGCCGTGCAGAATCAGCCAGTGGTGGGCGTCCTTTAGAAACGGCTTGGGGATATGTCGCAGCAGCTTCTGCTCTACTTCGATGACGTTCTTGCCCTTGGCGATGCCCGTGCGATTGGACACACGAAATATATGTGTGTCCACCGCCATGGTCGGCTGGCCGAAGGCGGTGTTCAAAATGACGTTGGCCGTTTTGCGGCCGACACCGGGCAGAGCTTCGAGCGCCGCGCGGGTCTGGGGCACCTCGCCGCCGTGGTGCTCGACCAGCAGGTGACAGGTTTTCATCAGATTCTCGGCTTTGGTGTTATACAGACCGATGGTCTTGATGTGCATTTTCAGCCCGTCGATGCCCAGATCGATGATTGCCTGGGGCGTATTGGCAACGGGGAATAGCCGGTCGGTGGCCTTGTTGACGCCTACGTCAGTGGCCTGGGCGGAGAGCAGCACGGCGGCGAGCAGTTCAAACGGCGTGTTCCAGTTAAGCTCGGTGGTCGGGTGAGGATTTTCTGCCTGCAGGCGAGCGAAAATCTCGTAACGCTTTTGGGCATTCATGGCAAACCTCTGGGTTATTTGATCGTTCCGGTGACGCGCACTCGGCGCTGTTCCCGGGGCGTCACGGCCTTGGGTTGTTGGGACGCCTGACGCCGCTGATCAATGCGGTTCTTGAGCGCGATCAGCAGCCCCGCCACAAAAAAGGCGCCGGGCGGCAGAATGAAAAACAGGAACTGATAGTCGTCGATCAACGTCAGCTGCCAACCCTCGGCCATAGGGCCAAACAGCAGCGACATCTCCCTGAACAGGGTGCCCTGGCCAAGCAGCTCACGCAGTGCGCCAAGCACGATCAGCACCGCGCCAAAACCGAGCCCCATCATCAGGCCATCAAGGGCGGCGGGCAGCACTGGCTGGCGCGAGGCAAACGCCTCCGCGCGGCCCAGGATCGCGCAGTTGGTGACAATCAGCGGAATAAAAATACCCAGCACCTGATAAAGCGGGTAGGCGTAAGCGGCCATCAGCAGCTCGGCACAGGTGACGAAGGCGGCAATGATCATCACAAACGCCGGCAGGCGAACGGCACTGGGTACCTGATGACGCATCAGCGATACCGTGGTGCTGGCGCCGACCATCACCACCAGGGTCGCGATCGCCAGGCCCAGGGCGTTGACGACGTTTGCGCTTACTGCCAGCAGCGGGCACAAGCCCAATAGCTGCACGAGGGCCGGGTTATTCGACCATAGCCCTTCACGGGTCAGTTGGCCTAGCTGGCTCATGGTGACGTCTCCACAGGGTCGTCGAACAGCGGTGTATTATCAGCGTATTGCAGCGCATCATGCACGGCGCCGACCACGGCGCGGGGCGTGATGGTAGCGCCGGTAAAGGCATCAAAGTGCCCGCCGTCCTGGGTAACGGCCCAGTCGCCGGATGTTAACGCGTCAAGACTCAAGCCGTTAAAGCTGGTAATCCAGTCGCTGCGTCGGCGCTCGATGTCATCCCCCAGCCCCGGGGTTTCCTGATGCTGGGTGACGCGCACGCCGGTGATGCGCTGCTCACCGTCAATACCTACCAGCAAATGAATCTCCCCGTTGTAGCCCCGCCGGGTCGCCACCGGCAGAACAACCGCCCGCTGGTCGGCGTTTTCCACCCGCCAGCCGGTGGCGCCCTCGGGGAAGCCTAGTTGTCGTGCATTGGGTAGCGTTATTTCTGAGGCGGATGCCTGGCGGGTAAGCGCCTCAGGCAGCACGGCCTGGCGTTGGCGCTGCTGATAGGCGTGCTGGTGGGCATCGATGCGTTCGGCGGTGAAGGCGCGAAGCGAGGCAACGCTACCCGCCGTGATCAGGGCAAAGGTGCCGAGCACCAGTGCGCCGCGCTGCATGGCGCTGAAGGTGGTCATGAGCGCTCCTTGGCCGGTGCAGGTTGGCGGCCCGCCGGGCGAGGCGCGGTGTATAGATCCAGCAGCGGGACGCCCAGGTTCATAAGCAGCACGGCAAACGCCACGGCATCGGGGTAGCCGCCCCAGGTGCGAATCAGCATGACGAGCACGCCAATGCCCGCCGCATAAATCAGTTTACCGCGCTGGCTGGTGGCGGCCGAGACCGGGTCGGTAGCAATAAAAAACGCGCCAAACAGCGTCGCGCCGGTCAACAGGTGCAGCAAGGGCGAGGCAAAGCGGTCCGGCTCGAGCCAGTGCAGCAGCGTGGCCATGACCATCATGCTGCCCAGCATGGCGACGGGAATGTGCCAGCTGATAAGACGTTTGGCCAGCAGCAGCACGCCGCCCGCCAACCAGGCGAGCGCGACCCACCGCCAGGCATTCAGAGTGCCCTCGGGCAGCGGCTGACCGGCCCAGAAGTCACTGGCCGACACGCTATCCCCTTTATGCTTGAAGGCATCCAGGGGCGTGGCGCCGCTGAGGCCATCAATCTGCGCGAGGGAGGCGCTGCCGGTGATTTGCCCCCACAGTGCATCGGGCCATAGCGGCTGAGGGGGCGACCACAGGGTCATGTAGGTCGGGAACGATACCAGAAGCAGCGCATAGCCCACCATGGCGGGATTGAAGGGATTATGGCCCAGACCACCGTAGAGCTGTTTGGCCACCACAATCGCGGCGAGCATGCCGACACCGATCAGCCACCAGGGGCTTGCCGGGGGCAGCGATGCGCCCAGCAAGACGCCGCTGAGTAGCGCGCTTGAGTCACTGAGCGGGCGCAGGGAGCGCTGGCGAAGCCGCAATATAAGCGCTTCAAAGCCGAGCCCGAAGGCGGCGGCAAGTAATACATTGCTGATCACCCCCAGCCCGAAAAAAAACGTCATGGTGGCAAGGCCGGGCAGCGTCGCGACGATCACCCAGCCCATGATGCTGCCGGTGCTCGGCGCCGGCTTTATAAGGCTTCGATCAGTGTGGGACGCATGCAGCATGGTTAACGGCTCTCTTGGGGCGCGCTGGCGTCACGGGCCTTGGCCAGGTGGGCGTCGGCCGCTTGCAGGTTTTCCTGCGCCGTGGCCAGCTGGATTTCCAGGTCTTCGTGGGGCTGATCGGGTTCCTGCTGAGCGGCCCGTGCCAGGTTCTTCTCGGCCTTTCTGACGGCGGCTTTGGCCGCCGTCTGTGCGATCCGCAAGCTGCGCAGGTCGGCCTGGGGCGACGTCGACTGGGCGCCCGTGGGCTGGCCTGACGCTTGCTTTGCCAGGCGTGCCTGCCGGCGGGCCTGTTTTTGTGCCTCTTCGCGGGCGAGCCGTGCCTGGCGCCATTCAAAACGATGCTTGGCGTGTTCGGCCTTGGCGGCCTCCAGCCGCTGGTGGCGAAGCCGTGCCTTGGCGCTGCGGTAGTCGACCACCAGCGGGATATGGCTGGGGCAGACATAGCTGCAGGCGTTGCACTCGATGCAGTCGAACAGGCGATAGTGGGCCAGCTTGTCATCGTCCTGGGCGCGGGCGTACCAGTGCAGTTGCTGGGGCAGCAGGTGAGCTGGACAGACGTCTTCGCAGGCCCCACAGCGGATACAGGGGGATTCCAGCGGCGAAGGTGGCAGCTCCTGCCGCGTGGCGGCAATCAGGCAGTTGGTCGCTTTGCAGATGACGCCGTCAAGGTCGGCGTGCTGCGTGCCCATCATCGGCCCGCCTTCGATGAGCTGATCGAGCGTTGCGCGCTGCAGGCCCGCTTCCTCGAGCAGTGTCGCCACCGGTGTGCCGATGCGCACCCAGCGATTGCCAGGGTCGTCGAGGGCGTCACCGGTCAGGGTCACCAGCCGCTCCACCAGCGGTTCGCCATCGCGAACCGCGCGCAGTGCGGCTAACAGGGTGCCGGGGTTATGGCACAGTACCCCGACGTCGGCGGGTAGCCCCTGGTGGGGCACGTCCCGGTCAAGAAGTGCCTTGATCAATTGGCGTTCGCCACCGCTTGGGTAGCGCGTAGCGATAACGTGAAGCGTCACTGGCCGCGGCTGGCTTGTCGCCATGGCGTGCTCAAGCGCCTGGACGGCCTCGGGTTTGTTGTCTTCGATGCCCACTACGATCCGGCGGGCGTCGCACAGCGAGGCGATGAGCTGGGCGCCTTCGAGAACGTCGTCGGCAAAGTGTCGCAGGGTAAGGTCATCGACGGTGATGTAGGGCTCGCACTCGGCGGCGTTGACCACCAGGGTATCGATGCGCTGGCGCTCGCCGAGGCGCGCCTTGATATGGGTAGGGAAGCCCGCCCCGCCCAGACCTACCACGCCGCTCTGCTCAAGGCGTACCAACAGTGCTTCTGCGCTAACGTTTGGCCAGTCCAGCGGCGGCAGGCGCTGCCAGGTGTCGTGACCGTCACCCTCGATGGTGATGGCCATGGCGTCGCTGTGGGTTACCGTGCCGCTGATGCTGGCGTGCAGGTCCGCTGAGATCATGCCATCGCAGCGGGCAATGGGGGTGCCGACGCGCACCCGGTCGCCTACCACGACGATAGCGCGGGCGGGGCGCCCGGCGTGCTGGTCCAGGGGAAGCACGACGCGACTGGGTAGCGCTGCATGACGCAGCGGCACCAGGGAGCGCTGTTTGCGTTCGGGCGGGTAGACGCCGCCATGAAACTCAAATGTGCGAGCCATGGGGCGTCTCCTTGGGGTGACGGTCGCTGGCAATCACAAGCGGTGGGCGGGTGACTGGCTGCCACTGCTCAAGCGGGGTGCGTCGCGGCAGCATGTCGATGCAATCCACCGGGCAGGGGTCAAGACACAGATCGCAGCCCGTACACTCATCCTCGATTACGGTGTGCATCTGTTTGGCGGCCCCGATGATCGCATCCACTGGGCAGGCCTGGATGCACTTGGTGCAGCCAATACATTCATCCTCGCGAATGAAGGCGACCAGGGCCTCGTCGGTGGCCTCGCCGTCCAGCGGTTCGGGCGCGCGACCCAGCAGGTCGGCGAGTGCTGTGATGGTCGACTCCCCACCGGGTGGGCACTTGTTGAGTGCATCGCCCTGGTTGATGGCCTCGGCGTAGGGACGGCAGCCGGGGTAGCCGCATTGGCCGCATTGGGTCTGCGGGAGCAGGGCGTCAATTTGTTCAACGAGGGACGAATCATCGCCCTTGAAGCGCTCGTTGACCGCGCCCAGCAAGGCGCCAAAGCCCACCCCCAGCGCGGTGAGCACACCCACGGCGCTGAGCAGACCGACCATCGAAAATGCATCGCTCATTGATCCCCCTAACCCTGAACCAGGCCTGAAAAGCCCATGAAGGCGAGCGACATCAAGCTGGCGGTAATCATCGCAATGGCGGCGCCTTTAAAAGGGGACGGAACGTCAGCCGCTGCCAGGCGTTCGCGCATGGCGGCAAACAGCACCAGCACCAGGGAAAACCCAACGGCAGCGCCGAGGCCGTAAAGCGTGGTGGAGAGAAAATCCAGCTCGCGGTTGAGCGATAACAGCGCAACGCCCAGCACCGCACAGTTGGTGGTGATCAACGGAAGAAAAATACCCAGTACGCGATGCAGCAACGGACTTAGCTGGCGCACCATGATATCAGTGAATTGCACCACGGCGGCGATCACCACGATGAAACTGATGGTGCGTAAATAGGTGACGTCCAGAGGCACCAGCAGGCCATGGTAGACCACGAAACTCGCAGCGGAGGCCAGCGTCAGCACAAAGGTCGTGGCCAGGGACATGCCCATCGCCGACTCGAGCTTGTTGGAAACGCCCATGAACGGGCACAGGCCAAGAAACTGTACCAGCACGAAGTTGTTGACCAGTGCCGTGCTGACCAAAATCACAAAGAGTTCATTCATTGTGGCGTATTGTGCTCAGAAATCATTCCGCTGGCTAGCGGTGGTCTGAATAATGCCACCTGGTGTCGGCCAGCTTCCTTGGCCTGGTAGAGCGCCTGATCGGCACAGCTGACGACGGCACTCGGTGACTGGGAGTCAGGATCCTGAAGCATGGCGATGCCTGCACTGATAGTGACGAATGGCTTCACGGGGGAGGTTGTGTGCGGGATATGCAAGTCGTCGACCGCTGCCGATAGCTGCTCGCCAATGGCTTTGGCCGACTCGGGTGACACCTGAGGCAGAATGGCGCAGAACTCTTCTCCCCCTGTCCTGGCAATGAAAAAGCCCCGTGACTGGGCGACGCTGTGCATGACGTCGGCAAGTCGCTGCAGGCAAACGTCCCCCTCCGGGTGTCCGTAGTGGTCGTTATAGAGCTTGAAGTGATCGATATCCAGCATCATCACGGCCAGCGAATCGGCCCCGGCCTCGCTAAAAGCGGTATCAAGATGCTGGTCGAACAGCCGCCGGTTGGGCAGCCCGGTAAGCGGGTCATGGGTGGAGAGCTTCAGAAGGTCATCATTGAGCCGCTGCTGGCAGGTGAACTGTTCCTGAAACGCCCGCGACAGTATCCCTATCTCATCGTTGCGTTGGGTGAGCCCATGCACATCCGCTTCGTGCATAGTCAGATGCTGGGTAAACTGGGTGAGCATGCGAAGCGGCCGGAGCACCATTTTTTCGAGCAGCAACAGGACCAGCCCGATGACCAATATCATCAGGCCGGCTGTCCATAACAGCACATAGCGAAAAGTAGTCAGGCTGGTCAGATAGCTGGTGCGGTTGAGCTCGATCCCGACACCCAAGGACTGCGGGCCCACTGAGCTCAAGATCGGGAAGTAACGCTCGGCATAGACGCTATTGCCTGAAAAGCTCAAGTCATCGCTGGGGGGCGTCGGCTGGTTGACCAGCTCAAGGCTGATGGGCAACCCGGTGTAATCCTCCAGAAAAGCCTGCCATTCATCGTCCAGGGTCCGCGCCTTGAACAGCCAGCCGGCGGGCGGGCCGCTGCTGTCGGTTCGTAAAATAGGCGTGGCCGCTACCAATACGGGCGTCTGATCCGCGTAAATGGCCGTCTGACTGACGCTGTCGTCATCAATTGCGGCCTGCATGTTGTTGACCCATGGTGCCATCCAGGCGCACTCATCAACGAGCGCAGTACAGGTTTGATAATCACCGGTCGCCGGGCTAATGCCTGCCAGAAAACGCACCTCGCCGTCTGTGTTGAAAAACGCCATCAGTTGATAGCGCATATCCTCGAACATTTCCTGGCTGAAGTTGACGTCCTGGTAGCGGGGGTAGTCGCCCTGGACGAATTGATAGGTGTCATCCCAGTGCGCCCAGTCGCGAACCTGAGCGAACAGTTGCTGTTGATCCCGCTCAAAGCTGCGCTCGACCCGGTCCAGCTCGCGTTTCACCATCATGCGTTCTTCCGCCTGGAGCGTCGGAAATATAACCCATGCGCTCAGCCCTGCAAGTGCCGCGATGGCACATACCAGTAATCCGCCCAGGGCAGCAAAAAAACGAAAACGCAATGAGCGGGGAACATACCAGTGCATAGGCTGAACTCAGAAGAATGAACAATATTATGTGTTTAAAAAAAGGGGCTAAGGCCCAGCCGCCTTGCCCCTTTTTGCCGAGCGATGGGGAGTTAAGTGACGCGCTGGCCCGGCTCAGCGCCCGAGTCCGGCGACAGCAGATAAATGCCGTCCTGGTTCGCTGAGGCCAGCACCATGCCTTCGGAGAGGCCGAAACGCATTTTGCGAGGCGCCAGATTGGCGACCATGACCGTCAAACGGCCTTCCAGCGCTTCGGGGGCGTAAGCGGAACGAATGCCGGAAAAGACGTTACGGGTTTCGCCTCCCAGATCAAGCGTCAACTGAAGCAGCTTGTCGGCGCCTTCAACGTACTGCGCCTTGGCAATCCGGACGATACGCAGGTCCACCTTGGCAAAGTCCTCGAAGCTGATTTCGGGAGCAAGGGGGTCGTCGGCCAGGGGGCCTTTGGGGGTCTGTTTGAGTTTTTGCTCTTCCACGAGATCCTCCTTTGAGGCGTCGATCATGGCATCTATCTTGTCGCGTTCGATACGCTGCATGAGCGGTTTGAACTTGTTGATGTCGTGGTCGACCAGCAGGTCATGACGACTCTCCCAATCAAGGGTGTCGACGTTGAGGAAAACACGTGCCTGCTCGGCCATGGCGGGCACCACGGGAGCCAGGTAGATCATGAGCTGGCGGAACAGGTTGATACCCACCGAGCAGATGTCGAGTACCTCGGCGTCGCGTCCTTGCTGTTTGGCGAGTACCCAGGGTTCCTTATCGGCGATGTAGGTATTGGCCTCGTCGGCGAGTTCCATGATGCGGCGCATGGCACGGCTGAATTCGCGGGCTTCAAAGTCCTCGGCGATGCCATCCCCGGCCGCAATGAACCGGGCGACCATTTGCGGCTCGCTGCAGTGCGCAGACAAACGCCCGCCGCCCAGCTTCTTGACGAACCCAGCGCAGCGACTGGCGATGTTGACCACCTTGCCGACCAGGTCCGAATTGACGCGCGCGGCAAAGTCCTCAAGATTCAGGTCCAGATCGTCGACCTTAGAGGTCAGCTTGGCGGCAAAATAGTAGCGCAGGTATTCAGGGTCGAGGTAGTCGGCGTAGGTGGCCGCCTTGATAAAGGTGCCCCGGGACTTGGACATCTTGGCGCCATCCACGGTCAGGAAGCCGTGACAGTTAACCGCGGTGGGTGTGCGCAGGTCGGCACCATGGAGCATGGCCGGCCAGAACAAGGCGTGGAAATAGACGATATCCTTGCCGATGAAATGGTAAACCTCGGCGTCGGATGATGGCTGCCAAAAGCTGTCGAAATCGATGCCTTCGCGCTCACACAGGTTTTTGAAGCTGGCCAGATAGCCAATCGGCGCATCCAGCCACACATAAAAGTATTTGCCGGGCGCGTCGGGGATTTCAAAGCCAAAGTAAGGCGCATCGCGGGAGATATCCCACTCGTTGAAGCCCGACTCGAACCACTCCATCAGCTTGTTGCGAATCTGTGGCTGTACGTGGCCGTCGTTGATCCAGTGCTGTAGAAACTCGGCAAAGTCCGGCAGCTTGAAGAAGTAGTGCATGGAGCTGCGTACTTCAGGGGTGGCGCCGGAGATGGCAGACACCGGATTGATCAGCTCAGCGGGGGTGTAGGTGGCGCCGCATTTTTCGCAGTTGTCGCCGTACTGATCGTCCGCGCCGCATTTGGGGCAGGTGCCTTTGATGAAGCGGTCGGCTAGAAACAGCCCTTTTTGCGGATCGAACATCTGCTCGATTTCCCGCGTGGCGATATGACCCTTGTCGCGCAGGCGCTGATAAATCAGCTCGCTGTAATGGCGGTTTTCAGCCGAATGGGTCGAGTGGTAGTTGTCGAAGGCCACGCCAAAGCGTGCGAAATCTGCTTGGTGATCGCTGGAAACGCGCTCGATCAATGCCTCGGGAGAAATACCTTCCTGTTCGGCACGCAGCATGATGGCGGTGCCGTGCGCGTCATCGGCACATACGTAATAGCACTGCTGGCCACGGCTTTTCTGGAAGCGCACCCAGATGTCGGTCTGGATATATTCGAGCAAATGGCCCAGGTGAATGGCGCCGTTGGCATAGGGAAGCGCACTGGTGACCAGAATGCGGCGTGGGGAGGTCGTTGACATGATGAATGAAGGTCCCGATCAGGCATTAACAAAAAAGACACAACGGCGAGGCGCCGTTGGCGTCGCCGTCGGATGAAGACGTGGCAAGGCTCAGTAGAGCGCCTGCTCCTCTTGAACCACTTCCCGTAACAGCTCTAAAAACAGCTTGTCCGCCTCTGAGTGCTCGGCGGCGTCTTCGGGAATATGCACGCTGGTAGTGTCGGAAATCTGGTTGGCAATCCGCGCCATGACGGCCGGGCTGCTGCCTTCGGTCAATTCTTCACGGGCAATCGCCAGCGACTGCTCGAGGATGTTGGGGTCCTGGAGCAGCTTGCGGATAAAACCGCGTAACTCATTAATGATGCGCGTTTTCTGAATTTCTGAAGCGGACATGGGGTTCTCCTTAATATCGCGACGCGGGGCGTCAAACGAGACCACTAAATGCCTTGACCATAGCATTTTTTCCGCCACCGAGCATGGCGGTTATGCTCAACTCGTCAAACGACCGGCCTTGTGTTTTACCGGGTTGGCGTATTGCGCCAGCCAGTAGGGACGCAGCGGTTCCGGCACGCTGGCCAGCCGCGCGTTAAAGCGCTCACGGTCGTCGCGGGTAATGGAGCGGCGCGCCACCAGCTCAGGCGCATCGCCCAGCGCTTCAAGGGCCAGGTAATGGCTTGGAAACAGCCGGTAGCCGCCGATCACCTGCCGGTCTATCTCGGCGGCGACTTCGTCCGGGGTGGCCATGTCGGCGCCCACCGGGGTGCCAAAGCGCAGTTGAACGCGCCCCTTGGTGCCGGTGATGCCGGCCACAATGGAGCGGATGTCTTCAAATTCGCTTTTCGCGTAGCTGCCCTTGGTGTCGATATCGTAGAGTTCCTGGGCTTTTTGTAGATCGCAGGGGTCGTATTCGTAGCTGATCGAGACAGGCACCAGTTTTAGTTCGGCAATGGCGTCACCAAAGGCAGCGTCGCGGTCGGTGGTGCGGCTCGCGATGGTCAGCATCTTGATGATCGCCGGGTCGGTGCGGTCGATGCCGTTTTTGGCCCGGCCTTCGCGCTGCGCCATCCAGATCGAGTGCTGGTCCTCGGTGATCGAATGTCGAATATAGCCAGAAAGCTGCTGATAGGCGGCGAGCATGGCCCGCTTGCCGCGGACGCTGCGCGGTACGATAAAGCTTTTGTTGAGCCGCATCAGGTCGGTGACATAGGGCTTCTTGAGCAGGTTGTCGCCAATCGCAATGCGCACGGTATCCCGGTCCGCCTGGTAAAGCGCGTAGTTGACAAAGGCTGGGTCCAGTGAAATATCCCGATGGTTGCCGATAAACAAATAGGCGCTCCCCGGGTCAAGCTTATCGAGCCCCGTAACGTCGAAAGCGTCGGTGGTGGTGCGGATCATACGCACCATGTAGCTGGCGATGCGCATCTGGAACTCGCGCACGCTGGTGACACCTTTGACTTCCCGGCGAACGGCGTGACTGGCGATGCCCCGCGCCAACGGCGGGGCCCAGCGCGCCAGGCGGGGGAGCCGAAAACGGGTCAGCGCATTGAGCAGCTCATTATCCCGTGAAAGCTTGGCAAGCACGTCGGCCACTTCATGGTCCATGTAGGGGCGAATATCCGCCCAGGGGTCTGAAGGCGTCGAGGCAGTCGAAGCGTTATTGTGATGTGTCATGCGATCCGTGGGATGTCATTAATAAAATCAAATGGGTGAAAACAGTCAACCGCGATGCCGAAGCAGCGCTATCAAGCCGGTGAAGGCTCACGCTGAACCTCACCGCCAAGCCATTCCATCAGGCGCACAATATCCTCCGAGAGGGCGTTGGCCATCAGGATGAAGTCGGTCTCGAGCCGGGCCAGCGCATCATCGCCATCGTCTGCCTGGTCGGCTTCTTCTATCAGCGCATCGCCAAAGCGAAGAGACTTCAGTGCCAGGTCATCGTGCAATACCAAGCTTAGGCGACCTTCGATGTGTATGGCGAGTTTACTGGCCTGGCGTCCGCTTTCCAGTAGCTGCTGAATTTCGTCGCTGTCGAGATCGACCTGGCGTGCGCGAAGCACACCATCGTCGCCTTTGGCTTTCAGTTCAACCTGGTCGCCCAGTTGAAGATCGGCGGGGCGGCTTGAGGCGTCGCCCAGCCAGGTCGTCATGGCGCGCATGGGCAACGTCTGGGAGGCGAGCGGAGTCACGCTCAGGCTGCCCAGGGTCTCGCGCAGCAGATCCAGAATGTCTTCGGCCCGCGTGCGTGAACTGGCGTTGATGCCGATAAGCTGGCGACGGGTGTCCCACCATACGTCGATTTTCTGGCTGCGGACAAAGGCGCGCGGCAGCAAGTCTTCGGTCACTTGCTCCTTGAAGGCGGTCTTTTCCTTGCGGGTCACCTTGCGACCTTCGCTGGCTTCGATGTTGGCCACCTGCTCGTCGACTTCTTCCTTGACCACTGAAGCAGGCAGCAGGCGCTCCTGGCGGAGTGCCGAGAGCAGGCGATGCCCCTGGATTTCATGCAGCCGCTGGCCGTTGCCGAGTCGTCCGGCCGGCGCTGTCCAGCCGAGGCGGCGTGCATCGGCGTTGCCCAAGGGGGCGGCGGCGTGGGCATCCAGCGCGTCGCCAAGTGCCGTCTCGCTCAGCTCCGGAGCGCTGTGAACGCGGTATAAATGCAGGTGTTTGAACCACATGTCGCCTGTCCTGTGTAAAAGGTGGCACATTATGGCGAAAGCAGCGCTTTCCTACCAGCGTCGTAACACAGAGGGCGGCTGTTGCGAGTGTTTCAAACTTGTGTTTGATTAGATGGCCTGGCCGGGTGCGCTTGGAAGGCGCCTCTAAGGCTGTTATCCATCTACGCATTACAGGAGTTTGTTATGTCGCTTTCATCGGTCCAGCTGCGCGTGCGCGGTTATCACCTTGATGGCTATGGTCATGTCAATAACGCTCGCTATCTGGAGTTTATGGAAGAAGGCCGCTGGGCTTTCTTCGATGAGCACCCGTCGCTCATGAAAGAGCTACACGACGCCGGGCGGGCCTTTGTGGTGGTCAATCTGAATATCGACTACCGGGCGGCGGCGGTGCAGGGCGATGATCTGGTCATCATGACGGGGATTGTCGAGGTGGGTGAGCGCAGCGCGATCTGCCACCATCAGATTCGCCGCAAGGATGGTCAACTGGTAGCCAAGGCCGATCTGACCTTTGTGTTGCTGGACATACGCGCCAACAAAGCCAGTCCGATCGAGGGTCACGTCCGCGATACACTGGCGTCGTTGACCGTCGAGAAGTCGGTATTTGCGGATTGAGACGCGTTGACGATCTGAGCGGCTGCCCATGGTGCTAATGCAGTGGTATGATGGCGAGGTATCTGCGCGCCGCCCTGTTGTGTTATCGACGGCGGTATTTTTAAGCGCTTTCAACTCTCGCAGTGCCAATGCAGTGCAAAGGATCTGACTTTCATGGGTGACATCGCCAGAGAAATCTTGCCCGTCAATATTGAAGACGAGCTCAAACAGTCGTACCTCGACTATGCGATGAGTGTCATTATCGGCCGCGCGCTACCTGACGTGCGCGACGGCCTGAAGCCGGTTCATCGGCGCGTGCTGTTTGCCATGCATGAACTGAGCAATGACTGGAATAAACCGTACAAGAAGTCGGCGCGTGTCGTCGGTGATGTCATCGGTAAATACCACCCGCACGGCGACAGTGCGGTGTATGACACCATCGTTCGCATGGCGCAGCACTTTTCCATGCGCCATGTGCTGGTCGATGGCCAGGGCAACTTTGGTTCGATCGACGGCGATAACGCGGCCGCCATGCGTTATACCGAGGTGCGCATGTCGCGCCTCGCCCATGAGCTGCTTGCCGATCTTGAAAAGGACACCGTCGACTGGGTCGATAACTACGACGGTACCGAGCGAATTCCTGAGGTGTTGCCGACCAAGGTGCCCAATCTGCTGATCAATGGGTCATCAGGGATTGCCGTGGGCATGGCTACTAATATCGCGCCCCACAACATGCGCGAGGTAATCGATGGTTGCCTGGCGTTGATCGACGACTACACGCTCAGCGTCGATGACCTGATGCAGTATATTCCGGGGCCTGACTTCCCCACCGGCGGTATCATCAATGGTCGAGCGGGTATTCTGGATGCCTACCGCACCGGGCGCGGGCGTATTTACGTGCGTGCCTGTCACACCATTGAGCACGATGATAAAACCGGCCGCGACCACATCATCATCACCGAGCTGCCGTATCAGGTAAACAAGGCGCGTCTGATCGAAAAGATCGCCGAGCTGGTGAAAGACAAAAAAATCGAGGGCATCGCGGAGCTGCGCGACGAATCGGATAAAGACGGTTTGCGCGTGGTCATCGAAATCAAGCGCGGCGAGTCCGGCGACGTCGTGGTGAATAATCTCTTTGCCCAGACGCAGCTGCAAAATGTGTTTGGTATCAACATGGTGGCGCTCGAGAACGGCCAGCCGCGCACGTTGAACCTGAAGCAGATGCTCGAAGCGTTCATCCGCCACCGTCGTGAAGTGGTCACCCGGCGCACCTTGTTCGAGCTGAAAAAGGCCCGAGAGCGCGGCCATATTCTGGAAGGCCTGGCGGTGGCCATTTCCAACATTGATGAAGTGATTGAACTCATCAAGGCGTCGCCCAACGCCTCGGAAGCAAAGGACAAGCTGCTGGCCAAAGTCTGGCAGCCTGGCCAGGTCACCAACATGCTGGAACGCGCGGGGGCGACCTCGTGCAAGCCGGAAGGCCTTGAAGAAGGTTACGGTCTCAACACAAGCGCTACCGAGTACCGCTTGTCGGCGGCACAGGCCCAGGCAATTCTTGAGCTGCGCCTGCATCGTCTGACGGGGCTTGAAACCGAAAAGCTGCTCGATGAATACCTCTCCATTCTGGAAAAAATTGCCGAGCTGACCGAGATTCTGGCCTCACCGGATCGCTTGATGGAGGTGATTCGTGACGAACTGCACGCGGTGCGTGATCAGTTCGGCGATGACCGCCGTACGGAAATCCAGGCCAGCCATCTCGACCTGTCGATGGAAGACCTGATTGCCGAAGAGGACATGGTGGTCACCGTCTCCCGCTCGGGCTATGCCAAGACCCAGCCGCTTTCCGACTACCAGGCCCAGCGTCGCGGTGGCCGCGGCAAGTCCGCCACGGCCATGAAAGACGAAGACGTCATCGAGCACCTGCTGGTGGCGTCGACCCACGACACGGTGCTGTTGTTCTCCAACCGCGGCAAGGTGTACTGGCTGAAAGTCTACGAAATGCCCAACGCCAGCCGAGGCTCGCGTGGCAAGCCGCTGGTCAATATGCTGCCGCTCGAGGAAGGCGAGGCGGTCAACGCGATCCTGCCGGTGCGCGATTACGATCCCGATCACTACATCTTCTTTGCCACCGCCCAGGGGACGGTCAAGCGCACCAGTCTCGAACAGTTCTCGCGGCCGCGCAGTGTGGGCCTGATTGCGATCGACCTCGAAGAAGGCGATCGTCTGGTGGGCGCCGCGATTACCTCGGGGTCTGATCATGCAATGCTGCTGTCGTCCAACGGCAAGGCGATCCGCTTCGAGGAAGGTAACGTTCGCGCCATGGGGCGCACGGCCCGCGGTGTGCGCGGGATGCGTCTGACGGATGGCGCTGAAGTCATCAGCCTGATCATCCCCAAGACGCAGCAGATCGACGGCGAAGACGACGCCATCGACGGCGATGTCGAAAGCCCGTCCGATGGCGGCAATATCTACATTCTCACCGCTAGTGAAAACGGTTATGGCAAGCGCACCCGGCTGGAAGCGTTCCCGCTGCGCGGCCGCGGTGGCCAGGGCGTGATCGCCATGCAGACCAGCGAGCGTAATGGTTCGCTGGTGGCCGCCATGCAGATCTACGACAGCGACGAAATGATGCTGATTACCGATCGCGGCACGCTGGTCCGCACGCGGGTGGAAGAAGTCTCGATCACATCGCGCAATACCCAGGGGGTCATGCTGATCCGCCTCGGTAAAGAAGAGAAACTGGTCAAGACCGTGCGCGTTGATGAGCCTGAAGAGGCAGAGTTTGAAGCGCTGGACGAGGCGGAGACAGACGACGCCAACGATAATGACGCACAGGATGCCGGAGCCGATGACACGTCGTTATAATTTTTGCGCGGGACCGGCGGCACTGCCGGAAGCGGTATTGGCGCGGGCCCGCGACGAATTGCTCGATTACCAGGGGCGTGGCCTCTCGGTGATGGAAATGAGCCATCGCAGCAATGAGTTTGTGGCGATTGCCGAGCAGGCAGAAGCGGACTTCCGCCAGCTGCTGGGAGTGCCCAGCAACTACAAAGTGCTTTTTCTGCAAGGCGGCGCCAGCCTGCAGTTTGCCATGCTGCCCATGAACCTCTTGGGTCAGGGAAGCAGCGGCAATTTCATTCAAACCGGCATCTGGGGCAAGAAGGCCCTCACTGAGGCCAAGCGGCTGGGGTTTCGCCACCACGTGGCGGCCAGCAGTGAGGCGACCGGTCATACCGCGGTGCCGGCGCAGGATGCGTTGCATATCAGCGCCGATGCTGCCTACTTGCACTATACGTCCAACGAGACGATAGGCGGCCTCGAGTTTGATTACGTGCCTCAAGCGCGGCGTGCTGACGGCGCTGATGTGCCGCTTGTCTGCGATATGTCCTCGAATATTCTCTCCGGGCCGCTGGATGTCAGTCAGTTCGGGGTGATTTATGCCGGCGCGCAGAAGAATATTGGCCCAGCGGGGCTTACTCTGGTCGTGGTGCGCGACGACCTACTGGGTAATGCACCGCCCACCATTCCTTCGCTGTTCGACTACCAGCAGCTCGCCGAGGCAGGGTCGATGGTCAATACTCCACCTACTTACGCCTGGTATTTGGCGGGACTTGTCTTCCAGTGGCTGAAGGATGACATGGGTGGCCTCGAAGCGATGGACGCGGTAAATCGCCGCAAGGCTCAAAAGCTCTACGCCGCAATCGATGAAAGCGGGCTCTACAGCAACCCCATTGCACTTGCCAACCGCTCGCGCATGAACGTGCCGTTCGTGCTGGCCGATGCCAGGCTCGATAACGACTTTCTCAAAGAAGCTGACGAGGCGGGGCTTTTGAATCTCAAGGGTCATCGCAGCGTCGGCGGCATGCGCGCCAGTCTTTATAATGCGGTGCCTGAAGAGGCGGTGGACGCCTTGATTGCCTTCATGGCAGATTTCGAACAACGAAGGGGCTAATCATCATGTCCGACACGTCGATCAATCTGGAAGCGCTGCGCCAGCGTATCGATCAACTGGACGACGATATCCTGCGTTTGATCAGCGAGCGTGCCCACTGCGCCCAGCAGGTCGCGCATGTCAAACTTTCCCAGGATGAAGATGCGGTCTTCTATCGCCCTGAGCGTGAAGCCCAGGTGTTACGCCGGATCATGGCGTTGAACAAGGGCCCGCTGGATTCCGAGGAAATGGCGCGTCTGTTTCGCGAGATCATGTCTGCCTGTCTGGCGTTGGAAAAGCCGATCAAGGTCTCTTACCTGGGCCCGGAAGGCACCTTTACTCAGCAGGCCGCGCTGAAGCACTTCGGCGAAAGCGCCGTGAGCCTGCCCATGGCCGCCATTGATGAAGTGTTCCGTGAGGTGGAAGCTGGCGCCGTCAACTACGGCGTGGTGCCGGTAGAAAACTCTACCGAAGGGGTGGTTAACCACACCCTGGACACCTTCATGGATTCGTCCATCCGCATTTGCGGTGAAGTGGTCTTGCGCATACACCACCACCTTCTGGTCAGCGAGACCACTCGGCGTGACAAGGTCTCGCGCATTTACTCGCACCCACAGTCATTCGCTCAATGCCGCAAGTGGCTTGACGCCCATTTCCCGCATGCCGAACGGGTGCCAGTTTCGTCCAACGCCGAAGCGGCCAAGCTGGTCAAAACCGAATGGCACAGTGCGGCGATCGCCGGTGACATGGCGGCCAAGCTCTATAACCTGGAGCGGGTGGCGGAAAAGATCGAGGATCGCCCGGACAATTCCACGCGCTTTTTGATCATCGGCAATCAGGATATTCCCATGTCGGGAGAGGACAAGACCTCGATTGTCGTGGCCATGCGCAACCAGCCGGGCGCGCTTCATGACTTGCTCGAACCGTTTCACCGTCATCAGATCGACATGACCCGCCTGGAAACGCGCCCTTCGCGGACCGGGGTGTGGAACTACGTATTTTTCATCGATTTTAAAGGCCACCGCGATGAGCCGCGCGTCACCGCCGTATTGGAGGAAGTCCAACTGCGTGCCGCCGAGCTGCGCGTGTTGGGGTCTTACCCCCAGGGCGTACTGTGACGCCAGCGGTTAAAGGATCGTCCGGTGTGTCACGTGTCGATGAACCGCGGCTGCTAATTGTCGGGCTTGGACTTATCGGCGGGTCATTGGCGGCGGCGCTGCGTAGCGCTGATTTCCAGGGCCAGATCGTGGGCTGCGATCCCAATCCTGACGAAATTGCCCTGGGCATGCAGAAGGGGCTCATCGATGCCGGTGGCACTGAGCTGGGCGATCAGGTCGTCGATGCCTCGCTGATCGTGCTGGCCGTTCCCGTGCTGGCCATGGAAACGGTCATGCAGACGCTGGTTGAGGTATTGCCCAGGGCCGCCGCTAACGTGGTGATCACCGATGTGGGCAGCACCAAATCGACCATCCGCGCCTGCGCCGAGCGGGTGTTTGGTCGGGTGCCCACCAATATGGTGCTGGGCCACCCGATAGCCGGCTCGGAGAAAAGCGGTGTGTCGGCAGCGAATCCCGACCTCTACCGTCATCACAAGGTAATACTCACCCCCGAGCCGGACGTCGAGCCGGCGGCGCTAAGGCGTGTTCAGGCGCTGTGGAGTGCCTGCGGGGCGGAGGTGCTGGAAATGAGCGTTGAGCACCACGACCAGGTGTTGGCGCGCACCAGTCATTTGCCTCACCTGCTAGCCTTTTCGCTGGTCGATACGCTGGCCCGCCAAGACGACCGGCTGGATATTTTTCGCTACGCCGCCGGTGGCTTTCGCGACTTTACGCGTATCGCCGGCAGCGATCCGGTGATGTGGCGGGATATATTCATCGCCAATCGTGAGGCGGTGCTGGCGTCGCTGGATGACTTTGAGGCCGGTCTTGCCCGGCTGCGCAAGGCCGTCGAGCATGGCGACAGCGACGCGCTGATCGCCACGTTCGACCGAGCCAGCCATGCGCGTCATTATTTTGATACGTTACTGAACAAGACTACTTATCAGGCGGAATATCATATGCAACCAAAAGGTAAGGTGACCTACCGGGTGCACCCAGGCGGCCAGGCGCAGGGACGCATTCGCGTGCCCGGTGACAAATCGATGTCGCATCGCTCCATCATGCTTGGGGCACTTGCCGAGGGCGTTACTGACGTCAAAGGTTTCCTTGAAGGCGAAGACAGTCTGGCGACCCTGCAGGCGTTTCGCGAAATGGGCGTTGCCATTGAAGGGCCGCACCAGGGGCGAGTGACCATTCATGGTGTGGGCATGCAAGGGTTGAAGGCGCCCTCGGGGCCGCTTTATGTCGGCAATTCGGGCACGGCGATGCGTTTGTTCGCAGGGCTGCTGGCCGGGCAGGCATTCGACAGTGAGCTGACCGGCGATGAGTCGCTGAACAAGCGTCCGATGGCACGCGTTGCCGACCCGCTCCGCCTGATGGGCGCCACCATCGATACCGCCGACGGCGGGCGGCCGCCGTTAAAGATCAAAGGCGGCGCCGCGCTCAAGGGCATTAATTACGATATGCCCATGGCCAGCGCCCAGGTGAAATCCTGCCTGCTGTTGGCGGGGCTTTACGCCGAGGGAGAGACCCGCGTGCGTGAACCGGCGCCGACCCGCGATCATACCGAGCGTATGCTCAACGGCTTTGGTTACCCGGTGTCGCGCAAAGGGGACACCTGCTGGTTGCAGGGTGGCGGCGCGCTCACGGCGGGGCCCATCGATGTGCCCTCGGATATTTCATCGGCGACGTTCTTTCTGGTTGCCGCAGCGATCACGCCTGGCTCGGATATCGCTCTCGAACACGTTGGCATCAATCCAACGCGTATCGGCGTGATCAATATCCTTAAGCTGATGGGTGCCGATCTGGCGCTTGAAAATCAACGTGAAGTCGGCGGTGAGCCCGTCGCGGATATACGTATTCGTTACGCGCCGCTCAGCGGTATCGACATTCCCGTCGACCAGGTGCCGCTTGCGATCGATGAATTCCCGGCATTATTTATTGCGGCTGCCAACGCTCGCGGCACTACTCGGCTGCGTGGCGCTGAAGAACTGCGCGTCAAAGAGTCGGATCGCATCCAGGCCATGGCCGATGGGCTGGCCATTCTCGGCGTCGAGCACACGGTCGTCAGCGACGGCATCGATATCGTCGGCAATGGCGACGAACAAACGGCCAGCTATGGCGGCGGCCGCATCGATAGTCTGGGTGACCACCGGATCGCCATGGCCTTTTCCATTGCCGCGCTGCGTGCCAGCGACGATATCGTGATCGACGACTGTGCCAATGTGGCCACCTCGTTCCCCGACTTCGTCGACCTGGCAGCCCGCGTGGGCATGTCGCTGGCGGTGGAGGGCGTGCATGACTGAACAGGTCCCCGTATTGACGATTGACGGGCCGGGTGGTGCGGGCAAGGGCACCATCAGCGGGCTGATGGCCGATCGGCTGAATTGGCATCTGCTGGATAGCGGGGCGCTTTATCGTTTAACCGCCCAGGCCGCCGTCAGGCATCAGGTGGCGCTCGATGACGAAGCCGCCCTCGCTGAGCTGGCGCAGACATTGGACGTGGCGTTTCCGGTGGATAACGGTCAGCCGCGAACGCTGTTGGAAGGCGATGACGTCAGCCGGGTCATTCGTACCGAGCAGGCAGGCGAGCGTGCTTCCCAGGTGGCGTCGCTCCCGGCGGTTCGTCAGGCGCTGCTGCAGCGTCAGCGTGATTTTTGCCAGGCGCCGGGATTAGTGGCCGATGGTCGCGACATGGGCACGGTGGTTTTCCCCGACGCCACTTTGAAGATATTTCTCACGGCCTCCGCCGACGAGCGTGCGCGTCGGCGCTATCAGCAGTTGCAGGAAGCGGGCGTGGATGCTAGTCTTTCGAGTCTTTTAAAGGAGATTCAGGCACGCGATGCACGCGATTCGCAGCGCGCAGTGGCTCCTCTCAAGCCGGCAGACGATGCCGTTACGCTTGATACCACGCGCCTGAGTATACCGGAAGTGGTGGATCGACTGACCGAATTGCTGGCCCAACGGGGGTTGGCAGACGGCATTTGAATCTCCCTTGCGGCGTTTTTGGAAGGGTGTCACGACATGGCAGGGCGCAATACTCACATCGGTGAGCCCGGTCAGGTCTAACCAGCGTTAACACCTCCAAAGGCAGAGTGACATTAGGCCCGTACTTGCTGGTGGTACGGAGAAGGCATTTATGCCTCAACAACGTTGATCACGTAGGAACACCATGAGCGAAAGCTTTGCTGAACTGTTTGAACAGTCTCTTAACGACATTAACATGGAGCCAGGCGCTATCGTCGCGGCCCAGGTTGTCGATATTGACGGTGACTGGGTTACCGTTAACGCCGGTCTAAAATCTGAAGGTCAGATCCCCGCGGCGCAGTTCCGCGATGAGAACGGCGAACTGAACATCGCGATCGGTGACGACGTACATGTTGCACTGGAAGCCGTTGAAGATGGCTTCGGTGAAACGCGTCTGTCCCGCGAAAAAGCCAAGCGCGCAGAAGCTTGGAAGATTCTGGAAGCCGCCTTCGAAAAAGATGAAGTCGTCAAAGGCGTGATCAACGGTAAGGTCAAAGGCGGCTTCACTGTCGACGTCGACTCTATCCGTGCCTTCCTGCCGGGCTCTCTGGTCGACGTGCGTCCGGTTCGCGACACCGCGCACCTGGAAAATAAAGAGCTGGACTTCAAGGTCATCAAGCTCGATCCGAAACGCAACAACGTGGTGGTATCGCGTCGTGCGGTTCTGGAAGCTGAAAACAGCGCCGAGCGCGAAGCGCTGCTGGCGACCCTTCAGGAAGGCCAGCAAATCAAGGGTATCGTCAAGAACCTGACCGATTACGGTGCCTTCGTTGATCTGGGCGGCGTGGACGGCCTGCTGCACATCACCGACATGGCTTGGAAGCGCATCAAGCATCCGTCTGAAATCGTCGCTGTCGGCGACGAAGTCAACGTGAAGGTGCTGAAGTTTGACCGCGAGCGCAACCGCGTTTCTCTGGGTCTCAAGCAGCTTGGCGAAGATCCGTGGGTCAACATCAAAGACCGTTATCCGGAAGGCACCAAAGTGCATGCTGTGGTCACTAATCTGACCGATTATGGCTGCTTTGCTGAGCTTGAAGAAGGCGTTGAAGGTCTGGTTCACGTTTCCGAAATGGATTGGACCAACAAGAACATTCATCCGTCCAAAGTGGTTCAGGTCGGCGATGATGTTGACGTCATGGTATTGGATATCGACGAAGAGCGTCGTCGTATTTCCCTGGGTATCAAGCAGTGCACTGCTAACCCGTGGGAAACCTTCAATGCTGAGTACAACAAGGGTGATCGCGTATCGGGTACCATCAAGTCAATCACTGACTTTGGTATCTTTATCGGTCTAGAAGGCGGTATCGACGGGCTGGTTCACCTGTCCGATATTTCTTGGACGGATACCGGCGAAGAAGCCGTGCGTAACTTCAAGAAAGGCGACGAAGCTGAAGCGGTTATTCTTTCTATCGACCCTGAGCGCGAGCGTATTTCCTTGGGTATTAAGCAAATGGATTCCGATCCGGTTGCCGAGTACCTGTCCGTCAATGATAAGGGCAGTATCGTTACTGGTCGCGTCGTTGAAGTGGATGCCAAGGAAGCGCATGTTGAGCTGGCAACCGACGTTGTAGCCGTGCTCAAGGCGTCTGAAATCGCGGCTGATCGCGTTGAAGATGCTCGTAATGTGCTTAACGAAGGTGACAGTGTTGAGGCCCGTATCGTAAGCGTTGATCGCAAGAGCCGTCAGATTAATCTGTCAGTGAAAGCGAAAGAGCAGGATGATACTCGCCAGAACCTTAAGAAACTGCGTGACCAGGAGCCGGATACAGGTGGTGCAACCACTATCGGTGACTTGATTAAGCAGCAAATGGGTCAAGACTAACCCTCGTTAGTGCTTGCCTCATAAAAACGCCGCCTTTAGGGCGGCGTTTTTTTTGTCATTCTCTTACTTCGGCAACTCAGCGATTAAGGTACTTAAAGTAGTTCATTACTAAGTCAATATTTAAAATTTTTTTCGTAATTGACTAAAAATCAACTAGACTGTTGTCAGTTGGCTTTTTTACAGCAATAATGAACGCGCATTCTGAACTAATGGATACTGGCAATGTCGATTCGGTATCTTATCTGGTTTGACTTGATGTTAAAGGATTCCCCATGTCACTACTTAATGAATACATCCAAAAAGAACAGCAGCTGAAGCAACTCCAAGAAGACCTTCAGCGACTAGAGGGTGATCAGCGTCTCAAGAGCGAGCTTGAATTTAAATCAAAGCTTGAAGCGCTAATGAACGAATTTGGCAAGCGTCCTGCCGATGTGGTGGCTTTGCTCGACCCAGCGGCAGACCAGCGTGCTCCAAAAGCTGCCAGCAACAACGCGGGTCGTCGTAAGCGTCGTTTAAAGATTTACAAGAACCCCCACACTGGTGAGGTGATTGAAACGCGTGGCGGCAACCATAAAGGGCTGCGTAGCTGGAAAGACGAACACGGTGATGAGACCGTCGAGTCTTGGCTCGTACGCATGGAAGACTAAGCAGGACCCAAGCCGGCATTTCTACTAGAAATGCCGGTTTTGTTAGTCAGCGGTAAATATTGCCTTCAGCTAGTCAGCGGTACCCTTAATTCAAGATGATCTGGCTGCCACAGTACGATGGGCGCCTCGCCACTAATGTAGTAGCCCCTCGGTTTGTGAAGAAGATCCAGTAACGTGCTGGTGAGTGCTCGCGACAGCTGTGAGAACTCGTCAAAGCAGGTGCTCGCATAATGCCGCGAGGTAATGTTCACTCGACGGTAGGGCGCCGGTAGCGGGATACTCTTCATGTTATGAAGCGTTTCCAGATAAAGTCCAATATCGGTGCGCACCGGATGCAGGGCTTGGTCACTGAGTGCATCTATTTTTTCACTCAGAAGGTCAGGCAGCGACACGGCAGGCATGGAGTCTGCCAGACGCGCTTGCAGGCTCTCGAGCTGATGGCTATGGTAGTTGCTGTCCCCAAGCCCTTGCAGGTGATCAGGCGACTTGTAAAGCCGCATGAGAACGGCCTGGCGCGCCGAACTACGCTCAATGCGAGTCGTGTAACCCCGTGAAGGTGTCTGCTGATGCAGCACATGGCCGATAGCGTGGCGGTAGTTTCGCGGTGATAACTGAAAGTGTCGTTGAAAGGCGCGCGAAAAAGAAGAGTGATTTTGATAACCGCAGCGTAGTCCAATTTGCGCTATATTACGGGGAGTAAAGGCAAGTAAGACCGCCGCTCGCTCCAAGCGTCGTTTTTCTCGGTAAGCACTCGGTGAGGTATGAAAGTAATGGCGGAACTGGCGCCGCACTTGAGAAGCCGAATACCCTAGATGTTGAGCAAGGTCGTCGATGCTTAGTGGCTTTTCAAGTGTGTCCTGCAGCCAGATCTCAGCTCGTGTCATTGCGTTGAACATTATCTGGCCTCCTATGCAAGTGTTTACTGCCAGAGGATGCTGCTGGCGGTAATCTGCACCCTCCCGGTGCGTTGGTGTCAGGTAACTCTTCGCGCCAAGACAACACGACGATGGTTGGTGGTCGGTCGTGACGATCACAGTGCAGCTTACTATTGCAGTGATTGCAAAATTGACTGCGATACGTAAGCGTTTATTACGAAGTGCACCGATTTATAACGATGCTCTCTTTATGCTAGTAACCGCGCTCGAAGGCAAGTTTGCTTTGCCTTTTTACGCGTTTGGGCACAGTTTTTGGGAAAATAGCCAAACAATCAGGGGCCTCCCCAGTCGAAAGGGTGTAGATGAAACATCAATGAAATATCAAAAAGTTCACAAGCCGACGGACGAGCGTGACAAGCTTCGCAAATTTCGTGAATTGGATGATGCGTTTGCGCAAGCGCTACGTCAGCTAGACGATCCCAACAGCGCCATGGATATCCCGACTGGCCCGCCTGTACGCTCGCTGGAAGCGCTCGAAGAGGAAGAGGCGGAGCAGAATGCCGAGCGTCGGGATGAACAGTTTGAGCGGCAATTTGAAGCGTTGCTCACGGAATACCATATTGCCCCGCACGACCTTCGCCAGTTGATCGAGACGTTATTGACGACGGGGCGTTGGTCAGATGGGCCGATGCCCGCCTGACATAAGGTGGGAAGGCGCTAGCGGTAGCGGAATACCCGCAGGCTGGGTAGAAAGACCTCGGACTCTATTTTTTCATCGCGACGTACCGCGCGTGTCCGCGATGCATGCGGCTGTGCCGACGGCGCCTTGATATCAGGTAATACACCCTGCGCGCTGGGCACAAAGAGTGGCATTGCCACGTTCAGTGCCCGTCGCGTGTGTCCATCCGCTAGCGGGTGGTTGAAAAAGAGGTTAGCCCGCATTAGCGGTGCCTGGGACTGCACCTGGGCGAGCGGCTCGCTGCTGGGTATGCCGGCAAGACGGCGAAGCTGCATTCGTACGTGGGGCGCGTCGCTATCCAGCTTGAGGAGTTTCTGCTCCGCCTCCCTGACCGTAATGCGCTTGATGGACCGGCCGCTCTGGTACCACGCAAAGCGCACTTTGGCGACGTCGGCATCGGCGATCGGCAGTTGGCGCCAACACTGCTTTAAATGCAGCCGCGCCAGCCCCTCTTTGTTTAGCACGCTTTGGACATCCGGATGCCGTCTGGCGAGATGCGCTTTGGTATCGCTCAGCGATTTGGGGGCGGTGCGTTTAATGGTCTGCAGGGTGGTATGGAACGCTTCTTTCGCTCCGTTGACCTTATGCGCGGCGGCAAGCAGCGTTTCGTCGGCGGCCACGATACCTAGATAATTACGGGTTTCCCGACCGTCCTGGCTGCTTTGATGCCAGACGTCCAGTAGCGCCGTCCTCATCCACCGTGCGGGGGCGTCGCCTGCTGGTGCTAGCTGCCAGGTGGGCGGCGCCTGCCGCTCATAGTGCTCCGCGAGGGCTTCCAGCGCCTGTATGAGCGCGTCAAACGACCACTCGAGCTGCTGCATCAGGTGATAGGGAGGCGCATTCATATGGGTTTGAAGCGTCGCGATCAAGAGAGAGGGGCATCGCGGTCCGCGCGTGCCAGCAGCGCGTCTATATCTGCCTCGTCCATGGCGTTTTCACCCGCGATACGATGCGACTCCTCTGCCCAGGCACCCAGGTCGAGCAGCTGGCAGCGTTTGCTGCAAAATGGGCGATATTGGCTTTCATCGCGCCAGGGAACGGCCCGGGCACACTGCGGGCAGGCAACTTCAAGCGGGCTGTCGTTAGCGGGTTGAGACATAGATAATCCGGATTGAGTTAGATCGTGATGGCGTTATGGTGATAGTTGCGCACGGTAGGCGCGATCAAGACGGGCAACCTGCTGTTTCATGTGCGCGATGTCGCGACTATTATCGATGATATCGTCCGCCTTGGCGAGGCGCGCCTCCCGCGACATTTGTGCTTTCAGGATAGCACGCACGTTTGCCTCGCTGACACCGTCGCGCTGCAGCGTTCTGGATAGTTGCATGTCGGTTGGCACATCCACCACGATCGTTCGTTCGACCAGCGCCGCCTGTCCGGATTCGAACAGCAATGGCGAGACCAGCAGGGCGTAGTGAGAGCTGCCAGATTGCAGGCGTTGCAAGGTGGTGACGAGGCGTTCGCGGATGATGGGATGCGTCAACTGCTCGAGCCACTGGCGCTCCTCGGGGGCCTCGAAAACAATCTGGCGCAGCGCGGCGCGGTCCAGCGAGCCATCGTCGGTGATAACCAGCGCGCCGAAGCGGTCACGGATTTTCGCCAGCGCCGGTTCACCGGGGGCAACCACCTCCCGGGCAACGTCGTCGGCGTCCACCCAGCCGATGCCGCGTTCGCCAAAGGCGCGGGCGACGGTGGATTTGCCCGAACCAATACCGCCTGTCAAACCAACGATCATGATCTACCTGCCTGTCGATGCGAGGGGCCGTGTGAAATCTGTCTGACCTGATATTAGCTGACGATAGCCAAGTACACGGCAAGCACATCGTTTCCGGCCAGCAGCATGATCCACCCAGCAAGGGCCAAAAAGGGGCCAAACGGCATGGGGGTTCCGCGCGCTTGAGGCATCGAGGCTTGGTAGACAAGCCCCAGGATGGCCCCCAGGCCCGCGGAAAACAGCAGGATCAGCGGCAGTGCCAACCAGCCGAGCCAGGCGCCAAGTGCCGCCAGCAGCTTGAAGTCGCCAAACCCCATGCCTTCTTTGCCGGTTGCCAGCTTGAACAGCCAGTAAAAACTCCACAGGCTCAGGTAACCCATTACTGCGCCGATAACCGCATCGCCCAGGTACGCGGGCTGAAACAGCCAGTGGTAAAGCAATCCGGCCCACAGTAGCGGCAACGTCAGGATGTCGGGCAGCAGCTGCACGCGCCAGTCGATAACCGCCAGAGTCAACAGCGTCAGGCAGGCTGCATAAAGCCACAGGGCCTGCCATTCGCTGGCATAGAGCAGAGCCACGCTAATGGCTAGAACGCCGCCAGCAAGCTCGATCAGCGGATACTGAACGCTGATCCGTCCATCGCAGTGGGCGCAGCGGCCACGGCGTTTAAGCCAGCCCAACAGCGGCAGGTTGTCGTGCCAGCGAAGGGTGGTCTCACAGCGAGGACACATGGAGCGCGGCTGGGCGAGGTTGAAGCGCGGCGACGTTTCTTCCTCCAGAGCCAACTGCGCGCGTGCTTCCTGACGCCACTGACGCATCAGCATCACGGGGAGGCGGGTAATGACGACGTTGAGAAAGCTGCCGAGACACAGGCCCAGTAAAAAGATCAACGGCCAAAAAATGAGTGAAGAAAACTGCATGACATGCCTTTGTACGGTCCTTACAGGGCCGAGCCTAAGTTGAAGATAGGTAAGTACATCGATACCACGACACCGCCGACCAGCAGGCCCAGCACCACGATAATCAACGGTTCCATCAGCGAGGTAAGGGCGTCCACCTTGTTGTCGACCTCTTCTTCGTAATAGTCCGCCACCCGGTTTAGCATGGCATCCAGAGAGCCAGCCTCCTCGCCGATGCTGACCATCTGAACCGCCAGCGGCGGAAACTGATTGGTCATGCGCATGGCAAAGTGTAACTGCTGGCCGGTCGCCACGTCATGCCGTGTTTGGGTCACCGCGCGTTCGTAGACCTTGTTGCCGGTGGCACCCGAGGCGGTATCCAGGCCTTCCACCAGCGGTACGCCGGAGGCAAAGGTGGTCGCCAGGGTCCTGGCAAAACGCGCCACGGCTGATTTATGCAAAATGTCGCCGACGATCGGCAGGCGCAGCATGACGCTGTGGGCGCGGTAAGCCACCTTGGGGGAGCGGTTGATTGCCTGCTTGAGCAGCAGAACGCTGGCCAGCACGGCGCCCAGGGCATACAGCCAAAAGCGCTGCGCGAGATCGGATAAATTGACGGTCATCTGAGTGAGGGCGGGCAGTTCGGCGCCGAAGCTGTCGAACATGCTGTCGAATTCGGGCACCACCTTGATCAGCAGCAGCATGGTCACCCCCACGCCGATAAGCAGTACTGCTGAGGGGTACCACAAGGCTTTCTTGACCCGGCTCTTGAGTGATTCGACCTTTTCCTTGTAGGTGGCGATACGGTCAAGCATCTGATCCAGCGCGCCGGCCTGCTCTCCCGCCTCAACGAGGTTCACAAACAGCCGGTCAAAGTGCTTGGGCTGACGTCGCAAGGCATCGGAAAAGCTCGACCCGGCTGATACATCGCTCATCATCTGCTGCACGAGCGCCACCATGGCGGGCTTCTTGAGGCTCTCGGCCACCACCTGCAAGGCCTGAAGCAGGGGAATGCCCGCGCGGATCATGGTGGCCATCTGGCGGGCAAACACCATGATGTCGTGGGGAGTGATGCGTCCTCGGCCGCTGAGGCCACCTTTTTTTCGCAGTCGCCGCACATTGATCTGCTGGTTGGCGAGCTCACTTGCCACTTCGGCTTTGCTACGGCCGATCATCTCACCGCTGAGCGGACGATCCTGCGGGCCTATGCCTTCCCATTTCCAGCGGTAAAGCTGAATGGTCGGCTGGCGGCGAGCGCGTGGCGCCTTGGCCATGATTTACTCCTTACTGACGCGGTTAACTTCCTCAAGGCTGGTAATCCCTTGCATGACTTTTAAAAGCCCGCTGCGATGCAGGCTTGGGTAGCCTTCGCGGCGGGCCAGCTGGTCAATATCCAGGGCATTGGCGTCACGCATGATCAACTGGCGCATGGCGTCGGTAATGGGCACTACCTCGTAGACGCCCACCCGGCCCTTGTAGCCATGGGTACACTGTTTGCAGCCTACCGGGCGATACAGCGTGGCCTGCTGGATTTCCTGCTGAGTGAAGCCTTCGCGTCTCAGGGCTTCATGGGGAATGTCTGCCGGTGCCTTGCACTGCGGGCAGAGCTTGCGCGCCAGGCGCTGAGCGATGATCAGAGTGACGGCGCTGGCAATATTGAATGATGACACGCCCATGTTGGATAGGCGGGTCAGGGTTTCGGCGGCTGAGTTGGTATGCACCGTCGACAGCACCAGGTGGCCGGTTTGTGCCGCCTTGACCGAGATTTCAGCGGTCTCCAGATCGCGTATCTCGCCAACCATGACCACGTCAGGGTCCTGGCGCAGGAACGCCCTCAGGGCGCTGGCAAAATCCAGGCCGATTTTCGGCAGCACATTGACCTGGTTGACCCCGGGCACCTTGATTTCTACCGGGTCCTCGGCGGTACAGATATTGCGTTCCACCTGATTGAGAATGTTGATGCCTGTGTAGAGTGACACGGTCTTGCCACTGCCTGTAGGCCCGGTTACCAGGATCATACCCTGGGGCTGCGCCAGGGCACGCTCGTAATAACCACGTTGGTCGTCGGTGAACCCTAACTGCTCGATACCCAGCTGCGTCGCGGTGGGGTCAAGAATCCGCAGCACGAGCTTTTCGCCGTACACGGTGGGGAGCGAGTTAACCCGGAAATCAAGCGAGCGGGTGCGCGAGAGCTTCAGCTTGATGGCGCCATCCTGAGGCAGTCGGCGCTCGGAGATATCAAGCCTTGCCATGATTTTTAGCCGCGCGGCAATACGATTGCGCATGGCAAAAGGCGGCCGCGCCACCTCGATCAGCATGCCGTCGATGCGAAAGCGAACCCGGTACTGGGTCTCGTAGGGCTCGAAGTGGATGTCCGACGCGCCGCGGCGAATGGCATCCAGCAGCAGCTTGTTGACGAATTTGACGATCGGCGCGTCGTCGCTGTTTTGCGGCGCTTCTTCCAGGGGCGCATCATCACCGGCCCCCTGGACAACATTCAATGAGCTGACGGCATCATCGACGTCGTCGAGCTCTTCGAGCATGCTGCGCTCGTTTTGGGTGAGATACTGATTCAGCGCCGTAGTCAGCTGGTCGACGGGGGCCAGCACCCCTTCAACGCTTAGCCCGGTGGCAAACTGCAGCTCATCCAGTTGCGTCAGCGTTGCCGGGTAGGGGACGGCAACGGTGAGCCGATGGCCATGACGCGCCAGCGGCAGCACGTTCAAATGCTGGAGCACCTTGACCGGATATTCGGCGGCAGGCGGTAGCGAGGTCAGCCGCACCGCGTTGAGATCCATTACCGGCAGTCCATACTCCCAGCCGGCGGCTAGCGCGGCTTTACTGGGGTCGACTAGGCCGCTATCGACCACGTGCTGGAGCAGCGAGATATCCAGCTCAAAGGCGGTTGTCTCAGCGGTGGTCGCCTGGGCCTCGGTCAGCAAGCCGTGCTTGACGAGGCGCTGGGCAATGCCACGCAGCCCGCCTCGGGCGGCGGCATGGCTTAACGTAGACTCAAAACTGGGTTCGCTCATGCGGGACTCGTTGGTGAATAGCGCTGCTGCTGTTTACTTTTATCATACTTGGCGCTGCAAGGCAGTAACGCGGCCTAAGTCGTTTAGCTCAAGCCCGAGCGCGGTCGGCCGATAGTTTTCATACGTACGGGGTAAGGTATGACGTTGATAAAGGTCAGACTGTAAGTTACTGTCATCACATCTTTACCCTACTGTGATGCCCAGCGCCAAGCCGGGTACGATTCCTTAAGGAGACGTCTCCATGCAGCACTTTGCACAACCGGCAACCCGCAATAAGCGCCAGGGCGGTTTCACCCTGATCGAGCTGATGATCGTGGTGGCGATTATCGGCGTGCTGGCGTCCATCGCCGTACCGCAGTACCAGAACTACACCGCCCGTGCCCAGGCCAGTGAGGGCCTGTCGGTAACGGCCGGGGTGCGAGCGGATATTGCTGAGCAGTATTCACTGCGAAATGCTATGCCATCTTCAGCACAGCTGGGTATTGGCGATGATGAAGAGAACTTAGATATTGAAGGGCGTTATGTTGAAAGTGTAGATTACGAGAATTCCGAAATTTTAGTTACTTTCAAGGATGAAGGTGAAAGTGCTCTTGATGGCGCAGTAATGGCTATCGGCCCGGCTGATGATAGTAATCCAGGAAGCGGATGGACTTGTACGTTTGATTCTGGTGGTCAAGATAACTGGTTACCTGCCGGCTGTCGCGAAGACTAATTCCAAATGAAGTTTATATAGGGGGCCTTGATTGGCCCCTTTTAGATAGCGACGCCTGAAGGCGTGCTTAGAGGGATAAAAAAGTGAAGGGAACACAGCAGGGGTTTACGCTTATCGAGCTGATGATCGTGGTGGCGATTATTGGCGTGCTGGCATCTATCGCCGTACCGCAATACCAGAACTACACGGCTCGGGCCCAGGTATCAGAAGCCTTTAATCTGGCATCGGCGTATAAAACGACCATGAGTGAGTTTTATGCGGTAAGAGGGCGTTTTCCTGTTAGTAATGAGGAGGCTGGTTTACCTGAAGACGCCGATAGGAGCGGTAACGGAGGGGAAAGTAACAACGACAGTTATGTGGAATACATTGGCATCTGGCCGGGTGAAGAAAACTATGACGCACGGGTTGTCGTGGAAATGAGCGATGACGCAAACGCTGCCATCGCGGGCAAGTGGGTGGTGATGGAATCTGAAGCGACGGATGGTTCAATTCAGTGGTCCTGCCGCACGACGACCGGGGCGGGTAATGCATTGGATGAAAAATATCTGCCGGGTTCCTGTCGCGATCAGAAAGAGCTTTAGGTTTTCCAAAGAACGCGTTTTTAGGTACTGGTTAGTGTTGAGCAATTTTGCATGGCGGTAATATGCTCGTTGTTTGCTCAATCCCTGCGCATTTGCTCGCTACACTGTAAGCTCAAAGCCTAGCTGAGGAGCTTACAATGAATCCTTTCAAAATCGCGGTGGTCAGTGCGTTCTCGGCGTTTCTATTCAGTGGCGTCGCCGCTGCCCAGCCCGATCATGCGCCAGCCAACGGTGCGCGAGACAAACAGCATCAGGGTCAGCCTCAGGAACGCCAGAATCGCTCTTACGACGATCGCGACGCGCGGGATAATCGTGGCGATCGGCCGAGCATCGACGAGCGTGCTCTAAGCCGTCTGCTGCGCGAATATGGCGCGCCCAGTGCCGAGCCATTGCCGCCCGGCATCGAGCGCAACCTGGCGCGGGGCAAGCCTTTACCGCCGGGCATCGCCAAGCGGTTTGACGGTCGTCTGGCCGATGAGCTGCCGCGCTATCCCGGCTATGAATGGCAGCGCGTGGGTACGGATGTGGTATTAATTGATGCGGCCACGCAGGTGGTTGTCGATATCCTGGTGGATGCCCTACGCTAACCACAGTTCCCCTTTACGGAGTTGGTATGCCCACCTATACACTGGAATCGCGTCTGGATATCGCTCGGTCGATTGCCGAACAGGCGGGCCAGATGATTCGTCAGGCGCGTGAGGAGCAGTCATTTGGCCGCCATTATAAGGCCGGTGACGAATTGGTGACCGATGCCGATATTGCCGTCGATCGATTCATCAGCGAACAGCTCGACGCCCATTTTCCTGGGGAGGTTCGCCTCAGCGAAGAACTGTCTCCCGATGAGGCCTTGACTGCTGATGCGCCGCAGCTTTGGGTGGTCGACCCCATCGATGGCACGGTCAATTTTGCGCAGGGACTGCGCCACGTGGCAGTGTCGATTGGCTGGATGGAACACGGCGTCGCCAAGGTCGGGGTAGTACATGCGCCGTTTCTTGATGAAACCTTCACCGCCGCTGAGGGCAGCGGCGCTTACTGCAACCAGCAACCCATACAGCCAAGCGATGCCAGTGAACTCTCTCGCAGCCTTGTGGCGACCGGGTTTCCGTATCAGCGAGAGGCCCGCGAGGCGCTATTGCCACGTTTGGCCGCCGTGCTGGGCAACTGCCGCGATATCCGCCGCAATGGCGCCGCAGCTCTGGATATCTGCGATATAGCCTGCGGACGCCTGGATGCCTACTACGAGAGCGTTTCGCCCTGGGACTTCGTTGCCGGCTGGGTCATCGCGCGGGAGGCGGGCGCCAGTGTGGGTCACCTCTACGGGGTGCCTGATGGGGTGCCCGCTGATCTGTATTCCCGGGATTTGCTGGTCACTGCTCCGTCCGTGTATGCCGAGATGGCCGCGTTGCTGCACCGAGCCGATCACCCTGAGCAGGCCGGGTAGGCCAATCGCTCGATTAGACAAGCGCTTGAAAAGAAAGCGCAAAAAGAGCTTTTCATTTGTGTGATAAAACGCTAGTATACGCACCGTCTCGAGGCAAGAAGCTTGCCCAGATACTCGGAGCGTGGCGCAGCTTGGTAGCGCGTTGCAATGGGGTTGCAAAGGTCGCAGGTTCGAATCCTGTCGCTCCGACCAAATATAGTAATAAAAAGGCCGCTTAGCTCATTGCTTAAGTGGCCTTTTTATATGCATTTGATGGGCATTTTGGAAGGCATCAGGAATTGACGCCAAAAGCACGAATGCCCCTTACGTGCCGAGGCATTCGTAGACGAGACTCAGCCTTCGCCGAGTTCACACATTACAGCATACAGTGCGGACTTGGCTTCAAAGCCCACGCCCGGTACCTCAGGCAGGCCCACATAGCCGTTCTCTACCTTGGTACCATCAGCAAAACCGCCGAATGGCTGGAATACATCTGGATAGGACTCGTTGCCGCCCAGGTGCAAACCAGCAGCTATGTTTAGCGACATTTGGTGGCCACCGTGCGGTACCACGCGGCGCGACGACCAGCCCAGTTCTTTCATCACATCCAGAGTGCGCATGTACTCTACCAGGCCATAGGACAATGCGCAGTCGAACTGCAAGAAGTCGCGATCAGGACGCATACCGCCGTGACGCAACAGGTTGCGGGCATCTTGGTGGGAGAACAAGTTTTCACCAGTGGCCATCGGTAGCTCATAGTGATTGGCCATCTCGGCCTGCAAAGCATAGTCGAGTGGGTCACCGATCTCTTCGTACCAGAACAAGTTGTACTTCTTGATAGCCTCGGCGTAAGCGATGCCTGTCTTCAGATCGAAGCGACCGTTGGCATCCACGGCAAGGCGACGGCCGTCACCAACAACGTCGAGCACGGCCTCGATGCGACGAATGTCCTCATCTAGAGGCACGGCACCGATCTTCATTTTTACAACGTCATAGCCGCGATCCAGATAGCTTTGCATCTCAGCTTTTAGCTTGGATTGATCTTTTCCAGGATAGTAATACCCCCCTGCTGCATAAACCCAGACCTTGTCATCGGCCACACCGTCGCTATAACGGTCAGCCAGCAGACGATACAACGGCTTACCTTCGATCTTGGCAACCGCATCCCAGACAGCCATATCAATGGTGCCAACAGCGACCGAACGCTCACCATGACCACCCGGCTTCTCGTTTGTCATCAGGGTCTTCCAGATGGCGAAAGGGTCGAGGTTATCGTTCTCTTGATCGATCAGTGAATCTGGATCCGCTTCGCTGATGCGATCCAGGAAGCGATCACGCATCAAAGCGCCTTGGCCGTAACGGCCATTGGAATTGAAGCCATAGCCGATGACTGGCTTGCCATCACGAATGACATCGGTAATGACCGCTACGACCGAACAGGTCATTTTGGAAAAATCGATGTAGGCGTTAGCGATAGGTGAGGCAATGGAAACGGTTTTCTCTCGGATCTCTACGATACGCATGACGTGTTCCTCTTGTAGTTGACGCCACCATGGTAAGCTTGGCGAGGAGGCACGCCCAATGCTATAAGTGCCGCGCCCTATACTGAAACGGCATTGCCCTATGGAACTCATTTGGTTGGAAGATTTTGAAGCGTTGGCCGAGTACGGCAGCTTCGTCCGTGCCGCAGAAGCTCGGCACATCACTCAGCCGGCATTTAGCCGGCGAATACGCTCTTTGGAGAATTGGATCGGGGCAGATCTGTTCATCCGCACTCCTCAAGGTGCCACTTTGACCGAAGCTGGCAGGCATATTCTTGCGAGCGCGCAAGATGCTGCTAGCAGGCTCTACCGGATCAGAGCCGAGGCGCAAGAAGTCGCAGGAACGGCCGCTAAAACACTTCATTTTGCGGCGACCCATTCATTGTCGTTCACATTCTTTCCGCGCTGGATAAGAAGCGCAGAAAAGGGCGCACCCATTGAATCCGTTCAGTTGCACTCTGACAGTATGGCCACTTGCGAGCAAATGTTAGTGCATGGTCAAGTGCAGTTTTTACTATGCCACCGTCACCCGGATGTCCCCCCGCGTTTAACGGCTGATCAATTCATTAGTAAATGTAGGGTCCCTGATGATCAAATGGGCTATAGAAGTTATCCTCTATTGGCCGCTAGAGAGCTTCTACAGCAATTCATCCAGGAGCAGGCCTATGGACAT
>NZ_LJZS01000009.1 GCF_001314875.1 Halomonas sp. HL-48
TAGTTTAGACAGCATTCACCCGAATCAGCTGAGCTTTCATCAGGCAGCTCACTGGATAATCAAGGAGTTATCCATGCTACCAGCTGTGTCGCCTGGACGTGTCCCGGAAGTTATAAAGTCGATGTTGGAGATGGCCCCTTCATTTGTACTGCCCGATAGACGAGAAAGGTCTTATCCCCGAGCCGTTCGAGCGCAACCACAAAAGTATTCGATCAGAAAAAAGCCAGTCAGCCTTAACTGACTGGCATTATCACTTCGGTGGTGCTTTTTTTATATCGGGGCCCGGCAAAACGCTGCTAGGCTATTGATTCTTCCGTTTGAAACACAGGTGACGAATGCTCGGTTCGCTGTTAGCTTTGTTGGTATCGTTGGCACTGGTCGGCCTGACGGCCAGTACGGGCGCACGCTTTAAACCCGATGACTGGTACCGCAAGCTCGACAAACCCGCCTGGACGCCTCCAGATCTCGCTTTCCCCATTGCCTGGGGAATCCTGTATCTGCTCATGGCGGTTGCTGCCTGGCGCATTTACATGGCGGACGACTCGGTTTGGCGCACGGCGAGCCTGTGGGTGTATGCCCTCCAACTGCTGGCCAATGCGGCGTGGTCGTGGCTGTTTTTTGGACGCAAGCAAATCGTCGCCGCGTTGGGTGATATCGCACTGCTACTGATACTCATCCTGCTGGCGATTTTTCTATTTGCTAAAGTGAGTGGATTAGCGGCGGGGTTAATGGTGCCCTATGCGTTCTGGGTGGCACTGGCCCTGACGCTTAATGCTTCTATTTGGCGACGTAACTCACGCGCGGGTGGCGCGAATAAATAAAGGATACAACCACTATGGAGACAACCCCGTTAGTCACGTTCCTGTCCATCGGTTCCATCGTCTTAGCGCTGACCGCCTTGGCGCTGTTCATCTATGTGATACGGCGACAGCGCCGCCAGCGGCCGGAAGACGCCGCCGCTCCGGCAATGGAGCGCCCCAGCACAGCGCCCGACTCTCCGCCCCCCGCTGAAGAAACGTCTTCATCAGCCTCCGCCAAACGCTCCAGCAAAGTTGCCCAGCATTCGCTGTTCGTAATTTTTTCGAAACCCGACGAGCAGACCGATCAGCAGTTGGCCGAGTGGCTGCGCGAGAAGCAGGCGACGTTCGACCCGATCAAGAAAGTCTTCCACATCGCCGGCGAACAACCCTCGAACCCGGTCACCATCGCCAACGCCTTCCCGCCCGGGGAAATGCCGGACCTGCTGCGTAATGAGACCCATGAGCCCATCAAGGGCATCAGCCTGCTGGTGAAACCGCCGCTGCGTAAGCGACGCAATCAGCAGATGCATGTCTATGTGGCGCTGGCCAAAGAGATGCAGACCCTGTTTACCGGCGATATGCTGGACGGCGATCGCAAGCCTGCCACCGACGACACCTTTGAGCGCATCATTGGCTAGCGGCGCTTTGTTCCGTTACGCCACGCCCTGGCTGCGCAGGTAGTCGTCGTAGCTGCCGCTGAAGTCGACGATGCCCTCCGGCTGCATATCGATAATCCGCGTGGCTAGCGACGACACGAACTCGCGGTCGTGGCTAACAAACAGCAGCGTCCCAGGATAGTTTTCAAGGGCCAGGTTCAGCGCCTCGATGGACTCCATGTCCAGGTGATTGGTCGGTTCGTCCATCAGCAACACATTGGGCTTGGTAAGTATTAACTTACCGAATAGCATTCGCCCCTGCTCGCCACCGGAAATCACCTTCACCGATTTATCGATGTCATCGCTTGAGAACAGCATCCGCCCAAGCGCGCCGCGCACCACCTGTTCACCGCCTTGCGTCCACTGGCCCATCCACTCAAACAGGGTGGCGTCCACGGCAAAATCATCGGTGTGGTCCTGGGCAAAAATCCCCAAATCGGCGGCTTCGGTCCACTTCACTTCTCCGGCATCGGGACGCAGTTCGCCCGCCAGGGTTTTGAGCAGAGTCGTCTTGCCAATGCCGTTGGGGCCGATGATGGCAATCCGCTCGCCGGCCTCGACGGTCATCGACAGGCGCTCGAACAGTGGCGCCTCGCCGTTGTAGCCCTTGCTGATGTTGTCCACGTTGACCGCGTTACGGTGGATCTTCTTGTTCTGATCAAAGCGGATGAACGGGCTTACCCGGCTGGACGGTTTGATGTCCTCCAGCTTGATTTTGTCAATCTGGCGCGCTCGCGAGGTGGCCTGTTTGGCTTTCGAGGCGTTGGCCGAGAAGCGGCTTACGAACTGCTGCAGCTCGGCGATCTGGGCCTTCTTCTTGGCGTTGTCCGAATGCTGACGCTCGCGCGCAGCCGTCGCCGCAGTCATGTAGTCGTCGTAGTTGCCGGGGAACAGGGTGATCTCGCCGTAATCCAGATCCGCCATATGGGTGCACACGCTGTTCAGGAAGTGGCGGTCGTGGGAAATGATCACCATGGTGCTGCTGCGCGCCTTGAGCATGTCTTCCAGCCAGCGGATGGTGTTGATATCCAGGTGGTTGGTCGGCTCGTCGAGCAGCAGGACGTCGGGATCGGAAAACAGCGCCTGGGCGAGCAGTACGCGCAGCTTCCAGCCCGGTGCGATTTCGCTCATCGGCCCGGTATGCTGCTCGATGGGAATCCCCAGCCCGAGCAGCAGCTCGCCCGCTCGGGCTTCGGCGGTGTAGCCATCCAGCTCGGCAAAGCGTACTTCCAGGTCCGCCACGGCCATGCCGTCCTCTTCGCTCATCTCCGCCTGGGAATAGATGCGCTCGCGCTCGGCGGCCACCTGCCACAGCTCGGCGTTGCCCATGATCACAGTGTCGATGACGCGTTCATTTTCGAAGGCGAACTGATCCTGGCGCAGCTTGCCCAGCCGCGTGCTGCTGTCCAGCATGACCTGGCCTGACGTCGGCTCGAGCTCGCCGCCGAGAATCTTCATGAAGGTGGATTTACCGCAGCCGTTCGCGCCAATCAGGCCGTAGCGATTGCCGTTGTTAAACTTGACGGAGACGTTCTCGAACAGGGGCTTGGCCCCGAACTGCATGGTGATATTAGCGGTTGCGATCAAGATCTGGGCCCTGGGTATGTAAAGTGCGCATCGAAAGGCCCGCGATTCTACGCGCTCTTGGGCAACGTTACACCCATCGTCTAACACCCACCACCTAGGACGGCGCGTCGCCTGGGGCCGGCAAGTCCAGCAGAAAACGTTCGCCATCAAGCGCTTGGCGCAGGCGCGTATGCATAATATCGACAATCCCCGGATGCTCGCCCACCAGGGCGGTGGTAGTGACGGTCATGCCCGGGTGGCGCTCGCACGCGGCGTGGCAAATCTCGGCGATGTCACCACCTTCACCGGCATGACGCCCAGGCGAAAGAAACAGCATCGCTAGAATCACCGGCCCGGTATGGAAATCCGGGTTGGCCAGCAGGTGTTCGAGCAGCGGTTCGTTGAAGCGATATTCGTCACCCTCGCGGCGCTCCATCGAGGCGGCGGCCACGCAGGTGGCGTCGCTGCCCAGCAGCACGCTTAACTGCCCGGCCAGGCGATTGCGCACCGCCGTCACCTCGGGAATCGGGCTGCCGTGATCCACCAGCGCGACGCGGGGTGGCGTCCCTGGAAGCCACTGTTCGCGGACGTTATCGGCCAGCAGCTCGGCCAGGCGCAGGTCGTTATCGCCCTGCTCATCGACCAGCGGCTGCGCCACACGGACCTTGACGTCGGGGAAGCGCGCCTGCATCTCGCCCAGGCGTTCGGGCAGGTAGCCGGTCAGCGCCTTGCTGGGGCCAAAGAAGAACGGCAGCACGATGATCTCGGTCGCGCCCTGCTCGGCGCTGCGTTCCGCGGCCGGCCCCAGGGTGATCGCCGGGATACCATCGACTTGTTCAGCTGGAATCTTGTTGGAGTGCAGAAGCGAAGCCGCCTGGACGGTTTCGCCCATGCGCTCGCCGAGGGCTGCCGCCACGCGCCGCAGGTTATGCGTTGCCTGGGGCCGCAGTGAGCCGTTATCCACCAGAAAGATTGCGCGCATGCGTGTCTCCATATCGATTTTAAAGGGTGTTACAGGCGGCGGCGTTGCCGCTAGCCGGTGCGTTCAAAGACATCCGCCGCTGCTCGGTGAAGCTGTGCGTGGCGCGCCGCCAGCACCTCGATATCGCGGTCATAGCCACCGCCGATCACCGCCGCGACCGGGATGTCCGCGCTTCGACAGCAGGCGAGCACGTAGGCATCCCGCTGGTAAAGCCCATCGTCACTCAGCGCCAGATAGCCCAGGCGGTCATCGCGATGCACATCCACTCCGGCATCGTACAGCACCACATCGGGTTGATAGGCCGCCAGCAAACCCGGTAAATAAGACGCCAGCATCGCCAGGTAGGCGGCATCGTCCATGCCGTTGGGCAACGCCACGTCCAGATCGCTTTTCGCCTTGCGGGCCGGAAAGTTACGCGCGGCGTGCATGGAAAAGGTAAACACATCCGGCACGCCGGTAAACAGGCGTGCGGTGCCATCGCCCTGGTGAACGTCACAGTCGACGATCAGTACCCGCTCCACCCAGCCTTGGGCCAGGGCGTGGGCCGCCGCCACGGCAAGGTCGTTGATCAGGCAGTAGCCGCTGGCCGCATCAGCATGGGCATGGTGGGTGCCGCCCGCCGAGTTGCAGGCAAGCCCGCTGGCCAGTGCCGCCTCCAGGGTGAGCAGTGTGCCGCCGGTTTCCAGCCGCACGCGTTCGACTAGCGCGGGCGACCACACAAAGCCACTGCGTCGCTGGGCCGCGTAATCCAGCTCGCCGTGCAGCAAGGCATTGAGATAGCCGCGGGTATGTACCCGGGCCAGAGCCTCGATGCCGACGGGCTGAGGGGTCAGCCATTCAATCGGCGTCGCCAGCGGCTGCTGGCCAAGCTGCTGGCGCAGCACGCGAAACTTATCCATCGGAAAGGGGTGGCTGGCTGGTAAATCAATCGTATAACCAGGATGATGGACGATCATTAACGCCATTGCGTGCTGTCACTCGGGTAATTGACCTAAAGGCCTTATGTTGCTTGATACCACTGCCTTAAACCAGCAAAGAAACTTTTTCAGCGACCAGGACGATCTGTGGCTGTTTGGCTATGGTTCATTGATCTGGAAGGCCGATTTCAGCTACCTGGAGCGCCAGCCGGCCTATATTACCGGCTGGGCACGGCGCTTCTGGCAAGCCTCCCACGACCACCGCGGCACGCCGGAAGCACCCGGCCGCGTGGCCACCCTGATTCCGGCACCCGGCGCGGTGTGTTTCGGCATGGCGTACCGCATTACCCCGGATGTGCTGGCCCCGCTGGATGTGCGCGAGAAAAACGGCTATCTGCGCGAAAAAGTACCGCTGACCTTTGTTGACGAAACGGGCCGCGCCGGTCAGCAGGGTGAAGGGCTTATCTATCTCGCAAGCGAGGACAATCCCGCCTTTCTCGGTGACGCACCGCTGGACGTGATTGCCCGGCAGATTGCCAACGCCCACGGGCCAAGCGGCTCCAACCGCGAGTATCTGGTCAACCTGGCCCAGGCGCTGCGCGACCTGGGCGCGGAAGACACCCATATTTTCGAACTGGAAAAGCAGTTGGCCTGAGGCGTGGCGGCCTATTTACATCATCAGCCACGAGAGGATGAACAGGCCCAACACGGTACGGATAATCCCACCGAGCACGGAACCACGGAAAAAAGCCCGCAGACCGCCCCACAGAATCAGCAAGCCAATCACCAGCACGACGATGCTCAGAAACGAATCATTGATCCCCAGCGAGCGGGTCAAGCCGTCAATAAATTCGTCGAACGCGCCAAACAAGTTGGTAAAAATGCCCAACAAAAACTCCACCACGACGCGAATGATCTCGCCGATGGTCTCGCCTATCTCGTCAAAAAATCCATTTACCTGCATGGGTCATTTCCACAGCTGAAAAGAAGAAGTCTGGCATTGTCCGCCAAATACGCTGACTGAGCAAAACCGAGGTTTTTTGGCCGCCTTCCGCCGGGATTTTTTCGCGCCCTGGTCAGCAAGCGACTATCCTTAACGTTATGAAACGATCGTTTAAATAATCACAACCATCGACGACATCGCGCCAGCCCTTGGAATGAGCCCCGTGGAATAAGCGTTCACGACCATGGTCGACTTTTATTAGCAAGCTGGTAGCGTTAAAACATAACGCTATAGATAAGATACAAGACTCGGTAGTAGCGGGAGAGCTTGGCGCATCTCACAAGGATGACGCCAGCGCCGAAGGAGCAACAACCCCGGAAACTCTCAGGCAACCGGACCGCTATTACCCATACTTTCCGAAGAGCGGCTGATGACAGCGTCACTCAGCCCACCGAAGGAGCAAGCGCGCCCCAAAGGGCACGCGAATCTCTCAGGTTCCATGACGGAAGGGGTACGCCCAGCAGCCATTACGCCGTTAGGTGGGGTTCCCCGACGCTCATGAAAACCGGAGAGATTTATGCAACGCATTGCCGTTATCGGTGGTGGTATCACCGGCATTACCAGCGCCTACGCGCTGGCCAAACGTGGCCATGAGGTCACCGTCTTTGAAAAGCACCGCTACGCCGCAATGGAGACATCGTTTGCCAACGGCGGTCAGCTTTCAGCCTCAAACGCCGAAGTGTGGAACCACTGGCCGACGGTGATCAAAGGTCTGCGCTGGATGCTCAGAAACGACGCCCCGCTGCTGGTCAATCCCCGCCCGAGCTGGCACAAGCTCAGTTGGTTCGGCGAATTTATCGCCTCGATTCCCCGCTATGCGACCAACACCACCGAGACCGCCCGCCTGGCCATTGCCGCCCGCGAGCACTTGTTTCAGTGGGCAAAAGACGAGCAGATCGATTTTGATTTAAAGCAGAAAGGCATTCTGCATATCTACCGTGATAAAGCAGGCTATGACCACGCCGCCAAGGTATCGCAGTTGCTCAGCAAGGGCGGTCTGGAGCGCCAGCCGGTCACGCCTGAGGAAATGCGTACCATCGAGCCGACCCTGGCCGGCAGCTACTACGGCGGCTTCTATACCGAAAGCGACGCCACCGGCGACATTCACAAGTTTACCCATGGCCTGGCACAGGCCGCCGAACGGCGCGGCGTCACGCTGAAATACGGCCACAGCGTTGAGGATATCGGTGCGGACGAGCAGCACGCCTGGATCACCGCCACCCTTGAAGGCGAAACTGACGGCGAGCCGGTACGTGAAACCTTTGATAGCGTGGTGGTATGTGCCGGCGTTGGCAGTCGGGCACTGGCCGCCAAACTGGGCGACCGGGTCAACATCTACCCGGTCAAAGGCTATTCGATTACCGTGCAGCTCGACGACGCCGCTTCGCAGCAAGCCGCCCCCACCGTCAGCCTGCTGGATGACGAAACCAAGCTGGTGACCAGCCGCCTGGGCGACGAGCGCTTTCGGATTGCGGGCACCGCCGAGTTCAACGGCTTCAACCGCGATATTCGCGACAACCGCATCCGCCCGCTGATCCGCTGGGTCGAAGAATGCTTCCCCGGCGTCAGCACCCGCCGCGTGGTGCCCTGGGCAGGTCTACGGCCGATGCTCCCCAACATGCTGCCCAAGGTCGGCCCCGGCAAACTGCCCACGGTGTTCTACAACACCGGCCACGGCCACCTGGGCTGGACGCTCTCAGCGATCACCGCCGATATGTTGGCGGATGCAGTGGAGGCGAAAAACGCACAGAGCGAGCGTTCCACCCAGCCGCTCGCCTAGCCTTACCCACATCAATTGCACTTGCTGAGCGGTCATCCGTTAATATGGATGACACCTTATGGTCAGGTGTATTTATGCTAAATCAGCGTGCATTAACTTACCTCAATGAAGTCATTCGCCGCGGTTCGCTCAGGCGCGCCGCGGCCCACCTGAATGTCGACGCCTCCGCCGTTAGCCGCCAATTGAAAGCCCTTGAAGAAGAATTGGATACCCAGCTATGCGAACGACACGGCCGCGGCATGCGCGCAACCGCTGCCGGTCAGTTGCTGGTGCATCACTTTCACGCCCAGCGGGCCTCGGAAGAGGCTGTGCTTTCCCAGCTCATGGCACTTCAGGGCATAGCGAAAGGCGAGGTGCGTATTGCCGTTGGGGAAGGGTTTATCGCCGACCTGATCACCGCTCCGCTAGGCACGTTTATGTCTGCGTTTGAGGGTATTAATGTCGAAGTCCGTATGGCGGGCGTCAATGAAGCGATGTCCCTACTCAAAGACCGTGAAGTGGATATAGCGCTACTTTATGCGCCACCGGTAGACCCTCAGCTTTACTGCCATGTGGAAACGCGCCAGCCACTCGATGTCATTGTTCCCCCCAATCACCCACTCATTGAGCTGACTCGTCCCGTGACGCTGCATGACTTAAAAGATTGGCCACTGGCGTTAATGGACAATCCTTTTGGTATGCGGCAAATGGTCAATATGGTGGCCCATCAGGAGCGTATTCATCTTGAAGCACGCCTACATACCAACTCTGTTTCAGTTTTAAAGAATTTTGTTCGCTCGGGAATTGGCGTTACGTTCATGCCGGAAATCACCGTCATCGACGAAATACAGCGCGGCGAAATTTGTACGCTACCTATGCGCTACCCAATTATGAACGGAACCCGCGCGCAAATCGTTAGCTTGAAGGGGCAAGAACTTTCGGTGGCTTCAAAGGCCTGTATCGATCATTTACACAAAGGCATGCGCTTTTTCTCAGCAGATGCACCACGACTGTTGCGATGAAATCAACACTCAAGGCCTTGCATAGTCAACACCTCAATACATAGTCTTCCTATAGGCAACACTTATAAATCCAATAACGCTCGCCTAGCACTTTACAGCTCACGATAACAAACCAGGAGACTTAACATGGCGACTCAACGCTTTTTACCAAAAAGACTTATTACAGCTTGCATGCTTGGCACTGCGATGATGGCGGGTAATGCCAACGCTGCAACCACCATCGATTTAGGTTACAACGGCGCTCCCGACCCTGAGAAAAATGCCGTTCATGTCTTCGCTACCAACCTGAAAGAGTTGGTCGAAGAAAAAACCGACGACCAAATTCAATTAGAGCTATATCCCAATAGTTCACTGGGCGAAGAAGAAGAACGCATGGAGCAGACCATGAGCACACCGATGCTCAATGTGGCGTCCTTCGCGGGCGTCTCTCCTCTCGTAGAAGAGATCTTCGTCAGCGCCATTCCGTTTCTATTCGACGATTTTGATGCGGCCCGCACCTTCTTTGATGAAGGTGAATATTGGCAAGAGGTCAGCAACGCACTGCAGGAGCGTGCCGGTATCGATATGCTGGCGGTCGTCGAAGAAGGGGGCTTCCTAGCGTTTACGAACAATGAGACGCCTATCAGCCACCCTGACGACTTCGAAGGGCTCAGGTTCCGTGCCATGGACCCAAGCCAAGTTGCTCTCTACGAGGCCTTCGGTGCATCTGGCACACCCATTCCCTGGACAGAAACCTACATGGCACTCCGCACTGAGGTGGCTGACGGCCAGATGAACCCGCCGATGTATATCATTATGGAAAGCCTTCACGAAGTGCAGGACTACCTGACGCTTGCCAATATCCAGTACTCCAATCAGTTTCTGGTCGGCAACAGTGACATGATCGCCGGCTGGGATGACGAGCTTCGTGATGTCTTTCAAGAAGCCGTTGCCGAAGCTAACCAAAACGCCCGAGAGCATAACGAAAATCAGGTCGAGGAACGTATCACTTACCTGGAAGAACAGGGTATGGAAGTGATTCGACCCTCTGAAGAGGACCTAACCGCTTTTCGCGACATTGGCCAGCCCGCGTATCTAGAATGGCTCGAAGAGCGTGATATCGAGCAACGCTGGATCGATATGGCGCTGGAAGATGCGGGTATGAGCGATCTGCTCGACTAAAGGCCCTCATCCATTTTGCCATATAGGGGCCGACTCTCTCCTGGCCCCTATTTTCCATGCTTATGCTTAATGGGATTGTCATGCTTACTACGCTCCGCTCTCGACTACTAGCGATCAGTCGCCCGATTACCCTTACGCTGGCTGGAGTCCTGCTATCTCTTAATGTGGCAGCCATACTTTTTGGCGTTTTTGCCCGCTATGTGGCCGGTGGTGCGCCTATCTGGACAGATGAACTGTCGCGTTTTTTGATCATTGCCACTGTGATGCTTGCGGCTGGGGCAGTCTGGTCGGAGGGTGGGCATATGCGCGTGGGGCTGCTGGAAAAACTGCTGCCTGCACCCTTCGCTCGTTTACTTAATGTGTACCAATGGCTACTCACCCTATTGATTGCAGCTGGCGGCGCATGGGTTAGCTATCGCTATGCACTATCGGTCAGCGCGTTCACGACATCTGGGCTGGGCATTAGCCGTACGGTGCCAATGCTTTCATTACCTATTGGCTGCTTACTGCTGGCTTGGCATGCCCTTCTCTATGGTCCGGCCCCTCTTAAGACCGTTGAGGACTCCCTATGACTTTGACCATGCTGGCCGTTTTCCTTGGCCACGTATTGCTTGGCCTTCCGCTGTTTATTGCGTTGTTAACCACTGCATTAGTGGGCTTTTTATTTGTCGACTTATCGATGATTCCACGCATGATGCCGCAGCAATTCTTCGGTGGTATCAATGCTTTCTCACTGATGGCTATTCCGTTATTTATCCTTGCCGGCAACCTGATGAACGTCAGCGGTTTGACGGAACGCTTGATGGGTCTAGCACGCCTGATAGTCGGGCACTTACGAGGTGGCATGGGCCATGTCAATGTGGTCTCAAGCGTGTTCTTCGCAGGCGTTAATGGCTCTGCCGTGGCCGACACCTCAGCACTGGGGTCGCTTTTAGTGCCCGCTATGGAGAAAGAAGGCTACTCAAGGGCCTTTGCCGCAGGCTTAACCGCAGGCAGCTCGCTGATCGGCCCGATTATTCCGCCCAGTATCTTTATGATTCTCTACGCCTCATTAACTAACACATCCGTAGGGGATTTGTTTTTGGCGGGCGTCGTGCCTGGCCTGTTGTTGGGTGTTGCCTTTATGGGGATGAACGCCTGGTATGCCTGGCGTCACCGATTACCCAAAAGCGGCCAATTACCCTCATTGGGCCAGCTGGGTGTAGCGTTCGTGACGGCCCTGCCAGCGCTTATCGCTCCCTTTATTATCGTAGCTGGCATTGTAATGGGCTTTGTGACGCCCACGGAATCGGGAGCGCTGACAGCGCTGTATGTCGCCCTATGTGGTTTCGTGCTGGGCGGGTTGCGGCTCAAGGAATGCTGGAAAGCCATTGTGGATACGGCGCGCCTGACCTCGGCGATTTTTCTGATCATGGCGGCCTCAGCCACGATTAGCTGGTTGCTCTCCTACGCCCAGGTCCCAGAGCAATTTGTGTCACTTTTATCACCCTATGTGGATAATGGCGTCGTCATTTTATTACTGCTCAGCGCTATCACTTTTGTCACTGGGATGTTTATGGAGGAGGTATCGGCGTTGATGCTACTCACGCCTATCTTCGCACCGGTGGCCACGATGGCAGGTATCGACCCGGTCCATCTGGGTGTCATCATCACGTTGAACATCACCATTGCGCTGATCACGCCACCGCTAGGCGCGTGCGTATTCGTGGCAGCGGCGGTTAGTCGTCTTGAAATTGTGTCGCTATTCAGAACCATTTGGCCCTTTGTGCTGACCGCCATTGCGGTGCTTATTTTATTAATCCTCTTTCCATCGCTCACGCTGTGGCTACCTACCCTGCTTGGATAAGACAATGCCTTTGAACACACTATTGAAGGCCTTGCCGCCTGTACCCAGCTATCCAGCACCGTGCTGGGAAGGGCTGCGCAGCGTGCCGATTACCGATAACGGTGAGCGCTTGGTACCGATGAGCCTTGCCCCCGCACCGATCAGCGTTTTTCCTGCCTATGCCCGGCTGGGCATACCGGGTGCGGTGCCAGAGTGTTTCGTCCGCGAAGGTGTCTATCGGGCACTGCTCACAGCCGCTCGCAGCTTACCCGACGGTATTGGGTTAATCGTGCTGGACGGCTGGCGGCCATGGCGAGTGCAGCAATACCTGTTCGACACCCTGCATGAGGCTATTCACCATCACCAGCCAAATCTCGACGAAGCGGAGCTACTGGAACGTACAAGAGAGTTTGTCTCGGTACCCAGCCGTGACCCGCTCGCCCCCAGTCCACACCTCACCGGGGGCGCTGTAGATGTCACGCTGTGCGACGCCGATGGCCTACCGTTAGATATGGGCACACTGTTCGATGAGGCGCTACCGGCCTCGCATAGCGACTATTTCGAACATCTGGAAACGCTAACGCCGCCACAACGCAAGGCCCGGGACCACCGCCGCTTGCTGTATCACATCATGCATCAGCAAGGCTTCACCAATCTGCCTAGCGAGTGGTGGCACTTTGATTATGGCGATCAATTGTGGGCGTATTACGGACCTTATGATCATGCGCATTACGGGGCTGCTGAGCTGGACACCATCGAGAATCGCTGGCGCAGGCAGCTAAGTTGATGGCTTTAGCCCACACTAATCGGCTTAAACCACAAGCGCTTCCAGTTCTAAAAAGCGCCTTACCCGTTCGGTTTTGGGGTTAACGAAAAACTCGCTGGGGTGGGATTTCTCGATAATGATACCTTTATCGAGAAAGACCACCTGATCGGAAACGGCACGGGCGAATTCCATTTCATGGGTCACCAGTACCATGGTGTAGCCCTCTTTTGAGAGGTCTTTGATCACCCCCAACACTTCGCCAACGAGCTCAGGGTCAAGCGCCGAGGTGGGCTCGTCAAACAGCATCACTTTCGGCTGCATGGCCAGCGCCCGGGCAATCGCCACGCGCTGTTTTTGCCCGCCCGACAGCGTGTAGGGGTATTGTTCGCGTTTATCGACCATGCCGACTTTTTCAAGTAGCGCCATCGCTCTCTCGTCAGCCTCGGCTTTACTCAAGCCCTGCACATGAATAGGGGCCTCGGTGACATTGCGCATTACACTCAGGTGAGGCCACAAATTAAACCCCTGGAACACCATGCCTAAGCGCGCGCGCATGCCCGCCAGCTCACGGCGCGACATCAGTTTGCCGCTGTCACTCACGCCAATACGATCACCGGCAATATGTATATCGCCGCGGTCGGGGTGTTCGAGCCAGTTAATGCAGCGTAACAGAGTGGATTTACCAGAGCCCGATGAACCCAAAATACTGACGACCTCGCCCGGCTGAACCTCCAGCGAAACATCGCGTAGCACTTCGGTGCCATCAAAGCTTTTGGAAAGTTTGCGGATACTCACAGCGGCTGTCTCAGGCATTTTCGAATCCTCGTTTGGCCCCATAGCGGCCAATCAATTTGATAAATTGCTCCAACCCAATGCTGATTAGCCAGTAAAAACCGATCACGACGATAAAGGCTTCCATGGGAATGAAGTAAGTGCTTGATAAGCTGTTCGCCGCGGCAGTGAGTTCGCGCACGGTAATGATCACTAGAAAGGCGGTATCTTTGAGCAGAATAATAAGTTGGTTACCCATCAACCCGCGGGTTTTTAGGATGAGCTGCGGCCAAATAATGCGAAGAAACATGGTTGGCAGGGAGAACCCCTGTGCCGTGGCGGCCTCTACTTGCCCCAGTGGAAACGTTGTACGGCAGCCGCGCAGTATTTCCGCAAAATAAGCGCCGTGATAGAGCACCAGGGCGGTTAACCCGGCGTACCAAGCGCTCATGCGAATCCCCACACTGGGCAGCCCGTAATACAATAGATAGGCCAGTATCAAAAACGGCAGCATGCGCATCCCATCGATGAAAATTCGCAGCGGGATTTTTAGCCGCGGCCGGGAGCCTTCCAGTAAAAATACCATCACACTGCCGAGTAAAAAGGCCAGCACCGCTGATATGCCAAACAGCTGTAGAGTGTTATAAAACCCTTGTAAAAACACATCCCGCGACGACCACAATATTTCCCAATTACTCATGACGACTTCCCCTTTAGACGGCCAATCGGCTGGCTTTACGTTCGGCCAGGCGCTGCAGCCATACCAACAGACTGATCATCACCATATACATCGCGGCGGCGGCTAAAATAGGTGGTAATGGCTCGTAGGTAACCGCCGATATGCGATTAGTGACGCGGGCTAGATCCACCACCCCGATAACAGCGACGGCCGGGCTGCCCTTGATAAGAAACGACATTTCGTTGACCAACCCCGGCAGGCTGGTAATGGTGATTTGTGGCAGCATGATGCGCCGGAAATATACCCAGGGGGTCATGCCAATCGCGAGCGCTGCTTCGCGCTGCTCTGGGGAGAAATTATTAAACGCCGAACGCCATATTTCAGCGTTAAAGGCGGTGGTATTGAGGGTCAACGCGATAATGCCGGCGACATTACGGTTAATATCCAATCCCATGGTGGGCGCCGTGAGAAAAATAAACAGCACCAGCGTGACCAGCGGGGTGGCCCGCGCCAAACTGATATAAGTACCTAACACTTGGTGCACCACCGGGATTCGCGCGACCCGTAACAGTGCCACTATCAGTCCAAGTAGTACCCCGATGGCAATGGAAATGCCCGATATCCAGGCGGTTGTCCATGCACCATATGCCAGAAGCCCCCATGCGCTACTGTCCATGCGTCACCTTTACTCACTGGATAAAAAAAGCAGCCGCGTTCCGTCGTCCCGGTAAGCGGCTGCTGCACAGGATGGCTTACATGCCCGCCATTTCGTGAAACTCATCCACGGTGGTAATCGGCTCTTCAGGCAAGTCATCAAACGACTCGTTAAACCACTTTTCTTGCAGTTCGGCCAAGCGGCCTGAATCGCGCAGGTGGGCCATAAACTCGGTCATATATTCGAGCAGTTCCGGGCTATCCTTGGGCATTGGCCAGGCGACGAACCCTGGGCCTGACACGGCCTGGCCGGCCTCGAACTCATCCGGGCGTTCACGAACCACATCGTTGACCGGCACAATGGAATTGATCACGTAGTCCACGCGCTCATTGGCAAGGTCGGCGTAAATCTCAGGGTAGGCTTCATACTCCACCACTTCGCCTAATTCGCCGCCACTTTCCGCCAGCATCTCTTCGAGCTCAGGCAGACGCGAAAGCAGCGCACTGCCGGCTTGCACGCCCAGGGTCATGCCGCTTAGATCCTCAACGCTGTTGATCCGGTCATCGCCTGCTCGCTTGATGTAGTAGTGCTGAGCGGAGGCAAATGGCGGGGCGTAGTTGAACACCCGCATGCGTTCGTCTGTCACCGACGCGCCGGTCAGTGCCATGTCGTATTTGCCCGACGTCACCGAGGCAAGGAGTCCCGTCCAGGGCAAAATCTCCTGGCGAATTTCAAAGTCGGCGTAGTCCTCCAACTCGGCCAGTACATCTTCGATAAAGCCATCGGGATCGTCACCGTCCATAAAGTTAAACGGCGCGTAATTATCCTCCGTGGCCACGTTCATATAGCCACGTTCTTCGATTTCCGGAAGGTCAGCCGCGTGCGTATTTGTTGCTACACCAAGCGACACTATGCCGGCCATCATCAAGCTGGGAACTACTTTGACGTTGCTCATTGCAAGACTCCTCATGTGACTTTTATCCAGTATGCCCAAATAGTTAAGACAGCCAGCCCGGTGGGTAACCGGCCGCTTCGGCAAAATGCTGAACGTGACTTCACCCTAGTTTTTTTAGACGGCCGTCTCCTAGAGCCAGTTACCTGAAAGTCAAGGGACAGTTTGGTTTTGGCCAGTTGGCACGAAAGCTGCTTCAGATTACTAAGCGGGTGGATGAGTCAGTCAATGAAAAGAAGGGGGAGCATAAGATGACGGCACTGTGTCTTGATATTGACCCGGCAGCACCCATTTGCCTGCAGGAGCAACTGCGCGAGTCTCTGCTGGAAGCGATTCGCGTCGGCAGCTTACCCACATGCGAGGCGTTACCGTCTTGTCGCAAGCTGTCACAGCAGTTGGGCATTTCACGCAATACCGTCGCGATTGTTTACGAAAACCTCGTCGAAGACGGCTACCTAATCAGTCGACCCCGCAGTGGCTACTACTTACACCCCGACTATGGCGATGCCTCCCAGCAGGCGGCGTTGCCGGCTTTCACTGCCCCTACCACCTCGCCACAACGTGCACCAAGCTGGCACAAACGCATTATTCAACGCCCTACGAATTATCAAGGGATTCTAAAACCGTGCAATTGGTCGGATTACCCCTACCCGTTTATTTATGGGCAGCTCGACACAGACTTGTTTCCGTTAACCCAGTGGCGTGATGTCTCTCGGCGGCTATTAAACTCCCGGCGGGATAAACCCTGGCTGCGTGATCGCATTGACCAGGACGATCCTTTACTGATTGAACAGTTACGTAAGCGTGTTTTACCACGCCGCGGTATTTTTGCCCGCGCGGACGATATTCTGATTACCATGGGCACCCAGAATGCGCTCTTCTTGATCGCCCAGTTGCTCTGCCACCGGGGCACGCGCGTTGCCTTGGAATCGCCCGGCTACCGTGAAGCCATGAATGTGTTTGCCCAGCGGGGGGCCAGCGTGCAGTTGCAACCGCTGGACAGCGAAGGCATGTGCCTTCAGGGCTCGCAGCACTGTGGCTATCTCTACGTTATGCCCAGCCATCAGGTGCCAACCGGTGTGACCATGAGCCGGGCACGACGGGATGCCTTGCTCGCCCAGCTCCCTCACCGCGATCAAATCGTGATTGAAGATGATTACGACGCTGAAATTCATGGCGACCAGTTCGCCCTGCCCGCGCTCAAAGCCAGCGCCCAAAGCGCCCGTATTATCTACATGGGCAGCTTATCCAAGGCGCTCTCACCTGGATTACGCATGGGCTACATTGTGGCCGACGCCGAATTAATTGACGAGCTGCGGGCACTGCGCCGCTTGATGTATCGCCACCCACCGGCCGCCCTTCAGCATCAGTTGGCACAATTTATTGCCCAGGGGTATTACGAGCGTTACCTGAAGCAACATACCCAAGAAATTGACCAGCGACGCGACGCGATGCGCCTGGCCATCGACCAGTCGCTACCCGGGTGCCAGTGTATTAGCAGCCCGCGTTCCAGTGCGTTTTGGATGCAAGCCGAGCCAGGCATCGATACGCAACGCTTGGCTTGGCATGCCGCGCAACGCGGCGTGCTGATTGAACCCGGTTTTCAGCACTTTTTTGACACCGCGCCTCCCCGCCACTTTTTCCGCTTGGGCTTTGGGGCCATCGCACGTGAACGCATTGCCCCAGGCATCGAAACCTTAGGGCTTGCTTACGATCGCGCGTCAACCACTTAATAAGCGGCCATGTAATCGGTTAACACATTGTCCAAAATCGCTAAGCCTTCGGTTACCTCGGCCTTTGTAACGTTGCACGGCGGCACCACATGAATGCGGTTTTCCACGCTAAACACCAGCAGCCCCTGCTCCATCAATTGCTGCTTGAGCGTCAACACTTCCGCCCCCGGCAAAGGCGTCTTGCGCACTGGGTCGCTGACCAGTTCCAGCGCATGAAACACCCCAATACCCCGCCAGTCGCCAATGAGCGCATGACGTTCGGTAAGCTGCTGCAACCCCTCGGCCAGGCAGCCGTTGCCAATGGTGTCGGCGTTTTCCACGATGCCTTCTTCCTCCATCGCATCCAGCGTCGCCACGATGGCGGCCATTGCCAGGGGGTGGCCTGAGTAGGTCAGACCGCCGACAAAAAAGTGGTCATCGAAGTAGGCCGAGATGGGGTCTGAAATAATCACCCCACCGGCAGGCACGTAGCCGGAATTGACCCCTTTGGCGAATACAATCAGGTCGGGTACGACAGCGTAGTGCTCAAAGGCAAACCAGCGGCCCGTACGCCCAAACCCGGCCATGACTTCGTCCAGAATCAGCACGATGCCGAATTCGTCAGCGAGTTCGCGGACACCTTTAAGGTACGCGTGGGGAGGTAGCAGCACCCCGGCAGTACCGGGAATGGTTTCCAGCAGGATCGCGGCCACCGCCTTGGGCCCTTCGCATTCAATCACCCGGCGAAGATGCTGAAGAGCACGCGCGCATTCCTCATCGTCATCCCGCGCCCAAAACTCGCTGCGATAGAGGTAAGGATTGAAGAAATGCACATGCCCGCTGGCATACTCGTTGGGCACACGCCGCCAGTCTCCGGTGGCGGCAATCGACGCACCGGTATTGCCGTGGTAGGAACGATACGCCGACAGTATTTTGCTGCGCCCCGTATAAAGGCGTGCCATGCGAATGGCATTTTCGTTGGCGTCGGCCCCCGCGTTGGTGAAAAACACCTTGCGAAACCCATCGGGCGCTTTGCCGATAATACGTTTTGCGGCCTCGCTGCGGGCCAGGTTGGCATGGGCCGGGGCAATGGTACAAAGCTCGGCCGCCTGGGCTTGGATGGCACTGACCACTTTGGGATGTTGATGGCCAATATTGGTGTTCACCAGTTGACTGCTGAAATCCAGGTAGGTGTTTCCAGCATAATCCCAAACGCGGCACCCGGACGCGCCTGCCACGACCATGGGGTCCAGGCTGCCTTGCTGGGACCAGGAGTGGAAGACATATTGACGGTCCAAACCGTGGACATAGGTATTATCCACCTCACGTTTCGATAGGCGAGACGTGGCAATATCGGCATTCATAGCAAGCTCCCAATTAATTTACCCAACAATCGTCTAATGAAAGACTAGCGATATCACCCACGCTGCTATAGGGCCAACCGCATCAGGTCTCTAGGACAGCCAATGTCACAGTCGATCGAATGATCTGGCTCTAAGCGCGTTGCTTCACACACTATAGAGTTGAGTTGATCTTTTAATTGATGAGTAAGGAGAAGCACCATGCCTAGCGTATTGATAACCGGCGCCACATCGGGTTTTGGTAAAGCCGCTGCGCGCCGCTTTGCCAAAGCCGGTTGGTCGTTGATTCTGACGGGACGCCGGGAAGAGCGGCTTGCCGAGCTGGAGAGCGAACTGGCGCCCCAGGTCACCGTGCTGACAGTGCCCCTGGACGTACGCGATAGCGACGCGGTGACCCAGGCATTGAGTCAACTACCCGAGACGCTGCTGCCCCTCACCTGCCTGATCAATAACGCCGGGCTGGCACTCGCGCCCGAACCCGCCCAACAGGTAGCACTGGAAGACTGGCACACCATGATCGACACCAACATCACAGGCCTGGTCAATGTGACCCACGCAGCATTACCACACCTGCTGGCCACAGGTAACGGTGCCAGCATCCTCAATTTGGGCTCGGTAGCAGGGCAGTGGCCGTATCCAGGCGGGCATGTGTATGGGGCGTCTAAAGCCTTTGTGCAGCAGTTCAGCTATAACCTGCGTTGTGATCTGCAGGGCACTGGGGTACGCGTGACCGACCTGGCCCCTGGGATGGCCGAAACCGAGTTCACACTGGTGCGCACGAAAGGCGACCAAGCCGCCTCCGACGCGCTCTACCGGGGCACCACACCGCTACAGGCGGAGGATATTGCCGAGCAGCTTTACTACCTTGCCACCCTCCCCGCACATATCAACATCAACCGGTTGGAGATCATGCCAGTGCGTCAGGCCTGGGCGCCGTTTGCGATTGATCGCGACCCCGCTTAGGCCTGCTTGACCGCACTCGCTGATGGGGACGGCGCAACCTGATCACGCCCTTGTGCTTTCGCTTGATAAAGGGCGTCATCCACTCGTTTCATCACGCTCTTGACCGACTCGTCAGCGGTGGCCTCAACCACACCAAAGCTGGCGGTGACGGCCCCTAACCACTGTTCGCGGCCGCCGCCCATAAACGCTGATAGTCGGTGTTAACATCGACGATACGAATCCCAAGCGGGCGCCTTTCGACACTTAGGATCGCCACCGCATGGCCTAGCGAATCGCCGTCAGCTTCAGGCCCAGATCGCGCATAGTGCTGGTACATTCTATTAACTCATCCTTGAAAATAGTAACGTGCTGAGATTGCTCAACCTAAAGTAGCTGCGCTAATCCAAATGCGTGAACTCACCCTGCCCAGCCACCTTGCCATCACCCGGCGTGGGGTAACACTCGTTGCATTACTTACTCAAACGATAGCTTTATTTACTGTTCATCAACATAACGTGGGCTATATGGCGTTCAAAAAATATAACCCACCATGCCTATCGGTTCTGGACGTTTTTTGCCTGATTGAATTGCATAACACCAGACATCAACAACCAATCACTGACGTCGCTGCTCCAATACGCCGATCAGTTCGGGTACCGCCAGCGTACTGTCATCAATAGATGTATATAGTGCGTGGATAGCACCTGCGACACCGCGCTCCACCCCAAGCTCATTGGTCATGGCGTGGTAGTAACCGAGGTCCTTACTGGCATTGGCCACTGTAAATCTGAAGCCGGAGGGATCATTGTCAGTGATATAAGGACGCAGCCGCTCAAGTACGACACCTCCACCGCCGCCTGCACCAAGTACCTCAAGTAACGCGGCATCGCTGATCCCCGCTTTGCGAGAGGCAGCAGTCGCCTCAGCCAATACGGCAGAGAAGCCAAGCGAAACAAAGTTATGCAGCAACTTTAGGGTATGCCCTGCACCTACCTCGCCCGCGTGGGCAATATTTTCGGCAAAGGCCTGCAAAAGAGGCAGCGTTTCATCAAACAGCTTCGTCGGCGCGCCCACAATCAGGTTGAGCCGCCCCTCCGCCGCTTCCTTGGGCGTACGGGTCATTGCCGCATCCATAAACCGCCCACCGGCACTAGCCACCCGGGCTGCCACTTTTTCGGTGGAACTGGGCAGCGCAGTTGAGCAGTCCACTATCACGCTGCCTGGCTTTAAGCCTGCCAATACGCCGTTGGGCTCAAACAGCACGGCTTCTACCTGGGGCGAGCCGGTGACGCACAGAATCACCACGTCAGCGCTTTGCGCTACGTCACAACCCGAGCTCAGCGCAGTAGCGCCTGCTGACAATAGATCATCCACCGGCTGGTTGCCTGAATGCTCAAGAAAGCAGACTTGATGGCCAGCGCGTAACAGGCTGCTGGCGATCCCATGGCCCATCAGGCCAACCCCGACGAGGCCAACTTGGCGAGTCGTTGTCATTGTTATCTCCTTACGATGAATACTTTCTGCCATTGGCAAATCACCATAGCCTGATTATGACGTTCTTTCCTGCAGCGACACGTCTGTATCTCTGCACTCACCTACTAATGAGTGATGTGAAGGCGACAGCGCATAAGCGGTTTCTCCTTCGCCAGGTTGGAGTTAGAAAGCGGCTCAGTGCCCCCGAAATGCCGCCATTACCTGCCCGGCAAGTACTTAGAAGCCCGGTAGATAAAACGTCAGGCTCACCCAGCCTGGAATAAAAAAGCTTCGAACCCGGGTGAGGTTCGAAGCTCTTAATGAAAACCTTAACTGCGTTTTAAGCATCTCATACAGCGACTAGGCTTTGCGCTCAACGCTTGTTTTTTCAAACCCCAATCGGCCCACCGTCGCGTTTCTGGATTACTACGGTCGAGGCCCGAGGACGGACCTGGCCGCTGGCCGAAACGGTGGCGTCTTGGGTTAGCGCGTTGCCATCGGCTGGCCAGTTACCCGGGTGCTGTATGTTGATAAACAGCGCGGTTTTATCCGGCGTGGCAAAAATACCGGTGACTTCGCAACCGTTTGGCCCCACCGCAAAGCGTTTGAGCTGCTGCTGGTTGCTGTTATTGACGACAGGCCCGGTGCCGTCGATGTCGTCCAATGCCCTGGGCACCACTGCGAGCAGCTGGTCGTTAGTGTATTCCGCGACGCCGTCATAGCCATTATCGGTTTCGATCCACAGGATGCCCTGACCATCACCGCGATCGTCGAACCAGAGCCCGTCGGGGCTGGCAAACTGGTTCATTTCGGTCAGGCCCGAGAGATTGTCTGCATCGTCGGTCGCTGCACCAAACACAAACACCTCCCAGGTAAAGGCATTCGGTAAGCGGCTCTCGCGCCAGCGAATAATGTGACCCGCCTCGTTATTGGCACGTGGATTAGCCGCGTTAGTGGGTGCCAGGTCATAACCTACCCCCACCTGCTCCAAGCGCTCACCGTCGTTGGTGTAGGTTGGCTGTGAATCTTCAGCGATGCGCTGTGAGTTATTCGTCAGAGTGAGGTACACCTCGCCGGATGCTGGGTCGACGGAGGCCCACTCGGGACGGTCCATCGGTGTGGCGCCCATCAGGTCGGCTGCATCGCAGGTATTGATGATAATGCCCGCGAGATCGTCGTCGGCCAGGCCCAGCGCCGCGGCAAGCCGACGACCATCTTGCGTCCGGGCGTCCGGCGTCAGCGCCAGCCACTCACCGCTACCATCGGCGTGGAAGCGGGCTACGTACAGGGTGCCGTTATCCAGATATTTATGGCCGATGGAAAGGCGGTCGTACGCCTCGCCTGGGCGGTTGGCATCGGCAGGATCCCAGGCGGCGTCGGACACGTATTTATATACGTACTCGTTGCGGGCATCGTGGCCTGAGTAGTAAACGATTGGCTTGCCAGCTTCCAGCTTGCCTAACCAGCACCCTTCATGGCGGAATCGGCCCAGTGCCGTGCGCTTGACGGCGCGGGCATCGCTGTAGGGGTCGATCTCGACCTGATAACCGAAGGTACGCGCTTCGTTACGATAATCATCCTCGGCGCGGTCGCCGCGTGGCGTGATGTTAAAACGGGCAAACTCGTCGTTTTCTTCTGAGGCGTCGCCTGCCGACGTTTCCCAGGCGTAGCGACCACGTTCGGTGGGAATGCCAATACGGGCGTCGTCCTGGAAACGCTCGCCGGTATGAACAAAGACGTTAGGCCAGTTCTCTTCACAGGCAATATAGGTGCCCCAGGGGGTCACGCCGTTACCACAGTTATTGTTGGTACCCCGGGTTTGGGTGCCAGCCGGAGAGAAGCGCGTTTTAACGTAGTCGCTGCCCGCCACCGGACCCGCCAGGTCCATTTCCGTTGCGCTGGTGAAGCGACGGTTATAGCGCGACCCCGCTACATGGGACCATTGGCCATCGGTGTTTTTTTCGACTTCGACAAGGGTGACACCGTGCGCGTTGATCTCAGTGCGCGACTCTTCCGCCGGGCGTTCACCCTCATCAGCGTTAGTGGGGCCGCCCTGAGGGGCCCACAGCGCGGTTTGATCGATGTACTCGTTATTGAGCGCCAGTACAAAACGGCGCGAGGCGTTATCGGCATCCAGGGCAAAACCAGCCATGCCGTCGTGGTGCATGCCCACGCTCTCCGCTTGACGTTCAGACGTCATGCGCTGTTCCGCCTGCCAGGTATCGCCCGTTTGTAACGGCGTGCCCCAGGGCACAAGCACCTGGGCCGTATAGCCGTCCGGCACCACCACGGCGTCGGTACGCGAACCACGCACCGCCTCAAAGGCAAGTGTCAGCGGCGTTTTTTGCGTTCCGCTTGAAGCGAGCGCCTGGGCCGCGCCGCCAAAACTGAGCATGGAGGCGGCCGCCATGCCCAAACCGCCGCGCATGACATCGCGTCGGGATACGTGGCGCGCCAATACCTCGGCAAAAGGTTGATTGCCGCTGTGGTTAAACAGGCGATGGTCTTCGATTTCCTTGCTCATGATGACGCCCCTGTTCTAATCGTAGTGCGAATCACGGATCGTGTTAGAAGAACCTAATTCAGCCAGGTGACAGCACGGTGACGAACCCTCTACCGTTTGATGACCAATGCCGCTTACAATCTGGGGCGATCAACGTAGTCTCCACCAACCTGTGTCAGGTTACGCCCAAGAGGAAAGACGATGGCCACGACCATACCCGACCAGCTCACGCTCGATGCCCTGGCGCAGTTACAGCCGCCACTCCCCGACGTAGAGGTACACGGTCTGGATATGGGCTGGTATATCGTGCGCCTTCACCGCCAGGGCACCGTCAGCGTCTTGGTCAACGCCGACGGCGAGACACGCCGCTTTACCGGCACGCAGTGGATTAGCCGTGCGCTGGCTCCCTTGGGGTTTACCCACGGCATTCTCACCTGGGCCGACGCCGCCGATGAAATGATCGGTTCGGATGTGCCACCTGTGTCTGCCGAACAGCGCATGGCCCATGGTGTTCGGGTGGCGTTTGATACCCGGCATTAACCGATAGTCAAACGCACGCCATCGCGCTTTTAGCTAATTAAGAAATATATTCGGCCATCGCGCATGGCTTTCGGCCGGGGCTGGCGATAAACTCAAAACAACGAGCCGCCATTTTTCTTGTATTAGTCACTCGTTTCCCACAAGGACGGTCTCCATGCGCGATGATGAAAAATATACCAATACTGAAGAACAGCTACTGTATCTGCAAAATCTTCTAGACGATCCGGATACCACCGCGCTTACAGCATATTTTACTGAACTTGATATTTTAGACATTGCACGAACTCTTGAATCCTTTCCCGCTAAAACCCGCGATTTTATTTGGGAGTTTATTCCCGAAGACTTGGTCGGCGCGGTACTTGCAGAAGTCGATGAAGATATTCGCGCGGACTATATCGAGGATCTGTCGGCAAGCGAAGTAGAGCAAATTGTTAAAGGGCTGGATGCCCAGGACGTCGCCGAGGTCTTGGAGGTTGCTGACGAGGCCATAAAAACAAGCGTTTACGACAGCCTGGACCAGGACATCCGCGCCCAGGTAGAGAATCTTTACGCCTACGAGGAAGATGTCGTGGGTCGCTACATGGACCCCGAAACCGTCAATGTCAAACAAGGCGTTTCACTAGAAGCCGTACAACGCTATATCCGCATTCATCATCTCCTCGACGATGAATCACAACAGATAATGATCACGGATAAAGACAAACGTTTACTGGGCTCTTTAAGCCTGATTGACTTAATCAAGCAGCCTCAAGACGCCGTGGTTGATGATTACATGGATGATCCTTTCACCCTAAACGATCAAATGAAAGTCAGTGATGCGGCCGTTTTATTACGCTCGAAGGAACTTCCTTTCGTACCCGTCTGTGATAGTGATGGACTCTTGGTAGGGCAATTAAATGCTGCCGACGTATTAGAAATTACCCAAGATGATACTGACATGACATTAAAACACCTGTCAGGCGTCAGTAACGAAGAAGAAGTCTTCACGCCCGTTTTACGCAGCGCGAAAAGCCGTGGCATTTGGCTGGGTATTAATCTGCTAACGGCTTTTTTAGCTGCGTTCGTTATCGGTCAGTTTGAAGCGGCATTGGATCAAATTGTGGCGCTGGCCATTTTGATGCCGGTGGTCGCCAGCATGGGAGGGATTGCTGGCAGCCAGACCCTCACCGTCGTCATTCGCGGCCTGGCGCTGGGCCAGCTCGCGGGCAACAACGTGCGTTGGCTGTATAACAAGGAAACCTGGGTGGGCATGAGCAACGGTCTGGTCTGGGCGTTGGTCGTAGGCTTGATTGCCCATATCTGGTTTAGCGATGCCATGATTACGCTGGTGATCACCCTGGCCATCTTTATCAACATGAGCGTGGCCAACCTATCCGGCGTATTAATCCCCATGGTATTGAAAAAAATGCAGATTGACCCCGCGTTATCCGGCGCGGTGATTCTCACCACCGTCACCGATGTGGTGGGGTTTTTGTCGTTCCTGGGGCTGGCGACGCTGATTATTCTGTGACCTTTTCCTATCAGCCGACGCTTGGATTCTGGGCAAGGCCTGAACAGGTTTGATTCCCTCAACACCGCCCACTCTTCGCCCGCTAACGGTTATCTAATGCTATGCTAACTGGCCCCGCTGCTGCGGGGCTTTTTTGTGCGTGACTCTTTTTTAATAGCTGGAGGCCCCCATGCTCCCCGACTACTCCCTCATTGCCTGGCTGCTGATCGTGTTTTCGGTCTACCTGACCGGCGTTTCCAAAGGCGGCTTTGCGGGTGGTTTCGGCACGCTGTCGGTGCCGTTGATGGCGCTGGCGATCAGCCCGGCGCAGGCAGCGGGCCTTTTATTACCGTTGTTACTGGTAATGGATGTCTTTGCGGTGAAGGCGTGGTGGGGCAGGCAAGCGGTGGCCGAGGTATGGCGCTTTGTGCCGGGGCTGTTTATCGGGGTGGCGGTAGGGACGCTGCTGTTCGACAGCCTGAGTGAGCAGGGCTTGCGCCTGACGCTCGGCGTGATCACCTTGCTATTCGCCACCTATATGCTGCTGAAACCCGTCGCCAAGAAGCCGATTTCCGCCCGCTGGGCGTTGCCTGCGGCGAGCGTCTGCGGGTTTACCAGCTTTATGGCCCATGCGGGGGCACCGCCGCTGAACGTGTACCTGCTGCCGCGTAAGCTGTCGAAAGAGACCTTTATCGCCACCTGCGCCGTCACCTTTGCCGTGGTCAACGTGATCAAGCTGGCGCCGTACATGTGGCTTGGCGAGATTAACGTGACCAGCGCCTGGGCTTCGCTGGTGCTGGTGCCCATCGCCTGGATCGGCGTGCGCAACGGCCTGTGGCTGCAAAGCCGCGTCAACGAAGCATTGTTTTACCGCCTGGTAATTCTGGCCATGTTTTTGGTCGGCTTTAATCTGATCTATCAGGCGGTATAGCAGGATAGCCGCTGACCTGCTGGCTTCCCCTCTAGAGCTAACTGTCAGACGCCGCTAGCTCCTCCCGCCAGGCGTGGCGTGGCGCGAAACCGACCAGGCGGCGTGCCTTGTCGATACTGTAGAACGTCTCGAACTCACCCATTTCGCGGCGAACCGGCACCCCTTTGTAGAAGCGCTCAATGACCTGGGCGCTGGTCAGGCCTACCGACAAATCCTCATTGGCGACGTTGAATACCTGATACCCCAGGCCATCCGTCTTCAGGCAGCAGTCGACCATCTGACCGAGATCGCGGGCATCGATATAGGCGAAGATGTTGCGACGACGCAGCGCAGGATCATCCAGGTACGCCGGGAAGTCCTGGCGGTATTCGTGAGGCTCGATGACGTTGTTGATGCGCAGCCCGTAGATGTCGATGCCCGAACGTGCCTGAAAGGAGCGCGCGGTGACTTCGTTGACCACCTTGCTCATGGCGTAGCTGTCCTGAGGCACGGTGGGGTGATCTTCATCGATGGGCAGATAGTCCGGTTGTTTTTCGCCGTCGGCAAAGCAGATGCCGTATGTCGTCTCGCTGGACGCGAAGATAACCTTGGGAATGCCCAGCTTGGTGGCCGCATCCAGCACGTTGTAGGTGCTCAACGTATTGATGCGGTAGGTTTCATTGTCCGGACGGTGGAGAATCGCCGGGATGGCGGCGAAGTGGACAATGGCATCGTAACGCGGCACGCCGGTGCCCGGTTCCAGCTCGTCGACCCCTGCGTAGGCGTGGCACGCATTGAACACCTGCCCCGCATCGGTCAGGTCGGTTTTCAGGGTGGTGATGCCGGGCACATCTGATGTCACCCAATCCAGATTGGTGACGCGATGGCCCTGGTCGCGCAGATAAGCCGTGGCGTAGCGGCCAGCCTTGCCGCTGCCGCCGGTAAACAGAACACGCATAGTCAAACTCCGATGAGGTTGGTGAACCTGGCAGTAACAGCCCTTTAGCGTAGCAGCCACGCCGCCGCAAACTCATTGGCCGGTTTTGGCCGGCCAAACAGGAATCCCTGCGCTTCAAGGCACCCCATTTCGGCCAGCAGCGTGGCCTGGGCCTGGTGCTCGACTCCTTCCGCCAGGGTTTTCATGCCCAGGGCGTCGGCCATGGCGATAATGGTTTGTACAATGGCACGGTCATGCTGGTTGTCGAGCATTTCGCGCACGAACGAGATATCGATTTTCAATGCGTCGGCGGCAAACCGCCGCAGATAGGCAAGCGATGAATATCCGGTACCGAAATCATCGATATACAAGGCATAACCGGCAGTCCGCATCGCCAGGGTTATCTCGACCGCCTGGTCGGGGTTACGCATGAAGTCGCTCTCGGTCAATTCCAGCGCCAACGCAGAGGCGGGCACGCCTTGGGTCAGCTCGGCAATATGCTGCGCCAATTGCGGGTCGGCAAACTGCTGGGCGGCAATGTTGATGGATAGCCGTCCCGGCAAGGCCATCCCCTGGTATTGCCATTCGCGTAGCTGCCGGGCGGCCTCGGCCAGCACCCAATCGCCCAGCACACGAATCAGCCCGCGTTCTTCGGCCAGGGGAATAAACTCGCCGGGGCTGACCCACCCCCAGTCGGCATCGTACCAGCGGCACAGCGCCTCAGCGCCGGTCAGCTGGCCGGTTTCCAGGTTGACCTGGGGCTGGAAATACAGCGCCAGACGGTTTTCAACCAGCGCCTGATGCAGCCGCTCCGCCATCTTTTGACGGCGACGCTGGTGATGCATCATGTCGTGGCTGAACGGACAGACGATACCGTCACGCTTGGCGAAGTGCAGCGCAATACTGGCCGCCTTGAACAGCTCCTCCGCTACTGACGCATCGCTGGGATAGCGGGCAAAGCCCATGCTGACCTGCAGGTTGAACGCGTTATGCTCCAGTTGAATCGTCTTGCCGACCGCACCGCGCAGGTCGGCAAGCGTGGCTGACAATTGCGCCTCGCTAGGATTGGCCAGCAGAATCGCGAACTCATCACCGGAAAGACGGGCCAGAAAGCCGCCATCCGGAATCACGTGCTGCAGGCGTCCGGCAATCGTCGACAGCAGTTCGTCGCCCACCTGGTGACCATGGGTGTCATTGATTTCTTTAAAGCGGCGAATATCGAGCAGAATCAAGCTCAGCGACTGATGCCGCCGGGCAGCGTCGCGCAGCATCTTGGCGTGGATCTCCATAAAGCGCGCGCGGTTCGAAAGCCCGGTGGTGCCGTCAACGTACGCTAGCTGATGCATGCGACGCTGGTCGCGCCGCCGCTCCAATTCCGCCGCGGCGCCGGTGGACAGAATACGCAGTACGGAGGTTGCAAAGGCGTTGGTACTCAGCGGTTCACGGTAGAACACCATCATCACGCCAATCGCATCGCCCTCAGCGTTGTCCAGGCGCCGGCCTATCCAGGCCTGGGCTTGAAACGCCTTCCCGGGGATCGGCGTGTAGTGGCCCAAGTGGGACACCGCCTCACGGCGATTGACGACCTGCTCGCAAGGCGACCCGGCCAATAAAAAGGTCTGGTTACTCAGGGGCTTCCCGTCAGCGATGACGCTCACCGTGCTGATGGTGGCAGAGACGCCCTGGTGGGTGTCGTCCTGGGTGCGATTGAGCAGTGCGATAAAGCCGCTGTCAGCGTCCAGCAACTCGACCAGCGTGTCGATCAGTTGCTGGAAGTAATCGTCACCGACGCGCGAGGTAACCGTCGACGCGACCTGCATGACCGCCTGCTGAACCCGCTGCGCTTCCTGGCTTTCGGTCACATCGGTAATAAATCCTTCCAGGCAGACCACCTCGCCCGTGTCATCAAACACCGCCTGACCCTGCTCCCACATCCAGCGCACACGACCGTCACGATGATACAACCGGTAGACCACCTGGTAGGGGTGTTTGTCATCGATAGCCGTCTTCGTCTCATCCGAGACGCGCGCGACGTCATCGGCATGTATCAGCTCGGCAAAGCTGATCCGATGGTTATCCACCAGCTCATCGGGGTGATAGCCGGTGAGCCGGTAAGCGCCCTGACTGACCAGCTGCATGGTCCAATGGGCATCGTCGAGACAGCGATAGGCCATCCCCGGTAGATGATTGAGCAGCGTATCCAGGCGGCGCTCACTTTCCCGCGCCACGGCCTCGCTGGCCTTGAGGGCCGCCTCTGCCTGCTGGCGCCCCAGCTCGGCGCCGGCCTGAGCGGCCACGATACTCAGCACTTCGCGGGTGTGCCCATCCACCGACATCAGCGAGTTTTTCAGCAGCGCCAATAAGCCAATGGGCGTGCCGTCGGCGGCGAACAACGGCATGCCCATATAGCTTTCGGCGCCCAGTTCCGAGAGCATGTGGTCGTCGGGAAAACGCTGCTGGACGTTGCAGGGGTACAGGCACGGTTCACGACCCACCACGCCCTCACAGGGAGTGCCGGCCAACGGATAGGTCACGTTGGGCAGATGCCGGCCGTTAGACCAGACCGCCAGCGTTTCAGCCACGTTTCGCGGCAAGTCGTCATGGGCAACGTCGCCCGCATTGACGCGGGCCACCAGGACGTGGTCCACGCCCAGCAGCTTGGCCAGTCGCTTGACCAGCGTGGGGTAAAAGTGGGGGGTGCCCGTTTGCCCCATTCCTTCCGCCAACTGCCGAAACGTATCGGCTGCTTCGATCCCCGTCTGCATTGGTTGTCTCGCTGTCCCTTTTAAAGCAGCTTATCTGGAAGTGCCCTGACGGTGAAGCATCTCCCAATAAACGTTTAGCTAAAGCTTAGTTCCTCACCAAAGGTATTAGCCGAACTTCTAACAATATAAGATGAAAAAAAGCAACCGGCCCATTAAGCTGGGAGAATAAAAGGGAGCCGACATGACGGGCATGATCGTTAGCGATAACACACAGTACTTGGCCACACCGGCCCTGCCGGACTTTCTGCAGAGTGACTTGACCCAGTGCGCCAAGCTGCCGTCACTGCCAATGGTTGCTATCCGCGTGCTTGAAGTCGCAGGCTTCCCCGATGCCACGTTGAATGATTACGCCCATGCCATTGAGCAAGACCCGGCGCTGACGCTGAGGCTGATTTCGATTGCCAACAGCGCATTTTATGCGCGCAATCACACAGAGACGCATTCATGCCTGGAGGCCACATCGCGCCTTGGTCTGGATGCCACCTTGGCAGCCGTAATGAGCTTCAGCCTCTGGCGTGACCGCCGCGCGGATGATCAGGTTCAATGTATCTGGGGGCGCTCCATCGTGTCTGCGCTGGCGGCACGCTACCTCGCCGAACGGCTCTGCCCCGACCAGTCGAATTTTGTGTTCACTGCGGCGCTGTTGCAGGACATCGGCATGCTGGCCCTGCTGGCAGTATATCCCCGCGATGCCCAGGAGCTTTACGTCACGGCCCCGCTTTCACACTCACAAATCAGCGATGGAGAACGCACGCGTTTTGGCTGCGACCATCCAACGGTGGGCGGCTGGCTGGCAGCGAGATGGGGGGTACCGGCCTCCCTGGCCCAGGCGATCAGCGACAGTCACGGCGAGATCAGCACCCGGGATGGCATGCACTTGTTATGCCTGCGCCTGTCGGGGCCGATTGCCGATGCATGGATGTCATCCAACCCCAGCCAGTCGCTCGCCGTGCTCCTCCGCAAGCTGGAGCCGCTGGACATCACCCCTACGATCTCACTCAGCGACCTGTTAAGCACCGTGCAACATCAGCTGCCACCGCTTGCCGACTTATTCGACCTCACCCTGCCATCAGCGCACGATCATGAGGCGCTGGTCATTCAGGCCCAGCAGCTGCTTTTCCAGCAGACGCTGTCCCTCAACGCCCGCCTGGACGCCCAGCAGCAGGAACTTGATAACCTTCGCCAACGCCAGACCGAGCTGGAAGAACGCAGCCGCCGGGATACGCTCACCGGGCTTGCCAACCGCGCCTGGCTTGAAGAGCAGCTGCATATGCGCTTTGAGCTGTGCCGGGAGCAGGACCGCACCATGTCGGTGGTGTTTATCGATCTTGACCACTTCAAAAAGCTCAATGATCGCTTCGGCCATCAAACCGGTGACCGGGTGCTTGAGCGCTTCGGCCATGTGCTGGGATCGCTGGTTCGCGAAGGCGATCTCGCCGGGCGTTACGGCGGCGAAGAATTCCTGATCATTCTGCCCGACGAGTCCGCCAAGGGCGCTCAGCGCTTCGCCCAGCGTATCGCCAAGCGTCTGGCGGAAACGCCCATGGAGACGATCGATGGGCGCGAGCTTTTCGTCTCCGTGTCGATCGGCATCGCCTGCCTGAGTGACGGCGGTTTTGGCAACGGCCGCGAACTCATCGATGCCGCCGACCAGAGCATGTATTTCATCAAACGCAACGGCCGCGGCGGCATCTCGATGTACGGGCATTAGACGTTGCCTGAAACCCGCGGCGATCCTTGGGACCGCCGCATACCAGGGTCAACGATTCATCGCGTAGGGTAAATACAGCGCAATGTTGGGGAACAGGTGCATCAAGGCCACCGCCACCAGCATCAGTAGAAAGAACGGCAGCGTTGCCTTGGTGATGGTCAAGATATCCTTCCCGGTAAGCCCCTGTATCACAAACAGATTGAAGCCTACGGGCGGAGTAATCTGCGACATCTCGACGACGATCACCAGGTAGATGCCGAACCAGATGAGGTCAAAACCGGCGGTTTCCACCAGCGGCATGATGATCGCCGTCACCAGCAAAATCAGCGAGATACCGTCCAGAAAACAGCCCATCACCAGTAACAGCACCGTCAGCGCGACCAGCAGCATCGTCGGCGACAGCCCCATCTCACCAATCGCCTGCGCCAGTTTCATCGGCACCTGGGTAAAGCCCATGGCCGAGGTAAGAAACGACGCCCCAGCGATAATAAAAGCAATCATGCACGCCGTGCGCACTGCCGCGAAAAGCGAGTCGTGAAAGATCTCGCGATTGAAGTGGCCGTTCCAGCGGGCGATGATCATCGACAGTACGACCCCCACCGCCGCCGCCTCGGTGGGCGACGCCAGGCCGCCGTAGATGGATATGATAATCCCACCGATCAGCAGCAGGATGGGAATCAGCGACCAGGTGTTACGCAGCTTTTCGGCAAAGCTCATGCTCGATTCATCTTCGCCGGTGAGTCCGGCGCGATTTCCCTTGAGCAGTGACCACAGCACCAGATACCCCATGAACAGCGCCAGGATCATGATACCCGGGCCAATCCCCGCCATGAAAAGTCGTGAGATGGATTGCTCGGTCACCACGCCGTAGACGATGAGCACGATAGACGGCGGAATCAGCAGCCCAAGCGTCGAGGCGCTCGCCAGGGTACCAATCGCCATGTTGCTGTCGTAGCCGCGCCGCTCAAGCTCCGGCAGGGTCATCTTGCCTACGGTGGCACAGGTGGCCGCCGACGAACCGCAAACCGCCGCGAACATACCGCTGCCGATAATATTGGTGTGCAGCAAACGTCCGGGGAAACGATTTAGCCAGGGCGAAAGCCCACGAAACATGTTGTCGGCAAGCCCCGAGCGGAACAGTATCTCCCCCATCCAGATAAACATCGGCAACGCGGTGAGATCCCACCCGTAACTTGCGCCCCAGAAGTCAGACGCAAGCACCGGGCCGGGCTCAAAAGAGCTGAACATGGCCAGCGCCATCCAGGCGGTGCCAATCAGCGCAAAGGCGATCCAGACGCCGCTGCCCAACAGCACAAGCAGGGTTGAAATGGTGACTACGCTAAGTAATAGCACGAGGTGTCTCCAACAAAATGAGGGTCAGGGTTCGTCGCGCTCATCGCGGGCCATTACCTCACGAAAACGCGAAGGATCCTGGGCCGCAATGCGCAACGCCATCAGCAGCGCCTCAATCAACGCCAGACACAGCAAGGCAACGCTGGTGGCCAGCACGGTTTGCGGGATCCACAATGGAATCGACATAAAACCTGAGGAGACATCGTTATACGCCAGGCTCTCGCGGGCCAACGCAATCAGTCCGTAGCAAAGCAATAGGCTTAGCGTAATGGCAACGATCAAGCCAAATACCTCGAACCACACCCGTAACGCCGAGGGCAAACGTGAAATCACCAGTGTCATGCGTATATGCGCATGGTGAACGAAGGTATACGCCAACCCCAAGAATGTAGCGCCCACCAGCAGGTAAGACGCCATTTCAGAGACGCCAGTAATGCTAATGTTTAGCCGTGCGATACCCGCCATCACTAACAGTGCATCGACCATGCGAAAAAACACCTGAAACGCTATCAGCGAGCAAATCGCTATCATGCAAAGCGCAGCCCCCCAAGCGCCCAGCCGATAGAGCTTATCGAATTTGAATGTCATGGCTTCGGCCTCTTACGCGCAAAGCGGTGCAAGGGTAGCCCCCTGCACCGCTTGATGGGTGCCTCAATCGTCGAGCTGGTCACGGTAAGACTCAAGTGCTTCCTTGGCTTGGTCATCGGCGCGCGATTCCCAATCAGCGAACAGCTCATCGCCTGCTTCCTGCAACGCTTCAGAGACGGCATCGTTTGGCTCAGCAACGGTAATGCCTTCTTCTTCAAGCTTGGCAAGACTGGCTTCGTTGTCTTCACGGCTCATTTCCCAGCCACGTTCTTCAGCTTTTTCAGCCGCCTCTAACAGCGCTTCCTGGGTATCTTCATCCAATGCATCAAAGCTGCGCTGGCTGATAAACACGATATTTTTCGGCAGCCACAGGTTGGCATCGGTGTAATGCGAGACATAGTCCCAGGCCGACATTGAGTTGCCCGTGGAGCTTGATGTAATCATGGCATCTACACGGCCAGTGCTAAACGCCGTAGGAATGTCCGACTCTTCCGTTTCGGTAGGGCTGCCACCCAGGTTTTCGATAAACCGTTGAGTATTGATGTTGGGCGCACGCACGCGCAAACCGTCGAACTGCTCTGGATCGCTCAATTCCTCGTCGGTGTATATGCCCTGGGCAGGCCAGGCAACCGCGTAAAGCGGAATCAAACCTTCTTCCTCGAACAGCTCGGTAATCATTGGTTTGGTCGCTTCCCAAAGCGCGTAGGCCTCATCGTAGCCACCAGCAACGCCGGGCAGGGTATCGACCTCAAAAATCGGGTCGTCATTGGAGAGTACCGAGAGGAATACTTCCCCCGCATCGATGGTACCGCGGCGCACCGATGGCTTGATCTCACCGTGGGACACGAGGGAGCCCCCGCTTTGCACGTTGATGGTCAACTCATCATCGGTTGCCTCGGCGACATCTTCGGCAAATTGTTTGGTGTTTTTAGTATGGAAACTGGCGTCGCCATAAGGCGTTGCCATTGTCCATTCGGCGGCCTGGGCAGACGCGGCGAGGCTGCACGCTGTGGCTAAAATAAGTGGTGTTGCAATGGACGTACGCATAATCAAAAGCCCTCATATCGATATTGTGATGTTGCGTCATATTATTGCGAGCTTGACGTAGGCGGTGCTTTTTCATCACCTTTAAGCTATAGCGTAGTGTCGTTGATAATCTTACAGTGCTTGTGCGTCAACCCTTTTTCCACGGCATAACAGCACGATACCCTTGGCGACGCCCAAAACGCCTGGCAGGGACGGCACCCCGTCCATATAGTGAATAGAGATTCGATGACGTGCTAATTCGTCGCTCGACAGGCGCGTGAATAACAACAGGAGGCCCCATGACCCTTCCGCTACTCAACTGCGATATGGGCGAGAGTTTTGGCAACTGGTCGATCGGCCTGGACGACGAGGTCATGCCCCATGTCGATTGCGCCAACATCGCCTGCGGCTATCACGCCTCCGACCCGCACGTCATGCGCCGAACGGTCAGGCTGGCGGCCAAGCACAAGGTGCGTATCGGCGCGCACCCGGGCTACCCGGATTTGATGGGATTCGGCCGCCGCTCCATGGCCTGTTCGCCCGGCGAAGTCGAGGATATGGTGCTCTATCAAATGGGCGCCCTGGCGGGTATCTGCCAGGCGGAGGGCACCCAGCTCAGCTATGTCAAACCCCACGGTGCCATGTACAACGATATGGCCGCCAACCCGGCGCTGCTCGAAGGGGTAATGCGCGCGGTGCGCGCCTTCGATGCCCGTCTGCCGCTGATGGTGATGGCCACCGCCAGCCCTGAACCCCATCGCGAGCTGGCCGACAAGCTGGGCCTCACCATCTGGTTTGAAACCTTTGCCGACCGCGCCTATGAAGCCAACGGCCACCTGGCGTCGCGGCGGCTTCCCGACGCGGTCCACCACGACCAGACCACCATCGTTGATCAGGCGGTCATGCTGGCCAGGGGCGAGCCGCTTACCGCCCGCGACGGCACCTCGCTGACGCTGCCTTGCGACACGCTCTGCGTGCACGGCGACAATCCCGAATCGGTGGCCGCGGTGCGCGCCATTCGCGAGGCGTTCAACGACCTGGAGTCGGCGTGAAACGACGTATTGAAAAACGATGCATTGAAACCGCCGGGATGGAAGCCTTGATGGTGCGCCTGTTCGATACCATCGACGTTTCCAACATGGCCTGGATACTGGCCGCCGACCATGCGCTGCGCGATGCCTTTGGCGAGACGCTGGTCGACCTGCTGCCGTCCTACACCACGCTATTGCTGCACTACGACTGCCGCCAGCTCAGCCACGCGGAAGCTCTGGCACACGTTCGAGACGCCCTGGCCGACCTAACGCCCGCCGATACCCGGCAAGGCCAACGCCATGAGATTCCCGTGTGGTATGACGAAAGCGTCGGGCCGGACCTTGCGCGGGTGGCCAAGCGCGCGGGCATGAGCATCGCCGAGCTTATCGACCAGCACTGTCAGGACGAGTACTGCGTGTTCGCGCTGGGGTTTGCGCCGGGATACGGCTTCATGGGGTTGGTGGATGACGCCATTGCCACCCCGCGCCTGACGACCCCGAGGCGTCATGTGGCTGCGGGAAGTGTCGGCATCGCCGATCGCCAAACGGCGATTTACCCGCTGCCCTCGCCCGGCGGCTGGAACCTGCTGGGGCGCACCGCCGTGCCGCTATTTGAACACGCCAAACGCGGCGAGCCGTTATTGCGTCCCGGCGATAGCGTGCGCTTTCGGTCGATTTCCCGCACCGAGTTCGAGGACCAGGGCGGCGATACCACGCCGATGGAGGAACGCCCGTGAGCCAAGCCATGTTGGAGGTCAAACAAGCAGGCCCCCTGGCGCTGATTCAGGATGCCGGTCGCTTCGGCGTCGGCCATTTGGGCGTGACTCAAGGCGGCGCCGCCGACTGGATCGCGTTTAACTGGGCCAACTGGCTATTGGGCAACCCGCTGAACAGCGCGGCGCTGGAAATCGTCATGGGCGGCGGCCTGACGCTCGTCGCCCACGGCGATGTCCGGCTGGCGCTCACCGGTGCCGATTTAGCCGCGACGGTGGACGACCAACCGCTGGCGCCGAACGCCAGCTTTACGCTGCGCGCAGGGCAGCAGCTGGTGTTTCAGCAGCCACGTCACGGTTTGCGTGCTTATCTGGCGTTTCCCGGCGGGCTCAACGCTCCCGAGGTGCTGGGCAGCCGCGCCTGCACCGCGCGCGAGCAGCTGGGCGGCCTCAACGAAGACGGCCAGCCACTCAAGGCGGGCGAGCGTTTAACCTGGCAGGGCAACGACCATTCATCGCGCACGCTGCCTGATGGGGTTGGGCCGGTGATGCCGACGTCCGGCTGTCGCCTGCCCGTGGTACTGGGCTCCCAGGTCGCCAGCTTTTCCGGCCGCAGCCTTTATCAGGCGTTCAATACGCCCTGGCAGGTCGATAACCGCGCCGACCGCATGGGCGTTCGTTTAACCGGCCCGGTGCTCAGCGGAACCCTGACCGGCATCATTTCGGAAGGCATACCGCTCGGGGCGGTGCAGGTGCCCCCGGACGGTCAGCCCATCGTGTTGATGAACGACCGCCAGACCATTGGCGGCTACCCGCGCCTGGGGGCATTGACGCCGAGCGCCTGCGCGGCGCTGGCGCAATGCCTGCCCGGCACCGAGGTGTGGCTGACACCGGTCAGCGCCAGCCACGCCCAGGCCGACTACCGTCGGCAACATGCCCAGTGGGCGGCCACCTAGGCAGCGCTGACCGCATTAAGGGGCATGGCAGGCCCGAAGTGCTCGTAGTGACGGTGCGAGTCCGCCACGCCCAGCTGTTTCAGCGCCTGCTCGACGGCTTCCATCATGCCGTGGGGGCCGACAAAGTAGCAGTGCGCGCCTTCGGGTAAATAGTCGGCCAATAGCGCCTGATTAATGCGCCCTTGATGATCGCCGGCGTCGCTTTGTTCAAACACGGTGACCAGTTTGAACTGTTCTGGGTAAGCCTTTTCAAGCGCGCGCAGTTCATCGGCGAACGCCCAATACTCGGGGGTTTGTGCCGCGTGCAGGTAAACTACCCGACGCCCCTGGCCAAGCGCCTGTTTGGCCATCGGCAGCAGCGGGGTCTGGCCCACACCGCCGCTGATCAACATCAGCGGGGCGTCGCCGGGTACCAGCGTCATCTCGCCCGCCGGGGGAAGCAGCTCGACCACCCCGCCATTGGCTAGCTGGTCGTGGAAGTATCGGCTGACGCGACCGTCGCTTTCGCGCTTGATAGACAGCCGATAGGCCCGACCGTTGGGCGTTGCCGACAGGCTGTAGTGACGATGCACCGGCTCGCCGTCGATAGTCACCTTGACGCCGATATACTGGCCAGGGGCATGCTCAGCCACCGGACCGCCGTCTTCGGGCTCCAGGATAAACGAGCGAATTACCGCGCTTTCCTGCTGACTAGCCGCCACATGGAAGCGCCGCGTACCCCGCCAGCCACCCTCACGCTGTTCAAATTCCTGGTAGCGTTTTTCTTCCAGGTCGATCAGCAGGTCGGCTAATTCCTGGTACAGCGCGCTCCATGCATCGGCGATTTCGGGGGTGACGGCGTCGCCCAATACCTCGCCGATCGCCATCATCAGGCACTCACCGACAATCGGGTATTGATAGGGCTCGATGCCCAGCGACACGTGCTTATTGACGACCGTTTCGAGTGTTTGGCGCGCTTTGGCCGGGTCCTGACGAATCCCCACGTAAGCCAACACCGCGCCTGCCAACGCCCTTGGTTGCGCACCATTTTGCTGGTGCACCTGATTGAACAGTGGCTTCACGCTCGGGTAGCGCTCAAACATCAGCGGGTAAAAACGCTGGGTGATGGTATTCAAGTGTTCCGCCACGACGGGAGCGGTGGCGGCAATTAACGCTTCTTGGTCTTGAGTCAGCATGGTGAGCCTCGCGGATTGGGTGATACGACGTGTCTTTTTATTAAAGTAGTATCTATAATACATCTTTAAATATGCCCGCCAATCCATAGCGACAATCTGCCACAGCGCTCGACTCCCCCGCGTTGAAACACGTCCTGGACGCGCTTCGCCTTGGTCCCGATTCACCGTACAATGATGGTTTGAGCCATTCGACCCGCGCGGACTGCTTATGCACCTGACCAGTTTTACCGATTACTCCATTCGCGTGCTGCTATACCTGGCAGTGAAAGGTGAGGAGCGCGCGACGATCGACGAAATCGCCTCGACCTATAACGTCTCGCGTCATCACGTGATGAAGATCGTCCAGGAGCTCAATCAAAAAGGCTATCTCACCGCCCTGCGCGGCAAAAACGGCGGCCTGTGGCTGAAGCGCGACCCGGCCACTATCCGGCTGGGCGCGCTGGTGCGCGATACCGAACCCGAATTTGGCCTGGTGGAGTGCTTTCGCGATAAAAACGCCTGCGTGATCACCCCCGCCTGCCGTCTTCCGCCGGTGCTCAACGATGCCCTGGAGGCATTTTTTGCGGTGCTGGACCGCTACACCCTGGCAGACTTGCTGGAAGAGCGACTGCCGCAGCTTCGCCAGCTGCTGCGCATACCGGCGCTGGACGTAACGGCCTAGCCAGTCCTGAGCGACAAAACGCGGCGACAAAAAAAGGGCGCTGCCATCAGGCAGCGCCCTTATCGATCACGGGGTCACTTAGACGATAAGGTCGAAGCGATCCGCGTTCATCACTTTTGTCCAGGCGGCGACGAAGTCTTTAACGAACTTCTCGGCGTTGTCGTCCTGGGCGTAGACTTCCGCGTAGGAACGCAGCAGCGAGTTGGACCCGAACACCAGGTCAACGCGCGAGGCCGTCCACTTGACGGCGTCGGTTTGACGGTCGCGGATCTCGTAGACGTTGTTGCCCGCTGGCTTCCAGGCGTTACCCATATCGGTCAGGTTGACGAAGAAATCGTTGGTCAACTGGCCTTCGCGGTCGGTAAAGACGCCGTGCTTGTTGCCACCATGGTTGGTGCCCAGGACGCGCATACCGCCGACCAGTACGGTCAGTTCCGGACCGGTCAGCCCCATCAACTGGGCGCGGTCAAGCAGCATTTCTTCCGGCTTCACCACGTAGTCTTTCTTCTGCCAGTTGCGGAAACCATCGGCCAGCGGTTCCAGCGGCGCGAAGGAATCGGCATCGGTCATCTCGTCGGTCGCGTCGCCGCGTCCCGGCGTGAAGGGCACAAGGATCTCGTAGCCGGCGGCTTTGGCCGCTTTCTCGATACCTACGCTGCCGCCCAGCACGATCACGTCGGCAATGCTGGCACCTGATGCAGCCGAGATTTTTTCGTACACCGCCAGTACCTTGGCCAGACGCTTGGGCTCGTTGCCCGCCCAGTCTTTCTGGGGTGCCAGGCGGATGCGGGCACCGTTGGCACCGCCGCGCATGTCAGAGCCGCGATAGGTACGCGCGCTGTCCCAGGCGGTGGTGATCATGTCACTGATGCTCAGGCCACTTTCGGCAATCTGCTTTTTGACCTTCTCGATGGAGTAATCGGTGTTACCCGCCGGAATCGGATCCTGCCAGATCAGGTCTTCGTCGGGCACTTCCGGGCCGATATAGCGCGACTTGGGACCCAGATCGCGGTGGGTCAGCTTGAACCACGCCTTGGCGAAAGTCTGCTTGAAGTACTCCGGGTCGGCCATGAATTTTTCACAGTATGACCGGTAGGTCGGATCCATCTTCATCGCCATGTCCGCATCGGTCATGATCGGATTGTGGCGGATGGACGGATCGCTGGCATCGACCGGCTTGTCTTCTTCCTTGATGTTGATCGGCTCCCACTGGTTCGCACCGGCAGGGCTTTTCTTGAGTTCCCACTCGTAGCCAAACAACAGGTCAAAGTACCCCATGTCGAACTGGGTCGGATTGGTCGTCCAGGCGCCTTCGATACCGGAGGTGACGGCGTTGCTTGCTTTGCCGTCCATGTGCGGGTTGTTCCAGCCAAAGCCCTGGCTCTCGACGTCGGATGCTTCCGGCTCGGCGCTCAGCGCAGCCGCATCGCCGTTACCGTGGCACTTGCCTACGGTGTGACCACCGGCGGTCAAGGCGGCGGTTTCTTCGTCGTTCATCGCCATACGGGCGAAGGTTTCACGAATGTGCTGACCGGTTTTCAGCGGATCGGGCTGGCCGTTGACGCCTTCGGGGTTAACGTAGATAAGCCCCATCTGGACGGCCGCCAGCGGATTTTCCATGGTTTCGGGCTGATCGACATCGTCGTAACGTTCGTCGGAAGGTGCCAACCACTCTTTCTCATCGCCCCAATAGATGTCTTTTTCCGGCTCCCAGATATCGACGCGGCCGAAGGAGAACCCGTAAGCTGGAAGCCCCATGGATTCGTAGGCAACCGTACCTGCAAGAATGAACAGGTCGGCCCAGCTGAGTTTGTTGCCGTACTTTTTCTTGATCGGCCACAGCAGACGACGGGCCTTATCAAGACTGGTGTTATCCGGCCAGGAGTTCAGCGGCGCAAAACGCTGATTACCGGTGCCACCGCCGCCACGACCGTCGGCAATGCGGTAAGTGCCCGCGGCGTGCCAGGCCAGACGGATCATCAGGCCGCCGTAATGCCCCCAGTCGGCCGGCCACCAGGGCTGGCTGTCGGTCATTAGCGCGTGGACGTCCTGCTTTAGCGCATCGAAGTCGAGCTTTCTGACTTCTTCCCGATAGTTAAAGTCGGCGCCCATCGGGTCGGATTTGCGGTCTTGCTGATGCAGGATATCCAGGTTGATACCCTCCGGCCACCAATCCTTATTGGAGGTGCCTGCGGAGGTGTTGCCACCGTGCATTACCGGACATTTGCCGCTCATATTTCTCTCCCCTCAATTGCTTTCGTCGCTGGCAAGTACCAGCACGACCATCGGCGGGTGCTCGCTAGCCTTGGGTGACCCCGCGAACACCACATTTTTCTATTTAACGTTTTAGACCACTATCACCATAGTCTCAATTTGCATTTAATCACTGATTTAATAGCTTGGACCTATAAGCAATACGGGTTTACCCGTCAGGCACGCCCGATTAGCGGTTGACCGTAAACTCTTCAGTGTCGATATCGGCCTGCTGAGCGTCGCTATAGCGCCCACCCGCAACTTGCTCAGGCGTCAACATCGCAGTCAGCTGTTGGCAGGTCGCGGCGTCCAGATAATGCGTTTCGGCCGACAGGTTATCGCGCATGTGGGCAATCGACGTGGACCCGGGGATGGGAATGACATCGGCGCCCTGGGCATTGACCCAGGCCAGCGCCAGCTGGGCAGAGGTGACACCCAGACGCTTGGCGAGCCGAATGACGTCATCGAGCAAGCGTCGGTTATGAGCAAAATTGTCGGTACTGAAGCGCGGCATCTGACGGCGCATATCGCCCTCGGGCAAGCGCGCCGGGTCACTGATCGCCTCGGCCAAGAAGCCACGCCCGAGCGGGCTGAACGCCACCAGCGCCGAACCTGTCTCCCGGCAGGCCTGAAGCAGGGCAATCTCGGGGTTGCGCGTCCACAGCGAGTATTCGGACTGCACGGCCGCAATCGGGTATTCCGTCACCGCGCGGCGCAGCGTCGCCGCGGAAATTTCGGAAAGCCCCACGCCGCCGATCTTGCCGGCCTCCACCAGGCGGCCCAGCGCCCCGACGCTCTCCTCGATCGGCACCTGACGGTCGAGACGGTGCAGGTAATAGATGTCGATATGATCGGTTTGTAGACGTTTCAGGCTGGCATTGCACTGGCGACGTAGCGTGTCGGGGTGCCCGTCAATCACCCGCTTGGCTGAGGCGGGGTCAATCGCCATGCCGCACTTGCTGGCCAGCAGCACCTGCTCACGCTTCCCTTTCAGCGCGCGACCGACCAGGGTCTCGTTGGCAGTGGCGCCGTAGAGCGTGGCGGTATCAAAGTGGCGATAGCCCATATCGAACGCCGCATCGAGGGCGCGCAGCGCGTCCGCCTCGGGCACTTGCTGACCGTAGCCGTGGGACAGGTTCATACAGCCAAGCCCGATCGAAGGGGCTTGGACGGCGCGGAGCCGTTGAAGAAAACTCGACATGGCAATTCCTGTATTAATCCAGCTACCGTTTTATAACGTTTCACCGCCAAACTGCAACGCGGCCAGATGGCGATAGAGCGCACTGGTCGTGATCAGCTCGCGGTGCGTCCCCGCCGCCACTAACCGACCGCCGTCGAGCACCAGCAGGCGATCCGCCGCGATCACCGTGGCCAGCCGGTGGGCAATCACGATACTGGTGCGCCCGACCATCAGCCTGTCCAGCGCCTGCTGGACCAGCCGCTCGCTTTCCGCATCCAGCGCGCTGGTGGCTTCATCCAGCAACAGCACGGCAGGGTCTTTGAGCAGCGCCCGAGCGATGGCGAGGCGCTGGCGTTGACCGCCGGAAAGCTGCACGCCTCCCGGGCCAAGGGGCGTCTCGAAACCTTGCGGAAGTGCGTCGATAAAGTCCAGTGCACTGGCATCCTTGGCCGCCATGCACAGTTTTTCGCTGCTCGCCCGAGGGTCGCCGTAGCGCAGGTTCTCGGCCACCGTGCCGCTGAACAGCACCGGCGCCTGCGCCACCAGCCCCATGACGCTGCGCAAGGCCTCGAGCTCCAGGGTGCGAATATCGTAGCCATCAAGGATGACACGCCCAAAGTCTGGATCGTAAAAACGCAGCAACAGGGCTAACAAGGTGCTTTTGCCCGCCCCCGAGGGCCCTACAATGGCCACCCGTTCGCCCGGCTGAATATGCAGGTCAAAGTCAACCAGCGCCGGGGTTTCCCGGCCAGGGTAGGTGAAGCTGACGTTCTCCAGCGCAATATCACCCTGCGATGGCCTGGGTAGATCTTGCGGCTGCGCGGGCGACTGGATAGTGGGCTGGGTATCGAGAAGCTCCAGCAGGCGCTCCGCCGCCCCCGCCGCACGCTGCACGTCGCCTGCCACTTCGGCCAGGGTGGCAATCGCCCCTGCCGCCAACACGGCGTAGAAAATAAACGCCGATAGCTCGCCTGGGCTCATGGTACCGGCCAACACCGCCTGACCGCCCTGCCAGAGCATCAAACCCACGGCGGTGAATACCACCAGCATGGCGATGCCCGTCAGCCAGGCACGCTGCTGGGTACGCTCCACGGCGGAGCCAAACGCCTGCTCCACGCGCTGGCCATAATGGGCTTGATCCACCGGCTCGTGGGTAAACGCCTGAACCGTCTGGATGCCGCTCAGTGCTTCTTCGGCATAGCGGCCAAGCTCGGCGACCCGGTCCTGACTGGTGCGCGAAAGCCGCCTGACCCGGCGGCCGTACCACACGATGGGCAGCAGCGTGGCGGGAATCCCGACCAGCACCATCGCCGACAGCCACGGCTGGGTCACCAGCATGAGCACCACGGCACCCACCAGCATGACCAGATTTCGCAGTGCCAGCGATACCGACGAGCCGAACAGGCTTTGCAGCACGCTGGTATCTGCGGTTAGACGCGAAGCGATTTCCCCGGCAGCGCGACCGTCGCTAGCGCTCTCGAAAAAGCTCGGTTCAAGGGTGAGCAAATGATCAAACACGCGCTGACGCAGGTCGGCCGCCAACCGCTCGCCGATCCAGGTCACCTGGTAGTAGCGCAGCGCGGACGCCAGCGCCAGCATCGTTACCACGGCCAGCATCAAGCCAAGCGTCTGGGCCAGCGCTTGATCGCTCGCCGCCAGAAAGCCACGGTCGATGACCAGTCGCAGCCCGTTACCCAGCAGCAGAACACTCCCCGACGCCAACAGCAGCGCCAGCCCCGCCAGGGCCAACCGCACACGATAGGGGCGAAGCAATCCCAGCAGGCGCAGCAGCACACGGGGATCAGGGCGTTGATTCATAGTAACGAGTGCTCTACAGAGAAGCGGTTAACGACCATAGTAGGCGTGTCGATGGCATGCACACCACTAAAAAGCCCGCGATGGTTCGCGGGCTAGGTACTTGATGGCTATCTGCGTAAGTCGGCCTATTCGACCAACGGCAATAGCGAGTTGATGCTGTCGCGGGCGTCGCCGTAGAACATGCGGCTGTTGTCCTTGAAGAACAGCGGGTTCTCGATGCCCGAGTAGCCGGTGCCCTGGCCGCGCTTGCAGATAAACACCTGCTTGGCTTCCCAGACCTTCAATACCGGCATGCCGGCGATCGGGCTGTTGGGGTCTTCCTCGGCGGCCGGATTCACGATGTCGTTGGAACCAATCACGATCACCACATCGGTCGAAGCGAAATCATCATTGATTTCGTCCATTTCCAGCACGATATCGTAGGGCACCTTGGCCTCGGCCAGCAGCACGTTCATGTGCCCCGGCAAACGCCCCGCCACGGGGTGGATACCAAAGCGCACTTCTTTACCCGCCGCGCGCAGCTTGCGTACCAGGTCGCTCACTGCACTCTGTGCCTGGGCCACCGCCATGCCATAGCCCGGCACGATAATCACGCTGTCGGCGTCGTTCAAGGCGCTTGCCACACCGCCCGCATCAATCGCCACCTGCTCGCCTTCGATCTCGGCGGCCGGCCCACTGCTACCGCCAAAGCCACCCAGAATGACGCTCACAAAATTACGGTTCATCGCCTTACACATGATGTAGGAGAGAATCGCACCGGAAGAGCCGACCAGCGCGCCGGTGACGATCAGCAGGTCGTTCGACAGCGTAAAGCCGACGGCCGCCGCTGCCCAGCCGGAGTAGCTGTTGAGCATGGAGACCACGACCGGCATATCCGCCCCGCCAATGCCCATGATCAGGTGGTAGCCGATAAAGAACGAAAGCGCCGCCAGCAGGATCAGCGTCCAGAAGCCCGCGCCGTTGAGGTACAGAATCGCCAGCAGCAGCGACACCGCCGCCGCCCCGGCGTTGAGCATATGCCCACCGGGCAGCTGACGGGGTTTGCCATCGACCTTGCCCGCCAGCTTACCGAAGGCGACGACCGAGCCTGTGAAAGTGACCGCGCCGATAAAGATGGCAAACACCACCTCGATTTGCAGGAACATCAGCTCATCAGGCGCTTTCGTAGCCACCAGCGCTGCAAAGGCGGAGAACTGCTCCATGGAGGCGTCCGCTGCCTGCGCCGCCATTACCCGGCGGCGCTCCAGGTCCGCGCTCCAGGCGACGAACACCGCCGCCAGGCCGACAAAGCTGTGCAGGGCGGCCACCAGCTGGGGCATTTCGGTCATCTCGACCTTGCCCGCCAGGTAAACGCCGATGCCAGCGCCGATGATCATCATCGGGATCAGCCACCAGTAGCCACCGATTCCTGGACCAAAGGCGGTAAAGAAGACCGCAACCGCCATGCCGACGATGCCGTACCACACCGCTCGCTTGGCTTTTTCCTGGTTACTTAATCCCCCCAACGAGAGGATGAACAAAACGCTCGCCGCGATCGCCGCAGCAGATACGAATCCTTGACCTAACATATCGTTTCTCCGCTGCTTAGGATTTTTGGAACATGGCGAGCATCCGGCGTGTCACCAGGAAGCCACCCACAATATTGATGGACGCAATCAGCACTGATATCGCGGCTAATATACCCACGATCACGCTACTCGTGCCGATCTGCAAAATCGCGCCGAGAATGATGATGCCCGAAATCGCATTGGTCACGGCCATCAAGGGCGTGTGCAACGAATGACTGACGTTCCAGATCACCTGGAAGCCGATGAAGCAGGCCAGCACGAACACGATGAAATGCTGCATGAATGAGGTCGGCGCCACCTGGCCGAGCAGCAGCATCAGCGCGCCCCCTGCGGCCAACAAACCCACCTGGCGCTTGGTTTGCGCCTTGAACGCCGCGTGCTCAGCGGCCTTTTTCTCCTCCGGCGTGGGCTCCTTCTCTTTCTTCTTGGGTTTGGCCGCGCCAATCGCTTTCACCTTGGGCGGCGGCGGCGGGAAGGTGATCTCGCCTTGATGCGTCACGGTGGCACCACGGATCACATCGTCGTCCATGTTGTGGTTAATCACGCCGTCTTTTTCAGGCGTTAGATCGGTCAACATGTGGCGGATATTGGTGGCGTAAAGCAGCGACGACTGGGTGGCCATGCGCGAGGGAAAATCGGTGTAGCCCACCACGATCACGCCGTTATCGGTCACCACCCGCTCGTCCGGCTGGGTCAGGTCGCAGTTGCCGCCCTTCTCGGCAGCCAGGTCGATAATCACTGAGCCGGGTTTCATCTCGGCGACCATGTCCTCGAGCCACAGCTTGGGGGCAGGCTTGCCGGGGATCAGCGCGGTGGTGATGACGATATCCACGTCCGGCGCCTGCTCGCGGAAACAGGCAAGCTGCTTCTCGCGGAACTCGGGGCTCGAAGGCGCCGCGTAACCGCCGCTTTCGGAACCGTCCTGGCTTTCATCAAAATCGAGGAACAGGAACTCGGCGCCCATGGATTCGATCTGTTCGGACACCTCGGGGCGCACGTCGAAGGCGCGCACTACGGCGCCCAGGCTGGTGGCGGTGCCAATCGCGGCCAGGCCTGCCACGCCGGCGCCGACCACCAGCACCTTGGCGGGCGGTACCTTGCCGGCGGCGGTGACCTGCCCGGTGAAGAAGCGGCCAAAGTTGTTGCCCGCCTCAATCACCGCACGATAGCCCGCGATATTGGCCATGGACGACAGCGCGTCCATTTTCTGGGCCCGCGAAATGCGCGGCACCATGTCCATCGCCACCACGGTGGCACCCTGGGCCTTGCAGGCCTCCAGCAGCGCCTCGTTTTGCGCCGGCCAAAAGAAGGTAATCAGGGTCTGGCCTTCGCGCAGTAGCTTCACTTCCGCGTCGGACGGTTCGCGGACTTTAATGACCACCTCGGCGTCGCGCCAGAGCGCTTCGGCGCCGTCCACCACGCTGACACCCGCGTTGCGATAAGCATCGTCATTAAAGCCCGCCGCCTCACCAGCGCCGGCTTCAATCAGGCACTCGTGGCCCAATTTCTGGATATGTTGGGCGCTCTCAGGCGTGAGCGCGACGCGCGCTTCACCCCGGGCACTTTCCTTCGGTGCGCCTATTTTCACTCTCGCTCTCCCCATCTAGGAAACGACATTGCGCTGCGGCGTCCACCCAGCTGCAGCACTCACATTTTAAAAGGTAGGCATGCTCAACCTAATATGGAACCTTACCAGATCGTTTAACCTTTTTTAGCCAGTCAACGCAGCGAGATTAAACTATTGATTCAACCCAAGCGCTGCGTGGACACCAAAATTGGACGCTGGCAGGATGCGATGGCACCCCCACAGAGCGTTGCCATGGGGGTATCCAGCCACCGGGGCAGCGAGGCGCCCCGGCCTTCATGTATGAATCGCCGCTAGCACTCGATGGCGTTGACGGCGAGGCCGCCCTTGGAGGTTTCTTTGTACTTATCCAGCATGTCTTTACCGGTATCGCGCATGGTACGGATGACTTTATCCAGCGATATGAAGTGCGTGCCATCGCCGTGCAGGGCCATCTGAGCGGCATTGATCGCCTTGATAGTGGCAATCGCATTGCGCTCGATACATGGCACCTGCACCAGCCCGCCAACGGGGTCGCAGGTCAGGCCCAGGTTATGTTCCAGGCCGATTTCGGCGGCATGCTCTACCTGTTCCGGCGTGCCGCCCATGACATCCGCCAGACCGGCGGCCGCCATGGCACACGCCGAGCCCACCTCTCCCTGGCAGCCCACTTCGGCGCCGGAGATCGAGGCATTTTTCTTACAGAGGATGCCGATGGCGCCTGCCGCCAGCAGGAAATCCACCACGTTTTTCTCGCAGGCATTGGCCTGGAATTTCATGTAGTAGTGCAGGACGGCGGGGATGATGCCCGCGGCGCCGTTGGTGGGGGCCGTGACCATGCGCCCGCCCGCGGCGTTTTCTTCGTTAACGGCAAGGGCAAAGATATTCACCCACTCCATGGCGGAAAACGTCGAGGCGATCAGGCATTCATTCTGCTCCGCCGCCTGGAGCCGCTGATGAAGTAGCTTGGCACGGCGCTTGACGTTCAAGCCACCTGGCAACACCCCTTCATGTATCAGCCCATTGTCGATGCATTCGCACATGACCTGCCAGATGCGCCACAGCTCGTTTCTGACCTCTTCTTCTGTCCGCCAGACTTTTTCGTTCTCGAGCATCAGCCGGCTGACGCTCAGTTGATCTTTCTTGCATAGCGCCAGGAGCTCTTCCGCCGTGTCGAAGTTGTACGGCAGGGTGACGCCTCCCAGGTCGTCCAGCGGCATATCCACCTGGGCCTGTTCGACGACAAAGCCGCCGCCCACCGAATAATAGGTGTTTTCATAGACCAATTGGCCCTGATGCGTAAAAGCCGCCAGCGTCATGGCATTAGGGTGGTGAGGCAAACTCTCTTCATGAAAATAGAGATCATTCGTCCAGTCGAAATGGACGTCTTTTTCTCGACCCAGCGGCAGAGACTGGCTTTCTTTCAGTGCCCGGATGGCGGGATCAATGATCGAGGGGTCGATCATGTCAGGGCGCTCCCCCATCAGCCCCATGATGATCGCGTGATCGGTGGCATGCCCGACCCCCGTCGCGGATAGCGACCCGTAAAGATGCACCTCCAGGCGATCCACCTGGTCAAGCAGGCGGTGTTCGCGCAGCGTGGCGACATAGTTGAACGCCGCCTGCATGGGTCCGACGGTATGGGAACTGGAGGGGCCTACACCAATCTTGAAAAGGTCGAAGACACTGATAGGCATGGGAACACCTCTTATCGTATAAACAGGTAACCTCAGGCATTGCCTGAAACGTTGTATGATTTATTGAATGTTGACGTAACAATAACGACGTTTTAAGTCGTTGAGCCTAGTGACGTTTTTATAGTTATTGATGAATCTTTATAGCCAAGCAAAGGGTTACGTTACGCTAGCCAGAGTCGGTTAGCGGTCGCCGTAACCCGATATTTAAAACGCGTTAATCGTCAGCGCTTATCCATCAATGAAGGCTGACAGGGCATTAATTACTGAACACGACCGTACGCCCTGCGTAAAAAAACACGCGGCGCTCCAAATGATAGCTGATCGCCCTGGCCAGGGTGAGACATTCGATATCACGCCCCTTGGCGACCAGATCCTCGGGATAATGAGTGTGGTCCACGGGCTCGACGCCCTGTGCAATAATCGGCCCTTCGTCGAGGTCGTTATTGATGTAGTGCGCCGTGGCACCGACCAGCTTGACCCCTTTTTCGTAGGCCTGATGATAGGGCTTGGCGCCCTTGAAGCCCGGCAGCAGCGAATGATGAATATTGATCGCCCGGCCGGCCAGCAGCTCGCACATGGCAGGCGACAGCACCTGCATGTACCTTGCCAGCACCACCAGTTCGGCGTCGGTTTCCGCGATGATGTCGCGTACCTGGGCTTCCTGCTGCAGCTTGGTCTCGGGGCTGATGGGTAGATAGTGATACGGCAGGCCATGCCATGCGGCCAGCGACTCAAGATCCGGATGGTTGGAGATGACCGCACGGATATCGATGGGCAACTGCCCGGTGCGATAACGGTAGAGCAGATCATTCAGGCAGTGGTCCGCCTTCGAGACAAGAATCACGGTGCCCGTGCGCTTGCCGGGCGGCGTCAACTCGAACTGCATATCGAACTCGCTCGCCCGCGTTTCGAAATCCGTCTGAAAAAGCGTCTCGTCAAACGCGTCTCGCTCCGGACGGAACTCGGCGCGAATGAAGAAGCGCCCGCCGAGCCGGTCGTCGAAAGAGTTGAGTTCGGTGATGTAGCACGCCTGCTCTTTGAGAAAGCGCGTGACGACATCCACCGTGCCCAGACGGCTCGGGCATTGGGCGGCAAGTATCCAGGTATCACTCATTCGGCTCATGGTGCATGCACTCGGTTAGCGGCAGATGGTAGCGGCCGGAACACGGTTCCGGCCGGCCCGCTTATTGTTGTACGTTGATGTCGTATTCTGCCCCGGCATCCAGCAACCAGCGGTAGCAGTAGTCGGCAAAGCTACGCCGGATCACCAGCTCCCAGCGATCCTCACTGGGACGGCGAATGATGGTGGTCGCCTTGGCGAAGACCGTCGTGACGCCCTTGCCTACCGGGAAGTGGCTGGGATGCACGTCATATATCACCGTTTTCATCAGCAGCTCGCGTGCCGCTTCGCCGGACAGCTCGACCAAAGTCTGGCCGCCGCTGACGTCGCTGATCGCAAAGTGGGCGCTGCCCAAATGCTCGCGCAGCTTGGTCTCAAGCGGGAATTCCTCGCCGCCGGGCACGATCACCAGCCACTCGTCCGGGGAAAGCCACTGAATGGAGCGCTCGCCGCTTGCATCCTGCACCAGCGTCTGAGGCTCGCCGGGCAGGTTGAGCCCCAGCACGTCGCGCACCGCCTCATCGAGCACGATGGCGCCCCCACGCAGGATCAGATGCCCAAGCATCGCCCGCTCGCGCAGTTGGAGCCGGCTTGCGCCACCGCCCCGTGGGGCGCCGCTGTGGCGGTAGCTGTAGGCCAGCGAAGACTCGACCGGGATAGCGGTCTCGGTACGGGTATCGAAGGTGGCCGCGTTAGACATTTTGGCGCTCTCCCTTGGGGTCGTAGAAAATGGTACTGACGATTTCGGCCTCAAACGTCTGGCCGTCCGCCATGGGCAGGTAGACCGTCTCGCCCAGCTTCTGATGGCCACCCTTGACCACCGCCAGCGCAAACCCTGAGTCCAGGACCGGACTGAAGTAGCTGGAGGTAACGTGCCCCACCATCGGCATGGGGATAGCGTGCTTGGGATCGAATACGATCTGGGCACCCTCTTCGAGGACCACCTTGGGGTCTTTGGGCTTGAGGCCCACCAGCTGCTTGCGGTTCTCGCGTTTGGTGTCGGAACGCGTCAGGGCGCGCTTGCCGATCCACGAGTAGGGCTTGTCGTAGCCAACCGCCCACTGCATGCCTAAGTCTTCCGGCGTGACCGAGCCATCGGTTTCCTGCCCCACGATGATGAAGCCCTTTTCCGCACGCAGGACGTGCATGGTCTCGGTGCCATAGGGCGTCAGGTCATACTTCTCGCCGTGCTTGAACAGGGTCTGCCACACGTGCATCGCGTAGTTGGCCTGAACGTTGATCTCAAACGTCAGCTCGCCGGTAAAGGAGATACGAAAGACCCGTGCAGGTACCCCCGCCACTGTCCCGGAACGCCAGTCCATGAACTTGAAGCTATCGCGGTCCAGATCGATATCCGTGATCTCGCCGAGCAGCTTGCGCGCGTCGGGGCCGGTGACCGTCATGGTCGCCCAGTGGTCGGTCACCGAGGAGAAGTACACGTCCAGCTCCGGCCATTCGGTCTGATGCCACAGCTCCAGCCATTCGAGGATCGCCGCGGCGCCCCCGGTGGTGGTGGTCATCAAAAAGTGGTTGTCGGCGAGACAGCTGGTCACACCGTCGTCGGTGACCATGCCGTCGTCCTTGCACATCAGGCCGTAACGGCACCGACCAACGGCCAGCTTTTCCCACTTGTTGGTATACACCCGCGCCAGGAATTCACGCGCGTCAGGCCCTTGGATGTCGATCTTGCCAAGCGTCGAGGCATCGAGAATACCGACCTTCTCACGCACCGCCAGGCACTCGCGGGCCACCGCTTCGTGCATGGTTTCGGTCTTGCCGTTCAACTTCTGCGGATAGTACCAGGGGCGCTTCCACTGGCCGACGTCCTCGAACTCGGCGCCGCGTTCCACGTGCCACTGGTGCAGCGCGGTATAGCGTTCAGGGTCGAACAGCTCACGACAGTGGCGACCCACAATGGCGCCGAAGGTGACCGGGGTGTAGTTGGGACGGAACACCGTGGTGCCCACCTCGGGAATCGAGCGACCCAGGCAGCGGGCGGCAATTGCCATGCCGTTGATGTTGCCAAGCTTGCCCTGGTCCGTACCGAAGCCCATCGCGGTATAACGCTTGATATGCTCGATGGATTCGAAGCCTTCCCGGGTCGCCAGTTCGATGCCCGCGGCGGTGACGTCGTTCTGCAGGTCGACGAACTGCTTGGGACCGCGCAGCGTGGGCTTCTCGTGGGGCACCTGGAAGAGGGCCACCGCAGGTCCCTGCTTAAGTTGCTCGGCGCTCGGCAGGCTGACCGTCTGGGCGGCATGCCCCATAGCGGCGGCCGCCTTGATGCCCGCTTCGACGCCTTCGGCGAGCACGTCACCCAGCGCATAGCAGCCGTTGGCACCGCCACACGCCTGCACGCCCTTCACCAGCCCCGGCACGAAGCCGAGAATATCGTCGCGCCAGGTCGGCCGCGCGCCGGTGTGAGACGCCAGGTGAATCACCGGGCTGTAGCCGCCGGAGCTTGCGATGGTATCGCAGGCCAGTTCCTGAATCGGGCCGGTCACTTTGAACGCTTCAATATCGATCTTGGCGACCCGTGCCGCGGAGACCCGACTGCTGCCCTTCGCCTCAATAACGGCACTGCCGGCAATGATCTTGATGCCCTGGGCGCGAGCGGCATCCACCCAGTCACCCGCCGGCGCCTCGCGGGCGTCCACGATAGCGACGACCTCGCAACCGGCCTCTTTCCAGTCCAGGGCCGCGCGGTAGCCGTAGTCGTTGCTGGTCGAGAGCACCAGCTTGCGGCCCGGCGCCACGCCATAGCGGCGAATGTAGGTCGACACAGCGCCGGCCAGCAGGTTGCCCGGCACGTCATTGCCTGCGTAAACCAGCGGTCGCTCGTGGGCGCCCGTGGCCAGGATCACCTGGCCGGCGCGAACCCGGTGCAGGCGCGCGCGTACCTGACGGCGGCCATTTTCCACTGGCGCCGTATCGCTTAGGTGCTCGGTACGCCGCTCGTGCAGCGTCACAAAATTGTGATCGTGATAGCCGTTGGCCGTAGTACGCGGCAGCAAAGTGACGTTCTCGCAGCCGGACAGCTCATCCAGCACCCGGACAACCCACTGATCTGCGGGCTTGCCTTCCAGGGTTTCACGGCTGGCCAGCAGCGAGCCGCCCATCTCTTCCTGCTCATCGGCAACGATCACCCGGGCGCCGCTGCGCGCAGCGGCCAGCGCTGCCGCAAGACCTGCGGCGCCCGCGCCGACGACCAGCACATCGCAGTGCTGATTGAAGTGATCGTAGCTGTCCGGGTCGGCTTCCATGGGGCTGCGACCCAGGCCCGCCGCCTTGCGGATGTACTTCTCGTAGGTCAGCCACATCGAGGCCGGCGCCATGAAGGTCTTGTAGTAGAACCCCGGCGGCATGAACTGGCCGCCCAGCTTGCCGATCAGGCCCATCAGGTCACGCTGCACGTTCGGCCAGCCGTTGGTGCTGGTGGCCGTCAGGCCGTCGTACAGCGCCTGCTGGGTGGCGCGCACGTTGGGCACCTGACCCGCTTCGCTGCTGCCCAACTGCACGATGGCATTGGGCTCTTCGGCGCCGGCGGCGACGATGCCGCGGGGGCGCGAGTATTTAAAGCTGCGGTTGACGATATCCACGCCGTTGGCCAGCAGCGCCGAGGCCAGGGTGTCCCCAGGGTGTCCTTGGTAACGCTCGCCGTTGAAGGTGAAGCTCAACGTGCGAGAGCGGTCGATACGGCCGCCCGTGTTAAGGCGGTACACTTGTTGCTTGGACTGGCTCATGCCCGCACTCCTTCTTTGTGGCTTACCGCGGCGGCCTCGCGAGGCTGGTTCTGGCTGTCGGCGGTAATCGACGGCTGCTCGCCCATTTTGTAGGTCTCGAGAATCTCGTAGCTCACGGTGTGACGCGTCACGTTGAAAAACTTGCGGCAGCCCACCGCGTGCACCCACATCTCATGGTGGACGCCACGGGGGTTGTCGCGGAAAAACAGGTAGTCACCCCACTCTTCGTCGCTACACGCCTCGGGCTCCTTGGGGCGCTCGAGATGCGCCTGGCCCTTGGGGTGGAATTCCTCTTCCTCACGGTGTTCGCCGCAGTAGGGGCAGTAGATATAGAACATGCGGATATTCCTCTCGTATAAACCCTAGTGGGCCACGCCGGCAGCGCCGTGTTCGTCGATCAGCGCACCGCTATGGAAGCGGAACATGGAGAACGGCTCGGCGATGGGGTGCATCTCCCCCTTGGCCAGGCTGGCGGCAAACACATGCCCCGATCCCGGCGTCGCCTTGAAGCCGCCGGTGCCCCAACCGCAGTTGAAGTACAGGCCTTTCACCGGGGTCTTGGAGATGATCGGACAGGCATCCGGGCAGGTATCGACGATGCCGCCCCACTGGCGGTTCATGCGCACCCGCGAGAAGATCGGGAACATCTCGACGATCGCCTGGAGCGTGTGCTCCACGGTGGGATAGCTGCCACGCTGGCCGTAGCCGTTATAGCCGTCGATGCCTGCACCGATGACCAGGTCGCCCTTGTCGGACTGGCTGATGTAGCCATGCACCTGGTTGGACATCACCACCGTATCGAGCACCGGCTTGATGGGTTCGGACACCAGCGCCTGCAGCGGGTGGGATTCCAGCGGCAGGTTGAAGCCGCCCATCTTGGCGAGCACGCTGGAGTTACCGGCGGTCACACAGCCCACGGTCTTGGCCTCGATGTCGCCACGATTGGTGTGGACACCGTAAATCTGGCCGTCACGAATCTTGAAGCCGGTGACTTCGGTCTGCTGCAGAATATCCACGCCATGGGCATCGGCGCCGCGGGCATAGCCCCACGCCACCGCATCGTGGCGCGCCACGCCGGCGCGCGGCTGCCAGGAGGCGCCCATCACCGGGTAGCGAGCGTTCTTGGAGCAGTCCATGATCGGCACCAGCGACTGAACCCCTTTGGCGTCCAGCACTTCGCCGTCGATACCGTTCAGGCGGTTGGCGTTGACGCGCCGCTGGATATCACGCATGTCTTGCAGGGTATGCCCCAGATTGAGCACCCCCCGCTGGGAGAACATCACGTTATAGTTCAGATCCTGCGACAGCCCTTCCCAAAGTTTCATAGCGTGCTCATAGAGAGCAGCGGATTCGTCCCACAGATAATTGGAGCGCACGATGGTGGTGTTTCGGGCGGTGTTACCGCCGCCCAGCCAGCCTTTCTCGATCACCGCCACGTTCTTGACGCCGAACTCTTTGGCCAAATAGTAGGCCGTGGCCAGGCCATGGCCGCCACCGCCGACGATGATCACATCGTAGTGTTTCTTGGGCGTGGGATTGCGCCACTGGCGCTCCCAGTTTTCGTGATGGCTCAGCGCGTGCTTGACCAGGCCGAAGCCGGAATAGCGTTGCATAGATGTCTCCTCAGTTCAGCCGCGCCGGGCCCTGCCGGCAAGCCAATTCAAGCAATGGATTCGACGGTTTCAGCGACGGCAGTGCCGTAGACCGGGTGGCGGGCACACACCTCGCCCACTTTGGCGCGCACTTCGGCTTCAATGGCCGCAGTGTCGTGGCCGATCGCCAACTCGTCCAGGATGTCGCAGATCCAGCCGGCCAGCTCGCTACACTCCTCGGCATCGAAGCCGCGGGTGGTCACCGCCGGGGTGCCAATGCGCAGGCCAGACGTCACGAAGGGGCTTTGCGGGTCGTTGGGCACGGTGTTCTTATTCACCGTAATATGCGCTTGGCCCAAGGCGGCATCCGCATCCTTACCGGTAATACCCTGGCGGATCAGCGAGACCAGAAACAGATGGTCGTCGGTGCCGCCTGACACCACATCATAGCCGCGTTCCATGAACACCGTGGCCATCGCCTGGGCGTTATCGATCACCTGCTGCTGGTAGCGCACGAACTCCTGGTTCATGGCCTCCTTGAAGGCTACCGCCTTGGCGGCAATGACGTGCATCAGCGGACCGCCCTGCTGGCCCGGGAAGACGGCACCGTTCAGCTTCTTGTACAGCGCTTCGTCGCCATCGGCGGAGAGGATCAGGCCGCCCCGTGGGCCACGCAGTGTCTTGTGGGTGGTGGTGGTGACCACATGGGCATGGGGGAGCGGGCTCGGGTAGAGGCCAGCGGCCACCAGGCCGGCAATGTGCGCCATATCAACCAGCAGGTAAGCACCCACCTCGTCGGCGATGGTGCGGAAGCGGCGCCAGTCCACCACGCGGGAGTAGGCCGAGAACCCGGCAATGATCATCTTCGGCTGATGCTCGCGCGCCAGGCGCTCCATTTCCTCGTAGTCGATCTCGCCGGTTTCCGGCTTGAGGCCGTACTGCACGGCGTTGTAGTGCTTGCCCGAGAAGTTGGGCGCGGCGCCGTGGGTCAAATGCCCGCCGTGGGCGAGGCTCATGCCCAGCACGGTATCGCCGGGTGAGACCAGCGCCATGAACACCGCCGCATTGGCCTGGGCACCAGAGTGCGGCTGCACGTTGGCATAGTTGGCGCTGAACAGGTCGCAGGCGCGCTCAATGGCCAGGGCTTCCACCTTGTCCACAAACTCGCACCCACCGTAATAGCGACGTCCGGGATAGCCTTCAGCATACTTGTTGGTCAGCTGCGTGCCCTGCGCTTCCATGACAAGCTTGCTTGTATAGTTTTCGGAGGCGATCAACTCAATATGCGCTTCCTGGCGTTCCGTTTCTTCAGCGATTGCCTCGGCAAGCAAGCTGTCGTAATGGGCCAGGCGAGCATTGGGGGAAAAATTATCTTGAAGCATTAGCGCCTCCTGATTAGTCACTTTTTTATTAAGTGCTGGACATACTCTTTAATGCTGATAAACCAAGGTCGCTATCAACCAAAGTCCCTATCAACGCGTTCTTACCGCGATACTATCGTTGGTGTCCGGCCCCAAGATGCTTGCCGACGTCACCACTCGATGTATTTGCGACATCGCCAGGATTTAGCCGATGTCATGGCCAACAGCGCCCAAAATGCCGTCGTTTCGCTGCCTGAAAAAGCCAAGCGCCCCAGACGGACAGTAGCCGTCTAGGGCGCTTGAACCTGAATAACAAGGTGCATGCCGGACTAGAAATCGACCACCAGATCCCCTTTGGGTCGACTGCAGCACGACAGAATGTAGCCTTCTTCGACGTCCTCTTCCGTGATGCCGCCGTTATGCTCCATCTCCACCTCGCCGGACTTGAGGGCTACCCGGCACGTGCCGCAAATGCCCATGCCGCAGGCCTTGGGAATATGCAGGCCAAGCTTCGATGCTGCCGAGTGAACCGTCTCTTCGGGCTGGATGCGGACACTTTTGCCCGTCGACGCAAACTCGATGCAGTGCAGCTCGCTGGTATCGACGTTTTCGGCGTCGACCTCCGCCTGTTCGGCCAGCTCGCGTACATCCTCGCGCACCTCGACCGGCGTGGCGCCAAACGACTCCTCATGGTAGTGATCCATGTCGAAGTTGTTGCTGCGCAGAATATTCTTGATGGCGTTCATGTAGGGAGTCGGCCCGCAGCAGAAGATCTCCCGCTCCATGAAGTCCGGCACCATCAGTTCGAACAGCGGCTGGGTGAGGTAGCCACGATAGCCGGCCCAGGCCTCGCCAATATCTTCCTTGCTCTCGCAGATGATATGCAGCTTGAACTCGGGGATGCGCGAAAACATATGCACCAGCTCGCGGTGATAAATCACATCCCGGGGGGCGCGGGCGCTGTGGACGAACTCAACGTCGACAGCGGCGTTGGTATCGAAAAGCCAGCGGGTCATGGACATCAAGGGGGTAATGCCCACCCCGCCCGAAAGAAACAGCACTTTCTCGGCGGGGTAATCGATGGAGTTGAAGTTACCGACCGGCCCGTGCACGACCAGTTCGTCGCCCACCTTCAGGTTGGCGTGCAGCCAGTTGGATACCTTACCGCCCGGCACCTGCTTGACGGTGATGGAAAAGCTGTAAGGAATCGAAGGCGAGCTGGAAATCGTGTAGGAGCGCATGACGGGCTGATTATCGATCTCAAGCTCGAGCGTCACGAACTGACCGGGCTTGAAGAAGAACAGTACCGGCTGCTCGGCCATGAAACAGAACGTGCGCACATCCTGGGTTTCCTGGATCACCTTGACGCAACGCACCTGGTGGCGGCCGTTGGTCCAGGTTTGGGTCGTGACCGGATTGAAGAAATTAGTTGTCATTGTCGCCTCTGCCTGAACAGCCTTCATCACCATGCATCGCCGAACCGTATTTGGATACGCTCAGCACCTTTGAGCTGCATTTTGGGGACGCGCCTTGCGGCCGACTTACCTGACAGCGACTCGCACTTACCTCGTGCCACTCTTTATCGTTTAGAAACCACTGTTTTAGTCGCCACGACGCCACCTGATGTCGCGGGTAGATAACTGGCGGGGAGGCACCTGCAACACAATCGATGCCTGACGTCAGGCCACATTTGAATCAAACGCCAGGTTACGCAACAGAACAACAAGATACGCAATCTTGACTATCGGCCGATTCGCAGCCCTTGAGGGGGGAGCGGAGGTTTACGAGGATACTGGTATGGAAAAAAGTGTTTCTAATCGGATGGACGACCCACTGGCTGCGGCGCGTGAGTCAACGGTCCAGATGCTGCAGGAAAGAGGGCGTACCTTTTCGCTTCCGCAGCCGTTTTACAACGATGCCCGCCTGTTCGCGCTGGACATGCAGGAGGTCTTCGAGAAAGAGTGGCTGTTTGCCGGCATGACGTGCGAGATCCCGGCCAAGGGTAACTTCATGACGCTGGATATCGGTGACAATCCCATTGTCATCGTGCGCGGCAATGAAGGCGCTGTCCATGCGTTTCATAACGTCTGCCGCCACCGCGGGTCGCGGCTTTGCGTCAAGGATAAGGGCAAGGTGGCCAAGCTCGTCTGCCCCTACCACCAGTGGACCTACGAACTTGATGGTCGACTGCTGTTTGCCGGCAGCGACATGGGCACTGATTTCGACCTCAACCAGTTTGGCCTCAAACCGGTCAACGTGCGCACCGCTGGCGGCTTCATCTTTATCAACCTGAGCGATGAACCGCCCGCGATTGACGACTTTCTGACCACCCTCGAGCATTATCTCGAGCCGTACCAGATGGATAACGTCAAGGTTGCCACCGAGTCCAGCATCGTCGAGCAAGCCAACTGGAAGCTGGTCATCGAAAACAACCGCGAGTGTTATCACTGCAACGGCGCTCACCCCGAGCTGCTGAACTCGCTGCAGGAATTCGACGATACCGACGACCCGCGCGCCACGCCCGCCTACAAGGCGCTGGTGGCGCGCAAACAAGCGGACTGGGATCAGGAGCAGATTCCCTACCAGCTGACGCGGCACGGCCAGCAGAACCGCCTGACCCGCACGCCGCTGCTGGATGGCATCGTGTCGATGACCATGGACGGCCAGCCTGGCTGCAAGAAGCTGATGGGCCGCCTGAAAAGCCCCGACATGGGCTCCCTGCGCATCCTGCACCTGCCCAACTCGTGGAACCACTTCATGGGTGATCACGCGGTCGTGTTCCGCGTGCTGCCGCTTGGCCCACAGCAAACCGTGGTGACCACCAAGTGGCTGGTCCACAAGGATGCCGTGGAAGGTGTCGACTACAACCCCGAAGAGCTGCGCCGCGTATGGGATGCCACCAACGACCAGGATCGACAGCTCGCCGAGGAGAACCAGCGCGGTATCAACTCCAAAGCCTACCAACCCGGCCCCTACTCCGAGACCTATGAGTTCGGCGTTATTGATTTTGTCGACTGGTATGCCAAGCGTATGCTCGAGAACCTGGGACAGGATTTCCCGTCGCTGAAGCTGGCTCAGGGATGACGTTTAAAACCTAAAGGCAGTGGCGGTTGCCGTCTCTAGGGCTCAGCCTAAGGAACTGACAATGTGTACACATAACAGACACCTGTGTACACTTTGTCACAACATTCCTAGAGACGAGCTCGATGTCATCCTCCAACACGCCCGCCGCCAAGGGCTCCCAAGACGTCTGGCTCGACGCGGCGTTTGAGATGCTGCTCGAATCGGGCGTCGATAGTGTCCGCATTCTTCCCCTGGCCAAGCGGCTCAAGCTTTCTCGCACCAGTTTCTACTGGTTCTTCAAGGACCGCGAGGCGCTGCTGGAAGCGCTGATCGCACGCTGGCGTGAAAAGAACACCCAGGGCCTGGTGCATCAGACCGAAGCCTATGCCGAGAATATCGTCGAGGCGATGCTCAACGTCTTCGACTGCTGGTTGAACCCTCAACTGTTCGACTCACAGCTGGAATTCGCCATGCGCAGCTGGGCGCTGCAGTCGGCGCCAGTGGTGCATGAAATCGATGCTGCCGATGCCACCCGTATCGAAGCGCTGACGCGCATGTTCGAACGCTACGGCTATGATTCGCTGGCGGCCAACGTGCGTGGCCGCACCATCTACCTAACCCAGATCGGCTATATTTCGATGAAGGCTCAGGAATCCCTCGAGGTGCGCATGCAGCGCATCCCCGCCTATGTCGAGATATTCACCGGCCAGCCGACTGGTTCCAGGGAACTGCAACGCTTCCATGCCCGCCATGGATATTCTCCAGCTGACAGCGAATAGCCCGCAACAAGCCTGATAGGCGATCACCGCCCATCCCGCCGACGTAATGGCGATTGAACACGCTCGCCGCGCAATGTACATCGATGAACATTATATTGACAACTATGAACATAGGCGCCTAGATTTATCCAATGCACAACAAAATGGCGTCCTATCCATGCTTAACGATCCGCTACTGCAGCCCTTTCAGCTAAAGCACCTGACCCTGAAAAACAGGCTTATGATGACCGCCCATGAGCCCGCTTATCCTGAGGACGGAATGCCCAAAGCACTCTACCGTGCCTACCACGTCGAGCGCGCCAAGGCAGGCCTTGGCCTGACCATGACCGCCGGGTCCGCGGCGGTAGCCAAGGACAGCCCGCCGGTGTTCAACAACATCCTCGCCTACAAGGATGAAGTGGTGCCGTGGATGCGCGAGCTGACCGACGCCTGCCATGAACACGGCACTGCGGTGATGATCCAACTGACTCACCTGGGCCGGCGCACCCGTTGGGACAAGGGCGATTGGCTACCGGCAGTATCGTCTTCGCATCGTCGCGAGGCGTCCCACCGCGCTTTTCCCAAGCAGGTCGAGGAGTGGGATATCGAGCGCCTGATCCGCGACTACGCCGATGCCGCTGAACGCATGCACGCCGCCGGCCTCGATGGCATCGAGCTGCAGGCCTATGGCCACCTGATGGATCAGTTCTGGTCGCCGCTGACCAATACCCTCAAGGAGCCATATGGTGGGGATCTCGACAACCGGCTGCGTTTCACTTTCGAGGTGCTGCACGCCATTCGCCAGCGGGTGGGTGAAGCGTTTATCGTCGGTGTGCGCTACACCGGCGACGAGATGCTGCCGGGTGGGCTGACGTCCGGCGACGGGATGGAGATCTCACGGCGCCTGAAGGACAGCGGCCTGGTCGATTTTCTCAACGTGGTTCGCGGCCACATCGACACTGACGCGGGGCTCACCGACGTGATTCCCATCCAGGGCATGCCCAGCGCCCCGCACCTGGATTTCGCCGGTGAAATACGTCGCGAGGTCGACTTTCCCACCTTCCATGGCGCCAAGATCCAGGATGTCGCCACTGCCCGTTATGCCATCGCCTCAGGCAAGGTCGACATGATCGGCATGACCCGCGCCCACATGGCCGACCCGCACATCGTGCGCAAGATCATCGAAGGCCGAGAAGAGGAGATCCGCCCCTGCGTCGGCGCCAACTACTGCCTTGATCGTATCTACCAGGGTGGTGCCGCCTACTGCATCCACAACGCCGCCACCGGGCGGGAAACCAGCATGCCCCATAGCATCCCCAAGGCGGCACAGCAACGCCGGGTGGTGATCATTGGCGCCGGCCCAGCGGGGCTGGAAGCCGCCCGGGTCGCCGGCGAGCGGGGCCATTCGGTAGTGGTACTAGAAGCCGCTAGCGATGCCGGTGGGCAGGTGCGACTCACCGCCCAGAGCGAGCGCCGCCGCGAGATGCTGGGCATTATCGATTGGCGTCTGGCGCGCTGCGAAGCGCTTGGCGTCGAGATCCGCTACAACGTCTGGGCCGAGGTGGAGGAGGTGCTCGCCGAGCAGCCGGACGTGGTGATCGTGGCCACTGGCGGCTATCCCATGGAAGATCAGCCTGAGGTTGGGCACGATCTGGTGATCAACACCTGGGACATCCTCTCAGGACATGTGCCGCCTGGCAAACGGGTACTGCTATTCGACGATGCCGGCGACCACGCCGCCCTGCAGGCAGCGGAAATCATCGCCGCCACCGGCGCCGAGCTCGAAATCATGACGCCGGATCGCACCTTCTCCGCAGAGATCATGGCCATGAACCTGGTGCCCTACATGCGTGCCCTGCAGCGCCCCAACGTCACCTTCACAACCACTTACCGGCTGAAGTCCGTGGCCCGCGATGGTGGCGAGCTACTGGCCAAGATCACCAGCGACTACATGGACCTTGAGCACGAACGGCGCATCGATCAGGTGGTGGTCAACTACGGCATCACGCCCATGGCCGACATCTATTTCGAGCTCAAACCGCACGCCAGCAACGGCGGCGAGGTGAACTACGATGACCTGATCGTGGGCAACTCCCAGCGCGTCATCAGCAACCCGGATGGCCGTTTCCAGCTGTTCCGGATCGGCGATGCCGTCGAGTCCCGGAACACCCACGCGGCCATCTACGACGCGCTCAGGTTGGTCAAGGACATTTAGTTCCCGCAGCAAACCCGCGTGGCTTTCATGCTGTTTAGGCTCACTCGGGTGTGACCCCACGCAGCCGCTCGCTGCGACGGCGTAACAGCTCAAGGGTGGTGAGCAGCAGCATCGATAGCAGTACCAGCAGGGTGGCCACGGCAAGGATCGTCGGGCTGATCTGCTCGCGAATGCCGGACCACATCTGAATCGGCATGGTGCGCTGCTCAGGCCCCGCAATGAACAGCACCACCACCACCTCGTCGAATGACGTAATGAAGGCGAACAGCGCCCCCGATACCACCCCCGGCGTGACCAGCGGCAACACCACCTTGAAGAAGGTCCGCGTGGGGTTGGCGCCCAGGCTATGCGCCGCACGAATCAGTGTGGTATCGAAACTCGATAGCGTGGCGGTCACGGTGATGATCACGAAGGGAATGCCCAGCGCCGTATGGGCCAGAATCACCCCCACGTAGGTCTGGGCGAGATTGACCTTGGAAAAGAAGAAGAACATCGCCGCCGCCGAGATAATCAGCGGCACGATCATCGGCGAGATCAGCAGCGCCATGATGACGCCACGCGCCGGCATGTACCGACTCGACAATCCCAGCGCCGCCACCGTCCCCAGCACCGTGGCCAGAAACGTCGACGCGATGCCAATAATGAAGCTGTTCTTGATGGCATTGAGCCATGCGCTCGACGTAAAGAAGTCATGATACCAGCGCAGCGAATAACCGGCCGGGTCGAAGGTCAGCATTTCCTTGCTAAAGGTAAAGTAGGGCTGCGAATTGAACGACAGCGGGATAATCACCAGCAGCGGCCCAATCAGGAACAGAAAAACCAGCCCGCAGATGCCCAGGAATAAGTAGTGCCAGATACGCTCGCCACGAGTGGCATAAGAAGGAATGGCCATCGTTTACCCCAGCTTGACCTTGTCGACGCCGATCAGGCGATTGAATACCAGATAGCAGATAATCACCACGAATAGCAGGATCGAGGCAATGGCGGCCGCCAGCCCCCAGTTGAGCGATGTCTGCATGTGATAGGCGATATAGTTGGTGATAAAGCGCCCTGACTGCCCGCCCACCAGCGCCGGCGTGATGTAATAGCCGATCGACAGAATGAACACCAGAATACCGCCAGCCGCGATGCCCGGAATCGTCAGCGGGAAGTAGACGCGGCGGAAACTGAGAAACGGCTTGCCCCCGAGCGAACGCGCCGCCCGCATGTAGCTTGGCGGGATGGTCTTCATTACCGAGTAGAGCGGCAGGATCATGAACGGCAGCAGGATGTGCGTCATGGCGATGATGGTGCCCATCTTGTTGTGGATCATCTGCCAACGCGCCTCGTCTGCCACCACACCTAGCGCCACCATCACGTCGTTGAGCACGCCCTGGGATTGCAGGATGGCGATCCAGGTGGTGGTGCGCACCAGCAGCGAGGTCCAGAACGGCAGCAATACCAGGATCATCAGCAGGTTGGAGCGACGCGCCGGAAGACTCGCCAGCAGAAAGGCCACCGGATAACCGAGCAGCAGCGTCAGGCCGGTGATGACGGCACTCATCCACAGCGTTCGCCAGAACAGGGTGGCATGGACCCGCATATGCTCCGGCACCTTGACGATCTCGCCGTCCGGGCTCATCTGGCGGTCCACCGCCGCCAGATAGTAAGACGGCGTGAAAGGCCGTGACTCACGCTTGATCAACCGCCATGTGTCGGTCTCTCCCCAAGCACGATGGGCGTCAACCAGAGACTCACGAAACGGCGGCTCGAGGTTAGCGGCACCACGCGCGGTGCGGCTTATCGCCGAGCGCATGCCCGACTTCTCGTAGTTCAACCGACTGGCCAGGGTTCCCATGCTGCGCTCGGCCTGGCCCACGCGCAGGTCCTCGGCAAGCGCGGCGAAGGCCTCCTCGTCGGGCAGGTCAGTGCCGTCCCAGCGCTCAAGGGCGGCGGCAGTACGCGGCAAGTAGGTGGAAACCTCAGGATTGTCGACGCTGCGCCACAGCATCTCAACAATGGGCATCACGAAGGCGATGATCAGGAACGCCAGTAGCGGCGTGACCAGTAACAGCGCCTTGATTTTCGAACGTCGCACGGTACGACGCAGACTGACCTTGAGCGGCACACCATCCGCCGTTCTCAAAGGGGCTTCCGGAGACTCGGACACTTAGGGTCTCTCCCATCAGGCGAAAGAAGCGATCAGCAAGATCGGTGATCAACATGCCGCCGCCCGATGGTCACCGGGCGGCGGCAGACCCTTATTGGGACAGCCAGGCGTCGAAGCGCTGGGTCAGCTCGTCGTTGAAGTCCGCCCAGAACAGGTCATCTTTCTGTATCGCCGTCTCGAAGTTCGGGCCGTAGGTGGGCATATGCTCTTCCATCTCGATGCCGGTCTCGGCATGAGTGGAGACAAATTCCGCGGAAGATTTGCGCGCCGGGCCGTAGGAAATATACTTGGCCTGGTCAGCGAGGCGCTGGGTATCGGTGGCGAAATGCAGATAATCCTTCACCTTGTCGAGCTTGCCGGTGGGGACGACCCAGCCATCCAACTCGAATACCTGAGCATCCCAGATGATCTCGAAGGGTTGATCTTCAGTGACCATGGCATCAAAGATCCGGCCATTATACGCGGAGGCAAATGCCACCTCTTGGTCGGCCAGCAGCTGCGGTGGTTGGGCACCCTCTTCCCACCAGATGATTTCGTCCTTGATGGTATCGAGCTTGGCGAGGGCACGCTCAACGCCTTCTTCAGTCTCGAGCATGGCGTAAACCTCATCACGCTCGACGCCATCGGCGATCAAGGCCCATTCCATGTTGTTGATCGGCTTGCGCAGCAGGGCCCGCTTGCCCGGGTAGTTTTCCAGGTCGAAGACATCCTCGATGGTGCTGGGCTGGTCGTCTTCGGGAAACATCTCGCTGTTGAAGGCGACGATATTCGAATAGACGATGGATGCCACGAAACAGTCGCCCAGGGCACCGTCGACGAAGTCCTCACTGGGCGACGTACCATCCGGGGCGTCGGCCAGCAGTTCGTCATGGTCAAGCGGCTCGATCAGGCCTTCATCACAGGCGATCATGGCATCAGCCGGGAGCATATCGACCAGGTCCCAAGTGACGTTGCCAGCCTGGCTTTGGGAGCGTAATCCGGCCAGGGCGTTGCCGCTGCGGTCGATATTGACGATCTCGTCGCCGGTTTTCTCAATCCATGGCTTATCGTAAGCCTCGTGCTGGCTCATGCTGTAAGCACCGCCCCAGGACACAATGTTCAACGTCTGCTCGGCATGGGCGCTGACCGCCACGGCCAGTGCCGAGACCCCCAGGGCAGCGACACCCGTCTTGACAATGCGATTATTGATGCTGATTTTCATGGTTATTCTCCGTTTATTGTTGCCATCGCCGCCGACACCGTGGGATGCCGAGAAACGGCGCACTTGACTGCCGTCCTGCTCATGCATCCAGCGCTCGGCAATCGGCGCTCGACCAGCCGACCTGAATCTGCTGGCCGGGGCGCATCCCCCCATACCCTTGGGCGTTGGGTGTTTTCAAAATAAAGTCATCGTTACCGCACACCGACACCCGCGTGCGCAAATGGTCGCCAAGGTAGATCACTTCCTGCACGGTGGCGGTAAATTGATTCTCGAACTGTTCCGCCGCATCCCCGCGCAGGATGCTGACCCGCTCGGGGCGAAGCGACAGCGTCGTGCGTGTGCCCGCACCGCTCACCGCCACCGCTTTGGCAACCACCGTGTCGCCGCTATCCAGACGCACCTTGCAGTTATCTCCAATGCGCTCAGTGACCTCGCCCTGCAGGCGGTTGTTTTCGCCAATAAAATAGGCAACGAAAGCGTTCTCCGGCCGTTCGTAGAGTTCATCCGGCGAGGCCAGCTGCTGCACGATACCGTCGTTGAAGACCGCAATGCGGTCGGACATGGTCAGTGCTTCGGTCTGGTCGTGGGTGACATAGATCATGGTCACCCCGAGGCGGGCATGAATGCGCTTGATCTCGTACTGCATCTCTTCACGCAGGTTCTTGTCCAGCGCACCCAGAGGCTCGTCCATCAGTACCAGCTCAGGCTCGAAGACCAGCGCCCGGGCCAAGGCCACGCGCTGCTGCTGGCCACCGGAAAGCTGTGCCGGGCGGCGGTCACCAAACTCTTCAAGGCGCACCATGGCCAGTGCCTTGGCGACTTTTTCCTTGATCTCCGCCTTGCTGAGATGGCGCACCTCAAGCGGGAAAGCGAGATTCTCGGCCACCGTCATGTGCGGGAATAACGCATAGTTCTGGAAGACCATGCCAATGCCGCGCTTGTGCGGCGGCAAGCCACTGATCGGCTCGTCTTTCAGCAGAATCTCACCGTGGGTAGGGGTTTCGAAGCCTGCCATCATCATCAGGCAGGTGGTCTTTCCGGAGCCCGAAGGCCCCAGCAGGGTGACGAACTCACCCTTGCGGATATCAAGGTTGAAGTCCTTGACGACCAGTTCGACACCGTCATAGCTCTTTTGGACATTGACGAAGCGGGCAAAACTCAACGGCGTTTCGCTCGTTGCCGCCCTCGCCTCCCCAGCGTCTGCAAGGGTCTCGTTCATGCACATCCCCCGATAAAAGTCCCGTTGCGCCAAGGTCAACACACCTAACCTCACGCATCCCCTGGAACTCTATTGATTTATATTTTTTTGCTAATGCTTGATAACGACAATAAGGCGAGCTTACATCGCATTACAATTTTCGAGGGGACAATTAGCGTTGAATATCAACCTGCCACATGTGCAGCAAAGTCAACTAAGGCAATGATTTCCGCATGCCTGGAAACGAAAACGCCCATGGAGGCAACCTCCATGGGCGGTCGGGGAGCGGTGATCGGTCAGGCCACGATTGGGCGGCTCAACCGGCAGGCGGCGTACTTGAACTCGGGAATCTTCCCAAACGGGTCCAGCGCCGGATTAGTGAGTAGATTCGCTGCCGCTTCGCCGTAACAGAAGGGCACGAAGACCATGCCCTCGGGCATGCCCGGGTCGGTTCTCGCCTTGAGGGTGATGGACCCTCGCCGGGTGGCGATCGTCAGATCATCCCCCGGCGCCATCCCCAGCCGGATAAACTCGGCGGGTGCCAGGCTGGCTACCGCTTCCGGCTCCAGGTCGTCGAGCACCTTGGCGCGGCGGGTCATGGAACCGGTATGCCAGTGCTCCAACTGGCGACCGGTGGTCAGTACCGTCGGGTAGTCGTTGTCCACCGGCTCATCCGGCGGAAGTGGGCGCGTGGGCGCAAATTTCGCCCGGCCGCTGGCGGTGGGAAACGCATCGCTGAAGACCACGTCGTGCCCTGGCGCGTCCTCCGCCGGGCAGGGGTAGGTCACCGACTGCTCGCGCTCCAGTCGCTCCCAGGAAATGTGATTGAGGGAGGGCATGCCTTGTTTCATCTCGGCGAAAACGTCCTGCGGATGCTGGTAATTCCAGTCGAGGCCGAAGCGTTTGGCCATTTCCTGGATGATCCACCAGTCCGGCTTGGCCTTGCCTGGCAGCGGCAAGGCCGCACGCCCCATCTGCACCTGACGATTGGTGTTGGTGACGGTGCCGTCCTTCTCCGGCCAGGCGGAGGCCGGCAGGATGACATCGGCAAACTGGGCAGTCTCAGTGACAAACAGATCCTGCACCACCAGGTGCTCCAGCTTGGCCAGCGCGGCCCGCGCATGGTCGAGGTCCGGGTCGGACATCGCCGGGTTTTCGCCCTGGATATACATGCCGCGGATAGTGCCCGCGGCAATGGCGTCCATGATTTCCACCACAGTGAGGCCCGGTTCCGGGTCGAGCTCGGTATTCCACAGCTCTTCGAAGGCGGCGCGTACCTGGGCATCGCTGACCGGCTGGTAGTCCGGCATCACCATGGGGATAAGCCCTGCATCAGACGCCCCCTGAACGTTGTTCTGCCCGCGCAATGGGTGTAGGCCGGTGCCGGGGCGCCCCGTCTGGCCGCAAGCCAGCGCCAGCGAAATCAGACAGCGGGCGTTGTCGGTACCGTGGGTGTGCTGGGAAATGCCCATGCCCCAGAAGATCATCGCCCGCTCGGCGTTGGCATAGAGCCTGGCCACTTCGCGGATGGTCTCTGGCTCGACGCCGCACAGGTCGCTCATTGCCTCGGGGGTCATGTCCACCGTATGCGTTTTCAGTGCCTCGAAGCCTTCGGTATGCTCGGCGATATAGGCCGTGTCATAGAGCTCTTCGCTGATGATCACATTGAGAATGGCGTTGAACAGGGCCACATCGGCGCCCGGTGAAAAGCGCACGCTCAGATGGGCATAGGCATCCAGCGCCTGGCCGCGGGGATCGAGAATCACGATCTTGGTGCCGCGCTTGGCGGCCTGCTTGAAGAAGGTGGCCGCCACCGGATGGTTCACCGCGGGATTGCAGCCGGTGAGGACCACCACGTCGGCCTGCTCGGCCTGCATGAAGGAAGCGGTCACCGCACCGGAGCCTATGCACTCCATCAACGCCGCCACCGAGCTTGCGTGGCACAGCCGCGTGCAGTGATCCACATGGTTGGAGCCGAAGCCGGTACGCACCAGTTTCTGGAACAGCCACGCCTCTTCGTTGGAGCACTTGGCGCTGCCGAACCCGGCCAGGGCGTTGGGGCCATGGGCCGCTTTCAGGTCCACAAGCCCGCCGGCGGCGATGGCCAGCGCTTCGTCCCAGCTCGCCTCGCGGAAATGGGTTAGCGGCTTGGCCGGGTCGAAATCCGGATCGATGCCCTTGGCCACGCCTTCGCGACGAATCAGCGGGGTGATCAGCCGCGACGGATGGCGCGGGTAGTCGTAGCCGAAGCGCCCTTTGACGCACAGCCGGTTCTGGTTGGAGGGGCCTTCGCGGCCTTCCACATACAGGATCTCGTCGTCCTTGATATGGTAGGTAAGCTGACAGCCCACACCGCAGTAGGGGCAGACCGAGTCGACCTGGCGATCGGCCGCGGCGGAGTCGCCATGGCCTGCCTGATCGACCAGGGTCGCGGGCATCAGGGCGCCGGTGGGGCAGGCCTGAACGCATTCGCCGCAGGCCACACAGGTGCTATCCCCCATGGGGTCGTCGAAGTCGAAGACGATCTTCGAAGCCGCGCCGCGGTGCGCCAGGCCGATGACGTCGTTGACCTGCACGTCGCGGCAGGCGCGCACGCACAGGTTGCACTCGATACAGGCGTCAAGGTTGACGCGCATGGCGGAGTGGCTGCTGTCCTGCGCCAGGCTGTCCGCTCGGGACGCCACATGGTGCACGGTAGGCGCTTCACGCTCGTCGCGCCGGGGCAGCCTGCGGCGCACCGCCGTGGCATCGATGGCGAGCTGGTCAGCCATGGCCCAGAAATGGCTTGAGCTGTCGGGGCTCGCTTCCCGCTCAGGCTGGTCGACCAGCAGCATTTCCATAACCATCTTGCGGGCCGCGTTTGCGCGTTCGGAGCCCGCGCTATTGACCACCATTCCAGGCGCCGCCTGGCGCAGGCAGCTGGCGGCCAGCGCCCGCTCGCCCTCGATTTCTACCATGCAGGCCCGGCAGTTGCCGTCGGCGCGGTAGCCGCTGGCGTCCTTGAAACACAGGTGGGGAATGGTCTCGCCGGCCCGCTTGGCCACCTGCCAGAGGCTTTCACCGGGGTAAGCGCTGACGTCAACGCCGTCCAGCGTCAGCGTGAAGCTTGTGTCCGCGTTTTGTTCGCTCATGGTCATGTTCATCCCCCTACCCCTTGACGATTACGTTCTGGGCGGCAAGCTCGCCGCGGAAATCCTTAAGCAACCCAAGCACCGGGTTGGGCGCCGCCTGGCCAAGCCCACAGATGGAGGCATCCACCATCACCTGGGAGAGCTGCGTCATCAGCCCGGCGTCCCACTCGTTGCGCTCGAGCAGGGTGAGCATCTTTTCCGTGCCCACCCGGCAGGGCGTGCATTGACCACAGGATTCATCGGCAAAAAAGGCCAGCAGATTGGTCGCGACCCCACGCAAATCGTCCTGATCGGAGAGCACGATCACCGCGGCGGAGCCGATAAAACAGCCGTGCTCCTGAAGGGTGTCGAAGTCGAGGGGGATATCGGCCTTGGCCGCGGGCAGAATGCCACCGGAGGCGCCGCCGGGCAGATAGGCCACCAGGCGGTGGCCGTCGGCCATGCCGCCGCAATACTCGTCAATCAGTTCGTTGAGAGTGATACCCGCCGGCGCCAGGTAAACGCCGGGGTGCTTGACCCGACCCGAGACCGAGAAACTGCGCACCCCCACGCGGCCGTGGCGACCCTGGCTTGCGAAGGCCTCTGCGCCGCGCTGCCAGATCATGGGAATCCAGTAGACGGTTTCGACGTTATTGACCAGCGTCGGCTGATCAAAGAGCCCCCTTTGGGCCACAAACGGCGGGCGATGACGGGGCTTGCCCGGTTTGCCTTCCAAGGACTCGATCATCGCCGACTCTTCACCGCAGATGTAAGCCCCCGCGCCGCGCCGCAGCACGATGTACCCCGGCGCCACCAGACCCGCCGCCTCGAGCTCGTCAATCGCCTCGCGCAGCACGCCATGCAACGCCGGGTACTCATCGCGCAGGTAGATATACAGTGCCTCGGCCTCTACCGCCCAGGCGCTGACCAGGGCGCCTTCCAGAAACTGGTGCGGCGAGCGCTCCAGGTAATAGCGGTCCTTGAAGGTGCCAGGCTCGCCCTCGTCGGCGTTGATGGCGCAGTAGCGTGGGCCGGCTTCCTGGCGAACGAAGGTCCACTTCTTGAAGGTGGGGAAGCCCGCGCCGCCCAGACCGCGCAGATTGGCCTGCTGCATTGCGTCCATCAGCGCTTCCACCGTCACCTCGCCCTCACGACAGGCTTGCAGCAGGGCGAAACCGTCTTCGCGGCGATAATCGTCCAGACGCTGCCAGACGACGGGGTCCGGGTGAAAGTGTGCCTCCTCGATCACCGACGCGATGCGCGCCTGGGTGGCGAACGGCACATGATAGTGCCCCACCTCGGCCACCGGTGCGGTGTCGCAGCGACCCATGCAGGGCGCCCGCAGTACCCTCACCTGCTCGATATCCACGTTGGCTTCCAGCTGTGACTTGAGTGCCTCGGCGCCGGCCAGCTGACAAGACAGGGAGTCGCAGACGCGGATGGTCACCGCGGGTGGCACCTGCTGGTCGTCATGGATGACGTCAAAGTGGGCGTAGAAGGTGGCGGTCTCGTAGACGGCGGCCATGGGCAGGTTCATGTAGGCCGCCAGGGCACGCAGATCCGCCAGCAGCAGATGGCCCCGCGCATCCTGGATGACGTGCAGGTGTTCGATCAGCAGGTCGCGGCGGCGCAGCGTGGCGTCCTGGCGTTCGTCGCCCAGCAGGTCACGCAATTCCTCAAGTCGTATGGGATCGAGTTCTCGGCCGCGCGGCTTGCCGCGGAAGGGGCGCTTGGGGGTCACGGTCTGGACGGTCATGGGGCACTCATTATTAGCTGTACGGCTTTTTTAACGGAGGAACAAAGACGGCACCCCGCGGGGCGCCGTCTAGGGTCGCACTAACCTGCCTTCCGGCAGAAGTTGGGCTGATTACTCAGTCACTGAGTGGTCAGTCATCAAGCCACGCTGCCATGGGGATCGATGACGAATTTCTTGGCCGCACCGCCATCGAAATCGGCATAGCCCTGAGGCGCCTGATCCAGGTTGATCATCTGGACATTGACCGCATCGGCGATGTTGACCTTGCCAAACAGAATAGCCTGCATCAGCGGGCGATGGTACTTCATCACCGGACACTGGCCGGTATGAAAACTGTGGGATTTAGCCCAGCCGAGTCCGAAGCGCATGCTCAGGGCGCCCTGCTTGGCCGCTTCGTCCTGCGAGCCGGGGTCTTCGGTCACGTAGAGGCCGGGAATACCGATCTGGCCGCCTGCGCGGGTCAGCGACATCGCCGAGTTGAGCACCGTGGCCGGCGCTTCTTTACCGTGGTTGCAGCCGCAGGCGTGTGCCTCGAAGCCGACGCAGTCGACGAAGGCATCGACTTCACGCTCGCCGAGAATCACCTCGATCTTGTCGGCCATGTCGCCGTCCTGGGTCAGATCGATGGTCTCGCAGCCGAAGCTGCGGGCCTGGGCCAGGCGCTCTTCGATCATGTCGCCGACGATCACGCAGGCCGCCCCCAGCAGCTGGGCAGACACCGCCGCCGCCAGCCCGACGGGGCCGGCACCGGCGATATAAACGGTGCTGCCGGGGCCGACACCGGCGGTCACGCAGCCGTGGAACCCCGTGGGGAAGATATCGGAGAGCAGGGTCAGGTCCTTGATCTTCTCCATGGCCTGATCGGCGTCCGGGAATTTCAGCAGGTTAAAGTCGGCATAGGGCACCATGACGTATTCAGTCTGACCGCCGACCCAGCCGCCCATATCGACGTAGCCGTAGGCGGCGCCCGGGCGGGCTGGGTTGACGTTGAGACAGATCCCAGTCTGGCCGGACTTGCAGTTGCGACAGCGGCCGCAGGCAATATTGAACGGCACCGAGACCAGGTCGCCCGGTTTGATAAATTCAACGTCTCGACCGGCCTCGACCACCATGCCGGTGATTTCGTGGCCGAGTACCAAGCCAGGTTCGGCGGTGGTGCGGCCGCGAACCATGTGCTGGTCGCTGCCGCAGATATTGGTGGTGACGACCTTGAGAATCACGCCGTGCTCGCATTTGCGATTGCCTAGAGCAAGCTCAGGATAGGCAATGGATTCGACGGCGACTTCACCCGGTCCTTTATAGACCACTCCGCGATTGGCTGCATTCATGGCTGGCTCCTGTGATTTCTTATTCTGCTCGATAGGGTGGATTGCGCTTTTCCACCCTAGCCCCTCCGCGGTGTTGGACTTGCCCCAAAAAGGCACTCACATATCTATTCGAGACATCGCCGTCAGGACGAATAGATGGAGGTCGCTTTCACGACACTGCCGCCTGTAAACAGGCCCAACAATTCGCTGCGTCGGCGGTGCTGACACCTCGCTGACGTCTAACAAGCGCAACCAAGGAACCCTGATGAACAACAATGACGACCCGGTCCTGTCGCCCGGACAGGACAACACTCAGATAATGGGGCTGGATTTTCATAATCCCGTTTTCCCGCTTTCGGCGCTGGCCATTCTGGCCTTCATTCTGTATGCGCTCATCTATCCGGATGCCGCCAATAGCCATCTGGGGCTTGCCAAGAACTGGTCGATCGAACACTTCGACTGGCTGTTCATGATCGCTGGCAATATTTTTGTCGTGTTCTGCCTCGTCCTGATCTGCCTGCCGCTGGGGCGGATTCGCCTGGGCGGCAAGGATGCCAAGCCGGAATATTCGCGCGCCTCCTGGTTTGCCATGCTGTTTGCGGCGGGCATGGGCATCGGCCTGATGTTCTGGAGCGTGGCCGAACCGGTGGCCTACTACACCGACTGGTACGGCACACCCTTGAACACCCCGGCGGGGACACCAGAGGGCGCCAGCGCCGCCATGGGGGCGACCATGTTCCACTGGGGCCTGCACCCCTGGGCGATCTACGGCGTGGTGGCCCTGTCTCTGGCCTTCTTTGCCTATAACAAAGGCTTGCCGCTGACGCTGCGCTCCGCCTTTTACCCGATTCTGGGCGAGCGGACCCGCGGCTGGGCGGGGCATATCATCGATATTTTTGCCGTGCTGGCCACCATCTTCGGCCTGGCGACCTCGCTTGGCTTTGGCGCCACCCAGGCAGCCGGTGGGCTTGCCTACCTGTTCGGCATTCCCAATACCATCGGCACCCAGCTGGCGATTATCGTGGCCGTGACGGTGATTGCGCTGTTCTCGGTATGGCGGGGCATCGACGGCGGCGTCAAGCTGTTCTCGAACATCAACATGGTCATCGCGGCGATACTTCTGCTGTTTGTGGTGATCGCGGGTCCGACGCTGATGATCGTGACCGGAATCGGCACCACGGCGCTGGACTACGTGGGCCACTTGCTGCCGCTATCCAACTGGATTGGCCGCGAAGACGATACCTGGTACCACGGCTGGACGATCTTTTACTGGGCATGGTGGATTTCCTGGTCGCCGTTCGTCGGCATGTTCATTGCCCGCGTTTCCCGGGGGCGCACAGTGCGTGAGTTTCTGATCGCGGTGCTGCTGGTGCCGACGCTGGTCACCCTGGTATGGATGAGCGCGTTTGGCGGCACGGCGCTTTTCCAGGCCTCCAACGGCGTGGGCGAGCTATCCAACGGCATTGGCGACGTATCGCTTGCCATGTTCCACATGCTGGAACAGCTGCCCCTGACCAGCATTACCTCGACACTCGCGATCATTCTGGTGTTGGTGTTCTTCATCACCTCGTCGGACTCCGGCTCGCTGGTGATCGACAACATCACCGCAGGCGGCAAGACCGATGCGCCCAAGGGCCAGCGGGTATTCTGGGCCGCGCTTGAAGGTGTGATCGCCGGGGTGCTGCTCTACGGCGGCGGCAACACGGCACTCAGCGCGCTTCAGGCCGGCGCCGTGGCCACCGGCCTGCCCTTTACGCTGGTGCTTCTGGTGATGTGTTTCAGCCTTTACGTGGGGCTTCAAAAGGAGTGGCGCCAGCTCAACGCAATGCCTCAAGCTGCCCGCTAATCGTCCCGCAACCGCCCGCCTCACCGGCGGGCGGTTGGCTTTTTTACCCGCCGGGAGTAAGTCAATGCAGCTAAATTCGTACCAGCGCGGTCTGCTTACGGTGGTCCTAGGCGTAGTGTTCCTCAGTTTTGACGGTTTGCTGATACGCCTGGCGCGCACCGACGGCTGGACCATCGTGTTCTGGCGCGGTTTGTTGATGTTTTGCGTGCTGGGGCTTCTGTGCTGGGCAGGCAAGCGGCTTGCGACGCTCTGCAGCAACCCGCTTTCCTCGCTGGCCTCGGCCCTGCTGCTGGGTCTGATCTCCAGCCTGTTTGTGCTGGCGGTTATGAACGCCAACGTGGCCAACGTGGTGGTGATCCTGAGTACCGCGCCGCTGTTTGCCGCGCTGTTTTCGCGGGTTTTTCTGGGCGAAAAAGTCGCGCTGCGAACGCTGGTAGCCATTGCCGTCTGCATGCTGGGCATGAGCCTGGTATTTATGGGCGAGGGAGCCACGGGGATGTTAACCGGCAACCTCTATGCCTTGGCGGCTGCGGCGGCCATCGGCGGCAACCTGACGCTGCTGCGCCGCTATCCAACGATTGATTCCATGACGGTGATTGCCGGCGGGGGGCTGCTCTCGGCGGCCATTGCCCTGCCCATGGCCTCGCCGCTGACGCTGGATGCCCCGCGCTATGGCGTACTGGCCCTCATGGGCCTGGTGCAGATGCCTTTGGCCACGGTGCTGATCAACAGCGCCACCCGCTATCTGCCGTCTACTGAGGTGGCACTGTTTTATCTGGTCGAAACCGCATTGGGGACGCTGTGGGTCTGGTGGTTGCTGGGTGAGACACCCACGACCTCGACGCTTACTGGCGGTGGCGTGGTGATTCTGGTGCTGGTCGTGCACGCCTGGATCGGCTTGCGCCTGGAAAGACAGCGCCTGCTGATGTATCCGGGGTTTACCGGCCAATAGAAAGCCCGCCGGGAAAGGCGGGCTTGAACGGCGGTCAAACGCTTGATGATCACATAGCGTCAGCGCAGCACATCTTCTTCCTTTACCAGCTTATAGATCGCTTCGGCGCCCTGCTCGGCGGTCACGTCGGTGAGCACCTGCCCGCCCTTGCCCTCAGACTTGGCGGCTGCCGCCTTGAAGCGGTCTCTGGCCGAAGCGGATTTAACGATCTTCAGACGCTTGGGCCGTTTACGCGCGGGGGCCAACTGCCATTGCGCCAGCTCGCTGTCGGCTTTAGGGGTAGTGGGCGTGATCGCAAAGGTGGCTCTACGCGCCGGGCCGAAGGCGCTTTGGCGAGCCGCCGGGGCCGCTTCGTCCACGCTGATGATGGCCGGGAGGCGCACCTGAAGTCGGCGACGCTGGCCCCGGGGCAACGCCTGAAGCAGCGTCACCACGCCGTTTTCCACCGACTCGACCGCCGCCAGACCGTTCACCAGCGGCCAGCCAAGGCGCTCGGCCAACGCATAGGGCAAAAGCCCTGACCCCTCGCCGCGCTCTGCCCGGGCGCCAGTGATTACCAACTGGGGCGCGGCGTTCGCCAGGTGCGCCGCCAGCGCGGGAATGGCGTCGCTGCCCTCGGGCTGCTCGAGCAGGGTCATAGACTCAAGCCCCATGCCAGCGCCTGTGGACATACCTAAGTAGCCGCGCAGGGCGGCTTCGCTGTCATCATCCTGAGGACCGGCGTGCAACATGCTGATCCGGGTGCCCGGCAGCTCGGCCTCCATGGCGAGCGCAAGCTCCAGTCCCCGGGCGTCCTGCTCGGCGCGCCGCGGGCGACCGGTGGTTGGGTGGCGGCCGATGGAGACCAGTACCGCCACGTCGATTCCCTGCTGTTGTTGCTGTCGATCAGGCTGCATCGCGCTGCCCTCCTCGCTGCTGTTCCACCATGGCCACCAGTGCGGCCAGGATTTGGGTACTGTCGCCAATCACCGCCAGGTCGGCGCGCTTGATAATGTCGCACCCCGGATCGAGGTTGATCGCCACCACCTTGTCGCAGCGCTGAATGCCCTGCAGGTGCTGGATAGCGCCCGAAATGCCCACCGCCACATAGACCCGGGCGGTGACCCAGGTGCCGGTCGCGCCTACCTGCCGGTCGCGGGCCATGAAGCCGTCGTCCACCGCGACGCGTGACGCGCCTTCGGTCGCGCCGAGAACCTTCGCGGCGTGATGGAAAGCCTCCCAATCCTTGACGCCGTTTCCGCCGGAGAGGATGAACTCGGCCTCGTCCAGCGCCACGCCGGCGGGGTCCACCGCCACCTGCCCCAGGTCTTCAATGCGGGACAGGTTGGTGGGAATCGACGCCGCCAGGGTCAGGTGCTCGGCTGCGTGACGGGTCTCGTCCACCGGCTCAGCGCACTCGGCCAGCGCCAGCGCCACGCGCGGTAGAGGTCGCTGAATATCCAGGCTTCCGGCACCGCCCCGGGCCGTACACTGCCAGCCAAGCGGTGCGTCCTGGTCGGCCTCGATCTGCCATACCCCGGTGGCGGCCCGCTCGCCCAGTCGCAGGGACAGCCGCCGCCCCAGATCGGCACCACCCAGCGGAGAGTCCGGCAGCAGCCAGAAGCGCGGCGCCATCTCCCGCTCGACGGCGCTTAATACCGCCAGGCGTGCCTCGGGGGCGAAGCCTGCGTAGCGCTCATCCTCAAGGTGCACAACGCGATCGATGCCGGCTTCGCCCAGGGCCTGCTCCTTAAGCTCGCCGCCCTCCTCGCCCTTGTGCTCGCCGAACAGGATCGCCACCACGGCGCCGGGCTGGTCGGCGTCGGCATCCGCCACGCGCCGGGCCAGCCCCAGCAGGTCCTTGTCGTGACCGGAGAGACGTCCACCGGTCATGTCGGGCACCACGGCCACCAGGAAGGCGGGCTGCTCAATGGTCACCGTGCGCCGGCTATCGCGTGCCGCCGCAGCGGCGGCGGGTGACTGCCCGCCCTGCTGGAGGCCGCTACGGTCAATCCGCCTGACGCCATTGGGGCCGATGAAGCCGATGGCACGCGGGTCCTTGCGCATTACGCCGTTGGGGCCCATCCATTCGCTGACTGCGCCGCCACTCATTTCGGCAAGCACCGTGGCATAGTCAGGATGCAGGCGGTTCCGGGCGATCCACTCACGGCGTGGATCGCGGCGTATAATCTCGCTCATACGGTCACCTCTTCAGCCGTTGCGTTTGCAGCAGGCCGGCGGGACGCATCGGGCGCATCGGCGGCGGGGCGCTCAACCAGCGCATCGGCCACCAGCTCGGCGATGTCGCGCACCTCGGCGCTGGCATCCACCACACCTTCCAGCATGGCGGTGCACTGCGGGCAGCCCACCGCCACCAGTTCGGCCCCGGTCTCCTTGACGTCGTTCATGCGCATGTCGGGAATCCGCTGCTTGCCGGGAATATCGGTGATCGGTGCCCCGCCACCGCCACCGCAGCAGCGCGAACGGAAGCCGGAGCGCTCCATCTCCTTGACCTCGATACCCAGCGCCTTGAGCACGTTGCGGGGCGCCTCAAACTCGCCGTTATAACGGCCCAAGTAGCACGGGTCGTGATAGGTGACGCTGCCGCCCTTCCAGGGGGCAAAGGACAACCGACCGGCTTCAAACAGCTCGGCGATAAAGGTGCTGTGGTGACGCACCTTGTAGTTGGCATTAACATCGGGACCGCCCAGTTCGCCGTACTCGTTACCCAACACATGAAAACTGTGCGGGTCGCAGGTCACGATCTGCAAGAACTGATACTGGGACAGGGTGGCAATATTGCGTTTCGCCAGGGACTGGAACGTCGCCTCATCGCCCAGACGCCGTGCCACATCGCCGCTGTCGCGTTCTTCATTACCCAGCACCGCGAAGTCTACCTCGGCGGCTTTCAGCACCTTGATCAGGGCGCGCAGGGTGCGCTGATTGCGCATATCAAAGGCGCCATCACCCAGCCAGAGCAGCACGTCGACCTGCTTGAGATCGGCCATCAGCGGCAGGTCGAGATCCGCCGCCCAGTTGAGCCGCGACCCGGGGTCGAAACCGCCGGGATTGTCGGTGGCGATCAGGTTATCGAGCACCTCGGCGCCCTTGTTGGGCGTCTTGCCCCGTTCCAGGGTCAGGTGGCGGCGCATATCGACGATCGCATCCACGTGCTCGATCATCATCGGGCACTCTTCCACACAGGCGCGGCAGGTCGTGCACGACCATAGCGTATCGGCGTCGACCAGCGACTTGCCTTCCAGCGCCACGATGGGCCCGTGGGGTGTGCCCGCGTGCTCGCCCACCGGCTTGCCAGGGTAGGGGGAGCCAGCATAGGCGGCATCGCTGCCCCCGGCCATGCCCACGACCATGTCCTGAATCAGCTTCTTGGGGTTGAGCGGCTGACCGGCGGCAAATGCTGGGCACACTGCCTCGCAGCGACCGCACTGCACGCAGGCATCGAAGCCCAGCAGCTGGTTCCAGGTAAAGTCGGCGGGCTTCTCCACCCCCAGGGGCGCTGCTTCATCTTCCAGGTCGAGCGCTTTGAGACCCGTTGACCGGCCGACGCCCCCATTTTTCGTGGAGAAGCGCTCGGCGCGGCGGTGGAAGGCCAGGTGCAGAGCACCAGCAAAGGCGTGCTTCATGGGGCCGCCCCAGGTCATGCCGAAAAACATTTCGCCAAGTCCCCAGGCCACGACGCCCGCCAATACCAGCGCCAGCAGCCAGCCGCCGTTTCCTTCAAGCAGACCTTCGGGCAGCAGCCCCACCATGGGCAGAGTGATCAGAAAGACGCCCAGCGAAAACGCCATCAGACTCTTGGGCAGGCGCATCCAGGGGCCCTTGGAGAGCCGAGCGGGCGGGTTAAGCCGCCGCCGCGCCACGAAAAGACTACCGATGAACATGGAGGTACTGGCCAGCAGCAACAATCCGCCTAGCAAGGGGTTGGTGATACCAAGACCATGCACCACAATCATCAGCACAGCGGCGGCCACGAAGCCACCGGCGGTGGCCACGTGGGTATTGGAAATCATTTTGTCACGCCCCACCACATGGTGCAGATCCACCAGGTAACGGCGCGGCACGGCCGCCAACCCCTTGAAGAAACTGACCGGCGAGGGGCGCCCCTGACGCCACAGGCGCATACGGCGTACAGCGCCGATCGCCGCCAGGGCCAGGGCGGTGAAGATTAATATCGGCAAGAGCGTTTCGAGCATGGTGCTCACCTCATGGCTGGAACAACTAGCGATCGCGTCCGGGAATACCGGTGGCGGGCTGTTGCGAGGGTTGTTTGCCATGGATGGCAAACGTAGCGCCCAGGGATGGGTTTACAGCGCCCTCGCAACAGCCCGCTACCGGCGCACGGACCTCCTGCTTCGAGCTCGCGTTAAAAGTCCTTGCAGATCCGCAGTGCATCATAGATGGCCGCATGCGTATTACGCGGCGCCGTGCAGTCGCCCAGACGGAACAGCAGAAAACCATCGCCCTCCTCGCCTTTCTCATCAACCAGGCAAGGCTGCGGCTTGATGGCATAGAGCGCCTCCAGGTCCACCTGCCCTTTGTTGCGGGACTGCTCCTTCAGGGCGTAGTAGAGCGCTTCATCTGGACGCACGCCGTTCTCGACCACCACCTGATCTACCACGCGCTCTTCCAGGGCGCCGGTGTACTCATTCTCGAGCACCGCCACCAGGCCATCGCCCTCGCGGTAGACCTTGTGCAGCATCAGGTCCGAGGACATGATCACCTCTTTCTCATAGAGACTGCGATAGTAGGTGGGGAAGGTGGTGCCGCCCACCGCCGCGCCGGGCTTGATATCGTCGGTGACGATCTCGACCTTGGCGCCCTTGTCGGCCAGGTAATCCGCCGCCGAGACGCCGGAGAACTCGCAGATGGCGTCATAAATCAGCACGTTCTTGCCCGGGGCGACCTTGCCGCTGAGGATATCCCAGGTGCTGACCACCAGGCTTTCGTCAGGATTCTCGTCGTAGCCCCACTCCGGGAACTGGCTGAGGAACGGCTGACCGCCGGTGGCGAGCACCACGATATCCGGGCGCAGGTCGAGTAGCGTTGCCTCATCGGCACGAGTGCCCAGCCGCAGGTCGACCTTGAGCCGCGCCAATTCCAGCTGGAACCAGCGGGTGATACCGGCGATCTGGTCGCGCTGCGGGGCCTGGGCGGCAATCGTGATCTGCCCACCCAGCGCTTCGTCGGCCTCGAACAGGGTGACATCGTGACCGCGCTCGGCGGCGACGCGCGCCGCTTCCATACCGCCCGGGCCACCGCCGACCACGACGACCTTGCGCTTGGCGCCTTCGGATTTCTCGATGATGTGCGGCAGGCCCAGGTATTCCCGCGATGTCGCGGCGTTCTGGATGCACAGCACGTCGAGGCCTTGGTACTGGCGGTCGATGCAGTAGTTGGCGCCGACGCACTGCTTGATCTGGTCGACCTGACCCATCTTGATCTTGGCGATCAGGTGAGGGTCGGCGATGTGCGCACGGGTCATACCCACCAGGTCCACATAGCCGCCTTCGAGGATACGCTGGGCCTGATTGGGATCCTTGATGTTCTGGGCGTGGATCACCGGCACGCTGACCACTTCCTTGATCCCTGCCGCCAGATGCAAAAAGGGCTCCGGCGGATAGGACATGTTGGGAATGACGTTGGCGAGCGTGTTGTGGGTGTCACAGCCGGAGCCGACCACGCCGAAGAAATCCACCATGCCAGTGGCATCGTAGTAGGCGGCGATCTGCTTCATGTCGTCTTGAGAGAGACCGTCCGGATGGAACTCGTCGCCGCAGATGCGCATGCCGACGCAGAAGTCGTCGCCCACTTCGGCGCGCACCGCCTTGAGGACTTCCATGCCGAACTTCATGCGACCCTCGAAGGTGCCGCCCCACTCGTCCTCGCGCTTGTTGACGCGCGGGCTCCAGAACTGATCGATCAGGTGTTGGTGCACGGCGGACAGCTCGACGCCGTCGAGGCCACCTTCCTTGGCCCGACGCGCCGCCTGGGCAAAGTCACCGACGATGCGCCAGATATCTTCTTCTTCGATGGTCTTGCAGGTGGACCGGTGCACCGGCTCACGGATACCCGAGGGCGATAGCAGGGTCGACCAGTCAAAGCCGTCCCACCGCGAGCGGCGTCCCATATGGGTGATCTGGATCATGATCTTGCCGCCATGCTTGTGCACGGCATCGGCCAAGTTCTGGAAGTGCGGGATGATGCGGTCGGTGGAAAGATTTACCGAGCTCCACCAGCCCTGGGGGCTGTCGATGGAGACCACCGACGAGCCACCGCAGATACACAGGCCGCAGCCGCCCTTGGCCTTTTCCTCGTAGTACTTGACGTAGCGCTCGGTGGTCATGCCGCCGTCGGTGGCATGTACCTCGGCGTGAGCGGTACTGACCACGCGGTTGCGGATGGTCAGCTTGCCGATGTCGATCGGCTCGAAGATTGCGTCGAATGCCATGATATTCTCTCCTCGTAGCCGGGTTAGCGGGCGGCGCCGTCGGTCAGCGGCTTGACGTCGAAAATACCCACTTCGCAGCCAGGCTCGGCGGCACTCTGGGTCTGCTCGGCGACGGTACGCAGGGAGCTGCCCCGCGCGGCGAGGATCTGGTCCATGGCGCCGGCGAACCAGCCGGTGAACATGTACTCCACCTTACGTCCCACCTTGCCCATCTGGTAAACAAAGGCGCTGTGTTCGAGGCGTACCTGAGCGGTGCCCGACTCGAGGTCAATCTGCTCGGTGACGAAAAGCCCCCAGCCGCGCTGGGAGAGGCGCAACATATAGTGTTCAAAGACCGCCTCCCCGCTGATGCCGTGAAGCTCGGCCTCTTTTTCACACCAGTGCCAGGCGCTCTTGTAGCCGGCGTGGTAGAGGATCTCGGCGTACTTTTCGGCGCCCAGCGCCTCTTCGACGGCCATGTGGTTGTTGATAAAAAAGTGTCGCGGCACATACAGCATCGGCAGGGCGTCGGTCGTCCAGACGCCGGTTTCGCTATCCACTTCGATGGGCAGTGCGGGGGCCAGTTTGGTCACGGTTATATTCCTCAAATCTTACTGATTGTTATGAAGTAGCTAAGCAGCCGGTCTGCAAGGGAAGCGGCGCCGGGGATAGGCCGTAGAGGGGGGCTTTTGCCATGGATGGCAAAAGTAGCGTCCAGGGAGGGATTCACAGCGCCCCCTCGTAGGCCTATCGCCGGTAAAGCCGCGTGTCAGGGCACTACTGCGGCTTTATCTCTGGCGCCCGTCCTTTTCTATGGCGTTATCTTCAGGCGCCCCACACGTCCTTGAGCACGCGCACCCAGTTCTCGCCCATGATCTTGCGCACCTGGGACTCGCTCATGCCGCGCTTCAGGAGCGCCTCGGTGAGGTTGGGGAATTCCCCAACGGTGCGAATACCTTCGGGGTTGATGATCTTGCCAAAATCGGTCAGGCGGCGGGCGTAGCCCTTGTCATGGGTCAGCCACTCGAAGAAGGCCTGGTCGTGCCCCTGGGTGAAGTCCGTGCCGATGCCGATGGCGTCTTCACCGACAATGTTCATGATGTACTCGATCGCCTCGCAGTAATCGTCAATGGTCGAATCGACGCCCTTCTTGAGGAACGGTGTAAACATGGTGACGCCGACAAAGCCGCCGTGGTCAGCAATGAACTTCAGCTCTTGATCGGATTTATTGCGCGGATGCTCTTTGAGACCGGAGGGCAGGCAGTGGGAGTAGCAGACCGGTTTTTTGGACTCGAGGATGACTTCTTCGGAGGTCTTGGCGCCCACGTGCGAGAGGTCGCACATCATGCCGACGCGGTTCATCTCGGCGACGATTTCGCGACCAAAGCCGGACAGCCCGCCGTCGCGCTCGTAGCAGCCGGTACCTACCAGGTTCTGGGTGTTGTAGCACATCTGCACGATGCCCACGCCCAGCTGCTTGAAGATCTCGACATAGCCGATCTGGTCCTCAAAGGCGTGGGCGTTCTGGAAGCCGTAGATAATGCCCGTTTTGCCCTCTTCTTTAGCGCGGGTGATATCCGCGGTCGTGCGGACCGGCCGCACCAGGTCGCTACACTCCGCCATCAGCTGATTCGAGGCGACAATGTTATCGACCGTGGCCTGAAACCCTTCCCACACCGAGACCGTGCAGTTGGCGGCCGTAAGGCCACCGCGACGCATGTCTTCAAGCAGCTCACGGTTCCATTTGGCGATAATCAGGCCATCAATGACGATAGCGTCATCGTGCAGTTCGGTGGGGGTCATGGCTAAGCTCCAACAACATTGATTAATGTTGCGAGCATAGCGCTGACGTTGCGCTTAGCTGCTATTGGAAACGACGGCGGAAATTCCAAAAGCGTCATTGTGTTGTGAACACGACACCGACCGGCGGTCGGATGGCAGTGACAGCGCGGCAACGGGCGGGCGGGGAATAGCGGCCAAGCAAAACGTGCCGCCCGGCGACGGGCAGCACGTTTCAGGCGTCAGTCATGTCGACGCTATCAGTTCACCAACAATACGCTTGCAAAGGTAGGCTCGCCCTGGGCGTTGGCCAGGGCCTGCTGGGCACCCGAAGACGGCTCGTTTGCGCCCGACTGATCGCCCCAGCGCTGTACGAAAGGCGGCGACTGATTGTGCTGCCCTTGACGGTCACCTCCTCCCCCAAGACGCTCATTTCGCGGCGGCACGCCGAAGTATTCGCGGTAGCACTTCGAAAAATGGGGCGTGGAGACAAAGCCACAAACGGAGGCAATCTCGATAATCGACAGCGGTGTCTGCTTGAGCAGCTGCCGTGCGCGGGTAAGCCGCAGCTTGAGGTAGTAGCGCGACGGCGAGCACAGCAGATAGCGCTGGAACAAGCGCTCCAACTGGCGGCGCGAGACATTCACATAGCTTGCCAACTCATCGAGCTCGATGGGCTCTTCCAGGTTGGACTCCATCAGGGCGACGATTTCCAACAGCTTGGGCTGGGTCGTGCCGAGCACGTGTTTCAGCGGGACCCGCTGCTGGTCCTGCTCGTTACGCACGCGCTCATAGATGAACATCTCCGAGATACCCGCCGCAAGCTCACGCCCATGGTCGTGGCCAATCAGATTGAGCATCATATCCATTGGCGCGGTGCCGCCCGATGCGGTGAACCGATCCCGGTCAATGGAAAACAGGTAGGTCGTGAGAATCACGTTGGGAAACGCTTCCTGCATAGACGCCAGGCATTCCCAGTGAATGCTGGTTTCGTAGAAATCAAGCAGCCCCGCCTTGCCAAGCGCCCAACTTCCCGTACATACGGACCCTAATCGTCTCAGCTGACGCGATTGGGACTGTAGCCAGCGCACGTGCTCACGGGTAACGCTGTGCTGGGGGCCTACCCCACCGCATACGACGACCCATTCAAGCGACAGCGGCGTGTGCATGGAGGCGTCAGGCGTCACCTGCAATCCATCGCTGGCCCGGACCGGCAGGCCGTCCTGGGTCAGGGTATACCAACGATACAGTTCGCGGCCGGCCAGTTGATTGGCCATCCGTAACGGCTCTATCGCCGACGCCAGAGAGATTAGCGTAAAGTTATCTAACAGGAGAAAGCCAAGGGTCTGGGGTTCGCCTGAGCGATTGCTCTTTGCCGCCGGGTCTTTTGCTTGATTTGCAGTCATCGGTTTTACCTTCCGTCACCTCTACCTTCGTGTGTTTTTCTTATTTATATATGTATAGGTGTCGCTGGCGTCTATTTTAGTTCCCTCCGCTGAAATAAGCAGTCTCGCGAAGGGGGCATTGCGCTTTAGTCGTATATTGGCACAAATTGGGCGGATAGCGACAAAGCTATCGCGCAAATTCAACGCTAAAGTCGCAAATGAAACGCTGGATGTCGCACCCGAACCACGCTCAAGGCACGATGGTCACGCATTTGCTTGGCTGGAAAAACCGCTCTCTGATCGCGGCGCGGTATTCGCCCGTAAAAAAGCCCGCGAGGGTTCGCGGGCTTAAGAGCGAGTGTCGCTTGCGAACGCGGCCTCACTTCATCGTGAAGCCTTTCCCGACGAGAAAATCGCGCATATGTGGGCGCAGCTTCTGATTGAACAGCGGGGTTAAATTCTGCGACCAGTTGGCATCCTTGTTGCCGCTTTTGCGCGATTGGTAATAGCCGTGCATGGTGCTGTCAAAGTCAGCTACCTCGGCTTCGTCATCACAATAGCGATCCTTCTTCAATATCGCGCTAACCGGCAAGCGGGGCTTGATATCGGGGTCGTGGTCGGGATAGCCAATGCACATACCAAATACCGGGTAGACATGCTTGGGGAGGTCCAGCAGCTCACTCACGGCCTGGGGGTTATTGCGGATACCGCCAATGTAGCAAATACCCAGCCCTTCCGACTCGGCCGCGATCGCCACGTTCTGCGCCATCAGCGCAACATCCACCGTCGCTACCAGCAGTTGCTCGGTCATACCACTGACCACGTCTTCGCCGGTGCGCGCGGCGGCCTCCAGCGGCCGTTTCATATCCGCACAGAACACCAGGAACTCACTGCAGTTCGCCACGTATTGCTGGCCGCCGGTTAGCGCTACCAGCTGTTCGCGGGACGACGGAAGCGTGACGCGGATAACGCTGTAAGCCTGAATATGACTCGACGTGGCCGCCGCCTGGCCCGCCTCGATCAGCGTATCAAGAAGACCTTCCGGCAGTTCGCGCGGAGAAAATTTGCGAATCGAACGGTGAGACGTTAATAGCTTGATGACGTCGTTCATCGGGCGCTCCCTCTCAAAAAGTCTTGCTCACTATAAACAAATCCTTACTGTCTACGTATGAGCGAAAAATAGCAGGCTAACATTTTTCGTGGCTCGGTCACTATTCACGCTGCCTTCCTTACTGCCTGCCGTCGGTATGTTAGACTAGAAGCATTGTCGACAGCGCTGGAGCGAAGAGACGAGCAGGCCAAGGCCTCGTTTGAATAGCATGGCGTTACTTTTCACCCCCAAGGAGCCCTATGCTGCGTATTTCCAATACGGTGGAACTCGGCGACTGGGAGATCGAGATGCATCCCATCCGTGCGCAGGGAGCGGGCGGTCAGAACGTCAACAAGGTGGCCTCCGCCATCCATCTGCGCTTCGACATCCAAAACTCCAGCCTGCCGCCTTTCTACAAAGAACGCCTGTTGGCGCTGACGGACCAGCGCATCACTCAGGAAGGCGTGATCATCATCAAGGCGCAACGCTTTCGTACTCAGGAGCATAACCGCGACGATGCCCTGACGCGGCTGCGTGAGCTGATTCGCGAAGCGGTCAAGCAGCAAAAAACCCGCAAACCGACAAGACCCACCCGCTCCGCCAAGCGCAAACGGGTGGATGCCAAAACCCGCAAAGGCAAGACCAAGAGTCTGCGCGGCAAAGTGACGCCGTAAGCTTTTCCGGGCAGCGTTTAACCGTCGCCGTCACCCGTTCATGGTTGAGATAAAACTTATACAGCCGTTTGCCAGAAGCCTTACAACCAAGTTGCCATTTGTAACTCAGTCGACTAGTTTGGGAAGGAGATGGGGTGCGCTTAGAGCTTCCCTAGCGCTGGCTTACTCAACCGCGTCTGAACAAACACTGGCAGTGGCTCAGTTCACCTGGTGCGCTCCAACTTAGGCGCCGTCAGACTAGGTTAACCAGCAAGGAGAACTTCGAATGTCGATAACATCAGAGAAGCAGTTACCCGAAGCCGTCGCTGCTTGGCGTGATCCAGAATTGGATTCGGTCAAAGGCACCGAAACGCCCAAGGATCCCAATAAGGGCTATATCGCGCTGCTTGGCTGGAGCGTGAATGCGATCAAGGCGGCACAAAAGTTCGATCGCCGCTATGTGGTAGTGGCGCCCGAGTGGGCCGAAGATTTCTGCACCGCCAACAACATACCGTTCATGTCTTGGGATTTTATTCGTCTCAACGACCGGTCCATGGAAATTGCCGAGCGGTTGAAGGCCGAAGGCGTCGATGTGGCCATCCCGCTCTTCGAGGAAACCGTTGAGTGGTCTGGTGCCATCAACTCCGTGCTCCTCGACAGCCCGCGCATGTACGGACAGTCCATTCTGTTCCGTGATAAGGCCTTGATGAAGCGCCGTGCCCAGCTTGGCGGTATTCGCGTCGGTATCTTCGAGGAGGCCCACGAGAAAGACGATATCGTCCGCTTCATGAAGCGCGTCAACCAGACGCTGCTCAAGCTGGACGGCGATCCGGACGACCCGATTCACGTCAAGGCCTTCGACAAGGCCGGCTGCCTGGGTCACCGCATGATCCGCACGTTAGAAGAAATCGAACACATTCCCGACGAAGAATATCCGCTGTTGATGGAAAGTCACTTGAGCGGCTGGGAATTTGCCGTTGAAGCCTGGATACACGATGGCAAGATCCAGTTCCTCAACATTTCGGAATACGTGACGCTGGGTTACTCGGTCTTCGTGCCAGCCACCCAAGAGCTAGAAAGCTGGCGCAACGCGATTACCAAGCAGATCGAACTGTTGATCAAGACGTTTGACATCAAGTTCGGCCTGATTCACCCCGAGTACTTTGTGACTGCCGATGGCGAAATGTACTTTGGCGAAGTGGCCTACCGTCCGCCTGGCTTCAAGGCCTTCGAACTGATCGAAAAAGCCTACGGTTTCAATGCCTACCAGGCTTCGATGCTGGTGTTCGATCCCAAGAGCACCAAAGAGGAAGTGGCGGCGTTCTTCCCCAAAGAAGTGGTCGACGCGAAAGGTTATGCGGGCTGCTTCGGCGTATACCCCCGCCGTCGCGTGGTCAGCAAGCTGGAAATGCCGCCGGAGTGTGTTGATCACCCCTACTTTGAGTCGCACGAACTGGTCGCGCCGACGGAAGAAACCGTACCTGACCGTTCGGCCTTTGGTACGCACTGGGGCCTCGTCTTCTTCTTTGGTGACGACCCCATCAAGATGCGTGACCTGCTCAAAGCCCAGGAAGACCTCGACTTTTACGTCTAAAGCATTAACAGCAACGACATACAAAGGGGCGTTTCCATCCAGGAAACGCCCCTTTTTTCAACGCCTGGGAGCAAGCCTTGAACGACCGCTGCTGGGATGCGGCTCATTGTCGCCGTTAAATTTTTTTGGCCGGATGGTGTTCTCACAGTGGTATTCTGTTAACACAGTGATGGGCGGTAAACCCTCTAAATCCAATATTGCCACCTGCCCTCCGTTGCCCTCTCATTCGTCACAGGAGCCACTATGCCGGTTTATACCAATATCGAAGATCTCCGTCGTCACTATGTCCGGCGGACTCCCAAGATGTTCTACGACTACGCTGAGTCGGGCAGCTGGACAGAGCAGACCTTTCGCGAAAACACCAGCGACTTCCAGCATATCCACCTCAAGCAGCGGGTGGCCGTTGATATGTCGGGGCGCACGACGCGCCGCCAGATGATCGGTGAAGACGTGTCCATGCCCGTGGGCCTGGCGCCGGTGGGGCTGACCGGCATGCAGTCGGCCGATGGCGAGATCAAGGCGGCGCGGGCGGCCGAGAAGTTCGGCGTTCCGTACACGCTTTCCACCATGTCGATCTGTTCGCTTGAAGACGTGGCCGAGCACACCACCAAGCCCTTCTGGTTCCAGGTCTACACGCTGAAGGATGACGACTTCATGCGTAGGCTGTTCGAGCGCGCCAAGGCGGTCAACTGCTCGGCGATTGTGGTCACGGTGGACCTTCAGGTGCTGGGGCAACGTCACAAAGACATCAAGAACGGGCTGTCAGCGCCCCCCAAACTCACCCCCCGTTCGATTGCCAACATGGCCACCAAGATACCCTGGGGGCTCGAAATGCTGCGCACCAAACGTCGCTCGTTCGGCAATATCGTCGGCCATGCCAAAGGGGTGACGGATCCTTCGTCGTTATCCACCTGGACGTCGGAAGCGTTTGATGTCTCGCTGGACTGGCGACGTATCGCCCAATTCAAGGAATGGTGGGGTGGCAAACTGATCGTCAAAGGCATCATGGCGCCCGAGGACGCGCGACGTGCCGTCGAGATCGGCGCCGATGCGATCATCGTCTCCAACCACGGCGGGCGTCAGCTGGACGGCGCGGTTAGCTCCATCCGCATGCTGCCGGCGATCATGGACGCCGTGGGCGATGACGTGGAAGTGCATCTCGACTCGGGAATCCGTTCGGGACAGGATGTGCTCAAGGCGCTGGCGCTGGGCGCCAAGGGCACCTACATCGGCCGGGCCTATACCTATGGACTGGGTGCTGCGGGAGAGGCAGGCGTCACGCGAGCGCTTGAAATCATTCACAAGGAACTGGATACCACCATGGCACTCTGCGGCGAAACGGACACCCGCAACCTGAGCGAGCACAATCTGTATGTGCCTCAGGGCTTTGGCGACCCTACCGTCAAGCTGTAACGACAAACGGGCGGCTTAACGGCCGCCCGCTTTGTACTCACTGTTCGTTTGTTGAAGATGGCGCACTCAGCTTTCCAGGTGCGCTATTTGCGGCCTAGCCACCAAACTTCTCGTTCTCGCCCAGATTCGGGGTGGTGTCTTTCTTGATATTGGCCTTGGCCACTTCATACAGCTGGAACGCCTTGCTCTCTTTGGCTTTCCAGTGCTCACCCATCTGCACCTTGACTTCCAGCAGTGCCACGTCGGGGTCGTCCTTGCCTTCCGGGAACCAGGCGGCGATGAAGGGATTCCAGTATTTGTCGATCAGCTGACGATTATCGGTCAGGTTCGCCTTGCCGGAAAGCGACACATAGACACCTTTTTCCTGATCGGAAAAACTCAGGCATACATCGTGGTCGCGCTCGGTTTCCTTAACTTTTTCGGCACTTCGCCGGGTAAAGAACCATAGGGTTCCGTCATAGGCATCCTGAACCAGATGCATCGGCCGGGCCCGCGGCATATCGTCATCCAGCGTCACCAACATGCCGACCTTAATGTCTTTGATCATCTTCCATATTTTCTGCTTATGTTCAGGGCTGGACATAGCGTCAACCTCCTGTTGAATAAAGCCTGATGTATTATGCATTACGCATAACTTGTACAAGCCTAGTTGCCATGACGACTATCAGCAAACATTCGTGTAGGGTGTATGCTTTCAACTGACCCACAACACACGCCGTCCAGTCACGTACCCAAGCAGGATCTGGGTAGCATTATTCAAATCGTTGAGGGCATTCTTGCCGCTCAATACCTCGCTTTTCATTTATGCATTAAATAGTTAATGACAAGAAGGAGTCATCAATGACCACATCCATCACGCTGCGCGAACTATTAGGGCTCGGCCATACCCCCAACAAGCTTTCAGAATCAGCGTTAGTCCTCATCGACTGCCAGAACACCTATCGAGAAGGGGTGATGCAGTTGGAGGGAGTCGAAGATGCACTGCTGGAAGCCCAGAAGCTGCTCGAAAAAGCACGAGAAGCCGGCATTCCTATTATTCACATTCAACACGACACCGGTGAAGGAACGCCCTACGACATCAAAGCACCGATCGGCCAAATTGCCGATATCGTGAAGCCGCTGAACGGCGAGCCGGTCATCACCAAGCAGTTTCCCAACGCTTTTGTCCAGACCGACCTTGAAGCGCAGCTGAGAGAGATGGGCTGCAACAAACTGGTGCTGGGGGGATTCATGACCCACATGTGCGTCAATTCCACCGCACACGGCGCGTTCAACCTGGGATTTGATGTCACCGTGGTGGCCAGCGCAACGGCGACCCGGGCGCTGGAGGCGGATAACGGCAAGGCACTGTCAGCCCAGGCGGTCCACGAGGGGGCCTTGGCCTCAACGAGGGACCTGTACGCAGCTGTTGTGGATAACGTGGACGAGCTGCCCGTATAAGCTGCCAGGCACCGCATCCATATCGCGTTCCTAGATGAAGTATCTAACCCAGGGACAGGTTGATCACCACCAGAAAGGCCAGCGCCGCCGCCGTTGGCCAGGGACTGCGCAGCACGACGCCGAACAGAGTCAGCGGAATCAGGACGGTCAGGGCTGCCATCAGGTGAGGCAGCTCAGCCTGGCCGCTTGCCGACATGCTGCCAACGTAGATAAGCCCCAGAACGCCCAGCAGCAGTCCAAACCAGACGTTACGGTCACGCAGCCGTGATGACATCTTTGCGTCCTCTCATGTGTTTATCAGCCGGGCCCTCATAGGGTTGAAAGCCGACGTTGGTAAACCAGCGCCAAGTGGTGCAAAGTCAAATGATAAGCAGGCAGCCCTTCATGGCGATGCAGACGCCTCCCTGCCTCATTTGTTCCTAGGTGCCCGCCTCCACCAGCGCCTTGCCCTACTTCCCTGACTGCGAGATCAACATGAACGTGCCCACCCAACCGACACCAGCGCCTTCGACAAAAAAACTGCCCTGCCGCGGCTGTACAGTGAAATGCAGTTACTATGCAACCTGCGACGGCAAGCCCTGGAGGAAACAGGCGCTTTAAGTGGCAGCCTTGCGCTGCGCTTAAAGCGCTTGCCCTTGTCGAGTCTAGCTACCCCGTTATGCAGTTGCGAATTTGCATCTCGCTACGTCAATATCATGGTGGGCACGGACGTTTGACAGGGAGTCATCACCAATTGAACACCACCATGACGCAACCACTGCTGGCCTTCTATCGGTTTTTACCCACGCTTGCGCTGGGCCTGGTCGGCGGGGGCATTGCCTACTGGATTGAAATGCCGTTGCCCTGGCTGCTGGGCGCCATGATAGCCACCACCACCGCCAGCCTTATGGGCTGGCGGCTGCGCTCGCCGGGACGCGGTCGCAAAGGTGTGTTGGTGGTCATTGGCGTGATGCTCGGCTCGGCCTTCACGGGGGACGTCTCGGGCGATCTGCTGGGATGGTCGACCAGCCTGGTCATCATGCTGCTGGCCACGGCCGTGATGATGCTGTTTTCGGTATGGTTTTCCCGGCGGTTCGCCCACTACTCCATGGATACGGCCCTCTATGCGGGCGTGCCCGGTGGCGTTTCGGCGGTGACCGGCATGGCCCTGGACTCTAGCGCCGATCTACGCGTGGTGGGCATGACCCATGCGGTGCGCATTTTGATCCTGCTGGCGGCCATTCCACCGCTGCTGAGCGGAATCGGGCATGTCAGTCTGCAACCCACCGGCATGAGCCTGGATCAATGGCTGTGGCTGCCAAGTCCCGCGGATGCGGCGTGGCTTGCCGGGGCCGGGGTGCTGGGTGCCTGGCTTGGGCAGCGGCTGCACCTGCCCAATGCGCTGCTGTTCGGACCCGCCCTGATATCAACGGGCCTTCACCTCTCGGGCCTGACCCATGCCTCGCTGCCCCCCAGCCTTATCGCCATGGCCCAGGTGGTGATTGGCATCTCGGTGGGCGTACGTTTTGCGGGCACCTCCCTTACCGAGGTACGCCACACCCTGGTCATGGCCACCCTGCAAGCCGTCATTCTGCTACTTATCGCCCTGCTGGCTGCATGGGGCATACACGCCTTGACCGGTGTTTCGTTAGCGGCGGCGCTGCTCGCCTATATGCCCGGCGGTGCGCCGGAACTGAGCCTTGTCGCCCTTTCATTGGGAATCGACCCGGCTTTTGTCACCTCGCACCACCTTCTGCGTATCACGGTGCTGATCCTGGTATTGCCGCTGTTGTTGAGCTATTTTCAGCGGGCGCATGTATAACCCAGATCCGCCATCGCCAATGGCACTATCACGTCATTACCCAAGCACGCCATCAGCGCTTATCGGCCTCTTCGGCCACAGGTTCTTCCTCAACAGGGTCTTGGAGAGGCTCACCGTCCTCATCCAGCAACTGGTAGTCATAAGCGGCCTGCAGGCCGGTATCCTCTTCAGTCTCCGCCTCTGGCTGCGGCGCTTCATCGTCGGTCAAGTAGTCGATATGACCGGGGTAAAGCGGCGATATAACCGCTATCACGATACCGATCACCGTAAAGATCGAAAACGCATCCGCGTATCCAAGGCTTTCGACCAGCCCACCGATTACCGGCGAGCCCACCGCCTGCCCAAGTGCACAGGCCATGAAGGGAAGTACCGGCCCCATCGATATCCGCCCCGGCAGCAGGCGGATGCCGGTCATCAGATAAAGCCCCGTCAAGCTCATGTAGGCCAGGCCGAACACCATGGCGGAAAACATCGCCAGCGGTAACTGACTGGGGCTCGCGGCCAGCAATACCAGGCTTGCGGACAGCATCATCAACATCAAGGCCTGGGTAATCGGCGGGTTGTTACGGTCGGCCAGATCACTGATGACGGCGCCACCCAGCCCGGCGACACCCACCGCAAACCACAGCCAACCGGTATTCTGCGAAGACAGCGCGCCCAGGTTCACCAGCAGGTCAGGCGCGAACAGCCAGTACGGCGCAGACACAAAGCCCATGGCAAAGGCAAACAACGTCAGCCGAATCAGCCGTGACCACTGCACCCGGGTGATAGGCGGCGGCGGTGCCGCGTTGGCGGGGATGAGACGGGATACCGAAGGAATGAAAAACCATGCCGCCACGACACCGAGCCCGGCCAGCACGGCAAATATCGTGTAGGTAAGCCGCCACGCATCTGCCAGAAAGATCACCGTCGGCACGGCCACGATGATGCCGATACTGGTACCGGCATTCATGATCGAGCTGACGCGCCCGTGCATCGACCGGCTTACCAGCGCCTGCATCGCCGCTGTGAGGGCCGGCATCATCAAGCCGGTGCAGATACCGCAGACAAACACCCCCACGCCCAATGAGAGGGACGTGGACGACTGACTGATCAGAGCCAGACCGCCAAGCCCGAAGACGCCGGAAAGCACCGCCAGATTTCGCGCGCCCAGACGGTCAGCGGCGAAAGGGGCCACCAGCGTAGCCAGCACAAAACTGATGAACGGCAGCGCACCGATGATGCCGACGACATACGACGACAGTGACAGCTCATCGCTGATGGAGGGAACGAATAGACCAAACGCAAAGCGTGCCAGCCCATAACTGATGGCGACCAGCGCCGCACCGAAGAGGGCGAACCCCATGTTCGACAACGTTTTCATAACAGGCACTCCCCGCCGCTGGCCACATGTATAAAGGTCCACCCAGCACATTGTGGTAGTAACCTCCGATATGAGCAATGCTTAGGTGAGACCCAGCGGGTAAAAAATATCTACCGGCCCGTGGGCATGGCGAAGCCGCGAAGTGCGTTAGTCAGGAGACGCTGGTATAAAGGAAAGAGCCTCACAGGTCGACGGCACCTCACCGCCGAAGCCATCATTGCCGTTAACGCAAGGAGAGAGTGCCATGAGTCAGCGCGACGAATTTGTTGAAGAAATGAAGGCCCGGCTCGACGAGTGGAATCAAGATATCGACGAGCTGATCGCCAAGGCCCGCCAGGCCAGTGACGAGGCCAGAGTCAAATACCATGAGGACATCGAGCGGCTCAAGAAACGTCAGGCGGAGACACAGCAACGACTCGACGAGCTTCAGCACTCAAGCGAAGCCGCCTGGGAGACTATTCGCCAGGGGATGGAAGACTCCTGGGAGCTGATGCGCAAAGCCTTCCGGGATGCCTCTTCGCGCTTCAAATAGCCGCTGAGGCAATTCCGCCACGTCAGCGAGTCGCGGTGCCGTCCGGGGGTTGCGACGCGTTACCCTCGCGAAGACGCTCGATGGAAGCGCCCCCCTGCTTGGCCAGGGTCGCCAGGCGGTCGATCTGTTCATCCAGGCGCGGCAGCGCCTCCTGACGGTAGCTCGAAAGATCGTCGATCGCGCCCATGACATCACCGAAGGCCTCCTCAAGCACTTCCATGTCGAGCATCGCCCCGGAGGCTCGCTTCTGGATATCCACCCCCTGCTGGCGCAGCGCCTTGGCAGTGCCGCCGATCATCTGCGACGTGGTGGCGTTGAGAGCTTCGACGCGATCCAGCACCAGGCGCTGATTGGCCATGGCCATGGCCACGGTCACCGCCACGGTGAGCGCCGAGACGGTAACGTTGATCGCCCTGTCCACGCCGCGTATCAACTCGCGATTGTTGCGGATGATGACCTCCAGCGCCAGCACGCCCTGCTGGCTCACCGCCAGCTGCTGCTGAAGGTCGACAATGCGCTGGCGTAGCGGGAAGAGCAGCTCCTCCTCAAGGAACTGACGCCGTGGATCATCGGCATCGCGGGCGGCAATCTCGCCCTTCAGACGGCGATCGATCAAGCGACCCAGCGCCACCTGACGGTTTAACTCACCGAGAATGTTATTGAGGGCTTGCTGGTCATCGCTGAGAGTAAGGTTGTCGCGATGCAGCATGTCGCGACCGTTCTCCAGCTCTTCGATGATCGCATCCAACGCCTGCTGGGCATTCTCGAACTTGCGAAAGTAGCGCTGCACACGGCTGTCGATGCCGGGAATGATCGCCATGATACGGTCCAGCGCGCTCGGCGCCAGGCGATGGCGGGCAGGGTCGAGGCCTTCCATGCGCCCACGCAGATCGGTCAGCGCCTTGGCGACAGGCCCGCCTTCGTCACCCTGATGGGCCAACTGGCGCAGTGGCGTTTGCAGCATGGCGCTGCGATGGGCGGCCTGCTGCTGCAATTCAAGCCCCATCTCGTCCACGGCCCGGCGCTGGCGAACCACCGACGCCTCGTCATCGCCGGCGAGCACCTCCTTGACGAAGTGGTCGGCCATCGCCTCAAGCTCAGGGTCGATATCACGGTCATCAGCGTCGACCGAATCGGCATCGGCCGGGGGCACGCCCACCTGGTCGGCGATCTCCTCCACCGGCGGCAGGGAGAGGCGACGTTGGTCATCGGATAGCTGAGTCATGAGCATCTCCTGGGCTATTTAAAGAAACCGTTGCAGAAATCGCCGGGTAATGCCAATCGGCGCCTTACTCCTTGCGCGCATAACGGTCTGCGCCTTCGGCGAAGCGGCGCAGGTCCTCAAGTGCCGTTTCGGTGGCGACCGACGCCTGCGGGCGTGCCGTCTCGATGCGCGCCATGGAAACAGCGGTATCGTCGAGCACGGTCAGCGCCGATTCGATGCGCGCAGAAAGCTCGTACAAGCGGTGCTCGGTCTCTACCAGCAGATCCAAGCGGCGCACCAAGGCAGCGCGCTCTTCCTCGCTCAGTTGGCTGCCCTTGCGGTTCAGGCGGCCACGCACATAGTCGCCATCGACGCTCACCACGCCGCGCGCCTGGGAGGCCATGGCCGTCAGCGTATCCACCGCGCCGAAACACACCTGGGTGACCAGGCCCTGCGAGCGCTTGAAGGCCAGTTCGCCAGGCTGAAAACGCTCACCGAGTACGTCCATCACATGACGATAGCGACTGTAGAGACGGTCGGCCAGGATCGCCAGGTCAGGGCGATTGGCGTCGAGCAGGCTTTGCTTGACCCGGCATATGGCCAGCACGAGCTCGTCGGCCCCTTCTGGGGGCCTTGCCGGATCCAGCACCAGGACCCCCGCTTCGTGAGCCCTGCGTTCCTCCTGGGCACGGCGCTGCTGAGTTTCGGCCGCACGCTGCGCGGCCTGGCGACGGGCGCGGCGGCGCGCCAGCCAGCCACGCAGGGTGCGCTCCACCGGCAGCGCCACCGGAATGGCCACGATACCCGACAGCCAGCCAAGCAGGCTCGGGCTGAAACCACCCCACAGGGACGTCAGCCACAGCAGCATGCTAATGAAGGGCACCAGCAGGCAATAGCGGAAGATGACCTGCAACCGACCGGGCGCCGGCCACGGAAGTGCCAGGTCAGGCTTGTAGAGCCCTATCAACAGCCAGGGCAGGCAGGTCATAAAGAGGCCGTAGGAAAGCCCCTGCAGGAATCCCAACATGGAGATGGCTATCCTTCCGTCGTGGAACGCAAAACCCGAGTGTAGCCTACCCAAGAGGGGGCGCTAAGCCTTAGTTGGGCAACGCTGTAAACGCTGCAACTCAGACGCGCCACCCAACGCTTGCGGCCTGGCACGTGGCCAGCCGTGAAACGCCGGGCGCCCCAGTGGACAGCCGCCTATTTCGTTAAGGCAAGATCACCAGGTGATTGGGCAGTTCATTGCGCTCATGGGTGGCGGGCACATGCGCTTTCAAAAGCTTGCCGCAGGCGGCAATACAGTCAAGAAAGCCCTGCCGGGTGTCGCCCTGGTGCACCTTGGCGGTGAAATCCGCCACGATGTCTTCCCACACCTTGTCGTCGAGCACGTCGGCGATACCCTGATCCACCAGGATCTCCACATAGCGCTCCGCTTCCGAGACAAAGATCAGCATGCCGGTGCCCCCGTCGGTATGGTGCAGGCGCTGCTCGAGAAACTGACGACGCGCCAGATTGGAGGCACGCCAGTAGCGCACCTGCCGGGGAATCAGCCGGGTATTGATGCGCGGCATGCGAAACAGCAGGCTGAGCAGGACGAACGTGCCCCACTGCACCAGCAGCAGCACGTCGGCGCTGAACCAGCCGCCCACATAATTGGCGACACCCGGCACCAGCAACGCCAGAATGCCTGCCCAGAGCAGCGGAATATAACTGTAGTTATCGGACTGGGCCGTCAGCACGGTGACCAGCTCGGCGTCGGTTTCCCGCTCGACCTCGTTGATCGCGGCGGTAACGGCTTCCTGATCGCTTTTGCTTAGTAATGTCATGATGGTGTGATGCTCATAGTCAGGAGTAAAGAGTCAGCGCGGGCGGAGGGCCATATGGCGTTACCAGCCACCGGAGGCACCGCCGCCGCCAAAGCCGCCACCGCCGCCACCAAAACCGCCGCTGCCACCGCCGCCGCCACGACCGCCCATCAGCGCCGCGCCGACGAGGGCCGCGCCCCCGCGTCCGCCACGGCCACCACGACTGCCGATAAAGAACACAACGCCCATCATGATGAAGAAGAATAGCCCCATCAGCCCGGGGTTGGGCTTTTCCTGGGCTGACTCGGGTGGCTGCCCCTCGGGCGCCGCCAAGGGCTCGCCGCCGAGCACCTGAATCATCGCCGCGGCACCGTTAACGATACCGGCCTGAAAGTCCCCCTGGCGGAACGCCGGGCTGATCGCCTGATTGATGATCACCGCGGACTGAGCGTCAGTGAGACGCCCTTCAAGGCCGTAACCCACTTCGATGCGGATGGCCCGCTCTTCTTCTGCGACGATCAGCAGCGCGCCGTTATCCTCGTCTTCCTGACCAATTCCCCAGTGCCGACCCAACTGGTAGCCGAAATCCTCGATGGGATACCCCTGAAGGTCCGGCAATGTCACCACCACCACCTGCTCGGTGCTGGCGTCTTCGTGGGCCTCGAGCATCTGGGTCAGGCGCGCTTCCACCTCGGGTGACAGCATTTCAGCACGGTCGACCACCCGGCCGGAAAGCTCGGGGAAATCAGGCGATGACTGGGCCCAGGCGGAAACCGGGAGCAACAGCAGGAACGTCAGCAACAGACTTTTGCGCATCAGGGTAGCCATCAGAAGTCCACCGCAGGTGCTTCGTCGGCATTTTCCGTGGTGGCTTCGAAGTTGGCGCGGGGCTCCAGATCGCTATACAGCAGGCTGTGCCAGATTTTGCCCGGGAAGGTACGCAGTTCGGTGTTGTAGCGCTCCACCGACTGGATGAAGTCCCGCCGCGCAACGGCAATGCGGTTCTCCGTGCCCTCGAGCTGTGACTGCAGGGCCAGAAAGTTCTGGTTTGATTTCAGGTCCGGGTAGCGTTCGGACACCGCCATCAAACGGCTCAGGGCGCTGCTCAACTCTCCTTGAGCCTGCTGGAACTGCTGCAGCTTCTCGGGGTTCTCAAGAATGCTCTCGTCCACCTGAATCGAGGTAGCCTTGGAGCGCGCTTCGATCACCGCGGTTAACGTTTCCTGCTCCTGGTCCGCAAACCCCTTGACGGTTTCCACCAGGTTGGGAATCAGATCGGCACGGCGCTGGTATTGGTTTTCCACCTGGGACCAGGCGGAGGTGACTTTCTCGTCGTAGGTGGGAATATTGTTGACCCCACAGCCGGTGAGTAACAACACCAGCGCCAACACGGACGTCCACTGCCAGAGTGTCCGCTGTAGAAACGGTTGATACAGGATTCTCATAGCGCTCTGCCCCGAGGGTCGTTGCATGAAGAAGCGGAAATGTCCGGCCCGCGAGCAGAGACACCAAACTTAAGGTAAATGTGGGGGCAAAGCGGCTGTTTTCAAGGTGATCAGCGTTTCAGGCGGCTTGCGTCATAGACGCATTTGCCCGCCACGAACGTTTGCTGCGGCTGAAGGTCGCTATCGAGCAGGGTGACATCGGCGTCGAAGCCAACCGCCAGGCGTCCTTTGCTTGCGTGCAGGCCAAGCACCCGGGCCACGCTTCCTGAAATCAGCCCCAGGGCCGTTTCGAGGGGCAGCACGTCCTCCCTCACGAGGCGTTGCCAGTCCGCAATCAGCGTGGTGTTGCGTGCCACTTTCATGCCTAGGTAGGCCCCGTTCGCGTCGAATTCCGGCAGGCTGCCGTTACAGTCGGAGCTCAGGGTGATGAGCTCAGGCGGCACGCCACGCTGGAGCAAGCGAGCCACGGCATCGAAGCCGGACAGGCCATCGCCGGCGTCTTCAAAGGCGGTGATGTCGACGCTGGCGTTGAACGCCAGCGCATAGTCTGCGGCCTCCTCGAGCAAGGCAGGATGGCGGTTCACGTGGGTGGGAATCACCTGGTCGGCGGGGATTTCGGTTTCACGGAGCAATCGGCGCAGCGGCTCAAGCCCCCGTTTGCCGTCACCCAGATGGAAGTGGCAGATGCCGCGTTTGCCGGCCAGCATGGCGCCCACTCGGGTATCGCTGACCAGGCGTTCGATTTCATCCTGGCGCGGCTGGCTCGAGCGATGATCCGAAATGGCGATTTCCCCCAGGCCAATGACCTCGGGAATCCAGGCCAGATCGCGCTGAACATCGCCGGTCAGCGTGGGCGGCGGGACACGGTAAGCACCGGTGTACATATAGGCCGAGATACCCTCGGCCCTGAGCCCGCGTACCTTGGCCAGCAAGTCCGCCGGGGAACGGCTGATGCTGTCGGTGCCCAGCACCCCCACCACCGTGCCGATCCCCATGGCGGCGATTTCATGGGCGGAAATTTCCGGACAGCGCGTGCCGCAGCCGCCTTCGCCCCCACCGCCGGTAACGTGGACGTGCTGATCGATAAAGGCGGGCACGGCGGTAAGGTGTCGCGCCTCCACGACCCGCACCGGCCAGCCAGGGGGAATCTCGAGGTCCCGCCCCAGGGCGGCGATGCGGCCATCGGCGATCAGGATATCGTTCGCCTCGAGCGGTTCCGGCGCATAGACGCTGCCGACGCGCAGCAGGGTCAGCAGCCGGTCGTCCCGGGGGTCGGCGGGCATCATGACGACGCTCCGTCTGGCGTTCTGGCGGCAACCGACCGGAAGCGTCGCCCCCTGATGCGCTCAATGGCGCTCTCCACATCGTCGATCAGCAAGACCAGCAGGTCGCCTTCGCTGGCCTCTTCGAAAGCGCGCTCCACGGCCTGCTGCTCTTCCATGATGACCTCCACCCGACAGTCGCCGGGTACGGACTCGGCACCTTCGCGCAGCAGGCGGGCGGCGTCACCGGGAGTGCGGCCGCGGGCGTCGGTCTCGTAGATGAAGACCACGTCGTGCATCCGGGCAAGCAGGGTGCCCAGCGTGAACAGGTCTTCGTCACGACGGTTGCCGGGGGCGCTGGCCACGCTAATGCGTCGCCGCGCCGGAATGCAGCCGACCAGTTCGCTCAACGCCTCAAGCGCCGGCACGTTGTGGCCGTAGTCGATCAGCACCTTCATGCCGTCGGCGTCGATCAGGTTGGTCCGTCCGGGGTTCTGGCCCGGCGTGGGATGGAAGGTCTGCAAGCCCATCTGGATGTCGGCGATCGACAGCCCCAGGGCATAGGCGGCGGCACTCGCCGCCAGGGCGTTGGCGACATTGAAGCGCGCGTGGCCCTCGAAGGTGATCGGCACATCCACCACCGGGATCACCTCGGCTTCAACATGGCCCTGGCGCATCACGATGCGCTCGTTGTGCAGGGTAAAGGCGACGCCCTGGTCGCGGACGTGCTGACGGACGGGACGGGAGTTGGGGTCCAGCGTGAAGAAGATGATGTCGCCTCGCGCCCACTCCTGGCCTTCCAACACCCGGGGGTCGTCGGCATTGAGCACCGCCGTGCCGCCCTGGCGGACGGCATCGATCACTACCGTCTTGCAGCGTGCCAGCTCATCCAGGGTATGAATGTCGTGTTCGCCCAGGTGGTCGCTGGCGATGTTGAGCAGCACGCCGACGTCGCATTCGTCGAACCCCAGCCCGCGACGCATGATGCCCCCGCGGGCGACCTCGAGCACCGCGCACTCGACGGTGGGCTCGCGCAGCACGATCGCCGCCGCCTGAGGGCCGCTATAGTCGCCGCGCATAATCACGTGGTTGTCGATCTCGATGGCGCCGGTGCAGGCCATGCCGACATTGCGCCCGGCCTGGCGCAGCAGGTGCGAGAGCAGGCGTACCGTGGTGGTCTTGCCGTTGGTGCCGGTGACCGCTGCGATGGGAATGCGGCCGGTGGTCTCGCTGTCGGGAAACAGCATGTCGATCACCGGGCGCCCCACATCGCGCCCCTCCCCGTGGGTGGGCGAGAGGTGCATGCGAAAGCCGGGGCCGGCATTGACCTCGACCACTGCGGCCGACTGTTCCTCGAGGGGCTTGGTCAGGGTTTCGGCGAGCAGGTCGATGCCGATGATATCGAGCCCCACCAGCCGCGCAATACGCTCCGCCGCGTAGCGCACCTCCGGGTGAACATCGTCGGTGACGTCCGTGGCCGTGCCTCCGGTGCTGAGGTTCGCGGTAGGCTTAAGATAGACAATCTCACCTGCGGGAATGACGCTCTGCAGGGTCAGGTTCTGCTGGCCGATCAGCCTTAGCGACTGGTCGTCCAGCTGGATCTGGGTAAGCAGGTTCTCATGACCGACGCCGCGGCGCGGATCGCGATTTTCCGCGTCGACCAGCGCCTGGAGCGTCGCCACCCCGTCGCCCACCACATGCGCTGGCCGACGTCTTGCGGCGGCGACGAGCTTGCCGTCGATGACCAGCAGGCGGTGATCCTCGCCGCGAATGTACTGCTCGACGATCACTGACGGGTTGCGATGCGAGGCAATGTCGAAGGCATCACTGAGCGCCTGGTCGTCCTCGATATTGGTGCTCACCCCGCGGCCATGGTTGCCGACCACCGGCTTCACCGCGACGGGGTAGCCGATGCTGCGAACGGCGTCCAGCGCCTCATCGAACGAATCGCACACCCGCCCCAGGGGCACCGGAATCCCGGCATCACCGAGTACCTGCTTGGTCCACTCCTTGTCGTCGGCAATGCCGAAGCCGATCAGGTCGGTATGGCCGGTCACCGTCGCCTGGATGCGCTGCTGACGGTGGCCGTGACCGAGCTGGATATAGCTGCTGTCCTCGCTCAGCCGGACATGGGGGATGCCCCGCCGGGTGGCGGCATCGACGATGGCCGCCGTGGAAGGGCCGAGCATGTGGGCGTCGCGCACCTGCTTGAGGCGGGTGATGATGGAGGCGATATCAATCTCGTCGCCCTTGAACAGCCGCGCGACGAGATCGACGGCCTCTACGCCGGCGGCAAGGCCGCAGGCTTCATCCCGGTAACGGTAAACGACGTTATAGATGCCGGTGTCGTAGGAATCGACCGTCTTGCCGTAGCCCACCGAAAAGCCGATCAGGTTCTGCAGTTCGATCGCCACATGCTCAACCACATGACCGGCCCAGGTGCCGCGCCCCAGCCGCTCCAGAAAGCCACCAGGGCGGCCCACCGAGCAGCGGTGTTCCTGCAGCGTCGGGAGCAGCGTCGTCAGCCGCTCGACGATGCCGGGGACCAGGTCGCTGGGTCGCTCCTCGAGTTCACCAATGTCCAGCCGCATGTAAATGGCCGGGTAGCGGCTGTAGTAGTTCGGCCCGCGTAGCGCCCGATGATCGAGAATATTCATTGACCCGACCTGCCTACCAGGATGGCCGCTAGCTCATCGGCGACGAGATAGCGCCGCGCATCGACATCATAGCCATGCCCACTGACCATGGCATGCAGAATCATGTTCTCGATGGCGACCGGTTCGTTCATGTCCAGCTCCGCGATATTGGAACTCGCCAGATCTCGGCTATCGATGATGATGACATGCCCAGGCCCAATGGTTTCCAGGATCCGATTGGGATGGATGATGACCGCCGCATCTTCGCCTATGCCCACGCCCAGATGTTCCGGATTGCTGGCCCCCACCTGCATCAGACGCGTGAATCGACCGCGCTCGAGGAAGTGGCTGTCAATGACCAGCCCGCGCACGAAGTCCAGGCCGAAGGTCATGTTGACCCCACCCTTGCGCAGGGCATCAGCCGCCGCGCCGTTGTAGATCATGGTGCTTGGCATCGCGGCCGCGCCCGCACTGGTGCCGGCGACCACGGCGCCGGCCCTAAGCCGTTCGCGAATGGCACGCAGGGTGGCGGAGCCACCAAACACCGTGGTCAGGCGAAGCTGGTCACCGCCGGTGAAGAAAATCACCCCGCTGCGTTGTATCAGCCGGATATTCTCTTCATCGGCGGCTTGCTGGCGGTCCTGGATGTTCAGCGCATGAACCTGACTGGCCCCCAAGCGAGTGAAGGCCGCCTCGTAGCTGGGCAGGAGCTGTTCAGGAATGCTGCTGGCCGTGGCGATGATGGCGACTTCGTCGCTGTCGATGGGGGCAAGCTCGAAAACCCGTCGCAGAATGGCGAGTTCGGAGGTCTTGTCTTCGGCTCCGCCAATGGCCACAAGGTGGCCGGTGACGGGGGGATGATGTGACGCCATGTCCCATTCGCCGCCCAGCGACGCTTTTAAGGAATGCACAGACACGCCCGTCAGCGGTAATGTCATATGCGATAATGTTGCAGTATGTGGTTTAACTTATAACAGTAGACATCGACCCTAGCCAGCTTAATCACGCCCCTCGACCTGACCGCTTACCACCCCCGGCTGCATATTGCCGCTGCGCCCCGACGATAACCTACTATGCTTGATTGAACGGCCTGCTTCAGGCTAAAGCCTGATAGGAGCAAGGCCATTTCCTGCCTGCTACCCGCTGCCCTGCAGCGGTGATGACTGCCGACAGCCGAGCTTACGCCAGGAGGCAGATATGAGCGTTCGGAATATTTTTGTTGTCGGGTTGGATGCGCATAATCGCCAACGCCTCGCCCATTTACGCGGGGCTGAAAACTACCGTTTCCACGGCGTGATCGAACCCGCCGAGGTCAATGATACGGAAATCTTTCCCATCGAGGACATGCTCGCCCGGGCCGAAACCCAGCTGAAAGCCTTTGGTGAGCCTGTCGATGCCATCGTCGGCTACATGGACTTCCCGGTTTCGACCATGCTGCCGCTGCTCTGCGAGCGACTGGGCACGCGCACGACCAGCCTCGAAAGTCTGCTCAAATGCGAGCACAAGTACTGGAGCCGGCGCGTTCAGCACGAAGTCATCGCCGATTACATCCCCCGCTTTACCGCCTTCGACCCCTTCGATCCCCAGGCGCTTGCGCATATTGGAGAAGCGGGGCTGTATTTCCCATTCTTCGTCAAACCCATCAAGTCGTCAGGCTCGCGGCTGGGCTTTCGCATCGAAAGCCCCGAAGATTTCGCTCATGCCGTCGAGCGCTTGCGTGACGGCATCGGGACGATTTCAGAGCCCTTCAACTATGTGCTGGAGCACGCCAAGTTGCCTGACGAGGTGCGTCTGGTCGATGGCGGTCACTGCATGGCCGAGGAAATTATCGGCGGCTGGCAATGCACCCTTGAAGGCTACGTATTTCAGGGCGAAGTGGTGCCTTACGGCATTGTCGATTCGATTCGCTACCCGCAGGTGCTGAGCTTTTTATCCTACCGCTACCCGTCGCAACTGCCCGAGCATATCCAGCACAAAATGCAGGCGTTGACGCGTGACGTCATGGCCCATATCGGCTACGACAATGCGGCGTTCAATATCGAATACTTCTGGGACGAAGTGCAGGATCGCATCTGGCTGCTCGAGATCAACACCCGGGTTGCCCAATCGCATTGCGACATTTTCGAAAAGGTCGATGGGGTCAGCCATCAGCAAATAACGGTGGATTTGGCACTTGGCCAGTTGCCAGACATGCCTTACCGCCAAGGCGCCTTCAAGGTCGCCGCGAAATACTTCTATCGCGTCTTCTTCACGGATGCTACCGTCAGCCAGGTACCCAGCGATGAGGACATCGCCGCCCTTCAGCAGGCCTTCCCCGGGACCATCATCACGCTTCAGGTCGAAGTCGGTACGCGCCTGTCATCGCTGCCCGAGCAAGACAGTTACAGCTTCGCCCTGGCCTACATATGGATGGGCGCTGACGACATCATCGCACTGGAAGACAACTACGCCCGCCTCGCCGAGCAGCTACATTTTGGGTTTGAAGACATCATTGGCTGACGCGCTATCGTTGCAGGCCCTCACTATAAGAAATTAAGTTACCGAAAAGGAAAGAAGGCCATGCATATCGTCAGCGATCTGCCCCGCAAGGTGCAGGAAGAGGAAGACTGGATCACCCTGTCCGATGGCTGCCGGCTGGGCATTCGTATCTGGCGTCCGGTGGATGCCGAAAGCGACCCGGTCCCAGCCATCCTTGAGTACCTGCCCTATCGCAAGCGCGACCTGACGGCGATGCGCGACGTCCAGACGCACACCTACTGGGCGGGCCACGGCTACGCCGGTATTCGGGTGGATATTCGTGGTAGTGGCGAGTCGGACGGCGTGCTGACCGACGAATACCTCCAGCAGGAGCTGGACGATGGCGTCGAAATTCTTAAATGGCTCGGTCAGCAAGCCTGGTGCACCGGCGATGTCGGCATGATCGGCATCTCATGGGGTGGGTTCAACGGCCTGCAGATTGCCGCCCTCCAGCCGCCCGAGCTAAAGGCCATCATTACACTGTGCTCGACCGACGATCGCTACGCCGATGATGTGCACCATATGGGCGGCTGCCTGCTCGGCGACAACCTGTCGTGGGCCTCGACCATGTTCGATGGCAATACCTGCCCCCCTGATCCGCAGCTGGTCGGTGAGCGCTGGCGGGAAATGTGGCAGGAACGCCTTGAGGGAAGCGGGCTATGGCTGGCGACCTGGCTGCAGCATCAGCGCCGCGATGACTACTGGAAGCATGGTTCGGTCTGCGAGGATTTCTCGCGCATTCGCTGCCCGGTCTATGCCGTCAGCGGCTGGGCTGATGGCTACTGCAATGCCGTGTTCCGGCTGCTTGAAGGGCTCGACGTGCCGCGCAAGGGCCTGGTCGGCCCCTGGTCGCACAAGTACCCCCACCTGGGGGTGCCGGGGCCGGCCATCGGTTTTTTACAGGAATCGCTGCGCTGGTGGGACTATTGGTTGAAGGGCAAGGAAACGGGCATCATGGACGAGCCGATGCTGCGCGTATGGATGCAGGACTCGGTACCGCCTTCGGCCCGCTATGAGGAACGTCCGGGCCGCTGGGTGGCCGAACCTAGTTGGCCGTCGCCGCGCATCGAGCCGACGCCCTTTCGCCTTACCAGCGGCCATGACCTGCTGCCAGCCCAGCCAGGCGATGAAGCGGCCGGGGCGGACAACGATGTACCTCTCGCCGTGCGTTCGCCGCTGTCCGTCGGCCTGTATGCCGGCAAATGGTGTTCCTACAACGCGCCGCCCGACCTGCCCCACGATCAACGCGACGAGGACGGCGGCTCGCTAATCTTCCAGACGGCCCGGCTCGAACAGGATATCGAGATTTGCGGCCAACCCGTGGTCGAACTCGACATCGAAGCTGACCAGCCCGTGGCCATGGTGGCGGTGAGGCTCAGCGACATCGCCCAGGACGACAAGGCGACCCGAATCTCCTATGGGCTTTTGAACCTGACCCACCGCGACAGCGATGAATTTCCCGAACCGTTGGTGCCGGGCAAGCGTTATCGCGTGCGCATCCTCCTGAAGCACATCGCACAAAACTTCCCCGTGGGTAACGCCATCCGCCTCTCGCTCTCGACCAGCTACTGGCCGCTTGCCTGGCCGTCACCGGTGCCCGTCAAACTCACCGTGCACCCGGCCGGCAGTCGGCTCATCCTGCCGTGTCGCGAACCACAGCCCACGGAAGAGGCCGCGCTACCCGACTTCGCCCCGCCGGAAGCCGCCCCGCCGCTGGCGGTGACCCTGATCCAACCGAGCCAGGAAGCCTGGCGGGTCATCCGCGACCTTGCCCAGGATCAGACCACTCTCGAAGTGATCAACGACGAAGGCACCTTCCGGATCGAAGACATTGATCTGGAGCTGTCATCTCGGGTGATCGAGCGCTACACCTATTCCTACGGCAACTACGACAGCCTGAGCGGCTGGACCGAATGGGAACGCAGCTTTCGACGCGGTGACTGGATGGTACGCAGCGTGACCCGCACCTTGATGACCTCGGATGCGCACAACTTCCGTCTGCGTGCCACGCTGGACGCCTTCGAGGGCGACAGCCGCGTCTTTGCCAAGAGCTGGGACGAGGAAATTCCCCGCGATCTGGTGTGAAAAATCCCTGAGCCTCGTAAAGCCCAGGGGAATGGCGAGGTAATACCCGCAGACGTACTCAGGAAGCGACCAGACGGTAGCCCCTCTCGGTCAAGCGCTTGGCCAATACCGCTATGTGGGCGGGGCCAACCTCACAGCAGCCGCCCACCAAGGTTGCGCCGTGTTCGACCCACGTCAGGGCGTGCTCGGCGTAGGCCTCCGGGTCAAGATCGGCGCGCGAGGCCAGCGAGTCCACCGTGCCTCCGGGCTGCAGCGTATCCACGGACGTGAAGCCGTTGGCGTAGCCGCCAAACGGCACGTCAAGCTCGGCAAGCGCCCGCATGGCCGCGGTGACCGCCTCCGGCACGGAGCAATTGACCAGTATCCGCTCGGCACCAAGCGCCACCACCTCTTCGGCCGCTTCTGCCAGCGACTCGCCGGAGCGCAGCCGCGCGCCATCGCGGTCGTCCACCGTGAACGCCACCCACACCGGACGCCGACTTTCCACCGCCGCTGTAGTCGCAGCACGCGCTTCCCGGGCCAGCGACATGGTTTCACACAGGAAAAGATCGACGCCATCGGCCTGTTGCGCCACCAGGCGGCGGTAGTCGCGCAGGCAGGTGGCATCATCCGGCACGCGATCCGGGTGATAACTCGCTACCAAAGGCGGCAGACAGCCCGCGATGCGCACGTTTTGACCGCTCGCTTCACGCGCCTGGTGCGCAGCGCTCAGCGCCGCCGCATGCAGCGCCTCGAACATGGCCGGGTCGCCATCGCGGGCCAGGCGGAGCGGCGTGACCGTGTAATTATTCAGCTTGATCACCCGGGCGCCCGCTTGGATGAAATCACGGTGAGCGGCCGTGACCAGATGCGGCTCGTCGAGCATGACCTGCGCCGACCACAGCGGGGACGCCGGCTGGCGGCTGCGCTTCCTGAGCTCCTGCCCCACGCCACCGTCAAGCAGCACGATATTCACGTTGTCAGTCCCCATCGGGTCACCACCTTGTCTCGGAATACGCAAAAGTCTGACACGGCAAATGGTTGTACAGCCACCCTAATAGGCAGAGGGTGCTATATCATGGTTTACCACGATAAAAGATAAGCACATCAAACAGCCGGGCATCTCTCCCAAAAGGTTAACTGCATGGTAAAAGTGGCACTATTTGTCGATGTCCAGAACGTCTATTACACCGTGCGCGACGCCTATGGCCGAAACTTTGATTACAATAAGTTTTGGGCAAGGGCCACCGCCAACAGAGACGTCATGAACGCCTTCTGCTATGCCATCGACCGGGGTGACCGCAAGCAGCGCGAGTTTCAAAACATCCTCAGAGCGATTGGCTTTGACGTGAAGCTGAAGCCTTTTATTCAGCGTTCGGACGGCTCAGCAAAAGGGGATTGGGACGTGGGGATTGTCCTCGACGTCATGGAGCACGCGGAGGACGCCGACGTCATCGTGCTGGTGTCCGGTGATGGCGACTTTGACCTTCTGGTCGAAAAGATCCGGGTTAAATACGGAAAGACCGTTGAGGTTTATGGCGTCCCCCAGCTGACCGCCGCGTCACTGATAAACGAAGCCAGCGAGTTCATCGCGATAGATGAAACGCTGCTACTCAATCCGTCTTGATGAACATATCCATCATCAAGTGTTCAGCACGCCGGGCGTCGCCGCAGGGTGCTGCAGCGTTTCTGGAAAAATCGTCTGTTTATAAAGGAGTAAAGGGACGTGTCATCACGACAGACGCGAGATCAAGTCCATTGGTTGACCGGTCAGTTTTGTGAATACTGCAAAGAACTGATGTACCGAAGGTCCATCACGTCGAGGGTGCAATTCGAGACCTGCATATCCTTGACTGTCGCGGCCCTGATCTTTGGCATGTTTGCGATTTCCGACTACAGCCTGCTCGGCCCCACCCAGGAGTATTACCTGCTGATCGCCATGCGCAGCGTGGTAGTGGTCCTTTGCCTTCTACTGGTCGTGATCATTCGTCACTGGGGTGGCTATTCACGTCGCGCCTGGCTCCACGCCTTACCCCTGTGGATCCTGGCAACCGGCATCATTCTGATCGTGCCCTTACGCCCCGATAGCCTGTCCACCCAGATAACCGCGGTGGTGGTCGCCACCATGGCGTTTTATCTGTTAATCCCCAACCTGCTGACCGTCGTCACCCTGGCCAGTCTCTATTTAAGCATCGGCTTTTTAACCTCAGCGGTCCTGTTTGCCGACATTACCACCGCCCAGGCGCTGCGCATGGCGCTGTTGTTCATCATGGCCAATGCCGTCGGTTTCTTTGCTCTCCTGCGACTGGAAACACTGCAGCGCCTGCAATTTGCCCTGCTGAGCGAAGAGCGCGATCAAAATCATCAGTTGCTCGAGGAAATCGCCCACCGAAAATCCCTCGAGGCACAGCTACGCATGATCGCCGAGCGGGACGCCTTAACGGGACTCAACAATCGCGGCCATTTCATGAAGCTGACGACCGCCTTATTGCACCGCTCACAGCAGGAAAACGAGCCATTCAGCCTTTTCATGATCGATGTGGATCATTTCAAACGTATCAACGATACCTGGGGGCACAGCCACGGAGACTGGGTCCTCACCAAGATCGCAGAGGCGTGTGCACAATCGCTCCGCCGCACGGATGTCATAGGACGTTTCGGGGGCGAGGAATTTATCGTGGCCTTGCCCAACACCGGCCCTGACGACGCCAAAATCTTGGCACAACGCTTAAAGGAGCGGGTCGCCGCTCTCCCTTCGCAGGAAGACATAGGCGCGCTGAGCCCAAGCGTCACCATCGGTATCGCTGTGGCGCACCAGGAAGACGTCGACCTCGAGTCGTTGATCACGACAGCCGATCAAATGCTTTACGTTGGCAAGCGCGACGGCAGGAACCGGATTATCATGTCTTGAAGTGGCATCGCGGGGAAACACGCGGCATACCCACGTCAGGCAACGCAAGACTGGCCGCTCTGAGCGTGGGCCCGCCTTCAAACGGCAAACATTGAGCGTCTCTCTGGCTGGCTTGGTACTATAGAACCACGCTATCAAAATCATCTGCCTGAACTATAAAACACAGCAATAACGCTCGTAAAAACCCACAGGCACATACAGATATGCAGAATCAGGCAATTTTCAGCGAGAAATACGCCTATTGTTAGCAGCCTAACGTCACTATCATTTCTCTCACGGTCGTAAGGCCAATACGCCGCCAACCAGGACACCCGCGCGCTCTGTTCCACTGGATCGACGCAACGGGCATACCGCCCAACACACCTGGGTTATGCGGCTGTATCATTCAACGAGAGGAAGTTACGCCATGAAATACGCTACTATCATGAAGACCATCACCGCCGGCACCCTGGTACTGGGCATGGCCGCTCACGCCACCGCCGACGTATCCACACAAGCCCGTTTTGACACCGGCAGCCACGCCCAAACCGGCACGCGGGAAGGTATCAACCCGCAGGCCGATGATGGCCAGGCCTTCGCCAACCAAGGCACTCATTACCGCACGACCGTCGAGGTCGGCAGCCCCCTGGTCGGCGGCACACAGGAAGGCATGTTCCGTGAGCGCGTCAAGGTCGAGGACAATCAGGCCATGTCTCAACAGGTCTCACAAACCGAGCATGCTGAAAACCTGACCCGCGGCACCCGGGGCTAATCCCCTGCGTTAGCAAACCGCTGCGATTCGTCAACCGAATCGACACAGACATCATGGGCCACCTCAACGGGTGGCCCATTTTTTATGCGCTGGCTGACAAGTACCGATACATCGCGACTCAAAAGACAAGCTAGGCGGGCACGCTTACCCGCGTTTCGCCGCGCAACTTGGCAATATCGCTTCGCGGCGGTGCGCCAAACATGCGGCTGTATTCGCGGCTGAACTGCGAAGGGCTTTCGTAACCGACTCGATAGCTGGCCGTGGACGCTTCCAGGCCTTCTTTGAGCATCAATAAGCGCGCTTCGTGCAGCCGCAGCTTCTTCTGAAATTGCAGCGGCGACATGCAGGTAGCCTGCTTGAAGCTGTGGTACAGCGCCGACTCGCTCATGTTCACATCCTCCGCCAGCTGCCGCACCCGCAGCGGCTCGGCGAAACGATTCTTGAGAATCGAGATGACCTGGGAAATGCGGTTTGACTGACTGTCGGTGGACGCAAATTCGCGCATCCGTGGGCCCAGCTCGCCCACCAGCGCCCGGTAGATGATCTCGCGCTGAATCAGCGGCGCCAGCACGGGCACATCGTCGGGCGAGTCGAGCAATCGAACCAGCCGGGTCATGGCATCCAGAATCCCCAAGTCGACCTGGGCAACACACATACCGCAGCCTGAATCAGGGGTACCACGGGGTTCGCTGGCGTGATGGACATCGCCCAGCTGCATCACCACCTTGGCGACCTCGGCGGGATCAATATTGATCTTGACGGCCAGAAACGGGTTCTCAGGCGAGGCATCTACCACAAACTTGTTAACCGGCAGATCGACGCTGGACACCATATAGCTGAGCGCGTCATAGACGATTTCCCGATCCCCCAGCTGCACCGTCTCCCGCCCCTGGGCAATCACGCAAAGCGACGGCTCGTAGACCGTCGACATGCAGCTGGTAGGGGCGTCTGCACGAAACAGGTTCAATCCTGGAATAGCGGTTTCATAAAGCCCCTCCTCGCTCGTTCTGGTCGACACCAGATCGGCAAGCTGCCGACACATCGGTTCGGCAGTGGGCTGAGCTTGATCGGATAGGGCGTGGGGATAGGCGACGTTGTGCATGACTGACCTCCAAATACGTGGAGGCAGCATACAGGATCAGGAAATTGATAGCACGCGAACTAATGTCGCGTTTTTTTAAGCTACCCGTGGATTTTATTCTATCACCAGTTTGAACACCCCCTTTTCTGAACACACTTAGCACGTCGTTCGTTTACTACACCCTGGATGACACAATTTAAAATTCAGCAATTAAACTCATAAATAAAAACAATATTCATTACCACTTCCTTACTAGGTAGACAAGGTAAACGATGAAGACTAAAATCCAAAAAAGAATAACTTAATTACCATATCGAATATCGATACTAAGCCCACAACAACATGTGTTCATGTCCATTCGATAGCACTCTACAGCCGTATCGAAACTTCTCTTAATTAGAAAAGGAAAAACAATGTCAATCGAGATTACGCTTTGGGTTGTTTTTTGGGCTGCAATGATTACGGCTATTGCTACCGGATTGGGTGCGGTACCATTTCTTTTTGTAAAGAATTTCAGTCCTTTCTGGCTAAGCATATTTAATGCATTGGCCGCAGGGTTAATGCTGGCCGCAAGCCATAGCCTGGTTAGTGAGGGGAGTCGAGACGCCCCCTGGCTGACGTTGCTAGGTATGGGTTTAGGCTTACTGCTGGTCGTCATATCAGACAAATTAATTGAACGACGCGGTGCGCCGAATGTAAGTGAACTAAATGGTGCTAGTGCACGCAAGGCATTGCTCATCTTGGGCATAATGACTATCCACTCTTTTGCCGAAGGAGTCGGAGTAGGCGTCTCATATGGAGGTGGTGAGTCGCTTGGCCTATTCATTAGCGCCGCTATTGCTGTTCACAACATTCCTGAGGGACTTGCTATCAGCTTGGTGCTAATCCCAAGAGGAATGTCAGTCTGGAGAGCAGGAGGATGGAGTATTTTTACCAGCTTGCCTCAGCCATTAATGGCAGTTCCAGCATTCATGTTCGTCACTTGGTTCGCACCTTTTTTACCAATTGGCCTTGGGCTGGCTGCAGGAGCCATGATATGGATGGTATTTGCTGAACTCATACCCGACGCATTCAAAGCTGCTTCCCCGAATGCTGCTGCCACTACAGTAGCATTAGCGTTTTTTGCTATGTATGCATTTCAGCACGGAATACATTGAGATAAATTTATATAATATCCCATTGACGAAAGTTTCCTATTAATTATCCAAGAGAAGCGTCCATCACCGAAGAGATGAACGCCATTCAGTTAACATTTAATTAAATCAACACCAGCTACTAACGTTTACATGTATTGATACCAAGCAGCTTGTAAGCTGGACAAAAATTGAACAGTCCTGTTGCCAACGGCACTACACCAATCCAGCCCCAGGCACCAATAGCGCCAAAAAGAGCTAATACCATGAGTGCAATACCTATCAAGATACGTAGTATCTTATCCATACCGCCTACATTACTTTTCATATTTATCTCCTAAGAATTGCCATTAATGTTCAGAAGCTATGAACGGGGATACTTGGATCACTCATCTTTTGTCCAATTTTTTCCGGCGTCGCAACACCGACACCTTCAAGAAGGTTGCTTTCGTCATATTCGCTGTTAGGCAGATAAATGGCACAAACATCGACGTCTGCACCATTTTCCATCAGCATTTTCAGAATACCTTCTGGCTTCACTTGGCCTGCCGGATTACTTGGCGGTGTGGCAATAGCATCCGCACTTTCGTATCCTTCTACCGCTAGATGACCCGCGGCATCGCAGAGCAATATATCCAGATCAGTACCCTGCTCCAGCATTGCGTTCGCCAGGATCATCACCATGCCTTGAGTCTGGAGAGAGTCGCTAGTGAGAATCACTAATGCCTCATCTTTCCGTTGGTCACCTGAGGGGTTATCAGCTATTGCGTGACCCGATAAACTGATAAGCATCACCATAATTGTTAGTGTGATGGTTGCCTTGAAATTCATATATATACCTCATTGGGCCAATTAGCGTCCGATAATCATACACTTAAGAATCGATTAAGCAGCAGAACATCAATTCTCAGGTTTCCACACAACATCAGGGTTAATTTTATAGCTCCATGGCAGGCCTGAATTACGCCATCCATCCTTGGCTCTTACGCCCCCAGAGTCACCATCTTCCAGCTTTGAACCCTCAAAACCATCGGTGACAGAATAGACTTCGCTGTATCCCATATCGGTAATTACATCGACAGCAGGAGCACTTCGTGTGGCCCCCGAACGGCACATAACGATAATTGGATCATTCTGGTCTACATCCAAAGCTTCAATTTCAGCCTTAACTTGCGACTCGAACCCGGTATTCTTTTTAGAAGGCCATGTTTCTGATTTATCATCAAATTGCTCCCGATCAGCTAGCACCCAGGGCACATGTATATCAGTGGGCTCAGCGAAGCCAGTAAACTTAATTTCTATGGGGTCACGCACGTCGATCAGCACAGCACTGTCATCTTCCTGTATTAATTCATAAGCTTCTTCAGCTGAAAGATACAATCCCAGCTTTGTCTCGCGATAAGCCTCTGCTTCTTCTGCATACGCGAGACTGGTGCTTAGAGACATAGAGACGCCTAACCCGATCAAAAGCAAAAATTTCGATTTCTTCATAACTTTTTCCTCTAACGTAATATCCATAAAATCTATTATAGTCCTCTTACTGAGCTGACACACGAGACAAGTCGTCGCAGCTTGATCCAAGTCAAACAATGTTAGGTTTTAACCAACACCGTCGTGACCTCTGGGATCGCGATCAGCAATCAAATACTTTTAAAGTTGTAAAAAAACCGCGCCGTCAGTGGGCGCGGTTAGATAATAAAGAGATATAAAAAGGAGACTTGTTGAGGTCAAATGCCTTTAAATTTTTCTAAATCAAAACGATCGGCATTCATCACCTTGGTCCATGCAGCTATAAAGTCTTCGACAAATTTTCCTGCATTATCGTCTTGAGCATAAACCTCGGCATAGGATCGAAGAATCGAATTAGAGCCAAAGACGAGATCAACACGACTAGCCGTCCACTTCACTTTATCGGTCCTGCGGTCGCATACTTCGTAGAGATTATTGTCAATAGGTTTCCAAGTATTCCCCATGTCGGTCAGGTTAATGAAAAAGTCGTTAGTCAATTGACCTTCGCGTTCAGTAAAAACACCGTGGTTAGTGCCGCCGTGATTAGCGCCAAGCATACGCATACCGCCAATCAACACGGTCATCTCGGGTGCCGTCAGCCCCATAAGTTGCGCTCGATCTAGAAGCATCTCCTCAGGTTTGACAATGTAATCTTTTTTAGACCAATTACGGAAACCATCTGCCAAAGGCTCCAACGGCTCAAAAGATTCTGCATCAGTCATTTCAGCGCTAGCATCACCACGACCCGGTGTGAATGGAACCTGCACATCATGCCCAGCAGCCCGCGCAGCTTTTTCAATAGCCACACTACCTGCCAAGACAATTATGTCAGCAACACTGACACCATTATCAGCAGCGATTTTTTCATACACTTTTAGCACATAGGCTAAGCGCATGGGTTCATTGCCTTCCCAATCTCTTTGTGGCGCCAGTCGAATGCGCGCACCGTTAGCACCTCCTCTGAGATCAGAACCTCTGAAAGTACGTGCACTGTCCCAAGCTGTCGCCACCATCTCGCTAATTCTCAAACCACTGTTAGCAATTTGTTCCCTTACTACTTCTTCGCAGTAATCGATATTGCCGGCAGGCACTGGATCTTGCCAGATTAGCTCTTCGGATGGCGCCTCAGGACCGATGTAGCGCTCCTTGGGTCCCAAGTCACGGTGGATCAACTTAAACCAAGCGCGTGCAAAACAGTCTTTGAAATAAGCTGGGTCAGCCATAAATTTTTCACATATAGCGCGGTAGGTTGGATCTACCTTCATCGCCATATCAGCATCGGTCATGATGGGGTTGTGTCTGACGGAAGGGTCAGTGGTGTCAACAGGTTTGTCTTCTTCCTTGATGTTGACAGGCTCCCATTGCCAAGCACCAGCAGGGCTTTTTTTCAGTTCCCACTCATAGCCGAATAGTAAATCAAAAAACCCCATATCAAACTGAGTTGGATTTGTCGTCCAAGCACCCTCAATGCCTGACGTCACGATATTAGTAGCTTTACCTTCCATGTGAGGATTGTGCCAACCAAGGCCTTGCTCTCCCACTCCAGCGGCTTCAGGCTCCGGACCGAGTGCTTCAGCGTCACCGTTACCGTGGCATTTACCAACGGTATGACCACCTGCCGTGAGGGCAGCAGTCTCTTCGTCGTTCATTGCCATGCGGGCAAAAGTCTCCCGCACTTGCTCTGCTGTTTTTTGCGGGTCAGGTACACCATCGACCCCTTCCGGGTTCACGTAAATTAAGCCCATCTGAACAGCGGCCAACGGATTTTCCATCGTGTTGGGGTTATCAACATCTCCGTAACGCTCTTCTGACGGCGCTAGCCATTCTTTCTCAGCCCCCCAGTATATGTCTTTTTCCGGATGCCAAATATCTTCTCGACCAAAGGAAAAACCGAAGGATTCCATACCCATGGATTCGTAGGCTACATTACCAGCAAAAATAATAAGATCAGCCCAGCTGATCTTATTGCCGTATTTTTTCTTTATCGGCCATAGCAGGCGACGAGCCTTATCCAAGCTAACGTTATCCGGCCAGCTGTTGATCGGAGCAAAACGCTGGTTGCCGGTTGCACCCCCACCGCGGCCATCTGCGATACGGTAAGTACCTGCAGCATGCCATGACATACGGATCATCAATCCGCCGTAGTGCCCCCAGTCTGCTGGCCACCAGTCTTGGCTACTGGTCATTAGGGCATGAACGTCTTTCTTTAATGCCTTGAAGTCTAACTTTTTGACTTCTTGACGATAGTCAAAGCTTTCCCCCATGGGGTTAGTTTTACGATCGTGCTGGTGAAGAATGTCCAGGTTTAAGGCTTCAGGCCACCAGTCCATGTTGGAGTTGCCCTCTGAGGTGTTTCCCCCATGCATTACCGGACACTTGCCTGTGTATTCGCTCATATTGACCTCTACTAGATTATTTGCGTCGACTCACGCGTGCAAACCAATTGTTCCGCCAGAAGATAACAAAATAAGTATTTGATATTGTTAACAATTAACTTAAAACAAATTTTGATATTCTTTCTTGGAATAACTTTATACCTAATTGTGGATCAGGCGCAATCTGTCCAGCGTAATTGATCTAATAGCTATTAATTATTAGCTAATAACTTTATTATTTTATCGTAAGGCTTCAGCCACGGCAGTACTGCAACTGGAGTGGTGGTGGATGCCTCGATTAGAGGCATACCGAATTGTCGAGCGAGCAGGTTATAAAGTGACTACGTTCAATCCATCACTGACCATGAGATGCATTCTTATCCACAGCCGGACTTATGAAGTGGTGGCGAAATCTGCTGCTAAGATGGTTACGTAAATCGATGGTTGTGCTGTGTGTAAATAGCCGTGTGTCGGTTGGGGCCAGGGGGGCACACTTGAGAAGGTTCATTCATACAGATATTAATGGAGCGATTTTCGTGAACTCGAACAAAGCCCCGTGTATTGAAGCCGCTTGGCAGAAACATCACCGCGAGTTACGTTTATTTCTAATTAAACACTGCAGCGACCAAGATATGGCCGACGATGTGCTTCAGCATGCTTACACCCAAGCACTGTTGAATCGGTCAACATTTTGCCAACTCGCCTCTCCTAAGGCATGGCTCTTTCAAGTAGTGAAACATCAATTAATCGACCACCAGCGCCGCGATGGACGCCTAGTATTCGGCGAGGTACCCGAGTCAGGTGCGCCCGACGGCGCCAGTATCCCACCAATAGACAGTCTTGCCGGTTGCATCGCCCGTGCTCTGCCCCACTGCAACGCCGAGGATCACGACATCCTGAGGCAGTGCGATATTGAGGGCGTCAGGCAGGCGGACTATGCCAGACACAAAGGTCTGAGCCTGTCGGCTACCAAGGCGAGGCTTCGCCGTGCACGTCAGCGCCTGCGTAAGCGGCTGATTGCGCAATGCGGCATCGTCTTCGATGAGCAGGGACACCTCTGTTGTCATCGTGCTCAAGACGAATAGGAAAAAATTTATAGCCAGACTGCATCCTTTTGCCTGCTGCTGCGTCTTCTTGTGTGAAAACTCCTATTAAACAGAGAGACGCTGATTATGCTTGAGGTCTTTACTTGGTTGGCCGACTGGCTCATCTACGGCCTTGCCGGTCTGAATCCTGCGAGCAAACTAGGCGCCTCGCTGCACTTCTTTGTCGAGGACACTACCAAGATTTTCGCGTTGCTCGTGGTGATGATCTATATCATCGCGCTGGCACGTGCCTCGCTGGATCTCGAACGGGTGCGGCACTACATTCAGCAGAAGAACCGATTCGCGGGTTATGGACTTGGTGCCGGTTTCGGTGCCATAACGCCCTTCTGCTCCTGCTCCAGCATTCCGCTGTTTCTAGGGTTTACCAGCGCTGGGATCCCCCTGGGCATCACCATGGCTTTCCTATTCACCTCGCCGATCATCAACGAGGTGGCGGTCATCATGCTTTGGAGTCTACTGGGTTGGGAATTCACCCTGGTCTATGTCGTTATTGGCATGGCGGTGGGCATCGGTGGTGGCATGATTTTGGATACGTTAAAGGGAGAACGGTGGCTCAAGGACTTTGCTGCAAAGGCCTACCAGCAAGCAGCAGAGACTCCCCACAACGATGACTCGCCCCCCGATGCGAAAACGCTGACGATGAAAGACCGTCACGTCTTTGCGCGCGACGAACTCAAAGAGATCGTCGGCCAGATCTGGAAGTGGGTAATTATTGGCGTCGGCCTAGGGGCTGCCCTGCATGGTTTTGTGCCGGACAGCTGGTTCGCCGACAACCTGGGTAGCGGTCAGTGGTGGAACGTTCCCCTAGCCGTGTTGGCGGGCCTGCCGCTTTACTCTAATGCCACGGCCGTGATTCCGGTAATGGAGAGCCTGATCCTCAAGGGGCTGCCAGTCGGCACCACCCTGGCGTTCTGCATGAGCACTGTGGCCGCCAGCTTTCCCGAGTTCATCATGCTCAAGCAGGTCATGCAGTGGCGACTGCTGGGCATCATTTTTGTCATCCTTCTGGCCAATTTCATGGTTGTAGGCTGGCTAATCAATCTGCTGAGCCCCTGGCTGTTCAGCGGAACACTGATCTAAGAGGAGCATCGAAAATGAAGAAGATTGAAGTTCTGGGTACTGGCTGCAAGAAATGTGTCAACACTGCCGAACAGATTCAGAGCGTCGCTGACCATCTAGGTATCGAGGTCACGGTTGAAAAAGTCACCGATCCGGGGACCATCATGAGCTATAAAGTCATGTCGACGCCAGGCGTGGCTATCGACGGCAAGCTCGTGCACAGTGGTAGCGTTCCAAATCACGACAAGATCGAGACCCTGTTAAAGAATTAATTCAAGCATATCAATACCCCGGTAATAACGCTTTATCGGGGTAGTTTAGGCCTTGTCTGAAAAGTCGGCGAGCGAAGGCCAGACAAGGCAAAAATCGGCGAAAAGACGGAGTTTACGTAGTGTAAATGAGTACTTTGAGCCGATTTTTAACGCCGTATGGTCGAGCGCAGCCAGTTTTCAGACAGAGCCTAACTCCGGGCAGTAAACGCCAGGCAACCCTAGGGATGCCGCTATCCGCCGAGCTTGTAATGCCGATCCTGACTGCGGGTCATATTTCATTCGATGACGGCGGCCGCAGTGCCAGTGTGCGTCTCAGCGCCAAGTAATGTCTGTGCCATGGCATGACCATTATCGATACAGTCTCCTACACTGATACCATCACGCCAGTTCCCTATCAAATGAAGATCTGCGCACGTCTGCGCAATTTGATCGATTTTGGCTGTCCGCGCTAAATGCCCAATGTCGTACTGCGGAATCGCTTGCGACCACCGCGCGACTTTCGTAAAGACCGGCTGTGCGTCGATATCGAGCAGCTGGCTGATTTCTGAGCTGACAGTGTTCACTAACTGTTCATCTGACTGGTCGCTAACCGCCGGGTTTCTGCGACCACCTATAAAACAAGTAAAAAGCACGTGTCCTTTGGGCGCGCGTTGCGGAAAAAGAGTGGAAGAGAACAAGACACCCAGAGTTTGCTTTTTTTCTTTGCTGGGAATAAGCATGCCGAAGCCATCCAGCGGGTGTTTAACAGCCCGTTCGGGATACCCCAGTACGACAGCGGCAAGTGGTGGGTAGACAATGCTTTCCAACTCTGACTGAAGTTCAGCGTTTACGTTGCTCAGGAGTGACCCACTGACGCTTGCTGGTGTAGTGAGTATTAACTTATGGCCAACAAAAGCCTGTCCCTTCTGATCGACGGCATGCCATGTGTGATTCTCGCGATTGATCTTTTCCACTCGGCTTCCGGTCACGAGGCGAACGTTGGGCAGCCGCTCCAGCTCATGTTTGATGCCATTGATCAAGGTAGACAACCCTCCAGGGAAGCTAACAAGCTTGCCACGCCACTCCTCAGGGAAACCAACCTCATGATATTTAGCGCGCTTTTTTTTGCTGTTGCGCATTTGAGCTATTCCGCCACGCAGCAATGATCCGTGTGCTTGCTCAAGGTAATAAAGGCGAGGGAAAGCAGCTTTCGCTGACAGGCGCTCTGGCGCACCTGCATAGACACCAGAGACAAACGGGTCGACAAAGTGACTGAGAATATTTTGCCCAAGGCGTCTTCGCACGAAGGCGGCAAGTGTTTCTTCATGCGACGCTGGTTTTCGGAAAGGTTCCGTAAGCAAGTGGCGCCAGCCTTCAAATCCTATAAGCGGACTTTTTAACGCAGACTTAAGGCCATCAGGCAGCGCAATGAGTTTGCCGTCCTTGACGACGTAACGCTTCCGACTGGCTTCTGGCGGGAAGATGGCTTTTTCCGTTAGGTTCAGTGAATTTATCAGCTTATATAGCGAGGGCTTGGCCATCAGCGTATTGGGGCCGAGTTCCATGTGCCATCCCTGCTCAGTCACTGACCGTATATTTCCCCCCAATTGTTCGTCAGCCTCAACCAGAGTCACGGATTTATTGTGGCGACCGAGCTCAAGAGCAAGCGAGAGTCCGGTTATACCTCCCCCAATAATCAGAAACGATTGTTCTCCGTCCTGTGTGACACTTTGCATAAAAACCCTTAAGCAATATCAAAATTTCGAACGTTTAAGGCTTAATCCTGAATACAGATCGCCTGTGCCCTTACGGCTTGGGCCGTCTTGATAACCAGAATGCCGATCAGACCCGTCAATAGTCCCAGAAGACCCACGCTCAGGCCCTTGAAGAACGGCAGCTGCAATTGTTCATACATCAAAAAGCTAGCAATGGTAATCGCCGCCATCGGGAACGAATACGCCCACCAAGACAGGAAAAATTCCAGCTTTAGAAACCGTCTTGTCTGTGTCAGTAACATCAGCGTCATGAACAGAGCGAAGTAATAGAGAATGCGACCCAAGGGATTGATTTCTCCCACCAGTTGAAACCATGAGATGAACCCAACAGCCGGCGGTGCAATCAGGATGAACAACGTAGGCAAAAGCTTCGACGGCAAGGGCTGGTGAAAGAACATTCGGTAGAAAATGATGGTCAGCAGTACCACCCAGAAAACCAACCCGATGCTGAAGAAAAACCAGGAGATTTCTATAGAGGCATGCTGCGCACCTGCAATGGGTACAAGAATGTTGCCCACGATAGGGATAAACCAGGCCGGATTGATGTGAGCAATTTCAAAGTGAGTCTGGTGCAACCAAGCAGAGAGAACATAAAGCGTGAAGCCGAGGTGAAGGACCACGCCGACACTCCACAACGTAAAGGACACGGCGTTGCTGTATGGTAAAAGTGCAATGCTCAATAAAATCAGACCAATGGATATAGTGGGGAAAAAGTTAACTTTTACCGGATGAGCAAATTCGGCTTTAACCTGACCGGGATATTTCAACGCCTTGGTTAGATAGAGCACCAGCAAAACAACAAATGTGACTCCCGTCAGGCCAAGTAATATCGGACTGAATTTTACAGAAAGACCCAGCAAGTCCTCCGCCCGGTGCCAAGCAATGGTGAACCCAGTCATTCCCATCACAGTGGCAAACCAGGAAATGGGGAAGTTCTGCAGTCGTGAAGGACGCACCTTGGTCATCAATTCATCTCCTCTGGTCACATAGCCCGGGCTTGCTCATAGACATGTTTGGGTGTTTGATGGTGGGAATACCCTGCTTTGATCTACTGAAACAACGCGCTGATAAACCAGGTCGATTTAGATAAAGCGTTCGGTAGTTGAAACATGCCCTTAATCGCCTGGACCACACTCCATGCAACGTTCAGTAATGGCAGGCCCCTGTCGAAGATTTGCTTGTAAATCGTGTAATCCTGACCTTAATCCCTCTTCAAGTACCGGATGGTAAAAGGGCATTGCAAGCATCTGGCTGACGGTTAACTTCTGTTCCAGTGACCAGGCGAGTAAGTGGGCCATGTGCTCAACCTGCGGACCGAAGAGCTCAGCTCCCAGGAACTGCCCGCTGCCGTGCTCTGCATAGAGCTCGAAATAACCCATATTTTCACCCATAACCAGTGCCCGCCCTTGATCAGCAAAGGAAACGTTGCCTTCAGCGATGCAGCCACAGCCGCCATAGCGCTTGTCTAGCGTATCGCGACTCTCACCAACGATCGCCATCTGGGGTTCGGTAAACACAATCGCAAGGGGAGCGTTGCGCTGTCCCACTTGCACATCATCCAGAAAAGCGGCGTTTCGGCCTGCGATTTTTCCTTCTGTAATGGCCTCGTGTAGAAGAGGTGCCGACTGATTTGCATCACCGGCGATAAATATATGGCTCGGGGCGCTCTGTACATCTAGGCATTGCAGAGTGAAACGATTGAATTCTGGCACGCCGTGCTCATTCAGCTTGAGCCCGGCCTGCGTGATATCTAACTGATCCAGGTTTGGCCGACGCCCGGTTGCGGCAAGCACATAATCGAATGTTTCGGAGAGTTTTTGCCGACTGTCACGTTCATAAAACGTAATGGCAACGGTGCTTTCCCTGCGTTCAATGCTGTCAAGTGAGGCATCAGCATCCAGATACAGCTCGCGATTAAATGTCTCGTCTGCCAGCTGACGCAATGTTTCAGATTGAAAAGGCCCAATGACACCGCCAACACCAAACGTGCGGGTTCTAACCCCTAACCGACTAAGCGCTTGACCGAGTTCCATGCCAATGACACCGGGACCCACAATAGCGACCGATTCAGGCAGCGTATTCCAATTAAACACATCATCATTGGTGATTAACCGATCGCCAGCACCTTCCAATAGCTTCGGCCATGTGGGCCGCGAACCCGTGGCAATGATGATGGCTTCTGCCGCAAGCTTGGTATGATCACCAATCATCAGCGTATGGGGATCAATAAAACGTGCGTGACCATGCAATTGGTGAGACGCGGGAATCGTTTTCATTGATTTCAGTACATTACCGACGAAATGATCGCGCTGGTGTTTGACTCTTGCCATCACCGCTTGGCCATTGACGCCTACCTCGTTAACAGTGATCCCAAACATGTCAGCTTTACGTGCGGCATGTGCCGCATTGGCGGCGGCGATGAGCAGCTTTGAGGGCATACACCCCACGCGGGCGCAGGTCGTGCCATAGTTGCCGGCTTCTATCAGTACGACATCATCGGTATGCTTGTGCGCGGCATGCCAGGCGCTAAGTCCGGCACTCCCAGCTCCGATAATGGCTATCTTGACGTTTCGCTGCTGCATACCAATGTCTCCTAGGCTTTGATTGGCAAAGGTGGCGCGATTTGCTCACTTGGTTGGGCAAGCGCCTGCCAGGCATCAAAGGTGGTAAAAAACACCTGCCCGGTTAGCTCCTGACAAAAATGCGTGTGTTTTAATCGATCCATTACTGGGCCTTTTACCTCTGCCAGGTGCAGCGTGGCTCCAGCATCTTTCAACCGCGTGTTGATCGCTTCTAAACTTTCAAGCGCTGATGCGTCAATCAAGTTAACTGCCTGACATGTAAGCACTATGTGCTTTAACCATGGAGAGCGAGCAGCCAACGCCAACACGGTGTCTTCCAGGTAGCGGGCATTGGCAAAGTATAGGCTTTCATCAATGCGCAGTAGCGCTACGCACTTGTTAGTTTCGACCTGATGTCGCTTGACGTTACGGAAGTGCTCTGTACCTGGCACACGACCGATGACAGCGCTATGGGGCTGGCTGGTGCGGTACAGATAAAGCCCCAGAGACAGCATTACACCGCTGGTAATACCGACTTCTACGCTGTGCAACAAAGTAAGCAACAGGGTAGCCAACATAGCCACACCGTCGCTGCGGGAGTATTGCCAGGTACGCTTAACGGCAGGTAAGTCAATCAGCGTACCGACCGCCACAATGATAGTGGCCGCCAAGGTTGCTCTGGGCAAAAACGCCAGCAGGTCAGTTAGCAGTAACGTGGAAAGCATGATGCCAAATGCTGTGAACGCACCTGCCATCGGCGTTGCCGCGCCTGCTTCAAAATTGACGACCGAACGTGAAAAACCGCCAGATACTGGCGAGCCACCACTCACCCCTGCTCCTACATTAGCCATTCCCAAGGCAATCAACTCTTTGTTGGGATCGATACGCTGGCGCCGTTTAGCCGCCAGAGTTTGCGCGACTGACACCGATTCAACAAAGCCCACCAGGCTAATCAGAAGTGCTGCGGGTAGTAACCCAAACCAGAGTGATGAATTTAGGCTGGGAAGCGCAATGTCAGGCAAGCCGCTGGGCACAGCGCCCACCAGATCGACACCACGCTCTTTAACGTCTAATCCCCAGGCAAGCAACGTCGTGACAACCACCGCTGAGATGGGTGCAGCTTTCACGACAAGGCCAGCAGTGCTGGCAGAAATGCCAATAGCTGTCAGCCATTTGTTTAATCGCTTGCGGCTCACCAGCAGAAAGCCCCATACACCCAATCCGATCAACAGCGTCGTCATATTTACCTGATGCCACTGACCCAGTAGCGCCCCAAGCAGGTCTATAACGTTATGGCCTGATGCCTCAACACCTAAAATGTGCTTTAGCTGGCTTATAGCAATCAGAATACCCGACGCCGTGATGAACCCTGAAATCACTGGGTGGCTTAAGAAGTTGACCAAAAAGCCCAGCCGAAGAACGCCCATGGCAATTAAGATCAGTCCCGATAGTACGGCCAAAACTAGCGCAGCTCCGATATAATCTGGACTGCCAGGGCTAGCAAAACCACTTAACGCCGATGCGGTCATGAGCGCCGCCACGGCCACTGGCCCTACGGCTAAGCTAGCGCTAGTGCCAAAGATGGCGTACAGCACCAATGGAAGCATGCTGGCATAGAGCCCCATCTCGGCAGGAAGCCCAGCTAATAAGGCATAAGCCAGCGCCTGGGGCACCAGCATTAGTGTCACAATAACCGCTGCCAACACATCCCGAGAAAACAGCTCCCGGTTATAGCGACGTAGCCAACCAACCAGCGGCACCCAACGCTCAATCATCATGGGTCGTATCCGTTTGCCGATTCAAACTGATGGCGACGAGCATCGTCGCCCTATTAAGCGTTCTGATCTTCAAGCCCTTGTCGATGCTCTTCCAAATCAAAGCCTGCTGATTTTGCAGCATTAAACAGCTCAGCAAGGTCGCACTGTTCGCTATGGCGCTTAGCGTAGGCCCATAGATGAGTCGCACGCTTTCCCGTTCGGCAGAATGCCAAAATAGGCCGCGGGAGCCGCTGCATTGCATCAGCAAAGGCGGCTACATCTGCTTGGCTGTAGTCACCGGGTGTGACGGGAATATGCACCCACTGAAGGCCAATATCCGCGGCTTTTTTACGGTAGGCATCTTCATCAGGAAACTCAGCGCTTTCTCCAGGTTTGCAGTTACAAATCACCGTTTTAAAGCCATTTGCTTTAACTTGCTCAAGCTCTTCTACCGTGAGCGCTGAGGTAATCTCGATATCCGTTTCTAAAGGCTGTGTTTGCATGATGTGGCTCCTTCGACAGTAGACAACTTAATCCCAGGCGGCGCCTTCCAAGGCATTCAGTGGGATCTTTAGATAGCGCTTACCGTTAGCTTCCGGCTCAGGCAGACGCCCGCCTCGCGTATTGACTTGCAGGGCGTGCAAAATCAGCTTGGGCATAGGCAGTTCGCTATCACGCTGGTGGCGTAGAGAGATGTAATCCGTTTCACTCATATTGACCAAGTGAGGGTTACTTCCAAGCTGCTCAGCGACGGTGCTTTCCCACTGCGGCTCGCGGTCATCGGGCATATAGTCATGACCGGTGAATAACCTGGTATCAGCGGGCAGCGCTAGAATCTGCTGAATGGAGTGCCATAGCACTCTGGCATCGCCTCCGGGGAAATCAGCCCGTGCCGTGCCAAAGTCTGGTTGGAACAGGGTGTCGTGCACGAAGGCCGTATCGCCAATCACGTAGGTAATGGATGCCAACGTATGGCCAGGCGAATAAAGCACGCGAGCGTCCAGCTCACCAATCTTAAAAGTGTCGCCCTCGCTAAACAGCTGATCCCACTGACGGCCATCGGTCGGCATCTCTGGCCAGTGATAGATCTCTTTCCATAGCGCCTGCACTTTGGTGACCTGTTGACCAATCGCCGTGGACGCGCCGGTTTGTTGCTTTAAATAATGAGCCGCAGAAAAGTGATCCGCGTGAGGGTGAGTATCGAGAATCCACACCACCGACAAGCCCTCTCTTTCGACGTAGGCCAGTAGCTCATCGGCGTGGTGTGTGGCCGTCGCGCCGGACTTTTCGTCATAATCCAACACAGGGTCGATAATTGCGCACTGCTTGGTGTCAGGGTCGCTCACCACATACTGGATGCTAAAGGTACGCGGATCGAAGAAACCGGCCACATCCGGTGTGCCTGCGCCGGTATGCTTTGAAAGTGCAAAAGTGTTCATTTCGTTTCCTCCTATAAGGTGAGCTGTTCAAACCTGGCGAGCGGCGACAATTAAAGTGTCTTTTTGCAGAAGTACCAGTCGGTGTAGTCATACCCTTTCGATTGGCGGGCCTCGGCATCTTCACAGGTGTGAGGTGGCGGCACGATGACAGGCTGCCCGGGTAGCCAGGCTTCCGGTGTTGCAACGCCATGCTCATCGCTGGTTTGTAATGATTTAACCAGCCGCAACACCTCTTCTACCGACCGACCGTTCGTCATGGGGTAGTACAGCATGGCCCGCAGAATACCTTCTGGATCAATCACAAACGTCGCACGTACCGCTGCTGTATCACTGGCACCTGGCTGAATCATGCCGTAGGCGTGCGCCACCTTCATATTGAGATCCGCAATAATCGGGAAGGTAATCTCAACACCGAAGTTATCTTTAATGCTGCGTGTCCAGGCGATATGCGAGTGGATGCTATCGATTGATAGGCCTAATAGCTCTGCATTGACCTCTTTGAACTGTTCCGTGTAGTTAGCAAACGCTGAAAACTCCGTGGTGCACACCGGGGTGAAGTCCGAAGGATGGGCAAATAACACCAGCCACTTTCCTTGATAGTCGCTGAGCGATTTTTCTCCATGGGTCGTTTTTGCGGTGAACGCTGGCGCCGGGCGGTTAATTTGCGGCATTACTGGCTGGAAGGTCTCGTTAGGCACGTTGATCTCCTGATGGATGAAATATTTACAGGAATAACGATAGCTGTTTTTGTTATAACGATCAAATAGTGTGACGTAATCAGCCTGATAGGGAAGCCAACGGTCGGTACAACCACACTCACTCGAAAGTAACTCAGCGTGTTTTTATGTGAAGCTTGGTGAGTATATACAAGGTCTGATGAGCCCTTTTCTCTTTGCCCTTCCGCTACGGATCCAGAATGGAAGCTAGAACGGTGGAGCCACCATGCCCCGGAAAAAGTGCTTAACCCTCATTCCTCATAATCGGGCATGTCGTTCATATGGTTAGAGTGGACTGAGAGCCTCTTGCACTTCAGAGCTTCTGATAAAATTTAAAAAATTCATAAATTACAAACTCTTATTTCATCGTGGCACCTTGACCTATACGTACTTTAGCTAAAGCTTATGTTAAGCATTCCCTCCTATTTATCTCTGACCAACCTTCAGATTAGATTTTTAAAACGCTTATAGGACGAAGTAGGTATTGCATCTTTCTACGCAATGGACATAATAGAATAACGTTATTCTTAAAAAATATATAAAGGTTGCGCCATAGGAGACGTCATGCAGAAACCACCGTTATTAAGCCGACGAGATTTGCTAAAAGTAGGTTCTGGAATGGGATTTGGTTGTTTGCTGCCAGCCGGCATGACATCTGCTAGCACGCTACAAACTCAGGCCCATGTAGTGATACTTGGGGGTGGCGCGTCGGGTATTGCGATGGCTAGCCGACTCACCAGGCGGCTCCGAGGAGGCAAAATCACGTTGGTAGAACCAAGAGAAACTCATCACTACCAACCCGGCTGGACAATGGTTGCTTCCGGCGTTTGGAACGCTGGCAAAACGATGCGTCCTAACGCAGACTTTATGCCGCGAGGTGTTAACTGGGTCCGTGAGAATGCAGTTAGCGTTGATGCAGACAACAAACGCATTGGTCTGGCTAGTGGTTCAACAATTGAATATGACTTCTTGATTGTTGCCACAGGCATTCAATTAAATTACGGCTTAATTGATGGCATGTCGCCAGAACTGATAGGTCAGCACGGGATTGGCAGCGTATACGCCAGCATTGAAGGCGCGTCTCGCACCAATCAAACCATCGAAAGTTGGCTAGCAAGCGGCCAAGGAAAGGGCATTTTTACAGCGGCACCCACCCCTGTGAAATGTGCAGGTGCGCCACTTAAAATGACGTTTACGACACTTAGTCGATTGGAAGAATCTAGCCGTAGGGAGCGTTTTGCCGTGGAATATATGGCTCCTGGCACCGATCTATTTTCCCAGCCATGGGTAGATGAGTTTGTTAAGCAGCGGTTTGATGAGCAGGGGGTCAAACGGCGTCATCATTACCGCCTATCTGCTATCGACCCGCAAGCCAAACAGGCTGAGTTTGCTTTTGTTGGACCTGAAAGCGAGTTCACTTCGCACCATGAACTACGTGAAGCTGAGTTCAAACGTGATAATCTGCAAACCGTAATCACAGACTATGATTTTATTCACGTGGTACCCCCCATGAGCGCTCACGATTTTATCAAAAACAGCGCTCTCGTTGCTCAGGATGGCCCTTTCAGAGGCGAGTGGTTAGACGTCGATATCCATACCATGCAGCACAATCGCTATCCCGACGTGTTTGGCATTGGTGATGTCATTGGTGCGCCCATCAACAAAACGGCTGCTAGTGTCAAGGCGCAAGCACCCGTTGTAGAAGAAAACCTGCTTTCCGTCATGCAGGGCAACCTCCCATCTGCACGCCACACTGGCTATACCTCATGCCCCATGATCACGGGGATCGGCAAAGCCATGTTGGTGGAGTTTGGATACGCGGACGACTTCGCCTTCATGCCGTCTTTCCCATTTATTGACCCTAAAGACGAATCTTGGGTTACCTGGGTCATGAAAGATCGTATGCTGCAGCCCGCTTACTACGCCGTTCTTGAAGGCCAAGCATAAAGGAGAATCTGCTATGACCATCAGTGGAATATTCACCATACTAATGTATGCGCTTGCACCCTTCACATGGCTACTGGTAGTGGGCTCCATTGTTGTCATTAGCCTGCACCTGCTCGCTTACCTGCGTGGCTATCAGATCACTCAACACCGTAGTCGGTATGCCACGATACTCGCCATACTTATCGGGTTATCAGCGGTTGCTTGGGTTCCTTGGCTCACTCATTCAACACTTGCCAATGTAGCAACTTTGTTCGATTGGGTTGCATTAACCGCCGGCATTGTCGCTATTTTTATCATTTCATTAGTGATCTTACATCCCTTGAGCTACTTAATCAGTCTTCTCCGTGAAGGTTGATCGCATTTGGAAAGGCCGTCAATTGGCAACCAATGAAGCATTTTTGCTGGTTGACTGACTCGTTCAACTTTGCCGTATCGATGCCATAGTGTTCGCCAAAAGATCAACATTATTTGAATGTCTCGCTGGCCTGCCAAACCCCGAGTGACAGGCCTAAATATGGCAAGATGGCCTATCCAAAATGACGCTGACAGCACCCTGCCCGCAGCAAATCATCGACAGCAAGCAAGAAAAAAGCACCTAATTCTTGGTTGTCCTCGTTTCCACGCGCAACGTTGTAAAAAAATGCACGTCGATTGCTCATAGATCATTGCTGGCAGGCACTAGCCACCCCTCTCGAACCATGATGCGACAATACGCCATCACTGATTTTACCAATCTCGCGTGCCTCCCCAAGCCTGTCTATTGTATAATTTAAAAAGCAATAAGCATATTACCTAAAGAGATATGAAGCTATGTCTCAATCACATGGTATAGACGATCTGCCTCTCGCTTATACCGCTTCATGCCCCAGGAGGTCACGATGGAACTCGATCCACTGATTCTATCCCGGCTACAGTTTGCTTTTGTGGTTTGTTTCCACGCTATCTTTCCCGTTTTTACGATAGGACTTGCGTCTTACATCGCTGTTTTACATGGCTTGTTTTACAAAACAACCAATAAGGCCTGGGACCGTCTGGCCCTGTTTTGGACCAAGGTCTTTGCAGTAGTGTTCGGAATGGGTGTGGTTTCCGGCATTGTGATGTCTTTCCAGTTCGGGACTAACTGGAGCAACTTCTCGTATGCAACGTCCAACTTCCTTGGCCCGGTGCTGAGCTACGAAGTTGTAACTGCATTTTTTCTCGAAGCCGCCTTTTTAGGCGTATTGTTGTTTGGCCGCGGTAAGGTGCCTCAGGGTGTGCACCTGTTTGCCGCTATTACAGTAGCCACCGGTACGTTTATCTCGTCCTTCTGGATTCTTTCTGCCAATAGCTGGATGCAAACACCAACGGGGTACGAGTTGATTGATGGTCGCTTCCATATAACTTCTTGGATTGAAGCCATTTTCAACCCATCGTTTTGGTATCGTTTTGCACATATGGGCATGGCCTCTTTCTTAACCGGTGGCTTTGTTGTCGCAGGTGTTAGCGCGTGGTATCTGTTACGTAACCGCGATGTTGAGGCCAATAAGAAAGCGCTTTCTATGTGCCTGTGGCTACTCCTTTTTTTAACTCCTGCTCAGGCATTGATTGGCGACTTCCATGGGTTAAATACGCTTGAACACCAGCCAACTAAGCTGGCAGCCATGGAAGGTAATTGGGAGACCAGCTCTAACGTCCCGTTACTTTTATTTGCGATTCCTGATCAGGAAAATCAGACGAATCGATTCGAAATTGGCATTCCCAGCATGGCCAGCATCATCCTTAAGCACAGTGCTGATGGCGTTGTTCCCGGCATCTCTGAGGCACCGCCAGAAGAACAGCCTCCCGTTGCCCTGGTGTTCTGGTCCTTCCGCGTGATGGTTGGCCTTGGCTTCTTAATGATAGGTGTCGCATTGCTGGGGCTATTCATGCGGCGAAAAGGGCGCATTTTTCAGAACAAACTGTACCTCAGAACATTGGTTGGCATGATCGCCACTCCTTTTATCGCTGTGCTATCAGGTTGGATCGTAACAGAGGCAGGACGTGCCCCATGGTTAGTATATGGTGTGATGAAACACACAGATGGGCTAACGCCTTCCTTAACAGGTGGAATGGCCCTGTTCACACTAATTGGTTATATAGCAGTTTATAGCGTCGTGTTTTTTATCGGCGTTTTCTACCTCACACGAGTCGTTCGAAACGGAATGCTTGAGGATCCGATAGAAGTTCATGGTGAAGTTGAGCGTCCTAAGCGTCCGTTATCAGCTGCGCACACACCACTTGATGATGATTTTAGCGATCACAAGGCAGGAGCAAGCGCATGATCAATATTGACCTGGCTATTATTTGGGCCGTTATCATCGGCTTTGGCGTCATCATGTACGTCATTATGGATGGGTTCGACCTGGGCCTTGGGATCCTGTACCCCTTTGCACCCGACGAGGAATCACGTGATGTCATGATGAATTCTGTAGCACCTGTATGGGACGGCAATGAGACATGGCTGGTCTTGGGTGGCGCAGGTCTTCTTGGTGCTTTTCCGCTGGTTTATTCTGTCTTTTTACCTGCATTATATATAGGCGTTTTTTTGATGCTGTCCGGCTTGATCTTCCGCGGCATCTCATTCGAGTTCCGCTTTAAATCGTATAAAAACCGCCATTGGTGGAACCGTGCCTTTTTCTTGGGCTCAGCTACTGCAGCCTTTGCCCAAGGCGCCGTTGTAGGTGCCTATATTCAGGGGTTTGCGGTTGAGGATTTTCGTTATGTTGGCGACGCGCTCGATTGGCTCACGCCCTTTACTGTACTGACAGGATTAGGACTAATGGCAGGCTATGCATTGCTTGGTTCGACTTGGCTAATAATGAAATCAGAAGGACATGTACAGCAGTGGGCTTACGCAATTGCACCTAGACTTTTATTGGCTGTCTTGGTCGTCTTTGCCATGGTGAGCCTCTGGACACCTTTGGTAAGCTCAGAAGTGCGCGGTCGCTGGCTAGATCAGTTCTCGACAATTTGGATTTTGCCCGCTCTCGCCTTGCTTTGTTCAGCTATAGTGTACCGCTCAGTCAAACGCCAAGATCAAGGCATCCCTTTTGTTATGACACTTGGTATTTTCGTATTCACGTACCTTGGATTAATAGCAAGTAAGTGGCCAATTATTGTGCCCCCTAACTACACCATTTGGGATGCCTCCTCTGCACCGGAGTCTCAGCTTTTTTTATTGATAGGTGTTCTATTAGTTATACCTATCGTCCTGGCGTATACCGCATGGACCTACTGGGTATTTCGCGGCAAGGTCAAAATTGGGGAAGGTTATCATTGATCAGCATAACGCAGGCCCAAGCCGCTTCTAAAAGAAGAGCGTTTTATAAAAAGTTAAGCTAAGTCCGACGTGAACCCGGATATCGGTACCGTCAAAGTCCAACACGATGACCGCCGGTGGCTCCTCGTGCTGCTCGACGAAGTAGTGCCAAAGGAGTTAATGGGCCTTCACTATCGCCTGCAGATCCGCCTGCTGCTCCATCCGGGATAGCGTGGACTTGCCAGCCAGGGGGTCGTTCTGGCTAAAAGCCGTTTGCAGCGCCTGATCAAAGCTAAGCGATTCATGATCGTTCAGGTCTTCGTATCCGGTGGCCACGCCCAACACCGGACTACTTATCGAATAGAAATGAACCTAAGTCCCCCAAGATCTTACTCGCCAAAACTGCATAGTAATAAGACAAAACGAAGAAACATATGGAAAATAGCCTTGGCCGCAAATTCTGAGTGCAACACCTGACCAAACCGGTAGGGTGTTGTATCCATGTCATATTCTGAACTCTGCACTGAAGAACGTGCCACGATCCA
>NZ_LJZS01000033.1 GCF_001314875.1 Halomonas sp. HL-48
CACGGCGGTGGCCGCCGCCAGCCGGGGCCACCAGGTGGTGCTGTTCGAGCGTCGCGATGAGCTTGGCGGGCAGTTCAACTACGCCCGCAAGATCCCCGGCAAGGAAGAGTTCAACGAAACGCTGCGCTACTTCCGCGTCATGCTCGACAAGCATGACGTCGAGGTGCGTTTGAACACCGCCGCCACGCTCGAGGCGCTGGCCGAGTTCGACGAGGTGGTGATTGCCACCGGCGTGATGCCCCGCGAACTGACGCTACCCGGTGCCGATCACCCAAGCGTGCTGAGCTACGCCGAGGCCATCGAGCGGCCCGAGCGCGTCGGCCCGACCGTCGCGGTGATCGGCGCGGGCGGTATCGGCTTCGATGTCTCCGAGCTATTGGCCCATGAGGGGCATCCCGCCCTTGACCTGGCTGCCTGGTGCGATGAGTGGGGCGTGGACCTGGCGGTGGGCGAGCGCGGCGGCCTGAAAGCCCCCGAGCCGCCTGCCTCGCCCAGGGACATCGTCATGCTCCAGCGTAAAACCTCCAAGCCGGGCAAAAACCTGGGTAAAACCACCGGCTGGGTGCATCGCGCCTCGCTCAAGCAACGCGGGGTCAAGACGCTGACCGGCTGTGAATACCTGAAAATCGACGACCAGGGGCTGCACATCCGCCGCGACGGCCAGGAGCAGGTGCTGGACGTCGCGTCGATCGTAGTATGCGCGGGCCAGGAGTCGGTGCGCGAGTTGATTGCGCCGCTGGAACAGGCGGGTAGGCGCGTTCACGTGATTGGCGGCGCCGACGAGGCCGCCGAGCTGGACGCCAAGCGCGCCATCGACCAGGGCACACGCCTGGCGGCTTCCTTATAGCGTTGAAATGGCGATAGACTGGGCGTCACCTAGTTATTAAGTCTAACCAGTCGCAAACGGTGTGGGTGGCACCCAGCCCGCGCCGTACGACAGCTAGATGAGAAGGACTGCCCACAAGGACTACCCAAAAGGACAATCGCCATGACCTCGGAGTGTACCCCGCGATTTTTAGCCAGTGACAACACCTCCGGTATTTGCCCGGAAGCCATGGAATACCTGCTGGAGGCCAATCAGGCCGATGACCTGGCCTACGGCAACGACCGTTGGACGGCGCGTGCCGCCGACCGCTTTCGCGATATGTTCGACTTCGATTGCGACGTGTTTTTTGTGTTCAACGGCACCGCGGCCAATTCACTGGCACTTTCCGCGATGGGTCGCAGCTATCACAGTGTGATCTGCCACGAGCTGGCGCACATTGAAACGGATGAGTGCGGGGGCCCCGAGTTTTTCTCCAACGGCGCAAAATTGCTAACCTCACCGGGCGCCAACGGCAAGCTCACCCCGGAAGGCATCGAAGCGCTGGTCACCAAGCGCAGCGATATCCACTACCCCAAGCCCAAGGTCATCTCGCTCACCCAGGCCACCGAAGTGGGCACGGTCTATTCCCGAGAGGAGCTGCTGGCCATTCGCGCGATGGCGGACAAGTATGATCTACGTCTGCACATGGACGGCGCACGGTTTGCCAACGCCTGTGCCAGCCTGAAAGCCACCCCCGCCGAGCTGACCTGGCAGGTGGGTGTCGACGCGCTGTGCTTTTCCGGCACCAAGAACGGCCTGGCCTTCGGCGAGGCGATTCTGTTTTTCAATCGTGAGCTTGCCGAGGACTTTTCCTACCGCTGCAAGCAGGCGGGGCAGTTGGCCTCCAAGATGCGTTTTGTGTCCGCCCCCTGGCTTGGCCTGCTGGAAAGCGGCGCCTGGTTGACCAACGCTCAGCACGCCAACGCCATGGCGCGTTATCTGTCGGAAGGCCTGCAGGCATTACCCGGCGTGTCGCTGATGTTTCCCACCCAGGCCAACAGCGTTTTCGTTGAATTGCCGCCTTACGCCATTGAAGCGTTGAAAGCCCGAGGCTGGACCTTCTATACCTTTATTGGGGCGGGCGGAGCGCGTTTTGTATGCGCCTGGAACACCACCGTTGAATTGCTCGACCAGCTTCTGGCCGATATACAGGCGGTGCTTGAATAACCCCGCCTATATCGCACTTCCAGAGCCAGCGCCGCCTTTTTACAGGCGGCGCTTTGCGTAGCAAGGGTTGTGGTGTTTGAGTCAATCCACTCATCAGCGCGCTAATTATTTTCAACGCAACTAAACGCCTGCCCTTAAGCTCATAGCATTAACGTCGCAGCGTTGAAGTTTGAGTCATCACATTTTGCTAATGCTGACTACGCTGATAGAGCGATACCTCGTTTGGCACACCGTTGTGACATTGGCCGCTTGACGGTGACTGCCTGGGGATGGGCTACAGGAGAGTTCAATGAGCATCTTTGATCACGTTCAAGACCGTTTTGCCCGCGTTCAGCAAGAAGACATGAGCCTTGAGGAATATCTGGCGCTATGTCGCCGCGACCCCAAGGTTTATGCCAGCGCCGCTGAGCGCATGCTGGAAGCGATTGGCGAGCCTGAGGTCATCGACACCGCTAAAGACTCGCGCCTCTCGCGTATTTTTTCCAACAAGGTGATTCGCCGCTACCCGGCGTTTGCCGAATTCCACGGTATGGAAGAAGCCATCGAGCAGATCGTGGCCTACTTCCGCCACGCGGCGCAGGGACTGGAAGAGCGCAAGCAGATTCTCTACCTGCTGGGCCCGGTGGGCGGTGGCAAGTCGTCCCTGGCCGAGCGGCTCAAGCTGTTGATGGAACGGATTCCCTTCTATGCCATCAAGGGCTCGCCGGTGTACGAGTCGCCGCTGGGCCTGTTTTCTCCCGAGGAAGACGGCGAGCTGCTCGAGAAGGAATACGGCATCCCCCGTCGCCATCTCAAGAGCGTGATGTCGCCCTGGGCCGCCAAGCGGCTGAAGGAATACGGCGGCGATATCTCCCAGTTCCGGGTGGTGCGGCTGTATCCTTCGCGACTCAATCAGATTGCCATCTCGAAAACCGAACCGGGTGACGAAAACAACCAGGATATTTCCTCGCTGGTGGGCAAGGTCGACATCCGCCAGCTCGAGCTCTATTCCCAAGATGACCCGGATGCCTACAGCTTCTCCGGCGGACTGTGCCGCGCCAACCAGGGGCTGATGGAATTCGTCGAGATGTTCAAGGCGCCCATCAAGGTGCTGCACCCGCTGCTGACCGCGACCCAGGAAGGTAACTACAACCCCACCGAAGGCATGGGCGCGATTCCGTTTGATGGGGTGATTCTTGCCCACTCCAACGAATCCGAATGGCAGGCGTTTCGCAACAACCGCAACAACGAGGCGTTCCTCGACCGGGTGTACATCGTCAAGGTGCCTTATTGCCTGCGGGTAACCGAAGAAATCAAAATCTACCAGAAGCTGCTCGAGCATTCGTCGCTCAACGCCGCGCCCTGCGCCCCGGATACTCTACGCATGCTGGCGCAGTTCTCGGTGCTCTCGCGGCTCAAAGTGCCGGAAAATTCGAGTATCTATTCCAAGATGCGCGTCTACGACGGCGAGAACCTCAAGGATACCGATCCCCGCGCCAAGTCGATCCAGGAATACCGCGATGCCGCCGGGGTGGATGAAGGCATGCAGGGTCTGTCGACCCGCTTTGCATTCAAGATCCTCTCCAAGGTGTTCAACTTCGACAGCACGGAGATCGCCGCCAACCCGGTGCATCTGCTCTATGTGCTTGAGCAGGCGCTCGAGCGCGAACAGCTGCCGTCGGAAGTCTTCGAACGCTACATCGGCTTTATCAAGGAATTCCTGGCGCCGCGCTACGTAGAGTTCATCGGCAAGGAAATCCAGACCGCCTACCTTGAGTCCTACAGCGAGTACGGTCAGAACATCTTTGACCGCTATGTCACCTACGCTGACTTCTGGATTCAGGATCAGGAATACCGCGACCCGGAAACCGGTGAACTGCTCAACCGCCAGTCCCTCAATGAAGAGCTGGAAAAGATCGAGAAGCCGGCCGGCATCTCCAATCCCAAGGACTTCCGCCACGAAGTGGTCAACTTCGTGCTGCGCGCACGGGCGCAAAACAACGGCATGAACCCCAGCTGGCAGTCCTACGAAAAGCTCAAGGGCGTTATCGAGCACAAGATGTTCGCCAATACCGAAGAGCTGCTGCCGGTGATCTCCTTCAATGCCAAGGCCTCGAAGTCCGACCAGAAGAAGCATGAGGATTTCGTCGCCCGGATGGTGGACCGCGGCTACACCGAAAAACAGGTTCGGCTGTTGTCAGAATGGTACCTGCGCGTGCGTAAGTCCCAGTAGCGGCTAGCGTTCAAGCCAAGAGCCAGGAGGTCGCATGACCTACTTTATCGATCGCAGGCCCAATGCCAAGCACAAGAGCGCGGTCAACCGGCAGCGCTTCCTGGAGCGCTACCGCCAGCATATCAAGCGCTCCGTGGAAGAGGCGGTCAACCGTCGCTCGATAACCGATATGGAGCGGGGAGAAAAAATCTCGATCCCCACCAAGGATATTTCCGAGCCGGTCTTTCAGCATGGCCCGGGGGGGGCGCGGGACATCGTCTCCCCTGGCAATAAAGAGTTCCTGGCGGGAGACAAGATTCGCCGCCCGCCAGGCCAGGGTGGCGCCGGCGGTGCGGGGGAGGGCGGCGCTTCTGATCAGGGCGAGGGCACCGACGAGTTTGCCTTTACCCTGAGCCGCGAGGAATTTCTGGAGTTCGTCTTCGACGGTTTGGAGCTTCCTCACCTGCAACGCAAACCGCTCAAGTCGCTCCAGGAAGTCAAAATGGTGCGCGCCGGCCTAGCCCGGGACGGCGTGCCCTCACGCATCAGCATTACCCGCTCGATGCGCGAAGCCTACGCCCGACGTATCGCCATGCGCGCGCCGATCAGGCGGGCGCTGAAAGAAGCCCAGCAGGCGCTGGAGGCCGAGGAGCGCAAGGACTCCGTGCTGCGTAACCCGGCGCGTATCGCCGAGCTCAAGGCGGAAATAGAGCGCCTGGAAAAACGCATTGAAGCGGTGCCGTTCATCGACACCTACGACCTGCGCTATCACCAGCTGTCCGCCCAGCCGCAGCCGTCGAGCCAGGCGGTGATGTTCTGCGTGATGGACGTGTCCGGCTCCATGACGCAAAACCACAAGGACATCGCCAAGCGCTTTTTCCTGTTGCTGTACCTGTTTCTGGAGAAGCACTACGAAAAGGTCGAGCTGGTGTTTGTCCGCCACCACACGGCGGCGCGGGAGGTCAGCGAAGAGGAGTTCTTCTACTCCCGGGAAACCGGCGGCACGATCGTCTCCAGCGCGCTCACGCTGGTCAACGGCATCATCGAAAAGCGCTATCCACCCGGGCAGTGGAATCTGTACGTCGCCCAGGCCTCCGACGGCGATAACTGGGACGATGACTCCAACGTCTGCCGCGACCTGCTGATCAAGCAGCTGATGCCGCAGCTTCAGTACTACGCCTATGTGGAAATCACGCCCCACGATCATCAATCGCTATGGCAGGAATACGAGACCGTGGCCGCGCGCTTTCCCGAGCAGTTTGCCATGCGCCAAATTGTCGAGGCCGGGGATATCTACCCCGTCTTCCGTGAACTCTTTAAGCGCCGCTTGAGCCAGCAGCGCTGACCGCCCGTTGAGGAGTGCGTCATGACTGCCACCCGCCAACCCATCGCAACCGGTTCCGACTGGAACTTCCGCGTGCTTGAGCAATTCGACGCGGAGCTTGCGCGCCTGGCCGATGAATACCGGCTGGATACCTATCCCAACCAGATCGAAGTCATTACCACCGAGCAGATGATGGATGCCTACGCCAGCGTGGGAATGCCGGTGGGGTATCACCACTGGTCGTTCGGCAAGCAGTTTCTGGCCGTCGAGCAGGCCTACAAGCGCGGCCAGATGGGGCTGGCCTACGAGCTGGTGATCAATTCCAACCCCTGCATTGCCTATCTGATGGAAGAGAACACCCTGATGATGCAGGTGCTGGTCATGGCGCACGCCTGTTACGGGCATAATTCTTTCTTCAAGGGCAACTACCTGTTTCGTACCTGGACCGATGCAGAATCCATCGTCGACTATCTGGTCTTTGCCCGTCAGTACATCGCCCGGTGTGAAGAACGCCACGGCGTGCAGGCAGTCGAGCAACTGCTGGATGCCTGCCATGCGCTGCAGAACTACGGTGTGGACCGCTACAAGCGGCCGTCGCCCATATCCGCCGAGGAAGAAGCCAAGCGTCAGGAGGAGCGCGAAGCGTATCTGCAAACCCAGGTGAACCTGCTATGGCGCACCATTCCCGATGCGCCGGAAGGCGGTGAACAGCTGCCCGGCAACCTGGCATCGCAGTTGGATGACCCCTTGGGGCTGCATAGCGGTGGCCGTTACCCGCCGGAGCCCCAGGAGAACCTGCTCTACTTTATCGAGAAAAACGCGCCGCTGCTGGCTCCCTGGCAGCGTGAGATCGTGCGCATCGTGCGCAAGCTGGCGCAGTATTTTTACCCCCAGCGGCAGACCCAGGTAATGAACGAGGGTTGGGCTTGCTTCTGGCACTACACGCTGATGAATCGCCTCTACGACGACGGCCATGTCGATGAGGGGCTCATGCTCGAGTTCCTGCAGTCCCATGCGGCGGTGATCAATCAGCCGGCCTTTGACAGCCCCTATTACAGCGGTATCAATCCCTATGCCCTGGGCTTTGCCATTTTCATGGATATCAAACGTATCTGCGAGGCGCCCACCGAGGAGGATCGTCAGTGGTTCCCGGATATTGCCGGCACCCCCTGGCGGGAAACGCTTGAATTTGCCATGCGCAATTTCAAGGACGAATCGTTCATCCAGCAGTTCCTGTCGCCCAAGGTGATGCGCGACCACAAGCTGTTCCTGGTGGTGGATGACGATCAGGAGGAAATGCTCGAGGTGGCTGCCATTCACAATGAACAGGGCTATCGTCAGGTACGTGAAGCGCTGGCGACCCAGTACGCGCTATCGGTGCGCGAGCCCAACATTCAGGTGGTGGAAGCCGCCATTCGCGGCGACCGTTCGCTGACGCTGCATCACGTACAGGACAGCCGCCGCCCGCTGGCGAGAAGCGTTTATCCCGTGATCCGGCATTTGCAGAAGCTGTGGGGGTTTCCCGTTCATCTGGTATCGATGGAGGAAGGGCGTGTGACGCGTCGCTATCGCTGGCCGGTGGAAGAGCCGAGCCAAGACGATAGCTGATAGCTTAAGCTGTGGCAGGGGCGATGGGTGCCCCTGCCGACATCAATACAATGGTGCTAGCCTTGCTCGACCCACGACTGGCACCATCCGGCGGGTTCTACGCTGCTTTCGGGGAAAAGCTGGCAGCCTTCGTTGTCGGCAGAGTAGAACATGCAGTTATCGCACCGCTGACCCTCCTCGTAGGCCGGGTGATCGCTGGCATCCGCGGCGTCTTCCACATAGTTCAGCGCCTGGGCATTGCTAGAGGAAGGATCCAGGCGGGGCAGCTCCTGGGCAAAGGCCTTTTTAGACAAGATGCCCGCTCCTAGCGGCAAGGCAGCAAGACTAAGCATGCTGTTACGCATGAAGGCACGTCGGCTCTGATTGGCCATGGTCTCTCCTTGTCGTCATCGTCTGACGTCTTGTCACGGTATGGTTATTTATTATACAGCACCCAGCGTCACAGATGCTTGCTTTCATTCTAGCGGAAGCCCGGGTGGAGTGCGAATACACCCGTCATCGCAGCGACAATTGGTCACGCCGTTCGAATGGCAGCTCAAACCTCTACCCATACGGCTACGCCCGTTGCCAGGGCCCTGTTATACTCGCGCAATAAATGAGCCGTACCTAATACCGACATAGAAGAGGGCGCGATGCAAAACGCAGTCATTCTGATCAATACCGAGAAAGGCCAGGTGAAGGCCGTCGCTGAGCGTTTGGCCGATGTCGACGGTATCAGCGAGGTGTACTCGACCTGCGGGCGCTACGATCTGGTCGCCATTGCGCGCACGCGCGACTTTGAAAGCCTGGCCGACCTGGTCACCGAGCGACTCAACGCGGTGGAAGGTATTAGCGATACCGAAACGCTCAACGCCATGCAGGTGCATTCGCGCCACGATCTGGAAACCATGTTTTCACTCGGCTGGTAACCGGCCCTTGATCATGCGTCGCTTGACCGTCGCCGATGTGGAGTTGTGGTAGTGAGTAGATTGCGCTTGGGATGGCATCGGCAAGCCAGACGCATGGGAATTCTCGTGCTGTTCGTGGCACTGGCCACCGTGCTATGGCAGTACCAGGAACGCCAGCATAAAGATGCCTATACCTGGCAGGGCGTGCCCACCTGGGAAGCGCTGAGCCTTGAGTCTTTCCACCGCGTGCTGCGCAATGACGGTTTTCTGGTGGGCTGGTCGGACGTACGCGTCAACCCGCTGTGGGTTAGCTACCAGGTGGCCGCCGTGGATGATTCGCGGATTGGCTCGCGGCCCGATTTTCGTCCAGATTGGCGCACTCTCTGGCCGGTGGGCACCGACAGCTATTCGGGCAGTGGCTACGACCGCGGCCACCTGGCGCCCAACTATGCCATCGCCGCCGTGCACGGGCGGAGCGCCCAGCTTGATACCTTCTACATGAGCAACATGACCCCGCAGCGCCCCAACCTCAACCGCCGTCTCTGGCAGCGTCTGGAAGAGGCGGTGATGGATCATTTTGCGCCGCGCTTTGATCGCCTGCAGGTGATTACCGGGCCGATTTTCCCCGAACCCTTCATGGATAACGTGTTCAATCGGGTCGGGCTGGTTCAGGTGCCGGAGGCGTTCTATAAAATCATCGTCGCCCCCCACGACAGCGCGCCGCTCGCCCTGGCGTTCGTCATGCCCCAGGACGTACGCGGCAACGAGCCGCTGGACGACTATCTGGTCAGCATCGACGACATCGAAGCGCAAACCGGGCTGGATTTTTTCCATGAATTGGACGACAGCGTAGAGCGCGTACTGGAAAGCGATATCCGCACTGAGGGCTGGGCACTGGAAGAGGTCGCTAAAAAGCCGGGGCGTTATCAATAGGCAGGGTAGTGAGCGAGGGATGCAGGGTTGAGGTAAAGTGATGCAGTAACTAAGTGTAGGGTCCCTGATGATCAAATGGGCTATAGAAGTTATCCTCTATTGGCCGCTAGAGAGCTTCTACAGCAATTCATCCAGGAGCAGGCCTATGGACA
>NZ_LJZS01000011.1 GCF_001314875.1 Halomonas sp. HL-48
TTGATCGAGAATACCGATCAGCGCTCGAAAGACTATTCAAAAATCAAAGACCAGTTTCGCCCGGCCCACGCCGACTACACCTACCACCACAAGTACGGACACCGTGATTACCGCGGCGGTGGTCGCTCGAGCGCCCGGGAAACCGCGGTGCGCGTGGCCGCAGGCGCCATCGCCAAGCAGTACCTCGCGACACAGGGCGTGCAGGTGCGCGGCTACATGAGCCAGTTGGGGCCGATCAAGATTGATTTCGGCTCCTGGGAGGCCGTCGAGGAGAATGCGTTTTTCTGCCCCGACCCGGCCAAGGTTCCTGAGCTCGAGGACTACATGGATCAGCTGCGCCGCGATCAGGACTCCGTCGGGGCGGAAATTACCGTGATCGCCGACGGCGTACCGGTCGGGCTTGGCGAGCCGGTATTTGATCGCCTGGATGCTGATCTGGCGCATGGTTTGATGAGCATCAATGCGGTAAAAGGGGTCGAGATTGGCGCGGGGTTTGGCTGCGTTGCCCAGCGCGGCAGCGAACACCGTGACGAGATGACCCCCGAGGGTTTTCTTTCCAATCACGCCGGGGGCGTGCTGGGCGGCATTTCCAGCGGCCAGCCGGTGGTGGCGCGCCTGGCGCTGAAGCCGACCTCGAGCATCACCACGCCGGGCCGTTCGATCGACGTGCACGGCCAGGCGGTCGAGGTGGTCACCAAGGGGCGCCATGATCCCTGCGTGGGCATTCGGGCAACGCCGATCGCCGAAGCGATGATGGCCATTACGCTGCTCGACCACTGGTTGCGCCAGCGCGGGCAGAACGGTTCGGTAAGCGTTGATACGCCGCGCTTGATACAACGCTAGCGGGCACGGTGTAGTTGGCATAACGCTGCTACACTCATGGGAGTTGGTTGAGGAGTTGCCTATGAAGATTAACGTTGAGTTTGATCTCACCCCCGATGAGTTCCGCCAGGCGCTGGGTCTGCCGGACGTTGAAGCGTTCCAGCAGAACCTGCTTGAGAACATTCAGCGGCAAATGGAGTCCGGTGTTGAAGGGTATGACCCCATGAGCCTGATGCGTCCCTACCTGCAGCAGCCGATGATGCAGCAGGGACTATCACAGGGGTTGTCCAACTTCGGCACCTATCAGCAGATGATGCTGGATATGCTCAAGCAGGCCGGTAATGCCAGCAGCAATACCTCCGACGAAGAAAAGGCGAAAAGCAGCAGTAACACCTCAAGCGGATCGTCGGGCAGCAAGCCTAGCGATGCAAACGCATCGGCCTCGTCCCGCTCGAGGACCAAGCGGAAAGCGGAGTAATGCGGCGAAGGGGGCACGACTAAAGCAGTAACGTCGTGACCGTCGGTGTGGTTGCAAAGCACCCCGTCAATCATTACTCTTTTTGCAGTGCAGCAATTTGCGTTTATGTGAGTCGCTCAAGGCTCATGCCAAGGAACGAAAAGAGGAGCAGAAACGATGCAAGATAAAATGATGGACGCCTTCAACGCCCAGACACGCCAGATGTTCGAGCCCATGCGCAAGATCAACTCGCTGATGCTCAACAACATGGAAAAAATGACTCAGTACCAGCTGGAAGCGATGAAGCGCTACAGCCAGATGGGGACTGAACGTATCCGCAACGCTACCGATGTGCAGGATGCGGAAAGCCTGCGCGACTTCGGCACCCAGCAGGCAGCGATGATGAACGAGCTGTCCCAGCAGATGCAGGAAGACGCCCGCGTTATGAGCGAGATGAGCCTCGAGTTCAAAGCGGAAATGGAAAAACTTTTTGGCGAAGCGGGCAAGCAGATGGCCGACCAGGCCAGCTCCGCCGCGAAAGGTGAACAGCCCGCCAAGGCGAGCAGCCAGTCGTCGCGCAAGAGCTAATACCCCTATATCGCGGCGCCCAAGGGCGCCGCGCCTCATTTTGAGCCCTTGATTACCTGCCATCCTACGGGCTGCGTAAGCGTTGCCGCGCCGGTAAAGGAGAACGAAGATGTCAGCAGAGTGGGAATTACCGCCCCATGGCCTTTCTCAAGAAGAGCTGGACGCGTGGAACGCGCAGCTAAAAGATATTGGTGAGCAGTATCAAGGTCTCATGCAGGATCTGTTATCGCGGATTGCACCGAGCGAAGCGGCCGACTCGATTTATAGTGACATGCGGGAAAGCTTCGAGGCCGGCGCGCAGGCGCTGATGCAGAACCCGACGCTGCTGTGGGAGACCCAGTCGCGCCTGCTGCAGGATCAGTGGCTTTTGTGGCAGCAGGGCATGCGGGCCATGGCCGGAGAAGAAGTGGCGCCATTGGTGATGCCTGATAAAGGCGACCGGCGTTTCAAGGACGAGGCCTGGACCCAGGAACCCCACTTCATGGCCATCATGCAGCAGTACCTGCTGTTTTCGCAGATGGTGGATGAGCTGGTGGACAGCCTGAGCGGGATGGACGAGACCCATCAGCGCAACCTGGCCTTTTATGCCCGCCAGGTGGTCAACGCCATGTCGCCGACCAACTTTGTCTCGACGAATCCTGAAGTCATGCGTCGCACCCTGGAAACCAAGGGCCAGAACCTGGTCGAGGGGCTCGAGCGCCTGCGCGAGGACCTGGCCAATTCAGCCGAAGGCATCAATGTCCGCATGACCGACCGCAGCGCCTTTGGCGTGGGCGAGAACCTTGCCGTCACCCCAGGGGCCGTGGTGTATGAAAATGAGCTGATCCAGCTGATCCAGTACACGCCGACCACCGAAAAGACCTATAAGACGCCGCTGCTGGTCGTGCCGCCGTGGATCAACAAGTACTACGTGCTTGATCTCCGCCAGGAAAACTCGATGATGAAGTGGCTGGTCGACCAGGGACATAGCGTGTTCCTGATTTCCTGGCGTAACCCCGGCCCGGAGCAGCATGATATAACCTGGGCCGATTATGTGCAGATGGGGCCGATTGCTGCCATGGAGGCCATTGAGAAGGCCTGCGGCGAGAAGTCGGTCAACCTGTTGAGCTACTGCGTCGGTGGCACACTTGCGGCGTCAACCGTGGCCTATCTGACCAGCACGCGGCGCGGTCGCAAGGTGAAATCGGTCACCTATATGGCAACGCTTCAGGACTTCCGGGACCCCGGCGATATCGGCGTGTTCCTCAACGAGCGCGTGGTCGAAGGCCTTGAAGAGACCATGCAGATGAAAGGCTATCTGGACGGCCGTTCGATGGCCTACACCTTCAATCTGCTGCGCGAAAACGATCTGTTCTGGTCGTTCTACGTCAACAATTACCTGAAAGGCGAAACCCCGGCGGCGTTCGATCTGCTCTACTGGAATACCGACGGCACCAACCTGCCCGCCGGCACCCATGCCTGGTACCTGCGCCACATGTACCTGGAGAACAAGCTGGTCGAGCCCGGTGGTATCGAGCTTGACGGGGTGAAGATCGATCTCAGGAAAATATCGGCGCCGAGTTACTTCGTTTCGGCCAAGGAAGACCATATCGCCAAGTGGAACAGCACCTATTATGGCGCCTTGCTGCCCAAGGGGCCGTCCACCTTTGTGTTGGGGGGCTCCGGGCATATTGCCGGCATCGTCAACCCGCCCCATAAGCAAAAATATGGCTACTGGACCAACGATGAGCTGCCGGACAGCCACGAGGCCTGGCTGGAAGGGGCGACGTTTAACGAAGGCTCCTGGTGGCCCCATTGGCAGACCTGGATTACCGAGAACGGCTATGCCGATCCGGACCCGAAAAAGATGGTCGCCGCGCGCACCCCGGGTGAAGGCGAGCTTGAGGTGATCGAGCCGGCTCCCGGGCGCTATGTCAAAACCACAATTCCAGAGGTGCTGGGCGAAATACCTGAGGTTTCCTGAGTAGTTCAGGTCCACCTATCTCATCAAGCGTCCTGCCCATCGGCAGGACGTTTTGCTTTGGGGGCAGCGCCGCTGGCTGACAAGATGTCGCAGTCGGGTTGCACAAACCCAGGATCCGGCTATGGTAGCGATGCTTCAATAAAGCTAGCGATGTTTCAATAAAGCGTGTTGTCACCCCGTAGCGGCGTGCGTGATTTATAATGGTCAACCGGTAAAGCGGCGTTAACGCCCCTTCCTTGCATGGAGATACATCATGGTAAGCAATCTCTTCACGACGTCCCGGCGCTGGGCTTGCGGTCTGGCGGTGGCGTTATTGACCGCCGGTTATGCCTACGGGCAGGACGTGCAGGTGAGCGACGCGCGGGTAAGCTTACTGCCAGGGGAGCAGCCCGGGGCCGGGTATTTCGAGCTCTACAACGCGGGCGACGAAACCCTCGTGCTTGTGGGTGCCGACAGCGATGCCTTTGAAACCGTCGAGCTGCATGTCAGCTCGGACCAGGACGGCATGGCGCACATGCACGAGGTTGAACAGGTCGAGGTGGCTGCAGGCGAGCGCTTCGCGTTTGCCCCCAAGGGGCATCATCTGATGTTCATCGGACGCGAGAAAGTGCTGCAGGAAGGCGATGAGGTGGATGTGCAGCTTGAATTCGCCGATGACCGGCACCTGTCAGTCACGTTTGATGTGATATCCCCAGCATCGCTTTAAGCGCCTCCCAGGAAGGGTACGTCTCATGAATAAAGGTCTGTTGGTGACACTCGCATTACTCGGGCTGGCTGGCTGCGCCGATACCAGCTGGCGCACGGCTGAGACCCACGAGATCATGCCGCCGCTGGATTTCTCGCTGGTCGATGAAAACGGTCAGGCGGTAGACGCCGAGGATTACGCCGGCAAGGTCACGCTCGTCTACTTCGGCTATACCTTCTGCCCTGATGTATGCCCGATTACGCTTGCAAGGCTTGCCGGCACCTTGAACCGACTCGACGATGACGTGCGCGACGATATCCAGGTGCTGTTCATTACCGTCGACCCTGAGCGGGATACCCCCGACGTCGTCAAACGCTACACCGGCGCGTTTGGCGATGCGTTTATCGGGATTACCGGCGAAAGGGCGGAGATCGACGCGCTGACCAACCGCATGCGCGTCACCTACGAGTACGAAACGCCCAACGAGCGCGGCGACTACATCGTCAACCATACCAGCGCAGTGTTTGCGTTCGATCGCGAGGGCGAGGCCCAGTTTCTGATCCGTGACAGCCACCCGATCAATGACGCCGTTGCCGACATCAACCGGCTGGTGACCGAAAGTTAAGTGCTAGGCTACTGGCAGGCGACGGAGAGACTGCAGCGCGACTTATAGCGCCGGGAATTGATGTCCAGGATCACGTCATCGCTTTGCGTATCGTACATGAACGACGCGTAGCCGTGATCAGAAGCGTCGGTGCGGTAAAGCCCACAAATGGTGTAGCCGTATTGCACCTTCTGCAGCTTGGCAAGTTCGATCTCACCGGAGGTGTCGAGGGTTTGCGCCAGAGCGCGCTGTATATCCTCGTCGACATTGCTGTCGGACATTGCCTGCCCGCCAAAGATGACAGCGCCCAGCAGTAGCGCGAGGACCAGCGGAAGCGCGACGAGCAACAGAAAGGGCCGGGAAGTCAGCATGGCAGTACCTGTAACAGCGTTATCGACACCCGGCCGCATGCCGGCCGGGATGGCTAGTTTACCGTCGGCGAGCCTTGGGCACACCCACCAGGACCATGAGTGCGGCTAAAAGCCACATCGGCCAGCTGCCCATGCGGGTAAACGGTGTTAACCCTTCCATGGCGTAGAACTCGCCGGTCAGCGAGGTGGTTTCAAACTGCGGTGCGCGCTCGACGATATCGCCCTGGGCGTCGATGATCGCGGTAATACCGTTGCTGGTCGTGCGCACCACGTAACGGCCATTTTCCAGTGCTCGCAGGCGTGCCATTTGCAGGTGCTGGTGAGGCCCGATCGAGGCGCCAAACCAGGTGTCGTTGGAAAGCGTCATCAGTACGCCGCTGTCCTTGGCGCGGTTGGCCACCAGCTGCGGATAGATGATTTCGTAGCAGATGGCGTTGCCAATGCTCACCCCGGCTGCCTGCATGGGGGCTTGATCCGACTCGCCTTTGGCAAAGCTCGACATGGGCAGGTTAAAGAAGTCGATGGCGCCGCGCAGCATACTCTCCAGCGGCAGGTACTCGCCAAACGGCACCAGGTGCTCTTTTTGATAGCTGCCCTCGACATCGCCCACGCCCACCACGCTGTTGAAGTAGCGATTGTCGATATCGCGCTGGACCACACCCGTCACCAGCGCCGTGTCGGTGGGTAAGTTGCTTTGTACCCGCTCAAGCACCGGGCGCGCCTGGGTTTCCATCATTGGCAGGGCGGTCTCCGGCCAGACGATCAGGTCGACCTCGTCGGCGACCTCGCGGGTCAGGTCGCTGTAGGTGTTGGCGGCGTTGCGCTGGCCTTCGGGGGTCCATTTCTGCAGTTGGGGAAGGTTGCCCTGCAGCAATGCCACCCGCGTGGGGGTTTCGACCGGCGTGGTCCACTGCGAGGGTAGCGCCAGTGGCACCAGCCAGATGGCGGCCAGCGGGGCCAGCGTCCACCATTGACGGCGCAGCAGTAGCGTCGCGCCCAGCGCCCCGCTCAGCGCGACCAGCAGAGACAGCAGGTACACGCCGCCAAGCGGCGCCCAGCCGGCCAGCGGCGAGTCCACATAGCCCGAGCCGAGCAATAGCCAGGGAAAACCGGTGAATAGGTAGGTGCGCAGCACTTCGCCCAGTACCCAGGCGCCGGCGAAAGTGACCAGCGCCAGCCGCGGGCCGGTAAAGCGCCGGTAGAGCCATAGCGTGCCGGCAAAGAACAGCGCCAGAACGCAGACAAACAGTGCGGTGAGAAACAGCGCGAGCGGCACGCCGGTATAGCCGTAGTCGTGAATCGACACGTAGACCCAGGAAGCACCGGTACCGAAGAGCGCGACCCCGTAGCACCAGCCCTTCAGAGCGGCCTGGGCGGGGGTCAATTGATGAAGGCCTGCAAACATCAGGCCGGCGGCCACCGGGCCCAGCCACCAGAGCTCGAACGGCGAGGCGGTAAGCGTGGTAAAACCGCCGGCCAGCAAGGCGGCGATGAGCTGTTGATACACAGCGGGAATGCTCCCCATGGCGAGATATCCTATCTAGCGAATGTCCTGGACGTTGAAGGCGTGTTGGTTAGTCGTCTTCCTGATCGTCGTCGCTGCTGTCTGGGCGTTGTTCCCGGTAGGCTTCGAGTAAGCGGATGCGGCGGTTGTCGGCATTGAGTACTTCGAATCGCCAGCCGCCGAGGTGAGTATGCTCGCCGCGCTGGGGCAGGTGACCAAACTGCTGCATCACCAGCCCGCCGATGGTATCGAACTCATCGTCGGAGAACTGGGTGTCGAAGTGCTCGTTGAAGTCGTCGATGGTCGTTAGCGCGCGGATGGCATAGTGGCCGTTGTCGAGCTCACGGATGTCCTCTTCCTCGTCGGCATCGTGCTCATCCTCGATGTTGCCGACGATCTGTTCGAGGATATCCTCGATGGTGATGATGCCTGCCGTGCCGCCGTATTCGTCGACTACCACGGCCATATGGTTGTGGGTATCGCGGAATTCCTTCAGCAGGCTGTTGAGTCGCTTGGACTCGGGGATAAACATCGCCGAGCGGACGATATCATCCAACTGAAAGGCATCGCGTTCGGCCTGGGTCTGCGAGAGCAGCGGCAGCAGGTCCTTGACCAGCAGGATGCCTTTGACGTCGTCAAGGTTTTCGCCAATCACTGGATAGCGCGAATGGCCGGTTTCCTGAATCAGCGCCAGATACTCTTCGCTGGTCTGATCGAGGGTGATGGCCGAGATCTGCGAGCGAGGAATGAGGATTTCGCGCACCTGCTGATCGCTGATTTCCAGGGCGCCTTCGATGATCATGATGGCGTCCTGGTCGAGCTTCAAACGCCCCGCGGCGTGGCGCAAAAATTCCAGTAACTCATCGCGTGAGCTGGGTTCGTCGTTGTCGCCGGAAAGGGCACCAAAGAGTTTCTCGAGCCAGGATCGTTGATTGGCGTTGCTCGATCGGTCTTCGCTCATGCGGGTAATCTCTTGTTGACGGACTCAGATGGAGTGACATGCAGGGATGTTTTATCACTGACCGGGGTCGCGATACCAGTTCGGGGCATGGACATTAAGTCGCATAGGGGTCAGCAATGCCCAGAGCCGCAAGCAGAACGCGCTCGCATTGCTCCATTGCCTTGGCCTCGTCGTCGTCCATGTGGTCATAGCCAAGCAGGTGAAGGGTGCCGTGAATCACCATATGTGCGTAATGATGCTCGAGGGTCTTGTGCTGCTCCTCGGCTTCGCGGGCGACCACGGTGTGGCAGATCACCAGATCGCCGAGTAGCGGCAGCGTCATCCCCGGTGGGTTCTCGAACGGGAACGAGAGCACGTTGGTGGGCTTGTCCTTGCCGCGGTAATCGCGGTTCAACGCCTGGCTTTCGCAAGCGTCGACAAAGCGAATCGTCAGCTCCTGACGCGCCTCGTCGGGATGCCCGGCCAGCACATCGCTCACCCAGCGGGTAAGCTGCGCCTGGCTGGGCAGGTCCTGGTCGTCGATGGCCGTCTGACGGTCGATCACGATGTCGCTCATTGAGAGGAGGCTCCTGTGCCTTCACGGGCCTGCAGGCGGGCATCCCGCTCCTGCTGACGGGCCTCGCGGCGGGCACGCTCCTCGACTTCCTGCTGGGATTCAAAGGCGTCATAGGCTTCGATGATGCGCTGTACCAGCGGGTGGCGTACCACATCCTTGGCGGCAAAGTGGGTCACGCCAATCCCCGGGGTCTCTTTCAGCACGTCGAGCACCTGGATCAGGCCTGAACGTTGCCCCTTGGGCAGGTCGACCTGGGTGACGTCGCCGGTTATCACCGCCGTGGAGCCAAAACCAATCCGCGTCAGGAACATTTTCATCTGCTCGGGCGTGGTGTTCTGGCTCTCGTCGAGAATGATATGGGCGTTATTGAGCGTGCGGCCGCGCATGTACGCAAGCGGAGCAATTTCAATGACCTGGCGTTCGATCAGCTTGGCAACCTGCTCAAAGCCGATCATTTCATAAAGCGCGTCGTAAAGCGGGCGCAGGTACGGGTCGATTTTCTGGGCGAGATCGCCGGGCAGAAAGCCGAGCTTCTCGCCGGCTTCCACCGCCGGACGGACGAGCAGGATGCGCCGCACTTCCTGCTGATTGAGCGCTTCGACGGCGGCCGCCACGGCGAGGTAGGTCTTGCCGGTACCCGCGGGGCCAATGCCGAAGTTGATGTCGTGTTCGCGGATGCTGGTCACGTAGCGCTGCTGATTGAGCCCGCGGGGTTTGATCATGGTGCGCGGGGTGCGCATGATCACTTCATCGCCGTCGCCTTCGCTGTCCTCTTCTTCCTCCAGCGCTTCGAGGCCCGATTCCTGCAGGAACAGGTGCACGGTGTCGGCGGACAGCTCGTCTGCGGCGGTTTCACGGTAGAGGTGTTCCAGAACGTTGGCGGCCGCCTTGATACGGCTGGCGGCCCCTGCCAGCTGAAAGACATTGCCGCGGTTGCGCAGTGTGACGTCCAGGCGGCTTTCGATCAGCTTTAAATGCTCATCCTGCTGACCGCAGAGGCTGGCAAGGCGCTGCGGGTCATTGGGTTCAAGGCTTAACGTCGTAATGCGGTTGGCCTGAGACGATGGCTGGCTCAAGAGTGGGAAACCTGTCGGTTGATGGCTGTGAATATCAGCTTACTGCCCCAACGGGTGTTGGGGCAATTACCTGGGATAAGCGATGTTCAATAACGTTCGGGAGAGGCCAGTTCGCCGCGCAGCGAATTGGGCAGGGCTTCGGTGATTTCCACGTCCACGAAGTAGCCGATCAGCTCGGTGGGGTTGGCGGCGCGGAAGTTGACCACCCGGTTGTTTTCGGTGCGGCCGGACAGCTGACCGGGGTCTTTGGGCGAAAAGCCGGTGACCAGGATGCGCTGGGTGCTGCCGACCATGCGGCGGCTGATTTGCCCGGCCTGCTGAAGAATTCGCGCTTGCAGGATCGCCAGGCGCTCCTTCTTGACGCTTTCCGGCGTTTCATCCTCGAGGGCGGCGGCGGGTGTGCCGGGCCGCGCCGAGTAGACAAAGCTGAACGAGTGATCGAAGCCGATGCGATGGATCAGATCCATCGTCGCTTCGAAATCCTCTTCGGTTTCGCCGGGGAAGCCGATAATGAAGTCGGAGGAGAAGCTGATGTCCGGACGGTTGGCGCGAATCCGCTCCATCTTTTCAATGTAAGCGTCTGCCGTGTGGCCACGCTTCATGGCATTCAGGATACGGTCCGAGCCAGACTGCACCGGCAGGTGCAGGTGACTGACCAGCTCCGGGATATCGGCGTAGGCGTCCACCAGGCTATCGGTGAATTCCACCGGGTGCGAGGTGGTGAAGCGAATGCGGTCGATGCCGTCAACCGCAGCGGCACAGGCAATCAGTTCGGCCAGGTCGATCTCATCGCCGAGCTGGTTTTCACCCCGATAGGCGTTGACGTTCTGGCCCAGAAGGTTGATTTCCCGCACGCCCTGGTCGGCAAGATGAATGATTTCATCCATGACCGCCTCGAAGGGCCGCGAGACTTCTTCGCCGCGGGTGTAAGGCACCACGCAGAAGGTGCAGTACTTCGAACAGCCTTCCATGATCGACACGAACGCCGTGGCCCCGTCAGAGGTCGGCTGGGGCAGATGGTCGAACTTCTCGATTTCTGGGAAAGTGACATCCACCGCGGCGATCTGGTTATCGCGGCGCGCATCCAGCATGGCGGGCACCCGGTGAAGCGTCTGCGGGCCGAACACCATGTCGACATGGGGCGCCCGCTTGCGTAGCGCTTCGCCTTCCTGACTGGCCACGCAGCCGCCTACGCCGATGACAAGGTCGGGGTTGGCATCCTTGAGTTTTTTCCAGCGTCCCAACTGATGGAACACCTTTTCCTGCGCTTTTTCACGAATGGAGCAGGTGTTAAGAAGAATGACATCGGCTTCGCGCTCGTTATCGGTCAGTTCGAGCTGATGAGAAACGCCGAGCAGATCCGCCATGCGGGAGGAATCGTACTCGTTCATTTGGCAGCCGTGCGTTTTGATGAAGAGCTTCTTCGCCATCGGTACCTGTCATCTATGGGTCGTCGAAAGGACGAGGGATGAATGGAGTGTCATTGCGCCTGTGCGCTAGTGAGTGGCTGTATTATACGGACACAACCAACAGGCGGCTAGCGTTGACGCGGAATCGATGCTTGACCGTTAGGTTTCTATCAGTATACTACGCACCGTGTTTGAGCAGTTCCCCGATAGCTCAGTTGGTAGAGCAAATGACTGTTAATCATTGGGTCGCAGGTTCGAGTCCTGCTCGGGGAGCCAACGCAGTTAGCCTCAAATACGGCGATTTATCCGTTCCTCGATAGCTCAGTTGGTAGAGCAAATGACTGTTAATCATTGGGTCGCAGGTTCGAGTCCTGCTCGAGGAGCCAAATTGCCCCGCGTCATATCCTATCCCTACCGGTCACGGTAGTCGCGTTAATCCCCGATAGCTCAGTTGGTAGAGCAAATGACTGTTAATCATTGGGTCGCAGGTTCGAGTCCTGCTCGGGGAGCCATTTCTCATCCGCTGTCCTGTCTCACCGACGCGTACTGCGGCTAGCGTTCCATTATCCTTCGTTTCTAACCTTTGCGCCCGCTGCCTCATGGCACCTTGGGGAATGACGCCTGTCTGGAAGACACATCCTGCCCGTGGCATTGGTGGCATCGCCATGGTGGCGTAAACTAACCGCATCGATCATTGATTGGGTAAGGAATTTGCCGTGGGAACATCCACTTCGCTGAACGCGTTGCAGGTATTCAAGTGCTTGAGCGATGAAACGCGACTCATGCTGGTGCTGTTGATTGCCCGGGAGCAGTCGCTGTGCGTGTGTGAAATGACCTACGCGCTTGAAGAGTCCCAGCCCAAGGTGTCACGCCACCTCGCCCAACTGCGCCAGTGCGGGCTGCTGGTGGACCAGCGCGACGGGCAGTGGGTGTATTATCAGCTATCGCCTCAGCTGCCGCCCTGGGCCCAGCGTATCATCGAGTCCGCCCAGCAGGGGTGCATGGCAGAACTCGCGCGCCGGTCGCAGCGTTTGAGTGCCATGGGCGATCGGCCGGCACGGCGCGCGGCACTTTGCTAGGCCGCTAACACCACGGCGCCGATGCCCTGGGGCACCGGCGCCGTGGTGATGTACGCCTGCGTCGCCGCTTACGATCAGCGTTTGACGTAGCGCTGGGCGGTTTGCAACTGCGCGTAGTCGAGCAGGACTTCAGCCGCTTCGAGTACGTGAGCGCGCTCTACCGGCATTTCGTCCTCGTCCTCTTCTTCGCTATTGCCGTTATCAGCGCCGCTGCCGTTGTCGGCAAGTGGGGTTTCGTCGCGGGCATCGCTCCACTCTTCGAGCTCATCAAGCCCCAGGGCGCGTCGCCGCTGGTTTTCGAGGGAAAGCTGCTCGGCTTCCTGGGCCTGATTCTCGCGCTCGCGCTGCTCGCGGTTCAGGCTGACGCTGGTGTTCTGCTCACGAAGCTCCCGGGACAGGGCTGACTGGCGTTCCAGATAGCGAAAGTTCGGGTTGTCATCCGCGCGTTTTTCGTGGGCGGCTATCAGCGCATCCAGATAACGCTCGGGTTCGCCATAGCGACGGTACTGAACGTCCTGGACCGAGTCCCATTCCAGGGCGTGGTCCAGGCTGCTTTCGCCAATGCGCTCAGGGTCCAGCAGCGAGGGGAAGTCAATATCCGGCTCGACGCCGCGGTTCTGGGTGCTATCTCCGGAAATGCGATAGAACTTGGCGCGGGTGAGCTTGATCTCGCCATGGTTCAAATCGCTTAGCGTCTGCACCGTGCCTTTCCCGAAGGTCTGGCCGCCCATCACGATGCCGCGTCCATAGTCTTGGATGGCGCCGGCCAGGATCTCAGACGCCGAGGCCGACAGCCGGTTGACCAGAACACCCAGGGGACCGTCGTAGAGCGTTCCGGCTTCGCTGTCGCCATACAGGTTGATGCGGCCGTCGGCATCGCGCACCTGGACGGTGGGGCCGCGGTCGATAAACAGACCGATCAGTGAATTGGCTTCCTGTAGCGCGCCGCCGCCATTGTTGCGCAGGTCAAGCACGATGCCCTCTACGTCCTGGCTTTTGAGGTGTTCGACCTCCTTGGCAACATCCCGGGTGGTGCTGCGGTAGTCGTCTTCACCCGCCTGCCAGGCGTCAAAGTCGACGTAGAAAGTGGGGATTTCGATGACCCCCAGACGATGGGTCGTGCCGTCGCGCTCAACGTCAATCACTTCGCTCTGGGCCGCCTGGTCTTCGAGATCGACCGTGTCGCGGGTGATAGTGACGGTTTGCGAGCGTGTCATGTCCACGGCCTGGGCGGGTACCACGTCCAGGCGCACTTCCGAGCCTTTCGGGCCACGGATCAGATCAACCACGTTATCCAGTCGCATGCCGACCACGTTGACCATCTCGCCGTCTTCCTGACCCACGGCGATGATACGGTCGGCGGGCTCGAGCACGCCGGCTTGTTCGGCCGGGCCGCCCGGCACCAGGCTCGAGACCTTGACGTATTCACCGTCTGACTGAAGCAGGGCGCCGATGCCTTCCAGCGACAGGCTCATCTGAATATCAAAGGATTCCCCCTGGCGAGGGGAAAGATAGCTGGTGTGCGGGTCAATGGTGCTGGTGACCGCCGCCATGATCAGCCCGAACACGTCTTCCGATTCGGTCTGTTCCAGGCGGGAGAGCTGGCCCTCGTAGCGCTGGCGAAGATTATCAACGATTTGCTCGTTGTCCTGGTCGGTCAGGGCAAGGGTCAGGGCGTCATTTTTCAGCCGCTTTTCCCATAGCGCATCCAGCTCGCTTTGGCTCTCGGCCCAGTCGGTGTCTTCGCGCTCGAGTTCGAGGCGCCCATCGCCGTCGAAGTCGAAGGAGGTGTCCTCGTCAAGACGGTCGAGCAGCCATTCAAGGCGCGCGGTGTGACGCTCGCTGAGGCGATCGTAAAGGGCAAAGGCTTCGTCCAGTTCGCCCTCGAACAGGGTGTCGGCCAGATCGGTTTCCAGGTGGCGATAGGGTTCAATGTCGCTGTCAAGCAGATAGGCGCGCTGGCTATCCAGGATCTCGAGGTAGCGATCAAAGGCTTCTTCTGACCACGCTGTGTCAAAGTCGACATCAGCGTAGTGGCCGTAGCGGAGCGAGTCGGCAATTTCTACCGCCGCTTGGCGCTGTTCTTCGGTCGGCTCCAGTTGCGCTAAGGCGGTCGGGCTGGCGATGACCAGCATGACCGTTAGGGCGACCGAGCGCGAAAGCGTTGCAAACAAGCTCATCAGTCAAGCTCTCCCGGATTTGTGTACACTCATGCTTACCTAAGACCCGCATCTGACCTATGAGTTGCGAAGGCCGAAGGGGCATTGTAGCAGGTCACCTGCTTTGCTGAGACTCAATCATGTCGGTAATGAGGATTTCCATGTCCGAAACATTCAACGCTAACCGTATCGCCCGGTTATGTGATTTTTTGCGTCAGTCGCCCACCCCCTGGCACGCCACGCTCGCCATGGTTCAGCGCCTGGAGGCGGCTGGTTTTCAGCGGTTGGAAGAAACCGCGAACTGGCAGTTATCGCCCGGTCAGCGCTACTACGTGACGCGCAACGATTCATCGTTGATTGCCTTTCAGTTACCTGCCGGGCCGCTTGCCGATCTGCGCATGATCGGCGCGCATACGGATAGCCCGGGGCTGCGTTTGAAACCCAACGCCACCCAGTACGCCGCGGGCTGGCTGCAGCTCGGCGTTCAGGTGTATGGCGGTGCGCTGTTGGCCCCGTGGTTCGACCGTGATTTGGGGCTGGCCGGGCGCGTGCATATTCGTCATGCCGACGGTCAGTTGGAAAGCGTGCTGCTCAACGTGGACCACCCGGTGGCGATGATTCCGAGCCTGGCGATTCACCTTGACCGTGATGTGAATGCGGGGCGAAGCATCAATCCCCAGACCCAGATGGCCCCGGTGCTGCTGCAAAGCAGTACCGACAAGCTCCAGGATCTGTTGGCTCGCTGGCTGGAAGCCGAGCACGGCCTGCGTGCCGTGGATATCGTTGATTTTGAGCTGGGCTTTTACGACGTTCAGCCGCCCTCGCTGGTCGGCGTTAATCAGGAGCTGGTGGCGAGCGCGCGGCTGGATAACCTGCTGTCGTGCTTCGTGGGCCTGGAAGCCCTGCTGGAAAGCGATGCGCAGCAAGGGGCGTTGCTCGTGGCCAATGACCACGAAGAAGTGGGTAGCGCCAGCGCCTGCGGTGCCCAGGGTCCGTTTCTGGGTGATGTGCTGAAGCGCGTCAACGCCCAGGTCGGCGGGGCTAGTGAGGAGTCGCTGATCCAGCTGATCCAGTCGTCGCTGATGATTTCCTGCGATAACGCCCATGGCCTGCACCCCAACTTTCGTGACAAGCACGACGACCAGCACGGGCCGGCGCTTAACGGCGGGCCGGTGGTCAAAATCAACGCCAGCCAGCGCTACGCCACCAACAGCGTGACCGGAGCGCTGTTCCGCGATATTTGCCGCGCGGCGGACGTGCCCGTCCAGTCGTTTGTGACCCGCTCGGACATGGGGTGCGGCAGCACCATCGGCCCGATTACCGCCACCGAAGTCGGCGTGCCGACCATCGACGTGGGGCTGCCCCAGTGGGCGATGCACTCGGTGCGCGAAACGGCGGGCACCCACGATGTCGAGCACCTTACCCGGGCGCTGGTCGGGTTCCTGAACCGCGCACGCTTAAGCTGATTGTCATCGGCTGCCCACAAAAAAGCCCGCTGACAGAATCAGCGGGCTTTTGGTATCCGGTTGTTGGTGGCTACGCCCTGATTTGAACAGGGGACCCCATCATTATGAGTGATGTGCTCTAACCAGCTGAGCTACGTAGCCATTCAACGGGGGCGAATATTACTCAGCGCCGCCGTGTCCGTCAAGTGTTTGTTGCCCAGGGCGCGTCAGGGGTAACCAATCGATCGATGCCCGGATAACGTCCTGATAGTTACGGATACGCTGAACATAATGAACCGGCTCGTAGCCCCGTGCGTAGCCGTGTTGCGTCTGCGGGTAATAGCGCTTGTCAGCCTTGAGGGGCAGCACCTCTTTCATGTCTTCCCAGGAGTTTGGGTTCTTGCCCAACTCGCGGGCCAGCTTGCGCGCGTCGAGCACATGGCCGCGACCGATGTTGTAACTGGCCAGGGCTAGGTAGGTGCGGTCCGGTTCAGGCAGGGAATCGGGCAGGCGTTCATGCCGGTCGGCCAGATAACGCGCGCCGCCGTCGATCGCCGCGGCCGGGTTGAGGCGGTTGTCGACGCCCAGCGACTCAGCGGTATTCTGGGTAAGCATCATGATGCCGCGTACCCCGGTGGGGGAGGCCGCCTCAGGGTCCCAGTGTGACTCCTGGTAGGCCAATGCCGCGAGCAGGTCTGCAGGCATGCCGGTGTCGCGCTCGGCTTCCAGGAAGATGTCGAGAAAGTTGGGCAGACGCTCGTCGATACGGCGATTGAGCGCGCGCAGGTCGACAAAGTCGAACTCCTCAATATACGAGTAGTAGTGCTGGGTAACCGTCGCCACGCTGGCTTGCCCCTCGCTGCTCGCCATCCATTGATCCGCCATGTCAGCGAGCGCCGCCTGTTCCGGCGGCAGGTACCAGCCCAGCCGATCTCCGCTGGTGAGGTTCATGGCGATTTCCAGGTGCGGGAAGTGGCGGCGCACCACCTGAACGATATTGGAGTCGGCCACGGTGCAGTCGATACGCTTTTCGGCCACCTCGGCCAGCAGTATCTCGGTGGTGCGAGGGTCCTCTTCGAAGTCGATGCCGGTGTGCTGATTCACCAGGCTTTCGAGCTTTTCAGCGTAGCTGGAGTCCGCCGTGACGCGAATATCGATACCCGCCATATCCTCTACCTGGTTCGGCAGGGCGCGCATGTCGCGGTGACAGACCAGTTGCTCGACGATATCGGTGTGCGTGGGGCCGCGCTGGAAGTGCTCGTCCCGCGATGGGAGGTGCGTGAGGCCGGCGGCGGCGAGCTGGACCTCGCCGTCTTTCAGGGCCTGAAGCACGTCGGCGGTGGAGTCGTAAAGCGTCCATTCGACTTCCCAGTCGTGGCGGTTGGCGAACGCCTCGACCAGATCGTGCTCCGGCCCGGCTGGGGTCTCATCGCGATCAAGGTAGTAGCTGGTTGCGCTATTGCGGCTGGCTACCTTGAGGGTGTCGCCTGGCTCGGGTGGGTCGAGCTGAGTGACCGGTGGGTCATCCTGACTGCAGCCCAGGAGTATGACCGACAGCAAGGCCGCGATCAGCAGGCGAAGTGGTGAGACAGGACGCTGGTCCTGATCACCAAGGGGAGGGCGACAGAAAGACATATTTAAGACCCTAGCAGGGTTTTGTGCCGCCCGTAAGGCGGCACGTTAAACGCTGCAGAGCATGCCAGTAGCGGCGACGGGTAACCCTGGGAGGCTGCCCCTGGGTTAGACGTTGAAGCGAAAATGCACCACGTCGCCATCCTTGACGATGTATTCCTTGCCCTCGAGGCGCCATTTGCCGGCGTCTTTGGCGCCCTGTTCGCCGCCCAGGGAGACAAAGTCGTCGTAGGCGACCACTTCAGCGCGGATAAAGCCTTTCTGGAAGTCGGTATGGATCGCCCCGGCCGCTTCGGGCGCGGTGGCGCCCTGCTTGACGGTCCAGGCGCGGACTTCCTTGACCCCCGCCGTGAAGTAAGTCTGCAGGCCGAGAAGCGCATAGCCAGCGCGGATCACACGGTCCAGGCCGGGTTCTTCCATGCCCATCTCGCTCAGGAACATCTCGCGCTCTTCGTCATCCAGCTCGGCGATTTCGGCTTCGATCTGGTTGCACACCGGCACCACCACGGCGCCTTCCTCGGCGGCAATTTCGCGAACCACGTCCAGGTAAGGGTTGTTCTCGAAGCCGTCTTCATTGACGTTGGCAATATACATGGTGGGTTTCAGGGTCAAAAAGCCGAAGCTTTTCACCTGACGCTGCTCGTCGTCGCTCAAGCCAAAGCTGCGCAGCGGCAAGCCTTCAGCCACGTGCGGCTGAATACGGTCGAGAATGTCCTTGGTTGCTATCGCCTCTTTATCGCCGCCCTTCACCGAGCGGACAAGGCGCTGGCTGGCTTTTTCGACGGTATCCAGGTCGGCCAGGGCAAGCTCAAGGTTGATCGTCTCGATATCGGCGCGCGGGTCGACCTGGTTGGCCACGTGGATAACGTTTTCGTTATCGAAGCAGCGCACCACATGGGCAATCGCCTGGGTTTCGCGGATGTTGGCCAGGAACTTGTTGCCCAGTCCTTCGCCTTTGGAGGCCCCGGCGACAAGGCCTGCGATATCGACAAACTCCATCGTGGTGGGCAGTACTTTCTGGGGCTTGACGATTTCGGCCAGCTTGTTGAGGCGCGGGTCGGGCATGGGCACGATGCCCACATTGGGCTCGATGGTGCAGAAGGGGAAATTTTCTGCATCGATGCCTGACTTGGTAAGGGCGTTGAAAAGTGTCGACTTGCCGACGTTGGGCAGACCGACGATGCCGCAGTTAAAACCCATAAATGTTCCTGAAAAAAGGTGGTAGGGCGTGAAATTGATCGCCATTCTACGAGATGCGCGCGCAGCCAGCCACTGGCAGGTGCGCTATGGCTTGAAGCTGTGCAGCTGATTCATGGCCCGGGCCCAGTCGCCGGCCAACGCCAGGGGCAAGGTGGCAAGGCACTCGTCGATGGCCCGCTCGATGGCGGCTTGGTCGGCCTTGCCGGCACGCCCCAGGACATAGTTGGTCACTTGGCGGGCCTCGCCCGGGTGGCCCACGCCAATGCGCGCCCGATGAAATTGCTTCTGGTTGCCCAATGCGCTGATGATGTCGCGCAGGCCATTGTGGCCGCCGTGGCCGCCGCCGGTCTTGTAGCGTGCCTGGCCGGGGGGTAGGTCAAGCTCGTCGTGGGCGACCAGCAGGTTGTCGGGGGCGAGTTTGAAGAACTGGCTCAGTGCGGCCACGGCCGCGCCACTGCGATTCATGAAGGTGGCGGGGTTGAGTAGGTGCACCTCATGATCATTGATGCGCACCTTGGCATAGTGGCCCAGGAATTTCTTTTCCGGGCGCAGCTCGCCATGCGCACTGCGGGCAATGGCGTCGACCAGCCAAAAGCCGGCGTTATGGCGCGTTGCCGCGTATTCCGCTCCGGGATTACCCAGGCCGATGATGGCCATTACCTGGCTCATTTCCCACCTCCCAAAAATATTCCGGGAATATTTCTCGCGTCACCGGGGCCGAAGCGTGCGGTCGAAAAATATTGCCGGGAGACATTTCACATCGTGCGAGCGGCAAAAAAAATCAAGCGCCGAAGCGCTTGATCGTAACATCGCGAGGGCCGCGCGAGCACGGCCCTCGCTGACAGCTTACTCGGCGCTGTTGTCTTCTTCGCCTTCACTGTCGCTTTCGCTTTCACCGTCTTCATCTTCGTCGCTAGTACGAATTTTCATCTTGGTGATGCTGAGTACCGCGTTGTCGTGCTCTTCGCCGTGAGACAGATCCACCGAAGTGACGCCTGCCGGCAGAGTCAGGTCAGACAGGTGCAGCGTAGTGCCGATCTCGGCATTGCTGATGTCGACTTCCAGATAGTCCGGAAGGTCTTTCGGCAAGCAGCTGATCGCCACTTCGTTGGCGAGGACGTGCAGTTCGCCGTCCTGGTCCTTGATGCCGACACACACGTCTTCACCGATGACGTGCAGCGGCACGTTCATGGTGATTTCGTGGGTGGCATCAACACGCAGGAAGTCGGCGTGGGTCAGCAGCGGCTTGAACGGGTGACGCTGAAGGTCACGTACCACTACCTGCTCTTCCTTGCCTTCAATCACGAGCGTGATGACCGAGGAGAAGAACGACTCGTCTTCAATCGCCTTGTAGAAAGCGGTTTTCTCGACAGAGATCGACTGCGCGTCTTTTTCACCGCCGTAAACAACGGCCGGTACCTGTTGGTTCGCACGACGCAGGCGGCGGCTCGCACCTTTCCCCAGGTCATGACGAACGCTGGCTTTCAAACTAAAATCGGACATGAAATGTGCCTCTTGGTTTAAGTAAGGAAACGCCGCCGCCCGCGACCAGACGACGACGTTCCCAGGAGCCCGTTAGTGGGCCGTGGTGTCAGGCGATCAGTGGAACATCGCGCTGACAGATTCTTCATTGCTGACCCGGCGGATGGCTTCCGCGATCAGGCCGGCAACGCTCAACTGACGAATTTTGCCGCTGCGCCGCGCTATGTCGGAGAGCGGGATGGTGTCGGTCACCACCACTTCATCAAGTACCGAGTTGGTAATATTATCGACGGCAGGGCCGGATAATATCGGGTGCGTCGCGTAAGCCACCACGCGCTTGGCACCGTGATCTTTCAGCGCTTCCCCGGCCTTGCAAAGCGTCCCGGCGGTGTCGATCATGTCGTCGACCACCACACAGGTACGGCCTTCGATTTCACCGATGATATGCATCACCTGGGCCTGGTTGGCCTGGGGGCGACGCTTGTCGATAATGGCCAGGTCGGCGTTGAGCTGTTTGGCGATGGCGCGGGCACGAACCACGCCGCCCACGTCGGGGGATACCACCACCAGGTCGCTGTAGTTCTGACGTTCGATGTCGTCGAGCAGAATAGGCGACCCGTAAACGTTATCCACCGGCACGTCGAAGAACCCCTGGATCTGATCGGCGTGCAGGTCCATGGTCATGACGCGGTCTACGCCAGCCTTAACCATCATATCGGCAACGACTTTGGCCGAGATGGGCACCCGCGCCGAGCGCACGCGGCGGTCCTGACGGGCATAGCCAAAGTAAGGCAGTACGGCCGTGATGCGAGTGGCTGAGGCGCGCCGCAGGGCGTCGACCATCAGGATCAGCTCCATCAAGTTATCATTGGTTGGCGCACAGGTGGATTGCAGGATGAACACATCCTTACCGCGCACGTTCTCATTGATCTCGACTGCGATCTCACCGTCGCTGAATTGACCCACCGTGGCATTACCCATTCGGCTGTCCAAGCTCTCGGCAATTTTTTGAGCGAGTTCGGGATTGGCGTTCCCGGCGAAAACCATCAATTTTGACACGCGCAGCCACCTTTGCAGTGTTGGGGATCAGGGAGGAAAACGCTGGTCAGCGTCAGGTTGGCTGGGGTACCAGGATTCGAACCTGGGAATGCCGCTACCAAAAAGCGGTGCCTTACCACTTGGCGATACCCCAATAATAACCTGATGCAATGACCGGGCGATTCAGCAGCCCAAAGCATCATGTAGAGGAGAGGTGTTGAGTCCGCGTGCTACCCAGGCGTGTCCGTGATGGCCCGCCGCCTCGGCAACTGCGTATGCCGTTTGCGCATTATCAAATGCCGCAAATACGCAGGCACCTGTGCCGGTTAACCGACTCGGTGCATGCTGCGATAGCCAGTCAAGCGCTTCCGCAATGGCTGGATAGCGTCGTTTGACCACAGCTTCGCAGTCGTTACGCCACTCTGGCGCTCCCCCCTGCAGTGCGCGCGCCATAGTAATGGGGCGGCTGTCGCGTGTCAATTGCGGGTCCTGGAACACCGCAGCGGTCGAGACGCTGACGCCGGGGTGAAGGATCACGAACCAGGGGGTGTCGAGGCTGACCGGTGTGAGCTGTTCGCCGACGCCTTCCGCCCAGGCGCTATGACCGTGGACGAATACCGGCACGTCGGCGCCCAGCGAAAGCCCCAGTTCTGCCAGTTCCTCCAGGGAAAACCCGAGCTGCCAGAGCGCGTTGAGACCCACCAGCGTCGTGGCCGCATCGGAACTGCCGCCGCCGAGCCCGCCGCCCATCGGCAGGGATTTATCCAGCGCCAGCGTGGCGCCCTGGCGGGTGCCGCTCGCCTGTTGGAGCAGGCGGGCGGCGCGCACGATCAGGTTGTCGTCGTCTGCCACCCCCGGTACGCGGTTAACCAGTTGAATCATCCCGTCTTCGCGGTCAGTAAGCGACAGCTGATCGCAGAGATCCACGATCTGAAACAGCGTCTGAAGCGTATGGTAGCCGTCTTCACGACGGCCGGTAATATGTAACAGCCGATTCAGCTTGGCGGGTGCAGGCAGCGTTAACGTCGTCATGAGGGCTTGGCTTATTCGTCCTCGCTCGGCGCTTCATCGTCCGTCGAGCGCCAATCGTTGACCACCAGGGTGATGCGGATGTCGTCATAGTTCATGACCAGGCGGCGGGGCAGCCACATGCCTTCGACCCGCTCCCAGTCGTGGTAGTCGATTTCCCAACCGTCCTGGGCAAGGTGGCTGGGAAAGCCGAGCTCATCGGTTTCCAACTGGTAGTTGTCATGGTCGCCGGGCAGACCGCGCACCCAGTCGGACATGGCGCTGACCGGAAGGGCCCAGCCAAGCTGCTCTTCCATCAGCGCTTCCGGGCTTTCGGCTTCAAAGCGACCCTCGCTGTTGGAGAGTGAAAAACGTCCTTCGCGTCCCTCAAGCACGTTGCGCCCACCGCCGAAAGGCCCGCTGATCAGCATGCGGAAGTAGTGCGGGTGCTGGCGCCAGTCGAGATTGGCGCTGGTGTTCTCTTCGGAGGTGCGCAGCCCGGCTTTGCCGACCAGCGTCCAGCTATCAAAGGCTTCGACCTCTGACTTCTGGTCGTCCCAGTCGCCGGACTGGCGGCCGCTGTCGTCCTGAGGTGCCTGGCTGGCGCACCCCGCCAGGAAGACGAGGGCCGCGCAGGCCATCAGTCTTGAGACGCGGCGCAGCGAACAGGTGGGCGCTACAGCGGCGGGAGAGGTTGGCATATCGGACTCCTTGTCAGTGGATAGATCGATGGTTGGCGCATATAAGGCAGGCCTTGGGACCACCTTAGAGGCGATTGGCCGGGTCGAGTTCGGGATAGCGCTGGATTAAGGCGTCAATCGTCGGGTGGTTCTGGGTGCGCTGCTGCAGGTCGTGGATGATCTGGCGCGCTTCATCGCTGCGCTCGAGGGCGTGAAGCACTTCGGCGAGGTGGGCGGCAATTTCCTGATCGGGCATACGGGCGTAGGCCTGTTCGAGCCAGGACAGAGCCTCTTCCAGGTTGCCCTGGCGATAATGCACCCAGCCCAGACTGTCGAGAACCGCCGGGTTATCACCGTCAAGCGCGTAGGCGCGTTCGATCAGTTCCCGGGCTTCGTCGAGACGACCGGGGAAGTCCAGGTCCGCCAGGGTATACCCCAGCGCATTGAGCGCCACGGCGTTGTCGGGTTCGATGCGCAGAATATGGCTCAGATCCTCTTCCATTTGCTCGACGTCACCTTTCTCCCAGGCGCGCATGGCGCGCAGGTAGAGCAGGTCAGTGTCGTCCGGCGTCCGGGCCAGCTCGCGGCCAAGCAGGGCGTCGGCGTCGTCGGTCTCGCCCAGCTCGTCGAGAAGCTGGACTTCGAGCTTGACCAGATCAGTGAAGTAATCATCATGGCGCATGCGCTCGACGCGCAAGAAGGCCCGCGCGTCGATCAGCCGGTCGTCTTCGATCAGCATCTGCGCGCCGGTGGCGCGGGCGGGAATGAACTCTTCGCCGCCGTCTACCTGACGATAATACAGCAGGGCCGTATCAGTATCGCCTTCTGACTGGGCAATCACGCCGAGCAGGTAGTAGGCCAGGTTGGGAGGGTCTTCCTTGCCGGCCAGCGGCTGAAGAAGGCGCTGTGCCGGCGCAGCGTGGCCTTCATCCAGATACAGCTGGGCCAGGGCGACGCGTAATGCATCGCTGCCGGTGTGACGCTCGAGCAGCGCATCGGTCTGCTGCTGGGCGGCGTCCAGGTTATCAAGGCGGATCTCGGCCTGAGCAAGCAGCAGTAAGAAGCGCACGTCATCAGGGTTGTCCTGCATGCCCTGTTGGGCAGCCTGGCGTGCTCTGGCGGGGTTGTCGGTTTCAAGCGCCAGTTGGCCTTCGGCCAGCAGCAGCGAGGGTCGCTCGGTGAGCCCCGACGCCTGGTCAAGGTAGCGACTGGCCTGCTCGGTACGTCCCAGGGCGGCCTCCCAGAGGGCGGCGGCAAGCAGCGCATCGGCCCGTTGCGCAGGGTCGCTGGGCGGCGTCTGGTTCAAGTGCCCGGCGAGCCGGTTCAGCAGTGTCTCGAGCGGGGCCTGCTCGGCAATCGCTGCTTCGGCAAACGTGGTCAGCTCACCGTCCTGATTGGAGGCGGTCAGCGCCAGGCGACGCTCCAGGCTCTCCAGCCAGTCGCCCTGCTGTTGTGAGACCGCCGCGAGCAGCCGGTTGGGGGTGTCGGCTTGAGGATTGAGGGCCTGCCAGCCTCTGGCGGCGTCTTCGATCAGGCCGTCGTCGTCGCTGAAGCGGGCCGCAAAGGTGGCGCGTTCGGCCAGGGCCTCTGCGCCATAGCGCCGGGCGGCTTCCAGATAGCCTCGGCTTGCGCGCTTGAAGTCGCCGCGCTGGCCGGCAAATTCCGCCTCAAGCAGCGTGCTCAAGCCGCGGGCGTCCAATCCGTCCTCAATGGGCGGGGCGTCACGCATGGGATCGTCGGTGAACGGCAGCCGCTCATCCTGGGCATTGGGCGACAGCTGGCAGCCGCTCACGATCAGCGTGATGGCGGCCAGGGAACATAGCAGCAAACGTGGTGGCATGCGGGTCTCAATCAGGTGGCCGAGCGCTCAGCATAGCGGCTTGTCCGCCTGCGGCAAAGTGGTGTGCGCCAGATCATTCCGTGCTGTGTTAAGATAATGCACCTTATCGAGTGGCGATTAGCCCTCACCATCGCTGCCTAGACTTGCCAGAGCAAGCCCAAATTGACGTGAAGACCGACACACGAGCGAAGACACATACCCCATGACGCTTCTTGCCCTGGGAATCAATCATCGCACCGCCAGCGTCGCCGTACGCGAACAGGTTGCCTTTACACCGGCGCAGTTGGATCACGCGCTGGCGGAGTTGCGTGCGCTGCCGCAAATCAGCGAGGCGGCGGTACTCTCGACCTGCAACCGCACCGAGCTTTACTGCGTCACCAACGCGGCGGGTGAGCAGGTCATCCTCGACTGGCTGGGCCGTTTTCATCAGCTGAAGGTCGATGAACTGACCCGCTGTGCCTATCACTACCTGGATAATGAAGCGGTACGCCATCTGATGCGCGTGGCCGTGGGGCTTGATTCCATGGTGCTCGGCGAGCCGCAGATCCTTGGCCAGTTGAAGGATGCCTACCAGCAGGCCCGCGAAGCTCAGGGCTTGGGCAGCGAGCTGGAGCGGCTTTTTCAGCATACGTTTGCCGTTGCCAAGCAGGTACGCACGGAAACCGGTATCGGTAAAAATCCGGTGTCGGTGGCGTACGCGGCGGTGAGCATGGCAAGCCGGATTTTCGACGATTTTGGGCGCTCTCGGGCCTTGCTGATTGGGGCGGGAGAAACCATCGAGCTGGTCGCCCGGCATCTCCATGAAGCCGGTGTGAGCAAGCTGACGGTGGCCAACCGAACGCGCGAGCGTGCCGAGAAGATATCCGCGCCGCTGGGGGGCAAGGCGATTACCCTGCCGGAAATCCCCGCTGCGCTTGAAGAAGCGGATATCGTCATTTCCTCGACGGCGGCGCCGCTACCTATTCTCGGCAAGGGCATGGTCGAGCGCGCCCTGAAAAAGCGCCGTCATCGCCCAGTCTTCATGGTCGATATCGCCGTCCCGCGGGATATCGAGCCGGAAGTGGGCGAGCTTGCCGATGTGTTCCTGTATACCGTCGATGACCTGGAAGAAGTCATCCAGGAAAACCGTCGCCATCGCCAGGTTGCCGCCGACCAGGCGGAGTCGCTGATCGAGCATGGCGTGAGCGGCTGGCAGCATGAGCGACGCATTCGCCATGGCGGTGAGCTCATTCGTGGCTATCGCCGCCACGGGGAGGCGTTGCGCGATACGGCGCGCGATCAGGCGCTGGAGCGGCTGGCGCGCGGTGAGGACCCCACCAAGGTCGTCGAGCGTCTCGCTCATCAGCTGGCCAATCGGCTGATGCATCAGCCGACCCAAACGCTGCGCGATGCAGCGTCTCAGGAGGACCACGCGCTATTGGAGGCGGCGCCGCGCTTATTGATGCCGCCCAAGCCCGCCTTTGAGAAACCCTCGGTACCGACGGCCAATCGCCAGAAGGATGATACGCCCGCATGAAAGAAACCCTGCGCCAACGTTTGGACAGCTTCGCCGACCGGTTTGAAGAGCTGTCAATGCTGCTGTCTGATCCCGAGGTTATCCACGATCAGCAGCGCTTCCGCGATTACTCGCGGGAATACGCCGAGCTCGACGAGCTGGTGGCTGCCTGGCAGCGCTATCGCCGTATCGAAAAGGATATAGACGCCGCGCAACAGCTGAGCCGCGACAGCGACCCGGAAATACGCGAGCTTGCTGAGATGGAAATCGACGACGGGCGTGAGCAGTTGGAAACGCTGGACGTCGAGCTCAAACGTTTGCTGGTGCCCAAAGACCCAGACGACGGCCGCGGCGTCTACCTGGAAGTGCGCGCTGGCACCGGTGGCGACGAAGCTTCGCTGTTTGCCGGTGATCTGTTTCGCATGTATTCGCGCTACGCCGAAAAGCGTGGCTGGCGCGTGGAAGTGGTAAGTGCCAGCCACGGCGAGCAGGGCGGCTACAAGGAAGTCATCTCGCGGGTCAAGGGCGACGGCGTGTATGCCCGTCTGAAGTTTGAGTCGGGTGCGCATCGCGTGCAGCGCGTTCCTGCCACCGAATCCCAGGGGCGTATCCACACCTCGGCATGCACCGTGGCGGTGATGCCCGAAGTCGACGATGTCGGCGATGTGGATATCAATTCCGGTGATCTGCGCGTCGATACCTTCCGTTCCAGCGGGGCGGGCGGTCAGCACGTCAACACCACCGACTCGGCGATCCGCATTACCCACCTGCCCTCCGGCGTGGTCGTGGAATGTCAGGAAGAGCGCAGCCAGCACAAGAACCGTGCCAAGGCGATGTCGCTGCTGGCCGCAAAGCTCAAGCAGAGCGCTCAGGACGCCCAGCGCCAGGATCAGGCCGACGCCCGGCGCTCGCTGGTGGGATCGGGCGACCGCAGCGAACGTATCCGTACCTACAATTTCCCCCAGGGGCGGATCACCGATCACCGCATCAACCTGACGCTCTACAAGCTCACCGAAGTGGTCAGCGGCGAGCAGCTCGACGACGTGATTGATCCGCTGATCCATGAGTATCAGGCGGAGCAGCTGTCCGCTCTGCAGAGTGCCTGATGACGCTGGATGCACTGCTCTTCAAGGCCACCGAACGGCTGACCCGCGCCGGCTCACCGAGCGCCCGGCTCGATGCCGAGGTACTGCTTGGGTTGGTCATGGGCCGCGATCGTACCTGGCTGTATACCTGGGGCGACAAGCCCTGCTCGACGTGGCAGCACGCGCGTTTCGATGCGCTGGTCGCCGCTCGTGCCCAGGGCTTCCCCGTCGCCTACCTGACCGGTGAACGGGAGTTCTGGGGCCTGCCCATTGCCACCTCGTCGGACACGCTGATTCCCAGGCCCGACACCGAAACGCTGGTGGAGGCGGCATTGTGCCGCGCCCCGGAGGCGGGCGGGCGGCTGCTGGATATCGGCACGGGTACGGGGGCGATCGTCCTGGCATTTGCCAGCGAGCGCCCCCACTGGCAGGTCACCGGGGCCGACCTTTTGCCTGACGCCGTCGCGCTGGCGAAGCGCAATGCCGACCGGCTGGGGCTGGGGCGTGTGAGTTTCCTGCAAAGCGACTGGTTCAGCGCCTTTGCCCCTCCCCATGCCACCCGGGCGTTCGATATCATTGTCAGCAACCCGCCCTATATCGCCGCCGATGACCCTCATTTACAGCAGGGTGACGTGCGCTTCGAGCCCGCGTCTGCCCTGGTGGCCGAGGCCGACGGCATGGCCGATTTGCTGTATCTCATTGCCACGGCGACCTCGTATCTCGCCGACGCCGGCTGGCTGATGCTCGAGCACGGCTACGGTCAGGCCGCCGCGCTCCGCGATGCGATGCGCAAAGCGGGCTATCAGAACGTTGAAAGCCAGCGTGACTTGGCGGGCCACGAACGCGTTACCCTAGGGTGTTTTTCGTCAATCGCCTGATTCATCAGCAATGGATCCTGCCATGAAAGCAAAAAATAGAACGCTGGACCGTATCGATTTAAAAATTCTGCGCTGCCTGCAGGAAAACGCACGTATCTCGTACGTGGATTTGGCCACCGAGGTGGGGCTTTCCACCACGCCCTGCCTGGAGCGCGTCAAACGGCTCGAGAAGGCGGGTATCGTGCGCGGCTATCAAGCGATTCTCGATCCCCAGTCCCTCAAGGCCAATCTACTGGTATTCGTCGAGATCAGTCTGGAAACCCAGTCGCCGGCCGTCTTCGATGAATTTCGTCGTGCCGTCGAAAAGCTGCCGCAAATCCAGGAATGCCACCTGGTCTCGGGACAGTTCGACTACATTCTCAAATGCCGTATTCCGGAAATGTCGGCCTACCGCCAGCTGCTCGGCGATGTGGTCCTGACCCTGCCGGGCGTCAAAGAGTCGAAAAGCTACGTGGTCATGGAGGAGGTGAAGGAAAGCTTCAGCCTGCATGTGCCCGACTTTGAGGAATTCGAGGAAAAGTGACCGATGATGGATGACGCCGCGCTGCTACGCTACAGCCGCCAGATCATGCTGCCGGAGGTGGACATCGACGGCCAGGAGCGGCTGATCGATAGCCATGCGCTGATTATCGGCGCCGGAGGGCTCGGCTCGCCGGCGGCGCTGTATCTGGCGGCGGCGGGTGTCGGGCACATTACCCTGGTGGATGCGGACAGCGTCGAGCTGTCCAACCTGCAGCGCCAGATCGCCCATCAGCAGGCAAACCTCGGCCAGAACAAGGCCCGCTCCGCCCAGGCCACCCTGGAAGCGCTAAACCCCGAGTGCCGGGTGAGCGCCGTGGCGGAACACGCTGAGGGTGAGTCGCTTGAGCGTCTGGTCGCCACCGCCGACGTGGTGCTCGACTGTACCGATCGCTTTTCGAGCCGCTACGCCATCAATGCCGCTTCGCAAAACGCCGGGGTGCCGCTGGTGTCCGGGGCGGCCATTCGGTTTTCAGGCCAGTTGGCGGTGTTTGATCCGCGCGACGCCAAGGCCCCTTGCTATGCATGTCTGTATCCCCCCGATGGCCAGGGTGACGAGGCGCTCAGCTGCGCTGAAAGCGGCGTAATGGCGCCGCTGGTGGGCGTTATCGGCTGCTTTCAGGCGGTCGAAGCCTTTAAGCTGCTGAGCGGTGCCGGGGCCGTGCACCAGGGACTGTCGCTGTTTGACGCCCTGAACGGGCAATGGCGGCATTTCAACGTGCCGCGTGATCCTGCCTGCCCGGTATGTGCTCACTGACCTAGTGGCTGCCCTTGGCGTCGGCGTTGCTGCTTTCCGCATCGTCAGCGTGGGTCGTGTTCTCGTCCGCGTCTGAGCGCTTGTGGTCTCGTAATGACTTGGTGGGCGTACTGCTTGGCTGCTGTGATGTGAACACGGTGGCGAAAATCTCGTTATCCGGGTTCATGTCAATATTGCCCTGGAAAAGGCTGCCGTCTTCCAGCACCAGGCAGGGCGTGGTGATGGTGCCGGTGACATTTGCGCCTGCGTGAACGGTGGCCTTATGCAGTGCAACCAGATTCCCTTCGACGTTTCCCGATACGCGCAGCGTATGCGCATAAGCATCTCCGTATAGTTTGCTATCGCTCCCCAGCGTGACGGTGTGCTGCTTGCAGGTGACGATGCCGGTGACCTGGCCTTCGATGGTGAGGTCTTCGTCGCTATTGATATCGCCATGCACCTGAGTGCTACTGCCAATCACCGATGTGCTTTGGCGGGACGCGCTGGGCAGGCTTTTGGTCGGCTCGGGGGAGGAGGTCTTGGTATCGCTGAAGGCCGGGTCTTGCTGTGCATAAGGGGACTTGGTGGCAGCCGGCTTGGCTTTACTGAACATGGAGCACTCCTGTTGGTTTAGAGACAGTCTGGTGCCAGCGACATTGAGACTAACGCCACCAGGCACCCATGCATATGTCAATTTACGCCGTGCTTGATTAGACCAAAGCGTAAAGATACCCGATTACTTGCCGCGTATTCTGGACGCTGGCCTATCCGCTAACTGTCTATAACAGGTATTGGTTATCTAAAGACAGAGACACGGTGCATCTCATGGTCATAGAAACATGGCTTATTGTCAGTGGCGTTGCGGTGATGACGTTGATCATATTGGACGGTAAGCGCAAAAAGAAACAGCATCCGCGGGCAGGCGCAAAGACACCCGAGCCTGTCGTCGCTGTGAATGCTGATGACTCGGCGTCTAACGCAGCGTTTAGCCCTGACAATGCGCAGCCGTTTGTCCCTGAAGCCGGTTTGGCGATTGATACCGCGCGCAGTGGCAGCCATCTAGGCGTTGCCACGCAAATTCACGGCGATATCACGGCTAACGAGAGTCTGTCGGTCAAAGGGCGGGTGGTCGGGGCGATCAAAGCGAACAATCAGTTTGTTCAACTTGCTTCAAGCAGCGTCGTCACTGCCAGCCTGGAGGGTGCTCAGATCGTTATCGATGGCCATATAGAGGGCGATATCAACGCAAGCCAGCGGTTGACCTTGATGTCGGGTGCACGGGTGCGGGGGACGATCTCAACCAATAGCTTTGCCTGTCACGCGGGCGCAAGCGTCAACGGCAGCGTGTTGCCTGGTCAGGGCGAAAGTGTCGCCTTTCCCAGCCAAAAGCCCGCTGTGTAGCGGGCTTGGCGTGACGTTGACTCTTTAGAGCCGTCTCGGCAGGTTTATTGACGAATCAGATAGTCAAAGGCACCCAGCGAGGCCTTGGCCCCTTCGCCCATGGCGATGACAATCTGTTTGTAGGGCACGGTGGTGACATCCCCCGCTGCGAAAATGCCCGGTACTGACGTCATGCCGTGGCCGTCGACGATAATTTCGCCGTGGGGGCTCATCTCCACCGGCGAGCCTTTCAGCCATTCGGTATTCGGCACCAGGCCGATCTGTACAAAGATACCTTCCAGCGTCAGATGCTTGATCTCATCGCTGGAGCGGTCCTTATAGGTCAGACCATTGACGCGGCTGCCGTCGCCGTTGACCTCGGTGGTCTGGGCATTGAGGATGATATCCACGTTGGCCAGGCTCTTGAGCTTTTTCTGCAGCACGGCATCGGCACGCATTTCCCCCATGAACTCGATCAGCGTTACATGGCCGACGATGCCCGCCAGATCGATAGCCGCTTCAACGCCCGAGTTGCCGCCGCCGATCACGGCCACGTGCTTGCCCTTGAACAGCGGCCCGTCGCAGTGCGGGCAGTACGCCACGCCCTTGTTACGGTACTGCTGTTCGCCGGGGACGTTCATCTCGCGCCAGCGCGCCCCGGTGGCCAATACCAGCGTCTTGCTTTTCAGCGTGGCGCCGGAGGCGAGGGTGACTTCGTGCAGGCCGCCATTGGTATCTGCGGCCTTGAGTGAGGTGGCGTGCTGCAGGTTCATCACGTCAACCTCGTAATCCTTGACGTGTTCTTCAAGCGCGCTGACCAGCTTGGGGCCTTCGGTGTGCGAGATCGAGATGAAGTTTTCGATACCCAGGGTATCGGCGACTTGGCCGCCGAAGCGCTCGGCGGCGATGCCAGTGTTAATGCCCTTGCGCGCCGAATAGATAGCCGCGGCGGCGCCGGCGGGCCCGCCGCCAATCACCAGGGTGTCGAAGGCGGCTTTTTCGCTGAGTTTTTTGGCTTCGCGCTCGGCCGCGCCGGTATCCACCTTGGCAAGAATCTGCTCGAGGGTCATGCGGCCCTGGTCGAACGGTTCGCCGTTGAGGTAAATGCTCGGCACCGACATGATTTCGCGGGCTTCCACCTCGTTCTGGAAAAGCGCGCCGTCGATGGCGACGTGGCGGATCTGGGGATTGAAAATCGCCATCAGGTTGAGTGCCTGAACCACGTCCGGGCAGTTCTGGCAGGACAGCGAGTAGTAAGTCTCAAAGACCAGTTCGCGATCCAGCGCGCGGATCTGATCGAGCACCTCGTCGCTGGTCTTGGGCGGATGGCCGCCCACCTGAAGCAGTGCCAGCACCAGCGAGGTGAACTCGTGGCCCATGGGGATGCCCGCGAACACCACCCCGGTTTCCTCACCGGGTCGGTTGATGGCGAAGGAGGGCGTGCGCGCGTCGTGGCCTTCGGTGGACAGGCTCAGCTTGTCGCTCAAGCCGCAGATCTCCTGCAGCAGACCGAGCAGCTCGTGTGATTTGTTACCGTCATCCAGCGACGCGACGATCTCTAACGGTTGCGTGACGTTTTCCAGATACGCTTTCAACTGATTTTTTAGATTGGCGTCGAGCATGATCGTGACGACCTCGCAGCTAACAAGGGTGAGTAACGGTAATCGGTTCAGTCTTTTCCTGGGCCTGAAACAATGCGGTTCCAGGTGGTTTGACCGAGGAAAACACAGTAAAAGCAGGCGCTAGACAGCAACACCCGGGCGATGCCCGGGTGTCTGGCGCAGTTGATACCTGGTCAAAGCTGACTAACGTCGGCTTAGATCTTGCCGACGAGATCCAGCGACGGCGCCAGGGTTTCTTCGCCTTCTTGCCATTTGGCCGGGCAGACTTCGTTGGGGTTGGCGCGCACGTACTGGGCGGCTTTGACTTTGCGCAGCAGCTCTTCGGCGTTACGGCCGATGTTGCCGGCGTTGATTTCAACGATCTGGATCTTGCCGTCCGGGTCGATAACGAAGGTGCCGCGCTCGGCTAGGCCTGCGTCTTCGATCAGCACTTCAAAGTTGCGCGAAATGCGCAGCGTGGGGTCGGCAATCATGGGGAACTGCAGCTTGCCGATCGTTTCGGAGCTGTCGTGCCAAGCCTTGTGGGTAAAGTGCGTATCGGTGGACACGCTGTAGATTTCGACGCCGAGCTGTTTGAAGGCGTCGTAGTTGTCCGCCAGATCGCCAAGCTCGGTAGGGCAGACAAAGGTGAAGTCGGCCGGATAGAAGAAGAAGATGCTCCACTGACCCTTGAGGTCGGCGTCGGAAACATCGACGAATTCGCCGTTCAGATAAGCGGTTGCGTTGAACGGTTTAACTTCAGTATTGATCAATGACATTCAGATCGTCTCCTTTTGTGACTAATAACAGTGGAAAAATTTGCTAATTAGACTAAGGGCTAATACTGCGTGGTTAAAATTGGAAAAAACCATGGCAGCGATAGCGGCGCGCTATCATAACACCCGTTATTAACCAATGTGAGCGCTTGCACTACGCTTGAGGTGGGGTGGCCGGGCAGAAGCGCAATAATTTTTGCGCATTGGCTTGCGATAGCCGTCCCCGCGCCGCAAAATTCGCACGGTCAGCCTCGGGGCGACGGACGGATAGTCCTTTAAGGGGGCGTATCTGGGTTCATCGTGAGTATCACTAAGGAGTAGGTCAATGGGGAACATCCACAAACTTTCCGGGGCCGTTGCGGCCATTTCGCTTGCCGCAGCGGCAACCACCGTTAACGCTGAGGAAGTGCGCGTCTATAACTGGTCCGACTACATCGCGCCTGACACCTTGGAGAAATTTACCGAGCAAACCGGTATCGACGTCACCTATGACGTGTTCGACAGCAACGAAATTCTCGATGCAGCGCTGCTTTCAGGCCGTTCCGGCTATGATGTGGTGGTGCCGTCGACCTACTACCTTACGCGGCAGATGAAAGCCGATGTGTATCAGCCGCTGGACCACGACAAGATCCCCAATCTGAAGCACCTTGACCCCAAGCTGATGGAGAACCTGGAATCGGTAGACCCGGGCGGCGAGTACTCGGTGCCTTATATGTGGGGAACCAACGGCATTGGCTACAATGTTGATCGCGTCAAAGAGATCCTGGGTGATGACGCTCCGGTTGATAGCTGGGCGTTACTGTTTGACCCGGAAATTACCGCGAAGCTCAGCGAAGCCGGCTGCGGCTTGTCGATGCTGGATTCCGGTGATGAAATGCTATCGCCCGCCATGGCGTACCTGGGGCTGGACCCGACCAACGAAAGCATCGAGGACCTTGAAGCGGCAGGCGAGCTGCTCGCCGAGGTGCGCGATGACATGACCTACTTCCACTCGTCGCGCTACGTGTCGGACCTGGCCAACGGCGACATCTGCGTCGCGGCGGGTTACTCAGGCGATATTTTCCAGGCGGCCGCTCGTGCAGAAGAAGCCGAGCGTGATTTCGAGATTGGCTACAGCATTCCCAAAGAAGGGGCTGCGCTGTGGTTCGACATGATGGCGATTCCTGCCGACGCGCCCAATCCGGATAGCGCCCATGCCTTTATCAACTTTATCCTCGACCCGGAAGTCGCCGCCGATATCACCGAATACGTGCGTTACGCCAACCCCAACGCGGCGGCGGATGAATATCTGTCTGATGAGATTCTCAACGATCCCGCCATCTACCCGGACACCGATGTGATGGATAATCTCTACGTTCAGGTTGAAAAGCCCCAGGATATCCAGCGCGCTCGCACCCGTATCTGGAACCGGGTAAAATCCGGCCGCTAAGATACGTTCATCCGACGGCGAGTCCAGGCACCTTGCGAGCCAGCCTGGGCTCGCTGTTCGCTTTTTGATTGCCCGGTTTATCGGGCTTTTTGATGGGAGTGGCGAATGGTAACTACGCCCCTATCGAACGACGCGTCATCCACACCCCCCGCTAATGTCGCGGCACTGCGCGCCCAGGGCAAAACGCCTCGTTTTGCGGACGACATCGTGCTGGAGGTCAAGCGGTTGAGTAAGCGCTTTGATGATGCCTTGGCGGTGGATGACGTCAATCTCCAGGTGAAACGCGGTGAGATTTTTGCCCTGCTGGGTGGCTCTGGCTCCGGCAAGTCGACGCTGCTACGCATGTTGGCCGGATTCGAAACGCCCACTGAAGGGCGCATTTTGCTCGGTGGTGACGATATCACCGCCATGCCGCCGCACAAGCGGCCGATCAACATGATGTTTCAGTCCTATGCGCTGTTCCCGCATTTAACCGTGGCCCAGAACATCGCCTTTGGCCTGAAGCAGGACAAGCTACCCAAGGCCGATATCGAGGCACGGGTCGCCCATATGCTCAAGCTGGTGCACATGGAGCGGTTTGCCAAGCGTAAACCCCACCAGCTTTCCGGCGGCCAGCGTCAGCGTGTCGCGCTTGCCCGTTCTCTGGCCAAGCGGCCCAAGCTGCTGCTGCTCGACGAGCCCATGGGGGCGCTGGATAAAAAACTGCGTACCGAGATGCAGCTGGAAGTGGTCGAGATCATCGAGCAGGTCGGCGTGACGTGCATCATGGTCACCCACGATCAGGAAGAGGCCATGACCATGGCCGACCGCGTGGCGATCATGGCCGACGGCTGGATCGAGCAGGTGGGGTCGCCGATCGATATCTACGAAAGCCCGGTGAGCCGCATGGTCGCCGAATTCGTCGGCACGGTGAATCTGTTTGAAGGTGAAATCGTCGAAGACGCCGCCGACCACTGCACAATCGTCTCGCCGCTGCTCGAACGGCCGATTTATATCGACCACGGCATCACCACCCAGGCCGTTGACCGTCGGGTATGGGCCGCGCTGCGCCCCGAGAAGATCTGGCTGACCCGCGAACAGCCCGAATCGGCGCATAACTGGAGCGAGGGTGTGGTGGAGGACATCGCCTATCTGGGTGGGTTCTCGCTTTACTATGTGCGCACGCCGAGCGGACAGCGGGTCAAGGTCAGCATGGCCAATACCGAGCGTCGCGGTGACCGGCCCACCTGGGAAGACCGGGTGTACGTGCACTGGGAAGATCACAGCGCCATCGTGCTGAATCGCTAACTGTGGACGCCTTAGTGTTCCGAGGAGAACGCCTTACATGATGCCTTCTCGACTGTCCCTCATGCTGAAGCGCTGGCAGCTGGGGCGGCGCGCGGTCATCGCGTTGCCGTTGGTATGGCTGACGCTGTTCTTTCTGCTGCCCTTTGTGCTGGTGCTCAAGATCAGCCTCTCGGAAGCGGCCATCTCAGTGCCCCCCTACGGCGCACTGGTCGAGTACGTCGATCAAACGCTGAACATTGCCCTCAACCTGGGCAATTACCTGTTCCTGGCGTCGGATTCGCTGTATGTGGCGGCGTACTGGGGATCGCTGAAAACCGCGTTTATCGCCACGCTGGTGTGCCTGCTGATCGGCTATCCCATGGCCTACGCCATGGCGCGTACCAGCGCACGTTGGCAGATGATTTTATTGCTGCTGGTGATGTTACCGTCCTGGACCTCGTTTCTGATCCGCATCTATGCCTGGATGGGGATTCTCGGCAACAGCGGCCTGTTGAACAACCTGCTGCTGGGCCTGGGGTTGATCGACGCCCCGTTGCGCATGATGAATACCCAGTTTGCGGTGATCATCGGCATTGTCTATGCCTATTTGCCGTTTATGGTACTGCCGCTATACGCCCATCTGACCCGGCTGGATAACGCGCTGCTCGAGGCGGCATCGGACCTTGGATCGCGCAAGCTGAACACCTTCATCAAGGTGACGCTGCCGCTGTCCATGGGGGGCATCATTGCCGGTTCCATGCTGGTGTTCATTCCGGCCGTCGGCGAGTTTGTGATTCCCGAACTGCTGGGCGGGCCGGATACGCTGATGATCGGCAAGGTGCTCTGGGAAGAGTTCTTCAACAATCGCGACTGGCCGGTGGCGTCTGCGCTGGCCATTGTCATGCTGTTGCTGCTGTTGATACCCATCGTCTGGTTCCACCGTTATCAGTCCCGGGAGTTTAACGAATGAGCCTTGCCAGACCGCGTATTCGCTTTACCAGCGTGATGCTGGTGATGGGGCTGCTTTTCCTGTACGGGCCAATGCTGGTGTTGGTGGTGTTCTCCTTCAATGCCTCGAAGCTGGTCACGGTATGGTCGGGATTTTCTACCCACTGGTACGTTGAGCTGTTCCGCGATGAACAGATCCTCTCGGCCATCTGGATGAGCCTGCGCATTGCGTTTTTCTCCGCCAGCATGGCGGTGTGCTTGGGCACCATCGCGGCCTTCGTGATGACCCGCTACGGGCGGTTTCGCGGCAAGACGGCGCTGTCCACCATGGTCACCGCGCCTCTGGTGATGCCGGAGGTGATTACTGGGCTTTCGTTGCTGCTGCTGTTCGTGCAAATGGCCCAGATCACCGGGTGGCCGGCAGACCGTGGCATGGCGACCATCTGGATTGCGCATACCACGTTCTGCAGCGCTTACGTGGCGGTGGTGGTGGCCGCACGGCTGCGCGAAATTGATCTGTCGATCGAAGAGGCCGCGATGGATCTGGGCTCGCCACCCATGAAAACCTTTTTCTGCGTGACGCTGCCGGTGATCGCACCGGCGCTGGTGGCGGGCTGGCTGTTGGCCTTTACGCTGTCGCTGGATGATCTGGTGATTGCCAGTTTTGTCTCGGGGCCGGGGGCCAACACCCTGCCGATGGTGGTGTTCTCGTCGGTGCGCATGGGCGTATCGCCCAAGATCAATGCGCTGGCAACGCTGATTATTCTGGCGGTATCGCTGGCCACGCTATTGGCGTGGTACTTGATGCGGCGTAATGAAGCCAAGCGTCAGCAGGCGATGAAAGTCCCGCCCCCCTAGCGCCTGCGGATCACAGGACATCGTCGTCGCTACCTACGCGGACACTTTCCAGCTCGCCGGTGATCAGCGAGACCTCGATGGCCAACTGAATCGGGGCGCAGCACTGATGGCAGTCTTCCCAGGTCACGTGACTGCCCTGGGAGGCATCAATCAATAGTGTTAATAAGGTATCGCAGTAGGGGCAGTAGGCGTCATACTCTACTAAGGTATCTTCTTGCATGGTGCGATCCTTTTGGGCGTGGCATTTCAGTGTAGCAGCCGTGTCATTCGCAGGCATCGACGTGTGGGATCAGGTAGGCTAACGCCGTTTTTATAAACGCAATGGAGAGCAGCGATGATGTTACGACAGGTGGCCGTAGCGGCCTTATTGGCCTTGCCGGTAGCCGCGTGGGCGGAAACACCCAACATAACCCCAGGCGAGTGGGAATTCGTCAGCACCACTAAGGTGAGCGGCGACACGCCGATTCCCGATCAAACCGACACCGAGCAGCAATGCATCACCAAGGACGACCTGGACGATGCGGATCTGGGCTTTATTGAAGAAGAGGAAGGCTGCGAGCTGCTCGATCAGGACACCAATGCAGACGGCCTTTCCTACAGCATGGTGTGCCGGGCGGACGGTGGCGAAGCCAACATTGACGGCGACATGCAGTTCATGGGCGAGCGTATCGAAGGCACGGTCGATATCCAGACCCAATCGCCCATGGGCGAGCTGAACATGCAAACCCAGATCGACGGTGAGCGACTGGGCGACTGCTAATCCAACGCGTGACGTGTTTTAGCAAAGGGCGTGCCTGAATGGCGCGCCCTTTTTCATGGTGGGGCCGTGCTCCCGCATGTCGCCTCGGTTAACGTTCCGGGGGCGCGTCGGCAATTTCGCGTTCCAAGCGGCGTTTGACGGCACCGGGTGAGCCGCTATGCCGCGACAGCAGGTCGTAGGCGACCGGCACGACAAACAGCGTGAACAGCGTCGCCGCGCCAACACCGGCCATGATCACGATGCCGATGACGTAGCGGGACTCGGCTCCGGGGCCGCTAGAGACGATCAGCGGAATAGAACCGGCCATGGTGGTGATTGCGGTCATCAGGATAGGACGCAGGCGGGTGACCGCGGCATCGACCAGGGCGCTACGGAATTCCCGGCCCTCATCGCGCAGCTGATTGGCGAACTCGACAATCAGGATGCCGTTCTTGGCCGCCAGACCGATCAATAGTACCAGCCCCACCTGGCTGTAGATGTTCAGCGACTGGCCGGTGATCCATAGCGCCAGCAGCGCCCCACTCATGGCCAAGGGCACCGTGAGCATGATCACGAAGGGGTGAATGAAGCTCTCGAACTGAGCGGCCAGGACCAGAAAGACCACAAGCGCACCCAGCACCAGCAGGAAAGTGGTGGCGCCGCTGGCGTTCTGGAAATCGCGCGACGCGCCGGCGACGTTGGTTTGCGCTTCTTCGGGCAGCAGCGTGTCGGCGCTTTGCTCAAGGTAGTCCAGCGCTTCGCCCAGCGGATAGCCATCCGCCAGATTGGCTTCAATGGTGATCGAGCGCACACGATCAAAACGGTTCAGGGTGCTGGCGCCGGCGGCGTCGCTCAGCGTCACCAGGCTTGCCAGCGGAATCAGCTCGCCCGAGCGCAGCGAGCGAACCTGAATGTTATCCAGCGAGCGCGGGCTGTTCTGGCTGACGCGGTCCCCCTCGACGATGACGTCGTACTCTTCGCCGTTATCCACGTAGCGGGTGACGTTGCGCCCGCCGAGCAGGACTTCCAGGGTGCGGCCGATTTCGCTCACCGTCACGCCCAGGGCAGCGGCGCGTTGTTCGTCGATGGCGACGTTGAGCTGGGGCTGCGTCTCGTTGTAGTTGCTTTCGATGGCACGAATACGCGGGTTATCGTCGCGGATATGGTCGATCAGCTGATCACGCCACTCGGCCAGCTCTTCGTAGGTGCCACCGCCGAGCACGAACTGCACGGGCTTTTGCGTGCGCTGGCCAAAGCCCTGGCGCATGACGGGAAACGCCTGAACGCCGGGCAGGGTGTCGAGCTCGCGGCGAACGTCGTCCATGATCGCCCAGGCGCTGCGCCGCGTACCCCATTCGGCCATATTGACGATAATGAAACCGCTGTTGAAGTTTTCAATGTTGCCGTAGCCGCGCGGGGCGCGCACCACTACCCGCTCGAGCTCGCCGCTTTCGACCATCGGCGTCAGGCGGGCTTCGATCTCATCCATGTAATCCATCATGTAGTCGAAGGTGGCGCCTTCGGGCCCGTTGACCAGCACGATGAAGTTGCCGCGGTCTTCCTGAGGGGTATATTCGTTGGGCAGCAACTGGCTCAGCCAGGCGGTCAGTGCAATCAGTAGCACGAACACCGCCACCACCCAGCTGCGCCGGACAAGCAGCGCTTCAAGCAGGGCGCGGTAGCCACGCTGGGCGCTGCGCATGATGCGCTGAACGGCCTTGGAAAGGCGGCTGTCGTGCATGCGCGGCGAGAGGATCTTGGACGCCATCATCGGGGTCAGCGTCAGGGCCAGCAGGGTGGAAATGGCAACCGCTGCCGCCATGGTCAGCGCAAATTCGGAAAACAGACGGCCAATATCGCCTTGCAGCATGCTGAGCGGGACAAACACGGCGATCAACACCAGCGTGGTGGCGATCACCGCGAAGGCGATCTGGCGGGTACCGCGAAACGCCGCGACCAGGGGTGTTTCGCCTTCGTCGTGCATGCGTCGGTTGATGTTCTCAAGCACAACGATGGCATCGTCGACAATCAGCCCGATTGCGAGTACCAGCGCGAGAAGCGTGAGCAGGTTGATCGAGAAATTCATCACCGAAAGCGCGGTAAAGGCGCCAATTATCGCGATAGGCACGGTGACGGCGGGGACCAGGGTGGTGCGCAGATTGCCCAGAAACAGGAACATCACGACTATGACCAGCACCATGGCCACCAGCAGAGTGAAAACGACTTCCTTGATCGCCCCGGAGACAAATATCGAGGCGTCATAGTTCAAGCTGAGGGACATGCCGTCGGGCAGGGTCGACTGGAGGCGCCCGAGCTCCTGCTGCACCGCCTCGGACAGTTCAACTACGTTGGCGGTCGACTGCATGATCATGCCAAGCCCCACCATGGGAACACCGTTGGCGCGAAACACCGTGCGATCTTCAACGGAGCCGACCTCAACCCGGGCGACATCCCCCAGGCGTACCAGATAGCCGTCGTCACCTTCCATCAGGGGGAGCGACTGGAAGTCATCGGCGCTTTCGAAGGTACGCGGCAGGCGCACGATGAATTGCCGGTCCTCGGACTCGATGGCGCCGGCCGGCAGCTCGACGTTCTCGGCCCGCAGCGAGTCTTCAATATCGCCGACGGTCAGGTTGCGAGCCGCCATGGCGTTGCGATCGATCCATACCCGCATGGCATAGTCGCGGCCACCGCCCACCCGCACCCGAGCCACGCCCGGCTGCACCGAGAGGCTGTCGACCAGAAAGCGGTTGGCGTAATCAGTCAGTTCGGTCATCGAGTAGCCTTCCCCGGAAAGGCTCAGCCAGACCACGATTTCCTCGCTGCTGTCGGCCTTGCTGACCTCTGGGTTTTCGGCGTCGTCGGGCAGGTTGCGCAGGGCACCGCCGATGCGGTCGCGCACGTCGTTGGCCGCGGCGTCGATGTCCATGGCCAGGGCAAACTCGATATCGATACGCGAGCGGCCGTCTTCGCTCTCTGACGTAATCAGCTCAATGCCTTCGACGCCGGCGATGCGGTCTTCGAGTACCTGGGTGATCCGGGTTTCTACCACGCTTGCGGAGGCCCCAGGGTAGCGGGTGTCGATACTCACCACCGGCGGATCGACGGTGGGATACTCCTGAAGCGGCAGGCGATCCAGCGCCAGCAAGCCAAAGGCAATGATCAGCGCCGCCATGACCACTGCCAGCACCGGTCTCTGGACCGAGATATCCGATAAACGCATTAGCGGTCCGCCTCGAGCAAGTCGCGAACCCCGGTCTCTTCATCAACCAGCCCAAGCAGTCTAACTGACTGGCCATCACGCGCTCGCTGCAGGCCATGCACGGCGATAACGTCGTTGGCCGACACGCCGGCGTCAATTTCCACCTCGCCCGAGCGTCGCTCGCCGATATCGACGCTTTGTCGTCGCAGCCGTGGCGCCGTGTCGTGGTCGTCGATCAGCATCACGTAGTGGCGATTGCCATCGGGCTGAATGGCGGCCTCGGGCAGCACCACGCTGTCTCTGGGCTGCTGGCGTACCACGACTTCCATAAGCATGCCGGGGCGCAGGTGCTCGTCGGGATTGGCGATGTCAGCGCGCACTCCAATGCTGCGCGTCACCGGGTCGACCCGGGTGCCCAGGCTTGCGATTTCACCGTCAAACACCGCGTCCGGGAAGGCCGCGGTAGTGGCGCTCAGCGATAAGCCTGGGGCAAGCCGGCCGAGGTAGGCTTCGGGGACGCTGAAATCCAGCTTCATGACGTCCAGCTTGTCGAGGGTGATCAGCTCCATGCCCGGCGTTACCAGGGCGCCGGGGCTTATATTGCGGGTGCCGACCCGGCCGCTGAACGGGGCCCTGAGCTGGTAATCCTCGAGGCGGGCGCGCAACGCGGCGATGTCCGCTTCGGCCTGGTCGACCCGCGACTGGGTGTCCTCGACGTCTGCGCGCGCGGCCAGGTTGCGGTTTTGCAGCTCGGTGGCTCGGCCCAGGGCGTTGCGCTGTTCGTCGCGCAGGGCCTGGGCGGATCGCAAGCGTGCCTGTTCCTCAGCGTCCTGAAGGCGGATCAGCAGGTCCCCTTCGGTGACGCGCTGGCCGTCCTGAAAGGTAATCTCGGCAATCGTGTCAGTCACGGTGGCGGAGAGTGTCATGCTTTCATCGGCGCGCAACGTGCCCAGCGCCTCGATAGGGTCGGACCAGGGAGCGATAACGGCCCGCACGCCGATGACGCTTGGGGTGGATTGTGCGGTGACAAGCCCCGGCGCTGAGCTCAGCAGCAGCAAGACAAGCAGGCGGCGACAGAATAAAGGCATAAGTCTCTCTGTAAGGCGTGATACCGCCTGCGCTGGATAGCGATGTCAAGCAGTTGGATTGCGGCCAGATAGAGGCTGGGCGTAATCGAAACGGGTTAATTATACAAAAGCTGTATTTGTTATTTTCATGATACAACAAAAACACCCCTGGGGGCTGCTAAAATGCCGCCTTTTGACATGCCCGGGAGCGGTAACGAATGACCTACGATGTCGTGATCATTGGGGCTGGCGCGGCCGGCCTGATGTGCGCTGCTCAAGCGGGGTACGCGGGTAAGCGGGTGCTGGTCATCGATCACGCCAAGAAAGCTGGCAAAAAGATCCTCATGTCGGGGGGTGGCCGCTGCAACTTTACCAATCTCGCAACGACCCCACAGCATTTTTATTCGGCCAATCCAGCCTTTTGTATCTCGGCGCTGAAGCGCTATCGCCCCGAGCATTTTGTCGAGCTGGTGGAGCGCCACGCCATTGATTACGTCGAAAAAGCGCCGGGCCAGCTATTCTGTGCCGATTCGGCCAGCGCCATCGTGACGATGCTGATGACCGAGTGCGACTGGGCGGGCGTGGACGTGCGACTAGCCACCCGTATCGACGCGGTCGAGCGCTGCGGCGATGCCATGCGCTTGACCACCTCCATGGGCCGGGTCGAAGCAGGCGTGGTGGTCGTTGCCAGCGGTGGGCTGTCGATTCCCACCATGGGAGCCAGCAGTTTCGGTTATGACCTTGCCCGCCAGTTTGGCCTGGAGGTGCGGCCCACGACCCCTGGCCTGGTGCCGTTTACGCTGAGCGACCAGTGGAAGGCCCGGGCCAGTGAGCTGTCAGGCGTCAGCTTGCCGGTGACGGTCAGCACCCGATCGAAGGCGTTCAGCGAGCCGATGCTGTTTACCCATCGCGGCCTGTCCGGCCCCGGCATGCTTCAAGCGTCCAGCGTCTGGTCCCCTGGTGAGGCGATTGACATCGATTTGTTGCCTAATCAGGATGCCCAGGCGTTGCTGCGCCGCGCCCGTGAGCAGACGCCAAAACGTCAGCTGGCGACCTGGCTGATGGAGCATTTCCCCAGGCGCGTGGCGCAATCGCTGTGCGAGTGGTATCCGGACGGTCAGGATACCCAGCCGCTGGCACAGTACAGCAATGCACAGCTTGACGCTTGGGCGGATCGGCTGAACCGTTGGCAGTTGAAGCCGGCGGGGACCGAAGGATGGCGAACGGCGGAGGTGACCATGGGCGGGGTGGATACCCAGGCTATTTCGTCCAAGACCTTTGAAGTCAACGGCCTGCCGCAGTTGCGCTTTATCGGTGAGGTGCTGGATGTGACCGGTGAGCTGGGCGGTCATAACTTTCAATGGGCGTGGGCCAGCGGGGTGGCCTGCGGCCAGGCCTGCTGACCCAGGCTGTAACGCTCCGAGGGGAGAGCGTTTAGGTGGTGACCTTGGCAAGCAGCTTGAGCTTGCGATAAAGCATGTAGCCAGCAAGCACTTTGCGACCACCCGCCAGGGCGCCGCGAGGGTTGCGAGCGAGTCGTAGGGCGGCAAGCCCGCCGATCAGGTAAGCGGGGATCTTGAAGCGTTGCCAACCGGAATCGAGGGGAGAGGCCGCGTTGAGCAGCTGATCGCTATCGACCAGAATGTTGACACGCTGCTGCTCAAGCTCGGCCAGCAAGCGCGCTTTTCGCTCGGCCCTGGAAGGCGGCTTGGTCTCGGCACCCGGCGGCTTAGCGGGGGCGTTGGTCAGGCTCATGCTTGGCCTCCAGCAAGGCTCGGTCGGCGGCTAATTGATTGAGCGTTTCTTTCAGCAGGGTGTGCTGTTTTGCCTGGCGAAGCGCAATAATTCCCAGCGTGATACTGGCGATGATCAGCACCAACGCGCTTACCGCAATGGCAGTGAGTCGGTAAGTATCCCAGAACAACACCACGACCAGCGCCACCAGGGTGGCAATGCCGAGCAGTAGAAGCAGTAGGCTGGCGCCGGCCAGGAGCATTAAAACGAGCAGCCTTGAGCGTTCTTCTTCCAGCTCGACGACCGCTAAACGTAACCGCGTTTCACCATTGGCTATCAGTGAATTGAGGAGCCGTTTAGCGGCTGAAAAAACGCGTTGGGTAGGCCCCAAAGCCATTAGCGACGACCGAGCAGCATACCGACGATGACGCCTGCCGCGGCGCCGATGCCAATGCTGGTCCAGGGGTTTTCATGGACATAGCGATCGCAGGCGTCGGCCTGATGGGTCAGGGACTCGCGGGTTTCTTCGTAGAGGCGTTCGCCGCGCGCTTCCAGACGGTGGCGGGTATCCTTGAGGCGTTGCTCTGCTCGGGCGCGAAGATCGCGCATCTCACCGCTGGCGTCTTTTGAGGTGGCGTTGACCAGTTCCTCAACGGTATCGCTCAGGTGGCGCAGATCTTCTCTGAGTTGATCTGCCTGTGCAGTGCTTTCGTGTTGACGTTTAGCCATGTTGTCATCCTTTGACGGTAAGTGAACAGCTACCAGCATAGCAGCCGCATGATCACTGACAAGTGAATTGCCTATCGGTTCAGGCCGCTGGTGCTGAATAACGGGTTCAGACTGAACCCGATGCTCAGCCGGTGAACCCGGTGATCATAATCGATCAGGCTTTCTCCGTAGCCGTAATAATACTGGACATGGGCGCGCAGCGAGTTAAACGCCGGCCAGCTGTAGTCGATCTGGGTGCCCATATTGCCGGCGCTTGGGTTGCCCCGCAGCTGACCGCTGATCTCGTGGTTGTCTTCCAGACGTTTCGCGACGCGAATGTCGCCGTAGCCCATATAGCGCTCGATGTCGGGGTTGTCGTCACTGGCCTCCGACTCGGGGATTCGCCAGTGGGGCGCAAAGGTCACGGCCCAGTCGCCGCTCTGGAAAATGCTTTCCAGATAGACGCGGTTCCAGCTGCGCGACAACGGGTCGGAGCGGCCGTTGGACTGATGGTTGATCGCGACGCGGTTGCGCGTATTGACCCAGCCCAGAGCATCCCAGGGGGTGTCGATGTCGATAAACATCTCGGGCTCGTAGTTGGTCTCGCGAAACGGCGACGACGCATCGGTGTTGTACGCCTGCCACCAGCTGCGCTGGGTATAGCCGAAGTAAAGGTCGCCCACATCGCCCCACAGCACATCCTCGGCGAGATTGACCTTGGCGCTGAACTGGAACTTCAGCTCGGTATCGTCGGGCGCTGTGTCGGATGAGATACTGCGAAAATTTTCGCGATTCTGGTTATCGTTGTAGCTGACCGGGAACAGGTAGTTGGTCCGGTGCGTGGTAATCGAGAAGGGATTACGTCCGGATTCCTGTTCCAGCTGGCGCCGCTCGTTGAGATCTTCAATCGCGACCAGCTCCGGGGCCGGCACAACGGTGTCGCCATCTGTCTCGCGCTCGTCCACCTGCTGTAACTGCTGGTGAAGCTGGGATAGCTCGTTATTCAGCTCGCGGATGCGTTCTTCGATATCGGCGCGAGTATCCGCCTGAGCGACTGTGCTGGCGGCAATCAGGCCGCCCAGCAAGATGAAAGGTGTTAAACGTCGGTGTCGAATGACCATCGATAACTCACATGAAAGGGAGTGAGGCACGTGCCTGTGCCTATGCTGTTCTATCACGCTGTCGCCGTAAGTCAACAGTTATGATTGCGCGGCGACGGGCAACCCCCGACAATGGCCGGGCTCAATAGTGACGTGTCAGCGAGGCAAAGCGCCGTGGTGAAATTCGCCTTCCCTTTGGCTATAAAAGGGTTAGTGGCCCTGGGGCTGCTATTATCTAGCCTCGCCTTGAGCGCGGCCACGCTGGATGGCGTGCCCGACGAAGAGGTGCTTCAGGAGCGGCTTGCCGAATTTGACGCCCAGGAGACGCTGAACGATCAACAAGTCATTGATCAACAGGCGCTGACCGCCGCTTTGGAGGCCTATGAGCGCCTCGATGCCATTGAACAGCAGCTCGCCGAGTTGGAGGAACGGGTCAGTCAGGCTCCCGACGCACTGATCACCGTCGAGCGTCAGCTCAACGAGGTGGACGATGACGACGACATGCCGTCCATCGAACAGCTCAGCGACCTGCCGCTGGCGGCGCTCGAGTCCCAGCAGGCAAACGCCCTGACCAGGCTGCAGCAGTTGCAAAGCCAACTGGCCGAAGTGAACTCGCAATTCCTGACCGCCCAAACGCTGCCCGAGCGCGCCCAGCAGTCCATGGCGGTGACCCTCGAGCGGATGGAAACCTTGCGCCGTGAGGCCGCGGACCGTGAAGCATTGCTCGGCGACCGCCAGCTGTCGGCGCTCAGCGACCCGCGCATGATTCAACTACGCCTCGAGCGGGCCGTCGCCGAGCGGGAAGTGGCGCTTTATCAACGCCAGCTCAGTACCAACGGGCGACTGCGTGACCTCGCCCAGCAGCGCCGCGACCTGTTGATGCAGCAAACCGATCAGCAAGAACAGCGGCTTAACCTGCTGCAGAACGTCATCGATCGGCAGCGGCGCCTGGCCTCCGAGCAGGCGATTGCCGACGCGGCCCAGGCTAATCCCCTGATTGCTGCCGGTCACCCCGTGGTGGTCCAGGCCCAGGAGCGCAATCAGGCGTTGAGTCTGTCGTTGCTCCAGGCGAGCGAGCGGGATAACAGCCTGCTGCGCGATAACATCGATGCGCAGCGCCAGCTCGAGCACGTTCGCCAGCTCCAGCGGAGCCTGAACGAGCAGATAGAAGCTATCCGCGGCAGCCAGCTGCTCTCGCGGATTCTCCGCGAGCAGCGCCAGTCGCTACCCAACGTCTTGCCGCGCCGCGATCTGCAGGATGAGATCGCCGATCTGCGGCTCAAGCAGTTTGATCTGGTTCGCCAGCGCGACCAGCTTCGCCAGGCGGAGCAATTGGCCAGGCAGCGGCTCGATGACGCTGACATCGAGCCGACTCCGGCGCTGATCAATTCGCTGTCGCGGCTTTATCAGTCGCGCCGGGAGCTGGTGGAAGAGCTCGAGGAGGTTTACGGTCGCCTGCTGAGTGCCGCCGTGGAGTTGCAGCTCAATCAGCAACAGCTGCTGACCACGACCCAGGCGTTACGCATCACCATTGACGAGCAACTTTTCTGGGTGGCCAACAGCCGGCCTCTGGATCTCAACTGGCTGCGCCAACTACCCACGCATCTGCGTCTAGAATGGCAGGAAGGCGAGTGGCGGGCCATTTTGCCTAAGCGCTGGCCGTCGCTGGACTGGGGAATGCTCAGCGGTGCGCCTTTTCTTGCCGTCAGTCTGGTATTGATTGCTCTGCGTCGACGGATCAAGACGCGCCTGGCGCATCTGCACGGCCAAATCGGGCGTCTCAAGAGCGATACCCAGCTGCACACGCCCAAGGCCGTTTTTCTCAATGCGTTGCTGGCCGTGCCGGGGCCGCTGGCACTGGCCGGTGCCGGGACAGCCGTGGGCGCTACCCAGAGCCCTCTGGCGGTGACTCTGGCACCGGCCTTGGTGCAGCTGGCGCTGAGTTGGGGCGTGATTGCCCTGGGGCGCCGTCTGCTGGTGGTGAACGGGGTCGCCGAGCAGCACTTTACCTGGTCCCCGGTTTACAACGCACGCCTGCGGGGGCTTCTGGCCTGGCTGGGGGTGGCGCTGGTGCCGGTGATTGCGATCTCGACGTTGGCCGACAACCTGCAGACACCGCTCGCCCAGCGACCCGTGGCATTGGGGCTTCTGGCCCTGGGGCTGTTGGCGATGAGCGTCTGTCTGGCGCGACTGATTCTGGCTCACGTGCCGATTTTTGGAGTGCGTCTGTTTCGGCTGCTGCTGGGGCTGGCCATGGCGGCGGTGCCCATCGCCTTGCTGGGGATGGTGGCGTGGGGCTATGAATACACCGCCTTAAGGCTGGTCGGCCGCTTCGTTGCCACGCTCTACCTGCTGGGGTTGTGGGTGGTGGTGGAAGCCACGGTGGTGCGCAGTCTCGCCGTTGCCGCCAGGCGCCTGGCGTATCGTCGTGCCCTTGCCAGGCGTCGCGCCCAGGTTCAGGAAGGCGCCGAAGGCGGCCTGGAAGTGGTGGAGGAGCCGCCGCTTGATATGGAGCAGATCAATACCCAGTCGCTACGCCTTTCCAAGCTGATCCTGCTGATTGCCTTCATCGGCTTGCTTTACCTTGTGTGGGCAGACCTGCTGTCGGTCCTCGGCTATCTGGATCAGGTGTCGCTGTGGGAGAACGTCGACGGCGAGCTGGTCGACAATGCGATGTCGATTTCGGATCTGTTCAGTGCGCTGCTGGTCGTGGCGTTGACGTTTATCATGGCGCGCAATCTGCCCGGGCTGCTAGAGGTCATGGTGCTGTCACGCCTGACGCTGAAGCAGGGCAGCGCCTACGCGATCAGCTCGCTGCTGTCGTATACCATTGTCGGCACCGGCATCGTGTCGGCGTTAGCCACGCTTGGCGTGTCGTGGGATAAACTGCAGTGGCTGGTGGCGGCTCTGAGCGTGGGGCTGGGGTTCGGCCTGCAGGAGATTTTTGCCAACTTTATATCCGGGTTGATCATCCTGTTCGAGCGCCCCATCCGCATTGGCGACACCATCACCCTTGGCAATCTGCACGGCACGGTTAGCCGCATTCGTATCCGCGCGACGACGGTGACCGATTTCGATCGCAAAGAAATCATCATTCCCAATAAAACCTTCGTCACCGATCAGTTGATCAACTGGTCGCTCTCCGACAACGTCACCCGGGTCGTGCTGACCTACGGCGTGGCCCACGGGTCGGATCTGGCCCTGGTGCATCGACTGCTGCACCAGGCCGCAGATGAAAACGCCCGGGTGCTCACCGACCCCGAACCCCAGGTGTTCTGCATGAGTTACGGGCCGCATAGCCTCAACTTTGAGCTGCGCATTTTTGTCAATGACCTGCTGGACCGGCTGTTTGCCGCCCATGAGGTCAACTGCCGGGTGGATGCGTTGTTCCGCGAGGCGGGGGTGCGCGTGGCGTTTGAGCAGATGGACGTCTGGCTGCACCGGGATGCGGGCGATGCGGTAAAAGTGGAAACTCTCAAGCCACCCGAAGCGCCGTTCAGTGGCTAGGCGCTGGTGTGCGGGTCGGTTTTCAGCGCATAGAGCAGAAACTCGCGGTTGCCGTCGCCGCCGGTAATCGGGCTTGCCTGCCAGTGCTGAACCGTCAACCCCAGTGACTGGCAGGTCTCCCGCAGGCGGGCCTCCACCCGCGGGTAGTTCGCCGGATCGCGAACCACGCCGCGCTTGTCCAGGGCGTTCGCGGTCAGCTCGAACTGCGGCTTGACCAGCGATATCAGCCGCCCATTGGCGGGCAGCAGGGCGGCCAGCTCGGGCAGTATCAAGGTCTGCGAGATGAACGAGACGTCCATCACCGCCAGATCGACGGGGTGCTCGCTGAGTGCGGCCTGCAGGGAGGGCTCATTGCGCATGGCCCGCGCGTTGATGCCCTCTAGGCAGGTAATGCGTGGATCGCGGCGCAAACGAGCGTCGAGCTGGCCATGGCCGACCTCAATGCCAACCACATGGCGCGCGCCGGCTTGCAGGGCACAATCGCTGAAGCCCCCGGTGGACTGGCCGACATCCAGTATGTTGAGACCGTCAAGCCGCAGCTCGAGCGCGGTCAGCACCGCTTCGAGCTTGAGCCCGGCGCGGGACACATAGCGCTCTTCAGGGTCCGGGGCGACCTCAAAACGGGTATCCTCCGGCCACTTTTCGCTGGGTTTGCCAAGCGTCTGCTGCGCGTTGGCCAACGACACGCGGCCATGGCGAATAAGCCGTTGCGCGCGGGTGCGCGAACTCGCCAGCCCCTGGCTGACGAGCAGTTGGTCGAGTCGCATCATGGCTCGTCGGCAGGTTGGTCAGGGGCTTCGCTGGCTTGCAGCTCCGCGGCGGGCAGTCGCTCGGCGCCCCAGCTTTGGCGCAGGTAGCGTTTGACGGTACTGAGTTCGTCCTCGGTCACGGTGGCTAGTTCGCCCCTTTCCAACGGGTCGAAGTGGTAAATATAAAGCCGCGAGACGAACTGCGAAAACGGCAGCGAGGCTTCGCCGAAGCGTTCGCCGTGACCCGCCGTGCTGACTTTGACGCCGTCGCCCCAATCCTGGCCGCTATCGTTGTTGGGGTTATAGAAGTAGACGCGCATCACGTCGTTGGGGTCCAGCGACGCGCGCAGGATGGTGATGGCGTGCCAGCCGATAAACCGTGCTGCGCTGTCGGTGACGGCAATACCCGCTGGCTGAGGGTGAATCAGCGGCTGGTTGCCGTTGTAGTAAGGGTGATAGCAGGCGTAGAAGTGGCGGATAAAATCGTCCACTTCGGTGAGCTGGCCCGACGCCACATCGACGTTGATGCGAAACCCGCGCCCCGACCACCAGCCGTGGAACTCCGGGTTGACCCAGCGGTGGGGATCTCCTGCACGGCCCAGGCAGCGGCGGCCCATCTCGGCGTAAATACGGTCCAGGTGAGGCACCACAATCAGCGAAACGGGGTCGAGGTCCATGGGCAGTTCGGTGGCGACGCCGGAGAGACTCGCCATGGAAGAGATCGCCTGACCTTCAAAATGCATGATGATCTCGTCGTCACGCGCGGCCCAGGCCACCATCTGCAGCAGGTAGTCGGGGTCATTGTAGGCCCACATCGACAGCGCCCGCGCCGACTGACAGGTAGGGTTGTTGCCCTGGCCAACCCCCAGCGGCAGGCCCAGCATGCAGAGCACGCCTTCCAGCAGGCGCGCGCGCGGCGATGCGGTCTCGCCGTAGGCAAGATTGAGCCGCCACTGAGACCACTCGGACAGCGGCAGGTTGAGCTGGCGCCACATGGCCGGGGCCACGGGCGGCTGATAGAGAATCCCCCGCTCGAGCATCAGTGCTAGGCCGTAGACGGCCTGGGCGGTGGCCGGATAGACGCCGCCGCGGATCAGCGCGTGGGCCAGCTCGCGGTAGCACAGCAGGCAATCGCGGCCGGTGGACGACAGGCCCAGCGCTTCGCTCACCAGGTGGTCGCCTTCTTCCAGCAGGTGGCGCAACAGCACCGCATGATACGGCGATACCAGCCCGGTATCATGCATGGCGCGGGCGCAGCCGGTGGCTTCGGCCTGAAGGGCGGCCTGATCCATGCCGTCGAGACGTTCGCGATAGACCTCGACGCCTGGGTCTTCACGGCATGCCTGGGTGGGGCCGTACAGCGAACTGACCAGCCGGTCGGCGCCCTGACCGCTGGCGCCCAGGTCAATCTCAGGGTTGACCTGACACAGCGCGATCTGGGTGATCATCTGTTTGATAGCGTCGACCTGAATGGGTCGCTGCTTGAGAATGCGCCAGATTTCATCGATCAACTGATCGATGATGTGTTCGTAGCCAATCCGCTCGGCCAGGTATTGGAAAAGCTGGCGAGGGATAACGGCCAAGCTGCCCTGTTGTTCGCGCTCCGCCTCGCTTGGCGGGGTGAACAGAAGCCAGAGGTTGATGGCCATCACCTGGGTTAGGTAATGATGGGCAAATTCTTCCGACACCAGCGGATGTGCGTAGTCGCCTTTTGCCACGGCGAGGAGGCGTAGCTCGCTCAGCGCCTCGATCACCACCACGTCGGAATCGCTGCTTTTGAGCGAAAATGTGGTCAGGGTGGGGACCAGAAACTGGGGTGTTTCCCAATCGGAGCCCAGAAAGACGCCCGCCGATTCATAAGCGTGTGCTCGGCACTCGAGCGCTTTAGCGCCGCCGTCCTGCATTAACAGTTGACGCGCCGTGTCCAGAACGAGCGGTAGCTTCGCAGGTTTCGAGAATGCCGGCGCCTGCGAAAGCAGCTGCACGGCATCGTCAAAGTTGGTCAGCAGCCCGCTCAGCTTATCGTCTTGCGTCGATGGCTGTTGATCGGTTGTCACGTTGATTCCTTGTCCCGGGTGTGCGGGGATTATACATGGAAGTCGCGACCTGCTTGGTGTTTTAGTCGATCACGACGCGTAAGTGCTTACTCTGTTTCAAGGTAGATCATTCATCCATGAGTACCATAAGCCATAACATGTATCACCCTAGCTGTCGCCGGTCGCGTCGGCCATGCTCTGTTTGGCCAGGCGGCAAACGCATGTGAAGTTGGATATGTTAGGCTGTGAGGTCAATAGAACGTTCCAGTGGCAAGAGGGAAAGGCCAAGATGGCGGCCAAGCCGATTTACCGAGTGGTGGTGCACCAGCAGGGTGAAATTTGGGATTTATACGTACGCGAGATATTTCAAAGCGAACTCTGGGGCTTTATTGAAGTCGAGGAGTTTGTCTTTGAAGATGCGTCGCGAGTGGTGATCGATCCTGCCAGTGAAAAATTGCAGCACACCTTCGAAGGCGTCAAGCGAAGCTACCTTCCGCTCAACGCCATCGTGCGTATCGATGAAGTGGAACGTGAGGGACCTTTGAAAGCCGTTAAAAGTGATGCGCGGGTGGCGGAGTTTCCACGTCCTTTCCCACTGCCTCCGCGCGGAGATTAGTCATGTGAGCGTGGCCCAGCAGGCTGCGTATTAATTAGGACATTATGTCATGCAAGTAACTCAATTTTGTCATCGTTACCGGGCGGTTGCCGCCGGTGTATTGGTCAGTGTGTGGTGTGTTAATGGGGCCGCTCAGTCAGACAGTAACGCCTGGGTAACCGACGAACTTTCAACCTATGTGCGCAGTGGCCCAACCGATGGCTATCGCATTGTGGGGACCCTTAGTGCCGGCGAGCAGGTCGAGGTGCTGGAAACCAACGGTGACTACTCCCGTGTGCGTGGTGACGATGACGAAGCCGTGTGGATTTTGAGTGAGGAACTGCAACAAACGCCTAGCGCCAGCGAGCAACTGCCCGAACTTGAATCGCAAGTAGAATCGCTAACGGAAGAGTTAGACGGTATCAACGAAGAGTGGGAGCAGCGCGTGGCGAGCATGCGAGAAACACTGGATGCCCGCGAGCAGCGCATTGACGAACTAGAAACGCGCAATGACCAACTGGGTAGCGACGCCGATGAATCGAGCGAGAAAGTGCGGTCACTGGAAGCGCGGCTCGATACTCAAGAGGAAGACTTGCTGTTGCGCTACTTCATGTACGGCGGCGGCGTTGCCGGTGCCGGTCTGGTGGTCGGGCTTATCGTGCCGCACCTGCCGCGGCGGCGTAAAAAGCGCGATCGCTGGTTTTGATGCTGGGTGAGCGGGAATGACGGATCTCTGGCGTGCCAGATGGCGGGAAGGTCGTATCGGCTTTCATTTGCCCCAGCCGCATCATGCGTTAAGACGCTACTGGCCGTCGCTTGGCGTACCGGAACGCGCCAAGGTGCTGGTGCCGCTGTGCGGCAAAACCCTGGATATGCGCTGGCTTGCCGAGGCAAACCATCCCGTTCTCGGGGTCGAGCTTGCGCCGGAAGCGGTCGAACAGTTTCTGGCCGACTCATCGGTGCCGGTATCGCGCTACCAGCAGGCCGGGTTTACGATCTGCCGCCAGGGCAGTATTGAGCTGTGGTGCGGCGATTTCTTTCACCTGCATATCCAGCAGGCCGACGAGGTCGGGGCGTTCTACGACCGTGCTGCCCTGATCGCGCTGCCGGAAGCAACGCGCCAGCGCTATGCTTTCCATCTCGCGCAGCTGGTACCCCCCGGGGCCGAAGGGTTGCTGGTCAGCCTGACCCACGATGGGGACAAGGCCGGGCCACCCTTTAGCGTCCCAAACCAAGAGGTCGAGACGCTGCTGTCACCCAACTTCCGGCTGACGCTGCTGGAGGAAAGCGAACCGGATGACCGGGGGTTTTGTGAAAAGGTATGGCATCTGGTGCGCCGGGGGCCGCTGGCCTAGCCAGCGGCTGTCGAACAAGCTGACACGCAGGGGGCGGCCGGTGGCCGTCTAGCGGGCCAGCAGCCGGCCCAGGTCTTCATCGCTGAAGGCGCGATTGAGGGCGTCACCCAGCAGGTCGTTGAGCATTCGGGTGTTGGTGTCCTTGTCGGGCTTCACCGCGTATTCCTGGCTGCGCCGTGACGTATAGGTGCCGGTGTAGGTGGTGCCGTCATTGCGGACGATGGCGCGCAACACACCTTCCAGGCGGGCCTCGTCGATCAATGGCTGATCGCTGTTGCCCTGGGCGTAGGAGAGACTATCCAGTTCCAGCGTCAGGCTGGGGCGCCCTTCGGCGGCTTCGCGGGTGGGGGTAAAGCCCATGTCGGCCACCGCGCGCTCGGCTTCCTGCTGCAAACGCGGAATGACTTCATGGCTGTTGACGGTAATCTGCGCGGTGGACATGCCGCCGCCGGCACGGTTGCCGATCACTTCGCTTTCGCGTCCGTCCTGCGCCAGGACGGTGATTTCCTGACCGTCGCCCACCGATGCGACGTCGGCGGTACGTTCGGGGGAAAGCTGCAGATAATGGGGGCTGGCACACCCCGCCAACCAGACGCTGGCCAGCAGGGCTGCTGATAAATTGAACAATTGACGCCGTAACATGAGGATCTCCACTTTTTTAGGGCCTTACAGGACGTCAAGTATACCTTAACTGACGTCGGCAAGTGACGCGTCCTGAACCGCGTCGGCATCCTTGAAACGGTGCCAGTGGCGCAGGTGGGCGTACAGCCGCTGGCCGCGTTTCATCGCCAGGCGGTTGAAGTCGGCATGGCGCACCGTGGCTAGCCACGGCTTGGCCAGCCAGTCGGCTTCGAGTTCCACGCGGACTTCCGCGCCGACGGGGGAGATCGCGGTAATGGTCACCGGCAGGTGGCTATCGGCACTGGGCTGCTCGGCCAGGCGGATTTCGTGGGGGCGCAGCAGCAGTTCTTCGTCGCCGTCCGGCAGGTCCACCGCCACATGGGCGTCACCGCAGGTGAGCGTGCCGTTTTGCACCTTGCCTTCTAGATAGTTAACGTCGCCCAAAAATTCAAACACAAAGCGGTTTTTCGGCGCGCGATAGAGCGTTTCCGGGGTGTCAATTTGCTCGATACGCCCATTGCTCATCACCACCACGCGGTCGGATAGCTCAAGGGCTTCTTCCTGGTCATGGGTGACGAATACGCTGGTGAAGTTGAACTCTTCGTGCAGATGACGCAGCCAGCGGCGTAGTTCCTGACGCACTTTGGCATCAAGCGCGCCGAATGGCTCATCAAGCAGCAGTACATCCGGCTCGACGGCTAGCGCACGAGCAAGTGAAACGCGCTGTTGCTGGCCGCCGGACAGCTGCGCCGGGTAGCGATTGGCAAAGGCTTCAAGTTTGACCATCTCAAGCAGGCGATATACCCGGGCGCGAATATCCTGGGCAGAGGGTCGCTGCGCGCGTGGCATGACGGTCAAGCCAAACGCGACGTTGTCATAGACGCTCATATGACGGAATAACGCATAATGCTGAAACACAAACCCAATTCGGCGGTCGCGCACGTGAACGTGGGTGACGTCGCGCTCGCCAAATAAAATCTTACCGGGCGTCGGCGTGCGGTCGGCGTTTTCCAGGCCCGCGATAATGCGCAGCAGGGTGGTCTTACCCGAGCCGGAAGGGCCCAGTAAGCCGACCAATTCGCCTTCCTGGATATCCAGATTGATTGGCTCCAGCGCTTGAGTTGCACCAAAGTGCTTGGCGATATTCTGTAAGCGAATGCTCATGCAAATGCCTCCCGGCGCGACGCGCGCCATTCCAGCCCCGCCTTGGCGGCGAGCGTCAGTAGGGCGATCAATGCGAGTAGGGCCGCGCAGGCAAAAGCCCCCACGGCGTTGTAATCCTGGTAAAGCTGCTCCAGGTGCAGGGGCAGCGTGTTGGTCTGGCCGCGAATGGCCCCTGAGACGACGGATACTGCGCCAAATTCGCCCACCGCGCGGGCGTTGGTCAGGATAATTCCGTAGAGTAGCGCCCAGCGGATATTAGGCAGCGTAACGCGTCGAAACGTCGTCCAGCCCGATGCGCCGAGCACAACGGCAGCCTCTTCTTCCCGCGATCCCTGGGCCTGCATCAGCGGTATCAGTTCTCGGGCCACAAAGGGGCAGGTGACGAAGATGGTCACCATCAAAATACCCGGCCAGGAAAACATCAGCTGAATGTCGTAGCTGTCCAGCCAGCCGCCGATCCAGCCATTGCGTCCGTAGAGCAACAGATAAATAAGACCGGCCACGACGGGAGACACCGCGAAGGGGATATCAATCAGCGTTTGTAGCAACCGCCGGCCAGGAAAGCTGAAACGCGTCACCAGCCAGGCAAGCGCAACGCCGAACACCAGGCAAACCGGTATCGTGAGCAGGGCAATGCCAAGCGTAAGGCCGATGGCGTGTAGCGTATAAAAGTCACTGACGTTAGACCAAAAAACGCTGACACCCTGGGAAAACGCCTGGGCAAAGATAGCCACTAGCGGGAGCAGTAGAAAAAGCCCTGAAAGCCCCACGGCCATCGCAATCAACAGGCGGCGGACAAGCGGTGCGTCTCCAATCCGTTGCATTACGCTTTTCCTCCATGCAAGCGGCGCACGAAACGGCCTTGCCAGATATTGATCGCCAGTAGCAAGGCAAGCGAGACAAATAGCACCACCGACGCAATGGCCGATGCACCCACGTAGTCATATTCCTGGAGCTTGATGAAGATCATCAGTGCCGTGATCTCGGTTTCGTAAGGCATGTTGCCTGCGATAAAAATAATTGCCCCGAATTCGCCGAGCGAGCGTACAAATGCAAGCCCCGTTCCGGTCACCAGGGCTGGCCATAGATGGGGCATTATGACGCGACGAAAGGCAACGCCGTCGGTGGCCCCCAGCGACATGGCGGCTTCGTCCACCTCAACGGGCATGTCCTCTAACACCGGCTGAACGGTGCGAACCACAAACGGGATACTGGTGAATGCCATGGCCAGGGCGATTCCAACCCAGGTCTGGGCAACGGGCAGGTCGAGCGCTTCTAGCCAGCTGCCCATCCAGCCATTGCTTGAATAAAGCGTTGCAAGCGTAATGCCCGCCACTGCGGTTGGCAGTGCGAAGGGCAGGTCCATCAGCGCATCCAACAGTCGCTTGCCGGGGAAGGTGTAGCGCACCAATACCCAGGCCAGCAACAAACCAAACACAGCGTTGATCAACGCCGCGACCGCCGCCGCTCCGATGGTGACCATGTAGCTGGCAACCACACGGCCTTCGGTGATAATGGTCCAGTACTCAGCAAAGCTCAGCCCGGCCAACTGGCCGAAAAGCCCGGTAATGGGTAGCAGCAGTACCAGCGAAATAAACAGCACGCTGATACCCATGGAAAGACCAAATCCGGGCAGCACACGCGCGCTGCCGGACTGACGAAGGACGAAGTGGCTCATAGCTCAACCTGACGGGGCAAAGAAATTAACGGCGCTGAAGTTGATCAAGCATGCCGCCGCCTTCAAAGTGCGTCTCCATAGCCTCGTCCCAACTGCCAAATACATCCTCTACTTTCAGCAGTTCGGTTTCGGGGAACTGGTCGGCAAATTCTTCAACCACATCTTCATGGTGAACGCGGTAGTTGAAGCCTGCGAGCAAGCGCTGGGTGTCCTCGCGGTAGAGGTATTCCAGATAGCTTTGCGCCAGGTCGCTGTTTTCGTTGCGCTCGGCATTAGGGCCCACCACGGCTACGGGGAACTCTGCCAAAATACTGGTGGGGGGTACGATGACTTCGTAGTCGTCGCTGCCGTATTCCTTGCGAATGTTGTTGACCTCGGACTCGAAACTGATCAGCACATCGCCGATTTCGCGCTCGATAAAGCTGGTGGTGGCACCTCGGCCGCCGTTATCAAATACTTCGACGTTACCCAGGAAAGTGCGCATGAAATCCTGGATTTGCTCTTCATCGCCGTCAAATTGTTCGTCGGCAAAGCCCCAGGCGGCGAGATAGGTATAGCGGCCATTACCCGAGGTTTTCGGGTTGGGGAAGACCATCTCAATATCTTCTTCCACCAGGTCGTCCCAGTTTTCGATGCCTTTGGGGTTGTCCTTGCGCACCAGGAACGCTGTGGTGGAGTAGTAAGGTGAGGCATTGTTGGGTAGGGCGTCTTGCCAATCTTCAGCCACTAGGTCGGCATCAGCCAAGGCCTGGACGTCAGTCACTTGGTTATAGGTCACCACATCGGCGCGAAGCCCTTGCATGATGGCGCGTGCCTGGGCAGATGAACCACCGTGAGACTGGCTAACCTCGATTTCCTCGTCGTGTTCTTCTTCCCACCATGATTCAAATTTGGGATTAATTTCGGCAAACAGTTCGCGTGCAATATCATACGAAGAGTTGAGCAGCTCGCGTTCTTGAGCCATAGCAGGGCTTGAAAGCGTGGCGCCAATGGCGAGAGCCAACATGCTACGACGGAAAACAACAGGTAATGACATCACAAGCTCCTTGAAAGCTAAGCCAGCATTGGCAATTTAGTTAGCAAGCTTAAACCTGTGATTATGGAATTACAATCGTGTTTTATATTCTTTTTTAGAATAATGATTAAGAAAAATGGGGCTAACTTATCCACGATACGTGTCTGCTCTCACCGCCGCGCGAAGGTTCTGCTAACATGCCCGCCTTTAAAGGCGGCAATGGCCGTGGTTCCCTCTCTTTGGCAAAGCAGGAATGTTGATATGACCGCTGCGCATGATTATCTGATTGCTCCCTCGATTCTTTCCGCCAACTTCGCACGCCTGGGCGAGGAGGTGGACAATGTGCTCGCGGCGGGGGCCGATATCGTACATTTCGATGTGATGGACAATCATTACGTGCCCAACCTCACCATTGGCCCGATGGTGTGCAAAGCGCTGCGCCAGCACGGCGTGACGGCGCCGATTGACGTGCATCTTATGGTCAAGCCGGTGGATCGCATGATCAGCGATTTCATCGAGGCGGGCGCCAGCTACATTACGTTTCACCCGGAAGCCTCCGAGCATATCGACCGCTCGCTGCAGCTGATCCGCGACGGGGGTTGCAAGGCCGGGCTGGTCTTCAACCCGGCCACGCCGCTGTCCTATCTGGACTACGTGATGGATAAAATCGACATGGTGCTGTTGATGAGCGTCAATCCGGGCTTCGGTGGGCAGTCGTTCATTCCCGCCACGCTTGATAAGTTGCGCGAGGCGCGGGCGCGTATCGACGCGTCAGGACGACCGATTCGTCTTGAGGTCGATGGCGGCGTGAAAGCCGACAACATCGGCGACATTGCCGCCGCCGGCGCGGATACCTTTGTCGCCGGTTCGGCCATTTTCAACGCGCATAGCACAAGCGATCCCCACGGCTATGACTCGGTGATCAAGCAGTTAAGGGCGGCGATGAGCAACCGTTGAACGGTGTTTAATGGAGCTTCATGCGTGGCTTGAGATAACGATTGAGCTTGTCTACCAGCCACGCCAGCCCGGTTTTGGGTGCGCCGTGAATCGATAGCTGGTGCATGCGGTAAAGCGATGCGTAGGCGCGCCTCGCCAGCCAGCCTTCCAGAAATAACCCGCGCGAGGCGGAGCTGCGCATCAGGCTGCCCACGGCGTCGTAGCTCGCCAGCGATACCAGCGAGCCGCGATCCCGATACTCGAAGTCGGCGAGGGGCTTGCCCTCCAACTGATTGATCAGATTCTTGGCCAGTCGTTTGGCCTGCTGGTGGGCCGCCTGGGCGCGGGGCGGCACGCTGCCGTTTTCCCCCATAGGGCAGTCGGCGCAGTCACCCAAGGCAAAAATCGCCGGATCATCGATGCTTTGCAGGGTTTTGGCGACTTTGATCTGATGCTTTTTGTTGGTGGAAAGCCCCAGTTCAGAGAGAAACGGCGGTGCCTTGATGCCCGCCGCCCAGACATTGAGGTCGGTCTCAATGACGTCGTCATCGCCGGTGATCAGGCGATTCGCCTGGGCTTCTTTGATAGCGGTGCCCACGTGCACCGTGACGCCCATGCCTTCCAGCTCTTGTTGAACGGTTTGGCTGATGCGCTCGGAAAGCGCCGGCAGCAGGCGCGGTGCGGCCTCAAGCAGGTGCACGCTGATTTGCTGGTGGTCCGCCGCGGTGACGCCGTAGGCGTTGAGCATACGCGAGGCATCAAACAGCTCCGCTGCCAACTCCACCCCGGTCGCCCCGCCGCCGACAATGCCGATGGTCAGTTGGGTATGCTGACGCAGCGAGGGGTCGGTGTAGCGCAGAAACGTATTGATCATGTCGCGCTGAAACGCTTTGGCCTGCTGCGGTGAGTCGATAAAATGGCAATGCTCGTCAACCCCGGGCGTGCCGAAGTCATTGGACACGCTGCCCAGGGCCATGACCAGATAGTCGTAAGCGAGCTCCCGGGCGGGCAGTACTTCAGCGCCGTCCTCATCCACGATGGGGGCCAGGTGCAGTCGCTTGGCCTCGCGGTCGAGGCCTGACAGCGAGCCGCGCTGGTAGCGGTAATGATGTGCCGAGGAATGACCGCGGTAATCCACCTCGTCCATGCTGGAATTCAGCACGCCGGTGGCAAGCTCGTGCAATAACGGTTTCCAGACGTGGGTGGTGTTGCGGTCGAGCAATACGATGTCGGCCCGGTTGCGCTTGCCAAGCGTGCGTCCTAACTGGGTGGCCAGCGCCAGACCGCCGGCGCCGCCGCCAACAATCACGATGGTGGGAAGGCTCATGTCTTACTCCTTGACGAAATGATCCTCAGCATAGTGGTTTCTTGCGATACTGACGAATATGAACGGTCGTTTACAACAGGTACACTGACCCGCTGAAAGCCCCGCAGGGCGAGCTTCAGGCAATATTGAGTATGACGCTAAAAAGGATGGTTACGTGCACCCACTACTTGACGGCAAGCGTCTGATTGCCTTTGACCTCGATGGCACGCTCATCGACTCGGTGCCTGACCTGACCGTGGCGGTCGCCCGCGCGCTGGTCGACCAGGGGTTGCCGATGCCGACGACGGATGACGTGCGCCACTGGGTGGGTAACGGTGCGGCGGTGTTGGTCGAGCGGGCCCTGACCTGGGCGAAGGGTATGCCGCCCGAAGCGATGCTGTTCGATCGTGCCTACGCGGCGTTTCTGCACTATTACGGCGCCGCGCCCAATCAGTTGACGTCGCTCTACCCTGGCGCCCGGTCGGCGTTGACCGGGCTGCGTCAGGCCGGCTATACGCTGGTGTTGATCACCAACAAGCCCGAGCGCTTCATCGTGCCGATACTCGATCACTTCGGCTTGCAGGGGTACTTTACACTCTGCCTCGGCGGTGACTCGCTGGCGGAGAAAAAACCGTCCCCGGTGCCTTTACTGCATGCCGCGCAGGTCGGCGGGGTCGCCCCTGACGCCTGCGTAATGGTGGGGGATTCCCGCCACGATATCGCCGCCGGCAAAGCGGCCGGTTTTGTCACCCTGGCGCTGCCGTATGGTTATAACCACGGGGAGCCGATTGAAGAAAGCGGGCCGGATGCGGTCATTGCGTCGCTTGCCGAGCTGATTGCCTGAAGGGGCGTCGCGCTGAGGCGATCAGTCATCCTCACGGGCACCGCCCAGTGCCGCGTGAAGCAGTTCGGTATTGTGGCGCAGCATGGCGACATAGTCGGCGGCCGGCCCGTCGCTACCGCTTAAGGCATCCACATAGAGGGGGCCTGCCAGCGGCAGGTCGACGTAGCGCGCCTGCGCATCCATATGGATTTTGGGTGTCGTGCTTTCATAAAACAGTGCCGGCGGGCGCTTGTCGGCAAGCGTTGCCTGGAGCCGGGCCATCGCCGCGGCCTTGCCCAGGGTTTCGTGATTCACGCCCCATAGGGCGGTGTATTCAAAGTCATAGGCATCGGCGAAGTAGGCAACCCCTGCTTCGCTGGTGACCAGCGACCGGTTGGTCTGGGGGATGCCGCCCAGCCGTTCCCGGATGCCGGCGTCGAGCTCCTCCAGTGTCTCTTTGAGCTCGTCGGCGCGTTGGCCAAACGCCTCGGCGTGGTCCGGCGCATGCGCCGACAGGGTGTCGACGATAACGTCCACATAGGCGGCGGCGCCCTGGGGTGCCATCCACATGTGGGGATTTGCGCTGTTCTCGTAGCGGCCGACGGTCAGCGGCAACGTCGGGTAATCGGCGTGTTCGGCCAACGCCACCATGGGCAATTCGTCCTCGACGATGGCCTGCACGTCGCGCAGCCAGGGTTCCAGGTCAAAGCCGTTATAAAACACCAGATCGGTTTCTTCCAGCGCCAGGACGTTGGGCGGGTTGAGTTCCCAGCGGTGAACGTCCTCGCCGGGCGGTACGATGACATCAACGCTTGCGTTATCGCCGGCCACGCGCTTGACCAGATCGGCAATCACCGAGAACGAAGTCACTACCCGCAGCGGCGACTCCGCCACAGCGGGGGCGCTGGCGAGCAAAAGCGCCACCAAGAGCGAGCCTACGTTTATCAGCTTATTGCGCATTCCACGCTCCCGGCTTTCTTGAAAGGCGACTGATAATAAAGATTGTGCTGCCGCGTTGCTAGTTCCCGTTGCCCGGATGACGCCTAACAAAGGCTACGTTATCACTATGCGGGGAAGATACAATTTATCAAGCCTCGCTTTTGTCAGCCGGAGGCCCTTGGGCCCGAGCGATCGGCCGCAGGACAAGTTCGTGACGTGCGAACCCGCATGGCGTTACAATCGGTCGATAATTGGCGGAAATGGCAAGTCACTACGGGCTGGCTAACTGATTGGGTAACCTGCGAGCCATTGCGTGGAATTTTATTGGGGTTTCAATTCGTTATGGCTCAAAAAGTAGTGATGCTGGACAACTACGATAGCTTCACATTCAACATCGTTCAGTACCTGGTCGAGCTGGGCGCCGACGTGGTGACTTACCGCAATGACGAGATCAGCGTTGAGCAGATCGAAGCCCTGGCGCCGACCCACCTGGTGATCTCGCCGGGCCCCTGCACGCCCAACGAAGCCGGAATTTCGCTTGATGCCATTGAACGGTTTGCCGGCCGGTTACCCATTTTGGGCGTGTGCCTGGGGCATCAGGCCATTGGTCAGGTCTACGGCGGGAGGGTGGTGCGCGCGCCCCAGGTGATGCACGGTAAAACCTCGGCGGTAGCCCACGACGGCCAAGGGGTGTTTGCCGGATTGAACAATCCGCTGGAAGTGACGCGCTACCACTCGCTGGTAGTGGACGAACAGGGCCTGCCCGAGTGCCTGGAGATAACGGCCCGAACCGGGGATGACGACGTGACACCAGGGGTTATCATGGGGCTGCGCCACCGGGAGCTGGACGTTGAAGGCGTCCAGTTTCATCCTGAATCCATCCTGACCCGCCAGGGCCATGCGCTACTGGCCAACTTTTTAAAACGCGGCTGACCGCCGGTTTCACATGTTTTAGGGGCTTTTCTGCTCATGCAAATGCGAGACGCAATTAACGCGGTGATGCGCCGCGAAGACCTCTCTTTCGATGCCACCCACGCGCTGATGCGCCAGATCATGACCGGCGAAGCCTCCGATGCTCAGATCGGCGGTCTGCTGGTGGGGCTTGCCATGAAAGGCGAGAGCGCCGTCGAGATCAGTGCCGCCGCCCAGGTGATGCGTGACCTGATGAAGCGGGTCGAGCTTGACGCTGAGAACGTGGTCGACATTGTGGGCACCGGTGGCGATGGCGCCAATCTGTTCAACGTCTCGACCGCGGCCAGCTTCGTGGCCGCGGCCGGGGGCGCCCACGTGGCCAAGCACGGTAACCGCAGCGTGTCGTCGTCATCCGGCAGCGCCGACCTGTTCGACGTCGCGGGTATTTATCTGGACCTGCAACCCGACCAGGTGGCCCGCTGTATCGAGCAGGTAGGCGTGGGCTTCATGTTTGCCCCCAATCATCACCCGGCGATGCGCTATGCCATCGGCCCGCGCCGTGAAATGGGCGTGCGCACGCTGTTCAATATTCTCGGCCCGCTGACCAATCCTGCCAGCGCGCCCAATCAGGTGCTGGGCGTTTATGCGCCCTCGCTGGTGCCGCTGATGGCCGAGGTGCTCAACAAGCTCGGCAGCCGCCATGTCATGGTCGTGCATTCCGAGGACGGCCTGGATGAAATCTCCCTGGCAGCACCCACCCAGGTGGCCGAACTCAAGGACGGGGTGATTTCCCAGTACACGATTACGCCGGAAGAGGTGGGGATTGAACGCCAGAGTCTCGCCACGCTTAAAGCCACCAGCGCTGAAGACAGCCTGCGCCTGGTCAAGGCCGCGCTGAGCGGCGAAGGGGCAGCGGCGGATATGGTGGCACTGAATGCGGGCGCGGCGCTTTACTGTGCCGGCGTGGCCGACAACCTGAAAGAGGGCGTGATGCTGGCACAGGATGCCCAAGCCTCCAAATTACCGCTTGAAAAACTTAAAGAACTGTCTCACTTCACCAGCGTTTTTAAGCAGTAGGCCCTTAAACAAGGTAAGTTTTAAACAAGTAAGTTTTAAACAAGTAAGTTTTAAACAAGAAGAGATCACCATGACGCAACAGGCAACGCCAACGATTTTAACCCGCATTCTGGAACGCAAGGACCAGGAAGTGGCCGAGCGCCGTCAGGCGGTTTCGGAAGCCGATCTGCTGGCGCTGGGCGAAAAGCAGAGTGCGCCCCGGGGCTTTATCGACGCGCTCAACAAGCGCATTGCCGCCGGCGACCCGGCGATCATTGCCGAGGTCAAGAAGGCCTCGCCCTCGAAGGGTGTGATTCGTGAGGAGTTTCACCCCGCGGATATCGCCAAAAGCTATGCCCAGGGCGGTGCGGCGTGTCTGTCGGTGCTCACCGACGCCGACTTTTTCCAGGGCCACGAGGACTATCTGATCGCGGCGCGTGACGTCTGTGCGCTACCCGTGATCCGCAAGGATTTCATCACGCACGGCTATCAGGTGTCCGAGGCGCGGGCGATCGGGGCTGACTGTATTTTGCTGATCGTCGCCGCGCTGGACGATGCCCAACTGCGTGATCTGAGTCAGCAGGCCAAGAGCCTGGGTATGGACGTGCTGGTGGAAGTCCACGACGCAGACGAACTGGCTCGGGCGTTGACGCTGGACCTGCAGCTGGTGGGTATCAACAACCGCAATCTGCACACCTTCGAGACCAGCCTCAACACCACGCTTGAACTGTTGCCGGGCATCCCCGAAGGCGTCACGGTGATCACCGAGTCTGGCATCGATACCCGCGACGATGTCGAGCTGATGCGCGACCATGAGATCAACGGCTTTCTGGTCGGTGAAGCCTTCATGCGCCACAGCGACCCCGGCGAGGCGCTGAGGCGGCTGTTCTTTTAATTCGTTTGACGTTTCGTTCGCCAGCTGAGTACCGCCACGGTAAGCGCCGGCAGAAAGGTGACGGTGACGATGGCGGTGCCCAGCAGCCCGAACAGCACAATGGCGCCGACGCCGCGATACAGCTCGGTGCCTTCGCCAGGTAAGAATACCAGCGGCGAAAGCCCGCACAGCGTGGTCAAGGTGGTCATGGCAATGGGCCGCAGGCGGCTCTCCACGGCGTTATATACCGCATCGCGCACGCCCATGGAGGTTTCGCGCAGATTGATGCGCGCCTGATCGACGACCAGTATCGGGTTGTTGACCACGGTCCCCATGAGGATCAGAAAACCCAGCATGGTGATCATGTCGAAGGGCTGACTGATGGCGTTCAGGCCAATACGCGGCAGCATCGCGCCCACACTGTTCATCAGCCACAGCCCGACAATTCCCCCGGCCGCGCCGAGCGGGATGGTCGCCAGAATCAGCAGCGGATAGCCCCAGTGGGCGAAAATCGCCACCAGCAATAGATACACGATCGCAAGGGCTATCAACCCGTTGCCGGTGAGCGACTGGCGGGTGGCATCCAACTGATCGCCCGCGCCGCTTACCGTGACATCGATACTGCCCGGTAGCTCACCTTCGTCGCGCATTGGCTCGATAACGTCACGCTGCATTCGCTCGATACCTTCTTCAAGCGCCACGCTGCGCGGTGGAATCACGTCCAGGGTCACGCTGCGCCGACCATCTACCCGGCGTATGGTGGCGGTGCCGACGGTTTCTTCGATATCGGCGACGTCGTTCAGCGGTACGTTGAAGCCGGCTGGCGTATGCAGGGGCAGGCTAGCCAATTGGTCGAGGTCGATATCGCCGGCCTCAGGGCCATAGCCGTAAAGATCGATTTTTTCGTCGTCGAGATAAAAATCATCCAGGTACGACCCATTGGTCAGCACGGCAATGGCGGTGCCCAGGGCCTCGGTGTCAAAGCCCAGCTCGGCGGCGCGCTCCCAGTCCGGGTAAACCTCGATCAGCGGCTGGCCGAGGTCCAGCGCCGAGGGGCGTGACTGAATGCGCGGGTTGTCGAAGCTCGTCTGGGCGCGTTCGTAAATACGGTTGGCGGTGGCGTAGAGCGTTTCCAGGTCGTTACCGGCAATATCCAGCGTGATGCTGCGCGTGCCGCCGTCGTTACTCGAGATGATCGAGCCGCGCGCGGCAAAGGCGCGCATGTCCGGGTAGGCCTCGTAACGCGTGGTCAGCGCGTCCATCAGCGCCTCGATATGATTGGGGTCCAGGGTTTCGGCAATGATGCGCAGGCTCTGCGCTTCGGCCTGAATGCCCATGGTGCGGATGGGCGGCACGTCGGTGTCGCCGCGCTCAAAAGCCTCGGGGTCGGCGTCGACATGCGGTTCAAGATCACGTTGCAACTCTTGGGCAATGGCATCCATGGTGGCGAGGTTATAGCTTGCCGGGGCGTTCATGCTGGCGAAGGTCTTGGCTTCTTCGCCCTCGGGCAGGTATTCCGCCGGGGGTGTAAGCCAGACAAAAATCGCCACGCCGCCGGCGATGCCCAGCACCACGGCCGCGCCTCGTCGCGCCGTGCTTTTGATCATGCTGTCGACCACCCACAGGCAGGCGCTCATCCAGCGCGGGCGAATGCCATTACCGTTATCGCGGCCGCGGAAATCGATATGCGCGCCAAGCGTGGGGATAACGGTAATGGCGACCACCATCGAGACCAGGATCGAGGTGGAGATCGCCACGGCAATATCGGAATACAGCTGGCCGGCTTCCTGCTCGATAAAGAAGATCGGTACAAACACCAGAATGGTGGTCAGCGTTGAGGCGAGCACCGCCGACCAGACCTGCTTGACGCCTTCAAGCGCGGCTTGAAAGCGGGCTAGCCCGCGGCGCCGCTGGGTCTCGATACTTTCGAGCACGACAATGGTGTTGTCGATGGTCATGCCAATGGCAAAGGCCACCCCGGCCAGGGAGATCACGTTCAGGGTACGGCCGGCGAGCAGCAGGCCGAGAAACGCCGCAATGGTGCAGATGGGGATGCCGATGATCCCGGCAAAGGTGGCCCGCGCCGAGCGCAGAAAGGCGTACATCACCAGGGTGGCAAACAGCGCCCCCAGGCCGAGGTTTACCCAGACGTTGGCAATCGAGGACTCTACGTAGCGCACGTCGTCGTTGGACAGGGTGATCTGCATGCCCTGTTCAGCCAGCAGGCCATCGTTCAAAGCCTCAACTTCTTCAAGCATGTCACGCTTGATGTCGATGACGTTGGCCCCCGGCTCCCGGCGGACTTGAACGCTCAACACCGGCTCGCCCGCCGCGTTGTACGAGCGCGAGGTCAGCTCGGCGTAGGATTGCTGCACCTCGGCAACGTCGCCAAGCCGTGTCACCTCATCGCCCTGGCGGTCAAGGATCAACGCTTCCAGGCTCTCGACATCTTCGAACCGCCCGACGGTGCGCAGCAGATAGCGCCGTTTGCCGCTTTCCAAGTCTCCGCTTGAGACGTCTTGATTGCGTTCCTGCAGGGCAGCTTGAATATCGCTGATGCTGAGATCCCGCGCGGCAAGCGCGTCGGGGTTGATCAATAACTGCATTTGCCGTTCGGCCCCGCCAGAGACGGTGACTTCCGACACCCCGCTGACGCTTTCCATGCGCGGGCGCACGTTATCTTCCAGATAGTCGCGCATGGCCGGCATGTCCAGATCGCGCGGGTTGCCTTCGCGCGGGCCGACGTTGAAGTACATGAACGCGTTGGCCGAAAACGAGTTGGCGACGATGCGCGGCTGGTCAACATTGGTGGGGTAGGAGGGCACCTGGCTGAGGGCGTTGTTGACACGGATGAGCGTTTCGGTGAGGTCAACGCCAAACGGAAATTCCAGTTCGATCTCGGCGCTGCCGCTGCTGGCGGTGGACTCCATGCGCTGCAGGTTGGGGACGTTGCGTAGATACTCTTCCTGCTCGATGAGGATATCCTTTTCGATATCCTGGGGGTTGGCCCCGGCCCACTGGGTTTCAACGCCAATCACCCGGGTTTCCAGGTCGGGGATCATTTGCACGGGAATCCGCCAGATGGCGGCAATGCCCACGATCAGTAGAATCAGGGTGACGACACTGACTAAAATGCCGTGACGGATGATGGCGGCAAACATGCGCGTGGGCGCTCCTTGTTAGTCGTCGTCGATAAGGGACAGGGACTGCCCCTCTTCTAGGCGTTCGTTGCCTACCACAATGACGCGATCGCCCACCTCGATACCGTCGAGCACTGCGACGTTGCCCTCGTGGCCGCCGCCGACGTCCACGCGTTGTTCATAAGCGCGCCATTCGTCATCTTCCTGGCGGGCCAGCCATACGCTGACGCTGCCGTCCGGGCGGCGGATCAAGGCATCGCGGGGCACGCTTGGGCCCGTCTCGCCTTCAAGCAGCAGCCGCCCTTCGAGTGCCATGCCGGGCAGCAAGTCAAGGGAGTCAACAGGCTCGGCGCGCAGCAGGAACTGACGGCTGTTGGTGTCCTGGGGCACCCGTGCCTGGGGGCGGGCGGCGTACCACTGGGTATCGCCTTCCAGCCGGATTTCGAGCGTCGCGTCATCCATGCGGGCGTAGGCCGATAACGGCACGGGGAAGTCCAGCGTCAAGGCCTCAATATCAACCAGCGTCATCAGGGTGTCGCCGGGCGTGACCCATTCGCCCAACTCGCTGTCGCGCTGGGTGATCAGCGAATCGAAAGGCGCGGTGATGGTGTGGCGGGATACGCGAAGCTCCCAGAGTGCGTACTCGCTCTGCTGGGCCTCCAGGGTCGCTTCGGCGGCGGCCAGCGCGTTTTGCCGCTGGCGCAGTTCGCTTGCCGCAATATTTTGCTGCGCGGATAGCTGGTCGGCTTCGTTGAGACGCTGACGGGCATCGTCGCGATCGGCGCGGGCCTGATCGATATTGGCCTGGGCGCGCTGGCGCTCCAGTTCGGCCTCACGGCTATCCAACGACATTAGCCGCTCGTCCTGGCTGACCCGGTCGCCGATCTCGACGTCAAGGGATGCGACCTGACCGGCCTCGGCGCTGGAAAGCTGCGAAGTGCGCGGGGCTGAAACGCTGCCGGACAGGCGCAGCGTCTCGATACGCGGGGTCTCGTCAACCCGCTGGGTTTCGACCCGGGCGTCCTGTGCGGTGGCCACGCCGATACCGCCCATCAGCAGGGCCAGTGTCGTGGCGCACGCCCAAGGCGCGCGAGCGATAGTCAACAATCGTCGCAAGATGATTCCCCGGCTCTAGGATTGCGCCCAGCATGCCAGAATCAAACGGTCGGTTGGCGTTGGTGGTATCAACGCTACCCGCGCTTGAGCGCGCTCAGTAGCGCCTGCAGCGGATGAGGCAGCAGCTGGTTTGAATAACGCTTCACCTGACTGCGGCAGGAGTAGCCCGTGGCCAGTAGTTTGCCCGCATTTTCTTCGGCTTCCACTTGCGGCTGCCAGGACTGCGCGTAGATGGTCTTTGAGGTCGCCACGTTGCGGGTTTCATGGCCGTAAGTGCCAGACATGCCGCAGCAGCCGGTGCTGACCAGCTCAAGCTCCAGCCCGAAGGCCGCGAATACCTGCTGCCACGCCTTGGGGGACCCCGGCGCATTGGTGCTTTCGGTGCAGTGGGAAAGCAGCTTGAAGCCGGGATCGCTGACCTCCAGCGGCCGCGTCGCAAGGGTGTTGAGGCGGGTGGCCAGCCATTCCTGCAACATCAGCACTTCGGGCACCGCCTCGTGGCCCAGCGATTTGACGTACTCCTGGCGGTAGGTGAGCGTCATCGCCGGGTCGATGCCCACCAGCGGAATATCAAAGTGCGCCAGCGTGCGAAGCCGTTCGGCCTGTTTCTGCGCCGTGCGTTCGAACGCCCCCAGGAAGCCCTGTACCTGCAGCGGCTTGCCGTTGGCGGAAAACGGCATGACGAACACCCGCAGGTTGAGCCGCGACAGCAGCTCGACGATATCCATCACCAGTTTGGCTTCAAAGTGGCTGGTAAACGCATCTTGGACGATGATCACGCTGTTGGCGCGCTGCTGCTCGGTAAGCAGTGCAAGCGAGGTCGGCGTGGCCTCGGCCACGCCCCAGGCTCGCAGCTTCTTTTTCAGGTTGGCCCGGGACAGCGCCGGCGAGTCGCTGATGCCGATGCTTTTGCGCATCAGTTGTGCGACCCAACGCTGGCCCATGACAGCGTTATACAGTGGGGCCACTCTGGCAAAGGTCGGCAGCATGAACTCGGTTCCAGCGATTAGGTAATCACGCAGCGGGCGCAGGTAGCGGCCGTGGTAGACCTCCAGAAACTGCGAGCGGAACTGCGGCACATTGACCTTCACCGGGCACTGCCCGGCGCAGGATTTGCACGCAAGGCAGCCCGCCATGGCGTCGTAGACTTCGTGGGAATAGTCGTGGTGCTGTTTGCGACTCAGGGTGTTGGCCACCCTGAGTGGGAAGTGCTTGATAAAGCCCCAGCCGCCTGAGGCTTTGGTTCTGCGCGACTCTTCCACCACGTCGATGCCTGCTTTGGACTGCAGGCGCAGCCATTCGCGTATCAGGCTGGCACGGCCTTTGGGCGAATGGCGGCGATCGCGGGTGGCCTTCCATGACGGGCACATGGGGTCATCGACGTCGTAGTTGTAGCAGGCGCCGTTGCCGTTGCAGTACACCGCCGCGTCGTAGGCCTGCCAGGCCCGTTCGTCGATGGTGCGGTCAAGCTGGCCGCGCATCGGCACTTCGTCGATAGCCAGCAGCTCTGGGTCGTATTCGCGGGCAATCAGCTCGCCCTTGTCCGAGGGCGAGGCAATCTTGCCGGGGTTGAGCTGGTTATAGGGGTCAAAGGCGGCCTTGACCCGCTGCAGGCTGGGGTAGAGCTTGCCGAAAAATTTGGGGCCGTACTCCGAGCGCACGCCCTTACCGTGTTCGCCCCACAGCAGCCCGCCGTAGCGCTGGGTCAGCGCCGCCACCTCGTCGGAGATCTCGCGGATCAGCGCTTCCTGGGCGGGGTCTTTCATGTCCAGCGCCGGACGTACGTGCAACACCCCAGCATCTACGTGGCCGAACATGCCATAGGCAAGGCCGCGGGCATCCAGCGCCGCACGGAATTCGGCAATATAGTCGGCCAGGTGCTCGGGGGGCACCGCGGTGTCCTCGACGAACGCCAGCGGGCGCTTTTCGCCCTGGACATTGCCCAGAAGTCCCACCGAGCGCTTGCGCATGCCGTAGACGTGCTGAATCTGCGCGCGGCCCTCGGCCAGGGTATAGCCCAGCCGCTCGACGGTAGCGTCCCGGCCCAGGTGCTCGGTAAAAGCGCGCACGCGCTCAGCGAGGGCTTCTGGGTCGTCGTCGTTGAACTCGACCAGGTTGATACCGCGAATGGGCGTATCGCCGGCCGGAAAAAATGCCGCCACGCTGTCCCAGACGAAATCCTCCATGGCCAGCTGCAAGACGGTGTCGTCGATGGTTTCGATGGACGTGGGCCGGGCGCTCGACGTCATCAGCGCCTTGGCATCGCGCAGGGCCTCCATAAAACCGGGATAGCGAACGTTCACTAACGTCGAATGCTTGGGAATCGGCAGGACGTTTAATACCGCTTCATTAAGGAACCCAAGCGAACCTTCCGAGCCGCATAGCAAACTGTTGAGGTTGAGCTGGCCGTCCTGTTCGCGCAGGTGAGCCAGATCAAAGCCGGTCAGGCAGCGGTTGAGCGGCGGAAAGGTGGCGTCGATGAGTTCGCGCTGCTGGTCGATAATCTCGGCGGCGGTGGAATGCACCCGGCCGAGGATGCCGCCTTGCGCGCATTCCGCGGTTTCTTCTTCAACACTTAACGGGCGGCTATGTAAGTGCTTACCCCCCAGCAACACCGTGTCGAGCTCGAGCACATGGTCGCGGGTTTTGCCGTACTCGCAGCTGCCCTGGCCGCTGGCGTCGGTGGATATCATGCCGCCAATGGTGGCGCGATTGGAGGTGGAAAGCTCCGGGGCGAAAAACAGGCCATGAGGTTTTAGCGCGGCATTGAGTTGGTCTTTGACCACGCCCGCCTGAACGCGAACCCGGCGATGCTCGACGTCGATCTCGATAATCCGGTTCATGTGGCGGGAGATATCCACCACAATGCCGTCGGTCAGCGACTGGCCGTTGGTGCCGGTGCCGCCGCCGCGAGGGGTGAGCACGATATCGCGATGGGGGACTTCTCCGGCCAGCCTGGCCAGCCTTTCCAGGTCCTCGGCGTGCCGGGGAAAGACCGCGGCCTGGGGAAGACGCTGGTAAATCGAGTTATCCGTCGCCAGCACCGTGCGGTTGGCGTAGTCAGGGGCAATCTCGCCTTCGAAGCCGCGCGTTTTCAGCGCCTCAAGAAAGCGCACGTAGTGGGAGCCCAGACGTTCAAATGGCGCGGTACGCGAATCCAGAGATGCAATCATAATTGAGCAAGCCGTCACTGCCGAAAGCGGAAGAAAATAAGGTAGCTACTTTACCGCAGTGACTGATGACCTGCACCTGGATGGCGGCGTTATGCCTCGCCCAGCGCTTCCTTCACCAGCGCGGCAGATGATGCCGACATGGGCAGCGTTAACGCCAGTTCGTGGGCGCGCGGCGACATCTTACGCCAGGTCTTCTGCACGATACGCACCATGTGATCGTGTTCTACCTTGCGCGAGAAATCGGCAAAGTAGTTTTCCAGAAACACTAGGCAGGCGCAGTCCTCAAGCGCCTGCACCTCAGGGTCGCGCCCCAGCCCTTTCTTGCCGATCATCGCCGCGACGCGCTGGGCATCCTCGGTGCTATAGCCGGCTTCCTCCATCAGTCGAGCGGTGGTCTCGCCCGCCCGCTTGCCTTGGTCGCGCCGCCAGGTCAGATAGCCCACCCGGCCTTTTTCATATTCCTCGCGGGTGACCTGCCAGCGCTGCAGATGCTGGGCGCGTACCGCCAACTGCAACAACTCGCCGGGTGAATCGTATACGTGCGCAAGCCATTTGCTCATTCGCTGGGCGTAGGCCAGTTCCTGCGGCATCGTGGTGCCGTCCTCGAGCGTTGTCGTACGTGGGTCCTGTGCGTGCAGGGCGTCGATGGCGGCAAGGGTCTGCTCAAACGCGGTGGTCATGGCTGCGGTGCTCGGCTAAAGAGAGTGGTTAAACAGATAGGGTCCTAGGTTGCCGAGAAACACTGAGAATCACAACTTCTGTAGGTAGGGAAATTACGGGGGGCATGGCTAGAGCAGGCTAAGGATTTTTAAAAATCAGTCGCTTGGAAATTTCTGCTTTTGGTGAAGTACTCGCATGATATGAATTGAGGAATGATCGACCCAGTAGTCAATAATCATCGAAATCTCTGGGATGATAAGCAATCTGCCTGGAATGCCATCCCGCTGCACACCCATCAATAGCTGATCAAGTAGGCTTTCGGCTTTCGCTTCAATGATGTCGTCGGTTTTCTCAGCGACGACAGGATTGACGTCGTAAAGAAATTCGAAGATCTTCTCGCGGTCATTCAGAGCCTCTTCTTCCCACACGATCATTTGTTTGCCCGACCCCGAATGTTGGCTTTGCGTTCAGCCATTTGTGCTTTTGCACTTTCGTGATCGATAAAGGAAGCCTTTCCATCATCAAGCTTCTCAAAGGCTTGATTAATTTGATTGGTGAGCCATGCATCATGAGATAGCACCTTGCGTTGTTGCTCGGCCAATTGCTCGGTGAATTCGCGGCAGGCATCACTTAATGTACGGCCCTGGCTCTCAGCCATTTGTTGGCTTAAGCGCTTTGTTTCTTCATCAATACGAAACTGTATTCTAGTATCCATGGTTAAGCCCTATACTAATTTGCGTGTGTACAAATGTTAGCACAAAGTGACTGACAGGATGCGAAATTGTCCCTTTACAAGGTTTGCATTGCCGCATGAAGCTCATCTTGGCGAGATATAGACGGCCCTATCCGAAGGACTATGACCATTTTATCTGTGGTGATGTTATTAAATCCTGCGAACCATTCCTAAGCCGCCTGCTCGGCGGTGAACATTTCGACGACGAGGAGCCAGACTTGTCGGGCGATGGGGTTGTTGATCGTGTAATGAATTGCGCTCCTACGAAACCCGATCCATGCATCTAGCTCGCCTCGCTTGATGGATGAGCCAGAGTCCCGCTACCGAGATGCCAGCGAGGATAGCGAAGACGCTTGTATAGTCACCAACCACGCTGTGGAGCAAGTTAACCATAGGCAAACCGAGCAGAACGCCACCATAGGTGAAAACCAGACAACCTCCTGCGGCATCGGCGATGCGATGGGGTGGGGCCAGTTGGGTGATTTCGGCCAGGAAGACGCCGTTCCAGCCCAACGAGGAGAAGCTCAGTAGCCCCAGTAGTACAATGACCAGCCACTTGGGCCAGGCCGGGGTCATGGTGGCTACCAAAAGGGCTGCCACGGCGGTGGTACAGGCGATGATAGCAAGTGCCATCAAGCGGTCGCCCAGCCGGTCACCGATCTCGCCCCAGCCAATGCGCCCCACCACGCCGGTCACTTGCACCCCGGACATGACCAATCCCGCCTCTACCAGGCCGAAGTCCAGATCCTCCACCAGCAGCGCCACCGTAAATGCCGAAACCGAGAGCTGAATCGCCGAGAAGCACAGGCTAAGCAGCGCGACGTAGCGCAGTGACCGCTGCCGCCATACCACGTCGAGTCCGGAGAAGGGCGTTGCCAACCACGATGTGTCTGGGTCTCGCTGGTCATCCCAGCTCTCCCGCCGCCATTGCAGGGCGACAATGCCGAGCAGGGCGATGGCGCTGAGCAGTAGCAGCCCGGCCTGCCAACCCACCACTAAGGCCAGCACCGGCGCGCTGGCACCGGCGATCACGCCGCCCAACGGCACGCCCGACTGTTTCACTGAGAAGATCAGGCCGCGTCGCTCAGGCGGGGTGAAGCGCACCAGCAACACTGAGGCGGAGGGATTGGTCATCCCGTAACCCAAGCCGGCAACGAGGGAGGCTAAGGCAAAGGTCGGCAAGGTCGGCATCGCCATCATGGCGGCGCCACCGCCGAGCAACGCCAGGGAGAGTTGGCTGGTGCGACAGGGCCCTAAACGTCGGGTGAGCGGTCCGCCCACCAGCGAGGTAAGCATGGCGCCGGCGAAGATTAGGCTCACCTGCAAACCGATAGTGGCCGAGGAGACGCTCAGTACACCAGACAACTCTGGGGCGATGGCGGCCGGGAACAGCGCCACCAGCGAGGAGAAGGCCAGCACCAGCGTGGTCGACAGCAGCACGATGATCGGCACGGTTTAGCGCATCCGTTCTCGCGGCACCTGGCGCAAGTGGCTGGCGGTCTGGCCGCCGGGCAGGGCTGCGATCAGGTCAGCCGCCACGAGCAGTTTCGATAGGTCGATCCCCGTGGCGACTTTGCCGCCCTGAAGGGCGTAGAGCAGATCTTCGGTGGCGGTGTTGCCGGTGGCGCCGGGGGCGAAGGGGCAGCCTCCCAGGCCCGCGCAGGCGCTATCCACTGCCGTGGCGCCGTGATGTATCGCGAATAGTGCATTCGCTACGCCCATGCCGAAGGTATCGTGGCCGTGGAAGGCCCATGCCAGTCCTTTGCCGCCATGGCGTTCACGCAGCTGGGTGAAATGTTCAGCCACCTGATAGGGGCTGGCTCGGCCGGTGGTATCGCATAGTGCCACCTCCATTGGCAATCCGTCTGCCAGACGAGTGGCCTGGCTGAGGACGCGGTCAACCTGCTGCCAGTCGATGGTACCTTCAAAGGGGCAGTCAAAGCAGGTGCCGAGGTCGAGACGTAACCGGGTCCCTTCGGTCTGACGCAGGCGCTCTGCCACTCGGCCTAGATCCTCCAGAGACTCCTCGACGCTTCGTCGTACATTGCTGCGGTTATGGGACTCTGAGACCGAGACCACGTAGACGACCTCGCGGATACCGTGTGCCAGGGCCAGCTCTGCTCCCTTTAGATTAGGCACGAGCGCCGAAAGGCGCAGTGCCGGCCGGTCGGCGAAGGCCTCGATGAGTTTGCCGGTGTCGGCCATCTGGGGGATGGCCTTCGGGCTCACAAAAGAACCGATTTCGAGGCGGGTGATGCCAGCATCGACGAGGGCAGAAATGCAGCGCTGCTTATCGATGGTGGGCAGCGGGTCGCGGATCGACTGGAAACCATCGCGGGGAGCAACCTCAACGATTTCCACGTTTGCCGGAGGGGCGAGCAGAGTCATGGGAGCGGTCTCGTCGTTCATGGTGTGGAAGACAGGTAGTTGATTACGCCCCCGGCGGCAAGAATCGCCTGCTGGCGGGCGCTGAGCTCGTGGCGCAGGGTTAGCGTCTCGCCGTTATCCAGTGTTGCCGTGACCTCGCGGCTGGCGGCGAGCGCTGCGCGCCAGCCTTCGATGCGCACCCGGGTACCCCGGGTCAATCGCGCGCGGTCGGCCGGGTCGGCGAAGGTCAGCGGCAGCACGCCGAAGCAGGGCAGGTTCTGCCAGTGGATGCGGGCGATGCTCTCGGCGATCACCAACTGCAGGCCCAGCAGGCGTGGCACCAGGGCGGCGTTCTCACGACTCGAGCCCTGGCCGTAGTTGGCGCCCCCGACGATGGCATGGCCGGCCGCCCCCTGCTCGCGGGCGCGGGCGACGTAGTCGGGATCGACGGCCTCGAAGAGGTGCTCCGCCGAAGCGTGGACATTGCTCCACAGCGGCAGTACTCGCGCGCCGGCGGGCATGATGTCGTCGGTGGAGATGTTGTCGTCCACCGCCAGCAGCACCGGCACCTCTAGGGTCTCGGGCAACGGCTCGATCAACGGCAACGGCGGGGTGTTGTCGGTGGCCAGAAGCTCTACGCCCCGAGCCTGCTCGGCGGGCAAGGGCGGCTGGAACCAGGCATCGTCCAGCGTCATGTCGACGGGCTCGCGAGGCCTCGGGTAGGGCATGTCGAGGCTACGGGGGTCGGTGATCACGCCCTTGAGCGCCGAGGCGGCGGCGGTCTCGGGGCTGCACAGGAAGACGCTATCCTCGCGGGTGCCGGAGCGACCGGGGAAGTTGCGCGGCACGGTGCGCAGGCTGTTGCGACCCGCCGCCGGGGCCTGGCCCATGCCGATGCAGCCGTTGCAGCCGGGCTGGTGCAGGCGGGCACCGGCGGCGACCAGCGCGCCCAGGTGGCCCTCGTCGATCAGCGCGGCGAGAATGCGCCGGGTCGCGGGGTTGACGTCCAGGGAGACGTTGCCAGCCACGCTCCTACCCTTGACGATCTCCGCCACCACCGCAATGTCGCGGTAGCCGGGGTTACCGGAGGAGCCGATGTAGGCTTGGTAGAGCGGCTGTCCGGCAACCTCGGCCACCGGCACCACCTTGTCCGGGCTGGAGGGCAGGGCGATCAACGGCTCGAGGCTCGAGAGATCGATGCGCTCCTCGCGGTCGTAGCGACAGCCTGGGTCGGCGGCGAGCGGGGTCCAGTCGGCCTCGCGACCCCGCGAGCGCAGGAAGTCGCGGGTCACCTCGTCACTGGGGAAGACACTTCCGGTGGCGCCCATCTCGGTGCCCATGTTGGCCAGCACGTGGCGGTCCATGGCGTCGAGCCCGGCCAGACCGGGGCCGTAATACTCGAGGATGCAGTTCTTCGCCCCGGCCACGCCGTGACGGCGCAGCAGTTCAAGGACGATATCCTTGGCGCTGACCCAGTCGGGCAGTTCGCCCTCCAGGCGCACGCCGACGATCTCCGGCATCGGCAGGTAGAGCGGCTGGCCGGCCATGGCCATGGCCACCTCGATGCCGCCGGCGCCGATGGCCAGCATGCCCAGCGCACCGGCCGCGGTGGTGTGGCTGTCGCAGCCCACTAGACTCTGGCCGGGCACGCCGAAGCGCTCCATGTGCACCGGGTGGCTGATGCCGTTGCCTGGGCCGCTGTACCAGACCCCCAGCCGCTCGCAGGCGCTCTTCAGGAAGAGGTGGGAGTCGGCGTTGATGTTGTCCTGCTGGATCAGGGTGTGGTCGATGTACTGCACGCTGGGTGAGGTGTGCACGCGGTCGAGGCCCATGGCGTCGAGCTCGAGCATGACCAGGGTGCCGAGGATGTCCTGCAGCAGCGCTTGGTCCATGCGCAGGGCGATCTCGCCGCCCGGCGTCATGTCGCCCTCCAGCAGGTGGTCCTTGATCAGTTTGTGGCTGAGGGTATCAGACATCGCCGGGCTCTCCCTTCGGTGGTGGTGCGGCGTCGGGGTGCCGGACGCGACAAGCCGATTGCCAGGCATTGAGCAGGAACTGCAGGCCGAGCAGGCCGAAGCCGAGGGGCAGCATGGCGTAGGGGATGCCGATGGGCGTGCCCAGCGAGCTGGAGACCCGTTCGCCGTACTCGAAGGCCTGGCTCATCATGATGCCGCCGCGCCAGACCATGATGAAGCTGAAGGTCGCCCCCAGCAGACCGATGGCCACGCCGACCAGGGCCTGGACGCGTACCGGCAGCTTGTCGGCAAAGAACTCGATGCGGATATGGGCGTCGTGGCGCTGGGCCTCGGCCGCCCCCATTACCGCCAGGTAGACCAGCAGGAAGGAGTTGATCTCCAGGCTCCAGCTGGTCGGGGCGGAAAAGACGTGACGCATCATGGCGTCGTAGCAGATGGTGAGCGCCATGAAGGCGAGCACCAGGATCGAGGCGCCGCGCAGGACGGCCATCAGGCCGTCCCAGCCGCGCATGACGTAGGATGTCATGGCGTTCCTCCTCAGGCCTCGCCCAGGGCCAGGGCGATGGCGCGCTCGCCGACCTCTTCGCCGACCTCTTCTTTCCAGTGCTCCCAGACGGCATCGGTGGCGGCGTTGAAGGTCTCGAGGTCTTCCTCGCTGGGCTCGATGACCTCGATGCCTTCTTCCTCCATCATCGGCCAGTACTCGTTGGGGTAAACGTCGTCGTTACAGTGGGTGACGAAGTTGTCGTCGTACCACTCGGCGGCCTCCTCGAGGGCCGCACGGACGTCGCCGTCCAGGCTGTCCCAGCGGTCGCGCAGCATGAAGGGCGCCACCGTGAAGGCGGTGGTGGGCAGCTTGTAGCAGGTGGAGAGCTGCTCGAACAGGCTACGCCCCACGACCGTGGAGATGTTGAAGATGCCGGCGTCCACGGTGCCGCGCTGCAGCGCCTGGTAGGTCTCCGATGAGGGGATGCGGGTGGCGCCGATGTCGAATTCCTCCAGTGCGGTGGTCGCCTCGTAGCCCACCACGCGGATCTTCTTGCCGCGCAGGTCCTCCAGGGAGCGGATCGGGTTGTCCTCGGTGCTCCAGATGTACTCCGGCTCAAGGATGCCGCCTCCCGAGCAGAGCATGTAGAGGTTCTCCTCGGCGAGCTGCTCGTTGATCAGCTCCATCAGCGGGCTGCCCAGCTTGAGCCGCTCGGGGTGTTCGTAGAGCGCGTTGACCACCCCGGGCAGGCCGGTGATGCCGAGGATCGGCAGTGAACGGGTGATGTAGGACAGGGTGTGGAACATGAAGTCCACGCTGCCGGCACGCAGGCCGGGCAACTGCTCGTCGGCGGTCAGCAGCTGGCCGGAATGGTGGTAGTCGAAGTCGATAACATCGGCGTGGTTATCGGCTAGGAACTTCACGAAACCGTCGGAGCCGTAGCTCAGCGCCTTGTAGGACGGCGTGATGTAGTTGACTCCGGTGAGGGCGGTGGCGGCCATCGCCCGTGGGGCGAACAGGCTTTGGGTGCCGAACAGGGTGGCGCCGGTGGTGGCGACGGTGCCGTACTTGAGTACTTGGCGACGGGTGAGTGTCATGGTGAGACTCCTTGTTGTTGTGTTTTTACGTGAGGGTTCACTTGGGTTGCATCGGTTGCGACCCCGTGGAGTCGCGTTGCGCCGGGGCTACATCAGCCCCGGCAACCACAGGCTGAGGCCGGGGAAGAGCACGAACAGCATCAGCACGAGGAATTGGACGCCGACGAAGGGCAAGGCGCTGCGGATGATTTCCTCGATGGTGAGTTCCGGGCAGACGCCTCGCAAGGCATAGAGATTGAGCCCGACCGGCGGCGTGACCACGGCGATCTCCAGGTTGAGCACCATGACGATGCCGAACCACAGCGGGTCGTAGCCTAGTGCCTCGATCAGCGGCAGCAGCACCGGGGTGGTGACCACGATCAGCGACACCGCGTCGACCAGCATACCGAGCAGGATCAGCAGCACCATGACCGCCAGCAGGATCGCCCAGGCCGGCAGGCCGCTGGCCGTGAGAATCTCGGTGAGCAACTGGGGCACGCGTACCATGTTGAGGTAGTCGCCGAAGATCTTGGCGCAGCCCATGATCAGCAGGATTACGCCGCTGATCCGCGCGGTGCTACCGAGTATCTGCAACAACTTGGACCAGGTCAGGCAGCGAAAGATCAGCGCGGCGATGAGGAAGGCCCCCAGAGCCCCGATGCCTGCTGCCTCGCTGGGCGTGGCGAAGCCGGTGTAGATCGAGCCCAGCACCACCAGCACAAGCAGGGCGGCGTGCCAGATGTTGGCGAGGCTCTGGAAACGTTCCTTCCAGGTGAAGCGCTCCTCGGCGGCCGGGGCTTCCTCCGGGTTGAGGCTGACGCGGATGAATATGTACAGCGACAGCGCCAGGGCCAGCACGATACCGGGCACGATACCGCCGATGAACAGGTCCGCGACCGAGACGCTGGAGACCGCGCCGTAGATGATGAAGGGCACGCTGGGCGGAATCAGCATCGCCAGGGCGCCAGCGGTGACCACCGAGCCTGCGGCCAGGGTCCGGCTGTAGCCACGCTCGAGCATCTGCGGCACGGCGATGGAGCCCACCGCGGCGACCCCCGCCAGGCTTACCCCGGAGACGGCACCAAACATGGCCGAGGCGCCCACCGAGGAGATCGCCAGGCTGCCGCGCAGCCAATTGAGCCAACGCACCGCGGCCTGGAAGAGGTTGGCGCCCACCGGCGTGGCGCCCAACAGGCTGCCCATCAGGATGAACAGCGGAAGGGCGACCATCTCGAAAAGGTTGAGCTGGCCAAACAGCGACGAGGGCGCGAAGAAGAAGGCCATTGAGCCGCGGGCCATGTAGAGCCCGAGCAGGCCCGACAGGCCCAGCGCCAGGAAGATGGGGAAGCCGAAGCCGATCAGCCCCACCAGTAGGATTACGACGATAATAGGTTCCATGGGGGTGCTCCGGTCAGATCACGCGTTCGTCGCGCAGGGCGTCGAGGGCGTCGGGGGCGAGGCCGAGCCACTCGGCGAGGATGGCCTCGGTGTGCTCGCCGAGCGCGGGTCCTACGTGGCGGACACTTCCCGGGGTTCTGGATAGCCGTGGGAAAACGTTCTGCATCGGCAGTGGTTTGCCGTGGTGATCGGAGACTTCGACGATGGCTTCCCGAGCCTTGAAATGCGGGTCATCAAGCATGTCGGGAGCGCTATAGACCAAGCCCGCTGGGACGCCTGCCTTAGCGAGAAGGTCAACGATGTGCTGAGCGTCGTGCTGGCGTGTCCAGGCCGCTACGAGGTCATCGATGGCCTGCTGGTGCTCGCCGCGCGCCCGGTGCGTGGCATAATCGGGATGGTCGGCCAAGCCTGGCTGGCCCATTGCTTGGCAAAGGCGAGCGAAGACGGTGTCTTGGTTGGCTCCAATGATGACGTCGCGCCCGTCCCGAGCGGGGTAGGCATTGGAGGGAGCGATGCCGCTCAAAAAGCTACCGCTGCGCTCGCGAACCTTACCGGCACGTGCGAATTCAGGAATCAGGCTTTCCATCATCGCCAGTACCGATTCAAAAATGCTGCTATCGACCACTTGGCCGTGCCCAGTGCGTTCGCGTTGGTGTAGGGCCATCATGGTGCCGAGGGCGGCATGCAAGCCCGCCAATGTATCACCGATTGAAATGCCGACGCGGACCGGAGGGCGGTCCGGGTAGCCGCTTAAGTAGCGTAACCCTCCCATGGCCTCGCAGACTGAGGCGAAACCGGCTCTTGAGGCATAAGGCCCGTCTTGACCGAAGCCGGTAACCCGTACCATCACCAAGCCTGGGTTGTCTTGCGAGAGCACGTCGTATGAGAGCCCCCAGCGCTCCATAGTGCCGGGACGAAAGTTCTCGATGATGACATCGGCGTCTTTGGCCAATTTGCGTAATACTTCTTGCCCACGCGTTTGGCGAAGATCCAAGGTAAGCGACTGCTTGTTGCGGGCGATGACGTTCCACCAGAGGGGCTCGCCCGTATCACTATCCTCCGCCCCCCACTGGCGCATGGCGTCACCTTTGCCGGGCGGTTCGACTTTAATTACCTGGGCACCGAAGTCAGCCAATACTTGGCCGCAGTAAGGGCCTGCAATCAGTTGACCGAGTTCCAGGACCTTAATGTCACTCAGTGGAGTAGGAGTAGAGGGTTGGTCTTCGTGTTTAATCATTGTTGTTGTGACGCCTCTATTGGATTATTGGATGGATGCTCGCTAATAGTCAGGAGCATCGGAAAAGCGGAAATGCAGCGACTTTGCAGCGAGTAGGTGAGCGCTCATGACTCGTTCGGCCCATAATGGGCTACCCTCAGTGATAGCTTCCAGAATCTCACGGTGATGGCGCATGCTGCGGCGAAGGCTAGCAAGGTCGTAGTTACCAAAATTACGTCGTATTACCGAGGTGCGTACCACGCTCTCCAACACGGCACTCAGGCGCTGGTTTCCACTCGCGCGAATTAGTTCGCGGTGAAACTCGTGGTTGAGTGAGGCGATCACGTTACGTACCGATGGCTCTGTATCGGCCCTCTCAGTGAGCTGTTCCATTTCTGAAGCCATTGCCTCGAGCCTGACCAGACAATCCTTATGCATGTGCTCACAGGCCATGCGTACCGCCATAGGCTCCAACACCAGTCGCAATTCAAAGACCTCACGAGCATCCTTCTCCGTCCAGGCCGTCACACGAGAGCCGTGATGGGGAATCATCTCAAGCCAACCCTCTGATACCAATTCGCGAAGGGCCTCACGGACGGGCGTTCTGCTCACTTCGAGTTCACGGGCGATATTCGCTTCACGAATGTACTCATGACCTCGGTAGTGGCCATCTAGAATCCGCTGCTTGATGACTTCGTGCACCTTAGTCGTGGCTGTTTGGACCACGGGAGAAGGCGTTGTGTGAACTGCGTTCGCCATCTGTTTTCCTAAAATTGTATGCAGTTTTGAATCTAGCTAAGTTATAAACCCCTATAAATTGAACTTTTGTCTATTATTGTATGCAATGTAGGTGATTCGGAGTAAAGAAGCGCAGCGGACTAGCGTGATGGCGAGAAGATAGAGAGGAATACCGAAGGCAACATCAGAATCGTGTCCACTTTCAGTGCCATTAAGAAAATGTCACCCATAGCCCCCCACCGCGCTTTTGCCTACAATAGACCCCTTTGTCATGGGCGCTGTGCGCCGTGTTTTACTGATTTCAGGCCAAGGGATACCTCTGATGCTCGATCCAAAACTGCTGCGCGGCGATCTTGATGCGTTGGCGCAACAACTGGCCCGGCGGGGCTTCGTGTTGGATAAAGAAGGGCTGCAGGCGTTAGAGTCGCGCCGCCGCGAGCTGCAAACGCAAACCGAACAGCTGCAGAACGAGCGTAATCAGCGCTCGAAAGCCATCGGCAAGGCGAAGGCCAGCGGTGAGGATATCCAGCCGCTGCTGGATGAGGTCAGTGATCTTGGCGACCGCCTGGACGCGGCGAAACAGCAGCTGGCCGAGGTTCAGGCTGAGTGGGACGACGCGATCAGCGGGATTCCCAACCTGCCCCACGAGAGCGTACCGGAAGGCAAGAAAGAGGCCGATAACGTCGAACTGCACCGTTGGGGCACGCCCCGTGCGTTCGACTTTGACGTGCTGGATCACGTGGACCTGGGCAAAAAGTCCGGCTATCTAGATTTTGACCTAGCCTCGAAGCTGACCGGCGCGCGCTTTGCGGTGATGCGCGGGCCGATTGCGCGCCTGCATCGGGCGCTGGCGCAGTTTATGCTGGACACCCAGACCGAGCAGCACGGCTACGAAGAGTGCTACGTGCCGTATATGGTCAACCGTGAGTCGCTGGTGGGTACCGGGCAACTGCCCAAGTTCGGCGAGGACCTGTTCCGCCTGGACGATGAGCGCGAGTACCACCTGATTCCCACGTCTGAAGTGCCGCTGACCAACTTCGTGCGTGACGAGATTGTCGAGCAGGCGGCGCTGCCCATGAAGCTCACCGCGCATACGCCGTGCTTCCGGTCCGAGGCGGGCTCCCACGGGCGCGATACCCGGGGCATGATCCGTCAGCACCAGTTCGACAAGGTCGAGATGGTGCAGATCGTCGAGCCGGAACACAGCTACCAGGCGCTGGAGGACATGCGCGGCCACGCCGAGGCGATCCTGCAGGCGCTCGAGCTGCCGTACCGCGTGGTGACGCTATGCACCGGTGACATGGGCTTTGGCGCGGCCAAGACCTACGATCTGGAAGTATGGCTGCCCAGCCAGGAGACCTACCGCGAGATTTCCTCGGTGTCCAACTGCGAGGATTTCCAGGCGCGGCGCATGCAGGCGCGCTATCGGCATCCGGACATGAAAAAGCCCCAGCTGCTGCATACCCTGAACGGCTCGGGTCTGGCAGTGGGGCGTTGCCTGCTGGCGGTACTGGAAAATCACCAGCAGGCGGATGGCTCGGTGGTTATTCCTGAGCCGCTGCGTCGCTATCTGGGTGGTCTGGAGCGTCTGGCTCTTTAAGCGTCCAGGTCACGTTCACGCCCGCCTCAATGCGCAGGTTGCCGGGGCGGTATTCGTTGACGGCACCGCTGCCGGTATCGGCACTGGCGCTGCTTTCCGCGCGCATCGCCATCATCCGCGGCTGGAAGATGGGCGACTGGGTTTCTTCAATGTGCTGAACGTGGCCGATATCGGCGCCCAGGGTGTCGGCCATCAGTTCCGCCTTGTGCTGAGCTTTTTCAAGCGCCTTGACCAGCGCTTCATCGGTGGCCGCATCACGGTCCTGCACATCGAACTGAACCCCGTCCAGGGCGTTCACGCCGGCGTCCATCAGCGCGTCAAACATTTCGCCGAGCTGGTCCAGGTCGGTGAGTTCGACGGTCACGGGGCGTTCCAACCGCGTGCGTTGCAGCGTTTCGCCATCGCCATCACCGTTGTCACTGCGTGCCCCCTGGACCTGCTCGGGATAGATATTCAGTGAGCCGGCGTTGATCGCATCGCGCTCAAGGCCGCTGTCTTCCATGGTGGTGATGAGCTCGCCGACACGACGCTCAAGGCGCTCTCGGGCAGCGGTCAATTCGTCACCGTCGCTGTCTTCCAGGTTGGAATGCGCGGGGGTGTTTTCCCACAGCCGGGCATTGAGGGTGGCTTTGTCGGGGGCCACTTCAACTGATGACTGAGCCTGGACATGCAGGCTTGGCGGCGTCTGGGCGGCGTGTGCCATGGGGATGCTGATCAGCGCGAGTAGCGTGCCGGCGGCAACGTTGCGGCGCAGTCGTGAAGCGATGGGGCGGCTTGCCTTCATGGTTAATATCCCTTTATGGCCGCGCGACAGGGCACGTGGCGGAGTAGATGGAGTCAGACTAGACTCTGCTTGGAATATGACCCACTAAAGAAAGTTCAGCCGTGTCGGCACGATCCAGGGTAGTTGCTAGAAGTTTGCACGCTTGGTGCTCAATGTTCGTTGCCGCTTGGCTCAGGAGGCAACATCGCGTAGGGATGGAGGGGTATGTCGAAGTTATCGGAAGAGGGTTATCGTAGCATTCCATTGAATGCCACGCTGGCGCTGGCCGCTTTGGTGGTCATCATTGCGGGCATGAAGGTGGGAGCTGATTTGTTGGTGCCGCTTCTGCTTGCCATCTTCATTGCCGTTGTCTGCACGTCGCCGGTGCACTGGTTGAATCGCTGCGGGTTGAGTTTGCGATTATCGGCGCTGCTCACGCTGGTGTTCATGGTGGTGTTCCTGTCGCTGATCGGGCTGCTGGTGGTGAACAGCTTCAGCACCTTCATCGAGGCGTTGCCCAATATAGAAGCACGTCTTTACGAACACTACTGGGACATCCTGAACGCCCTGGCGTCGCGGGGGCTGGCGATTGATCCCGACCAGTTGAGCTCGATGCTTGAGATGGACGATGAAGGCTCCTGGGTGCCGATGCTGCTGGGCGAGCTGGGTAACCTGTTCATGCAAAGTGCCATTGTCGCGTTGCTGGTGATTTTCATGCTGTTCGAGACGCTAAACTTCCGCGACAAGGTATCGCTGGCACTGGAAAACCCGGCGCCCAGCCTGAAGCGGTTCAGTGAATTCAGCCTGACGCTGAAGCGCTATCTCGCGGTGAAGACGATGATCAGCCTGGCGACCGGGATCCTGGTGTGGCTGTCGTGTCTGATTGTCGGCGTGGAGTTCCCGCTGCTGTGGGGTGTGCTGGCCTTTGCCCTCAACTTCATTCCCAATATCGGGTCGGCCATCGCGGCGGTTCCGCCGGTTCTGCTGCTGCTCGTGGCCCAGGACGGCGGAATACTGCAGGCATTGCTGCTGGCATCGGCGTACCTGGTGATCAATTTTGTGCTGGGGAATTTGATAGAGCCTAGAATCATGGGGCAGGCGCTTGGGCTCTCGACCTTTGTGGCGTTCCTGTCGCTGGTGGTGTGGGGCTGGGTGTTCGGGGCGGCAGGGATGCTGCTTTCGGTCGTGCTTACCATGACGCTCAAGATCGCGCTGGACAGTCATCCACAGACACGCTGGATTGCCCATTTGCTGGGGCCTGGTCGGCGGCGCGGAAAAGAATCAAGCGGCAGGGACGCTCGACGTCCACCGTGGTTAAGACGCCATTGAGAGATATCCAAAACCGCCGACCTCGTCGGCGGTTTTTTGCATTAAGCGTTCTGGTCGATGAACTGGGTCAGCTGTGATTTTGACTGCGCGCCAACCAGCGAGGCCACTTTGGTGCCGGACTTGAACAGCATCACGGTGGGGACACCGCGAACGCCTTGCTCTGCGGCGATCTCAGGAGCGTCGTCAACGTTGACGCTAACCACTTTCAGATTGTCGCCGCGCTCGGCAGAGACTTCTTCGACCACCGGGGCCATAACTTTGCAGGGGCCACACCAGGGGGCCCAGAATTTCAGCAGGACAGGCTGTTCGGCGTTGAGGACTTCCTGCTCAAAATTGGCGTTAGTGACATCAACATTGGTAGCCATTTGTTTCTCCCGTTTGCGTTGCTCTTGCAGTTTCGTTGCCTCAAATGGAGCAACGGTCTTTACGCGATCGCGTAGCGCATTTAACCGCGCCAAGTCGGCAAATGTTAGCGGGCGAAACGGGGCGTGGCAAATGCGATCTGCATTAAATCGATAAAATAGTAAAAAGTAATAGGTGCTGATACAGCTGTTTTTTTATACTATAAAGGCATTATAGCGCTTTTTTTTATTCTAATAATGCCGTGCGGCCGTGTAAGCAGGCGCCTAAGGCAACGCAGAGGCGTTTGACCGCAATCATCCGCGCATTGACCGGTAGGTGACATTATGAAACTGCAGCAGCTCCGCTACATTTGGGAAGTTAACCGGCACAACTTGAACGTATCGGCCACCGCGCAAAGCCTGTTCACCTCGCAGCCGGGCATCTCCAAGCAAATACGCCTTTTGGAAGACGAGCTGGGCGTAGAGATTTTTGCCCGCAGCGGCAAACATCTCACACGGGTAACGCCTGCCGGCCAGTCGATCATCGACCTGGCCGGGCAAGTGTTGCGCACCACCGAAAACATCAAGCACGTGGCGCAGGAGCATAGCGACGAGCGCCGCGGGAGCCTGGCGATTGCCACGACGCATACTCAGGCGCGCTATGCGCTACCGCCGATCATCAGCTCGTTCACCCAAAAGTACCCCGATGTAGCGCTGCACATGCAGCAGGGCACCCCCAAGCAAATTGCCCAGATGGTCAGCGAAGGCCAGGCGGACTTTGCCATTGCCACCGAATCACTCGAGCTGTTTACCGACCTTATTCTGCTGCCGTGCTATCGCTGGAATCGCTGTGTACTGGTCCCCAAGGACCATCCACTGGCCAATCTTGACGGCCCATTAACGCTCGAGGCGCTGGCAACGCATCCGCTGGTGACCTACGTGTTCGGGTTTACTGGTCGCTCGCAGCTGGACGATGCCTTTAAAGCCAGAGGACTGACGCCAAACGTCGTGCTGACAGCCGCCGATGCCGACGTCATCAAAACCTACGTACGGCTGGGCATGGGCGTGGGGATCGTGGCGCAAATGGCGGTGGACCCCGAGCTGGATAGCGACCTGGTCGCTCTCGACGCGCGCCACCTTTTTGCCAGCTCGACGACCAAGATTGGCATTCGTCGTGGCACCTTTATGCGCGGCTACATGTATGACTTTCTCACCCGGTTTGCGCCTCACCTGACCCGGGAACGGGTGGAAGAGGCGTTGACCGCCGGCCCGCGTCACGAGCAGATGCTGTTTGACGAAGTGGAACTACCCGAATACTGAGCCTGGGACGAAAGCCAGGGGCAACGCAAATCGGCTGCGCTGGATAATCATTCAGACGCAGCCGAGGGTGGCGGGGCGGAGGGAAGGCAGCTCAGTGCTGTAAATGCAGCCCGCACTCGCGCTTTTCCTCGACCTTGGTGGGGTCGAAGTAGTCGAAGTTATTAGGGAGGTCGTGGGCCACTAGGTAGTCATACATGTCCTTTGCGGTCCACTTAAGCAGGGGAGCCACCTTCAGCAAGCCATCCTCATTGCGGCTGACCGGCTGCATCTTGGCGCGTTCCGGCGTGTCTTCCGCGCGCAGCGCGGTGAACCAGACGTCCGGCTGCATTTCCCTGAGCGAACGCTCGAAGGGTTCGATTTTCACTTCCTGGGTAAAGGCATCGTGACGCGGGTCGTCAATTCCGGGCATTGGACCCTCGAGGGCTTCGCGGTGCGCGCGAGTACGTCTGGGCAGGAAACTGACAATATTGAGGTTCAACTGCTTGATCAGCGCATCGGCAAACTGATACGTAGCCTCAGTATTGTAGCCGCTGTCCATCCATACGATAGGGATGTCGGGGCGTACCTGGGTCACCATGTGCAGTATCACCGCCTCGAAGGGGCGGAAATTGGTCGTGCAAATCGGCCGTTGGCCCTGGCGGAACGCCCATTCGATCAGCCCCTGCGGGTCGTTGGCGAAATCGCGGTTAACAGTGTCTAGTTCAGACGACATACTGCCTCCTGATTGTGGGCAAGAACATCCCACTAGGCTACCAAAGGCCGGGCGGTTCGCCCCAATACCGTTTGGTTTGGCTTTTATATTTCTTTTTGATTTAAAGAACTGCTCTCTTATTCCAGAGCGCCAATAAGGTGGCGAATCTTGTCGTGGGTTTCGGTGTATTCCTCCTCGGCCTTGGAATCCGCCACCAAGCCGCCGCCGCCCCACACGTGCAGTCGGCCGGCATCCGCCACCACGGTGCGGATCGCAATTGAGGTATCCATGCTTCCCCGCACGTCCACATAGCCAAGGCTGCCGCAATAGACGCTGCGCTGGCAGGGCTCCAGCTCGTCGATGATCTGCATGGCGCGAATCTTGGGGGCGCCGGTGATCGAGCCGCCGGGAAAGGCGGCGGCCAGCAGCGCAAGCGCCGCGCGTGGGTCGGGAAGCTGCCCCTGGATGACGCTGACCAGATGATGCACGTTGGGGTAGCTCTCCAGGTGGCAAAGCTGCGGCACGCGAATGGAGCCGGGCTGGCAGACGCGCCCCAGGTCGTTGCGCAGCAGATCGACAATCATCACGTTTTCCGCCCGGTCCTTGGTGCTGTTGAGCAGCTCCTCGGCAAGCGCGCGGTCTTCATCCGGGGTAGCCCCGCGTGGTCGGGTGCCTTTGATCGGCCGGGTTTCCACCTGCCCTTCATGGCAGCGTATGAAGCGCTCCGGCGAAAGCGATAGCACGGCCTTGTCCTGCCAGGCCATATAGCCGGAAAAGGGCGTCGGGGTGGCATGGCGCAGGCGCAGATACGCCGCCCATTCATCGCCCTGGTAAGGCGCCGAAAAGCGCTGGGCCAGGTTGATCTGGTAACAGTCGCCGGCGCGGATATAGTCCTGCACGGCGTGAAAGCGCTGAAGGTAGCCAGCGCGGCTGAGTTCCGGCTGGAAGGGCGCTGTCAGACCAAAGGGCGCTGTGGGTGGCGCATCAAATTCAAGCCAGCGCATGACCTGTTCCCGGCGCGCCGGCGTGGCCACCAGCCAGGCTTGCTGGGTGTGATGATCAAAGGTAATGCACCAGTCATAAAGCCCGATGCGCGCCTGGGGCAGGGCCGTGACACACGGCTGTTGACTGACAATGGACTGCTGCTCGCGGCCCAGGTCGTAGCTCCAATAACCGATCAGCCCGCCCGCGAAGGGCAGCTCGCCCATATCCGTTACCGGGAAAGGCAGCTGTTCCAGCAGCCACTGCTGGGGAGCAAAAGCATCCGACCAGTCGCCCGGCACGCTGAGCTGCTCGGAGGCAAGCCTTGGGGTACCGTGGGCATCGATCTCCAGGGTAGCCAGGGGGTCGCTGCTGAGGATATCAAACCGACCGTTGGCCACCGGGCGTCCGCTATCGAGCAATACCGCGCCGGGACGCTTGCGCAATGGCGCAAATGTCGCGAGCGGGTCGGGTAGATAGGGCAGTGCCGTCAGTGTCAACGCCGAGGTCATGGAGCAAACGCCTAGCCGAGTGAGGCGATGCATTTTAGAGGGCGTTCAGCGTGGACACCAGCCGATCTTGTCGACGCGGTTCTCACGCTTGTCGCGCAGGTATTAAAAGCGGCGTAAGCGCCAGGGTTTTATGGCTGGATTGTCGACATCGCTAAAAGCAGTGACCCTAAGTCGTACGACAAAAGGCGTATTTAATCCGATGATAGCCACGGTTGACGGCGGTGGGGCTGAGGACTAAAGTTGCTTTATCATTTAATTGTCGACAATTTATCATGACGCTAACAGCCACTACTATATCGAAAGATGCTTCGGGCCACGAGACGGCTTCGCCTGAAGTGCGCACCTTGGCCGAGCGCGTTTTTCACCAGCTTCAGGACGCCATCGTACGCGGTGAGCTCGCCCCAGGCAGCAAGATTACCGAACCGGGGCTGTCGAAAACCTACGGGATTTCTCGCGGTCCGCTGCGCGAGGCCATGCGACGTCTGGAGGCCCATCGGCTGATAGAGCGCGTGCCGCACGTGGGCGCACGCGTGGTCAAGCTTTCAATGAAGGAGCTTCTCGAGCTGTTCGATCTGCGCGAGGCATTGGAGAGCATGGCCGCCCGGCTGGCCGCCGAGCACATGTCCGCCGATGAGATTCAGGGACTGCGCGATGTGCTGGCGGTTCACGAAGGGCAAAGCGACCTGAAACGCGGCGAGGCCTATTATCAGCGCGAAGGCGACCTGGATTTCCACTATCGGATAGTGCAGGGCAGCCACAACAAGATGCTGATGAACCTGCTCTGCGATGACCTCTATTACCTGGTGCGTCTCTATCGGACCCAGTTCAGCGCCAGCGGTGCGCGACCCCAGCGCGCCTTCGTCGAACATCATCGCATTGTCGATGCCATCGAAGCCGGTGACGCCGAACTCGCCGAGCTATTGATGCGCCGCCACGTCAGCGCCTCCCGGGCTAACGTCGCCGACCGCTACGCCGCCATTCTCGACCAATAAACAACGACACCCACGGCTTGATACGCCGTTCTCCACGTGTCGGACTAACAAGGAGTCAACCCTCATGTCTCAGTCCCCCTCTCGTCCTGCTTCGAGGCTTACGCCGGGCGCTCGCTTTCGCGCGGCGCTGGACGCTAATCGTCCGCTGCCAATTCTCGGCACTATCAACGCCTATACCGCGATGATGGCCGAGCGTGTGGGCCATCAGGCGATTTACCTGTCGGGCGGTGGCGTGGCGAACGCGTCATTTGGCCTGCCCGATCTGGGCATGACCACCATGAATGACGTGGTAGAGGATGCTCACCGTATCTGCGGTGCCACCGATGTGCCGCTGCTGGTGGATATCGATACCGGCTGGGGTGGTGCCTTCAATATCGCGCGTACCGTGAAGGAAATGCAGCGTGCGGGGGTCGCGGCGGTGCACCTGGAAGACCAGGTGGCCCAGAAGCGCTGCGGGCACCGTCCCAATAAAGCCATCGTCTCCCAGCAGGAAATGGTCGATCGGATCAAAGCCGCCTCGGATGCCAAGCTCGACCCCGAGTTCTACCTGATTGCGCGCACCGATGCCTTCCAGAAAGAAGGGCTCGACGCGGCCATCGAACGTGCTAATGCGTGCGTTGAGGCGGGTGCCGATGCAATCTTCGCCGAAGCGGTGCATACCCTGGGTGACTACCAAGCCTTTTGCGAGCGGGTCAACGCGCCGATTCTGGCCAATATCACCGAATTTGGCGCTACGCCGCTATTCACCCAGCAAGAGTTGGGTGATGTTGGCTGCCGCATGGTGCTGTATCCGTTATCCGCCTTCCGCGCGATGAACGCCGCCGCGCTGCATGTCTACCAGAGCATTCTGGATAACGGCCACCAGAAAGACGTGGTGGACACCATGCAGACCCGCGATGAGCTGTACGACTTTTTGAACTACCACGATTTTGAGCAAAAGCTCGACGCGCTATTTGCCGAGCAAAAAGACGCTTAACCCCATTACAACGCTTACAACCTATAAGAATCGCGACAGGAGACACGAAATGGCTGATAAACCGCAAAACAGCGCAGGACTGCGTGGACAAAGCGCTGGCAGCACCGCGCTGTGTACCGTCGGCAAAACCGGCTCAGGACTGACGTACCGTGGCTTCGATATCAAGGAGCTGGCCGAAAAAGCCAAGTTCGAAGAAGTCGCCTACCTGCTGTTGAAGGGCAAGCTGCCCAACCAGGCCGAGCTGGATGACTACATCGCCAAGCTGAAAAGCCTGCGCGGCCTGCCCGGCGCCTTGAAAGCCGTGCTGGAAGAGATTCCCAAAGACGCCCATCCGATGGATGTCATGCGCACCGGTACCTCGATGCTCGGCAACCTGGAAACCGAGGAAAGCTTTGGCGAGCAGGATGACGTGGCCGACCGACTGCTGGCCGTCCTGCCGTCGATCATCTGCTACTGGTACCGTTTCACCCACGATGGCGTGCGTATTAAGACCGAAACCGACGACGCCTCGGTCGGCGGCCACTTTCTGCACATGTTGCGCGGTGAGCCGGCCTCCGAGCTGCATGCCCGGGTGATGAACGTATCGCTGATTCTTTATGCCGAGCACGAATTCAACGCCTCGACGTTTACCGCCCGAGTGTGCGCCTCGACGCTTTCCGACATGCATTCCTGCGTGACCGGGGCGATTGGCTCGCTGCGTGGCCCGCTGCACGGCGGCGCCAACGAGGCAGCGATGGCGATGATCGAGAACTGGTCATCACCGGAAGAAGCCGAGCGCGAGATGCTCGGTATGCTGAAACGCAAAGAGAAAATCATGGGCTTCGGGCACGCCATCTATCGTGAGTCCGACCCGCGCAACGCCATCATCAAGCACTGGTCGAAAAAGCTCGCCGACGATGTGGGTGACACAGTGCTGTACCCCGTCTCGGTGCGCTGCGAGGAGGTCATGTGGCGCGAGAAGAAACTGTTCTGCAACGCCGACTTCTTCCATGCCAGCGCTTATCACTTCATGGGCATTCCGACCAAGCTGTTCACGCCGATCTTTGTGATGTCGCGCCTGACCGGCTGGGCCGCGCACGTGTTCGAGCAGCGCGAAAACAACCGCATTATTCGTCCCAGCGCCGACTATACCGGCCCTGAGAAGAGCGAATGGGTGCCCATTGAAGACCGCGACTGAGTGAGAGTGCTGATGAATACTGATTATCGCAAGCCGTTGCCAGGCGTCACGCGGGAAGGCGCTCCGGTCGATTTCTTCGATGCCCGTCAGGCCGTGGAGGATATCCAGCCAGGCGCCTACGCGACCCTGCCGTACACCTCGCGGGTACTGGCCGAGCAACTGGTACGCCGCTGCGAACCCTCGCTGCTCACCGACGCGCTGAAACAGCTGATCGAACGCAAGCGCGATCTGGACTTTCCGTGGTACCCGGCGCGGGTCGTGTGCCACGACATTCTCGGCCAGACCGCGCTGGTCGACCTGGCCGGCCTGCGCGATGCCATCGCCGATAAAGGCGGTGATCCGGCAAAGGTCAACCCGGTGGTGCCGACGCAGCTGATCGTCGACCATTCGCTGGCCGTCGAACACGCCGGCTTTGAAAAGGATGCCTTTGAAAAAAACCGCCAAGTGGAAGACCGGCGCAACGACGACCGCTTTCACTTCATCAACTGGACAAAAGTCGCTTTTGAAAACGTCGACGTGATCCCGCCCGGCAACGGCATCATGCACCAGATCAATCTGGAGAAGATGTCGCCGGTGGTGCAGACCCAGCAGGGCGTAGCCTTTCCCGATACCTGTGTGGGCACCGACAGCCACACGCCCATGACCGATGCGTTGGGCGTGATTTCGGTGGGCGTTGGTGGCCTCGAAGCCGAGAGCGTGATGCTCGGTCGCGCCTCGATGATGCGCCTGCCGGATATCGTCGGCGTGGAACTTACCGGCAAGCTTGAGCCCGGCATTACCGGTACCGACATGGTGCTGGCGATTACCGAGTTCTTGCGTAAAGAAAAGGTGGTCGGCGCCTACCTGGAGTTTTACGGCGAAGGCGCCAATGCGCTGACCGTGGGCGACCGCGCGACGATCTCCAACATGACGCCGGAATACGGTGCCACGGCGGCGATGTTTTACATCGATGACCAGACCATCGATTACCTGAAGCTCACCGGACGCGAAGACGAGCAGGTGGCGCTGGTCGAGGCCTACGCCAAGCATACCGGCCTGTGGGCCGACAGCCTGACCACGGCCGAGTACGAGCGGGTGCTGACCTTCGATCTGTCAAGCGTCACGCGCACTCTGGCAGGGCCTTCCAACCCCCACGCCCACTTGCCCACTTCGGAGCTTGCCAGCAGCGGCATTGCGGGGAATATGGATAAAGCCCGGGCGGAAGAGGAAGCCGGCCGAATGCCCGACGGCGCGGTGATTATCGCCGCGATCACCAGCTGCACCAATACGTCCAATCCGCGCAATATGGTGGCGGCCGGGTTGATCGCCCGCAACGCCAACAGGCTCGGTCTGACCCGCAAGCCGTGGGTCAAGTCCTCGCTGGCTCCAGGGTCGAAAACCGTCAAGATGTATCTCGAAGAAGCCGGCTTGATGAACGAGCTGGAAGACCTGGGGTTTGGCGTGGTGGCCTACGCGTGCACCACCTGCAACGGCATGTCGGGCGCGCTGGACCCGCGTATTCAGCAGGAAATCGTCGACCGCGATTTATACGCCACGGCGGTCCTGTCGGGTAACCGTAATTTCGACGGGCGGATACATCCCCATGCCCAGCAGGCGTTTCTGGCCTCGCCGCCGCTGGTGGTGGCCTACGCCATCGCGGGCACGATTCGCTTCGATATCGAAAAGGACATCCTGGGGCACGACGCTGACGGAAACCCGGTCACGCTCAAAGATATCTGGCCCGACGACAGCGAAATCGATACCATCGTGAAGTCGGCGGTGAAGCCCGAACAGTTCCGCGACACCTATATCCCGATGTTTGATCTGGATAAAAGTGCGCGCACCCAGGTGAGCCCGCTGTACGAGTGGCGCCCCCAGAGCACCTACATCCGGCGCCCGCCCTATTGGGAAGGCAACATGGCCAAGGAGCGTGGCCTGAAGGGCATGCGCCCGCTGGCGATTCTGCCGGACAATATCACCACCGATCACCTGTCGCCCTCCAACGCCATCATGCTGGACAGCGCAGCGGGCGAATACCTGCACAAGATGGGCCTGCCGGAGGAAGACTTTAACTCCTACGCCACTCACCGCGGTGACCACCTGACCGCGCAGCGCGCGACGCTGGCGAATCCGAAGCTGTTCAATGAAATGGTCCACGACGAGCAGGGCAAGGTCGTGCAGGGGTCGCTGGCGCGGGTCGAGCCGGAAGGCAGGGTCACGCGCATGTGGGAGGCGATCGAAACCTACATGACCCGCAAACAGCCGTTGATCATTATTGCCGGGGCCGACTACGGCCAGGGCTCTTCAAGGGACTGGGCCGCCAAAGGCGTGGCGCTGGCCGGGGTCGAGGCCATTGTCGCCGAGGGCTTCGAGCGCATCCACCGCACCAATCTGATTGGCATGGGCGTGATGCCGCTGCAGTTCGAACCGGGCACGACGCGGCATACATTGGGGCTCGATGGCACCGAAATCTACGACGTAGAAGGCGCGCCCGAACCGGGGGCCACGCTCACCCTGGTGATTCACCGCCAGCATGGTGGCACCGAGCGCGTACCGGTGATCTGCCGTCTGGATACCGCCGAGGAAGTGACCATCTACACGGCCGGCGGTGTCTTGCAGCGTTTTGCGCAGGACTTTCTTGAATCCACAGCGGCCTAGCCGGAGAGAACGTTGATGCCTCATGCTCCTCAACTCAAGATTCCCGCCACCTATATGCGTGGCGGCACCAGCAAAGGCGTGTTCTTTACGCTCAGCGAATTGCCCAAGGCCGCCCAACGGCCAGGGGAGGCGCGGGACAAGCTGCTGCTGAGAGTGATTGGCAGCCCCGACCCCTACGAAAAACAGATCGATGGCATGGGCGGGGCAACGTCCAGCACCAGCAAGGCGGTGATTCTGTCCAAGAGTGAATCCCCGGATCATGACGTCGATTATCTGTTTGGTCAGGTGACCATCGATAAACCGTTTGTCGATTGGAGCGGTAACTGCGGCAATCTATCGGCGGCGGTGGGGCCTTACGCGATTGCCAACGGCCTGGTGGACCCCTCGCGCGTGCCCGATAACGGCATGGCCGAGGTGCGTATCTGGCAGGTCAATATTGGCAAAACGATCGTTGCAAAGGTACCCATGACCGAGGGACAGGTGCAGGAAACCGGCGACTTCGAGCTCGACGGCGTGACCTTCCCTGCGGCTGAAATTCCGGTGGCGTTTATGGATCCGGCCGACGGTGAAGGGGCTATCTTCCCCACCGGCAACCTGGTGGATGATCTCGACGTGCCGGGCGTGGGGGTATTGAAAGCCACGCTGATCAACGCGGGTATCCCGACGGTATTCATCGACGCCCAGGCGATCGGTTATACCGGCAAGGAGCTACAGGACGCCATCAATGGCGATGCCAAAGCACTGGCCATGTTCGAGACGATCCGCGCTCACGGCGGCGTTCGCATGGGGCTCATCAAGCACGTCGACGAGGCAGCCAACCGCCAGCACACGCCAAAAGTAGCCTTTGTGGCGCCGCCTGCAAGCTATACTGCCTCCAGTGGCAAAGCGGTGGATGGCGAGTCTATCGACCTGCTGGTCAGGGCCATGTCGATGGGCAAGATGCACCACGCGATGATGGGCACCGCGGCCGTGGCCATCGCCGCCGCGGCCTCGATCAAGGGCACGCTGGTCAATGAGGCAGCGGGCGGTGGTGACCGCGATGCAGTGACCTTCGGGCACCCCTCCGGGTCGTTGCGAGTGGGCGCGCAGGCCAGTCTGGTGGACGGTCGCTGGCAAATCGATAAAGCGGTAATGAGTCGCAGCGCGCGGGTCTTGATGGAGGGCAATGTGCGTGTGCCGGGGGATACGCTGAATCAGTAGGAGGGATAAGACATGCAGACCGCCGACGTTAATGAGCGTCCTGACTATGATCCAGAGCTGCAGGTGCTGGCCGATTACGTGCTCAACTATCGCACGCCCTCCGAGGAAGCGCTGACGACGGCGCGTTACTGCCTGATGGATACGCTGGGCTGCGGACTGCTGGCGCTGCGCTTCCCGGCATGTTCCAAACACCTGGGCCCGCTGGTGGAAGGCACCGTGGTGCCGCACGGTGCCCGGGTGCCGGGCACCTCACTTCGCCTTGACCCGGCCAAAGCGGCCTGGGACATCGGTGCCATGGTGCGCTGGCTGGATTACAACGATACCTGGCTGGCCGCCGAGTGGGGGCACCCATCGGATAACTTGGGGGCGATTCTGGCAGTAGCGGATCACCTGTCCCAGAAGCGGGTGGCCGTCGGGGAGGATCCGCTGGTGATGGGCGACGTGCTGCATGCCATGATCATGGCCCATGAAATTCAGGGTGTGCTGGCGCTGGACAATAGCTTCAACCGCGTGGGCCTTGACCACGTGGTGCTGGTGAAAGTGGCCTCAACCGCCGTTGTCGCCAAACTGATGGGCGCTGACCGTGAGCAACTGCTATCAGCGCTTTCCCACGCCTGGGTTGACGGCCAAAGCCTGCGCACCTATCGCCACGCACCCAATGCCGGCTCGCGCAAGAGCTGGGCGGCTGGCGATGCCACCTCGCGCGCCGTGCGTCTGGCGGATATCGCCATGCGCGGCGAAATGGGCATCCCCAGCGCGCTGACGGCGCCGCAATGGGGGTTCTACGACGTGATGTTCAGCCACGTCAACAAGGACCTGAGCCTCAAGCCGGAAGGTGAACGCAGGCTGCGTTTTCAGCGCGAGCTTAGCTGCTACGTGATGGAGAATATTCTCTTCAAGGTGGCCTTCCCAGCGGAATTTCACGCCCAGACTGCCTGTGAGGCGGCGGTGACGCTGCATCCGCAGGTGAGTAATCGTCTGTCGTCTATTGAACGCATCGTGATTACCACCCATGAGGCTGCCATTCGCATCATTTCCAAGACGGGCAAGCTCGCGAACCCCGCTGACCGCGATCACTGCCTGCAGTACATGGTCGCCGTGCCGCTCATGCAGGGAGCCCTGACCGCTGACCATTACGAGGATGACTTCCACGCTGCGCATCCGCTCATCGATCAACTGCGTGACAAAATGGTGGTGGATGAAGACCCCGATTACTCGCGGGACTACCACGACCCCGACAAGCGCTCGATTGCCAACGCCGTCCAGGTGTTTTTCGATGATGGCACCTCGACCGACAAAGTAACGGTGGAATACCCCTTGGGGCACCGGCGGCGCCGCGACGAAGGCTTGCCGCTGCTGCTGGATAAGTTTCAGCGCCACCTGGCCACGCGGTTTCCTGCGCACCGCTGCGAGGCGATCATGCACGCCTGCAGCGACCAGACGTCGCTTGCCGCAATGCCCGTTGATCGCTTTATGGCGCTCTGGGAAATGACGCCCTAAACGGCAAACCGCCCGGCGCGCTGACGCACTCGGGCGGTATCCTCGTAACAGGGTGCTGAAGGGTTAGTCTTCAAACGTGACCTGGTCACGCATACGGTCGACAGTGGCGGGCCCGATGCCGCTGACGCGGGTAAGGTCATCGGCATTTTCGAAGTCACCGTTGGCCTCACGCTCTTCGATAATGGCCTCAGCACGGCTGGGGCCAATGCCCGGAAGCTCATCAAGCAGCTCAGGGTCGGCGCTATTGACGTTAATCGGCGCGATGTCCTGGGCCAGAACGCTGCTCACGCCCCCGATGCCGGCGCTGAAGAGTAGTGCGGCGAAAAGTCCTTTCATTGGTAATTTCATCCTAAGCCCCTAATGGTTATCTGTCCTGTGGTGATTGCTTGCGCGGGGAGTTGCCCCGCTGGTTTAACCCTAGCGAGGACGCTGGCAAGATGCTGTCGGAAATTAGCGATACGTGATGTAGGCAAAATGCTACACGTGTATGGCAAAAGGCTTACATAGCCGGCCGGGGTGGCTGATATAATTGGCGAAAATAGCTGGGAGCTTGGCATGGCTGTAACCGAATCACCGCTGATCATTGCACTGGACTATCCTTCGTTGGACGCAGCGCTGTGTATGGCGGATCAGCTGGATCCTTCACGCTGTCGCCTCAAGGTCGGCAAAGAGCTGTTCACTCGCAGTGGCCCGGCGGTGCTCGAAGCGTTGCATGGGCGCGGGTTCGAGGTATTTCTGGATCTTAAATTCCACGATATTCCCAATACGGTGGCAAGTGCTGTCGAGGCAGCGGCGGAGCAGGGCGTATGGATGGTTAACGTGCACGCCAGCGGTGGCCGGGCCATGATGGAAACTGCGGCGGCACGCCTGGCACAGCAGCGGCTCGAGACGCGGTTAATCGCCGTCACGGTGCTGACCAGCATGCAGGCAAGTGACCTGGCCGAGGTGGGTGTATCGTCGCCGCTCGACGAGCAGGTGGCGCAACTGGCCCAGTTGGCGAAGCAGAGCGGCTTGCATGGCGTGGTGTGCTCGGCCCATGAGTCGGCCAGGATAGCGTCGCTATGCGGTGATGCGTTCTTGAAGGTGACGCCTGGCATTCGGCCTGAGTTTGCCGCGGCTAATGATCAACAGCGGATCATGACGCCCAGGGAGGCGATGCAGGCGGGCAGCACGCACCTGGTGGTCGGACGACCGGTGACGCAGGCGGAAAACCCGATGGACGCCTTGGCAGCTATCGAGGCTGAGCTGGGCGGCGGAGCGTAAGAGACGCCAGCCCTACTCGCCTTCCACGCCGATAATCGGCTTGATGGTGCCCCAGTAGCGGCAGGTGGGGCACTGCCATTGCAGGGCTTCGCTGGTAAAACCACAGCGCAGACAGCGGTGGCGAGGGCGGTCCTGAAGTAAGGCTTCGGTATGATACTTGAGCAGCAGCAGGCGCTTGTCGGGGGCGTCCCGCCCCTGTAGGCGCTGGCTTTCCATATATAGATCCACCAGATAGTTAAGCCCGCGCAAGCTGGGTGCCTGGCTGAGCAGCTCCCCGGTCACGCCAATGGCGGTGTCGACCCCATCCCGATGATGAACCAGCTCACCGAGCTCGATAATCAAGCTGGTGTAGGGCGCCACCTTGATCAGCCGCTGTAGGTGAGCCTCTAAGCCGTCTTCGTCATCGTTGCGCAGGTAGGCGCGCTTGAGGGCGGGCAGCATGGTCGGGAGGTGGTCGCTATCCTGATCCAGCACGCGCGCCAGGCGGTCAATGGCCTGGGCGTAATGGGCATTATCCATTTCCAGTTCGGCGAGGATCAGGTTGGCCCGTACACACTGTGGGTCCAGCTGCAGGGCCTTCTTGAGGTGGCGTTTGGCGAGCGCCCGGCTGGCATTGTCGGTTGCCAGTGTCGCCAGCTCACACTGCCAGTGGGCCGCCGCCCGACGTATGTTGGGGTACTGTTTGAAAAGCGGCGCGGCGGTGTCAAAGGCGCCCTGCCAGTCTTTTTCGCGCTCCAGCAAATCGATCAGCAGGCGCTTGGCGGGGTAGCGCAGCTCGCTGTCGTGGTTTTGTTCGAGCAGCGTTCTGAGCAGCCGTTGAGCGCGGTCATGGACACCCAGCGTGACGAAGTCGCGCGCCAGTTCCAGCTGTACTTTTGCGTTGGTGGCGTCAGACAGGGCCGGTCGTGCCAGCAGGTTCTGGTGAATGCTGACGGCCTTGTCTGCCTCGCCGCGGGAGCGGAACAGCTTGCCCAGGGTGATATGGGTCTCGACCGTATCGCTGTTGACGTCCAGCGCGTTGATGAAGGTGTTGATGGCTTCGTCGGGCTGCTCATTGAGAAGGTAGTTGAGCCCGACGAAGTAGTCCCGGGAAAGGCCGCTGTGGGTCGGTGTCGCTCGTTCGCGTGAGCGTCGAGCCGCCTGTCGGAAGCCGAGTCCGTAGCCAATCGCAATGGCGACAAAAATAACGCCCAGCAGCGCAATATCCAGCATTTAAGCCAGTTCCTTAAACTCCTGAGTGCGAAGCTGGTCAAGTTCCTTGCGTTGTTGTTTGCTATGCCGTTCGCTGCGCGCCAGTCTTGCCTTCAGGCGAATGTAGACGCCCATCATGGCAAGCATGCCGATCAGCACACCAAACGTCAGCGTTGCCAGCAGCCAGACGGAGAGTGAAATGGCAGGCAACTCCAGCCATATCAGGTTCAACGCGATAGCCTGCTGGTTATTAACCGCAAACAAAATGCCTACCAGCAGCACTATCAGCAAAACGACGGCCAGAATCAGCCCTTTGATCCAACGCATGAGAGGTTCCTAATCAGTAGCTTTCACGGTAGTACCATTGTGTACGAGTCGCTGGCCGGCGTCATCCCAAAGAAGGTATGAAACCGCATTTAATGACCGACACAAGGTCATACCGCCTTGACACATCAATACCCCAAGGCGCGGCTGGCATCGACCTGTTCGCGTAATTCCTTGCCCGGCTTGAAATGGGGGACGTATTTTCCGTCGAGCTCCACGGGTTCTCCAGTTTTCGGGTTGCGCCCGGTACGGGGCTCGCGGTAGTGCAGCGAAAAGCTCCCAAAGCCTCGAATCTCCACGCGCCCGCCGTTGGCCAGGGCGTCCGTCATATCGTCGAGAATAATGCGTACCGCCGTCTCCACTTCCTTTGCCGACAGCTCGGGCTGGTGCATGGCAATTTGTTCGATTAATTCAGATTTGGTCATCGGTTAGCTCCCTGCGGACGTTGAAGGCCGATCAAGACGGCCTTTCTGTCACCTTACTCAGCATACTGCGCAATCGGGGATAAAACAATTTAGATAAAACAAGGTACTACAATCGATAATAGCATAGGACACGCCGGGCGCTGGCGCGACCCTGTGGCTTAGGTATACTGGGCGTTCATTCCCTTATTTACCCAAGAGAGGCCAACGTTGAGCGACGACATATCCCCAGCCGCTATCAACCGCAAGCGACTATATTGGCACTCACGTAGAGGTATGTGGGAGTTGGACCTGCTGCTGATCCCCTTTCTGGAGCAGCGCTATGACCAGCTTGAAGCGGATGATCAGCACGCGTTTCAGCAGCTCATCGATGAAGAGGATCAGGATTTGTTTGGCTGGCTGATGCGCCGTGAGTGGCCCGAGGATCCCAGGCTGCGCCGTGTCGTCAAGATGATCGTAGAGCATGCCGAAAGCACCGATAATTCTGCCTATCGAACGCTCTAGGGTTTGGTGGGGGCTGCACGGCAGCCTGCTGTTGGGGCTGGCCGTGATGGTCACGGCCCTCGTCGGCTGGTGGGCGGGGGCGCTGGTGATGCTTGTAGGGAGTGGTTGTCTGTGGCGCAGTATCATGCGCCTGCCCCGCGGTACCCTTTATCTACTGCCGCGCGCCGAGGGTCCGCTAGGCCGCTGGCTGTTGCCCCAGGGCGAACTCGATGACGCCTTGCCCGTTCGCTGTGATTACCTGACGCCGTGGCTGGTCGGGCTCAAGGTCGGCCCCCAGCGTGTCTGGCTCTGGCCGGACAGCCTGCCCGCCGAAGCGCACCGAGCGGTGCGCCGATTGTTCCATTCCCCCGGTCGTTAAGCTCTGCCACAGCTATCTTTTATGTTAATGCGTTGCCAAATCATCCAGGGTCAGCCGCGATGGCTGACTGCGCTCGGCGTGGTCGGGCCAGTCCGTGGTGAAGTGCAATCCTCTGGATTCATGGCGCTGCTGCGCGGCGATGACCGTCAAGCGGGCAAGGTTGGTCATCTGCTGCAAGCGTTGTAATTCGGCGGTCATCCGCGTCGCGCTGAGCTCGGTGAGGGTGGTGGTGATCTCATTGAGGGTGGCGTTGGCGGCCGCAAGGCCGGCAGCACTTCGTACGATGGCCACGTGCTGACTCATGGTAGCGCGGAGCTGCTGGCGAAGCGCCGCCACCTGAGTGTCGATGACGTCCTCGACGGCGAGCAAGGCGGGCAGATTAACGTCGAACTGCCGTTGAACGGGCGCGGCTGACTGAATGGCGTGCGCGCAGCTGCGGGCAAAGACCAGGCATTCGAGCAGCGAATTGCTGGCCATGCGATTGGCACCATGCAGCCCGGTGCAGGCGGTTTCGCCGATAGCGAACAGCCCTGGTACGCCGGTAGCGCCGGTGAGATCCGTGGCGACACCGCCACAGCTATAGTGGGCGGCAGGCACCACCGGAATGGGCTGCTGGGTAATGTCGATACCACGCGATGCGCAGTGGGCCTGAATGGTCGGGAAGTGGTGATGAATGGCCTCCACGCCCAGGTGGCGGACGTCCAGCCAGACATGGGGCAGCGCCTGTTGCTGTATTTGAGCATCGATAGCGCGCGCCACCACATCGCGTGGAGCGAGTTCCGCTCTGGCGTCGAGTGCCGGCATAAAGCGCTCGCCGGCTGCGTTGAGCAAGTGGCCGCCTTCGCCACGTACGGCTTCGCTGATCAGAAACGCTGGCCCCTCGGGGTCGTAAAGGCAGGTGGGGTGAAACTGCTGAAACTCCAGGTTCATCAGGGTAGCGCCCAGCTCCGCCGCCATGATCATGCCTTCACCGCTGCTTGGGGCGGGGGTAGTGGTGTGCAGGTAAAGGCCGCTGGCGCCCCCGGTTGCCAGCACCGTGTGGCGCGCCGTCAAGGCATGCCATTGCTGCTGCTCGTCAAGCGCGTAGGCGCCTACGCATGCGCCTTGGTCATCCTGGAGTAATCCCGCCACGCTTAAGTGGTGGTACTGGCGAATATTGGGATGGGCCTTGACGCGTTGTAACAGCGTGTCCACCACGGCGCGACCGGTGGCGTCGTCGGCGTGGATGATGCGTCGGGCGTTATGCCCCCCTTCACGGGTCAGGTGAAACGGGTAACGGGCATTGTCGGTATGATCTGGGGTGAAGGGGACGCCGCTATCAATCAGCCAGGCGATGGCCTCGGGGCCGTTTTCGACCGTGAAGCGCACCGCCGCTTCATCGCACAGTCCATCGCCGGCTATCAGGGTGTCGTTGACGTGGGCGTCGACATGGTCGTCGGGCGAGAGCACCGCGGCAATTCCGCCCTGCGCCCAGCGGCTCGCCCCCTTGTCGTCCTGAGCCGGGCGTATCAGCGCAACGCTGTGCGTGTCGGCGATCGTCAGGGCTAGGGTCAAGCCGGCAACGCCGCCACCGATGATCAAAATATCCGAGGAGGGCGTTGTCATGGTGGCTCCTTAGCAGGCGTTACCTAAACAGCCCATCGAGGTGGCCAGCGGTGGCTGATAATCGTTGGGCGAAGGCAGGCATGATAGCGCGGTGTCGGACAGATGGCGATGACGCGCCACTGAAAAATCCAACGATGCGGGTGACGACAGGGTGATGCTAGCGACTGAAAAACGGGGAGTAATCGGGAGGGAATTCTATAATGGTGCCCGGAGCCGGACTTGAACCGGCACGGGGTTGCCCCCGAGAGATTTTAAGTCTCTTGCGTCTACCAATTTCGCCATCCGGGCAGCGCAACGACGGGCATCGGTGCACAGAAAAGTGGAGGCTGGAGTCGGAATCGAACCGGCGTACACGGAGTTGCAGTCCGCTGCATAACCACTCTGCCATCCAGCCTCATTGAGTCGTTGGAGCGGGAAAGGAGATTCGAACTCCCGACCCTCGCCTTGGCAAGGCGATGCTCTACCACTGAGCTATTCCCGCTCGACTCGAGGGCGAATTATACGCAACGCATTTAGCTTGTCAATCAAACATTTTGTGGCCGGCCTGCTTTTGCGAATCAGCCACTTACATAGAGCGGCTGAGGTGCGGCCAGGCGGATTTCAGGTATTGGATCATCGACCAGAGCGTCAGTATGGCCGCGGCGTACAGAATGACTACGCCAAGCTGTGCCAGCGGGTGTTCCGGGGAAAACGCCAGCAGCACCAGCAAAGCCACCATCTGCAGGGTGGTCTTGAGCTTGCCGATCCACGAGACGGCCACCATGCCTCGCTTGCCCATCTCCGCCATCCACTCGCGCAGCGCTGAAATGACAATTTCACGGCCGATGATGACCAGTGCGGGTAGCGTTAATATCAGCGTGTCGAAGCGTTCAATCAGCAGTGCTAGCGCGACGACGACCATGAGCTTGTCGGCCACCGGGTCCAGAAAGGCCCCAAACGGCGTGGACTGATTCCAGCGGCGTGCCAGATAGCCGTCCAGCCAGTCGGTTATGGACGCTAGCCCAAACAGGCCGGCGGCGATAGGCATGCTCCAGCTGAAGGGCAGATAAAACAGCACCACCAGCAGGGGGATGAACGCGATTCTAGCGAGCGTCAGGATGTTGGGTATATTCATCGCGAGGTGCGATCCTTGCCGTGGAGTCGTGGAAACAAAAGGTGTGGCGCTATTCTATCTGCCTTGGCCGATGGCATCCATGTCCGCGATGCGTTTATCCGTGTAATGCACGATAAATACTTTCGGCCAGGGCCTCGCTGATCCCCGGGACGCGGGCCAGCTCGGCGCTGCTGGCCTTCTGTACCCCTTGAAGACCGCCAAAGAAGCGTAGCAGTTCACGCCGCCGTTTAGGGCCCACCTTGGGGATGTCCTGAAGCGTCGAGGTGCGGCGTGTCTTGTCGCGCTGGGCGCGGTGGCCGGCAATGGCAAAACGGTGCGACTCGTCGCGAATATGTTGAATCAAATGCAGCGCCGGCGACGCCGGGTCGAGGGGCACTGGCGTCTCCGGGGTGTCGAGAAACACGCTTTCAAGGCCGGCCTTGCGCGTCGTGCCTTTGGCGACGCCGAGCAATGTGATCGTGTGGATATCGAGGGTCTCCAATACCTCTCTGGCCATATTCAGCTGTCCCTTGCCGCCGTCGACGATCAGGATGTCCGGCGGGGTCGCTTCGCCGTTCTTGATCCGTTTGAGGCGCCGCGTCAAGGCTTGCTGCATGGCAGCGTAATCGTCGCCTGCCGCCACGCCTTCAATGCGGAAGTGACGATAGTCGCTCTTGCGCGGGCCCTGTTGGTCAAACACCACGCACGACGCAACCGTTGCCTCGCCGTGACTGTGACTGATGTCGAAGCATTCCAGCCGCTGGGGCGTTTTCTCGAGCCTTAGCGCCTGCTGCAGGGCGCTGAAGCGCTCGCTGAGCTGACTTTGATTGGCAAGCTGCGAGGCCAACTGCTGCTCGGCGTTGGTCATGGCCAGGTGCTGCCATTGGGCGCGGTGCCCCCGCACCTGGCTGGTGACCCGGATGCGCTTGCCGGCGTGATGCGAAAGCGCATCCGCCAGCAGGGCAGCATCGTCGAGCGGGTGGCTGGTGATCACTTCGCTGGGAATGTTGTGCGGCTGACCGAGATAGTACTGGCTGACGACCTCGGTGAGCAGCAGCTCCGGGGTCAGGTCGAGGTCGTTCTTGGGCATATGGTGGCGCGCGCCGAGTAACCGCCCGTCGCGCACGCTCAGCACCGAAATGCCCAGGGCGCCTGGGCGCTGGGCCAGCGCGAAGATGTCCGCGTCACCGCTTTCGGTATCGACGAACTGGCGCTGCTGGAGCTGGCGGAGCTGCTGTATCTGGTCGCGAAAGCGTCCGGCTTCTTCGAAATCCAGCGCTTGGCTTGCCGCCTCCATCGCTGCGGTCAGCTCCTGGGTGACGTGTTCGCTCTTGCCTTCCAGGCACATCACGGCGTGCTCGACGTCGCGCCGGTAGTCCTCGGCGGAGATGTAGTCGACGCAAGGGGCGCTGCAGCGTTGAATCTGGTACTGCAGGCAAGGGCGCGACCGATGCGCGAAAACGCTGTCTTCGCAGTTGCGGATGCGGAAGATTTTTTGCATCAGGGCAAGGCTCTCACGCACCGCGCCACTGCTGGGGTAAGGCCCCAGGTAGCGTCCGTCACCACGCCGTTGACGGGCGCGTTTGTACTCAAGTGCAGGGTAGGGATGCCGGTCGCTGACAAACACGAAAGGGTAGGATTTATCGTCGCGCAGCAGGATGTTGTAGGGCGGGCGCAGTTCCTTGATCAGCGTCTGCTCGAGCAATAGTGCTTCTGTCTCGCTACGCGTGACGGTGACCTGGACATCCGCGATACGCCCGACCATGGCCTGGGTCTTGGCGTTGAGCTGGCCACGGAAGTAACTGGCCAAGCGGGCTTTCAGGCGTTTAGCCTTGCCGACATAGAGGGTATCGCCCGATGCGTCCAGCATGCGATAGACGCCGGGTGACGTGCTTACCGTGCTTAAAAATTTCTTGGCATCAAAGGTCATTGTCAAATGTAACTGCCTTCAAAATCGGCGAGTGGTCATTGGGGAGAGTTAGCCTTCCGCCCGATCAAACCCTTCAACCAACCCATGGCGCAGCGCAAGATGTGTCAGCTCTACGTCGGTGGCCACCTGGAGCTTTTCAAACAGCCGGTAGCGATAGGTGTTGACCGTTTTGGGGCTCAGGTGCAGGCGGTCGGAAATGTCCTGGACCCGCTGGCAGTTAACGATCATCAGCGCTATTTGCAGCTCGCGGTGCGACAGTTGGGTGAAGGGGCTGTCTTCGGTGTTGAAGTGTAACATGGCAAGACGCTGGGCAATCTCCTGGCTGATGTAGCGTCGGCCATGAAACACCTCGCGTATGGCGTTGACCATTTCAGCGGCGTCGGTGCCTTTGCTCAAAAAGCCGGAGGCGCCGGCTTCGAGCATTCGCCGTGCCACGTTATCTTCCAGGTGCCCGGTCAGAATCAATACCTTGATGTCTTCCATGCCGCGATGAATGCGGCGGGTGGCTTCCAGGCCGCCAATCCCCGGCATGCGGATGTCCATGAGCACAATGTCGGGCCTCAGCTGGCGGCACTTGGACACGGCGCTTTCGCCATCGTCTACCTCACCCACGATCTGAATATCGCTCTCATCATTGAGCAGGTGGGCAATACTTGTTCTCACCAGGTGGTGATCATCGGCGATTAAAACGTTGATCAAAGGACAAGCTCCTGCATTGAGACGTCACAATACACATGCGGTGGATTCCAGAAGCTGGGTCGATGTCGCGTGCGCCCCATCAGCCTTAAATGAGATGGCTGATCCGACTGTATGACCCTGTTGTGGCCTATAGAGTGCCACAGCTGTTGGCAAAGGAGAATTAGTAAACGATGAAATGCGTAAAACCTTGACCCGTGAACGTCGGCATCGTAGTATGCGCCTCGCTGTTGCAACGACAGCACGTGGGGCCTTAGCTCAGCTGGGAGAGCGCAACACTGGCAGTGTTGAGGTCAGCGGTTCGATCCCGCTAGGCTCCACCAAGTTTATTGAAAAAAACGCCCTGCCGGTTTCACCGTCAGGGCGTTTTTTTTGGCATGTAGCAAGCTTGGTCAATAGACGTGGCTATGAGCTCACTTTACCCAGCAGCAGGAATTCGATAAGCGCCTTTTGGGCATGAAGGCGGTTGCCGGCTTCTTGCCAGACCACGGCACGCGGGTCGTCGAGCAGCGTGTGGCTGATCTCTTCGCCGCGGTGGGCAGGCAGACAGTGGAGAAACAGCGCGTCGGACTTGGCGCGATCAAGCAGGGCTTCGGTGACCTGGAAACCCGCGAAATCCGCCTCGCGTTTGGCCTGCTCTTCTTCCTGGCCCATGGACGCCCAGACGTCGGTGGTAATCAGGTCGGCGTCTTCGGCGGCGGCTTGCGGGTCGTGAAGCAGGATTACCTGGTCGCCGGCGGCGGCCATGATATCGGCCCGCGGCTCGTAGCCCTTGGGGCAGCATACCCGCAGGTGGAAGCCGAACTGACGGGCGGCGTTGATCCATGAATGACACATGTTGTTGCCGTCGCCAATCCACACCGCCGTGCGGCCTTTTACGCTGCCGCGCAGCTCGGTCCAGGTCATGACGTCAGCGAGCAGCTGGCAGGGATGGTAGTCGTCGCTCAGCGCGTTGATGACGGGCACGTCGCAGGCCTTGGCGAAGGTTTCAAGCCCGGCGTGGGAGAAGGTGCGAATCATCACGGCATCGACCATCTCGGCCAGCACGCGGGCGGTGTCTTCGATGGGCTCGCCGCGGCCCAACTGCGTATCACGGGGAGACAGAAACAGCGCATGGCCGCCAAACTGCGCCATGGCGGTTTCGAATGACACTCGCGTGCGGGTCGATGATTTCTCGAAAATCATCGCCAGCGTCCGGTTGGGCAGGGGCGTATAGCGAGGACCCTGGGCCTTCAAGTTGCTCTTGATGGTGATGGCACGCTGGATCAAGTAATGCAATTCGTCGGGCGTCAAGTCCAGTAACGTCAGAAAATGGCGTGTCGCCATGAAGGTAGTCTCCGCGCAAAAACCCTATCCTAGCTATGCCCTGGGGGATGCGCAACGTGGTTGGCACGCGTAGAATAGCTATCACCTAATAAGGTTGAGCAGTGCGCTCGGGTATTTCATGATGTCGCCCCTTGTGCGCTGCACAACGAATCAATCGCCTTGATCAAGACCAGGAGACCGTATGAGCACAACAGCCGAAAACATTCAGCGTCAAATCAGCGAAAACCCCATCCTGATTTACATGAAAGGCACGCCTCAGCTACCCCAGTGCGGTTTTTCGGCCCAGACCGTTCAGGCACTGATGAGCTGTGGCGAACGGTTTGCGTTCGTCAACGTGCTGGATAATCCGGACATCCGCGCTGAGCTGCCGAAAATTGCCAACTGGCCAACTTTCCCGCAGCTGTGGGTGGAAGGCGAGCTGGTCGGTGGTTGCGACATCGTCGTCGAGATGCATCAGAACGGCGAGCTGGAAACGCTGGTAAAAGAGGCGGGGCAGCGCGCTGCCGCCAATGAGAGCGGTGACAACGCCTAACAACGGGGTTGCCAAGCCCGTGAGGTAGACGGTTGGCGGGTCGTGGCGCAGTCGCTAGAATACGCTTTTGTCTTGGCGCTGGGGTGTCGATAGGGCAGCCCATAAACGCCCCAGTGACAAGTCACCCGCCAAAGGATGTCATGCTCAATGAGCTATCAGGTTCTGGCCCGTAAATGGCGGCCGCGAACATTTCACGAGCTTGTGGGCCAAGCCCATGTACAGCGCGCCCTGGTCAATGCCCTTGACCAGGGCCGTCTGCATCACGCCTACCTGTTTACCGGTACCCGCGGTGTCGGCAAGACCACGCTTGCACGCATCCTCGCCAAGTGCCTTAACTGCACGGCAAACGGGCGCGGCGACGAGGGCGTGACGTCGACGCCTTGCGGCCAGTGCGATAGCTGCCAGGCCATCGACGAAGGGCGTTTTGTCGACCTGATCGAAGTGGATGCCGCCTCGCGGACCAAGGTCGAAGACACCCGCGAGCTGCTCGATAACGTGCAATATGCGCCTACCCAGGGGCGTTATAAGGTGTATCTCATCGATGAGGTGCACATGCTGTCGACCAGCAGCTTTAACGCGCTGCTCAAGACCCTTGAAGAACCCCCTCCCCACGTCAAGTTCCTGCTGGCCACCACCGACCCGCAAAAGCTTCCCGCCACGGTCCTGTCACGCTGCCTGCAGTTCACGCTCAAGCACATGCCTCCGGAACGGGTAGTGACCCACCTGACGCACATTTTGAACAGTGAAGGCGTGGCGTTCGACGAGAGCGCACTCTGGCTATTGGGCAAAGCGGCTGAAGGCTCGATGCGCGATGCCATGAGTCTGACTGACCAGGCCATTGCCTTTGGTCAGGGTACCGTTCGACACGCCGACGTCGCCGCCATGTTGGGTACGCTGGATCACCGCCACGTGATTGCGCTGATCGAAGCTCTGGCCGAGGTCAACGTGCCGCGCCTGCTGTCAGAAATTGGTCAGCTGGCCGAGCAAAGCCCTGATTTTGCCGCTGTGCTGGACGATATCACCGGGGTGCTGCACCGCCTGGCGGTGGCGCAGATGGTGCCCGATGCGGTGGATAACAGCCACGGCGACCGCGACGTCATCCTTCAGTTGGCATCGCGCTTCAGTGCCGAAGATATTCAGCTCTACTATCAAATCGGCATTCAGGGCCGGGGTGATATGCAGCACGCTCCCGATTTACGCAGTGCGCTGGAAATGACGCTGCTCAGGATGCTGGCATTCCGTCCCCAGGGGGTACCCAGGCCGCCGACGACCAAATTGCCGCTGCAGCCTGAAACCTCCCCAAGTGCCGACGACAGTGCCCAGCCCCAGGCGAACGCACCGACTTCACCGCCGCTACCCCAGGCAGCGGCGAGCCGCGAACAAGCGGCGGATAGCGAAGCCATCCCGCCCGGCGCCGACGTTGACGCTGGTGAAGAGGCGCCTGTAAGCCAGGAGCCGGTTGATGAAACCCCACCCTGGTCGCTTGACGAACCGCAGGATCCGCCAATACTGAACGCAGAGCCAGAGCCAGAGCCAGAGCCAGAGCCAGAGCCAGAGCCAGAGCCAGAGCCAGAGCCAGAGCCAGAGCCAGAGCC
>NZ_LJZS01000034.1 GCF_001314875.1 Halomonas sp. HL-48
TATTGCGTTTGGCGTGTTGAAGTCACAAAGCGAATATCGGCCGCAAGGGGTATAAATCACCCTTGCGGCTGGTATCGAGAGACGGTATCTACAAGGGCTGGGTGCCTACATGGGGTTTTGTAGGAGCGCAATTCATTGCGCAATCAGCAATCATTGAGTCGCCGAGGGTGATTGCTTGTAGATAGTCTGATCGCCCGACGAGTCGGGCTCCTACAAGGGCTGGGTGCCTTTGTAGGGTGTTGTAGGAGCGCAATTCATTGCGCGATCAGGAAACGTCTTGGCGCCGAGGGTGATTGCTTGTAGATGGCTTGATCGCCCGACAAGTCGGGCTCCTACAAAAACCGGAGGGCATTGAGCCGCCGGGGATAGTTCGCCGTTAGTTAACATATTGTTCAAGGAGGAGCAGTGATGCCACGAGGTCATGCGTTGAGGATGGGGCGGCGGTGCTTGCCCGGACACTATTACCTGGTAACGGTCGTAACCGCTGACCGGTCGCCTTATTTTCTGGATTTTACGCGCGGCTGCGCGGCGGCGCGGGCTTTTTCTCAACCTTCCGTGTGCCAGCACGCGACGACCTGGGCTTATGTGGTGATGCCGGATCATGTGCATTGGCTGTTGGCGCTAGAAGGCGATCTTTCGCAGGCGGTGAAGCTGTATAAATCGTATGTGTCGTTGGCGGTGGGCAAGCCGATTTGGCAACGGGGTTTTCATGACCGGTTGATACGCGAGGAGGAAGGCGTGCGGGATACCGCGCGTTATATCGTTGCGAATCCCCTTAGGGCTGGGTTGGTTAATCAGATTGGCGATCATAGCTTTTGGGATGCCCGTTGGTTAACGCCGGATGCGGATGATCAGGTGGTTGTGTGACCGCCCTGAGGCTCCGAAGGTAATTGCTAGTAGACGACCTGATCGCCCGACAAGTCGGGCTCCTACATTGGCTGGGTGCAAGCACCGGGGTTTGTAGGAGCCCAATTCATTGGGCGATCAGGAAGGATCTTGGCGCCGATGGTGATTGCTTGTAGATGGCCTGATCGCCCGACAAGTCGGGCTCCTACATTAGCTGGGTGCAAGCACCGGGTTTCGTAGGAGCCCAATTCATTGGGCGATCAGGAAGGATCTTGGCGCCGATGGTAATTGCTTGTAGATGGCCTGATCGCCCGACAAGTCGGGCTCCTACATTGGCTGGGTGCAAGCACCGGGGTTTGTAGGAGCCCAATTCATTGGGCGATCGGGTGATGGCTTACTTATAAACCGGGAACTTGTTGCATACCGCGGCGGCTTTATCCAGCACCTCGGCTTCGATAGCGGTGGTGTCGTCGCCCTTGGCGAGGACGTCGAGGATGTCGCAGATCCAGCCGGCTAGGTCGCTGCACTCTTTTTCACCGAAGCCGCGCGTGGTGACGGCGGGCGTGCCGATGCGCAGGCCTGAGGTGACGAACGGGCTTTGCGGGTCGTTGGGCACGGCGTTCTTGTTCACGGTGATGTGCGCACGGCCTAGGGCGGCGTCGGCGTCTTTGCCGGTGACGCCCTGCTTGATCAGCGAGAGCAGGAACAGGTGGTCTTCGGTACCGCCGGAAACGATGTCGTAGCCGCGCTCCATGAACACTTTGGCCATCGCCTGAGCGTTCTTTACTACCTGCTGCTGGTAGGTCTTGAACTCGGGCGCCATGGCTTCCTTGAAGCAGATCGCCTTGGCAGCAATCACGTGCATCAACGGGCCGCCCTGGCCGCCGGGGAAGACGGCGGATTGCAGCTTTTTCTCGATATCCGCGTTGTTCTCGGCGGAGAGAATCACGCCACTACGCGGGCCACGCAGGGTTTTGTGCGTGGTGGAGGTGACCACGTGGGCGTGGGGCAGCGGGCTTGGGTAAACGCCGGCGGCGACCAGGCCGGAGACGTGGGCCATATCGACCAGTAGGTAAGCGCCCACTTCGTCGGCGATCTCGCGGAACTTGGCCCAGTCGACAATCTGCGAGTAGGCGGAGAAGCCGGCAATGATCATTTTCGGCTTGTGTTCGCGGGCAAGTGCAGCGACCTGGTCGTAGTCGATCAGGCCTTGCTCATTCAGCCCGTACTGCACGGCGTTGTAATGCTTGCCGGAGAAGTTGGGCTTGGCGCCGTGGGTCAGGTGGCCGCCGGCGTCCAGGCTCATGCCGAGGATGGTGTCGCCGGGCTTGACCAGCGCCTGGAAGACGGCGCTGTTGGCCTGGGAGCCGGAGTGGGGCTGTACGTTGACGTAGGTGGCGCCGAACAGTTCCTTGGCGTAGTCGATGGCGAGGTTTTCGGCGATATCGACGAATTCACAGCCGCCGTAGTAGCGCTTGCCGGGGTAGCCTTCGGCGTATTTGTTGGTCAGCTGGCTGCCCTGGGCTTCCAGTACGCGTGGGCTGGCGTAGTTTTCTGAAGCGATGAGTTCAATGTGGGCTTCCTGGCGCGCCACTTCTTTTTGCATGGCGTCATAAAGCACATCATCGAATCCGGCAATTGTCATATCGCGGCTGAACATCGGCGGAGAACCTCGTACGAAGGGTCGGTCATGAAAGAGTAGGAGGCTATGATACCTCAGCCGAGCGCGAGTTTCATCGCATCCGCGTCAGGATGCAGATGAATCGCGCTCATGTGGCGCAGAGCGTTTAATCGCCCGACAAGTCGGGCTCCTAAGGGGGTTGATTGCATGCATTGGGTTTTGTTGGAGCGCAATTCATTGCGCGATCAGCAATCATTGAGGCGCCGAAGGTAATCGCTGGTAGATGGCCTGATCGCCCGACAAGTCGGGCTCCTACGGTGGTTGAGTGCGTGCATTGGGTTTTGTAGGAGCGCAATTTATTGGGCGATCAGCAATCATCGAGGCGCCGAGGGTAAACGCTGGTAGACGACCTGATCGCCCGAAAAGTCGGGCTCCTACGGGGGGTGATTGCATGCATTGGGTTTTGTAGGAGCGTAATTTATTGCGCGATCAGGAATCATCGAGGCGCCGAGGGTAAACGCTAGTAGATGGCCTGATCGCCCGACAAGTCGGGCTCCTACGGGGTTGGGTGCGTGCATTGGGTTTTGTAGGAGCACAATTTATTGCGCGATCAGCAATCATCAAGCCGCCGCAAGTTATCGCTTGTAGACGACCTGATCGCCCGACAAGTCGGGCTCCTACGGGGGTTGGGTGCGCGCATTGGGTTTTGTAGGAGCGCAATTTATTGCGCGATCAGCAATCATCGAGGCGCCGAGGGTAAACGCTGATAGACGGCCTGATCGCCCGACAAGTCGGGCTCCTACGGGGGTTGATTGCATGCATTGGGTTTTGTTGGAGCGCAATTCATTGCGCGATCAGGAATCATCGAGGCGCCGAGGGTAAACGCTAGTAGATGGCCTGATCGCCCGACAAGTCGGGCGCCTACGGGGGCTGATTGCATGCATTGGGTTTTGTAGGAGCGCAATTTATTGCGCGATCAGCAATCATCGAGGCGCCGAGAGTAAACGCTGGTAGATGGCCTGATCGCCCGACAAGTCGGGCTCCTACGGGGGTTGAGTGCGTGCATTGGGTTTTGTAGGAGCGCAATTTATTGCGCGATCAGCAATCATCAAGGCGCCGAGGGTAAACGCTGGTAGATGGCCTGATCGCCCGACAGGTCGGGCGCCTACAGGGGCTGGGTGAACTCGTCATGCAGCGTCACTGCGTAACAAAGGCCAAGCTCCTTGCTTCGAGGCTTCCAAGATAACAATTTCAATGATGGAACCATCTTCTGCGTAGCTAATGTGCGTATTCCAATCTTGCGAAGCTTCTTTTGCGATTGGCTTATCGGAGAGACGCACAACTAAAATATCATCCGCTTCATCATAGGTGGTTCGCATGTTTAGCCCTCCCACAGAAAATGGTGCATAACAGTTTTAACAATGAGCTTATCTACAGTGGCTGGGTGCTAGGCCTCGCCTAACAACCCCAAACTCGCCGAGGGGGCTTGTTTGCGTAGGCTGCGGGAGAGGCCGTGGCCGATGACGCCGATCAGCAGTGCGCCGCCGATGGGTAGCGCAAGCCATAGTTCCGGGTGCACGCGGGGCGCTAGATCTAGCAGGTAGAGATACAGTACAGCGGTGGCGAGCTCGGCCAGGGCCGCGCCGAGCAGCCCGCTGGCAAACCCGAGCAGTGCGAATTCGGCGCCTTGTATCCGCGAGATCATCGTCTCCCCTGCTCCAAACACACGAAGCAGGCCACTTTCGTGGGCGCGCACCGGGCGGCTGGCGGTGAGTGCGGCATAGAGCACGCTTACCCCTGCGAGCAGTACCAGTATCAGCACCAGTTCCACCGCGCGGGTCACCTGGGCCAGCACGTCGCGCACCTGGCCGAGAATTGCCTCGACGTTGAGTAGCGAGACGCCGGGGAAGTCCCGCACCAGTTCATTGACCAGGCTTTGCTCTTCTTCCGGCAGGAAGAACGCAGTGATGTAGCTGTGCCCAAACGACTCCAGTACCTCCGGCGGGAAGATCACGAAGAAGTTGGGCCGGAAGGTATCCCAGTTGAGGCTTCGCAGACTGGTGATCTCGGTGGTGATTTCGTCGCTGCCCACCGCAAAGGTGAGTTGGTCGCCAAGCGTCAGCCCTAGCCGCTCGGCCAGGCCATCTTCCATGGAAATCGGCACTGGCGTGGCCTGTGCAGTGGCGTCGACTTCGCTCATCCAGTCCTGCTGTTGGCCTTCGCCCTCTTCATCTGCAAACCATTCACCGGCGACGATCTCGTTGCCTTCTGGCAACTCAGCCTGCCAGGTGAGGTTGAGCTCGCGGCGCAGCGAATTGTCGCCACGGGCGTCAGGATGCACGGCCTCGCGCGGGTCCTGATCGTTGATGGCCACCACCCGGCCGCGCACCATGGGGTACAGCGCGCTTTGCGCTTCGGCGCTGGGGCCGATGGCGTCTTCAAAGTCTTGGCGCTCGCTGGGCTGAATGTTGATCGCAAAGTAGTTGGGCGTGTCGTCGGGCAGCTGGTCCTGCCAAGTATTGAGCAGATCGCCGCGCACCAGCACGATCATGGCCATGGCGAAGAAGGTCACCGAAAAGGCCATGAGCTGGCCGAGGCCCGCCTGACGCCGCCGTGCGAGCTGCCGCCCGCCCAGGCGTAGCGCCTGAGACCAGGGGCCCTTGCCGGACAGCGACTGCACGCCGCGCAGTACGCCATTGAGCAGCAGCGCGCTGATACCCCACAGCACGCCGAGCAGCGCGGCCCCGCCGACCAGTAACGCCGCCGCAAGCGGCAGGCTGCCAGAGTAAAGCCACAGCAGGCCGCCGAACACCAGGCTGGCGACGCTGACCACCAGCCACGCCGAAGGCGGCAGCGGGTCCAGCTCGCGGCGCAATACCTTGAGGGCGCTTACCCGCTTGATACGCAGCAGCGTCGGCCCGGCAAAGCCGACCAGCACCGCCAATGCGGTGAGCACGCCAAGCCCGAGCGGCATGATGCCAGGAGGCGGCAGCGTCATGGGCAGGAAGCCGGCCAGCAGCCACAGCAATATGGCCTGCCCCGCGAGCCCCAACAACGCGCCAACCAGCGAGGCCACCAGCGCGAGGCCAAGCAGTTGCAACGAGAAGATCACCACCAATTGGCGCTGGCTGGCACCAAAGCAGCGCAGCAGCGCGGCGGTGTCCAGGTGACGCTCCACGTAGCGCCGGGTCGACATGGCCACTGCCACCCCGGCCAGCAGCACGGCGGCCAGCCCGGCGATACCCAGATAGCTTTCGGCACGCTCCAGGGCGGTACCTAGCTGCGGGCGGTCGACGCGCACGTCGCTGACTTCCACGCCTTCGCGGCGGAGTTCGTTCAGCAGGCCCTGGACGTTAGCCAGCGCCTGGGGCGAGCCCGCGGCGAGGATTTCAAACTCGACCCGGGAGCCTTCCTGAACCAGCCCGGTGGCCTCAAGATCGGCGGTATTGAGCATCAGGCGCGGGTTGAAACTGCCGAAGCCGCCGGACTGATCCGCCTCGCGCTCGATGATGCCGCTGATAGTCAGTTCGGTCTGGCCGACCTGTACGCGGTCACCAATCTCGATATCGATAAGCTGGGCCAGGCGAGGGTCAGCCCAGGCCTCGCCTGGGGACGGGCCGGAGGCGACTTGCTCCGCACCCTCGCCGAGGTCAACCCGGGAACTGCCGTAATGCGGGTACACGTCGTCCACCGCTTTCAGGCTGGCGGGCTGGAAGCGGTCGCCCCGGCTGATCATCGAGACCAGATCCACCTGATCGCTCAACGTGAAGCCGGCGTTTTCCAGCTCGGTGCGCAGGTCTTCATCGAACGGGTCGCGCTGTTCGAGTACCACGTCGCCGCCCAGCATCTGGCTCGCCTGGCGCTCCAGGCCGCGCTCCAGCCGGTCGAGGAAAAACGCGATCATGGTCGAAGCGGCCACAGCAAGCATCAGCGCGACAAACAGCGCCCGCACGTCGGCGGCGCGCAGGTCACGCTTGAGGCTGCGCATGGCCAGGCGCGCGTTGAGGTTGCTCATGTTCTAGCCTCTTCGCTTTCGAGCGTGTCGCTGGCCAGTGTATGCGGGTCGAACGCGGCAAGATGCCCATCGATCAGCCGCAGGCAGCGGTCGCAGCGGCGCGCCAGGGCGTGGTCGTGGGTGACCAGGATCAGCGTGGTGCCTACCTGGTGGTTGAGGCTGAACAGCAGATCAATGATCTGCGCGCCGGTGTCCGGGTCGAGGTTGCCGGTGGGCTCGTCGGCGAATACCAGCTCGGGGTCGGACACAAAGGCGCGGGCGATGGCCACGCGCTGCTGTTCGCCGCCAGAAAGCTGCTTGGGCAGGTGGCCCTGGCGCTCGCTCAGGCCCACGCGTTCCAACCACTGGGCGGCGGTGTCGGTCTCGCCCGCCCGGGGCGAGAGCTCCAGCGGTAGCAGCACGTTTTCCAGCGCGCTGAGCGTGGGCAGCAGCTGGAAGTTCTGGAACACAAAGCCCACGCGGCCAGCACGCAACGAGGCCCGACCGTCTTCATCCAACCGGCTGAGCGGATGGCCGAACAGGCTCAGCTCACCGTCGCTTGGGGTATCGAGGCCCGCGAGCAGTCCGAGCAGGGTCGATTTGCCCGCCCCGCTTTTGCCCAGAATCGCAACGCTTTCTCCGGCTGCCACGCTCAACGAAAGGTCGTGTAAGATGGTCAGCGTACGCTCGCCGCTGGTAACGCGTTTGGTAAGGTTTTCAGCATGAAGCACGCGTTGCCGGCCCGCATTGGCGGTCGATTCAGGTGAGTCTGATGAGGAATAAGACATGAAGCGTGGCATCCTTGTAGCATGGCGAAAACATTACCGCATACTAACCCTGTGGCTAGGGGTGCTGATAGCCACCGCGGCCGCTTCGCCAGTCAACGCTGCGTCTGATGACCCTGACACAGGCTCGGCGCCGACCCTATTGGTGATGGGCGACAGCCTGAGCGCGGCGTATAACATCGAGCGTGAAACGAGCTGGGTAGCCCTTCTGGAAGCGCGCCTGCCGGAGGAGGCGACGGTGGTCAACGCGAGCATCAGCGGGGAAACCACCTCGGGCGGGGCGCAGCGGTTAGACGAACTGTTAGGACAGCACGCGCCGGATATTGTTCTGCTTGAACTGGGTGGCAACGACGGGCTACGTGGCCTGCCGCCACAGCAGATGCAACGCAACCTGGCAGGCATGATCGAAGCCAGCCAGGCCGCCGATGCCAAGGTGTTGCTGCTGGGTATCGATATTCCGCCTAATTATGGCGATGCCTATCGCGAGGCGTTTACTAACGTTTATCACGCGCTTGCCGATGACTATGATGTGGCGCTGGTGCCGTTTTTGCTGGAAGGCGTCGCCACCGATGATGCCTTGATGCAGAGCGACGGCATCCACCCCACCGCCGAGGCCCAGCCGATCATATTGGACACGGTGTGGGAGGCGTTAGAGGATATGGTGGCGCGGTAGGTAATGGTATGGCGCCGGGGGTTAATGCTGGTAGATGGCCTGATCGCCCGATAAATCGGGCTCCTACAAGGGCTGGGTGCCTGCATGGTTTTTGTAGGAGCGCAATTTATTGCGCGATCAGCATTCATCGAGGCGCCGAAGGTAAACGCTGGTAGATGGCCTGATCGCCCGACAAGTCGGGCTCCTACGGGGGCTTTGTGCTTGCATTGGGTTTTGTAGGAGCGCAATTCATTGCGCGATCAGCAATCATTGAGGCGCCGGGGGGGGTGATTGCTTGTAGACGGCCTGATCGCCCGATAAATCGGGCTCCTTGTGTCTCTCAAGAGGGAGTGATTAGCTACCATTCTCTCTGGCCAGAAGGGTAACCCGCCGAGCTCCTGATGGGCATTGACCCTGCGTT